>NZ_JBHMQM010000008.1:0-377894 GCF_042434975.1 Terrimonas alba
CCCGAAAGCATTCGGGATTGCTTTCAAAAGAAATAAGTGTTGACGATATGATCCTTCTCTGAAGGCCTATACATAGGGCCTCCTGTTATGTGCAGCCTATTTACCAGTCGTCATCCCTTTCTTTAGTTTTCGTTCATTGCCGCTTATAATAATCATTCCCTTGTATACTATCATGTTTGTGATAGCCAATTTGTCTGGCAGTCCATTGCTGTACAATTGCCAAGCTTCATTTGTCTTCTCTTTTCTGTAAATGCCATCCCATTGTCCGGCAAAAATGAAATCGCCGTTTTTCACGACGTTAAACGTATAAAGCTGAGCAGGTAAACCCTTTTGAAGGCTTTGCCAACTCGCTCCCTTGTCAAGGGAAGCAAACAATTCATTATACACCATTGCATAAATTGTTTTATCGTCTGAGCTAATGTTGTGTAAGGAACGGTTCGTAAAGATTTGTTTCCAGTTCTTCCAATATTTTGAAGTGGTAAACGCCCCTTGATTGGTGCCAATATAAATACTGCCGTCTAACTCCGTTATTCCATTTACTTGAAGTGTCGGGTTTCCGTATTCCAGCTCCCAGGTATGCTGTAACTCATTGTAGGAGTAAAACCCTGCATCAGTTCCTGCGTATACTTTATTGTCAATTTGGGCAAGTTTGCGGATGGTTAAATTGCTAAGTCCTGAATTTAGTTTTGTCCAGCTATTCCCTTTGTCAGCTGAGAAAAAAACGCCGCCAAACTGTGTTCCTACGTAGATGTGGTCTTTATAAAAGACCAAAGCACCGGGATTGTTTTCAATGATTTGTTTGTCAGTGGGAATGCTAACCCAACTGTTTTTCTGAAAATCAAAAAGATAAACTCCGTTTTCTTTTGTAGAAAGTCCAAGGGAGTTGTCCGAAACCGCAATTGCACCCAATTGTAAGCTGACCGTCCCAGGTAGTCCTTCACTTTTACTTTCCCAGGTCAAGCCATTATCAGTTGAAAAGTAAACAATACCGTCAGTTGTTTTAATCGAATTAGTAAGCCTTGTGGAGGTAATACTATCGCTTTTAAATGCTGTCTGTCTACGATGGTTGATCTGCCCGTTGCAGGAACTGAGAACAGCAAACAGTGCTATTAGCAGAAGACTTCTCATATAGTAACTTTTCAGTGAAAATTACATCTGTAGGTTGCTTGATTGCACATAACGTTAAAGCATTGGCGATGTGGCGGTATTCCTTGTTCCGTCTGCCCGGTGCCGATGCTGGTTAAAGTTACAAAAGCTCATTGTTTATTCTGTTGCCCGGCGTTATTCGTCTGCCGAAACCAAAGCAGATTAGCGAACAAAAAAGTTGGGAATACATTTGTTGCCCCGCCATATTGCTAAGCCCTTATGCTATATAGAAAGGCGTTTAGAGCAGGAAGTAGTCCAACTTTGTAATTGGCTACAAAAACAAAAATTGTTCATCCTAAAATCTAAACGCCATGTTTAAAGTTAAATCAAACTTTGCAGATCAAACCATCTATGTAGGTTTGGATGTACACAAACGCAGCTGGAATGCGGCATTGTTTCTAAATGATCAGTATCTACGCAATATTCATCAACCACCTTCGCCGCAAGCATTGCACACTTACCTGCATAATCATTATCCTGACGCACGGTATGTATGTGCTTACGAAAGCGGAAAGTTTGGTTACTGGATCCAGCGTCAGTTAATTCAAAAAAACATTGAGTGCATCGTTGTCAACCCAGCCGATATACCATCAGCACAGAAAGATGATCTTCAAAAAACCGATCCTCGTGATGCCCGCGGCATTGCCAAAGCCCTGCAAAGCGGATTGCTCAAAAGCATTTACATTCCCTCTGTACAACAGGAGGCCGATCGCAGCCTTGTAAGACAGCGAAAGAAAATATGGTGTGACCTGGTACGTTGCAAAAACCGCATCAAAAACTTTTTAGATTATGCCGGAGTACAATTGCCCGCAAAATTTAATAATTCCAACTGGAGCTGCAATTTTATTCAATGGCTTAATGAACTGCCTTTTGAGCAAACTGGTTTTCGCAGCACACTAAACTATATGATCAGGGAAATGGAACTATTGCGCAAGGAATTGCTTAGCATTAGCAATGATATTCGCCGGCTGATGCGTAGCGCTTTTTACAAAAACAAATATTACCTGTTAAGAACCGTCAGCGGCATTGGTCCTTTAACCGCAGCCCTTCTTACCGAAATCTGGGACATGAAACGGTTTTCTTCCTTTTATGAGTTAAATAGCTTTATTGGTCTGATGCCTATGGAACACAGCAGCGGTGACAAAGAACTAAAAGGAAGATTGACCATTCGCAAACATCGCCAGCTTCGCTGCGATTTAATTGAATGCGCCTGGGCAGCCAAACGAACCGACCCAGCATTATCCCTTTACTATCATGAGCAATTAAAAAAAGGAAAAGAACCAAAATTGATCATTGTAAAGATTGCCAGGAAACTATTGAGCCGGATAAGATATGTGTGGCTATCCGAAAAACCATATCAGACAGCAGTAGTAAAATAAAACTGATTAATTCAATAGAATAATATCGTTCATTACAAACAAATAAAAGAAGCCGGACTACTAAACATTGCATGTCATCGTGAAATAATCAAATAGCGAAGCATTGACTCTGCCAAGGCTGTAGCCGGTTGTTTTTTCTTTTTGCAGATGATGCAAACAGAAAAACATCATAAACATTTAAACACAAGAGAATGTAGTATCCGATTATATTGGGTGTCTACTTATAGGATGCTGGTAATGGATGATGAATGAAAAAACTTAACTTCGCTATGGACAAAAAACAAATCTGGCGAAGGCAGGAGATAATTGAAAATAACCCTTCATTTATCTCTTGCTTTCAAAAGAAATAAGATTAAACGATACGACTCCTCCTCTAAGCCCTATATACATAGGAAGCAATGTTAGGCGCACATTCCACTTGATGTCATATTTTGTTCTATCCTGAAAACATAATGCAGTTTAACAAACTCCCGTAAAATGTCTTTTTTATACCACTACCCCAATACGCCCATTGAGTAAGTTTGTTTAAGCAGCCATAACGGCTGCATCAAACGAAAATCAAACGTTATGAAGAGGAAAAATTTTTTGCAGCTTGCCGGTATTGGTGCAGCAGCTTCAGTTGTTGGATTAACGGGATGCGCCAGTAAAAATAACACCAATTCAGCGAAGCCTGAGCCAAAGAAAGTGAAAGGCGTAATGGCGGAAAAAGCAGTGTATGTTCCCAACGGTAAAAATCGTTTTCAACAAGAGCTGCTAATCTGGGGTGCTATTCCGCTTCAGATAAAAGTATCGGGAAAGGATAACGATGGGTCTCTGTTTGTTTTTGAACATGCCGGGATGGGGAAGGGTGGACCCCCACGACATTTCCACTATGAACAAGATGAATGGTTTTATGCAATGGAAGGTGAATTCGCCTTTGAGGTTGGCGATGAAAAATACGTGCTACATCCTGGCGATTCTCTCTTTGCTCCCCGCATGGTTCCACATGTTTGGGCTTATGTTGGAGACAAACCCGGAACTTTACTTCTTGCTGTTCAGCCTGCAGGTTCGCTTGAAGAATTCTTTATGAAAAGTTGTGAGATGACAAAGCCGCCAACTCCCGAAGAAGCCGAAAAACAATTTGCTGCTCACGGCATGAAAGTGGTTGGGCCCCCACTTGCAGTTAGCTGAGCTTCATCTGCAAGCCGGATGTATGTTGTGGTTTATCCAACTATTGCTTCCGCCGTTTTTATTAGTTGCATTTTTATTCGAGATGTAGAATTCTTTCCGGTGATTGGTTATCCTGTGTGATCCATAAGTTGGGTGTAACCTGTGCGAACTGTCTAAAGTCTTTCACCATATGCTGATAATCGGTATAGCCAAAAAACAGTGCAATGGTCAGCCAATCTTCCTTTGGATTTGCTTCTTTGTATTGGTAAGCTTTGTAAAAACGCACTAAGCGGCTGTATAGTTTTGGTCCAACACCCATTCTTTCGGTGAACTTTCGATTAAATTGCCTCGGAGATAAACAGGACTGCTTAGCCAACCAGTCTAATCCAAAACGAGAAGGATCTGTCAAGATACAGGAGGCTACATTATCAAGGGGATGCGCCTCTGCTTTTATCTTTTTAATTTTTTTTATCAGATATTCTTCCACAACATCGATCATTCGAGAATAATCTACGCAATTAGTTAGGCGTTCATTCACCTCTTTTATTTCTGTGTTGATTACGGAATCCGCATCAAACCAGCAATCGGTGAATTCGGTAAGTGGAATGTGAAGCAAACGGTAAAGAGCACCAGGATGAAAGTGCACTCTCAGCATCATGTATTCGGAAGTCAGAAAAAAATTAAATCTGGATATCTGTTGTCCGCCAATAGAGATATCCGGTGCTACATGCATTTCTCCGGTTAGTGGATTGCTTATTGACAATTTTCCTTTTGGAAGAAACGTGATTGTTTGTTCAGGCTTGGGAGAGTACGGTTTGAAGGGAATGTCCTCATCTTTATCGAATATAAAATGAGCAATCAAATAGTCCCTTACAAACTCCTGCAAGATTGGGCTCGGTACTATGTATTGATAAATCATAGAGTAAATGTTTGGCTGATTATGCCTGCGCCTAACGTTCAGGGCTTTCTGCTGTGCTGATATTCCGTGTCCCTACTGCCCGGTACTGTCGCTGATCAAAGATAGAAAGCTGATGGTATATTCCAAAGCTTGGTTATGTTCGTGAAGTTGGGACTGCAGCTGAATAGCGTTATTTCGATCAGGATATATTCTGAAGCCAGCAATGCTGCTATGACTTTTCTCATATTCTAATTTTTAGTCGTCTTTCCGTTTTTCTCGGGTCATCCGTTACAATGACCGCTAACGGTCAGGACCCCATGTTGGTGGCAGTTTTTCTTAATTATTCTGTTCTCAAACTCTTCACAGGATTTGCTATGGCTGCTCTGATGGATTGAAAGCTGATGGTAAACAAGGCAATCAACATTACTAATACTCCTGCAAAAGCAAACAGCCACCAGCGTATCTGAATCCGATAAGGGAAATTTTGCAACCATTTGTTAGCTGCGATATAAATTAATGGTGACGCAATTATTAATGCTAATATAATCAGCTTAATAAAATCGGTTGAAAGTGTTGTAACGATTTGTTGCACCGATGCCCCGAGTACTTTGCGTATGCCAATTTCTTTTGTTCTTTTTTCTGCCGATAAAACTGATAACCCAAACAAGCCAATGCAGGAAATGAAGATTGTTAATATAGCGCCGAATAAAATGATCTGTTTCCATTTTTCAACATCAGCATATTGTTTCCTGTTTTCATCATTTTTAAATACATAAGAATAAGAACTCATTGGATAAAACCGCTGATATGTTTTTTGTATCCATGGTAAACTTGCGGTTGCTGTATTTGGTTTTATTTTGATATAATAAGTTCCATATGAACCTTTCATGTTGAATAGCTGAGGCGTTATTTTTTTGGTTAATGATGCAAAGTGATAATCTTTCACCACGCCGATTACATGATACGTTTCATTACTGCTTCCCAGAATGTTTATGGTTTCACCAACCGGGTTTTTCCAATTTGCCGCTTTTACAAAACTTTCATTCACGATAACAGATTGTGTAAAATCAGCGGGAAATGCCGTGGAAAAATTTCTCCCTGCTATTAATGGAATCTTTAATAAAGTCAAATAATTCTCATCGACAGTTTCATTAGTAAAGTATACGGTAGAACCAGCCGCATTTTTTGTACCGGTGCCCCATTCGCGGGCATTCTTTACACTAACGCCAACAATGTTTGGGTTCTTGAGCAATTCATTTTTAAAAACAGCAGCATCGGCATGCGTTAGTCCGTTTTCTTTATTTACGATAACAAGATTATTGTCATCATATCCCAAATCTGTGTTGGTTAAAAAATTAAACTGGGAGTAAATAATGAATGTGGCAATAATTAAAAACGATGCCAGCGTAAATTGCAATACCACCAACGATTTTTGCAGGTAATTTTTTCCGGTTATCTGAAAACGACCGTATAAAGTTCGCACAGGATTAAATCCTGATAAAACCAGTGCAGGATAAAAGCCTGCAAGCAATGCCGTAATAATATGCAAAGCAATATAACCGACCATCAATTTTGCATCCAGCAAATAAGAAAGCGATAAAGCTTTATTGGCAAGATCATTAAACAAAGGCAACAACAACTGAGCTAATACAATTGCCAATACAAAAGCAATAGTGCATAAGAAAAATGATTCGCCGATAAACTGCATGATGAGTTGTTTTCTCTCGCCACCAACTACTTTGCGAATGCCAACTTCTTTGGCTCTTCTAACAGAACGTGCAATAGTAAGATTTACAAAATTGATACAGGCAATCAATAACACAAACAATGCGATGCCAGAAAGAATATATGAATACATGGGGTTGCCTGAATTGCTCAAACCGTTTCGTGCCGGCAAGTCAGGGCTTAAATGCATATCGAGATATGGTTGCAAAAAATAGGTACCCATAGAAATAACATTAGGGTCTCCACCATCATTTTTCAACATTTCATGAAAAGTTTGCGTAGCATCTGCGAGGTAAAAAGTTTGCATTTGTTTTTCCACTGTTTGCCGGTTTGCTTTTTCATCCAGCACAACAAAAGTGTTCAGATAATTATTAAACCAGTTATGAGTGTCTTTTGCATCTGCATCAGATTCTGTAAAAGGCAGAAGTACATCAAACTGAATGGAAGAATTTTGAGGACAACGTTTTGCAACAGCCGTTATTTTATAAGGAACAAATGTGCTGTCTTCTTTTATCATCATTATTTTGCCGACAGCATCGGTTGTGCCGAATTGTTTCTTCGCTGCATTTTCACTCAGCACAATTGAATGAGGCTCTGTTAAACAGGTTTTAGCATCGCCTGATAATAACGGAAATGTAAATACAGAAAAGAAATTTGAATCAACATGCAACAAATTTTGCGATTGAACATCTGTTCCTGTTTTTATGTCTTTATATCGGTTATCTACACGGACAAAAGATTTTATGCCGGGAACATTTTGCGTAAACCTTGGTCCCTGTAAAAGACCTGTGGCAGAAATTTTATTTTCTTTTCGTTGCGATACGATACGGTAAATGTGGGTTGCATTTTTATGAAACCGGTCAAAGCTCACTTCATCTTTTACATACAACATAATAAGCATGGCACAAGCCAAACCCAAACTTAAACCTGCGATATTGATGAACGAATAGATCTTGTTGCGTGCAAGATTTCTAAATGCTGTTTTGAAGTAGTTTGTAAACATATTTTATAAAAATGTTTCTAAGTTTCCCAATGTGCTATAACCGGAGTGAACTTGTATAATCAACCTTACTTTAGTTCGAGAATTCCGAGCGTGGAGGCACGCATCGGGGCTTTCTTTTTCACGACTCAGGGCAGGGAGGACTGGAAAGAACCGAGGATATTCTGTTATTATCTGCGCCATAATAAAAGAACTAAGTTAGGATTTTCCTATAGTTCTTGTCGTTGGTGCCTTGCCATGCCGCTCTGCCAACTCACAACACACAACGACGGCGTGTTGCTTTTTTGGAACACCAACAAAGAAGAAAATGATTTGTTGGTCAGTAGGAATGCTAAACCCAACTGTTTTTCTGAAAATCAAAAAGATAAACTCCGTTTTCTTTTGTAGAAAGTCCAAGGGAGTTGTCCGAAACCGCAATTGCACCCAATTGTAAGCTGACCGTCCCAGGTAGTCCTTCACTTTTACTTTCCCAGGTCAAGCCATTATCAGTTGAAAAGTAAACAATACCGTCAGTTGTTTTAATCGAATTAGTAAGCCTTGTGGAGGTAATGCTATCGCTTTTAAATGCTGTCTGTCTACGATGGTTGGTCTGCCCGTTGCAGGAACTGAGAATAGCAAACAGTGCTATTAGCAGAAGACTTCTCATATAGTAACTTGTCAGTGAAAATTACATCTGTAGGTTGCTTGGTTGCACATAACAGAAGGTATTTGTGAAGTGGCTGTATTCTGTGTTACCTCCGCTTCATTTACCTTGCTGTCGCTGAACAAAGTTTTATAGATGAAAGATAGCTCTGTTGCAGCCATTTTACAAATACAGTGTTAGCCGCATTTGCTTTTGTTGTCGATTTTTATCCAGTCAATTTTCTTCGTCACAAATCCCGTTACAAGCTGTTCTTCTAAAATCCTCTTTAGCCTGTCTGTAATGATCCAATCAAATGAGAACCCACCAATCATAAAAATATCGTAGGGAATTTGCTCAGTAAAACTGATCGATTGCCCATGTACTCTGAAAGCGCTGTTGCTACTCTCGAATTTTTTAATGTCTGAAATACTTTTGAAGACTGCGTCGCTGGTAATGATTTCCTTTGGGAGAAATCTTTTGCTGACAAGAAATCTTGATGTAGCAAACATTATCAAGGACGACAAATTTATAACTGGAAAGAACCAGAAGTAATTACCCTGCGTTTTACCGTCGACTTCAATATTCGCATCGAAAAACCTGTGAGCAGGTAATGCGCATGAACATAATATGTCTTTGACTTTCTTGCTAATAATGAACCCCCAAGATAAGACCCCGTCAGTCAGAAAATCTGTGAGCTTTGCCTTTTTATGTAGGACTAGACGATCTAATGTAAAATTCTCTTCCGGTAATGCATCAATTTTTAGACTGGACAAGAGTTGCCAATTGTCGTAACACCAACCTTCGTGTCTCTCTATTTGAGGGTATACGTGTCCCGTAGTTGCGGGCTCATTATCGTTTTTCAGGATAAAATAATTTCGCATCTTCAAAAACGAATGTTCAAGGTGTTGCGGTCGAACGTGTGTATTTCTGCTAAAATACGCTACTCATATTGATACACAATTTTTTTAATGCTTCTTTTCAAGCTACTTAGCAAAAAAAACGCTATTCATAAGTGTAGCGCAAATACAACTCACTTTAATAGTAAATCATCCAGCGGACTTCTTATACGCCGGGGTTGCTGCTAAGCACCAATCCATTCGCGGCAAATCCCTTCGGGACCGATTACTTATTGACGGGTGAGGTAGGTCCCGGAAAAACTGAAAAAATATCGCTAAGCAAATGAGCGGTTATCATAAACTGGCAGCCATTTTTTATACAAAATCTATTTATTTTCACCGAATTTACCTTTCAGCATCTTTTCAATTCTATCGGCCAGCGATAAAGGAATTTCGCCTGGTATCGTTGCCATTTCACTTAGTGCATCACCCACAGCCTTCAATAAAAATTCGTATCTGGCAAATTGTGACAACAACACTTTTTCATCCATTGTTTCCCAATACATGCCTTCGTCATTTAATTCAAAGACTGCAAAATATTTTTCTTTCAGATAATGCAATAGCTTGATAACGGCTACGTGTGCATCAGCCCCTGCGAACTGGGTTTTGGTGCTGGTAGTATAGATCGATTCTGCATCTAATCCATTTTCCTCATAAATATCCCTGTTCATCAAATTAACAGGTGAGCACATTTTTCCGCCGGGTAAAAAAGTAAGAAAGATTGGTTCGCATTCTTCGGGAGAAAAACAAATGCCATTCAGTTGATCGGCATTGGATTCTTTAATAATTTGATAAGTCCAGTTGAGGCTTTGGCAGATGTCGGTTACTTCTGTTATCAGTTCATCTATACGATCAGTGTTTTGGATTGTACCAGAATAGTGAATGGAGAGGCCCATCAGGTTTGTTTATATACTAAAAATACAAAAACTGCAGGAACGTCTTGTGTTTTACGTTCATTCAGGGTCTTACATCTTCAACAATCAGAGACGGTCTCACCCTTTGGCCAAGCTAATCCCGGTGAACAGGCCACCACAACAATGTTAGCGGTACTGTATTTTTATTGCCCTTGAGCACTTACCAGTTTATCGAGGATTCTCAAATAAATATCTGTTGGTACCTGGCGTTCATAATCATACTTGGTTTTATGAGCAACTACCATGTCAAGCTTAGGAATGATTGTAATAAACTGTCCAAAAGCGCCGCTTGCCGTATATGCTCCCTCATATATGCCCTTGCTATAGGGCGTGTCCCAAACCCACCATAAAAAGCCATAGCCAAAGTGAAAATAAGCAGTCTTGTTCTGCTCCGACTCTCTATAGGTAGTAACCGGCAAAGTAGTTGTTGTTACCCAGCTTTCAGGCAAGACTTGTTGAGTCTTCCATTTTCCTTTTCTAAGCATCAGGTAACCAAGTCTGGCCATATCACGGGTGGAAAACCACATGTGATAGGCAAGGTACTTTGACCTTGTCGTATCACCAGTTTTCCGTTGTGCTTCTTTTTTCCAATCCTGCATTTGCAGGGGCCTTGCCAAAATAGAATCCGCAAGATCATAAATATTTTTTCCTGTTTGCTGCTCAAGAATATAACCTGCTATATTAAAGTCCCAGTTATTATACAGCCAAAAGCTACCTGGTTGAACGCTACCTCTTTCAGGCGCCATAGAGGAGGCATCCCCCTCATTGCTTGCAGGGTGATATACTCCTGAACGGGCAGTAAGTAAATCTCTTATCGTTGCTCTCTTTTCAACAGGCAACAAACCTCCAATATCATCAAGTCCCAATTGGTTTATTGTCCTGCCAAGCTTAATTGTTCCATTTTCCACAAAGGGGCCGTAAAGCATAGAAAGGACACTTTTTCTACAAGATGCCAGGTAGCTTAGTTCCTGGATGTCTCCAAATTCAAAAAGGACTTTACCTTTTTGAACTACCAGCATTCCTGTTGTGTGAGCACTATCTACTATAAAGCCTCGTAGTTGCTTTAGCTTATCTGCGTCCCAACCATATTCAGTTGGACTTGTTATTTTCTCCCAAACGCTGTCTGGATATACTTCAACAGGGCTTTTAAGTGTTTTTGATGTTTGGGCAAGAGTAAAAAGTGGTAATAGTAAACTAAGAAATAAGAGCTTCTGCATATATAAATGGGTCTAAAGTCTATCTAAAAAGTGAACTGAAACGATGATTCCGTATATCCAAAAATTATAAACCAAAGTGTAGCCAACCGCCATGAGGAAGCTACTACCTAATTTACCCCGGCATCTTGCTGAATTCTTAAAGATGAGTCGAAATGCCCTGAAAATTATCCAATATAAAATACCTGTAACTGTTAATAGAGTAAGCCAGAGAATTCCTCCAACATAAAAAAGTATAACGAACCAAATAGGGCAATTACAATCCATAGTAGGATAGCTGCCAAAATCCCTGCTATACCATCATCTCCGACATCAGCCAAATCAACTCCTCCCAGGTCCGGAAGATCAGCTTGCCCTGGTGGCCGGTATTTGAGATTGAATTTTCCAAGAGTGTCCTTAAGTTTCCATCCATTATAAAGACCCGTTGTCAAAAAGGAAATTAATACGATAGAAAGTACGGTGGTGGAAATTAGTGAATTCAGGTATAACGACCGATGTTCCTTTATTCCTGTCACATAAACTATAAGGATCAGGGTAGGGATTATTATTAATGTCGAAATAAATACGGTTTTTGAATTTACAAGTCTGACAGATTTCAAGTGAGTTTGCTTTTTTAAGGTTTGCATGCAACACGTACATTAATGTAGTATAGGCTATTTTTTATACAGAGGTAGCTCATTCAGGCTATTGGAAATGTTTTCATCTTCAATTAATATCCCTCTGCTTTCTGCCTCTTGCTTGATTTTTTTGCTTTCCTTATCTAGATCTCCAATTGGTATTGTTTTTACTCTTTTTTCTTGTGGCGGGTTAAGCTTTTCTGCTTTCTCGAATTCAATAACACTGTCCAATATGTCTTTAGGTAAATCTGTTTCACACTTGTAAGCAAGCTCTATAAATTGTTTAGCGAAGAAACTATCAACTTGAATTCTTCTTTTCGAAAGGTGAGCAAACCGTCCCAATACTCTACAGATATTTTCCCGGTCTTCGGGACTTAGCTGTTCTGCAAACTCGTATTCCTCAATTTTCTTTAATCCTAAAATTATTGGCTCTAATGCATCCACAGAAATAATGTAAACATTGTGGTCGCCATGCCGGTAAACGAATGTTGTTAAAAAGTCAAGAGTGTTTGATGGAACAACAAAGAAGATATCTGATTTTACTGATTCTTGTTTTGCATACTTTTTAGCTTTTTCCGCCTGGTCTTTCAAATAGTTTGGAAAATTGGTCAAATCATCGCTACCAGGACTCTTGGCGTCGAAAACGATATATTCATTACAAATCAATAAAGTATTGTCTGGATCTCCCTTAAAAGAAACTTTGTCTATGTATTGGATAGTATGTTTTTGGCAAATGGATTTAATGATGCTTTTTGCGTTTTCCTGATGTTTAGCCCAAGTCTCTTTAAGCTTCTTAATGCGTTCAAGTTCTTTAGCATTTCTTTCCTCTACTTCTTTGTTTCGTTCGGCTTGTATTTGGTTTTGAATTCTTTCCAATGATGCCAGGGAATTTGAATGTTCCTGCTTTCTGAATTCGTCGTCTTTAAGTAACTGGGTGTTTTGTTTTTTTACCTCACCTGATTCAGTTTGAATATTTTGCAAATCTCTTTTTATTTCTGCTAATTCTATGTCGAGTTCGCTTTTACGTTTAGTTAAGTCAGAAATAGTTTGTGAGTTGGTTCCTGATGTTTCAGTCAATCTTTTATTCTCAGAGTGTAGTTGAGTGTTTTTCTCATTTAATTTTTCAATTTCTGCCTCCTTTTTTATAACTGCATCGCTTTTTAGTTGCAAATCTTTTGAAAGCCCATTGACGGTTGATTCAAGCTTATAAATATCTGCCTCTAAGTTGTCGGTATTAGAAATGAGTTTTTGTAGGTCAGCAGAAGCGTCAACTAATTGTGTTCTTATTTTTCTCCAGCCGAAAAGCCTACCCCAGAAGCTAATTGTTTTTACGCTTTCAATAAGTCGTTTAAGATTGTCAAGGTTACCGTCCATAGTGAAGGTCTTTTAGTATTGCAGGCAACACGTATATTGATGTATCATACGCTATCCTCGCTCAAAATACTAAATATTCATAGTCAATAGTATTATGCATCTTATATTGTTCATAGCGCCAATACAAATTATCAGTTTTATATAGCCTTTTCAACAATTCTTCTCAATGGGGAGTGTCACCCGATAGGTTTTAAAATTATCTTTGCCCTCAATAATTTTTTTATGGGCAAATTTTTCGAAGCTATCAATGATCATCACCGTGAATTTATAGAAGCACAACATTTATTTTTTGTCAGTACTGCGCCATTGGATGGCGGCGGCCATATCAATCTTTCACCAAAGGGCCTGGATAGTTTCCGGGTTTTATCGCCTTCGAAAGTGGCGTATATGGACATTGTCGGAAGCGGTAATGAGACCTCTGCTCATATTCTTGAAAATGGCCGCATCACGTTTATGTTTTGTGCATTTGATGGCCCACCAAACATTTTACGTTTATATGGAAAGGGCTATACAGTTTTGCCTACCGATAAAGAGTGGAAAGTGTTGTCATCTCATTTTGTCTTATTGGCAGCGACCCGGCAGATCATCGTAGCTGATATTTTCAAAGTGCATACGTCCTGCGGTTTTGGTGTGCCCTATTATGAATACACCGGCGAAAGAGATCATGCGCACAAATGGGCGGAGAAGAAAGGCGCTGAAGGATTGGAAGCTTATAAGCAGGAGAAAAACCTGGTTAGCCTGGATGGATTGCCGACAGCTTTGATGAATAAATAACAAGGATGCCCTCAAACTTTTTTAGAGGCCGATTAGATATCTATTAGTAGTTACTTTTTTATCGGAAGTTTTCTTACTAATCAAACACTCTATTTACTTTTTTGCCTTGACGCAAAAAAGTAACAAAAAAAGTCAAGCCTGCCTGTCGGCAGACAGGGCCTCAGAAAAATGGCTAAAATTTGTTCGTTATGCTACGGCGAAAAAGCTTACTATCGTCTGCATATCGCTGCTCGGCATTTGTATGTATCGACAATTGTGATGCTTATCATCATTTTCGCCGCTTAACGCATTACTCACAAATTTCTTAACGCCATTTTTCTGAGGCCGTTTCAGATACACCAGTAGCCTCGATTTTTTTAACTTTTAAAAATGTCACAGGTTGCATATTAAGCAGTAGTAAATAATAATTTATAAGCAGCTACCATTAATACAATAGCAAGCATATACTTTAAAATATCCTGTCTGAACCTTAGTGAGCCAAAGTAGGCGCCACAAATACCACCGACGAATGCGATGATGACGTACCAATACATGTCACTACTGAATTGAATACCCTTCGTTAATTGCCCCGCCAGCCCGGCTATTGAGTTCACAAAGATGAACAAGGCGCTGATCGCAGCCGTTTGTTTCATATCACTCCATTTCAGCAACAGCAAAATCGGCGATAAAATGATGCCACCGCCGATGCCGATCAGCCCCGATAAAAAACCGATAGCAGCACCAATCAAAACTGACAGTAGTATGTTCGGAGTTTTTAATTCATCGATTGTGATATTCCTGAAAAATAAAAAACGAATGATGGGTATGATCAGCAGCAATCCCAGGATTTTCTTGTAAATCACTGCATCGACCGTCACCAGCCCGCCGACATAGGCCATGGGTATGGAGGCGATAGCAAAGGGCAAGAATAGTCTCCATTTGAAATGCTGGCCGCGATAAAATTGGATGAAGGAAGTAAGCGATACAAAGAGGTTGAGCAGGAGAGCAGTCGGTTTCATTACATCAGGAGCGATGCCAAATATTGCCATCAACGCCAGGTAGCCACTGGCGCCTCCGTGACCGACAGAAGCATACAAAAAAGCAACAAAAAATAAAAGAACATAAAACAAGAGGCTGCTATCCATATATTTTTTATTCGGGTAACAGATGTATTTCAACTAAATCATCCTGCCGGCAACTAGTCACCTCTTCATCAATTTTTATAAGGCAATTGGCTTTTGCAAAAGAGCTCAGGCGATAGGACTCCTGTGCGGTTAACGGCGTGACTTTTTCGCCATCATAAAAGCCTTTTAAAAAATGAGTAAGCCCCGCCGCTTTCTTAAACTCGGTTGCCAGCGATGCCTGCAAAACCCGTACACCGGTATTTTGTTGCCGTATTTTTTTTAACGCAGGCTCTGCATACTCATAAAAGCAGGTGAGCACGGAAGCGGGATTGCCGGGCAATCCGAAAACCAGTTTGTTTTCTTTTTTGCCGAAGAACAACGGCTTGCCCGGCTTCTGTTTTATTTTATGAAATATTTTTTCAACACCATTTTCTTCGGCTGCTTTTACTACAAAATCATAATCACCAACACTCACACCACCCGTCAAAAAAACAATGTCGTTTTTCTGCAACGCTTCTCCTAATACCAGTTTTACTTTTTGCAGGCTATCTTCTGCTGTATAAATCGTTACCCCGTCAATATGCATTTGTTTTAACGCGGCATGTAGTGTGTAAGAATTGGATTCATAGATCTGGCCTGCTTGTAATGGTTGACCCGGTTTTTGCAATTCATTGCCGGTTACGATAATGCCAACTGCAGGCGAGGCATAAACTTTTACTTCCTTAATACCGAGACCCGCAAGAAAACCGACAGCCGCAGGTAAGAGAACCGTATCCTTAGGAATTGCCAGTTCAGCTTTTTTTATTTCCGATCCCTTGAGCCGGACATTCAGTCCCTGTATGATATTTTCATCTTCGATCGAAAGTTGATTATTCTCCACTTTTGTTTTTTCCTGCATCACCACCGTATCGGCTCCTTTTGGAACAGCAGCGCCGGTAAATATCCGAACGGCGGTACCAGGTGACAGTTCAAACTCATTGTCACTACCGGCTGCCATTTCACCTTTGACAGGAAGTGTCTTTTTTGCTTTCCATCCGGCAAATGAAAACGCATAGCCATCCATGGATGATTGATCGAATGACGGAATATCGATGGGGGAGAATATATCTTCGGCTGTTACCAAACCTGCTGCCTTTTGCAACGGCAACAATGTTGGCGTTGAGGCGCTGGTAGCGTCCAGTATCATTTTTTTTGCATCTGTTACACTTATCATATTTACGCGGGTCAATTGCTTTTAATAATAAACTATCATTGCGATAATTCATAGGGAATTTTTATACCTGCCTTCTAATGTTGACCATATTTGATTCTCTAAATCCATTGTATATTTTAGTTAAGAACTTAGTCCGGGCAATATTAATAAGCTAAAGATAACAGTGCTATATTTTATTTATGTTATTTTAAAAATTTTTGACTCCAGGAATTTTTGAAATCTCCGATTAATTTGCAGAGTCTTCGAAAAGGGGGGCTGTGAGTTGCAAGCCTCCCCTAAAGGGGGAGGTTTGGAGGGGGCCGGCCGCTTACCCACCTATGGTGATCATGCTCCTGTTATTGATATCTTCTGCATGCAGATGTTCAAAATCAGTATTAAACTGGCCGCCCAATTCTTTGGCTTTTGCCTGAATACTTTGATGGATCAGGGGAACCACATCTTCACCTTTTCGCAAAGCTGTGAGCAGGTCCGTTTCACCTTTTGAAAATAAGCAGTTCTTTAGTTTGCCATCAGCAGTAAGCCTCATGCGGTTACAGCCACTGCAGAAAGGTTCACTCATCGTGCTGATCACGGCAAATGTTCCCTGGTGCCCGGGAACCTGGTAAGCCTTGGCTGTATCATGAATGTCTTCATGAAGCCGCATGATTTCATATTTTGTAGTAATCAGCTCCAGCATTTCGTGGTAAGAAAAAACTTTATTACTTGTCCACCGGTTACCGGTAAAGGGCATGAATTCAATAAAACGTACATGCACCGGTTCGTGTTTTGTCCATTCTACAAAGTCCAGCAATTCGTTTTCGTTCAAGCCTTTCATCACTACCATATTCACTTTTACATGAAATCCTTTTTGCATCAACAAGTGAATATTGTCATATACCAGTTTAAACTGATCACGACGGGTAATAAGCTGAAATCTTTCCGGTTGCAGTGTATCGAGGCTTATGTTCAATGATTTTACACCAGCCTGTTCTAATGTATCTACAAAATCATGAAGTCTCGTGGCATTCGTCGTTAGTGTCAATTTCACCGGCAATTTTGATAAAGCGAGGATAATTTCTTTGGCGTCCTTTCTAACCAGTGGTTCTCCGCCCGTCAGCCTGATCTTATTCACGCCCAAGTCAACAAATGTTTTAGCCAGGGATTCAATTTCAGGCAACTGCATCAGCCGCGAAGCGGGAGTGAATTCATAATCTTCTTCCGGCATGCAGTAAAAACAGCGCAGGTTACAATTGTCCGTGAGGGAAATACGGAGATAGTTATGCACACGATGGTAGCGATCAACGATCATCTCACGAAATTACAATAATATGCGAATGTATGTCGTAGACATATTTGGTGAAAGTTCAATATAAAATAAATAAAATTGGGACAGAAGATTTTCATAACTTAATAGAGGAATTGTTGCAACGATTGTGATACGAACCTCCGGGTTTATTACTGTCAATCTCTTGTCATATGCAACTCACGGGCAAACATGTGATCAACGCTGGTCCGTCCAGGATCTGGAAATTGTTGATGGACACCGACACTCTTGCCAGGATAGTGCCTGGTATTTCCCGGTTAGAAAGAACAGGCGATAATCAATTTAAATCTACCCTCGAAGTAAAACTGGGCCCGGTCAATAGCTCATTTACCGGCGACCTGCAAATGGAAAATATCAACGAAGGAAAAAACTTCACGTTAAAAGTTCAGCAGAAAAGCAAGATCGGCAATGCGAGTGCGGCTATTATTATCGCCTTACAACCTGTCAGTGACAATCAAACAGAAGTGACATTCGATGGTGATGTAAAATTATCCGGCATGTTGGCGGGAATGGGGCAGCGCCTGGTTGGCGGCGTAGCCAATACATTATCCAAACAATTTTTTACCAATCTTGAAAAGGAATTAGAAAAGGAACAAGTGGCTGATTGATTCCAGCCACAAAGACTACAACCCATCATTCTTATTTGTACCCGAAAGCTCCGGGCATCCGTCCTTACCCAAGCTACAATTCTTACAAACAATTAAACCCGATTTATATGAGCATTAAGATCAGTGTTACCGTCAATGGAGTCAAACATACTGATAAGGTAGAACCAAGACTTTTACTGGTTCATTACCTGCGTGATGTGTTGAGACTTACAGGCACTCATGTCGGTTGCGATACGAGTAGCTGCGGCTCCTGTACCATTCATGTAAATGGTAAAGCCACTAAAAGCTGTACGCTGCTTGCCGTGCAGGCAGATAGAGCTAAGATCACTACGATCGAAGGTTTGTCAACAAACGGAAAATTGCATCCGCTGCAGGAAGCTTTTAACCTGTGTCATGGTCTGCAATGCGGTTTCTGTACGCCGGGAATGATTATGACAGCTGCTGATCTTTTACAGCATAACAAAAGGCCGACAGACGAAGAAGTCCGTGCGGCGCTGGAAGGAAATTTTTGCCGGTGCACCGGCTATCAAAATATTGTAAAATCAGTGCAGTATGCTGCTGAAAAAATGACTGCAAGAAAAAAAACTAAAAAGGAGGCAACCATATGAGTTCCGGAAATGGTATGGCCAAAACCAATGGCCTGATCGGTAAATCCGTTAAGCGGGTTGAAGATAAAAGGTTTACTACCGGCAATGGAAAATATGCCGATGATATTGTATTGCCGCATCAAACCTATGCTTCGTTTGTGCGAAGCCCTTATGCGCATGCAAGAATTTTGAGTGTGGATATAGCTGCGGCCAAAGAAATGCCCGGCGTTGTTGCTATCTACACAGGAGCAGATGTAGCGAATGTGAATGGCGTTCCATGCGGCTGGCAGGTAAATTTTAAAAATGGCGACACGATGAAGGAGCCCAAGCATGCACTGCTGGTGGCTGATAAAGTAAGGCATGTAGGCGACGCGGTTGCTATTGTCATTGCGGAAACACAGGAGTTGGCTGTAGATGCTGCAGAATCGGTGAATGTGGAGTATGAAGAATTGCCTTGTGTGATTGATGCCGCTAAAGCTGTGCAGGCCGGTGCGCCTTTAGTGCATGATGATGTGCCGAATAATATTTGTTATGATTGGGCATTGGGAAACCCGATTGCAGAAGTAAATGAAGCGATGTCTTCCGCTGCGCATGTTACCACACTTGAATTTATCAATCAACGATTGGTGCCTAACGCAATAGAGCCGCGGTGCTATAATAGTTCGTATGATTCCATCAGCGATAAATATACATTGTACACCAGCACCCAAAACCCCCATGTGATCCGTTTACTGATGTGTGCTTTTGTATTGGGGATTCCGGAACACAAGGTGAGAGTAGTGGGACCAGATGTCGGTGGCGGTTTTGGCAGCAAAATATTTCACTATACAGAAGAAGCCTTGTTGACATGGTGCACCAAACAAATTGGAAGGCCCGTGAAGTGGACCGCTACAAGAACTGAAGCTTTTCAACTGGATGCGCATGGAAGAGATCATATTACCAAAGCAGAAATGGGTTTTGACAACGATGGAAAAATTGTTGCATTAAGAGTAAAAACTTTTGCGAATCTGGGAGCTTATCTTTCCACATTTGGTAGTTGTGTTCCTACCTATCTTCACGGCACGTTATTACAGGGGCTTTATACCACACCAAAAATCAATGTGGATGTCACAGCTGTTTTTACGCACACTACCCCTGTTGATGCGTATCGCGGCGCGGGACGACCGGAAGCCACTTATTTATTGGAAAGATTGATTGACCTCGCTGCATTGGAAATGAATATGGATCCCACAGAGTTGCGTTTCAAAAATTTTATTCCGCCATTTGACGGCATTAATCAGCCCGGCTATCAAACACAGGTCGCCTTGCAATATGATAGCGGCAATTATAAAGGAGTGTTAGAAAAAGGTCTGCAAATGCTGGGCTATAGCGATGTTCGCCGTGCTCAAAGGGAATCGGCTAATAACGGAAAACTGCTTGGTGTTGGTTTTTCTACCTACATAGAAGCCTGTGGTATTGCGCCTTCCGCCGTAGTCGGTTCACTAGGAGCAAGGGCCGGTTTGTTTGAGGTTGGGCAAGTAAGAGTACAACCAACCGGCAAGGTCAGTGTATATACCGGGGCTCATGCACATGGCCAGGGACACGAAACGACTTTTGCGCAAATCGTAGCAGATAAGTTGGGTATCGCGATGGAAGATGTGGAGATCCATCATGGTGATACCGAAACCGTGGCGTTTGGGATGGGCACATACGGTTCAAGAAGTCTGGCCGTTGGCGGAACGGCGATCATAAAGAGCCTTGAAAAAATTATTGAAAAGGGAAAAAAGATTGCTGCACATAAATTAGAAGCCAATGCAGATGATATAGAATTTTCATCCGGTAAGTTCACTGTCAAAGGTACCGACAAATCAGTTGCCTTTGGTGATGTGGCATTAACAGCTTATGTACCGCATGTATATCCTAAGGATCTCGAGCCGGGGCTGGACTTTAGCAGCTTTTATGATCCCGTCAATTTCACTTATCCTTTCGGCTGCCACATCGCTGTCGTGGAAATAGATAAGGAAACTGGTAAGGTGGATCTGAAACGTTTTATCGCCGTGGACGATGTTGGAAATGTTGTTAATCCAATGATCGTTGAAGGACAGATCCATGGCGGAGTAGTGCAAGGCATCGGTCAGGCCTTGTTTGAAGGTGCGGAGTATGATGAAAACGGGCAACTCACCAATGCATCATATATGGACTATTGCTTGCCGCGGGCTGATGACTTTCCTTTATTTGAAACGGGAAGCCAGGTTACACCTTGTCCACACAATCCACTAGGTGTAAAAGGTGCAGGAGAAGCCGGTGCTATTGGTTCAACGCCTGCTGTCGTCAATGCTGTGATCGATGCATTGTGGAGCGGCGGACATAAAGTAAAGGACATACGTATGCCATTGACGTCGGAAAGAGTATGGAGAGCGATGCAGAATTGAACCCCAGCCCCTAAAGGGGAGTAAGGAAAAGTTCTTTGATCTGTAGATGATTTTTGGAACCGGCTGCAGAGCCTTGATTGAGCTTCGTTGCGACGCTCCGTTCAGGGTTCGGTTCGCTGTTCATCTTTAACCCATTTTCACAACCTGTCCCGATACTTCGGGATTAGGACATTTTCAAACCCGCCTGCCGGCTGGCAGGTTTTCAAATTATAAGACATGATACCAGCTCCATTCGATTATCAAAAAGTAAAAACAATAGATGAGGCGATTGCTGCTTTGTCAGCCGGGGACGAAAAAATATTAGCTGGCGGACACAGCCTGATCCCGGCTATGAAGCTGCGCATGATTCGCCCTTCCAAACTGGTTGATATAACCGGTCTGCTAGCACTCAAAGGCATTAATGCTGAAGACGGCGAGATCGTTATCGGCGCCGCTGTCACTCATGCCGATATTGCCAATGATAAGCTTATCAGAAGCAAACTTCCTTTTTTTGCCACTGCTGCGTCGATGATCGGTGATTTGCAGGTTCGCAACTATGGCACTATTGGCGGCAGCTTGGCTCATGCCGATCCTGCTGCAGACTGGCCGGCTTTGGTATTGGCTGCCGATGCGGTCATTAAAGTGCAGGGCAGCAATGGCATGAGAAGAATAAAAGCCACTGATTTTTTCCAGGGTTTATTTGGTACGGCTTTGCAGCCCGATGAGATCATTACCGCTATACGCATACCTGCTCCGGCTGAGGGAACGAAAACAAGCTATCAAAAATTTGAACAGCCAGCTTCGAGGTTTGCTATTGTTGGTTGTGCCGTGATGCGGCTCCCCGACGGAAAAATAAATATTGCGTTTACAGGTGTCGCCGATCATGCGTTCCGTGATGCCAATGCGGAGGCTGAGGTATCCGGTAGGCCGCTCAATAATGACACCATTGCTGCCGCAGTCAATGCGGCTGTAAATGACGTAACTATTTTAAACGACCATTATGCGTCAGAAGAATACCGCAGGCACCTGGCAAAGGTTTATTTGAAAAAAGCATTGGAAGCAGTTGGAAAAAATGATTGAACAGGAAAAATTAATTGATGTCCATTCTGATCTATCACTATAAAACTTTACTAGTATGAGAAAAAAATTAAACTCACTGGTTGTTGTCATTACATTAATAAGTATGACAGTTTGCAATGATGTTTCGGCCCAGGAGAAAAAAGTTAAAATTAAAACAAGCTTCGACCTTAGCGCAGCCAAATCAGCCATTGAAGCCACAAATGCAAAATTCAGCGAGGCCTTTCGTAAGGGAGATTCCGTAGCTGTTGCTTCTTTCTACACCAGCGATGGATGGATGCTTCCACCCAACAGCGAACCCATAAAAGGTGAGGGAATAACAGGCGCCTGGGGATCGTTTATCCGCATGGGAGTTAAAGATCTGAAACTAATGACAGATGAGATCCTTGGCAACCAGGATCAACTGACAGAAATAGGCCGCTATGAAATAGTGGACAACCAGGACAAGGTGGTGGACAGTGGAAAGTATATCGTCGTTTGGAAACCGGTGAACGGAACCTGGAAATTATACCGGGACATGTGGAGTAGCAATATGCCAATGACCAGGCCCCAATAGATTGTATTGAATGGATACAAAATCACAAGTAACACAAGGGATACAACAACTGCCAAAACTCACCCGTTGTATTCCTTGTGTTTTCGTTTGCCCATGGTGATCTGTTGTGTGAAACAGATAAAGCAAACTTTGCCGTATCAGACAAACAAAAAATAATAGTGATGCAATTGGAAGATGTAAAACAAATGCTCCGGGCAAATGGCTACATCACTGATGATTCAGTATCGATGTCAGTATTTCTTTCGCTCCAGCTCAATAAACCGCTGCTGGTGGAAGGACCAGCAGGAGTAGGGAAAACAGAGATCGCCAAAGTAATGGCCAATGCATTACAAACAGATCTTATTCGCCTTCAATGCTATGAAGGACTGGATGCCACGCATGCCCTGTACGAATGGAATTACCAGCGGCAACTGTTGCATATCAAAATGACCGAGCATAATTCGCAAACAATAGATGAGAAAGAGAAGACGATTTTCAGCGACAGCTTTTTAATGAAGCGGCCTTTACTGCAGGCCATAACGCATCATAAAAGACCTGTTTTACTCATCGATGAGGTCGACCGGTCGGATGAAGAGTTTGAAAGTTTTTTATTGGAAGTATTAAGCGACTGGCAGATCACTATTCCCGAAACAGGAACGATTAAAGCCACACATATCCCGCAAGTCATACTAACGAGTAACCGCACAAGGGAACTCAGCGAAGCGCTACGCCGAAGATGTTTGTACTTATATATCGATTATCCCGGGTTCGAAAAAGAACTTGCCATTGTAAAGTCAAAAGTCCCCGGGATTGATAATAAACTGGCTGAGCAAATAACCCGTTTCATGCAGGAACTGCGACAGATAAAACTGGAAAAAACGCCCGGCCTTGCCGAAACACTGGACTGGGCCGCAGCCTTAGCCTCACTTCATATTGACCATCTTGATAAAAGGATCATTGAGCAGACACTGGGCGTAATATTGAAAGACTGGCAGGATACCAGGGAGGTGCAATTATCGCTGGCAGAATTGATGATGCGCACCGGCGTCATTTCTAAGCTGGACAAAGTATGATAAGCCGCAAAACATCGTTGACCGGGAATATCGTTCAGTTCTGCCAGTTTCTCCGGCAGAAAGGCTTTGCTGCCGGGGTAAAAGAAGAGGGTACTGTATTGCAGGGATTGCAGTTTATAAACTATTCAAGTCCCACCATTTTTCACCTGGCTTTGAAAGCCACGCTTTGTAAAAACAAAACTCAGTTGGAAGAGTTTGACGAGCTATTTAATGAGTACTGGAAACAAATTGATAAAGCTGTTAACTCAAAAATAAAACAGGAACCAAAGAAAAAGCCGGGAGCCCAGCCTGCGTCATTGCAAGCAATAAAAACATGGTTACATGGCAACCGCAACGACGAGACTGTTGAAACAGCCACTTATAGTCACCATGAAAATTTATCACACAAAGATTTTTCAGCTGTACCGGAAAGTGGAGTTGAGGAGTTAATGCAAATTATCCGGGCAATGGCCAGGCGGTTGGCGGCCAAAGCAAGCAGGCGCTATAAATTTTCACACAATACCGATATGCCTGACCTGAGACAAACACTACGAAAAAGCCTGAGAAGAGGAGGAGAACTGCTTGACCTGGCTTACCGTAAACCAAAACAAACCCGCACAAAGATTTTGCTGCTTTGCGATACAAGCAAGTCAATGGAATTGTACACCGTTTTTTTATTACAATTCATGTATGCATTTCAACAGGTGTATCGCCGGATGGAAACATTTGTTTTTGGAACCTCGTTAAAACGAATAACACCGTTTTTGCGGGAACAGAAATTTCATGCAGCATTGCATATGTTGGAAAATGAAAATGACTGGATGGGAGGAACCAGGATAGGAGAGTGCCTGCAGCTCTTCGTAAAAAATTATGGGAAAAAAATGCTTGACTCCAAAACGATTGTCATTATTGTCAGCGATGGGTGGGACCAGGGCAATATGGATATTCTTCGTCAAAGCATGGCGTTCATTAAAGCCAGGTCAAAAAAAATTATCTGGTTGAACCCGCTGGCGGGTTTTGCAAATTATAAGCCTGAGACAACAGGCATGCAAACGGCTATGCCTTTTATTGATGTGTTTGCCCCTGTTCACAATGTAGCAAGCCTGCAGCGATTGAGTAAGTGGCTATGATTATTGCGCCTTGTTGTTGATTAATGCCTTGTAATCATCTTCAGTATCGATATCAACACTCCCTTTTTCAAACGAAACGGTTGCGAGGTTATCCTTGTATTTCTCCACTATTTTCCTTGCGCCTGCGTCACCGCTTAGTTCCAGTAGTTCAGGGAAAACAGACCGGTGAAACAGTACAGGCGGACCAACCACATCGTTGTAGTGACTCGTAATGACTGGTTTCCCAGTCTTTTTTTGTGTGGCGATTAATTCGTTGAGCAGAGAAGAAGAGACATGCGGCTGATCGCAAACCATTAATATCACGCCGTCGGCAGAAGGAGCTATATGCTTTAGCGTCTCCAGCCCGCAACGGATAGACGAAGCCATTCCCTCTTTCCATTCTTTGTTTTCAACAATATGCACTTTTTTTTCATCCAGCTCTTTTTCCAGTTGCACCGCATTGGCGCCAAGAACTACAATAACAGGATTAGCATCCGTTTCATTGGCTGTATCAACTGTGTTTTCCAGCAAACTTTTTCCGTTATAAGGAAGCAATTGTTTTGGCCGGCTCAACCTGGTGGACGAACCTGCGGCGAGAATGATTATAGCGCAATTGTTTACTATCGTGGGGCTGCTTGTTATGGCTGTTAATTTTTTGCTGAAACATTTACCTGTTCAATTACCAGTTCATTGCGTGAATGGATAGCGCCGGTGTTGGCATGTAGTGACAGCCCCTGCTTACCGCTTAATACAGCTTTGATCTCCGATAAAATGGACAAGGCAATTTCTTCCGATGTTTCTGCTCCAATATCCAAACCAACCGGGCTGTGAATAGAACTGAGTTGTTGCTGTGTCAAATTAATTCCCTGTTCTGTGATTTCTCCCAGCATCCGCTCCAGTTTTTTCTTTGGTCCTAACATTCCAATATAGGTGACACTCCGTTTCAGCAATTCGATCAGCATGGCCATGTCATAATTATAATTGTGCGTCATCAGCACAAAAACGGTGTTGGCATCCAGAGCAATTTTACCGACCACATCTTCTGGTTTTGACAACAACACCTGGCAGGAAGTAGCAAATCTTTCTTTTTTGGCATAAGCTGGCCTGCCATCAATGACCGTAGTTTCCCATCCCAGGATTTCCGCCATTGCTACCAACGGGACCACGTCATTGCCAGCTCCAATAGCGATCAACGAAACAGCCGGCTCTACTAATTCAATGAAAGCGGCAAGGCTTTTATTTTCAAAAATGTAGTTCCTGAATATAGATTGGTTGCCGGTGAGAACCTGTTTACCATCCGCCAATAATTTCTCTTTCAATGCAGGAACATTTCCTTCTCTCACTTCATCTTCCCGCAGCATCAGGCAGGTACCGGGTTGTGGATCTTTTTTATTTTCCAATGAAAATAAAGTTATCAGTACTGCTTTTTGTCGCTCCGAGGCCACCGCTTTTAAAAAATTGATCGGATTGTTTGCATCGGTGGTGTCGATCGGTTCTATCAAAACCTGGATAATGCCATTGCAGCCAAGCCCGATTCCCAATTTGGCATCGTCTTCATCCATAGTATCATAGGTAACGAGCATGGATTTTTTTTGCGACATTACTAGCAGAGCCTTTCGCAGTGCGTCTCCCTCCAAACAACCACCACTGATAGCGCCAGTCAACTGTCCCTCCCCGGTGATCAGCATCCTGGCACCGGGACGACGATAAGATGAACCATCAACGTGTACTACAGTTGCCAGGGCCGTTTGCTGGCCTTTGTGTTGGGCCTCATCAAATGAGCGGATGATATCGTTAATTTCTTTCAATTCGTTTCTTTGGTAAAATTGTCATTTCAATTTACTTAAAATTCGCAGAATAAACAGTGATTGATCTCAGGTTTGCTGCGCCTTATTTATTGTCTGCTACTTGTACCAGGGCCGAGTACATTTTTCCATTGTTGTAGATGGAAGAGTGCTCGTTCAGTTTGGTGACTTTGTATTTATCCGTGGCCATAAAAAGATTTAGCAGTGACTGAAAACTCAAGGGATAGGGCACCCATTTATTGGCTTTATGTGTATCGTATTCCACAATTATCAAACAATATTCTTTTAGCAGGTAGCTATTTAGCTTTTGTAAAAACACAGTTTTATCTTTTACAAAATGCAGGGAATTAGCCATCAATATGCCGGTCAAATTTTCAAGAGGTAAATGATCCTTTACAAAATCTGCCTGCACCTTTTCTATTACCTGTTCATTGTATTGCTTCGGAATTTCGTTGAGTGAAGATTGGTTGTTATCAACACAATAGATGATACTGCCAGGGTCAATAAGCTGGGCAAGGGCTTTTGTAAACAAGCCATTTCCACAACCGAGGTCGGCCCAGCGGTTTCTATTCTTTAATTGTGGTTGTGCTGGTTGCAACAATTGTATAGCGTCTTTTAGCTGCATGTCAGTATAATAACATTGTAATAAAAAAGCTGTTCAAATAATGAACAGCTTCTCAAAATAATTTTACCAAATGCTATTTAAAACTTACACATTCTTTCAATTCTTTCTCTGTATAGGCAATATTATATTGTTTCAATACATCATCCGGTACTCCATTCCATTGGTTGGGTGTATTGCCGGCATATCCCAGGTCCTTGACACCAATTTCTGAAGTATAAAAACCGGAAGCAGTCAGATTGCGCATCAATGAGAAAAAGGCAACACCTTGTTTCATCCCGGGTTTTGCTTTGTTGGGGTAAGCGATCTGGTCAACCATTTCAATCTGCTGCTGCTGGCTGCAATCTTTAAATGCTTTTTCATAGCGTTTATAACATTGCAAATCCAACCAGCGCAGGCCTCCCCGCATGGGCACCTGGTGCTCCGGCATGTCCCTCACAATGAAATCAATGAATTCGGGAACCTTTGCATCGGAGGCGCTGCCACTCACTTCATCCTTTGGAATTATAATATCACCCAATACCGTAATCGTTGCCATTTCATGATCCGAGAAAAATTTTCCCTGCGCAATGACCGACTTCTCATATTTCATTTCTTCGGCACTGCGATGAATAGGGAAGTCTGCCTCTTTAGGCTTCACCTCTTCTGCTTTTTTATCATCGGGTTTGCAACCCGCAATAACTGCCGGCACTGCCACAGCACCGGTAGCGATTAGTTTTAATGATTTACGTCTGTCCATAAAAGAAACCCCCAAACCCCCTAAAGGGGGCTTTTAGACTCCGATTGTTACGGAGTGTTTTGTTTATGAAAATTGTTTAACTGCAAAATTTTTTCCCTGATGCTTTATTAAAACATATTCCGTTTCTTCCAGTACCTGTTGATTTGTAAATTGAATAATAGTATAACCCCATATTTCCAATTCTTTTTGCCTTGTCTCATCAGCAGTTTTTATGTCCTTTTCATTATGAATAGCCCCATCTACTTCAATGATAAGTTTTACTTTGTGGCAAAAGAAATCGGCAATATATATTCCAATAGGATGTTGTCTTCTAAACTTTAATCCATCAATTCCCGGTTTTAAACAGAACCATAAGACTTTCTCAGCTTCAGTCATGTTTTTACGCAGATGCTTTGCATTTGCAAAAATGATATGCGAAGCCCCTTCAAACATTCCACCGCTTTTATATGGGTTCTTAACCCCCAACCCCCTAAAGGGGGCTTTAGCTTCTGATGGTGTATGTGACTCTTTGTTATGCATAATGTTGAGCTATCAAGCAATATAATGCACTTCAACTGTCGGGGTCTAAAGTCTCCCTTTAGGGAGATTTAGAGGGTTTAAATATTCTGTTTCTTCAACTCATCAATAATATACTCACTTGCCCTCATCGACAACGCTAATATCGTCCATGTAATATTTTTATCCGCCTGGCTTACAAACTGGCCGCCGTCTACGCAGAAAAGGTTTTTACAATCATGTGCCTGGCTCCATTTATTTAAAGCCGAACGCTTAGGGTCATTGCCCATTCTTACGGTTCCTGCTTC
The DNA here is from genome assembly GCF_042434975.1 of Terrimonas alba. NCBI lineage: Bacteria > Pseudomonadati > Bacteroidota > Chitinophagia > Chitinophagales > Chitinophagaceae > Terrimonas > Terrimonas alba. Next base: position 28,655 of record NZ_JBHMQM010000008.1, read on the forward strand.
ATGAATGATCTCACCGGGTTTTAAAAGGCCCCAGTCATTTTTTTCGTTATCATCACCACCCCAGGTAATCACAGCGCCCATATTGTGCATGATCTCTTTAAAGGTTTCCTTCATATGCTTAGCCTGTTTTATTTCATGCTCACTCCATTTCACATTGAACTTCAAAACAGGTATGCCGTATTTATCAACGGTAGTTGGATCTATCTCACAATAATTACTTTCCAATGGTATTGCTTCACCACGACCGGCCATGCCTACACTAGCGCCGTAAAAGAAACGATAATCCTCTTTCAATGATGCGCCATAACCACCGGCTTCTTTTTGTTTTCCTTTTACTACAAATTTTCCATTGAGGCTTTCAATACCCGCACCAAAACCATAGGAAGGCTGATCATATCCACCCCAATACTCGATGTGGTAGCCCCTGGCAAAATCAAGCTTCTTATTATCCAGCCACCAGGGCGAATACACATGCAGACCACCCACACCGTCTTCGTTATAGCGTTTTCGGTCAAATAATTTTGGAAGAACACCACCCAGCTGCGCACCGGTAGAATCATGCAAATATTTTCCTACCACATTGCTGCTGTTGGCTAAACCATTCGGATGCCTTTGCGATTTTGAATTCAGCAATATCCTCGCCGACTCGCAGGCACTGGCTGCGAGTATCACTACTTTACCTTCTACCTGGTATTCCATCATGTCGTCTTTGCTGACATAGGAAACACCGGTTGCCAATCCTTCTTTATTGGTCAGTACTTCACGGGCCATAGCATTGGGAACAATATCTATATTGCCGGTTTTCATGGCCGGGTAGATCAATACATTGGGTGAAGAAAAATCGGCTTTGAAAAAACTACAGTTCCGACCGCATTGTGCGCAGAAACCACAGGCGCCGCGGTCTTTATTGTCAGGCAATTGTTGTGTAAGAATTGAAAGCCTGGAAGGGATGACACGAACCCCAGCCTGTGTAGCCGCATTTTTTATAAATAGTTCATGCAGACGAGGCTTGGGTGGTGGGAGGAAAAAACCATCGGGATCATTATCCAAACCTTCATTGGTGCCGAATATGCCAATTAGTTTATCGATGCGGTCATAAAAAGGTTTAACATCTTCATAACCGATGGGCCAGTCGTCGCCTAAGCCGTCAATGCTTTTGCGTTTGAAATCTTTTGGTCCAAATCGCAACGAAATACGTCCCCAGTGGTTAGTACGTCCACCCAGCATGCGGGCACGGAACCAGTCCCACTGTGTACCTTCCGCTTTCGTATAAGGTTCACCATCGAGTTGCCAACCACCATAACAAGCATCAAAGTCACCAAAAGGTCTAACCTTCGAAGCACCCCGGCGTGGCGATTCCCATGGATTTTTAAACTGCGTAATATCTTTTTGCGGATCATATAAAGGGCCGGCCTCAATTATGCAAACCTTTAATCCTGCGTTCGCCAAAACATAAGCTGACATACCGCCACCAGCACCGGATCCGACAATAACTACATCATATTTTTTTGCCTGTTTTTTAACCTGGAAATCTCCCATATCGCAAAAGGTATTTGTGTCAAATAATGAAGCGCCAATTTACACGTAAACCTTCAATCAGCGAAGATTTTTTTGACGGGTGAATGTTCACAACCGTTTGCGTAATAGGAAATATTGCGAGTATCTTTAAGTGGTAAAATAAAATGGTTCATGAATAAAGTTCTTATGCTGATCGGCCTGCTCATTCCATTCATTACAAAATCACAGTCCGTCAAATTTGATAATTATCCCGTTTACATTGATACTGACCTCGGTCAGCAGTATACCCCACAACAATCTTTCTTTCGCGTCTGGTCGCCAACGGCCGCTGAAGTTGAATTGCGTTTGTACAAAGAAGGAATTGGCGGCGAAGCCATTCAAACCATTTCAATGAAAAAAAGTAGAAGCGGTACATGGACCGCTTCACTCAAAGGGGATCAGCAGGGAAAATTTTATGCATTCAGGGTAAAGATAAAAGGGGAATGGTCACAGGAAGTTCCTGATCCATATGCAAAGGCAGTTGGCGTAAATGGTAGAAGAGGCATGATCACCGATTTGAAGCTTACAAACCCTGCCGGGTGGGAAAAAGATAAAGGCATCCCGTTGAAAAATGCGACGGACGCAATCATTTATGAATTGCATATAAGAGATGCAAGTATTGCCACGAATTCCGGGATCAAAAACAAGGGGAAATTTTTAGGGCTTACAGAGAAAGGAACCGTTAATAACGATGGATTAAGCACCGGGTTAGATCATATTAAGGATTTGGGTGTAACACATGTGCATATTTTACCGCTGTATGATTTTTATTCGGTTGATGAAACCAAACTGGATAAGCCGCAATACAATTGGGGCTATGATCCGCTGAATTATAATACCACGGAAGGCTCTTATAGCACTAATCCTTATGACGGCCTCAGCCGGATTCGGGAGTTTAAAGAAATGGTAAAAACATTTCATGCAAACGGGTTAAACATTGTGATGGATGTCGTGTATAATCATACTATGCTGACAGGGGATTCTTATTTCAATCAACTGGTGCCCGGTTACTATTACCGGCAAACACCGCAAGGAAAATTCTCCAATGCCACGGCTTGTGGTAATGAAACGGCGAGCGAAAGACCGATGGTGCGTAAGTTTATGCTGGAGTCGCTAAAGTATTGGGTAAAGGAATACCATATCGATGGTTTCCGGTTTGACCTGATGGGTGTGCATGATATTGAAACCATGAATATAATCGCTAAAGAATTGCGAAAAATAAAACCCGATATTTTATTGTATGGTGAAGGATGGACAGCAGGTGCATCGCCATTGGCAGAAACAAAAAGAGCGGTAAAAAAATACGCTTACAGGTTGGATAATATTGCTGTGTTCAGCGATGATATCCGCGACGGTATAAAAGGCAGCGTATTTGTGAACGATGAAAAAGGCTTTACCAGCGGCCGGCCGGGCATGGAAGAAAGTATCAAATTCGGAGTAGTAGCGTCTACCAAACACCCACAGGTTGACTATCGCAAGGTGAACTATTCCAAAGCATCTTACGCTGTTAATCCTTCCAGTACGGTTACCTATGCCGAATGTCACGATAACCATGTATTATGGGATAAACTCGCTCTTTCTGCGCCCACTGCGACGGAGGCAGAAAGAAAAGAAATGCATAAGCTGGCATTAAGTATAGTGCTCACTTCGCAAGGCATTTCTTTTTTACATGCGGGCACGGAATTTTTGCGGAGTAAAAAGGGCAGCGAAAATTCATTCGATGCCGGTGACAGTATTAACGCTGTTGACTGGAGTTTGAAGACAAAGAATAAAGATGTGTTTGAATATGTGAAAGCGTTGATCCAATTGCGAAAAGAGCATCCCGCATTTCGGATGCAAACGGGTAAGCAGGTGGCTGACAATATAAGGTTTTTAAAAACGGGGGATGGAATTGTTGCTTACACAATCAATGGAAGATTGATAAAAGATAAGTGGAACAAAATAGTAATGATTTACAACGGCAATGCACACAAGGTCGAAATCAATTTACCCGCAGGAGAATGGGAGAAATATTCTCTACCCGGCCAGGAACTATCTTCTCATCAAGTCAAAAACTCAGTAATTGCTGAAGCCAGAAGTTGTACAATTTTTTACCAGTAAAAAGTTAAATGACTGACGTAATCCACCAGGTATTTCCAAAAGGATCTTTTACTCCGCAAGCCCGGCCATACTCTTTGTCCGAAGGTTCTTGCCCTTCCACAGTGGTAGCGCCTGCTGTCAATGCCTTTTGATAAGCAATATCGGCATTATCGACATAAATAAACATACCGGCATTCATTGGCGGAAATTCTTCACCGGCCTCGGCAAACATAATGACGGAATCACCAACTTTTATTTCGCCATGCATGACTGTTCCGTCAGCATTTGGAACTATCATTTGCTCTTTGGCATCGAAAACTTCCTGCATGAATTTTTGAAATACACCGGCACCTTTAACGATCAGGTAAGGCATCAGCTGGTTATATTGTTCCGGAATTTGCATCTGTATATTTTTTTTGTTTTAGTCAGTACTTGTCCCGAACTGACTTCGGGAGGGAACTTACCATGATAAAATTTTCATTGCCCAATGCATTTATAATGAAAATTTTATCATGGACGTTTCATATAATTTTTATTTGGTGAAACCGAAACTATGTTTCCGATAATATCGTGCAGCAATAAATGACAATGGCAGGCCGATCGCAGCGATCAGTATCGAAGCCGCAATAGCCGCCTGCTTCCAATCAAAAGCCGACGTGGTTGCTTTCGTCATTGGAACAACTACTCTCGTCATGATAAGCCAGATAAATATTCCATACAGCACACCTGTTAGAATAGTGTTCAGGGTTTGTAGTTTCAGTTTTGGGTATATCCAAAAGAAGAAAATGGTCCAGGCAAAAGCGATTACAAAATGTAGCAGTAATCCTGCGACTGCCATTGGGTTGCCCCCGCTAAATGCTTCTTTACCTGCGACGGCACTGGCAATATATTTCAGGACAATCAACGGGTCTTTTCCTGTTTTAATATAAAATTGAATCAGTGCAGCAATAATGTCCAGGCTGCCAACCAGCAGTCCTGAAAGTGCAATTGTTTTCCAAAGATTATTTTTCATAAGCTCCGTTAAAATAATTATTTTTTTAAAGCAATCATTAAATTAATTACATAATTCCGGTTTATAAACTTATCTTCGCGGTTCTTATATGTTATTTCTCACCCAGTTTGTTTTGATTTTTTCTCCTCAAATGTCGTGATAGCTTAACGTAAGGCGGGTAAAGTATCTTCAATTAAGTGGATAGCCTTACCATTTTTTTTAATCAAATTTTTATTCAATTGTCATTTCACAATTTGCAGCTCATTGAGCCTGTGCTCAAAGCTTTAGCTCATGAAGGTTACACGAAACCTACACCTATCCAGGAACAATCGATCCCCATTATTTTACAGCAACGAGACTTGCTTGGCTGCGCACAAACCGGCACCGGTAAAACAGCTGCGTTTGCGATCCCGCTTCTGCAATTAATGCACCAGCAGTCATCACCTAACCGTCATCGTGGTATCAGGGCATTGGTGTTAACGCCTACCAGGGAACTGGCCATCCAGATCGAAGAAAGTTTCAAGGCATATGGAAGATATCTTAATCTGCATAAGCTTGTCATTTTTGGCGGTGTGTCACAAGTGCCACAGGTAAATGCACTGCGTCGCGGTGTTGATATATTGGTGGCTACGCCGGGTCGTTTGCTCGACCTGATGAACCAGGGCCATATTTCGCTTCGTGATATCAATTTCTTTGTACTGGATGAAGCAGACAGAATGCTGGACATGGGTTTTGTACATGATGTAAAAAAGATCATTGCAAAACTGCCTGTCAAAAGACAAACACTTTTTTTCTCCGCTACCATGCCCCCGGAAATACAACGACTCGCCGATGTATTATTAACCAATCCGGGTAAAGTAGAGGTAACGCCGGTTTCCTCTACTGCTGATGCGATACAACAAACATTGTATTTTGTTGAAAAGCAAAATAAGAGATCGCTGTTGATTCATTTATTGGAAGATACCGGTATTCAAACAGCTTTAGTATTCAGCCGTACCAAGCATGGCGCCGATAAGATCGCCAAAAATTTGAAAGCTGCCGGCATCGAGGCTGAAGCTATTCATGGTAATAAATCCCAAAATGCCCGGCAATCGGCATTGACTAATTTCAAATCAAGACGGACAAGAATATTGGTAGCTACCGATATCGCCGCCCGTGGGATTGATATTGATGAGCTGACGCATGTAATCAATCATGATCTGCCGGATGTTCCGGAAACTTATGTACATCGCATTGGCCGTACCGGAAGAGCAGGGGCAAGTGGTATCGCTATTTCATTTTGCGATGCAGAAGAAAGAGATGAATTGAAAGCGATTCAAAAGCTGATCAAAAAAACTATACCGGTTGTAACGGAACATCCGTATGTGATGACCGGTAATAGTCAACCGGTGATACAGCCGGTTCAACGACCATCATTTCAAAAAAGAAATTCCGGCAGTGGTAAAAATTTTTACGGGAAGAGAAGAAATAGTCGTCCATCGTATTCAGTTGATCGTTCCTAAATGAATACCGCTGTGGAAAATTAAGGGGCTTCAAAAGAGTCCTTTAATTTAAGCACAGGCCGAAGCAGCAGAGCTGAATGGCTAAGGTTTGATAATCCTTTAAATTTGGTGATGAAACCGTTGAAGCTTTTTATGTTGCTGTTGGGTTGCAAACCTCCGGGAAGAAATACCGAACAACACGATATTTTCTTTGGTATAGGAACTGAATTAAAAGAGCTGTTACCCGATATCTTTGATTTTTGGCCGGAAGCCAATCAAAAAATTCATATTGATGCATGGCGTGAAGTAAACAGGGTAGACAACTTTGATGTCGGTGTTGTAAACCGTGAGGAGATCAACGCTAATACGCACGAAGAGTTAGTAAGATTGTTTTTTATTAATTTGGGTGGTTATAAGCCCGGCGAGTTTGAAGAGTTTCACTACAAATTGATTGTCGCTGCACCCAATAAAGGAATAGCTATTCAACAGGCTAAAAAAACTGCGTTCTATCGTCATACCGGTTTCAAAGGCGCCACTTCTCATGTGGATGATAAGTATGGCGTGGACGTGGATGACTTGTATGAAATCTCCGACATCCTACCGGCAACAATGAAAGAAAAATATTCTATAAAGCTTATGCCAGCTACTACATCCACGGAAGATCAATTGGTATTGGGATATACGAGACTGGATAAATTATGAAGCAATTAATAGTATGATTGATTTTTCAATGTTGAGACCTGGTCAATAGAAATAAAAGATAGCGATTAAACAAAAGGAAAGCCCGGATTACCAGTAGTCAAGTGCTACAAAAACTTTGATGGGCTGTGCAAATCCTTTAAGATATTGATCACCGAGGTCAGCGAACTGGAAGTTTCTGCCCATACACAAACCTTTTACGACTTCGGAAATAAGTACCTGCCCCGGATCGGCCAGGTCGCATAATCGTTTGGTCAGTTGTACTGCTGCACCAAAGAAATCGTCACCTTCCGTGACGGGTTCCCCGCATTGATACCGATCTTTACATGTAGATGTATACCAGGATTTGCTTCTCTGTAAGCGGCCAGATCTTTTTGAATTTCTAAAGCAGTTCTCACGGCTTTGGATGTTGAACTGAACGTCGCCATAATGCCATCGCCTGTATGTTTCACTTCCCGGCCATTGTTATTGTTCAGGTTATCCCTTACTATTTCGTTATGTTTTCTCAGTATCGTCATGGCCATAATATCTCCATATTCCTCGGTCAGGCTGGTTGAGCCAACGATATCAGTAAAAAGAAAAGTACGAACGGCAGAATCTACTTTGCCATCAGGATGAACGGCCAGGCCAGTGAGAGTGTATTATTAGGGCCCAAGAATGTGGCGATATCGGTTGGATGCACTTCGATGATCTCGCAGGCAATATTGCCATGCGCTTCGGCATGACAAGCCGTGCAGGCTTCTTTTGTCGGCCCTTCTATCAGGCAAAAGATCGTGCCCTGTTCTTCGTTCACCCAGAATTTATGATACTTTACACCATGCTTGTCCTGTACAGCAAGATCCTGCAGGTGAGCTTTTGCAACTTCTTCTTTCTTTATTCCATACATTCCTTTGTGAAGATCCATAAAGAGTGGCATAACAAAGGGATTAGGGTTTCTAAATAAGAAAGCAGACAAGGCTTTTAAGCAGCTAAACTGTTACAACATCTCCTTTCATCGAATTAAGAATTCCTATTACTTCATCAATCTCTGCTTTGGAAACACCATTTTCTTTCAAGGCTTCTGATACATCATCATTGCCCAGGGAAAAATCTCTTTGACTTATTCCAAGATCGGCATGAGCCGATCGCATATCCCGTCCCGTGTAAATATGCGAACCGCCTATGCCCATGGAAAAGAATTCAAATACAAGTTGTTTAAGTTTGTCCATGTCAACATTCTTGAAATGATGCCCGATTTTAGGATTGCTGAAATTCTTATCGAGAATATCGTTCACAATCTTTCTTAACCCTTGCTCGCCACCTAATCTTTCGTACAGAGACGGTTTTTGAGTGGTTGGTGATGTATTTTCCATAACAAAACATTTTGCTGGTGTAATCGATAATAACCAGGTCAGGCTATAGCTCCCGCTTCTGTTTTTTGCGGCTTGATATTTTGGTTCACCCTGAACAAATTATCAGGATCATATTTTGCTTTTATCGAAGCCAGCTTTTTATAATTATCGCCATAGGTTGCTTTTATCCTGTCTTCGCCTTCATCCATCATAAAGTTGATATAAGCGCCACCGGCTGAATAAGGGTGTAAGGCACTCCAGTAATCTTTGGCCCAATTGATCACCGTATCTTTTTTTGCCGGGTCTTCTTCAATACCCACTATGACAACAGCATAATTAGCATCGCGATAGTTCCATGCTGTATCATTTTTGCCAATCCTGGAAGCAAAACCATTGACAGGGTACATGTGCATGGTCGAAAGCGGTTGTGGCATTTCTCTTCCATACTTAGCATGAAGCTGAATTGAAATCTCATCTACATCTTTCACATAATCTGCTTTCCAATACCATTGCAGACCTGGCGGATATAACGCATCAAACATGGTTTGCAAAGCAGGCACGGGAAGCGGCCCCACAAAATCCAATGATGCTTTTTTAACAGCCCGGATTGGTTTAAATGTTTCTTCCGCTTTATCCATGTCGCCGGTATAGCACCAAACTACGCCACACATTTTTTTCAGGCGTAAATGTTCAGGGAATGGATCGACCGGTGGAACGGTGAGAAAAGCAAAAAATCCATTGATGGTGTCCGGTGCTTTTGTAATAAAATCATGATACCAGCGCAGCATCTCTTCTGAATCCTCCAGTTCCCAAAGCATGGGGCCGCCATAAACAGTGTGCACCGGTCTCAATTGGAAAAGAAATGAGACAACGACACCGAAGTTGCCACCACCGCCACGAACGGCCCAAAAAAGGTCAGGATTCTCTTTGGCAGATGCAGTTACGCGCCGGCCATCAGCCAGTATCATTTCAACTTCTAATAGATTGTCGATAGAAAGACCATAATGTCTTGTCAGATGGCCGAGTCCACCTCCAAGGGTAAGTCCTCCAACACCTGTGGTGCCGAAAATGCCGGAAGGTACGGCCATCCCTACCGCATGTGTAGCTGCATCCACTTCTTTTAAAAGACAGCCGCCCTGCACCCTGACAGTTTTATCAGCGGCATTTACCTGGATAGATTTTAACAATGAAAGATCGATTACCAGGCCATCATCACAAATGCCCAAGCCCCCGGCATTGTGTCCGCCGCATCGTACTGCCAGCAATACTTTATTTTCCCGGGCAAAATTTACGCAGGCGATTATATCCTGCACATCCGCACACTGAACGATCATGGCGGGGCGTTTATCGATCATACCATTGTACACCTTTCGTGCTGTGTCATAACCGGCATCAGTGGGGAGTACCAGCTTGCCACGCAAACTGTTTTTAAATGATTGAAGCAATTCGTTTGTCATGAGGCAAATTTTTTAAATGCCTGCCTGTCGCGGGGCAGAGCAGGCAGGGTTAATGATAGCTCCCAAAACCTGCATAAAGTTATTATGCATCTTTGCGAAGCGGTTTTCTTAAAAGTTCAAAAATCTATCTGTTAAGCTCAATTAAAATTCATGAACTGAAGTCCAGGACAGAGTAAGGCCGCCTAGTTTGTACGGGTTTTTGTTGGGTGAAGGATAGTAATGCAACTTGTTATTAAAAATCAATCAAGTCAGTGGCCACAGAAAAATATATTTAGGGTACTGGATGGACATTTTGTTTCCTGTATTGCAAAGGCGAGGATTTATACTTTTCTTTAAACACCCGGCTAAAGTGTGTAGCATTTTCGAAGCCGCAATCGTAGGCAATTTCGCTTACATTTTTTGTGCTTGTGTCCAAAAGCTGTTGTGCATATTCCAGTCTTTTTTTTGAAAGCCATTTTCCCGGTGTGGTGTGAAAGACTTCGATAAAATCTCTTTTGAAAGTGGCAAGGCTGCGTTGTGCGATCCTGGCAAATTCTGCCAGGGATAAATTGAAAGTAAAATTGGCTTCCATTATATCCTGCAACAAAGGCTTTCTTTGCCCGCTAATTTTATTTACATAAGAAAGCAAGGCCAGGTTGGCGGGATTCGAGAGAATACTAAAAATCAGTTCTTTGAATTTAAGTGCCAGCAAATCTTCAGCCGGCTGAGGTTTTTGCCTGAAGTAGGGGACAATGCTGTAGAAAAAGGCGCGGGTGGCTGCATTCACATTAATTTCAATCAGCATATCCGGCGAAGGCACTGTGATGTCTTTTAATGAAAAATGCAGGCGATATTCATCAAACACCTTTTTCAGGTATTCATCCGGACAATAGAAACAAAGTACTTCCCAGTCTATTTCCCAAAATCGTTCCTGGTTATAAGCAGTTCTCTTTATAAAAACAGCGGTATCCTTCGTAAGCATCCACGACTGGTCACGGTGATGGATCATTTTCTTGCCTTCCAGTACGAAGATGATTTTATTGAAGTGGGTATAAAGATTTATTTTCTTTTCCTCCTGCGGGCATTTATAATACAAAAACAAGAGGTCTTTAACGGCCAGTTGCGAAAACATTTCGGGATGTTCAACCTGGAAGTCGTAGGTGTTGAGCATACTACAGTTTTACAGGTTAGAATGGCTATATTAAGTTAAGCATTAAAAACGACAGGATGAACCCGGTTGAATAACTTTCGGTGTTTCGGCAGTCATTTTTTGACGTCGGTAAAAAACACCAGTCAGTATATTTACACTCCCGCATGGATTACATTAAAGAATACCGGAGATTTATCAATAGTCATTACCTGGCTGATGGTGTTCGCATTACTGCCGGCGTATTGTTGCCCTCATTGATCTTTGGCTATTTCGGGCATTTGCAAACGGGGATTTTTTTGTCGCTCGGTGCAGTCTGTGCAAGCATTACCGATAATCCGGGTCCAATACATCATCGCAGAAATGGGTTGCTGGCCTGTTGTGGTATCATATTTATCGTTGCCCTGATGGTAGGCTATTCATTGCAGCAAACATGGATGTTCATGATCCTGCTGCCCATCCTTTGCTTTTTCTTTTCGATGATAGGGGTTTACGGGGCAAGAGTAACTGCGATCGGCATTGCAGCTCTGCTGGTGATGGTGATGATGACCCATGAAGGTTTGGAGGGCTGGCAGGTCGTTTATTTTGCTTTATACATTTTCGCCGGCGGCATGTGGTACACTTTGCTTAGCCTTATTCTATATAGCATACGTCCCTACAAACTGATACAACAGGTGATGGGAGAGTATGTGCTCGCCGCTGCCAGGTACTTGCGGGCAAGGGCACAATTTTATGCAACCGGCGTTGACATTGATAAGTGTTACGAGCATCTTATGCAAACACAGGTGGAGGTGCAACAAAAGCAGGAATTGCTGGCTGAAATATTATTTAAAACAAGAAGTATTGTAAAAGAATCAACACATACGAGCCGCATTTTAATGATGGTTTTCCTCGACGTTTCAGACCTGCTGGAGCGAACCATGGCCTCGCATCTCGATTACAAAAAATTGCATGCTTATTTCGACGACACACCTATCCTCACCGAATACAGGGATATTATTTTAATGCTTGCTGACGAATTGGATGAAATTGCACTCTCGTTAAGCAGCGGAAGAGCGTCCGGCTATGATCAGCGGATTGACAAGGACCTGGTAGAAGAGAGAGAACACCTGCAACAGCTCAGGCTAAAAATTTTAAATCCCACTAACCTTGAGGGTTTCATCAGCCTTCGTCATATCCTCGACAGCATAGATGATATAGCTGCACGGATACGAACATTGCACCAGTATACGTCCTATGACCGTAAGCTTCGCAATATAAAAGTGAACACACCTGATCCTTCCAAATATGTAACGAGACAAACCATCGATCCGCAGCAGTTCTTCTCAAACTTTTCGCTGCAATCAAATATTTTCAGGCATTCTTTACGTATCAGCGTCGCCGCTGTGGCTGCTTATTTTATTGGCCTGCTATTGCCTTTTGGTCATGGCTATTGGATATTGCTTACAGTAATCGTCATTATAAAACCGGGATATAGTCTTAGCAAGCAAAGAAATATCGAACGTTTGACGGGTACATTGATCGGTGTAGCCATCGGCTGGGGCATTTTATATTTTGTAAAGGACAATACGGCTATTCTTGTACTGTTGGCTATTAGTATGATTGGCGCCTACAGTTTTATGCGCTGGAAATACCTGGTGAGTGTGGTTATGATTACGATCTACCTGTTGTTTATGTTTCACTTGCTGGAACCTACTGATTTTAACAAGGTGGTGGAAGAAAGGATCGTTGATACAGCACTGGGTTGCATCATTGGTTTTCTTGCTTCGTTTTTGTTGCCGCCTATATGGGAACGTCAGCAAATAGGAGAGTTGATGAAGCAAGTAGTCACGGATATCAGCGATTATTTTGAAAGTGTGGCTTATGTTTTTACAGGTCAGCCTTATAATAAAGAATTATCCAAGGAAAAGAGAAAATACGCCTGGGTTTCGCTGGCGAATGTATCCGATGCTTTTACCCGTATGTTATCAGAGCCTAAAAGCAAGCGAAGAGATTCAAAAGAGGTACACCGTTTTGTTGTGCTGTCGCATATGCTGGTATCACATATGGCCACACTGAGCTATTATGCCGATTCATTAAAACCTGAGTATATTATGGAAGATTATCAGGCCCTGATAAAGGCAAGTGTAGCAGAGTTGAACATTGCAGCAAAGCTATTGGCAAATCCCCAGTTCAATCCGCCGCAACGATCTATGGATAACCCACAGGCTTTACTCGATAAAAAAATCAATGCTCTCATGCAAACCCGCCAGCAGGAACTTCAACAGGGCGTATTGGAATCGGGCAATAAACGATATCTATCCACTTTTAAGTCTATTACAGATCAGTTTTATTTTGTATACAAAACAACGCAGGATCTTCAAAAAATCTCAAAAAAAGTTATGGTCAATTAATTTATTTTTTGTCTGGCGTTTTGTAATTTCATTGCTCACCAAACAAAAAGGAGGTATTCATGCAATCAACAGATAAATCATGGACGCCTTCGGTTATTATCGGGTAACCGGGCCACTCCAAAAAATAATCTGCTCCGCCGCGGCGGAGAGCCATCTGCGCGGCGGATGGCTTTTTAATTTCAAAGATTGATTTTATTGATTAGCTATACCGGATAAAGTACAACACTAATTTTATCCTTTATTTTTTGGTCAATAGCGGTTGCCAGTTCATTATAGGAGGTAGTAAGGTGTTTTTGCATAGTCTGATATTCGTCCTCATTCCTGTAGTGGGTAATTAGGATCAAAAGATCTTCGTGCTGGTAAACAGGAAGCCTGGGAAAATCATTCTCTCCCATTTCACTTATCCATAGTGTAATGTTTGTGATGTTCTCCAGAGTATGAAGGGGAATCCATTCTTTATTGAACAGTTGGATTAAGGATTCAAGCTCATTGTCGATCGAACGATAAAAATCAACTACATAAATCCCTTCTTTGTTTGCAAAAGCCGCAGCGCTTCTGGATAAAGGCTTTACCAGGTATACATTCTGCCACTCCAACATCATATCATTCGCAACCGGTCCAAATTTTTTCCAAACTTCACCACCATAAAAGGCAGGCAAAAATTGGCTTCTTTGATTCATGTTGTCAAATCCGCGTAGCCAAAAAAAGCGATCGGGCTCATTCTTAATCGTGAATAATGCCGGAATGGACGCACCCACGGATTTTTGTGAATCAATAAAATGTTTTTTAAAATAACGGATAAATTCATCCCTTGCACCGGGCTTTAATAAATAGTTGCGAAGCTCCATCACCATAGTGTACTAACTTAATTTTAAAATAATGCTGATCGCAAATACCTGTACAGGTTGTTCAGGATTGCGTGGGTAATATTTGTCAACAGGTTTGTTACCATTTCCATCATCGCCAGCATCTTGTTACTGTTCGAATGTTAATCTGTCCTTGTCATGTACATATACCAATTCCATTCCCATGTTGCACCGTTATTTTCCGAAAAAGCCTGGCTCCAGGCAGGTTTATCAGGATTGGTTTTATCCCAGTTGAATTTTACGACAATTTCTTTCCCATCAAAAACATCTCTGCCATAGAAAGTGCCGATATTATTATCAAACGATCCCATCACTGGTGGATCAAGAACGCCTTTATTACTGTCGGCCCAATAAATACTCCATAGTCTTGAGACAGGATCAAAAAGCCGGAGCGTTATTCCTTCAAATGGCTTGCCGTCGATTGTTGTTTTGAAGGTATCGGTATTGCCAATGCCATTTAGAATGATTCGCATTTCCTGTTTTGCATCGAACTCAAACCATTCCGTGCAATTAGCCAGTCTCTTTTTCAGTTTGCGATTGTGAATATTCCAACGACCGGCGAGAAAATCAAAATCAATGGAAGATGATTGTGTAGACGGTCCGATGCTAAATTCTGCGTCTGCATCCAATATTACACTGGTCATAAAAAAAATTTAAGTTTTAAAAACAGACAAAAAGATTAAGCAGATAGGTCCGAAAAATCCACAGAGACGTGTAGCAAGCATGTAACTGATAATATACATGAGTAGTGTGTTTGTCTCTGTGGATAATATGTCTTAAGTATTAAAAATTCATTTCATCAGCACTTGGGCCATAGCTGCCGGGGATAGGAACATTTAAAAGACGAAGAAACACTCCCAGTTGCGCCCTGTGATGTACGATCTGGTTATAACTCATCCGGATAACATCTCCCTTACTTTCCACACTATATATTTGGTCACCATTGCGCAGCGTCCAGTCGGGTTCCAGGTCCTTGTCTGTTTGCTTTTTCGAGTTCTGCCCTTCCCTCCGCATAAGATCGTTCAAAATAGGCGAGCAACTCTTCATTGTTGTTAATAGGAACGGGCTGGTAGGGGTTGTTGGCAAAATCAAGCTCATTGGTTGTAAGTGTCATACTCACCCAGGATGGTAATTCCGCGATATGCGTGGCCAACCTGCGGATTGTCATACTTTTTTCATGGGGTTTCCAGTCGTACTTATCATTCGGCACCCGTTCCAGCATCTTACGGGTGGTAATGGCTTCTTTGTCCATTTCTTTCAGTAGCATGTTGATCATTGACATAGTTATTTGTTTTTGATACAACAAAATAACCAACGGCTACTGACAGCCCTATGTCAGTGTAATTTTTGGAACGGAATTTTTTTTTAAAAAGAAATTAATAATTTACGGGAAGCATTTTCATATAGCTATCCAGTTCGATATGATCCTGTTTTGTAAATGGCAGATCAGTATTTCTCAATTTTAGGATACGGGCCACTTTAAAATCCCGGTAATCGTTACGCATATGGCACCAGCCTATCAGGTGCCAGCTAAAGGCATAGAATACAAGCCCGATGGGTTCAACCTGGCGTTTGCTTATTTCTTCGTTATTATTTTTATAGTCAAGCTCCAATATCATACGTGATGATATGCTGGTTTGAATGATTGACAAGTATTCAAAATCGTAGCGGATGCTTGCCGGCACCTGCAATTTAATGTTGTCCGAAAGTGTGTCTACCTTCTCTTTTTGGGACGACCGTAAAACAGCTTTTATCTTATTTAAGCCATTTGAATAATGCATTTGGATCGATTTATCGGAGAAGCCGGATACGATTGCTTCCATCAACAAAAAAGCATTGGCTTCTTCCGTACTAAAGGAAACGGGAGGCAAGAAATAACCTTGTACAACAAAATATCCCCGTTGCTGTTCAAAGCTGATAGGAATTCCCGATTCGCCAAGTGCCTTAATATCCCGGTAAACAGTGCGAACACTTATTTTGAATTTCTCAGCGATCTTTTCTGCCGGTACAAATTTCTTGGACTGCAGGTAAGTTAAAATGCTAAATAGTCTGTCAATGCGATTCATAAGCTGGCTTAACGATAAGGGGCTGTAATATACGAAATGGGAAAGTTTTGACCTGACAATTAAAATTCTGAAATGTTTGTAATTATCCAGACCGGCGTAAAAGAAAGACCCCGGTTGAAACCGGGGCCTTGTAGTACACCTTAGAAATCGAAAGAAGGATGATCAAAGAGGTATTACTTTTTTGTAATCAGAATTTTTTCAATTGTTTGCTTTCCTGTTTCGCGGCTCAGGATACGAAGGTGGTATAAGCCAGGGTTGAGGTTATCAATCGCAAAATTATTAGAGATGCCTTTCCATTGTTTGATGGTCCGTCCTGAGATGTCTGTCAATAAAGCATCATGTAATCCTTTCGCTTCCTCTAATACCACACTTACGCTGCCATTATCAGTGGGGTTTGGATAAACAATCAGTTTTCCTAGTTGCTCTTCGCCTGCAACCGATCTTATTTCGCTGTATTCAAATCTTCCGTCAAAATCAATTTGTTTGATACGGTATTGAGAGATGGTTTTTGACGTATTGATGTCTTCGTATTTATATACCAGTTTCGAAGTGCTGTTGCCATTGGGCATATGAGATGGTATAAAAGCGATTTGTGTCCAACTTCCGTTGTTGAGCCTTTCAAGGACAAAGCCATTATTGTTTTGTTCAAATGATGTTTCCCATTGCAGGGCAACTATATCATTATCCCGTTTGGCGGTGAAAGAGCTAAATGTTACAGGCAGCAACGTGCAGCTTCCGAGGAAATTGATATTATTTTTTGTGATCGTAACTGTAGCGGCACCCGGCGCTGTTGCATTGGCTACTACTATAATGGGCTTTGTATCATAAAGCACCTGGCTGGAATAAGGAGCGTAAGAGATGTTTGTAAACGTCAACTCGGTATTTGGACCAAGATTCATTGGGTTGGGCAGGGCGGGACTCAGCGAGTTGGTTATATCAATATCGCCGGTATTTACTACACCATCGCTATTCATGTCAATATAAGTGCTTGCTACAACGGATTCACTCAATGTGGCATGTTCATTTCTAAATGATAAGTTCAATTTGCGCGGAATAGCACATTGCTTATTACCATTAATGATCGGGTTGTTGAACAGAATAGTAATGATACCATCATTTTCACAGTGCACCACCTGGCTCAGATCTGACTGGCTGGCCCATACATCTCCCTTTACGGTTACCGGTACATTACAGGTTGAGAAATTGATCACTACATTCGACATGGTGTAAAGATTACCAGTTTTATTAAACGTAATACCAGCATATTTAACCGGAACGCTTGGGTCTGATGGATACTGATTATACAAAGCAGCGGTGTTTTTGCCCGGATCCACAATCGCAATGGTAGCAATAGAATTAGCCAGCTGCGCGGCCGTGGGAGGAGTAGTATAGGTAAGATTCGGATAATTGTTAACAGGAGCCGTTTCCCATAAATGAATAAATGCGAATTTATTTCCGTTGTTAAAATCACCGGTGAAGCTTACATCGAGTGTTACCTGGCAGCCGCTGGAGCCACTGGTGACGCCCTTAATAACGATGTTAAGATTGGCAGCGGTGCACTGCGCCTGGAGTCTGCTGGCACCTGTGACAGCAAACAGTGTTAATAATAGTAGAACTTTTTTCATGGTGTACTTTTTTATTCAAAGGGTAAAAAATGCTAAGCCGGGTTCATAGTGGAGTTATGCGGGCATTGGCATAGGAGGGACTTAGCAGGTTATCATTTTTACCCAAGGGTAAATAAACCATGCGTGACAGCGTTGAGCTGACTTTACCGATTACTAATTTTTGCGGATTGGTACGGATTCTTCAAGAGGAGTGCTAATAGTATAGCATCGAATGGATGCTGTAAAAATCTAAATTATTATTTTCTTATACAAGTTTTACGAGGTATTTCTTCTAAAAATTTCCTGGATTTATTTCGTATAAATCCCATTGTCAGTGGGCAAGACCCAGTCACGATCTTTCTGACAACCAGGAGAGATGTATAAATTTCAACAATTGCTTTCTGGTCCATGGGGTGTATTTATATGTTGCAACAGCCAAAAAGTTTTCATGTCCCGAAAATTCTTTCCGCGATTTGGCGAAACGAAAATCACAATTAAAAATCTGAAATGAAAAAGCCCCTGCCAACTATAGTTGTTGCAGGAGCCTTTGATCGATTATAGATTATCTTACCATCGGAACGGCAGTATTGCTGTTTTTCTTTTTCATGCTTTGAATAAACCACATGAGTGTAAAGCTGGGAATAAAATCGGTGCCTGGCAATATCTCTTCTATGAAATTACCAAGACCACCTAAAGCACCCCGCCAGCCACCAAATGTGGTCATAAAGATGACCGAAGAGATAGGCGCCCAAAATACATCGCCAATTTCACCCAACAGGGGAACAGCGTAGGTCGCATACCCGATCAAATCCATCAGGATACAAAATATAAGTGAAGGTTGTTTTTTGTTCATTTCTTTTTTATTGCTGTTTTTATTTATCAAATATGCTGCCGTTTTCGAACAGCGTTGTATAGAAGAAAAAAATGATTTAATAGTTGCAGGCAACGCAGGAGCTGATAGAAAATTTTAAAGTTTATTAACAAGAAGAATCGTTTCGCTAAGCAAGTGAACTCGAAAAAGCAAAAAGCCAGGCAAATGCATCATTTGCCTGGCTTTCGCTACCATAATTTCATAGCACTGCAATCAATAGAAAAATTGCTCTTTGACAATCTTACCATCTTTTACTTCGTAAAGGGCAATTTCATCCATCTTGGTGCGCCCCATGCCTTTCATTGTAACATCCATACCCATGGCTACACTAAAATGATTGCCTGCCACCAAGGGCTCAGATGAATAGCCACCATGCATTTCCTCTACCATTTCATTAAATTGTTTTCCTTTCTGCCTGATGGCATTCAGGCCCTCGACTGATTGCATCCCGGGTGAGCCAGGAGGTTCAATGCTTTTTGCATTGTCGGCAAACAATTCATTTTGTATTTGATCCCATTTTCCTTCTTTGGCCAACTCGTTAAATCGGGCAGCTACTTCCGTAGTTGTGCGGGTTTGTTCTGCGATCATGATTGAAAAAGTTTTAATTGTTTACAAGAGGACATAAAAGCTACACCATTTTTTCATGCCGCCGCATTAAAAAATTATAAAACAGGAAAATTTAGGGATGAATGCTGAGTTGCCGGTTACGGCAATTGGTAATTCCTTATTTCTCGCGGCTTCCTTTATAAAGTTCATACTCCAGCAGCCGGCAATCAATAGTGCTGGTATAAAACTCAATACGCCGTTTTGCCTTTAGCCCGATTTTTTTTGCCAGTTCAAGGTTGCCGGTAAATACATAACCATAGTAGCCGCCGCAGCGCTGTTTCATAAAATCGCCGATTTGGGCATATGTTTTTTCCAGCTCATTTAGTTCTCCCAATCTTTCGCCATATTCCGGGTTCATAAATACAACGCCAGGCACATTTTGAGGAACCTGTGTCGCTGCAAAATCACAAACAGCAAACTCAATCATCTTCGCAACTCCCGCGGCAATTGCATTTTTCCTGGCATTGGCGATAGCTCTTTCGCTATAGTCAGTGGCGATAATTCGTAGCCCGGGAATTTCAATGATTTGTTCTTCCAATAAAGCATCTTCCTTTTCATAAATAGTTGCATCATATCCCTGCAGGTGCATAAATGCATAGTTGGTTCTGAAAAGCCCGGGTCTGCGATTGGTAGCAATAAGTGCAGCTTCTATCGCTATCGTTCCGGAACCACACATCGGATTGATGAAGGGAGATTTTTTGTCCCAGCGTGTAGCGTAGATGGTTGCAGCGGCTAATGACTCAAGCATAGGAGCCTGCCCCGGTATTTTGCGATAGCCGTGCCTTGCCAGTGAATCACCGGAAGTGTCTATAAAAATTTCGGCTTCTTCATTTTTCCAAAACAAATGAATAACGGCTCCCGTGAGCTCAGCACCTGTGGCAGGTCTTGTTCCCCGCCTATCACGCAGTCTGTCAACGATGGCGTCTTTGACACGCAGGTTGGCAAACATGCTGTTATTGATGGTTGGATTATTGACATTGCTGGTGATAGAGAAATATCCATTTTCAGGCAGGATTGTTTCCCACGGATAGCCGACTAAATTTTTATAAATGGCATCGGCATTCTCAGCAGTAAATTTTTGAAGGCTGTATAAAACCTGGCTTGCACAACGAAGATTTAAATTAAGTTTGATACAATCGTTAATAGTTCCTTTCAAACGTACGCCGGTTACAAAACTATCATCAATTGTAAATCCAAGATCGTTTACTTCCTGTTCTAAATAGGGTGTAATTCTTTTATGCGAAGTAATGGTGATAAAACCAGGTGTGGTAAATAGATTCATACAAGCGAAGGTAGATAATAGGAGTAGAGAACAACGTAACCAGTAAAATTGGAAAGGTGATGATAAGGTGCAAATTTGAAAATAAAATATCCTTCCACTCCTAACCCTCTGCGTTCATTCTTTAACTATTTTTGCTTTACTCTCTTATAAAATAAATAATTGCGATGGATGATTTTATTGCAGCCCGGTCGCAGATGGCCCTTTCGCTTGGCTTTCACATTATTTTTTCCTGTATTGGTATGGTGATGCCTTTTTTTATGGCTGTCGCACATTATTATTGGCTGCGAACAAATGATGTGGTATATAAAAATATTGCCAAAGCCTGGAGCAAAGGGGTTGCGATTTTTTTTGCGACGGGTGCGGTTTCGGGAACGGTTCTTTCGTTCGAACTCGGATTGCTATGGCCAGAGTTTATGAAGCACGCAGGACCTATTTTCGGAATGCCGTTTTCGTTAGAGGGAACGGCTTTTTTTATTGAAGCCATTGCCTTAGGTTTTTTTCTTTATGGCTGGGATCGGTTTAATAAATGGTTTCATTGGTTTACCGGAGTAGTGGTGGGTATCAGTGGTTTGCTTTCGGGTATATTAGTAGTTGCTGCTAATGCATGGATGAACAGCCCGACGGGTTTTGATTATGTCAATGGACAATACCTGAATGTAGATCCTATTAAGGCTATGTTTAATGAAGCCTGGTTTTCGCAGGCTTTGCATATGTGCCTTGCAGCTTTTGTGGCCACCGGTTTTGCAGTAGCTGGTGTTCATGCCATTATGATCGTGAAGAAAAAAAATGTACAGTTTCATAGTAAAGCTTTCACCATTGCGGCAGCGTTTGCTTGTGTTGCCGCCATTTTGCAACCGGTTAGCGGAGATCACTCGGCGAAAGACGTAGCCAAACGCCAGCCCGCTAAACTGGCTGCGATGGAAGCTCATTTTCATACACAAAAAACGGCACCCCTGATAATCGGTGGCATACCGGATGAGAAGAACAAAAAGGTCAATTATAAAATTGAAATACCGGGTTTGTTAAGTTTTATGGCGTTTGGTGATTTCAACGCCGAAGTAAAAGGGCTGGACCAAATTCCGGCAGATTATCATCCACCGGTAGCCATTACTCACTTTTCCTTCCAGGTGATGATAGGATTGGGTATGGCAATGATGCTGCTGGCCATTATCTATTTCATTGCATTATGGAAAAAAAGAAGTTGGCTGACGAGTAAATGGCTACTCAACCTGTTTGTACTGGCTACACCGTTGGGCTTTATAGCGGTAGAAGCTGGGTGGGTTGTAACGGAGGTGGGAAGGCAGCCCTGGATCATTTATGGCATCATGAAAACTGCTGATGCAGTGACGCCTATGCCTGGAATTGTTTATTCGTTTTACATTTTTACTGCGATTTACATTTCACTGGCGTTAATTGTAATCTTTATGCTTTACCGGCAAATAAAGATGGTGCCAATCCTTTACGATATTGATGTAGATCAAAAAACAAGCTGATTGTCATGTTAAACATTGTGATCATTTACTTGTGGATGGCGATTTTACTCTATTTGTTATTGGGCGGTGCTGATTTTGGCGCCGGAATATTAGAGTTGTTTACATCTCAGAAAAATGAAAGAGTAACCAGGCGTACCCTGTACAGGGCTATCGGTCCAATTTGGGAAGCCAATCACATGTGGCTTATCATTACCATTGTCATTTTATTTGTAGGGTTTCCGTCCATTTACACGACAATGTCAATTCATCTTCATATCCCGCTGGTAGTGATGTTGCTGGGAATCATCGCCCGGGGCACGGCATTTACTTTTCGACATTATGATGCAGTAAAGGACGATATGCAGAAAATATATAACCATATTTTTACCTGGTCCAGTCTCATTACGCCACTATTCTTGGGGATTATCGCCGGTAGTGCCGTTTCAGGGCATATCGATGTGTCGGCCACTGGTTTTTTAGCGGCATATATTTTTAGCTGGTTAAATTTTTTCTCCATATCAGTCGGGTGTTTTACTGTTAGTATTTGTGGTTTCCTGGCAGCGATTTATCTCGTTGGCGAAGCTGACAAAGAAGTTCATCGCCTGCATTTCATTAAAAAGGCCCGTCACATGAGCATCGCGGCCTTGGTTTGTGGGGCATTTGTATTCGTAGCTGCCCGCTTCGACAATATTCCTTTAACAAAATGGATTTTTGGAAATGCAGTGGGGCTGACGGCGATAAGCACGGCCGCCTTGTCACTTTTGCTGCTTTGGTATTTACTGGCTAAAGGCCGAACAAAGCTTATCCGCATACTCGCAGGTTTCCAGGTGACGATGATCCTGCTGGCCACAACTTATGTCCATTATCCCAACATTGTCATTTTAAAAAATGACGACTATTTATCCTTAGTGGAGCACCAGGCCGATTACAAAACAATTCAATCGCTTGCCTGGGCCCTGTTGCTGGGAAGCGTTTTTATTCTGCCGGCTTTGTTTTACCTGATCTATAGTTTTCAAAAGAGAAACCAAGTGGATAAGCAAGTCAGCTAGACTTACTCTGGACAAACAAATGATTGTAGTACTAACACTACATCAAAAGGCCATAAATCTTTATGGCACAATCCTAATTTGTCCTATTTATCACCCCGCTGTTATTTAGTTGATTTGCATATGTGCAAGTTTGTTAACGCACTTTAACAATTTATTAAGATTTTTTTGTCACTTTGGAATCATTTTACGTAGAAAAAGTACTTCAATATATCTATGGAAAACCTAAAACAGCTGATCGACCGCCTTACCGGCGTGTTCCTACCCGCCGCAGTACGTAATCAAAGTTTTTTTGTCAATGACGTGCCGAGTGATCTGCCGATTGACAACAATCCTCAATGGGTAGCCTCCGTTGTTAGCCGCATGCTATCAACTGTAGTAAATCATGTAAAAAATACCAGCATTCGCCTGACCGCCAAAAAGCACGGTCATGAGGTAATACTCGAGGTGCAGGAGTCTGGAAGTGTTAATGGCTATGCGATGGCCAGTGAGCTACAGCAGGTGAATTCTTTGGCTGAAAGGATAGGGGGACATTTAAGCATCAGTTTGCCGAAGGCTAATATGACCGCTATTGCGTTCTGCTTTCCAAACATGTCTTCTTTAGCCGTCTAAGCTTTATCTACTGGTTTGCATTATTGACGTCTAAAGCGGAATACATAGCTCCTCGGGCCAGTGTAAACATATGCTTTGAAGCGATTGGTACCCGTGAAGATCACTTCGTCGAAGTATTCGGATCTTACTTCCTGTGTAGTAAAATTTATTGCGGTTACATGCATACTGTGCACATACCGGTCGTCGCAATCATAATCACCATCCTCGTTGGTATAGCATTGATTTCTTACCCAGTCACGACGAATATCCCAGGCTCCCTGGTAAATATCACCGGTGCTATTTACGTATTCCAATTGTCCATCTTCAGAGAAGGTAAACGTTCCTTCTTTAAAAGGAACACCGCTGGTACTACCTCCCCAACCAATGCGATCTACATCTGCTAATTGCCAAGTGCCCTGGATGCGTTTATCGTATCGTTTTAGAAAATCTTTGCTGCAGCCAGTAAAGAGCAGGAGTGGTAGAAAAAGAGTTAAGTAGATTTTTTTCATACCTGTGGTTTTAGCTGAAGAAAAATTACACTAATCCCAAATGCAGAAAAAAAAGCAAGAATTCCTTTAACCAAAATTTTAGTGAAAGCTTTTATCAATCAAACATAGCTCAACCACCAACGCCGGTGTTGCGCTTTATAATTGCTATACCATTTGCACGGCAGGTATAAAACTGCGACAACAAAGATCCAGATACCATACACGATCCATAAATTAAAACCGAATGTCTGTGGCCTGAATAAAAATAGACTCTGGGTATCGACAATCTGTGATGTAGTATGACCGGTAGCAAAGAAAACGATTACCAGCAAGGTGTGGATTAAATAAAAATGAAGTATGTAATAGAAGAAAGGAACTTTTCCATATACAGAGACGACTTTGCTCCAACTGGCTTTAATATTTTCTGTGAGTGCTAAGGCAAGCAATGCTGGCCCTAATGTCATGCTGCTATATTGAAGAGAGGGCGGATATTTACTGGTGTTTAAAAAAGAAAAGACAGAATCACCATCCCACGCCCCGGGGTCGCCATAGCCTTTCAACATTCTTAAAACAATAAATAACAGTATAAGCGAAAGCCCGCTTGCCAATAAAAATTTCTTTCTTTTTTCAGCGGAAAAATCCTTGTGAAACCAGGCGCCCATTGAATAACCCATCAACATGATACCTGTCCATGGAAGTATTGCATAGAATACACCGATAAAATGATTACTATCTAAAGGAATTACTGTTCCCCTTGCTGTTAGCAAAATAGACCATAGGTTGCCTGTGATACCAGAAGCAGGCAGTTGCAGGTAATCCAAAATATTATGACCGAAAAATAAGATGACTCCCGTAACAAATATGACGTAATAGGAAGCTCTTACCAACAGGCCAAGGATAACCATGCTCCAACCGATTGCCCAGATTACCTGCAGAATGATAAAACTATAAAAAGGATCGAATGTAATGCCCAATGTAACAAGAGTGATCTCTACCAATACCAGCCACAGTCCCCGCTTGAGAAGAAAGGTGCTTGCTTCTGCTTTCGTTTTGCTTCGGGAGGATAAATAAGCCGAAACCCCGGATAATAAAACAAAAGTTGGAGCACAAAAATGCGTTATCCACCGGGTGAAGAATAATGCCGGCGTTGTTGTTGCCGGGTTCAACGGGTCTGCAGTCATTGCTGTAACATGAAAAA
Organism: Terrimonas alba; assembly: GCF_042434975.1. Lineage (NCBI taxonomy): Bacteria > Pseudomonadati > Bacteroidota > Chitinophagia > Chitinophagales > Chitinophagaceae > Terrimonas > Terrimonas alba. The sequence continues at coordinate 53,859 of NZ_JBHMQM010000008.1, forward strand.
AATCACGGGTATGATCGAGGGCCATGATGATCATAACAATTCCGCGAAGAATGTCTATAGAGTTGACCCGGTAAGCAGCAGTGGTAGTTGTAGGCATAAGGGAAAATAATTATTTTTTACATATTTCTACATTCCGTTGATGTATTTCTGCAATTCACTCACTTCCTCTTTTCGGGCACCCGGGAAAAAAATAGCTTGCACTCCTAAATTAGTATGATGCGCATATTGTTTATTGGGGATAGTTTAGTAAAGGGTTCTGTTGGTGTAAACTGGGTTAAAATTTTTGCTTCCAAACATAAAAATTGGATCGTTGAAAATGCGGGTAAAAATGGTGAGACGCTCGCTATGATCCACCGGCGATTGATGAAAAAATTGGACCAGGCTAAATATGACGTAATATTTTTTGAAGCTGGAGTAAACGATATATTAATTCCCGGATTATTACAAAAAGGATATTGGTTTAAAAAAGCCGGCAAGTATCTGTTGAAAAAGGGAGCCAATCCCCGGCGGGGTGCAGCAGATTTTGAGAAACAGTACCGTCAATGCATCAGCGATATTGAGCGAAAAACCAACGCTGCTATAATTCTCAGCACCATGGGTTGCATCAATGAAGATCTTGACGCCGAACTCAACAAGAAACGTTGTGCCTGCAATAAGGTCATTCGGGAGATAGCCCGGGAAAAAGAGCTTGGCCTGGTTGATGCCGGTGCGTTGTTTGATGGCTATCTGAGGAGGTATAAGACCCATAATTATTTATTAGAGGATTTCTTCAACACGGCCTGGTTTGACAAAATCTGGTGCCGGCTGGGTTGTCCCGATCATCTTAGTAAGAAACGGGGACTTTATCTTACCGTCGATGGCGTTCATCTTAACAAAGAAGGCGCAAAAATTTATTACATCGAAACTAAAAAGCAACTGGATGCCATCAGTTCCGGCACAAATATAAGATTACAAATGCGCCAACTCTTGTAAGTTTATCAATTTGTTTCATAGATGGATTTGAACTGGCGCATTATCTTCAATAGGGACATGAATAACAATTATTGACCGTTAGTTAAACTGCCATTTGTGATATATTTGATTTGCACGCCCTTGGTACTATCAGTTGCACCCGGCATACCCACTAACAGTACAGTATATACTTTTCCTTGCTCAACCGGGATCGTTCGATTGCTGTTGATTGTTGTTTCGTTTTTTACAGCGATGTTTATTTCGCCCGGTGTTGCCGGAATAAAATCTGAAACGTTGGTGAAGGAAGCATTGCCATCAATCAGGCTGACGCCGCCAGCTGTAATAGTAACTTTTGGACTGGTTGAATCCGGGATAGCGTTTACATAGCGAACATATGCTTTGCCAGATGTATTTGATAAGCTATCAAATTTATCGTTGACTAAAACATTTTTATAACTACCATTTGTGCCCACCAGGAATAATGAGTAAAACTTGTTTGGTTCAAATGTATAATCAACTGTGGCCAGGGTTGAATCACTGGTGGCATCAAATGACTCAACCGTTCTTGTTCCTGTATAAACCCGTTGATAGGTACCTGTATAGTTTGTATAAGTAAGCGGTGAATTAATAAGATTGTTGTTGGAAAGAGCAATCCCTATACCTGACTTATCAGGAGCCAGGTTAAAAGCCATTAGTCCGGCTACAGGTGTACCTGAGTTATCAGAATCATTAAACTTGGTACAAGCTGTAAGTGTAATCACGATCAAAAGAATTCCACTAACCGATGCAACACCAGGTTTGAAGGATAAGAATGAGCTTTTCATCTGTTTGTTTTTTATTGTTTAATTTAATCAGAACTTGTTCCGAACTAGCTTCGGGATGTAACGCGCAATCGACATCCCCTCGGGGTCAACTATTTTATATGAGCGTTTCATGTGTTTTTCTTTATTTTTTATAAAATATTAGCATTCAAAAAATATCACTGCGATTGTAAATCTGCCGGGTTAAAAACTTTGGCAAATTCAGATCCCGGTATGCCTGGAAATAAAAAATGTATAACAAATACGTGAAAGTAGTTGGCGCTGGTTTGATTCTTTCGTTAAAGCAGTTGTAAAACTGGAAAAAATAATGCCAACAGGATGATCAGCGCATAAAGCGATAAGAAGTTAAAATATTATTAACAGGTTTGCGGCTTCTGATAATATTTAATTCAGATAGGATAGGCTTTATAAAAGGTAAGGCTTATCATGGGATAAGCCTTACTATAAAATTAACCTAAACTCTATTTGTCTTAATAACGACCATCTTTTTTGTCCTGCGAACGTCCAATGCCATAACCAACGCCGCCACCAATTACTCCACCGATCACAGCACCCAGTGCCCTGTTCTTTTTGTTAATTACTGCGCCCAGTACAGCTCCTGAACCGGCGCCGATTGCGGTACCTTTGGCTGCTTTACTCCAACCTTTCTTTTGCTTGGCCTGGTTTTCGGTTGACGATATCATCGATCCACTGCGAGTACCTGAGTAGCTCCTTCGTGCTGTCGATCGTGATGATGCAGTGGTGGCATAATTAGTTTTATTATATGCATCCATTGCATTGATTCTTTCATTTTGAGCTTTCCAGTTTTGGAACTCAGCAAGACCGACGGTGTCAGCGTAGTTCAGATTCTTAGTCATATCAGCGGCTGTTCCCGATTTTCCATTACATGCAGTAAATAGGATAGCCATTAATCCAACAATACTTAAAGTGTAAAAAATTCTTTTCATAACTGTAGTTTTAATAATGATTTGAAGTTTTAATTCACTACAGGTTATTCATAAAGGATGCCACAAAAAACCGGGTTGTTAAGAGTTACGACGGGAAATTTTTAATTGCTTCGAAATAAAATATTTACAAGGCAGTTCTTTTAACAAAAGGGTTTTCAAAAAACGTGGATTCAAGTACCGTTAGCCCAATAATTTTTTTCTATTTTCTTTAAACTTATAATCAATAAAAAAGTCCCGGATCAACTCCGGGACTTCTTCGCTTATTTTTAATTTGCTCCTGACTAATCAGGAATGTTTTTAACAAAAAAGATTAATAACGGTTTCGGTCTCTGCTATCCCTGTTAGGACCTGGCCTTGAGCTGCCGCCGGGTCTGTTACCACCGGGCCTGCTGTTAAATCCACCTCTATTGAAACCTCCACCGCGATCACGGTTACCGCCGCCACCAAAGGAAGATCCACCACCGCCACTTCTTTCATCAGCTTGTTTTACTACCAGGGGTTTTTTACCCAGAGAAATGTCATTCAAATTTTCAATTGCATCCCTCGCTTCGGCGTCGTTCTGCATATCCACAAATCCAAAGCCCCTGCTTTTACCAGTTTCTTTATCGATTGCAACTTTGGCGGAATTAACAGCGCCAAATTTTTCAAATATTTCCATTAACTCGTCATCGTCGAGGTCATAGGGAAGGCCGGCAACAAAAAGATTCATACAGTTGGTTTTGCACAAATGTAATGAACTAAAATGGTTATTGTCGCGTTAAGTTTTAAACGATGAAAATATAAGAGTAAACCCTTCATGAAAGAATGTCAAGTAGTTAAAAAAGGGGATAGTAAAAACTATCCCCCTGATAAGCAAGGGGCGAATCGGTTAACCCCAGCTATTTTAAGTATCAGATTAATGATACATGTTTACTTTTTCCCCGATATCTTGCTGACAGGCAAACATCGGGTGGTTTTTCATAAGTAAAGACAGGATACCGGAATTCAGATTTTCAAGGATTTTTTAGATTTTAAAACAGGATGTCTTTCAACAACACAAAGAAACAACACACGGCGGCCGAAAAAAATAGTAGAATGGTCTATTCTTGCGTACAATTTTATTCTGTCATTTTGTAGCTATTCTACTACATACTTTCACTTACGCAACACTCAGGATTATAATGCACCAAGCTGCTTTAAATATTTTTCAGAGTTGGCCTTCACATTGGCCGGGGGATTCATGCTTAGCGATTTTTTGAAGTTGATAATTGCATTTTTCTTATCGCCTTTTATCACATAGGCTTCACCAAGACTGTCCCAAACATTTGCACTCTTAGGGTGTCTTTGTGTATTTAATTTAAATATTTCAATTGCTTTATCATGCGCACCCTGGTTGAGCAACTGGTAGCCATATAAATTCAATTCATTTTCAGTTGCAATAGCTATGGCGTCCGTCATCATCTTAGCTGCTTCTTCTGTCTTTCCCGTTTCTTTTAATAGATTGGATTTAACACTCAGTGTGGTGAAGTTGCTATTTTGCGTGATCGCCTGGTCTATCCATTTTATCGCCTGGTCGTAATTGATTTTATTTTGAAGGGCATAGTTAGCAGCACTGGAATATCCTTGCCAATTGAAACCAATAGGTCCTTTTAATTCTTCCGCAGCATTGCTCATCACTATTTTGTCTACATCAAATTCGATTTTCACAGGGAATTGTTTTTTCTCCCAGGTAAGATTAAGTTCAGCGGAATTTTTTGTAAGGTTGGAGAAATCATAAGTAAGCATTTCAGTGGGCGCAATGTCTCGTAGTTGAATTTTAGCCCTGAGTTGATCATGTTTTGGATCATACCAAAAGCTTCCCCAGGAGCGGTTGTCTTTTGATAATATGACTTCACCGGTATTATCCTGGTTAATTACAAAAAACAAACCGTACAAACCGGCTGGAACATCCTGGCCCTCCACTTTTGCATCATGAGAAAATTTGATGGTGGTGTTTTCGTTCGCACCGGCCCGCCAAGGAGCTTCATTTGCCGCACCAAAAGGTTGCACATTCCACCCATAAGGAACAAGATTGCCCCAAACCTGTCGTCCTTTTACCGATGGCCTTGAATAGTTAATCGTGACAGTGGAAATTCCGATTGTCTGTGTGACGATTGCAGCAGGGCTTGGAGTTCGCGGGGTTGTAATTCCCTGGCTGTTTAAAGATGTAGAACCCAGTGCGGTCAATAATACCAGCACAGATTTCGCAGTTAATAATTTTGGCATCGCCTATTTTTTAGGATTAAAAAAATAATTGCTTCAATAAATTACGAAGAAAAAAAGCCTGTGCGACAGCATTCTACTCAAACGGTGAAACAGCATGCCCAAAGGCTATTATTGTTATTTGAAGTACAGTAATGATTGTTCCGGCAAAACATGGCATTATTTTTTTGGACGGAAGGAAAAGCCAACGATGAAACGTCCATACTAAAATTTTCATTTTTATCACACAGAGGAATAAAAATTTTAGGTAAGTTCCATCCGGCAAAAACAATAAAAAGCATACGGATGAAAAATAATATAACAGCCAGTACCAGCATTGTGATCAATGCACCCGTGTCAAAAGTTTGGGAAGCATTAACCACTCCGTCTATTATCAAGCAATATTTTTTTGGGACCAACACCATTACAGATTGGAAAGTAGGCCGACCGATAATTTTCAAGGGAGAGTGGGAGGGCAAAACCTACGAGGACAAAGGTACCATCCTCGATTTCGAACATGATAAATTGCTTCGCTATTCGTATTGGAGCTCCATGTCGGGCAAAGAAGATAAACCTGAGAATTATGCCAACGTGAGCTATCAATTGTCAGCAAAGGGGAACGCCACAGAACTAGTGATAACGCAGGATAATATTGCTGATGAAAAAACAAAAGAGCACTCGCTGCAAAACTGGAACAAAGTATTGGCTGATCTGAAAAACCTATTGGAGCAACAGGCATAATTTTATATCGTGCCGGGTTAATTACCTTGTAAGCTTATTTATTTCAGCAAAAAGCTGTTTAAAGGTTTCATGCGGCGTATTAGTGCCCCGCTGCTGATCTGGTTTGTTGGCATAAAAATCACGGATAAAAGGTTGCGCCCCCGACCAAACGGTTTGCATCATCCCCATGAATCTGGGCTGCATGTTTACAGTTGAGCCTTTGCGAAATGCGATCATGTCCTGCAACTGAGTGATGGCAATTGATGGATCTCGCCAGGGACAGGTAACCACTCTAAATCCCTTCATGGCAAAATACACAGCTGTCTTATCAGGTCTTTCATAATGCCAGTCACAGATCACCACATCTTTGTCGATCATATCAATAGCGGCATGAGTATTGTTTTGACTGGCTTCCCACATCCCAATGCCGGTAGTGGTGCCATCGATCAACCTGTCCCCCCAGATCCATAATTCACGTTTTGATTTCGAAAGGTGATCATGAATGAGATTCACTTCGTCAGCAAATAATTTAGCTTTAGATTTTCCTTTACATCTCGGGCATTTATCGCTGCCGATATAAAATACTTCGTCCATTCCGGCATGAAATGCATCTGTCTCATATACATCACATAGTTCATCCACTAAGGCAAACACGATTGGATGGACGTTTGGATGCAGTGGACAATAACTTTTACAATACAAGCTATCAGCGTTAGGCCATTTGTAAACCTCCGGCATTTTCACCTCCGGAGTTTCATCAAACCCGGGGTATACTTTCAATAAGTTATTCGTTTTTGTTGCCCATGATTGATGGCCTAAAAGGTTGATCTGTGGAATGACCCTGATTTTATTGGCCCGGCAAACATTTACGATTTTCTTCACTTCATTTTTTGATAGTGCAATACTGTCCCGAAGTTCAGGATGGCTGCTGTATTGGTAGTTAAAATCAACCCGTAAGAGCAATGTATTTACCTGTCTCGGCGCCACTTCTTTTTCAATAAACTGAACGAATGAATCCACAAAGGAAGAGGGCGGCGCCGCAATGGCGAATCCCCGTACAGGAAGTATAGAATCCAGTTGATACTGCGCCCTTAGTTGACTATTAGCCGTGAATAGCAGTGTAAGAAGGATACTAAAGAAGGCTTTTCGTGAGGTCATTTTTAAATGTATTTACTGTTATCATGAACAATCACAGCGACTCTCTATTTTACCTTGTGGTAATTAAAATAAAAAGTGTCTTTGCCGTTGACTGCAGGCCCGATAATAAATGCCCTTATTGTTACGGAATCTACCACCGTGTAATTAACGTCAGTTGGAAAATCGTGTGCAGGGTTGCTAAATTGGACGCTTAAATTGGAGAGTTGAGTTGAAGTAAATTTTACGGCCTTTCCATCATTCTGATTTTTTACCCTGTTTTCAAATACCCAATTTTCGTTCTCTTTATAAACGATCCCTTCTTCATTATAACAGGTGTCCGTTCCTTTCACAGAAAATACTTTCGAGTTAAAGGTTCCATCCGGATTTTTTGTCCATTGTTCAAAAGATTTTCCATTTTCGTTTTCCCAGGTTCCGACCAGCTGATCAAATAGGACGGATGACGACGAAGCTGAAACATCCTTTTCGATTAGCGAACTTTCTCCGGCATTATTGCAGCCTGCAGCCAAAATAATTGCACACAACATCAGCCGCTTCCGGGAGAACAAAAATTGATAGGTATTCATCCGTTTGCTTTATCGTTTGTAAACAGGCAGCAATTTTTATTTGCAGAAATAAAACCTATAGTTTTCTGTCTGTTGTTTTATTTAATCCAGCCCACCTTTGCGGGTTGGCGATTTTTGTTCCGGCCATTTTCCTGGTTCTTTTGTTCGTTGATTAAATGGCAAAACGGCTTTTTCCCGGGAAGTCTTCGATGGGTCTTCACTGGCCATATAAGCCAAAATCGCTGTAAGTATTGCATTGTTGCGTACATCATCAAAAACGATTTTATCATACGTATCCCGGTTGGTATGCCAGGTATAAGAACCATACAGCCAACTATTGGAGCTTAGTGAAAATGCCGGAACACCTGCTGCTACAAAAGATGCATAATCAGAGCCGCCTCCACCGGGTGATCCGGGAAAACGGGTCTCGATTTGTTGACGAATCGTGTCCGGCACTTTTGCCAACCAGCGTCCAAGGTAGTCATACGAATGCAGAAATCCCTGCCCGGAAATATTTACAACCCTGCCCGTTCCATTATCCTGGTTAAACAAAACCTGGATATTTTTTACGATCTCCGGGTGATCCTCTACAAATGCCCTTGAGCCATTCAGCCCCTGTTCCTCGCTCCCCCAATGACCTACCAGGATGGTGCGTTTTGGATTGGGATATATTTTTTTAAGGATGCGCATTGCTTCCATCATCGTTAATGTGCCGGTTCCATTGTCAGTAGCGCCGGAGGCTCCATCCCATGAATCAAAGTGTGCAGAGAGCATCACGTACTCATCGGGTTTTTCAGCGCCTTTTATCTCTGCAATCGTATTGAAGGTGGGAACGACGCCCAATTCTTTTGAGTCGGTCCTTACGCTGATTTTTGGTTTACTCCCTGATTCGGTAAGCCGGTACAAAAGACCATAATCCTCGAGAGAAATATCAACTGTTGGAATTTTAGTTGTGTTGGCTCCAAAAATTTTGTTGACGCCAAATCCCGACGACCAGTTAGATGCGACAAGACCGGCTGCTCCGGCCTTTTCGAGTGCCAAAGCAAGTGTTTTGTTGGTCAGTCCTGTTTTGGAAATTCGTTTGCGCCAGGCATCTGTCATAACACTACGTTCCTTTTTCATTTTTTCTACTGATTCTTTGGTACCAAACTCTTCCCAGTTATAATCGGGCCTGCCTGTCGGCTGATTCATAGAGATCAGCACAAATTTTCCTTTTACTGAAGGCAGCCACTCCTGAAAGGCAACAGAGTCCGCTGCATCGGCCAGGATAATTGTTTCGGCGGTGATTGTTTTTCCTTTGGTGCCGGGGCTCCACGCTAATTGCATACCTTCCAATGTCTTCACCCGTGGATAGATCATATCTATATGGGATACGCCTCTTTCCCAGCCGCGCCATTCGCCCCATTTTTCGTTGTGGGCTGTTATTCCCCAGTCATTGTATTTGGCAATGGCCCATTCATGGGCCTGCTTCATTTGCGGTGTACCCACTAATCTCGGTCCTATGCCATCCATCAACTCATGTCCTAATTTTTCCAATTGAGAATTTTCCGTTGCTTCCTTTACAATGGCCTCAATAGTAACTGAGTCTTTATTTTGCGCTTTAACAATGCCTGTACTAAATGACAGGATGATAAGAAGTAAAAAGGCGAATTTCTTCATGTGCTGTTTTTTTGAATCTTGCAATTTTTATTTTGCCGAATTTAGATAATGATCAGTAAATAAACTTAGCAGGAATGATGATGCATAAGACCAGCGATAAATGTCAGGATGGAATAATAGAAAGATTGCGGCCCTTACATTGATCTGTTTAAAGAGCGCTATAAAAACTTTGGGATAAACTGGTTATATTAGGCAAATTTTTAAAGGGCAATTTGTGGCTACATTCAGGAGGACTTGTTTTTTATCTCTAATCATTTTACTAACTGTTTACAAAACCGGGGCACAGCTTTGCCAGGGCAGTTTGGGTGATCCGATCGTAAATGTTACGTTTGGATCGGGTTCCAATCCCGGGCCGGCTTTGGCAGCCGCTACTACTTCTTATCAATACATTTCGGGCGATTGTCCCAACGATGGATTTTATACCGTAAGAAATAATAGTACGTCCAATTGTTTTGGAAATACCTGGCATTCGTTGAGTAGCGATCACACCGGTAATGGAAACGGATATTTTATGTTGGTCAATGCATCTATTCAACCCAGCGCTTTTTATTTAGATACTGTTCGGGGATTATGCGGGGGCACCACTTATGAATTTGCCGCCTGGATCGTCAACGTATTGAAACCAACTTCTTGTAATAACGCTGGCATTCAGCCCAACCTTACGTTTTCAATTGAGCAAACTAACGGTACGGTATTACAAACTTATAATACCAATAATATTTCAGCGGCAGCCACACCGGTGTGGCAACAATTTGGTTTTTTCTTTACCACACCAATGAACGTATCTGACGTTGTGCTGCGAATATTCAATAACTCACAAGGCGGCTGTGGTAACGATCTTGCATTGGATGATATTACGTTCAGACCCTGCGGGCCTCAGCTTATTTCTTCGATTACAGGAAGCAATACGGATAAAGTGACTATTTGCCAGGGTGATACAAGATCCTTTATTTTTTCGTCTACTGTCTCGCAGGGATTTAACAATCCAACATTTCAATGGCAAAAAAGTAACGATGGTATAAATTGGACGGATATACCCGGAGCTATAACCACCAGTTTGACACAAGACTTTATTCCTGCACTTCAAACAGGCAACTATAGTTTTCGGATGGCTGCAGCGGAAGCAGGTAATTTGGGTTCTGTTCAATGCCGGGTCGTATCAAAGCCATTAAGTATACGGGTAGCAGAAAAACCTGTCATAAGCACTATCACCAATAGTCCTGTGTGTCAAAATACCATTTTGAATTTGACAGCCTCAGGCGGCAATAGCTATCAGTGGAATGGGGCAAATAATTTTGCTGCAAGCGGCGAAACGGTTTCGATTAACAATGTGCAGCCAGATCAAGCAGGGAAATATTATGTGCAGGTAACAAATGATGCAGGCTGTGCGCAAATTGATTCTGTAGATATTGTAGTCGATCCTGCACCTGCAGTAACGATTTCTCCGGAAGCTTTTATTTGTGAAGGTGATGATGTTCAGCTGGTTGCTGGTGGTGGAGCCGCTTATCTGTGGATACCGGGCACGGCACTATCATCCGATGTTATTGCTGACCCCGTCGCATCACCGGATACAACGGTGCAGTACAGTGTAATTGTTTCCAATAATTTTTCCTGTAAAGACACTGCTTCGGTTATCGTAAATGTTGTCACGAAGCCTGAGGCAAATGCCGGACCTGATCGCTGGATTATAAAAGGTACTTCAGCACAGCTTTCGGCTACAGCGTCGGGGCAAAATATCAGTTACTCCTGGACACCCGTAACCAATATCGATAATCCCCGGTCATTACAACCTGTCATCAATCCAACCCGTGATACTGTGTATGTACTAACTGTTGTCTCGGATGATGGCTGCGGGACGGCTACAGATTCAGTACAGATATTTGTTTATGATGATGTATTTGTGCCAACGGCATTTTCTCCGAACGGAGATGGTTTGAATGACACCTGGAATATTCCGGCTTTGGCCGCATATCCGGAATTTGAATTATCGGTATTCAACCGCCAGGGGCAAATTGTTTTTCAAAGTAAGAAAATGAATAGGGCCTGGAATGGGAAATTTAAAGGCGAGTTATTGCCGGTAGGAGTCTACGTGTATATGATAGATCTGAAAGCCGGAGGAGGAATATTAAAAGGAACGGTGACTCTGTTGAGATAACGACGTATCATTTACTGTTGTCAATGTTGCGCCCAACGAAATAACCTGCTGCGGCTCCTGCTACAAGTCCAATAATAATCCAAAGAATAGAACCTTCACTGCCGAAATAGCTTACAGCCAAACCGATAATTGCGCCAACAATCGCAAAAACGCCGGCCGCTTTGCTGGTTGCTGTTTTTACTATTGTTTCCTCCTTGTGTTTGTATTGCCGCAAATGTTCTTTGTGTTTTTTGCGGTGATGTGACCTGGCCATTTTTTTCTTTGAATTTACTAAATCCTATAGGATAAAAACGACTTATTTTCTTGTTTCAAATAAGAAACCCCGGTTTTTCCGGGGGTTTAAAAATTTACCTGGAGACCAGGGTTCGCAAACGCTCAATATTCTGCATGCTTTCGTGTTTGATGGCAATGTCCCTGGTAAAACCTGCTTTTTTAATCCTTGCTATTCCATCAATTCTTATCAACGCTTCTTTTTTCTTTAAAAGATCACGTTGGTTTTTAATGGCGCCGATCATGTCCAGTTTGATAACGGCTGGTACAATAAACTCTGACCTTTTTTTAACTTGTACTTTCTCGCCCAACTCAAACCGGCCAAGGTAAGTATTGTCAACATACACGTCGCCTCTTGCTTCGGAAAGCTGCACGCCAAAATCATTAGGATTATAGTAAATGAAGTCGATGCCCGCCATAGATTGTAATATCCCCAGCTCCAACATTTTGATGTCCCGGATATCCCGGTACTCGGGTTCCTTTACATTAGCAGTGCCACAAGACGATAATAATACGACAGCCAGTACAAGCGTAGAAATTATAGCTTTCATAATCTTTTATTTAGTTGAAATAAATTGTTTTTATGACTTCTGCTTTGATAAAAGGATTAGGCCAGTTTACGTTAAAAAGAGCAAATGAATAGTTTTTAACAGCCCGTTAATTTTTCCCGGATCGTTCAAGGGAAGGAATTAGCGCCACTTTTGATGTAGAAAACCATTCACTTTTAGTTACAATAAGTTTTAACAGTGGTTTATTAGACTGCCCTCCTGTATTGATTTATATGGCAGGAAGACAGGTGAATTTGTAAATCCCGTTTTCGGAATGATTTTTATGCATGTTTAATTGGACCTATTAACACATTTTAAAAATTGATTATGGAAATCAAAAGAACTGAAGCCACACTTAATCGTCCGGAAGGTGCCAGAGCAATTGATGCTTCGTATATTTTTACGGACATTGCTGCTACAATTAATCAACTCAAAGACGAAAAAGCCTGGGATAAAAACGACCGGAATGGGATAACGGTTTTTAAGTCAGGTAATATACGCATCGTCATTTCAGCCTTAAAAGCCGGGGCCTTTATCAAGGAAAATGAAGTAGAGGGCTATATGTCAATTCAAATGCTTCGCGGAAAGGCAGTGTTTACTGCCAGTGAGGGAGATGTACAGCTGAAAGAAAATCAGTTGGTAACCCTTCATCCTCATGTCATTCATTCCTTCAAAGCTGTCTCAGACTGTATCGTATTATTGAGCACCTATGTTAAATAAGCCGGGTATCTCAAAATTTTTCATAAGACGCCCGGCTTGTAGTTTTAGTCTTTCTGGCTTTCGCTTTCTGGATGGGGAACTTTCTTTTTTTGATAGTATCCCATGAGTTCTCCCTGTGCCAGTATGTGGTCATGCATGCTTTCCTGCAATTCCTCTTTGGTTGCGCCGGCCATAAGGTCGAGCTTTTTATCCAGTGCATATACTCTGAAAAAATAGCGATGCGCCCCGGAAGGAGGGCAAGGTCCGCCATAGCCGGTGTGTCCAAAACTATTGGTGCCGCTTATCCCCGGAACGCTTTCCTCGGTAATAGCTTCGGTCGGAGAAATATTCCATACCACCCAGTGATCGAATGTTTGCCGCGGTGCATCCGGATCTTCCATAATCAGCGCCAGGGTTTTGGTCCCTTCCGGGATATTGTCTACCTCAATCGGCGGATTGATGTTCTTCCCGTCACAGGTGTATTCCGGGGGAATGTGACCGTTGTGACTAAAGACGGTGCTGTATACTTTGAGTTTGTTTTCACTTGTCATAATTAAAATCTTTTAACAAAGAGCAACTCATAAAATATGCCAGTCAGTTTTGCGTTGTTTTTTTATTCCTGCCTTTAATCTTTTGAACAACCGATAGCAAAAAACAAGGGAGTTGTGTTAAAAATGTTGGAACTTTAATTGAGAGTTATTAGTGGCTTCATTGTAGCATTACCCTGGAAATAATGGACGGAGTAAGTTTTCAAGCCAAAGAGTCTTTCACCATGGTAAAAGCTATTATTATTGAGCAAAATGAACAGGCCTCGGCGCAATTAGCTGACGCCATCGGGAGTGTGGCTGTTGACGTAAACATAGTCGCTTCCTTCCACAATATTGATGCGGCGATAACCTACCTCCATACCAGGCCTGCTGTCGATATCGTTTTCTGTGCAGTCAAGGTGGATAATGAATTTTCATTCAAGATTTTTGACCAGACAAATGCTTGTACGCCAGTCATTTTTGTGACTGACGAGCCGGAACATATGCTTAAAGCTTTTGAGTATAATTGCCTGGCCTATTTATTAAAACCACTCGACCCGGACCGGCTTTACAAAGCCATTGCTAAGTACCGGATGCTATATACGCAGGAACAGGCAAATAATAGCTTGGCAAGCAATCAGGGGAGCGACAAGCCGGCAACACATGTACGTCATCGCATGTTGGTGAAAAAGGGTAAAGAAAATATTTCATTGCCCATGAGCGATATTGTTCTTTTTCATACAGAGCACAGGACCGTATATGCCATTGATAAAAGAGGCAGGGAGTACATCGTGGATAAAAACCTATGTGATATAGAGCTTGAGTTGGACAGGAGTAGTTTTTTTAGAGTCAACAGGCAATATATTGTCAATATCAATTTCATTCATGGGTATAAAACACACGAAAAAGTGAAGTTGGTAATTGAGTTGACCGTGCCCAGGTTAAATCATCATTTCCTGGTAGTAAGCCAGGAAATGGCCCCCCAATTCAGGGAATGGATGTACAATGCTTAACACGCAAAATCAGTTTAAGTAGAAAGTTTGTAAGAGATCATTACAAGGCCGCTGGGATATGTTTCGATTCCGGTTAAATTTAGCTTTTTTCGTTCCGTAATATTTTGAAATAAGGGTTTTCCGGCTCCCAAAACAATGGGATGAACAGCAAGCGACATTTCATCTACCATGTTATTGTTTATAAAAAATGTTACAAGCTCAGCTCCTCCAAACAACCAAATGTCTTTGCCCGGAAGGTTCTTTATCTTATTCACTTCCTCAAGAAAATTACCACTAACAATAACCCGATCTCCTTCTACTTTTTTTAATGTATTGGAGAAAACATATTCTTTTAGGGCGGGAAAACCTGGCGGGGCAGAGCCACCCATGGAAACTGCCAGCTCATAGCTTTTGCGGCCGATAAAAATGGCGTCTATTCGTTGAAAGAATGCTGACATTCCGTAGTCATTGTCTGTAAAACACCAATCAAATTCCCCCTTAGGCCCTTCGATATAGCCATCAAGACTTACAGCTAACTGCAGAATTACTTTGCGCATGCCATAAATATTATTTGTAATCTAATCATTGTTTGCTCACTACTCAACATACGCAGGCTGTTGATTGCTTGCACCGACCGGTTGCAGGGATAAAAAACTCCTTAAGTTGTTTTACGGTGGTTATAACTCCAGGCGTTCCAGCACCATCAGGGCTTCCTTCAGTTTGTTCCAGGCGGTTTGCCACTCTTCGCTGGCCTTAACTATTTTGAGATGCTCGTCCTGTTTCAATTCACCCTTGGATTTAAGATATTCTTCTAAATGCTTTAGAGATTCCCGGTTGAGTTCTTCCAGTTTTTGTTTGGTATCCATAAAAGTATTTTGAGCTATACAAACAATAATGAGACCTGTTTTCCGGGTCGCGATTGGGGTGATTTATTTTCTAAAAAGATCGGGGTAGAAGAATTGCCAGATAGCTATCAACCCAGCCAATATGAGAATCAAAAGGACAATCCATTCAAGATTTCTTACAATAAATGATTTTTTCCTTTCCGGCTCCATGCTCATAAGTTTCTGAGTGCTAATCAAAGATAGGATAGTGCCGTGTTTTTGTCTGATTTAATTTGAGACGACAGAACTTGCAAAATGAAATGAAAGCGGTAGGGTAGAACAGCCAGTTAAAAGACACAGTTTTAGAAAATCGATTGCAAAAAAGATTCGGTTAATTCTTACAAAACGCTTTTACCGAAAAGCTTGCAGCGGGGGTATCAAAAAATGTCGCTAATGCGCGGCGCCAAACATCATTCACCCGGCTCATGGAAATGATTTCCTGCAGGTACAAAGACCTCTTGCGATAATCAATATTTTCCATGATAAACCGGAGGAGTAATTTCCTGGAAGCTATGGAGGAAGTGTATGTATGCATCATAAGGTTGGTTTCAAAAAAAATCGTAAAAATTGTGCCAGCTTCCCGTCAAAAAATGGAAAGATATTAACAGGGGTGGATTATTGTTTCAACGGCTTTTTTACATGATTTCCGGCTGCACGGCGAATGAGCGAACAATGAATTATGACCTGGGATATCGTCGTTATGATTATTTATCTTAATTCACTCTGGCCTGGGCAACAGGTTGCTGAATAAAAAAGGAGTCATGTGGTAATGACTCCTTTTTTCAAACGATGACAACTTTCTTATCGTGCTACCAATAATTTCTGTTGGGCTTTAAACGAACCATCAGCAGCAAAGGCCTGGATGATATAAATTCCTGGTGTCAATTCGCGGAGGCTGATTTTTTCATTTTCATTCTTTAACCGCAGATTTTTGACCTCAGTTCCAAAATTATTGTAGATCCTCACTGACATTCCTGCCTTCATCATTTTTCTGAAAGAAATTTGTAAGTAATCACTTGCTGGGTTGGGTGTTATAGTGAAATCGGCCGCCAGCCCGTTGTTGTTTTTTATGCTTATAATTTTACTATAATTAACCTGGAAATTTATAGAGGTGATCTTTAAACGATAGTAAATTTTCCCGGCGTTTAGATGGTCTATTTGGTCAATAGCCTGGTAGTTTTTTTCAGCTGCGTTATTGCTAATGGCATTAATACTACCAATGGTTTGAAAAGATCGGTTATCAGTGCTGCGTTCCACTTCATATTTGAGAACATCTTTAGCAGTGGAGGTCCAGGTTACTAAAATATCTGAATTATTACTTCTTGCATTCAGCCGTAAATCCTCTGCCGCCAATATCATACACCGGCTCGAGTCTTTAATAAGGACAATAGTGTCAGCGGAATAGGGGGAACATCCGCTATGCAAAGTTTGGGTAACGATATAAGTACCCGGCATATTGGCTACGATGATTGTTCCCTCAGCTGGCGTTGTAACAATATTTCCATTTGTAGTTGACCAGTTATAAGTGGATGTTGAAAGAGGATTTACTACTGACAACTGTGAAAATCCGGGTCCGCTACCACAGAAAAGAGAAAGATTGCCGGCGACTACAGCTTCTTCCGGACGGGCTATGCTATAAGGGCCTACAAAGTCCTGCAGGGAAGATGTAAAAGAATTGGAGCTCCTGGTCTTTGCAAAAACTTTTCTAAAAGAAAGATTGCAACTACTACCCAGAATGGTATAAGGATCCAAACCGAGTTTTGTCATATTTACCGCGATCTCCATAAAGTCAGGGCTGGCGTAATTTGTAATAGATACATTGGTTACATCCACAAAGCCAAACGGACCTCCCCAGGTATTATTGGTGCACTGGTTGCCGCCATAAAAAATACCGCCGGTTTTGGGCTTGATACTCGCATATCCATATTGAGCTGATGTTCCATCTCCATCAAAGGCGCCGTTCCAGGAAAACGGTGCAGGTGTTAGTGACAGCGAGCTTTTGTCAATCCAAATGCGGGCTTCAAGCAGTTCCAGCCCTGCATTACTAAATTCAGCAGTGAAGATGACATCACCGGGTCTTGTTACATTACCCACTGCATCAAACTGCCAGGCCGTATGCCCGGCTTCTGCACCATAATTATAAAAACTGCTATCAGCTTTATTGAAAAAAATATCAGTCTGGTACAATTCAAAATCAAAATACCGGCTACCCGTACTCCCGTGTATTGATACACCTGCGAAAAACCATAATGAGTCTGTTAAAGATGGTCCATCTCTTCTTACATGGACCATTACGTCATTAATATCATTTTTGACAGGAATCGGTGTTGTTGCGCCACTCCAAACTGCAGGGCTTTCACCGTTTTTATTACTATTGACAAAGGCTGTAGAATCGTTTTTATTATGATCCCTTACATAAAGGGCATCATACAAAAATTTGCCGTTAACAGTGGAATACATGGGGTAGTTCATACCGCGGGTAAATGATTTTTTGCGCAACGTGGGATCAGCTATGTATTGGCTCATCATGGCTGCGGCACCGGTAGTATCAATAACAAACACACCTGTGCCAGGTGTGCCGTCATTAAACCAGTCATCATTGCCGGGAGAAAGAGAACCATTAAAAAAATTGGCTTTCAGATCAGCGTCAACCCCAAAATTTGCTTTGATAAACGGAGTTACAATTTGGGCCTTAGAAAAGCAGGCCATTAATAAAAATGCGGTAAAGGGTACAATTTTCTTCATAAGGTTAGGTATTTATACGGAATACTGTTCGTAAAAACCGTCTGCGAATCAGTATTAATCACAAAACAAGAAAAGAAAATCTACCAGTGCAAGTTTTTTACGATGAAAAATCCCTATACCAATTTCTTTTTAAACCGGGTTGGTGCATAGTTATTTGCGTGTCAGCCTTTTAATGCTTGTTGGTTCGGATAATTATTTTTTGACCGGGTGTTTTAGATAACGTGAGTTTATGGGAAAATTACTAAAGCTATTGCCTGTACCATTAAATTATTCAGGGGAAGATCTGAGCTTTTTGAAGAAATGATTACCAGGGCTTGGATATTTTTAGGTAGATGACCGGTTTATCCTATTGTAGTTTTACTGTAAACGGTGGGATTCGAAAAATGTCTGATCAAAAAATTGGAGAAGACTATAGGATTCATAGGAACGCTGTTGCGACAACATCAATTGAGTAATTAATTAATCTTGTCGCAACCCGAAATTGTTAAAGCTTAGCTACCGAGTTTTACGTTTACTGCCTGCAACCCTCTGGGACCTTTTTCTACTTCAAACAGGACGACACTATTTTCCTTTATTTCATCAATAGCTGAATTAACATGCACAAATATGCTTTCCATGGTTTGCTTGTCCTTAATAAATCCATATCCCTTTTCATTATTAAAAAAGGTGACAACACCTTTTCGCAGGGACTCGGCGGGATCTCTGTCTTTCAGCTTAGGCACGCCTATCTCAATATCTTCCGCATTAATTATAATCCTTTTGCTTGGATCTGGTGGAGTAGAAGTTAGATTGCCGTTTTCGTCAAGGTATGCCATCATCTCATCGAGGCTTTTTCCTTTTTTGGCATTTTCTTTTCTCTCCAATTTTTTTTCGGCTTTATTCTTTTTGTCTAATTGCTTTTTCTTTTCTCTTTCCTTTTTATTCCAGGATGTTGCCATAGTATTTTTTAAGTTTTTTAATTAAGTGAAAATTGATATCCGGTTGAAATTGGATTTTCAATACCTGTAACAAACAGCGTTTATATTCATGCCTGCACCCACCGATGCAAATAAAATGATATCGCCAGGTGCTAAACGATGAGAGTCCATTTCGTCCTTGCGTACCAGGTCAAATAAGGTAGGCACTGTTGCCACTGAACTGTTACCAAGCCAATGTATGCTCATCGGCATAATATCGTTTGGTAGTTTGTCGATACCATAAAGCTGGTACAATCTTTTTATGATCCCGTCATCCATCTTTTCATTTGCCTGGTGAATAAACACTTTTTTTAATTCATGGATCGGCACGCCACATTTATTCAAACAATCTTTCATTGCATCGGGTACGTATTTCATAGCATATTCATACACTTTACGCCCCTTCATTTTAATATACCGGATACGGGAATCACTATCGGGATAGTATGAAGTACCAAGGCTGATATAATCCAGTTCGTTTAACGAATGTGATTTTGCCGCTGCGCCAAGTATTCCTGCACCATTTACACCTGTTTCCTTGTATTCCACAACAGCGGCACCTGCCCCGTCACTGAAGATCATGCTGTCCCTGTCATACATGTCTATTACTCTCGACAAAGTTTCTGTTCCGATGACCAAAGCTTTTTTAGCAATGCCAGCTTTAAAAAAAGCGTCAGCTTGTATTAAACCCTGCACCCAACCGGGACAACCAAATAAGATATCATAAGCAATGCAATCCGGATTCTGTATCCCCAGTAAATGCTTTATATGATTTGCTAAAGATGGTACAGCGTCGGTTTGTACAGTATCCTTAATTACATTGCCAAAGTTGTGTGCAACAATTATTTGGTCAATTGTTTCAGGGTCTGTTGCACTATCAGCAAGCGCCGCTTTGGCTGCGAGGCTTCCTATATCTGAAGCATTTAAGTCGTCCGTTGTATAGCGTCTTTCCTCGATACCAGTGATTTGCCTGAATTTTTCGATTACCTCAGCAGGCGGCGTATTTAACGGCTGCCGGTTTTCGGTGTAAAAAAGGTGGCTGGCAAAATCAAGATTCGATTGGATATGTGGTGGAATATAAGAACCAGTTCCGGTAATAACAGATCGAAACATACTCAACACTTGATTTTATGTCACAAAAATATGAGCCGGCAGCAATCTCTGCTACTGGCGCCGGCTTTGTTTTACTTCGATTCGCTTTCTGACAGCCGGGTAAATGAAGCTCCATTGAACAAACGGGCCAGGTTCATATCCTTTGTTTGTTTCCACTGAGCAAGATTTTGATTATTTATAATCCGCCAGAAATTTTTTGATTTCAGCTCATCATAATCAACAGCGTGAATGAATAAGCCGGTCACAGTGTGCCGGTCTTTGAAGTGAATGTTAACCGATTCACCTTTTTTAATCTTGTTTGCTACAAATTTTTCAATCAATTCAACTGTCATCAACGTATGTATTTAATTAAAGAATATAAAACAAAAAAATCTACATCATGCTTAGTTTACAACCCATCCCCCGGCTTATTACCGACTGAAAATCTTAATGGCAGGATTGAGTTTGGGCACTGGTGTATTTGAGAAGAATGCAGGTGTAAAAGAATAATACGAGGTGGCAGGAAGCTATTGTTCGCTTACAAGAGCCATAAAACTCAAATTTTAGGTGCAAAGATAGGCTTAATTGGGCAAGTTGCAGCTCTCTTTTTAAGTGCAAGGTTCAATTACCCGGGAGTTATGGCAATCAGGCTACCACACATGCCCGGTAGATGCCGGTTTCCGTATCCGGTAAATGTTTAAGCATTTGCTCCAATTCTTCGGCGTGTATGGCTGGTACAATAAATTCCATGATATGGCTGTAAAGACAGCTTTCATAGTAGGCTTTGTAAATATTGAGATGGAGGTATAAGGGAAGTCGGCGATAATGATCAAGGCCTGTGTCGTAGATATTTATGCAGGCAATCAACCGGACTTCTTCTTTTGTTTGCTTGTATCCTTTTTTTAACTCAAGCGGAAGGTAACCGCCGGCATTGATCACCTTTACGGCATGTTCGGGAAAGAACTCGGAAGTTCTTCCCTTCATGAAACTAAAATAAAAATTGTTCTCGTCGCATTCATGTTGTGAAATATAGCGAAACCGGGTTATTGTTTTTGCCATTTTCTCCTGTAGCGCCGGCCTGAATTGCTCAACGACGAGTTTTTGAGCAAAATATTTCCATTTCGGTATAAACTCCGCTGCATCAAGATTGGTGACGAAGCAAACAAACTGTACAATAGTATCATTGTTCATTCTTGCCGTTGGTGAAATTGGGGAAAAATATACCGGTTATATTCACAGCGGGTGCTACCGTCGTCAATTTACCGGCAAAAGAAAAGGAGATTTATAACTCTTCTTTTGCCGGCTTGTGGTTGGTTACCATCTTTTATTATCTGGCCTTGAACTTTTTTCTCTTGCGACAGAAACACTCATCGCCCTGCCATCGATTTCTTTATTATCAAGAGCTTTGATAGCACTATTTGCGTGGGTGTCTGATGGCATTTCGACAAAGCCAAAACCACGACTGCGGCCGGTTTCCCTGTCTGTAATGACTTTTGCTGAAGAAACTTCACCAAATTGACTAAATAATTTTTTCAAGTCTGCATCTGATGTAGTAAAACTCAGGTTTGAAACGTACATGTTCATAAAACAATAATTTAATAATACAATAAATTGAATGTGAAAAAGGACTACAGCAAAAAGTAGTGAGGAGAATAACTATTACTAAAGCGGAAGAGTAAAAATTGAAACTGATCAGGACTGAATGTTGGAAGAACTTTTTATCACGAAATGAAGATAGGCTTTAAATCCGGGAATGGGATAATTAATTTTTTCAGCGAAATACAAATGCAGCAAGTTTATAAAAGACAGGTTAATAAATACAGCCCGATTTTTAATCGGAGCTTATCTGAAGATACTTTAGATAAATTGACGGCTCCTGTCAGGAATTTAACTCATCCGTCTTTTCATTAACTTTCCTGTAATAAAATATTTTAATAAATGAAGAAGGGCATTATAAAAATCCTGGCAGGCTTATCAATTCTTTTTGGTACGTTATCTTCTTTTGCACAATCATATAGTCTTTTCAATGGAAAGGATCTAATCGGCTGGCATATTGATGTTCCCGAAATGGATACTAATGCTGCAGCTATTAATCCTTTCATCATTCGGAATGGATTGCTGGTAAGCCTCGGTACACCACAAGGTCACCTGATTACCGATTCAGTGTATCAAAATTTCCGATTGGAAGTAGAATATCGTTTTGCTGCCAAGCCCGGAAACTGTGGTGTGCTGGTGTTTGCATCTACACCAAGGGTTCTTTATAAGATGTTTCCTAAATCAATAGAGGTACAACTGATGCATAAAAATGCAGGTGATTTCTGGTGCATTGGGGAAGACATTACCGTGCCTGATATGGAAACCCGCCGTGGACCAAAAGCTGGCTGGGGCGTTACCGAAGGCAAAGAACGGCGGGTTAAAAATCTTACAGATAGTTCTGAAAATCCACTGGGAGAATGGAACAGCATGACCGTTGAGTGCGTTGGCAACTCTATTAAAGTTTGGGTTAATAAAGACCTGGTAAATTATGGTTTTAATGCTACTGCCAGTAAAGGCAATATTGCCTTGCAGGCCGAAGGTTCAGAAGTGGAATTTCGTAAGGTGATGTTAACACCGATAACAAAGCTTAGCGGTAAAAGCTTCTAATTCTTTGAGTCTTCGTCATAATAAATTGCCATTCTACTTAGTTTCAAAAATCTACTATACAAATCAGGAAACTCAAAAACAACGAATATTCGAACTCGTGGTTAAATTTTCTTATTCTCCATGTGGGAAAATGAAGAATAAACCGTTATTTTCCAAGAACTATGATGCCATGAAAACGGAACGTACAAGGGAGTGACACAACAGGTGATGCCATGAAATACAGGTGCTGGTAAAACAATCCTTCGTCAAGATCAGGATTCTTCTCCCCATTTTTACCAATCCCTTGTGAATAAATGCTTGTTAGCTAAAACCTGTTTTACTCCTCTTTACCTTAAATTCGCCGCTACTAAAAACCTGAAAACAGTGAGATTAAAGAGCTTAGAAATCAAGGGATTTAAAAGTTTCGCCGATAAAACGATTGTCAACTTTGACGAAAATATCACGGGCATCGTAGGACCGAACGGTTGCGGTAAGTCCAATATCGTGGATAGCATCCGCTGGGTGATAGGGGAGCAAAAGATCAGCCAGTTGCGAAGCGAGAACCTCGATAGCCTGGTATTCAATGGCTCCAAGAGCCGCTCTGCAAGTGGGCTGGCCGAGGTGAGCCTGACATTCGAAAACACCAAAAACCTGTTGCCAACAGAGTTCAATACTGTAACAGTTACCCGTAAGTTCTACAAAAGCGGCGAGAGTGAATACCGCCTGAATGATGTGCAATGCCGGCTAAAGGATATCCAAAATCTTTTTATGGATACCGGGGTCAGCACCGATAGCTATGCCATCATAGCCCTTGATATGGTGGACGACCTGATCAAAGACAAAGACAACAGCCGCCGCCGCATGCTGGAACAAGCAGCGGGAATTTCCATTTATAAAACGAGGAAGAAAGAAGCAAAGCAAAAGCTGGATGCTACCGAAATGGACCTGGCCCGTATCGAGGACCTTTTGTTTGAGATCAACAACCAGTTAAAATCACTGGAAAGCCAGGCGAAAAAGGCGGAAAAGTATCATGAGATCAAAAAAGATTACCGCGAAGTAAGCATCGAATTGGCAAAGGCGGCGCTGGAAGGCTTTAATCTCACTTATAAAGAACTGAATGAGCAACAGGAAATAGAAACAGATAAGAAAGTAAGACTGGAGGCTGAAGTAGCTACCGAAGAAGCTGCATTGGAGCAGGAAAAACTGGCTTTTATTGAAAAAGAAAGAGCCCTGCAAAGTATGCAGCATGTGTTTAACGAATTGGTGCAAACTGTGCGGACTAAAGAAAATGAAAAGAATCTTTCTGCGCAGCGTCTCGAGTATTTAAAAGAAAGAGAAGGGAGCCTCAAAGAGTTTTTGCAAAAGGCCGAGGGACAGTTAAAGGGCATCGATGAAAGCATTGCGTTTACAAGCCTGCAGGTAGAAGAGGAGGAAAAGTCGCTGACCGGTTTAACGGAGCGATTAGCTCAACTGCGGGAAGAAGCGGATACCAAGAGAAATGTAGTGGATGAACGAAGAGCAGCTGTAGATTCTTTCCGTACATCTTATCAGCAAATCCAGCGCAACCAGTTTGATGCAGAGAAAAAGGTGGCGGTAGCAGATACGTCTGTTCAAAACCTGCAAAGAGCTATCACCCAAATAGAAGAAGAAAGAGCTCAACGTGATGACCAACGTCATCGCCTTGACCAGGAGAGAATGCTGCATGAAAAAGAGCTGGAGATAAAAAAAGTAGATCTTGAGCAGTTGCAACAGCACAATGAAAATACTAAGGAGCAAATATTACAAACGCAATCTATACTTGATTCACTTCGCAATGAGCTGGCGGAGGAAACAAGAAAGCTGGATGCGAAGAAGAATGAACATGACCTGCTTAAGAGCATGATTGACTCAATGGAGGGTTATCCGGACAGTGTGAAGTTCCTGCATAATAATAGTAATTGGAACCATGAATCGCCGATACTGTCTGATGTGTTGTATGTGAAAGAGGAATATAGAACCGCCTTGGAAAATGTATTGGAGCCCTACCTCAGCTATTATGTAGTAAATAATTTGCAGGAAGGCCTGCAGGCTGTACACCTGTTGGATGAAAACAAAAAAGGAAAGGCCAATTTCTTCCTGCTGGATAAAGTAGCCGCTAATGATTCGGCTACGGCTGATGGACATCAACTGGAAGGTGGTATTCCTGCTATGAGTGTGATAGAAGTAGATGATAAATACAGGAAACTGGCTGAACATTTATTAGGTAATGTGTTTATCGCCGATAATGAAGATGCTTTGGAAAACAGCAATGGTTTTGTGATCATTGAAAAAGGTGGCAAGTATGTAAAGGGAAAATATTCACTGACCGGTGGTAGTGTTGGTTTGATTGAAGGAAAGAAAATCGGTCGTGCCAAAAACCTCGAAAAATTACAGGATGAGATCGCAGCACAGGATGCCGTGGTAGAGTCACTGCGCGGCGATATCCAGTCGAGACATAATGAGGTAATTGCCTTTAACGAAGACTTGCGTGAATCAGCTATCCGTGAAACAGAGAAAGAAATACAGCACCTGACCAACCAGGTTTTTGCGCTGCATAATAAATTGGAAAATCTGCATTCATTGCAAGCCAGTAGTCAAAACCGTTGGGAAGAGTTGACCCAGCAAATGGAGCAGACACAGCTTTCCGTAGAAAGTGTCCGCTTCCAATTGGCAGAATTGAATGAAGAATTACAAGCCAATTCTTCCAGGCTGGCAGAAGCTGATGAGGCTTTTAAATCAGTAGAGGCAGAGTATAGTGAAGCAACCCGCCAGTACAACGAGTTTAACCTGAATGTGACCAGGCAGCAAAGCAAGATCAACGCATTAAAACAGGAGTTGACTTTTAAAAGCAACCAATTGAATGATCTGAAGCTACAAATTGAAAACAATACGACCCAGTTAGCTGATACAGGCAGCAATATTGGCCAGTCGGAAGAATCGTTGAAGGCAATTGAAGAAGGATTGATTGAGCTGATGCGCCGGAAAGAAGAGGAAGAAAGAGCATTGAACGAAGCCGACCAGGCCTATTATAATTTACGCAACCAATTAAGTGAAAAAGAAAGCGAGTTGCGCCATAAGGTAAAAGACAAAGAACAGATTGAACATTTGCTGGCGGCAATTAAAGACAAGTTGAATGAGTTGAAATTGCAGTTAGCAGGAACAAAGGAGAGGTTGAATGTGGAGTTCCGTATTCAACTGGAAGATATTCTTGACCAGGAACGAAACACAGAGACAACGGTTGAGGAATTGCAGGAGAAAGCCGACCGGATGAAAAAGCGTTTGGAAAACCTGGGTGAAGTAAACCCAACGGCAATCGAAGCCTTTACTGAAATGAAGAAGCGCTATGAGTTTATTGTAGAACAGAAAAATGACCTTGTAACTGCGAAGGAAAGTTTGTTGAAAACAATTGAAGAAGTTGAGGCAACCGCCAACCAAAAATTCCTCGAAACATTTACAACGGTAAAGGAAAATTTCATCAAGGTCTTTAAAACACTATTTACTGAAGACGATCAGTGTGACCTGGTACTCGAAAACCCTGAGAATTTAGCGGAAACCGGTATCGACGTAATAGCGAGACCTAAGGGGAAACGTCCTACCTCGTTGACCCAGTTGAGTGGAGGAGAAAGAACATTGACTGCAACGGCACTCTTGTTTGCCATTTACCTGATCAAACCGGCACCGTTCTGTATTTTGGATGAGGTGGATGCGCCGCTGGATGATGCCAATGTAAGCAAGTTTACCAACATGATCCGCCAGTTCAGTGATAACTCACAATTCATCATCGTAACCCACAATAAAATGACGATGAGTACCGTGGATGTAATCTATGGAGTGACAATGCAGGAACCGGGAGTAAGTAAACTGGTAAGTGTCGATTTCAGAAATTTGAACCAGAGCCAGAATTAGTGAGTGGTGACAATTGAGAGGTGAATAAATTTTATAAATTAGTAAGTCCTGTTTTTTACAGGACTTTTTTCATTCTACTGTTTTCTCACAAGTCTTTTAAATAAATATGAAATTGAAATAAATTGATGACTTATAGGTAAAAATTATTTCATGAAAACAGGTTCTTTTCCGCAAGTAAAAAGCATTGTTCAACTCTATGAGCTCATTCCGGAGCATGAGAGAATAATTGTTGATGTGCTAAGGCAAATTGTGAGTGAATTGCTGCCTGCTTATTGCAAAGAAAAAATAGCTTATAATGTTCCTTTTTTCTACGGCAACAGAAGCATTTGTATTATCTGGCCGGCAAGCATTCTAAGAGGAGGAATAAAAGAAGGGGTGTTATTAGGATTTTGGTATGGCAACAGGTTGAATGATGACGATCATTATCTTGAGCATGGTACAAACAAACAGGTTTTTTATAAGATATTTAAATCTGTAGAGGAAATTGATGAAAAGCCTATTGCTAAAATATTAGCGGAAGCTGCGGCCCTGGATAAAACTTTTGCAGCTAAGAAAAAATAACCATTCATTTTGGTTTTTCGTATATAAACCTGACCATCGCATTTTTTTTATTGTCTGAAGTCAGGTAAACCTGGTATCTTTTTTCATTGGCATCGACGATCATCAGCGCTGTATTTGGCGGGATAGCGCCTAAATTTTCTCCCACCATCACCATTTCCTGCCGTTGTTTGCTCAATTCAATTTTTACATAGATCGTTATAGGTTTTGTCGCCAGCACCTGTCTTGAAACAACTGCCACATCATTAACATAGACTGAAATTGTATCTCCATCGATGACACCATTATCATAAAAATCAAGCCGCAGGGTTCCGGTGTCGCATTTGATTTCTTTTACGAGGTCTAATTTTCTTTCGATCAATACAGGGGGTACCTCTGGTTTGAAAGCTGATTTTTGAATACGGGTAAGCACAATGGTACCAGATGGGCAAATGCTCTTACCATCCATGGTTTTACCTGTCCACGATCCTCTCAACTGTTCTTCTTTTCCATCCGTATGATAGGTAAGGGTATATTTTTTTATGCAGGGAATACAATCAGCCGGGATGCGAAATACAGATACTTTTTGTTCGTCAATGCTTAATGACCTGCCTACTGAATCAAACAAACCTTCAAACTCTTCTTTAACGTAGTTGGTGGTGTCGGAGTAGTGATAGGAATTGCCTCGTATTCTATTGCCTTCTATTTGTAATTGAAATTCGATGTTATAAACAGGGAAGCAGCCACCGGGTTCCATTACCAGCATGCCTTTCCAAAAGCCATTTATCTGTTGTGATAAAACGGAACCGAAAGAGCTGGTGAAAAAGATAATTATTAACAGGTAACGTCGCATCGAAAATGAAAATAAATGAAAAACCGGAAGGTGAAATAAAATTTACAGAAACGGCAGACAGAGGCCTGAAGCACAAGATGATAAAGGTCAACGAGTCACAATACTAAGTTTTACTTCTGAAACAAAATTCTGATCTCTGGCTTCCGGCTTCTTTAATTCGGTTTTTGATACTTAAAGCGGACTACCGCATTCTTCTGTTCTGATGAAGTGATACGAACTTCGAAACGTTGATCGCCTGCTTCCACTATCATAAGTGAAGTATTTGGAGGAATGCGCCCAAGATTTTCGGCTACCATTGTTAGCTCCTGGTCCTCATCATCCTGCATGGATAAGTTTAATTTGATAGGAGCGGCTGATAATCTTTTATTGGATAGAATAAGTTTTTTGTTGAGATAGACCGAGATAGTGTCATCATCGATCTCGCCATTATCGTACAGTTTAACAGTTACATCAGGATCGCTTACAATGATGGACTGGGCCAATTTATTTTCCCTGGTTTTTAATACTGATGGTGTGATGACGATTGGTTTTGTTGTTGGTTTATTGATTTCCGGTGTCGACTTTTTAGTGCTGTCAACAAGGATTTTTGTCGGCGGAGTATCCGGCTTCTTGGTTATGCCTGTCTTGGGGGTTGTTGTTTTTGGAGTTGTTTTTTTAACAACAGGTGGTGGAGTAAGTGGTTTTTCAGTCGACTTTTTAACAATCGGTGGATTGTTTTTGGGTTGATTCTTTTTTGGTCGCAGTGCAGGTTCAATGTAAAATTCAGAAGTAGTCACTTTTCTAAGAAAAACTTTGCCGCCTCCGCAGTCACCCCAGTTAAAAGGATTTGGACCTTCTTTTACTTCCTGTTTTCCCAGGTAGGTACCTTCTAAAAACTCCTCGTTGCCGGATCGGGAATACTGCAGGTTGTAATTCATAATGCAGGTACCGCCGCCAAGTCCGCCGGTTCTGACTTCTACTGTTTTTATTTCTCTTATTCTGAAATTTTGCGAAGAGCCGATATAGCTACCGGTCATAGTGGCTTTACCATAAAAACGAATGTCATCCTGCCATGAGTAGGAAACCCCTGCTACAGCCGCACTGGGATTTTGCTTTACCTGGAACTCTAACTTGTATTGATAACCATTGTCGGCAATAAAATAGCCCCGCCAGATACCTGTAACGCCTTGCGAAAAGGAGGTGACAGAAAAACAAAAAACAGATAATAAAAGAATTAGCCAGCTCTTTTGTCGTACCAGTTTCATGAAGCATCAAAACTAACGAATTAGTTCGTATGCCCTGATTGTTCTGCGGCAATAGTTTGTTAATTTTGCCCACTCTAAAAAGCAGGTTACCAGTTTCCTGTTACTGGTATACTAGTTTTTAAAAAGTAGCATTGTTTTTTAATCATGAAAAATTTCAGGTTCAAAGCCGGTGACAGGTAACCGGTAACCACTAACAAAAGATGATCAATATTACATTTCCGGATGGTGCAGTACGTCAATATGAAAAAGGGGTGTCTGCATTGGATATTGCAAAATCAATTTCCGAGGGGCTGGCAAGAAAAGTGCTGGCAGCAAGTGTGAATGGCCAGGTTTGGGATGCCACAAGACCTATTGGTGATGATGCGACAATAAACCTCCTGACCTGGAACGAAAAAGATGGTAAGAGCACTTTTTGGCATTCATCGGCACACCTGATGGCCGAGGCAGTCGAGTCTATGTTTCCCGGTGTAAAATTTTGGGTGGGTCCACCGGTTGAGAATGGATTTTATTATGACATGGATCTTGGGGATAAGAAGATGACGGAGGAGGATTTGGCCAAGCTTGAAAAAAAGATGAATGAACTGGCGAAGCAAAATAATGTTTATGTAAGAAAGGAAATTTCCAAACCCGAGGCTATTCAGTATTTCACACAAAAAGATGATGCTTACAAACTTGATTTGTTGCAAAACCTTAACGATGGCGAAATAACCTTTTACACGCAGGGAAATTTTACTGATCTCTGTCGTGGTCCCCATATTCCCAGTACCGGTTTGATAAAGGCGATAAAGCTCACCAGCATTGCCGGTGCCTACTGGAAAGGTGATGAGAAGAATAAGCAGCTTACCAGGGTGTATGGTGTTACATTTCCTTCGCAGAAGGAATTGGACGAACACCTGGCGCTGTTGGAAGAAGCCAAAAAGCGGGATCACCGAAAACTGGGAAAGGAACTTGGCATTTACACCATGGATGATGATGTTGGCCAGGGCCTGATCATGTGGATGCCCAATGGTACCGTGGTAATTGAAGAGTTGGAAAAGTTGGCGAAGGAAACAGAAAACGCAGGTGGGTATAAAAGAGTGGTTACACCACATATTGCAAAAGAAAGCATGTACCTGACGAGCGGTCACTTGCCATACTATGCTGATAGTATGTACCCGCCAATGGAGATGGAAGGAGAGAAATATTATCTCAAATCCATGAACTGCCCGCACCATCACAAGATATTTGCAGCAGAACCAAAGAGCTACCGGGATCTTCCTTATCGTATTGCCGAATATGGAACCGTATATCGCTATGAACAAAGCGGCGAGTTATTTGGTTTAATGAGAGTACGGTGTCTTCATATGAATGATGCCCATATCTATTGCACAAAGGAGCAGTTCAATGACGAGTTCAGGGCAGTGAATGACATGTACCTGAAGTATTTTAAAATATTTGGGATAGAAAAATATGTAATGCGCTTATCCTTGCATTCTCCTGAAAAACTTGGCGTGAAATATGTAAATGAGCCTGAACTTTGGAAGGAGACCGAGACAATGGTCAGGAATGTACTGACTGAGTCCAATATACCTTTTGTGGAAGTGCAGGATGAGGCAGCATTTTATGGACCAAAGATTGACGTTCAGATTTTCAGTGCGATAGGCCGGGAGTTTACCCTGGCTACCAACCAGGTGGATTTTTCACAAGGCAGGAGTTTCAAACTGCAATACACCGGCCAGGATAACAAAGCTGAAACACCCCTGATTATTCACCGGGCGCCGCTGGGAACACATGAACGTTTTATTGGCTTTTTGCTAGAGCAATATGCTGGTAAATTTCCAACCTGGCTGGCACCTTTGCAGGTAAAAGTGTTGCCCATCAGCGACAAGTTTTTGGATTACGCCAAAACTGTTACGCAGAAGCTGAAAAATGCAGATATTCGTGCAGAGGTGGATGACCGGCAGGAGAAGATAGGAAAGAAGATCCGCGATACGGAATTGATGAAAGTGCCCTATATGCTGGTAATTGGTGAAAAGGAAATGAACGAAGGAAAAGTAGCCGTCAGAAGGCAGGGTAAAGGAGATCTCGGTGTAAAAACAATTGAAGAATTTTTATCTGAGATCACCATAGAAATAAAAGACAGAAAAGCAGAATAAAATTGTATTTTCAAGATCCTCAAATCCTGTATGAGGTATTATTAATAAAGTAAGATTTAAGCCCCCCTTCAGGGGATGGGGGTTTCACTCAAAAAACGTAAATGGCAGTACCACAAAAACCCGGAGGCGGGTTCAACAGACCACCCGGAGGCGGATTCAACAGGCCAGCCGGCGGTGGTGGTTTCAACAAAGGAGGTTTCAACAGGAACAAATTTGGTCCGCGTAGAGAAGCCGAACATCGTATCAATCATTTTATCAGGGTTCCGCAGGTTCGTCTTGTTGGCGACAATGTAGAAGTAGGCATTTATCCAACCCAGGAAGCGTTGCGTATGGCACAGGATCAGCAATTGGATCTTGTTGAAATATCGCCAAATGTAGATCCGCCTGTGTGCAAAATTATCGATTACAATAAATTCCTTTATGACAAGAAGAAGAAGGAAAAAGAGATGAAAGCTAAAAGCAAAGTCTCTGAGGTAAAAGAAATCAGGTTCACTCCAAATACCGACGATCACGACTTTGATTTCAAGGCAAAGCATGCCGAAGGTTTTTTGAAGGATGGAAATAAAGTGAAAGCTTATGTTCAATTCAAGGGCCGTGCTATCCAGTTCCAGGACAGGGGTCAGTTATTATTACTAAAATTTGCCGAACGTCTTTCCGAGATTGGCGTTTTGGAAAGCATGCCCAAACTGGAAGGAAGAAGAATGTTGGCCATGTTTGCTCCAAAAGGAAAAAAGAAGGCCGAAAAAACTGAGAAGCCGGATGCAAGTCCCGGCAAATAATAGCGTCTAAACGATGTTAACCCCGCTTAGGCGGGGTTTTTACTTTGGTTAAGATTCGTAGAGGTAACTCAATAATTTGTTGAGGCTTATATGAGTTGCCTGCCGTTGATACAAAATCGGCAATGGCAAAATATCCAGATTCAACCTTTGCTTATCTTACACCGGTTTATTTAATTAAAAAATAATATCTCTGCATGCACCCATTTTTTTCCCGCCTGGCTGTAAGTTTTATTGCAGTAACAACCTGTGCCCTTGCCATCGCACAGCCACGAACTGATACGACCAAATCGCCATTAGGCGGAGGCCCCCGTCAGCCATCATCAGGGCCGAAAGCTTATAAAGATGTAATTACCGCAAAAGCGGTAACAGATGAGGGTTTATTCAGTGTTCATAAATTAGATGATAAATTCTTTTTTGAAATTGGCGACACCCTGTTGGGACGGGACATACTGATAGTAAATCGTATCGCAAAAGCAGCTGCAGGAATGCGCAATGGTTTTTTTGGCTATGCGGGAGATCAGATCGGGCAAAACGTTATTCGCTTTGAGAAGGGGCCAAATAATAAGATATTTCTCCGCAATGTTTCTTTTGCTGAGTATTCAAAGGATTCTACTTCACCCATGTTTACGGCAGTAAACAAATCAAACGTTCAGCCCATAGCTGCAGCATTTGATATTAAAGCATTTTCAAAAGATTCCATGGGAAGTGTCATTGATGTTACTGATTATGTCAATGGTGATAACGACGTGTTGTTTTTCAACAGCCAGCTAAAAACATCTATGCGAATTGGCTCGCAACAGTCTGATAAATCTTATATCGTTGGTATCAGGTCTTTTCCATTAAATATTGAACTCTCATCAGTAAAAACTTACAGCAGAATGGCCGGACCTACTTCAGGGATAGGCGGAGGTGCACCAGGAGGCAACCTGACAATTGAAATGAATAGTTCATTCGTATTGTTACCGAAACTGCCAATGCAGCCAAGATATTTTGATCCAAGGGTTGGTTATTTTGCCGTCGGCTATACTGATTTTGATGCAAACCCTCAGGGTGTGGAGACGGCCCGTTTAATAAAGAGATGGAGGCTTGAACCAAAAGATGAAGACATTGAAAAATACAAAAGAGGTGAATTGGTAGAACCTAAAAAGCCGATCGTATTTTATATTGACCCGGCCACACCGAAAGTTTGGGTTCCATACCTGATACAAGGCATAAATGATTGGCAGGCTTCATTCGAAAAAGCCGGGTTTAAAAATGCCATTATTGGAAAAACGGCTCCCTCAAAAGAAGAGGATCCTGAATGGAGCCTCGAGGATGCCCGTTATTCAGCTATTGTTTACAAACCATCTGATGTGGCTAACGCCAGCGGCCCGAGCGTTAGTGATCCACGGAGTGGGGAGATCATGGAAAGCCATATCAATTGGTATCATAACGTGATGGAGTTGATCCACCATTGGTATTTTGTTCAATGCGCCCCAATGGATACCGCGGCAAGAAAAATGATTTATGATAATGAGTTGATGGGGCAGCTCATCCGCTTTGTTTCCTCCCACGAAGTAGGCCACACATTAGGACTTCGTCACAACTACGGTTCCAGTTCATCGGTTCCGGTTGAAAAACTTCGGGATAAAGCATGGGTTGAAAAGCATGGTCACACACCTTCCATTATGGACTATGCCAGGTTCAACTACGTAGCGCAACCAGAAGATAAAATAAGTCGTGCAGGTCTTTTCCCCCGCATCGGCGATTACGATAATTGGGCTATTGAGTGGGGCTATAAACTATTTCCCCAGTTTAAAGATTCAGAGGCCGAAAAAACTTATCTGAATAAATGGGTCATGGAAAAATTAAAGGATAATCGTTTATGGTTTGGCACAGAAACAAACCCGGATGATCCGCGGTCGCAAAGAGAGCAGGTAGGAGATGACGGTATGAAGGGAGCAATGTATGGTATCAAAAACCTGCAACGTATTGTTCCTAACCTGGAAGATTGGACAAAAATGCCCAATAAAGATTACAGCAATCTCAGGAGTATGTACAACCAGGTAACTAGCCAGTTTTCAATGTACATAAGTCATGTTGCCAAATATGTCGGTGGCATTATGGAAACTCCCAAAATGGTGGAAGAAAAAGGGCCAGTATACGAGGTGGTTTCAAAAGGAAAGCAGCGGGAAGCAGTCGATTTTTTAAATAAGCAGCTATTTGCAACACCTTCATGGCTGATCAATAAAGATATTTTTGACAAAACAGGTATCAATGCAATAAGCACCGTCGGAAATTTACAGGATAATGTTTTAAATCGCTTGTTAGCTACCCGCGGTCTTTCCAAACTGATTGATGCGGAAGCAGGGCAGGGTTCCGCCGCATACACCATCACCGATCTGTTCAGCGATCTTAAAAAAGGTATTTGGACCGAGTTGCCGTCTCGTTCAAAAATTGATGTCTATCGCCGAAACCTGCAAAAGTCCTATATCGGTATTTTGAGTGATTTACTAAATCCGCCAAAAAGTGGCAGTGGCCAGGGCATCGTGATCATGGTCCTTGGAGCCGGCTCTACTACCAACACGGAAAAGTCGGATATAATAAGTGTAGTAAGAGCCCATCTTACAGCACTGAGAAGCGAAATCAAAGCGTCAATAGGTGGAATTAACGATCCGATGAGCCGCTATCATTTACAGGATATCGTAACGAGAATTGACAACTCCCTGAATCCTAAGCCATAGTACAAGAGATTTTGAAAAGAATCAAGTAAAATGGAGGCTTTTTATCGGGCCTCATTTTATTTTCAGGAAGCCTTTGCCACTATTGATTCCGCCATTATCTTTGCAGCCCGAAAATAAAGTTCTTCTTTTCCCTTGCCCCGCAAGGGCGGACATTTCCTGAAGAGGTTCGACAAGGATCCCCCGGTGGGGAACGCCTCAAGGGTATAATTATTAATACTGGGTAAAATGCCTAAAGTAAAAACAAATTCCAGTGCCAAAAAACGCTTCAAAGTAACGGCAACCGGAAAGATCATGCACCAAAAGAGTTTTAAGCGTCACATCCTGACAAAGAAATCCAAAAAACGTAAACGCAGCCTGAGAATGGATGGAACAGTATCCAAAACTCACGTTGATTTTGTAAAACGTCTTTTGCGATTGAAGTAAGAAATCTGAAGTCAGATGTCTGACCTTCAATTTCCCTTCAATATTTTTTAAAACACTTTTGATAACTCTGTCAGTTCGTACCTGGTACTTCTGACCTCAAACTTAAAAATATGCCTCGTTCAAAAAATGCAGTAGCTTCAAAAGCTCGCCGCAAAAAAATATTAAAACAAGCCAAAGGTTTCTATGGCAAACGTAAAAATGTATTAACCGTTGCCAAGAACGTAGTAGAAAAAGGTATGACTTACATGTTTGTAGGTCGTAAACTAAAGAAAAGAGAATACCGTAGCCTGTGGATTGCCCGTATCAATGCGGCAGTTCGTGCTGAAGGCCTGACCTATTCTGAGTTCATCAATAAGCTGAACAAAAAGGGCATCACTCTTGACCGTAAGGTATTAGCTGACCTGGCCATGAATAATCCTGAAACTTTCAAAAGCCTGGTTGACCAGGTTAAATAAGCGTTAAGTGATTAATAAAATTCGACCGTTCCGCCTGTTTAGGCGGGACGGTTTTTCATTTCTGAGATTGAATAAACAAGCCTTTTTAACAGGCGGAATAATAGATTGAGCAGGCTAAATAATTTTAGTTTGAAATTTCTCCAAAATTCTACTTTTGTCCCGTTAAAAAAATTCGGTGATCAACAACTCCCATTAAGTTCTAAATGACAAACTCTTACCAGGACCTCGTACAACAGACATTTAATTTTCCGCAGGAAGGCTTTGAGGTGAAGAATGAATATCTACAGTACAATGGTGTGGATATAAAAGCACTGATCGATAAGTATGGAACACCGCTTAAGCTGAGCTTTCTACCCAAGATCAGTATGCAGATACAAAAGGCGAAAACTATGTTTGCCAACGCCTTTAAAAAACATAAATACGAGGGCAAGTATTTTTATTGTTACTGTACCAAGAGTTCGCATTTTTCTTTTGTGGTGGAGCAGGCGTTAAAGAATGATATCCACCTGGAAACTTCGTATGCCTACGATATTGAGATCATAAAAAAGCTCTACGAAAAAAAGAAAATCACGAAAGATATTCATATCGTCTGCAATGGTTACAAGCAAAAGGAATATACACGACGGATTGCAAACCTTATCAACAGCGGCTTTACCAATGTGATCCCGGTCCTTGATAATAAAGAAGAATTGAAAGAGTATGCGAAGACGGTAAAAGCCCCCTTTAAATTAGGAATCAGGGTAGCTGCCGAAGAAGAGCCAAGTTTTCCTTTTTATACTTCACGGTTAGGCATCCGGGCTAAAGATATTCTGGAGTTTTATGTAGACAGGATAGAAGGGTATGAAAGCAAATTTCAATTGAAAATGCTTCATATTTTTTTGAATAAAGGTATCAAAGACGATATCTATTATTGGAGTGAACTAAATAAGATCATCAACCTCTACTGCCAGTTGAAGAAGATATGCCCCGAGCTGGATTCCATTAACATCGGCGGTGGGTTTCCGATCAAGCACTCATTAGGCTTTGAATATGACTACCAGTTCATGATCAATGAAATTGTTCGCAACATTAAAGTTGCCTGCAAAAAAGCAAAGGTGCCGATGCCGAATATCTTTACTGAATTTGGAAGTTATACAGTAGGGGAGAGCATGGCGCATATATACAGTGTGATTGGCGAAAAGGTTCAAAATGATAGAGAGACCTGGTACATGATCGACTCTTCATTTATCACCACGCTTCCTGATACCTGGGGGATCGGTGAAAAATTCCTGATGCTGCCTGTCAATAAATGGGACCAGGATTACCAGCGGGTCGTATTAGGCGGTATTACCTGCGATAGTCATGATTATTATGATTCAGAAGAACACATCAATGAAGTGTTTCTACCCAAGATAAATAATGGCGAACCTTTGTATGTTGGTTTTTTTCATACGGGAGCTTACCAGGATCAAATAAGTGGCTATGGTGGTATCAAACATTGCCTGATACCTTCTCCAAAGCATGTGCTTGTGGACTATGATAAAAATGGAAAGTTAGTTGACTGGGTATATGCCAAGCAGCAGACGGCTCAAAGTATGCTGAAGATATTGGGATATATGAAATAGTATTTGCAAGAATGATTAAAAAAGCCCTTTGCAACGATTGCATTGGGCTTTTTTATTTTCTACCGACGGTAATGGCCTCTCCTGTAATATCTTTTTGATCCATGTTTCCAGGCGTCATATTGTCGCCTGTCATAATGAACTCTTCGGATATATGATCTGTCAAGATAATACCGGTTATCGTATCCCCGCCAGTATGTATAGCCATAGGGGTTACGGTAATAATATCTTCCGTCATGATAGCGGTGGATGACCATGCCGGGGGAAGAACTAATGATCAAAGAAAAGTTTGCCTGCCGGGGTGGATAAGGTTCTCCATAGGAGTTTCTGCGGCCTGAGCTGCAGCTTGCCAGTAAGGCCACTGCTGCCACTAATAAAACCGCTTGTACAATTCTCAGTTTTTTCATAACGAATTATTTTAGTTTAGAGACGTCATCGATTTTAAAACAAAAGCTTAAGTATTGTTAATATGAAATGAGCCATAAAATTTTCGAGCTACTTTAACAGGTGAGCGATGAAAATTTTATGGCGAACCTCTCTGCCGGCAGGAAAGATTACATCTGGCAATTAAAAAATAAAAAGTATACAGATGAAACGTTTTTTACTATTGTTAACCTTTGGATTTTTTATTGATAAAACGCAAGCACAAACTGCTGAAGATTCAATAAAGACGACCATTAATACATTATTTGCGGCAATGAAAAATGGGAATGGCACTGCCTTTAAAGATGTTTTTTCAGATAGTGCGATCCTGCAAACAATCACCCGCAATAAAGAAGGTAAACTGCTGGTGAAGACAGATAATGTCGGCGAAGTTGCCAGTTTTGTCAGTAAACTAAAGAAAGATTCGGCTGATGAACGGATCAGTTTTGAAACAATAAAAATAGACGGGCCTTTAGCAATTGTTTGGACGCCTTACAACTTTTTCTACAATGGCTCATTTAGCCACTGCGGCGTCAACTCTTTTCAATTGGTGCGATATGAGGGAGTATGGAAAATACAGTACCTTATTGATACAAGAAGAAGGGCTGGATGCCAGCCCTGATTTTCGTAGTTGATTATTTTTTCTTGAACCGGTACTTCTTATTCACTCTGGAACTATTGAAGTAATCATTCAGTTCCTTTTCGGTCATATCCGGTGGTACCATTTCCAACGGCACGTCTACCAATTGTATTTGTACTTGTCTTAATTCTTCACGGAGCTTGGCAGTTTTCTTACTGATATCAGGATCTCTTTCTCCAATGAGCATATTATCAGTCACCATGTACTGCAGGCGTTTGATGGCTGCACGAATTACCGTCGCCTGGTTTTGTTCAACTGATTTATTCGGTGCAGTCGCTTCTTTAATGGGTGTCAATGCCACGCCAACACTGGGTAACACTTTACCGGTATTTTGCGACGATTTGCTGGATGATGTATTCAAAATAGTTCCCGTTAAGGCAGAGCTGGCTGCGGTAAGATCAAATCCTGTGCGGGCGCCTTTGGTCTTTCTTACTTTTTTGTCAAGCTGAAAAAAAACATACTGCAACTGCATAACGTAAAACCGTACATTATTTGACACCGCTGCATGCTCCTGCACTGCAAAGGGGTAATTCAAAGCATCTTTTACCGTTATTTTTATGACCGCCGTGTCCCTGACTTTAAAACGGGTAGTACCCACAAAATTGAGCAGAACAGTTTTCTGTTTACCAGTGTCTGTATCGGAAACAAAATCAAACGGTGGCGTCCATGAAAACTGATCATCGCAATGCTTGACAAGTTTATATCCGCTGATCGGGATGCTGCTGCTAAACAAAATATCTTCAATTGCGAAATTACCGGCTTCGCAGACTACTCCAAATTCAACGGGTCTGCCTTCTTCAACGGTTAGATTATTGGATACTGTAAACTTTACTTTAGGTTGCACCACTTCGGTATTATAAAATACCAATGTAACACTGGTATCAATTTTATCAGCAGGGTTGGACAAATTCTGAACTCCCAGCTTAATGGAATATTCCGTATCGTATTTTAATTTACCTGAAAGAAAAAAAGATTTTTCTGCTTTAAAACTAAGCAAGCCATCCTTACTTATTTTCATGCCTGCTGGTGAGTTACGCAAGTACCAATAATATTTATCCTCATCCTTATTTATAATTAGTTGGTACGATAAGGTGGAATCTACCTGCACCGTAAAGTAGGGGTTAAGATTTGTAATTCGGAGCGGTGTATCTACAATAGCGGGTGAAGTAATGGTTGGTATAGTGTCAGGTACCTGGCTAAAGGCCTGTACGGATAATAGGGTAACAAGAAAAAAGCAGAACCTTAGTTTCCTCATCCTTAAAAATTTGATAGATAATGTACTAAAAGACGCAAATCTAAATCTTTTGGTTGTAAATATGGCTGCGGGATAGTGATGTGCAAATAAGAAACCCCATCGTAGAAACGACGGGGTGTAAACCAAAACCAACTGCTTATGAGAAAATTTTAATTTATTAAAGGACTTATTGAATAGTTATTTCTTTTACTGCTGGTTTGACTACTTCTTTTTTCGGAAGGTTTAATGTCAAAACACCATTAACATATTTTGCATCGATGTTGGTGCCATCAGTTTTGTCATCCAATGTAAAAGATCTTTTGAACGAACGATAGCTATATTCACGGCGAATATTCTTTTCGTTTTCTTCTTTCACTTCATCTTTCTTCTCAGCCGAAATAGTAAGCAACTGTTGATCAAGGCTTACCTTAAAATCTGTTTTTTCAAAACCAGGAGCAACTATTTCAATGCTATAGCTTTTTTCGTTTTCCTTAATGTTTGCCGGTACCGAACCAGTCCATTTAGGATAAGCTTCGTTTTTTGAAAAGACGGGGAACTCTGTAAAAAGGTCGTCTATTAAACTGTTAAAGGTTCCTTCAAATGGTTTGCGGTTAAATTTTACGAGTGTCATAGCTATTTATGTTTTTTGTTTTAAAAATTTACAGGAAGTGAGTTTCAAACGCTGTACCACTGGCTTTTTACAATTTTTTTATGCCACCTGATCAGCTTTCAAATTTGATCAAATGCCATTATTGCATATTTTTAATTTTTGAACTGACATAATTTCATTATTCAGCGGAAGATAAACTTTTTGTCTACTTTTGCGTTCTTTAAAAAAGACTCATAAAATATGTATCCAGAAGAAATAGTAATTCCAATGAAGGAAGAGCTAACTGATAATGGCTTTTCCGAATTATTGACGCCTGCTGATGTAGAAGCTCAGCTGTCCAAAGAAGGGACAACTCTTGTTATGATCAATTCTGTTTGTGGTTGTTCTGCAGGAACCGCCCGTCCGGGTGTATTGATGGCTGTTGCAAATGCGAAGGAAAAGCCCGACTATATGACCACCAGCTTTGCGGGTTATGATATTGAAGCAGTGAAGGCTTTGCGCCAACATCTTGCGCCTTATCCACCCTCATCTCCAGCCATCGCTTTGTTCAAAAACGGTCAGTTAGTTCACTTTATCGAAAGACATCAAATCGAAGGAAGATCGGCACAGGTTATAGCAAACAACCTGATAGGAGCATTTACAGAATACTGTAATTAAGCCCTTTATTATATTCATCCAGAATAGCTTCCCAATTAAGGAAGCTATTATTATTTCAGGACGACCGATTTTTCCATTGTATATTCGCCTGCTCAAAAAACAATCACCGGCAAATGTATCCTAATCTATATTTCGCTTTTAAAGACCTTTTTGGCGTAGAGTGGTCTTTTCT
Organism: Terrimonas alba; assembly: GCF_042434975.1. Lineage (NCBI taxonomy): Bacteria > Pseudomonadati > Bacteroidota > Chitinophagia > Chitinophagales > Chitinophagaceae > Terrimonas > Terrimonas alba. The sequence continues at coordinate 94,777 of NZ_JBHMQM010000008.1, forward strand.
TCGTTTTGTGAATTCTTTCGGATTTTTCGTAGCTATATCATTTATCCTTGCCGCAATCGTATTGGCCGCCGAGTTGAAGAGAAAGAGCAGCGAAGGCCTCTTGCACCCCACCGAAATGCAAGTAATGGTCGGTCGGCCCGCAACTGCCGCTGAATTAATATTAAACTTCCTGTTGGGCTTTTTATTGGGCTTTAAGATTATCGCTCTATTCATCATGGATAGTTCTGCTACAGAGGATCCACAGGCCTTTATTTTTTCAGGAATAGGGAGCTGGCCCGCCGGTATAATCGTGGGTTTGCTTTTCGCAGGGTTGAAATGGTATGAGAAGAATAAACAAAAATTGCCGAAACCAGAGAAAAGGGCCGTTAGAATCTGGCCACAGGACAGAGTGGGAGAAATGACCATCCTGGCCCTGGTGTTTGGACTAATTGGCGCTAAGCTGTTTGATATTTTTGAAAATTGGGGTGATTTTTTGGAACATCCTTCTTCGTACCTGCTTTCTCCATCCGGGCTTACTTTCTACGGGGGACTGATCTGTGCCGCCATTGCTATCTGGATTTATGCTAAAAAACATAATATCGGCTTTTGGCATCTCAACGATGCTGCCGCTCCGGCTTTGATGCTCGCTTATGGAGTAGGCAGGGTGGGTTGCCAGGTTGCCGGTGATGGTGACTGGGGAATCGTAAATACAAGCCCAAAGCCCTTTTCGTGGTTACCAGACTGGATGTGGGCTTATACCTACCCTCACAACGTGAATGAAGCCGGGGTGAAAATGGCCGGCTGCACGGAAGCGAAGTATTGTTATGAGTTGCCTGCAGGAGTCTATCCCACTCCGCTCTACGAGATCGTCGTTTGTTTAGCCCTTTTCGGCTTGTTATGGGCCATAAGAAAAAAATTGAAGACGCCGGGAACCCTTTTTGCCCTATATCTCATGCTAAATGGACTGGAAAGGTTTTTCGTCGAGAAAATAAGAGTAAACACGAGGCTAAACATTTTTGGCTTCCAACCAACCCAGGCTGAGGTGATTTCCTCTTTACTCTTTATTTCCGGACTCGTTTTATGGATTGTTTTAAAAAAGAGGAAGGAGGCTACGAAATCCACATTATAAGCCCTTGAGGCCTGTCATCTTTTCTAATTTATTTGTTCTTTAGCAAATCCGACGAAAGTCCCGCCCATAAATGATTTCATCGAATCAATCTTTTTGGGAAAACGTTTGTCTCGGGTTGACTCCCAGTTAATTGTTCACAACTATTATGATTTTCGGTCATTGCAGTGTACCTTTGCCCGTAGACCCGGACGGTCTCCTTATTCTGCCCTTCGCAATATTCTTTAAACCAGGATTAGCACTTATTTGTTTAATAATTAAACAGCTTAAATTACTATGAGGCAACTCAAAATTGCTACCCAGATTACCAACAGGGACTCACAGGCGGTAGAAAAATACCTTCAGGAGATTTCGAAAATATCGATGATCACACCAGAAGAAGAAACAACATTGGCCCAGCGTATCAAGATGGGTGATCAAAAAGCATTGGACAAATTAGTGCAGGCAAACCTTCGTTTCGTGGTGTCAGTTGCAAAACAATACCAACACCAGGGTTTGTCATTAAGTGACCTTATCAATGAAGGAAATCTTGGTTTGATTAAAGCAGCGCAGCGTTTCGACGAAACAAAAGGATTTAAATTCATCTCTTATGCCGTATGGTGGATTCGTCAGTCCATCTTGCAGGCTTTGGCTGAACAGGGAAGATTGGTTCGCTTACCACAAAATAAGATCGGTACTTATAATAAAGCTAATAAAGCGTATATGGCTTTCGAGCAGGAACACGAGCGGGAGCCTAGCACAGAAGAGTTGGCGGAATTACTTGAAATGAGTGAGACAGAAATCAACAATATCTTTCAAAGTAACACTCGTCACACCTCATTAGATGCGCCCGTGCATGAGGCAGAAGATGTGGCAATGGGTGATCTGTTGGAAGGTGGTGACGATACTGACGATGACGTGATGAAAGACTCATTGAGAAATGAAATCCGCAGAGTTTTAAAATCATTGAGTCCCCGTGAGGCGGAGATAGTGAATGCTTATTTCGGTTTGGATGGCGAACAAGGTGTTACGATCGAGCAAATAGGTCAGAAGTATGATCTTACCAAAGAACGTATTCGCCAGATCAAGGAAAGAGCAATTAAACGTTTACAAAAAGCCCGTTATAGTAGTGCATTAAAAGCCTACCTGGGTTAACATAGCAACGTCTCCTGGGTTGCACCGGGAGAAAATTGGTGGGTTTATTTACAAAAGCAGCTCCGGTCATTGAACGGGGCTGTTTTTATTTGGCACCCTTCAGCCAACAAAGTCATATTTAAAAGGGCTAACAAATTTTTTACTTGTGTTACCTTTAATTTTGAAATCCCGTTAAATATTGAACAATTTTCAGCCACCCTTGTTGTTCATATCTTTCGGGATCCATTCATGTGATTCCTGCCGTAGAATACAAAGTCAAATTCTTTATGTTGAACAATCCATCCGTTAGGAAAAAGTTTTTCCCTGGCTCTATTTTTTTATTGGCATCAACCTTTTTTGCATCATCGACCCATGCGCAAGCAACAACTGATAGCTTGCTACAACAAGCAGACCTGCCAAATATTATTCAGTATGCGCTGAAACGGCAGCCCGTTATTCAACAGTCATTAATTGACGAAAAAAGCATCGACTTTCAAATCAAATCAAAACTTGCCGATTGGTACCCGCAGGTTAATTTCAATTATGTCTATCAACATAATTTCCAGGTTCAAACCAGTGTCATTGGCGGTAACCCGGTAAGGTTAGGTGTAAATAATACCTCTGCTCTTCAATTTGAAGCATCACAAGCCATATTTAACCGGGATGTGCTGTTGGCAAGCCGGACAAAAAATGATGTACGTATTCAGGCGAGACATCAAACAGAAAATACGAGGATCAATGTAGTAGCGAATGTGTCAAAAGCATTTTACGATGTGCTGGCTACCGATCAGCAAATAAAAGTGATTGATGAGAACATCGTAAGACTGGAGCGTAGTTTAAATGATGCCCGTGCCGCTTATGATGCAGGGGTTGTTGACAAAACGGATTACAAAAGAGCTACGATTGCTTTAAATAATGCCAGGGCAAGCCGCAAGAGTAACGGGGAAGCTTTAAAAGCGAAAACGGATTACCTGAAATCGCTAATCAACTATCCTGAAGCAGCTAATCTGAATATTCTTTATGATAGTGCTATGCTGGAAAATGAAATTGCGCTTGATACCCTGCAGTCAATCGATTATTCCCGGCGTATTGAATACCAGATTTTGCAAACACAGTTGAAACTGCAGGAAGCCAATGTGAAATACAATAAATGGAGTTTTATTCCGACAGTATCCGCTAATGGTGGATATAACCTTAATTACCTGAATAATAATTTTGGTAAACTATACAGCCAGTCTTTTCCAAATTCTTTTGCAGGGATAACATTAGGCTTCCCAATTTTTCAAGGGGGAAAAAGGAAGTACGAGATCAAATTGGCCGAAGTTCAATTAGCCAGGACCAGCCTGGATTTAGTGAATTTAAAAAATTCAGTGAATACGGAATACACATCTGCATTAGCCAGTTATAAATCGAGCCTGTATAATTATTTAGCGGTGAAAGAAAATGTGCTGCTCGCACTGGATGTATACGAGGTAATCAACCTTCAATATCGCTCTGGTATAAAAACTTACCTGGAAGTGATAACAGCAGAGACGGATCTGCGTACATCACAGATCAATTATTTTAATGCATTATACCAGGTATTGAGCAGCAAGATCGATGTACAAAGAAGTTTGGGGGAAATAAAATTTTAATTTTCAAAAAAGAGGGTTTCAGCTCAAAGTTTAAAGACCATGCAAGTCCAATCAATTAAAGCGAATGTTGCGATAGCAGTAGTCATGTTGTTTTTATATTCCTGCGGTGCCAAACAACAGCAACAGCAGGGACCACCACCGCCTGTCCCTGTGACTGTAGAGGGAGTAGAAACAAGCAATGCGGCCTATTATGATGAGTATCCCGGTACAGTAGTGGCACTGAATCAAACGGAACTAAGAGCCCAGGTTACTGGTTATGTCACCGGTATTTATTTTAAAGACGGGGCCAAAGTAAGGAAAGGACAGCGATTGTATTCAATCGATCAGCAGTTGTACAACGCCAACTATCAGCAATCAATCGCTAACCTGCAGGTGCAGGAAACTAATTTGCTGAAAGCGCAGAAAGATGCAGATCGTTATCATGAATTGGATAGAAAAGACGCCATTGCAAAACAACAGGTAGACTATGCCGACGCAGCACTCGAAGCAGCAAAAAAACAAGTGGCCGCTGCAAAAGCGAATGTCAATGCGGTAAAAGCCAGTGTAAATTTTGCGACAATTACAGCACCTTTTACCGGCACTATCGGGATTTCACAGGTTAGATCAGGCACTTCAGTTGTAGCAGGGCAAACCGTATTAAATACAATTTCTACAGATAATCCCATCGCAGTAGATTTTACAGTTGATCAGAAAGAAGTTTATCGTTTTAGCCAATTGCAGCAATCACAAAAAAATGGCGACTCCACTTTTTCCATTGCCTTTGGCAGCGATGTATATCCTTACTATGGAAAAATTACATTGATAGACCGTGCCGTCGATCCACAAACCGGAACTATCAAAACAAGGTTGTCATTTCCAAATGATAAAAACTTATTAAAGGCTGGCATGAGCACTACGGTAAGAGTGTTAAATAACGCTTCACAAAAATCTGTAACTATTCCTTATAAAGCAGTGACAGAGCAGTTGGGCGAATATTTTGTTTACGTAGTAGGTGATAGCAGCAAAGTATCGCAAAGAAAAGTGGTATTGGGAAAACAGATAGCTGCCAATGTAATTATAAAAGACGGCTTATCGGAAGGAGAGAAAATTGTAACGGAAGGAGTGCAGAATTTAAGAGAAGGAGCAGTAATCACCACGGCGCCGCCACAACAACCCGGGGCAGCAAAAAAGTAAAATCAAAAATACTGATGCTTCGACTTTGCTCAGTAGCGAACAGAATGATGCAATGTGCGACCCCGAGTTCCGTCGCTTTGCTCCTCGTCGGGGCAGGCGCAACGAAGATGATGGTAGTATCCCGATAGTTATCGGGACTGGTTAACAAAAAACTAATTATCATTATAAGTGTTGATTGAGTGAAGTTAATTCACCATTCACCACTCACTATTCACTAACATGATAGCAGAAACTTTTATAAAAAGACCCGTCACCGCAATAGTTATTTCTGTTGTGTTGGTATTGGTGGGGATTATTTCGCTGATCAGTCTTCCCGTAGCTCAGTATCCCGAAATTTCTCCTCCTACCGTCAATATTACCGGTAATTTCATTGGTGCTGACGCAAAAACCGTTGAGCAAACTACAACTACTGCTATTGAATCGCAGGTAAATGGTACACCGGGAATGACGTATATGACCAGCAACAGTACCAGCAGTGGTCAAAGTAGCATTACTGTAAATTTTCAGGTAGGTACTGATATCAATATTGCAACGCTGGATGTGCAAAACAGGGTAAGTGTAGCTGAACCTTCATTGCCCGATGCGGTGAAAAGATTAGGCCTTACGGTGCGTAAGCGTAATCCCAGCATCATGATGGTACTGGCTTTTTATTCGCCTAATGGAACACACGATGCAACATTCATTGGTAACTATGTCAATATTTATGTAAAAGATGCATTATCGAGAGTGAAGGGTGTTGGTGATATTCTTTCCCGTGCCGATGATTTCAGTATGCGCATTTGGCTCAATCCTGAAAAACTTGCTGCTTTAAATATGACGCCTGGCGAAGTAAATGCAGCGTTGCAGGAACAAAACATACAAATAGCAGCCGGTACAGTTGGCGGTAACCCTCAACCAGGAACGCAAACTTTTGAATACACTGTGCTTACCGATAGCCGGCTCAATACACAAGAGCAATTTGAAAATATTGTTGTGCGCACACGTCCTGCTGACGGAAGTATTGTTTATCTGAAAGACATTGCGAGAGTAGAGTTAGGAAAATTTGATTATACAATTAAAGCATTTGCCAATGGCAAGCCTGCAGCTTTTGTTTTGATCTACCAGGCGCCTGGCGCCAATGCACTGGATACATACAGAGGGGTTAATAAGGCGCTGGAAGAAATGAAAAAAACATTTCCGAAGGACATTGATTACCTGGTACCGCTTGAAACGGCTACTGTTGTAGAAGTGTCTATTAACGAGGTTGTGCATACACTGGTGGAGGCGTTGATATTGGTGGTACTGGTGGTGTTTTTGTTTTTACAAAACTGGCGGGCCACACTCATTCCTGTATTAGCTATCCCTGTTTCATTGATAGGTACATTTATTCTATTCAACACACTTGGTTTTACCATCAATACACTCACGCTGTTTGCCTTTGTTTTGGCTATTGGCATTGTGGTGGATGACGCAATCGTTGTTGTTGAAGCGGTGCAGCATAATATTGACCATGAAAAAATGAACCCTAAAGAAGCGACAAGGAAAGCGATGAAGGATATATCCGCCCCGGTAATAGCCATTGCATTGATCCTGGCGGCTGTATTTGTTCCGGTTGGTTTTATTCCCGGCATTGTTGGAAGATTATATCAGCAGTTTGCAATCACTATTGCTGTATCGGTTATTATTTCTGCATTCGTGGCTTTGTCGCTAACGCCTGCATTGTGTACTATTTTGCTAAAGCCATCGAAAGATGAAAATGCAAAGAAAAATATCCTGGAAAAATTCTTTGCCTGGTTTAACAGAGGATTTAGCCGTTTAAACTATCGTTATACAAAAGGAGTAGGAACATGGATCAGAAGAACGCCTTATGTATTGGTGATGCTGGTAGTATTATTTGTGGGATTGTTCTTTTTGTTTAAAAATAAACCGACAGGGTTTATCCCGATAGAAGATGAGGGCCGGATGTTTGTAACGTATGAAATGCCGGAAGCTACATCTACAACCCGCAATGTTGAAATGTTATTGGAGATCAGTAAACGCATCAGGTCATTGCCGGAAGTAAAAGTGGTAGGAGGGTTGGCCGGGTTGAATATCGTATCATTTGCGAATAAATCCAATGCAGGGACCATCTTCGTAATGCTAAAACCCTGGGATGAAAGAAAAGGTAAAGAGCATCATGTGCAAACCGTTATTGCCAAAATACGGGCTATGACGGCAGATATAAAAGAAGCAAGGGTGTTGCCCATCGCGCCGCCAGCTATTCCCGGTTTGGGAGCGACTTCAGGTTTTACATTTGAGCTTCAACAAACCAGCAGCACTGACGATATTCAGCAATTTGAGAAAGTGGCCCGTGATTTCTTAGGAAAACTGTATCAGCGACCAGAGATTGGTGCCGCTTTTACTTTCTTTAATGCCCGTACTCCCAGCTACCAGGTAGATGTAAACAGGGAACAGGCAAAAAAATTAGGTGTGCAGGTATCGGATGTTTATACTACTCTTTCCAACTTTTTGGGAAGTAATTATGTCAACGACTTTAATTTATATGGAAGGAATTTCCGGGTAATGTCACAAGCGGATAGCTCATATCGGGGTTCGCTGGCCAACATTGAAAAGTATTATGTGCGCAACAGCCAGGGTAGTATGGTGCCGTTGGGTTCGCTGGTAACCACAAAAGTGATAGAAACCCCTGCGGCTATTTCCCATTACAACATTTATCGTTCAATCGAAATAAATGGAACGCCCAAAGCTGGATACAGCAGCGGTCAGGCCATTGACGCATTAAGAGAAGTAGCTCAGACATTGCCGGCCGGTTATGGGTATGAATTTTCAGGTATGAGCCGTGAGGAGATAGCAGCAGGCAACCAGCAAACAACCATCTTTGCGATCTCCCTCATCTTTGTCTTCCTGTTTTTGGCTGCATTGTATGAAAGCTGGTCCGTTCCCTTTTCTGTGCTATTTGCCGTACCTATTGGTGCCTTCGGTTCTATTTTGACATTGACATTTATTCCAGCTCTTACCAATAATATTTATGCACAAATTGGTTTGATAACGCTTATAGGACTGGCTGCCAAGAATGCTATTTTGATCGTTGAGTTTGCAAAGGAACGGGTGGATAAAGGAATGGATATTGTTCATGCGACATTGCAGGCCGTTCAGTTGAGGTTGCGTCCTATCATTATGACATCAATGGCTTTTATACTTGGTGTATTGCCGCTGGCTTTCGCAAGCGGAGCGGCTGCCGAGAGCCGCAAAACAATCGGGTGGACGGTATTTGGCGGAATGCTGGCTGCGACAACGCTGGCCATCTTTGTAGTGCCTGTTTTGTTTGCACTGATCACCAGGCTTTCTTATGGTAAAAAACTGAAACGACTACAGGAAGAGCATAAAAAGGAAGAAGAGATAGACAAAGAAATTGTTGATCGTAAACTGGGATAATACTAAAATGATCAATAGTGCAAAGCCAATCCACAGGGGTTGGCTTTTTCGTTGACAAACGGTTTAGATTTTACCGTTAGTGATTTTGGCATTTTGGGCAAATAAACTTTCTTTTGCAGGGATTGTTTTAATAGGGATATTTAAAAATTATGACAGACAAGGCAACAGAAAAAGTTAAGGTGTTAATTATAGGAAGCGGGCCGGCAGGATATACGGCGGCTATTTACGCATCAAGAGCTAATTTAAACCCCGTTTTATACCAGGGGTTGCAGCCGGGAGGCCAGCTCACCATTACTACAGAAGTTGAAAATTACCCGGGTTATGCCGATGGCATCCAGGGGCCTGAGATGATGGTCGATTTTGAAAAGCAGGCTAAAAGGATGGGAGCCGATATACGTTATGGTATCGCTACCAAAGTTGACTTTTCCGGATCGCCGTTGAAAGTACAAATAGACGAGGAAAAATGGATTGAAGCCGACAGCGTAATCATCTCAACAGGTGCATCGGCAAAGTGGCTGGGATTGGAAAGCGAACAGCGCTTAAATGGATTCGGCGTAAGTGCTTGCGCAGTTTGTGATGGTTTCTTCTTCAGGGGCAAAGAAGTAGCCATCGTAGGCGCTGGCGACACGGCAGCAGAAGAAGCTTTATACCTTTCCAAACTTTGCACCAATGTTCACATGTTTGTTCGTAAGTCTGAAATGCGGGCCAGTAAAGTGATGCAGGAAAGAGTATTGAAAACTTCCAACATAAAAGTGTACTGGAATACAGAAACCGAAGAAATCATTGGTGATAAAACGGTGACTGCTGTACGCATAAAAAATAATAAAACAGGTGAAAAACTGGAGATACCTGTTAATGGATTTTTTGTTGCCATCGGCCATCAGCCCAATTCAGATATTTTTAAGCCCTATATCGACATGGATGAAGCTGGCTATATCAAAACTATACCCGGTACTTCCAGAACCAATGTAGAAGGTGTATTCGCCTCCGGCGATGTGCAGGATAAGATCTATCGCCAGGCAGTGACCGCCGCCGGTAGTGGTTGTATGGCTGCGCTGGATGCGGAAAGATATTTAAGTGTAAAGGGAATTCATTAATTGTTCACAAATTGAAAATAGAACATTGGGCATTGAGCATTTAGGCAGGTATAAATGTTCAATATTCAATGCTCAAATAAGGGAACTGCTTCAAACTATTCTTGTCTTTATTTATTGTCAAATGAGCAGCGTGGCCAATCTTCTTACCATCTCTCTCAACAATGTTCGCTTCAGGGCTTACCATGGTTTGCACCCGGAAGAAAGACAAAAGGGAAATGACTTTGTTGTCAATATGCAGGTTGGTTACGTTCCCAAAAGCGGAACCATTCTTTCATTGGACGACACGATTGATTATGCAGCGCTATTCGACATCATTAATGTGACTATGCAAAAGCCGGTTGACCTGCTGGAAACGCTTGTGCAGACCATAGCTCATGCTGTACATCATCAATTTCCACAGGTAAAGGAAATCAATGTGTCAGTAGAAAAACTGAATCCGCCTATTGATAAATTTACAGGCAGTGCGGCCGTGAGTTATAAAGTCGGATTTTAAATAAAAAGATCTTTTAATAGGCGAAAGATATCTCGTAAATTTTAGGCCACATTTTTCCTGTTATGTAAGTTTTGTTGGCCAGCGAATCATAGGCAATTCCGTTCATTTCCAAAGAACCCGGATACAATGATTTTACTTCGTTAGCAAGTGATGAAAGGTCAAGTTTGGCAAGGACCCGTCCGGTACCGGGGTCTATTTTTATAAGCTCATTGGTGGTATATACATTTGCATAAATAAATCCTTTTATAAATTCCAGTTCGTTCAAATAGGGAATCGATCCCCTTGCATCAGACACCGTAATCGTCTTCCTTACCTGTAATGAACCAGGATCAAAATAGGTCAATTGGCTGGTTCCGTCACTCATGATCAATAAGTGCCCGTCTGTCGTCATTCCCCAGCCCTCCTGTGACGGGATAGTAAATTCACTGAGCTTCCGGAAAGTTGTTGCATCATATATAAAACCAATTTTGTTTTTATAAGTTAGCTGGTATACTTTGTCGTTAAAAAAGACGACTCCTTCTCCAAAATATTTTTTTCGATCCAGTTCTACTTTTTTGCTGATCAGACCAGTCTCTAAACTTAACACACCAAACAACGAACGAGTACCAGGCAAGTCATCAGGTGACCCGGTGCTCTCGTATAATTGCCCTTTATGAAACAGTAAGCCTTCTGTGAAAGAAGTAGTATCGTGTGGGTAGGTGTTTTTTACAACATAGTTGATCGCCGGAGTTTCGGTTATAGAACCTTCCTTATTGTCTGCGCCGTCAGTATTACTACAGGAACTGAACACTAACAGAACAGCGATGCCTGATAATATTTTCATTTATCCAGATTAAAAGATTAGAATAGGCAATATATAAAAGATATAGAATAATTAATTTAAGTCGCATCTCGTTTTGAGGAGCGGCCTCGGAAAAAATGCGTTGAGAAAATTTTCCTGAAAGGCGTTAAAATGAAATAATGTTCTATTGCCAGGCTATGGTCTTAGCTCACAAGTCGCACAAATGCCTGGCTTTGTACTATCGATTGAACTATTTCATTTTAGCCGGACAGGGAAATTTTTAGCATTTTTTCCGAAGCCTTGACTTTTTTTGTTACTTTTTTATGTTAAGACAAAAAGTAAATAGTGTATTCTGGATTGATAAGACCTTGCGGTCTAGGTTAATTGTCCATAAAAGATATCTTCAAATCTATATCACCTTTTTTCTCCATTTCCCACTCTTCAAATAAATAAAGGACAAGATGAACAACACTGTCCAGTAAAGCATTTCGGAAGCCCAGGCCCATACCAGCGATAACTTCCATACCTGGAGGACAAAATAGACGTAAATGCTATACAGCAGTATTGCCACTATTTCAATTCCCAGGTTGATCTTAGTATTGCCTGTTCCCGTTACTCCATTTAACCATACTGTGGATATACACATGAACAATAAACCAACCGAGACGATGCGAATAACCGGTATAGCGTCCTGGATAAACCCTTCGTCGCGACCATACAATAACAGGAAAGTTCCGGGAAAAAGATTAATCACTAAGCAAAGGCTCGCCGTAGAGATAAAACTGAGCCTCGCAATTTTCCTGATAAGAAACAACACCTGGTCTTTCTTTCCCTGGCCAATGATATTGCTGACCATGGCATTACTGGTACTTGCAAAGGACCATACAAAGACGCCGAACACAGCAAAGATATTTCGCATGGTATTACTGATCGCCAGCGGCCTTTCCCCATAATGTTCGATAAGAATATAAAACAATAACCAGGCTGACACACTTAGCACATATTGCATCACCAATGGTGAGGATTGCCGGAAGATCAGCCCGGAAATTTTACTGTCAAATTTCAAATGACCAAACAGCAAAAAACGCTGCTGAAATTTTTTATAAAAAATAATCAGGTAAACAATCAAAAGGCCGGATGCCTCTGCTAATATAGATGCAATGGCAGCGCCGTTAAATCCCAATGCCGGCATTCCGAAATGACCATAGATCAGCGAATAATCGAGAAAAATGTTTATCACAGCCTCGATAAAAAATCCATATTTCATGTAGCGGCTGTTGTTGGTGCCTACCAGCATTGCATTTCCCATCTGGAACAAATACAGGAACGGCAGCCCCCATATACGGATCTTGATAAACCCGATGGCTTCGTGCTGCACCCTGTTACTGGCCAACACCGTGGAAAGAAACGCCGGCGCAATAAGATAGGTGATAAAAATACCGGCTATTGCAAAAAGCAGGGCGATCCAAATTGATTGCGAAAACATTTTCCCTATTTCAAGTGGCCTGTTTTCACCGGCCCTGCGGGCTATCAAAGCCTGCAGGCCACTGTTGAGACCATTGCCTACGAGAGCAAATACCAGGTAATAAACACCGGTAATGCCGGCAGCGCCCAGTTCCGTTTCACCCAATCCACTCAAAAAAACCGTGTTCGCCACAAAATTGATTTGGGGTACGAGCATAGCAATAGCAATAGGCAAGGCGATCTTTAATATTTGTTTATTGGATATTTCTACCTGTAAATCTGTATTTGGAATACTGTTTGCCATACGAATGTCGTCGTTTCGGAAAGCCGGGCGGCAAACCTACAATAATTATTTTTGCATATCATTGCAGGTAATAAAAGGGAAATAGTGAAACAGGTATATCATATCATATCAGAAAAAGGGGCAGAGGCCGGACAACAGGTTTTATCGATCAGGGTGGGTGAAAGACATTTTGGATTTGCCATTACTTCCCCGCATGGCGGTGAGCTTTACAAACTAAGCTGGTACACCGATACGGAGATAAATAAATCTACGCTGGATGAAATTTATATGAAGCATCCTGAGCTCCGTCATGCTTATCAAAACATCTTTATTTGCTATGATTACCTGCAGAGCATTATGGTGCCGATGGATCAATATGACAAAGATGATGCAAAGCTTATGCTTCAAACCATGTTTGGAATAAGCGGGAAAGATGCCATTGTCAACGAGCCCGTTTCCGGTTGGCAAATGCACAACGTATATGCGGTGCCAAAAGAAGTGTATGACTGGGTCTACGATCATTTTAAAACAGGCAACTACTGGCACAGCTACACAATAGGTATAAAGAACATCATCACTACTGATTTCGAAGGATCGCTTGCTGCAGACTTTCGCACCGACGACTTTTCCCTTGTTGTTACCAGGGGAAATAAATTGTTGCTCACGCAAACATTCCCTTATTCAACACCTGCTGATTTTATTTATTACCTGCTGGATACCTGCCGCCAGTTTTCTTTTTCGCAAGAGACAGTAAGGGTATACCTGTCTGGTTTAATCGATAAAGAATCCACTTTGTATAAAGAGTTGCATCAATATTTCCTGCATATCCAGTTCAGGGAATCTGAATGGAAAATATCACCTGCAGAAGAGTTACGCTATCCCGCTCACTTTTTTACCTCACTCAACGATTTAGCTAAATGCGAATTATAGGCGGTGAACATGGCGGCCGTAAGTTTAACCCGCCTTCCAAAATGCCTTACACAAGGCCCACGACGGATATTGCGAAAGAAGGTCTTTTTAATGTCCTGCAACATCAGCTTGATATCGAAGAATTGAAAACCCTTGATCTTTTTGGTGGCACGGGGAGTATCAGTTATGAACTCGCTTCAAGAGGAGCAAAAGATCTTACCATTGTGGAGAAGGACAATGCCATGTATGAGTTTATCAAAAAGACAAAAGGCGAATTAAGGATCGATAACCTGAAAACAGTGAAGATGGACGTTTTTAAATTTATTGATCAATGTACAGATAAATTCGATTTTATTTTTGCTGGTCCGCCGTATGCACTTACTACCATTGATGACCTGCCCAGGAAAATATTTGAAAAGCAACTGCTCAATCCAGGTGGCTGGTTTGTGCTGGAGCATACGCCCCGGAATGACTATAAAAAATTTCCTTTTTATAAAAATGAAAAAAATTACGGCACTACGATATTTTCCATTTTTGTCAATGAATAAGTAATGCAAAAAAAGGAAGCAAGAAAGCTATATAAAGAAAAGAGATTGACTCTTTCAGAAAAAGAAAGGGTAAAACTGGATGACCTGCTTTTGATACAATTCCAGTCCGCCGACCTGCCATTTATTGATGGCTTGCTCACTTACTGGCCCATCGAAGAAAATCATGAACCTGATACGCATTTATTTACCGAGTTTCTCCGATTTAGAAATCCGGAGATGAAAATTTGTTATCCCGTATCTGATTTTACTACGGGTGTCATGTACGCCGCTATCACTGATATCGATACACCATTTGCCAAAACAGAATTGAATATTTATGAACCGCAGACTGCGGAGTTTTTACCCGCCAATGAAATCGATATGATCTTCGTTCCGCTGCTGGCATTTGATAAAAAAGGATTCCGGATCGGTTATGGTAAAGGTTTCTATGATAAATGGCTGGCACATTGCCGGCCCGATTGCATTAAAGTAGGTTTCAGCTATTTTGAGCCACTTGATAAGATTGAGGGGCTACATGAATTTGACCTACCTTTAGATCTTTGTATCACACCGTATAACGTGTATGTTTTCTAATTTTTTTCTCAAGTCCTTTCGCATTCTCTTATTGCCATTCGCTTTGATTTATTGGCTTGTCATTGCAGTCCGTAACTGGATGTACAATAAAAAATTATTGCGCAGCACATCGTTTGGGTTACCGTTGATATGCGTCGGCAATCTATCAGTGGGTGGTACGGGTAAATCACCTATGGTAGAATGGTTGGTTCGATTGTTAAAGGATCAGTTTAAGATTGGGATATTGAGCCGGGGATACAAACGAAGAACAAAAGGATATGCATTGGCCAATGAAAGATCAACAGCTCTTGATATTGGTGATGAGCCCATGCAGTTTCACCATAAATTTCCTGATGTGCCGGTAGCGGTTGGCGAGGAAAGGCTGGTTGCAATTCCGCAGCTATTGCACGACAAGCCGGAAACCGAAGTAATCATCCTGGATGATGCTTTTCAGCACAGGACCATAAGTGCAGGTCTGAATATTTTACTGACCGAATACACTAATCTTTTTACCCGGGATTTTTATTTGCCGACAGGTGATCTGCGTGACCTCAAGTCGGAGTATAAAAGGGCCCATATTATCGTCGTGACAAAATGCAGTCCTGAACTTACCCTTGCTGAAAAACAAAAAATTATTGACGAAATAAATCCGGTGAAAGGTCAGTCCATATTCTTTGCTGCCATGGAGTATGGTCAGCCATACCATATTTTAAATAAAACCGGTTTTTATTTCATGGAAAGCACCGAAATTTTGTTGGTCACCGGCATTGCCAACCCCAGGCCACTCAAATCGATGCTGGAGAAACACAGTAAGACCTATCATATGCTGCAATATGCCGATCACCGCATTTTTACCATTGATGACCTGAAGGAGATCAGGAAAAAATTTGCAGCCATTGAAGCCGTTGATAAAATTATCCTGACAACTGAAAAAGATGCTGTACGTTTAGAAAAATTCAATACGGAAATTGCCGACCTGCCTTTATTTGTAATTCCTGTCCGGCATCATTTTTTATTTGATGAGGAAAAGCGGTTTGGTGAACTCGTGATAGATTTTATCCGAAATACCAGGGCAGCAAAAATTTAATTTATGGGTAAAAGAAATTCATCCAGGAAAAAACAAAAAGATCATTCCTCTTCCGGCAAAACCCTCAAGGGCAAGCTTGATATCACCCGTTCAGGTATGGGCTTTGTCATTGTACCGGAGCAGGAAACCGATGTACTGATTCGCCCATCGGATTTTAATACGGCGATGCACGGCGATACCGTGCGGATAAAAATAAAAAGCGGCTTTGGCCGCCGCATGCAGGGTGAAGTGATTGAAGTGCTGGAACGAAAACGTACCGAATTTATCGGTCATATACAACTGAATAAGGACTTTGCTTTTTTTGTAACAGATACAGAAAAGCCAATGCCTGATCTTTTTATTCCATTGAGCAATCTCAACGGGGCGAAGGATAAGGATCGGGTAGTAGTGAGATTGGTACGCTGGGAAAAAGGTGATAAGCGGCCTGTTGGGGAAGTTGTGACAGTGATGGATCCCGAAAACAGCAATGATGCTGCTATGAAGGAAATTCTGCTGGACAACGGCTTCCCGCTGGAATTCCCCGATGATGCTCTGGAAGTGGCAGGACGCATACCCGATACTATTAGTAAGGAGGAGATAAAAAAACGGCGGGATGTCCGGGATATTCTCACGTTTACGATTGACCCTGTAGATGCGAAAGATTTCGATGATGCGATCTCTGTAAAAAAAATCAAGGATGGTCTTTACGAAATCGGTGTGCATATAGCGGATGTAAGCCACTATGTAGAGGCAGATAACCCGCTGGACAAAGCGGCCTATCAAAAAGCGACATCCGTGTATTTGCCTGACCGGGTGAATCCCATGTTGCCCGAACATATTTCCAATGTTCTTTGTTCGCTTCGTCCCAATGAGGATAAACTTACCTTTTCCGCCATTTTCCAGGTCAACTCAAAAGCTGAAGTAAAACAATACTGGCTGGGCAGAACAATCATGCATTCTGACCGCCGGTTTACCTACGAAGAAGCGCAGGATATTATTGAAACAAAGGCCGGCGATCATGCAGAAGAAATTCTGTTGCTAAATGAACTGGCGCAGAAAATGCGTAAGAAAAGATTCAATAAAGGCGCTATCAATTTTTCTTCGCAGGAAGTTCGTTTCAAGCTGGATGAAAAAGGCGACCCGATTGGCATCATGGTAAAGGAGAGCAAAGAGTCGCACCAATTGATCGAAGAGTTTATGCTGCTGGCCAATCGATATGTGGCGGAGAATATTTCCAAATTAAAAGTAAAGGGGAAGCCACTGCCATTTCCTTACCGGATACATGATACACCGGATGAGGAGAAACTATTGCCCTTTATAGCATTCGCCAATAAGTTTGGTCACAAGTTTGATTCGTCCTCACCGGAAGCAATCGCCGCTTCGTTTAATCAATTGCTGAAAGATGCACATGGCAGGCCTGAGCAGCATGTGTTGGAGCAATTAGGTATCCGTACTATGGCCAAGGCAAAGTATACAATCGAAAATGTAGGCCATTACGGGTTAGGTTTTGAACACTATTGCCATTTTACTTCGCCCATTCGCCGCTATCCCGACATCATGGTGCATCGCATTTTGCAGGAAGTGCTCGATAGCCAATTTATAATTGACAAAAAGCTGGAAGAAAAATGTAAGCATTGCAGCGAAAGGGAGAGAGCCGCTATGGAAGCAGAGCGATCTGCCAATAAATATAAACAGGTGCAGTATATGCGTAACTACCTCGGCGAAGATTTTGATGGCGTTATCAGCGGTGTTGCCAGTTTTGGTTTTTGGGTGGAAACAGTTGATCATAAATGCGAGGGTCTGGTAAGCATCAATAGTTTATTGGAATATGATGAGTTTCGTCATGTAGAATCTGATTATGCATTGGTGGGAATGCGCAGCGGTAAAAAATTCAGGATGGGCGATAAAGTGCGAATAAAAGTGGCTGCCGCTAATCTTATCAAACGGCAACTGGATTATGAATGGGTATTATCTTCTGAAACAGCGATAGAAAGTAAAGACATTGAGGAAATAAAAAGACCCAAAAGAAAAAAGAAGCGCTAAGGTAAAGCCCGGACATAATCGCTTGGTTATTGAAGATTCTATTGCCGTGATGCGGTGTCACTTATCTATGGGACGTGTTTTAAAGTAAAGTGCTGTCAAGTGTAGCTTAGTTTAATAACTTCCTATACTGACTATATAAGAGTCTGAAGGCTTGGTGCTATCAATTAAAATGGTAATACTGTCTCCGATTTCAACGGCTTTATAAATACTGGTACTTTGCTCATGGTTTTGATACACCCGATTGTTATAGTAATATCTAAAATAAGTGGATTTTCCTTTGTGAGTTTTTTTTAGGTATACCTGGGCCCTGACAATAGCCCCCATTTTTATCGATTTTTTCCTTATACTTTCTAAAGAGAAAGGCAGTTAATTTGGGCCCGCCACATAAAATACCAAAGAATATTACAAAAAATGCTACAAGAGTAAGCCATCCTTTTCTGGGCATAAAAATTTTATTTTTTATAAGTCGCTGGGAATGTCAAAGTCTTCTTCAGTGAGTTTCTGTTCTTTTATACTAACCGCAGTAGTTTGTGGTTAATCATACTAGATTTTAAAGGAAGAGAACTTTTACTTCAGCTTTATACAATAAAAATAACCATTCGCATCCCCAAAATAAAGGCTGTCATTTTCGATTAGCGGCGATGAAAGAATGGCGCCTAACCCAAGTATCGTTTTTTCTGATTGCTCCATATTGTTTCCATAGAGATTAAAGTCGTCTTTGAATTTATCGCTGTCAGTATAAACGCTGTTATACCTTGCCCGGCTTTCAGGAGTTTGAAACAGGTATTCTACCTTTCCTGATTGATGGTCCGCACCATACAGTTTTCCATTAAAACATCCAAAAAATATCTTATTCCTATTCAGTGCCGCCTGGCCATAAACCCTCATACT
Source organism: Terrimonas alba (assembly GCF_042434975.1). NCBI lineage: Bacteria > Pseudomonadati > Bacteroidota > Chitinophagia > Chitinophagales > Chitinophagaceae > Terrimonas > Terrimonas alba. The sequence continues at coordinate 113,343 of NZ_JBHMQM010000008.1, forward strand.
TAAAGGCAGCGTCCATTTGATGTCGCCGTTACCTGCATCCATGCAATAAAACCGGTGCGAATCGGATGTTCCAAAATAGATGGCGTCGTTGTGAACGAATGGAGTGGCGACTATCCAGCTTCCCCGTTCTTTCATATTCCATAAGCCGGTACCTGAGTTTATATCGAATGCATAAATGTTATAATCGCGGCTCCCGAAAATAACCGAGTTTTTATACACAGCGGCGGCATTGGCTATTTCCCCTTTTGGAAAATTAATATCCCCAATGGTTTTGAATTTCCAAATAAGCTTGCCGGTCCTGTGATCCAGTGCATAAAAATTGCCGTCAAAACTTCCGATCAGCAATTTTTTACCGGCAATAACAGGTGCCGCATGCACAATGCCCATCGTTTTATATTTCCAAACCAGCTTGCCGGTTCCCGCTTTCAATGCATATACACAACTATCGCCGCTCCCGATGTAAAGCAGGTCCTCAGCAACCACGGGCGATGAAAGATAATAATCCCATAAGTCATAGGTTTTTTCAGCTTTGGTTTTGAACTGCCAGGCCGGTTTGCCATTGTTTTTATCAAGCGCATAGATCAGCCCGTCGCTGCTGTTGAAAATAACGGTCCCTTTATAAATACAAGGCTGCGATTTTAGTTGCCCTTTAGTTTTATACGACCATTTTTGGGCGCCGGTATTTTTATCCAAGGCATAAAAACTGGAATCATGACTTCCAAAATAAATAATGCCGCCATCAATTACCGGCGACGAATAGATGGCCGACCGGGCCGCAAACTTCCACAACAGTGAGTCCTGTGCATTGGTGGAGAAAATAAAAAAGCTAAAACAAAGTAATAGTAGTATTGGTCTTTTCATACGGTTCTATATTCAAAGGCCGTGAAGATACAAAACGGGCGGTTGGTATTCGCTGATCCCATAATAGAAAAAAATCTTCCATTATCTTCGCCTCATGCATTCATTTGAACAGTTATCGCAGCAATTTACCAGCTATTTCGATCAATCTCTTTTTCCTGCTGAACCCGCTACGCTCTATGAAGCGAATAACTATTTCCTGAAAATGGGAGGCAAGCGGGTTCGACCGGTTCTTTGCCTCATGGGCAATGAAATGTTTGATGAAATAAAACCTGATGCATGGGAAGTAGCTATTGCCATTGAACTGTTTCACAATTTTACGCTTATTCACGACGACATTATGGACAAAGCCCCGCTGCGGCGGGGTATGGAAACCGTGCATAAAAAATATGGCGAAAGCACTGCGATATTAGCCGGCGATGTGATGCAGGTCGTCGCCTACGACCATCTTAACAAAATTCATGTCAATTTTCTTCATCAAATACTCGGGCTCTATAATCTCACGGCAAGGCAGGTGTGCGAAGGTCAGCAATTCGATATGGATTTTGAAGCGAAAGAAACCGTTAGCCTGGATGAGTATCTGCGGATGATTGAATTAAAAACATCCGTATTGCTGGCTGCCAGTTTAAAAATGGGAGCGATTTTAGGGGGAGCCGGGGAGAGAAATCAAAAGCTGTTGTATGAATTTGGTCGTAAACTCGGCCTTGCGTTCCAGGTGCAGGATGATTATTTGGATGGTTTTGGCGACCCGGAGAAATTCGGTAAACAAGTGGGCGGCGATATCCTGGCCAATAAAAAAACCTTCCTGTTGATTCATGCGATGGAGACAGCTACATCGTCACAATTGAAAGAGCTGCTGTCATTGATGAAGAATAACCCGGATGACAAAGTAGCCAGGGTGTTACAGTTATTTCATGATTGTAAAGTGGATGATTGGGCGCTGCAATTAAAAAACCAGTTTTTAGATGAGGCATTCAATCACCTGGAAGATATAGCCGTATTGTCGGCACGTAAACAACCGGTGAAAGAACTGGCGCAGTTTCTTGTGCAACGGGAACATTGATGAATAAGTTAACAATCGTCTTAAGGCCGATTATCTTACCACGTTTATACGCATAATTCATACGAACACTAGTCCAAATCATTTTTTTACCTATTTTGAGGGCTTCAAACCAAACCGGCGATGGCAAATTCTTTGTTTCGGAAAAAGGAGATCAAATCGATATTAGCTGAAGGCAGTGAAGAGGGACATGGCACAGGATTAAAAAGAGTATTAACAGTAAGAGATCTTACTTTTTTTGGCATTGCCGCCATTATTGGCGCCGGAAGTTTTAGTAGTTTGGGTGAGGCTGTTTTTAAAGGAGGTCCCGGAGTGGTGGTACTTTTTATTATCACAGGAATTGCCTGTGCTTTTACCGCTTTTTGTTATTCAGAGTTTGCCAGTCGTATACCAGTCGCCGGAAGTGCTTACACCTACTCATATGCCAGCTTTGGTGAATTATTTGCCTGGATCATTGGCTGGGCGCTTATCATGGAGTATTCCATAGGGAATATATATGTCGCCTTTAGTTGGAGTGATTATTTTACCTCTTTCCTGCATAAAATAAATCTTCACATTCCGGATTATCTCGCTACGAGTTATATAGAAGCCCATAAAGCTATTACACAGGGGTCTTCCAACCAGGAATTGATAAATGCCTGGAATTCGGCGCCCATGATCGGCGGATTGCGGATCATCTTTGATTTGCCCGCCATCATTATCAACCTGCTGATTACTTATCTTGTTTACAGGGGAATAAAGGAAAGTCGAAACTTCAGCAATGCCATGGTGATATTAAAACTTGCTATTGTCGCATTGGTGATCCTGGTAGGTGGCGCTTTAGTGTTTTCAAACGGGTTAACGTTTAACTGGGAGCCTGCAAACGATGAAGGGATAAAATCATTTATGCCTAATGGTTTCAGTGGCGTTATGGCGGCGGTTAGTGGTGTGTTCTTTGCTTATATTGGGTTCGATGCCGTAAGTGTTTTAGCGGAGGAAAGCAAAAACCCACAACGTGACCTGCCTAAGGGAATGATCTATTCGCTTGTCATTTGTACCGTTGTTTATATTTTACTCTCATTGGTGTTAACGGGGGCCGTGCATTATAAAAATTTCGATGGAGTAGGAGATCCGTTGGCTTTTATTTTTGAATCACAAAACCTGGATATCGGCTGGATGCAATTACTGGTTTCGATTTGCGCCGTAATTGCGATGACAAGTGTGCTATTGGTTTTTCAAATGGGGCAGCCACGTATTTGGATGAGCATGAGCCGCGATGGTCTGCTGCCACCGGTATTTCAAAAAATTCATCACAAATTCAAAACCCCTTCTTTTGCAACAATCGTGACAGGTCTTGTGGTTGGTGTGCCGATTTTATTTACCGATAAAACTTTCGTGCTTGACTTTACCAGCATTGCGACCCTGTTTGCTTTTGTACTTGTTTGCGGGGGCGTGTTGTTAATTCCGCAAAAAGAAAAGACACCCGGAAGATTTAACATGCCTTACATCAACGGGCAATTTATTTATCCGCTTATCATTGCCCTGGCCCTTTTTCTTTTTGTACAGTATGGAAAGGGATATTTTAAAGATGCATTTGATTTTGATTTTTCCGCTAATAAGGATTACATAGCAGGTGATGCTTCTTTTATGGACCTGGCAACACCTAAAATATCCATTATCAGTTTTTGGGCAATTTGTATTGTATTAAGCGTACTCAGTTTTATAAAAAAATTCTCCCTTATTCCTTTGATGGGTGTTACTACCTGTCTCTATTTGCTAACAGGTATGACCAAGAGTAACTGGGCATGGTTTCTCGGTTGGTTGTTACTGGGACTGGTTATTTACTTCTTCTATGGTTACCGCAATAGTAAACTGGCGCTACAAACTTCTGCCGGTGTATAGGTGATAAAGGCATTCATCGCACACTATTCACCTCTTCCTATCTTTGCAGCATGAAATACCAGGTTGGAGACATTGTATTGGTACTGCATTCCAATGAAGAAGGAAAAATTGTCGATTTCATCAATGAGAAAATGGCGATGGTGGAAATAAGAGGCGTGAGATTTCCTGTTTATATGGATCAAATTGATTTTCCTTATTTCAAGCGATTCACGGAGAAAAAAATTGTGCCGCCAAAAAAGCAAAAAAAATATGTGGATGATGTGAAGCGGGAAAAGCCGACACAGGTTGAAAAAGTCGTGGATGGTGTTTGGCTTACTTTCTTGCCCGTTATGGATACAGATGAGTTTGGAGATCTTGTGGTGGAGCAGTTAAAAGTTCATTTGGTCAATCGTACGGAGACGCCATATAATTTTATTTATAAGCTGAGCTTTTTTGGTGAAACAGATTTTGATTTAAAAAACCGGATCAATCCGTTTGAAGACTTTTATCTCCATGATATCCCTTTTGAAGACATGAATGATAACCCTTCTTTTGATTTCGAGTTTTCGCTGATTCAACCCGATAAAAAGAAGGCTGATTATTATGAGTCGTCGGTAAAGCTTAAAGCCAAACAGCTTTTTGCAAAGATTGAAGAGGTGAAAGAAAAAAACCTCGCCACGTTTTCTTACAAATTGTTTGATAAGTATCCTGATAAATTGATTGAGGATAGGATAGAATTGGGAAAGCTGGCAGCCAAAGGATTTAAAGTGTATAATGCAAAAGAAGCAAGACAGCATCTGGAGTCGCCCCGAACAGTTATCGATTTGCATGCTGAAAAGTTGACGGATGAATGGCAAAACATGAGTAATTACGAAATCCTGGGCCTGCAGTTAAAGACCTTTGAAAAATATTATGATCTCGCTTTGTCTCATATGCAGCCGTCACTAACCGTTGTGCATGGTATGGGAACCGGAAGATTAAGAGACGAGATTCATGATTTGCTTCGTTTGAGAAAAGAAGTTAAATCTTTTGTGAACCAGTATCATCCACAGTTTGGTTATGGGGCTACGGAGATATTCTTCCAGTATTAATTCTCTTTTAATCTATAGACGCAGGTTTCTAACTTATAAGTATTTTTGCAATTGATCTTTGAAATTTTTTGCTACAAGCCGGGTTATCGCTTCATGTAGAATGAGGAGGAAAGTCCGGACAGCGCAGAGCAATGCACCGGTGAAGAGCCGGGTTCAAGGTGGCTTGTGGCGACACAAATCACGGCGAAACAGATAGTGCCACAGAAAATAACTGTCCGCCGCAGGCGGATGAGGGTGAAAACGTGAGGTAAGAGCTCACGACTGGTGGTGGTAACATCATTGGTGGGTAAACCTTGCATGCTGAAATGCCACATAGGTCAGCGATTGAGGGCGGCTCGTCCGATGCTGATGGGTAGGCAGATTGATTCCGGGAGGCAACTTTCGGAACAGATAAATGATAACCGTTCCGGCTTTCAAGCCGGAAAACAGGATCCGGCTTACAGGCTTGTAGTAATTGATTGACACGATGCCGGTCTTTTACTTTGTTAATTGACCGGCATCGCCATTTATGGAATGTCGGCAGGATACCGGTACAAGAATTTTGAACTGTAACCGACTATTTCGTGAGGTTGCCAATATAACCGCCCAATTCCATTAGCCACGCAATACCTAAGTGTACAATTAAACCTCCATAAATAGATCTTGTATTGTACGAAACGATGCCCAATAATAACCCCCCAAAATAAGAGCTGATACATTCGCCCAAAGGTTTTCCAAAATGTATAGAGCAATAAAAACAAGCCATGGGCAAAATAGCATCTTTGCCGACCCATTTTATAAAACCAACAATGAGAAAACCACGAAAGAAAATTTCGATCGAAAAAAAATCAGTGCCGTAAGAAAGTTCAAACAAAAGCTTATAGAACCATGCGGGGTTGGCTTCCGCAGGCAATGGCAGCACTGTTTTCATTTTGGGATATGTAGCCAGGAAATCAGGTTGCGTTGATGCAGCAGCGATCAACGGCATCATCACCAACAGCATTATCAGGTAAGGGGTATAGGTTAGCTGTTTGTCTGAAAGACCATAGAATTTTTTTTCCTTTTTGTGAAATACCTGCTTGCAAATAAATAACATCACCACTAACACAATCATTCGAAGAGGCCAATAAATGATATCGTTCCAGTAATTGTTCCATTGCGGATCTGTGCTGATAAAAATAGCTGTATTCATTCTCACTTTTATCGCAAACAATAGAGGTGACAAAACGATGCAGGTCAATAACCAGGGGTTTTTGAACTTTTTATCTTTTTCCTGCATTGCAATAAAAAGATAGGGAACCAGGAAGGCGAGGAGGTAAATTAGGAATTGGTCAATGAAACTATTTAAAAAAATTGTTTCGTGATTAATAAGTCTTTTCTCGAAATGATAGTGATAGTTGAGCCCGGTGAACAACGCTATGAAAACGGTACAAGTTAAAAGAACGGGTTTATTTACCTCGTAATAATACGTTTTTATAAAGCCAATTATCTGCTTCATTCAAAAGAAAGGATAAAAAAATTAAGGCCGCGTTAAACTTTGTCTCTTTTAGCAGTTCCAAAGATGCAGTAATAATTAAAAACTTTTTAAAAGTAATTATATGAAGCTTTTGACCATTAACCGGTTCCCCTTAGCCACCATCCTTCTTTCCCTAAGTATTTTCTTTTTTGCGTGTAAAAAAGAAGCCAGCCAGCCATCCCGTCCTGCCGTGTCCGAAACAGAAGCAGCCGAGTATTCTGCTGAAGGCATGGAAGCCGAAGCCAGCTATGATGACGTACAGGATATCAGCATGACTGCTGCTGATGAAGAAGGCATCCTGAGTGCAGGCCGTGCAGAAGGACTGCGTCCATTTCCTTTTTTGAAACTGCGTGTACGTATCGGAGCTAATGCGGTGATAACCGTTACCCCCGATGATAACACTTATCCTAAAACTGTAACGATCGATTTTGGCGAAGGCTATATCTGTCCTGATACTAAATTCAGAAAGGGAAAAATTGTTTTGCATTTCACAGGTCCTTTACGCCAGTCAGGATCAGTGGTCACTATCACGTTAGTTGACTTCCAGGTAGGCCGGGTGAAAGTTGAGGGAACTAAAGTAATCACTAACCTCAGCGAGAATGGTAACATCAAATTTTCAGTAGTTGTAACAGGCGGAAAAGTAACCTTCCCCAACGGCCGTGGTTACACCTATGAAAAAACAAAGTATGTTACACAAATAGCTGGAGCTGCAACCACAGAAATAGCCGACGATATTTATTCCATCGAAGGAGAATCAAAAACTACTTTCAAAAACGGTGTAGTGATTACTCTCAAAACAGTAGATGCACTCATCAAAAAAGTTAGCTGCGCCTGGATAAGTGAAGGAACATTGAAAATGACAATCGGCTCTTATGAATTTTTATTGGATTACACCTATCCTAATAATGGCGACTGTGATAATAAAGCATTACTGAAATGGAATAACAAAGAGACCATCATCCTCTTACCTTAAACTTCTCTCTATAAACGGTGATTTGGAGATTCCCCAGCCTCCCCACTTCGGTGGGGAGTATTTTTTTTAGAAGAAGTAATCTAGGTTCATAATCTTACTTTCCTTTTTCTAAATTCTTATTGATCCATACAATAGCTTTTTTTACATAGTATTCTTTATCATCTTCCAGGGCCTTCACCAGTTTTTTAATTTGTGGATGGAGTTCTTTGAATCTCGTGTACCATTCGACTAAAACGAGCGAAAGTCTTCTTTGCCAAAAATCAGCAGACTGGTTATACTTTTTTGCCAATTCAAATATTTCTTTTTGGTGTGTTTTAAGTATCGGTTTTAGTCCCTGCATACCTATCGCATCACAAACGGCCCAGTTACCAATATTGTCTGCAAACAGCTGCACCAATTGCAGCGAACGGGCCGGGTCTTTTTTTGCAATCTTCCCCAAAATTTTTACGGCTAATACTTTTTCTTCAAGAGCTCCCGCTCGCCAGAGTTCCTCCACCAGAGCAAATCCGCCTGTATTATATCGGGCGGCTAATTCATTCAGGTATGGCATTCTTACGCCATATGTTTTTTCGTTTCCCGGAACAAATTTTTGGTGAGCGGCCTTTGCCTCAGGGCTGCTGTTGGCGATTAAAAGTTTTTGTATGATGGACAGTTCTCCTGCCATTAGATCTGAATTGATACTGTAAATGCTGAAATTAATTCATTTCTGGGCGTAGCAGAAAAATGGGACTGGCATCGTAGTTTTGACGCTAAAACTATTTTGATGCGGAACTATTGGGTTATTTCTTTTGGCATTCTCTTCATCAGTAGCTGCACCTCCTCCAAAAAAATCTCATCAACACGATCAAAGTACACTATCAGCGGACTAAAGTTTGTGAATGAATATGTCGTTCCGAATGGTATCGAATACGAGGGCACAGTCGTTGGAGGTTTGTCAGGTATTGACCATGATAAAGCGAAGGATGTGTACTACATGATTTGTGATGATCCTTCAGTAAAAGGTCCGGCCAGGTTTTACACGGCAAAGCTTTTGCTGAATGAAAATGGCATCGACAGCGTTGTTTTTACCGGGATGGTGCCCATATTAAACCCGGGAGGGGTTCTATATTCCGACATTACCAAAGATCTTCCTCACTCGGCTGACCTGGAGTCGATGCGTTTTGATCCCATACATAATATATTTATCCGTGGAAGCGAAGGACAAAGAAGGGTGCGGGATACTGTGCAGGATATCCAGCAACCTGATATTGTCATCATGGATAATAATGGCCGGTATATTGATAGCTTGCCGTTACCAGGTAATATGCATTTGCAGGCTGTTGAAAAAGGTCCGCGTCACAACAGTGTGTTTGAAGGTTTGGATTTTGCTGAAGATTACAACAGCTTATTTGTATGTGTTGAGGAAGCTTTGTACGAAGATGCATCAAAAGCGGGTCTTGGCGATTCCACCTCCTGGGTAAGGTTTTTGAAATTTGATCTGTCTTCAAAAAAACAAGTGGCACAATATGCGTATGAAATCGATGCGGTACCCTACCCGGCAAATCCTCCCGGGGCATTTAAAATAAATGGCGTGTCCGACATCCTTTATCTCGGGGATGAAAAGTTTATCGTTATTGAACGAGCTTATTCTACCGGAAGAATACCGACCGACATAAAAGTATACCTGGCAGATGCGACAGGTGCCGAAAATATTGCTGAATTACCTTCGTTGAAAGTTCAGCCAGCCAGGAGGCCTATACAAAAAAAACTTTTGCTGGATGTGAACAATACATTGAAGCTGGATATTTTCAATGTAGAGGGAGTAACCTTCGGCCCGATACTTCCAAACGGAAGAAGGAGTCTTGTATTGGTGACGGACAATAATTTTAACGCTAAAGAGAAGACGCAATTTTTGCTTTTCGAAGTGTTACCCTGAACATTTTTTGTTGGTAAATAAATTAACTATCCATTTTTTCTTTTTTATCTTTCTGAATATTTGATTGCTTATGAGGATAATCCCCTTTGTTATTTCCACTGTTGTTACAGCAGGTCTTGTATTTGCGCTCAATAAAAAATGGGGTTCAGTTCCCCCGATGGGAAAGTTTCTCAGTCCACAACATGGTTTCTGGCAAAATGCGGAGGCTGCCGATCATGATTTTAATGAAGACCTGAAGTTTACCGGCTTAAATGCAAAAACGGCTGTCTATTTTGATGAAAGACTGGTTCCGCACATTTTTGCTGATAATGATAACGATGCTTATTTCGTACAAGGCTACCTGCATGCGAAATTTCGTCTCTGGCAAATGGAGTTTCAAACTTTAGCCACGGCTGGAAGGATAAGTGAAGTAATTGGCGAAAAAGCTATTAACTATGACAGGGAACAACGTCGCATGGGCCTGACATATGGCGCAGAAAATATGGCAAAAGCTTTCGAAGAAAATGAAAATACCCGTGAAGCTGTGAAGAGTTATACTGCCGGTATTAATTCTTTTATTGAAAATATGAAGGAGAGTGAGTTGCCAATTGAGTACAAACTGCTGGATTATAAACCTGAAAAATGGTCAACACTCAAGACAGCCTTGTTTATTAAACAAATGACTAAAACACTTGCCGGTTACGGTTATGCCAACGATTTTCAATATAGCAACCTGCATACAATATTTTCAGAGGCAGAAATGAAAATGCTTTTTCCTTACGCACAGGACTCGTTAAATCCCATTATTCCCAAAGGCACATCTTATCCGTTGCCTTCCGTTAACGCAATAGCTCCTTCAAATTCAGACTCGGTCTACCTTCAGGAGAAGGACAGTTTGGAAATAAATAAAACAGATAAACCTACACCGGGAGTCGGCAGCAATAACTGGGCAGTGAGTGGCATCAAAACCAAAAGTGGCTTTCCTATTTTGTGCAACGATCCCCATCTTGATCTCACTGTTCCTGCCATTTGGTATGAATTGCAGATGAATACGCCTTCCTTTAATGCGTATGGCACATCGTTTCCGGGCATACCCGGCGTGGTCATTGGATTTAATGATAGTATCGCCTTTGGCTTTACCAACGGAGGAATTGATGTCATGGACTTCTATGAAATAAAATTTAAAGACGATTCAAAGCAGCAGTATTGGCATAACGGGCAATGGACCGACAGTAAGCTCCGGATTGAAGAAATAAAAGTAAGGGGTGGTCATTCAGTTTATGACACCGTAGCTTATTCTGTTTTTGGCCCGGTTATGTATGATAAAAGTTTTACCAATGTGAGTTCGGCAGATAAAGCTATTGCGATAAGATGGAAAGCTCATGATCCTTCCAATGAATTGCTGATGTGGTGGTGGTTGAACAGGGCAAAAAATTATGACGATTATGCCGCGGCAATAAAATATTTTACCTGCCCTGTACAAAACATTGTCTTTGCCAGTAAACGAGGTGATATTGCGATCTGGCAACAAGGTGAAATACCATTGCGCTGGCCTGAACAAGGTAAATACATAATGCCCGGCGAAGATGATAGTTATAGTTGGCAGGGAATGATACCACAGGAAGAAAACCCGCATTCCGTCAATCCTGAAAAAGGCTTTGTCAGCAGTGCCAATCAATTGGCAACGGATTCTGCTTACCCGTATTTTGTTCCGGGTGATTATGCAGTTTACAGGGGGTATGCCATTAATAAAAGATTAAGCAATATGCAACAAATAGTCCCTAAGGACATGATGGAGCTGCAGAATAATAATTATAACACGAAGGCGGAAATTATTCGACCTTTTTTAATGACTCATATCGATGAAACAAAATTGAACAGCGATGAAAAGAGACTGCTGGACTTATTCAAAACCTGGAACCTTGAAAACAATCCGGAGGAAAAAGCTCCCACTATTTTTGATGTATGGATGGATAGTCTTGAAAAACAAGTCTGGCATGATGAATTTGCTAAAGCAAAAGATCCCATTTATCCTCATGAATCTACTTTAATTGATGGATTGCTTAAGGATTCCCTGTTTCAATATGCGGATGATATCAGCACACCACAAAAAGAAACCGCTGTTGATGTAATAACTGCAAGTTTCAAATTAGCCGCTCCATTTTTACTTTCGAAAGAAAAGGAAAATAAACTCGGCTGGGCCGAATTTAAAAATACCACCATCTATCATATGTTGCGGGCAAACGCACTACCTTTTGCTGTTACCGGTATAAAGAACGGTGGTGGCAAAGAGATCATCAACGCCACTTCACACAGCAACGGGCCAAGCTGGAGAATGATTGTGCACCTTACACCCATTACAGAAGCGTATGGTGTATATCCTGGCGGGCAAAGCGGCAACCCCGGTAGCCGTTACTATGATAATTTTGTTAGCGCCTGGGCTAAAGGTGAATATTATCGGTTGTGGGTCATGAAAAAATCTGACGCACTGGACAAAAAAGTAAAGTGGACTATGAAGTTTGAGAAAGGCTAATATTCACCCATTATTTTTTTTGCATTATCATTATTAAGTTTTTATTAATCATATGAAACGCCCATGTTAATTGATGACACACGGGAGGAATGTTAGAGGCGTTCCATCCCGAAGCTAGTTCGGGACAAGTTCTGACCTAATTAAACAATAAAAAATAAACAGATGAAATTTTTAGCCGCACTCATATTAACCGCATTGCTATCCTTTATTGCCGGACTATATCTGCCATGGTGGGGCATTGCTATCGCTGCTTTTCTTGTAGGACTGCTGGTGATACAAAAGGCAGGACTTTCGTTTTTAGCAGCGTTTTGCGGTGTTTTATTATTGTGGAGCGGACTTTCCTTTTGGATTGATATCGAGAATGATGGCATATTATCCGCCAGGATAGGAGAATTGCTCGGCATTGGACCTAATTCATTTCTGCTAATACTTATTACCGGGTTTATCGGTGGTCTTGTAGCCGGCTTTGCAGCTATGAGCGGAACTTTTTTACGCAGCACCAAAACAACCCGTTCCACAACCTAGCCCTCCTTCTGACGGCAGCACACTTTGGGTTTTTTGTAACAACCGCAGGAGTATTTTCGTTTCATTATTCTGCGTATGAAACCAATTCTACTCATTTTTCTCTTTCTGTTTTATTGTTTTTCTTCAAATGCCGGCAGAGTTGCCGGGGTGATTACTGATGAAAAAGGTAACGTGTTACCCTACGCGTCTGTTAGTATTAAAGGAAGCAACAAGGGCACCAATGCCAATAGCTCAGGCAGGTATTCTATTTCACTGGCCGCAGGTCAATATACGCTGGTAGCCCAGTATGTCGGATATGCCCGGCAGGAGAAAACAATTTCCGTGGCGGATGGCGATCAGATAGTCGATTTTAAACTATCAATACAGGAACTTACATTGAGCGAGGTGATTGTTAAAAAAGGAGAGGACCCCGCCTACGAAATCATCCGGAATGCAATAAAAAAAAGAAATTATTATAATAACCAGGTTGATTCTTTTTCTGTAAATGTTTACATCAAAGGCCTGATGCGTTCAGGCGCTATGCCCAAAAGAATATTTGGAAAAAAAATAGAACGGGATGCTAACGACGGACTCGATTCATTGGGGAAAGGCATTTTGTTTTTATCCGAATCGGTTACGCAGGTCGATTTCTCCCAGCCCAATAATATAAAGTACCGGGTCATTTCGTCCCGCGAAAGCGGTGGTGGTTATGGGTTAAGCTTTCCTTTCTTTATCAATTTTTATCAAAACAATGTCTCAGTTTTCGACAATAACATTAATCCGAGGGGATTTATTTCTCCGATTGCTGATGGAGCTTTGAATTACTACCGGTACAAGTATGAAGGAAGTTTTGTGGAAGATGGCGAAATGGTCAATACGATCCGGGTAATACCCCGAAGAAAGAATGAACCCTTATTCAGTGGCACCATTCAGATTACTGAAAATGATTGGCGCATTTTCAGTACAGATCTTATTACTACCAAAGAAAATCAGCTGGAGTTGTTGGATACCATGCGAATTACACAACTTCATGTTGCGGTGGAGCCGGGTATCTGGAAAATAAAAAGCCAGGTAATGTATGTAGCTATAAAGCAATTTGGCTTTCATATCACCGGCAACTTTGTCAATATTTATTCTGACTATAACATTAATCCCGGCTTTGCCCGCAAGCATTTTGGCCGTACGATTATGCGGTATGACACTGCATTTAATAAAAAGGATTCAAATTATTGGAATGCCATCAGGCCTGTTGCGCTGGAAACGGATGAAAAAAGAAATTTTGTTTTTAAAGACAGCATTTCAAAATTGATGCGTGATTCCCTGCGGTCAAAACGGTCGATTGATTCGTTGCGAAAAAATCAAAAACCGATTTCGGTGGAAGGTGTTTTTTGGTCAGGACAAGGACATAGTTGGTATGGCAGAAAATCTACATTGAACTGGCGACTCAAGCCGCTGATATCCCAGGTTGAATACAATACTGTGGAGGGGGTATCAATAAATGTTGAACAAAGCTTTTCGTACTCTCATATTAAAAGTAAGTACAATTATCAGCTCGACTGGAATACGAGGTATGGGTTTAGCAATTCACATTTGAATTCCTATGCTGATTTTATGATTAAGCCCAAAAAGCATGGTTATCGCGAAAGATATTTGAAGTTGTCCGGTGGCAAACGTCTCTCACAGTTTAACCATGATAATCCAATAGATCCCCTAACCAATGCAGCGTATACGTTATTTGGGAAAAAGAATTACATGAAGCTGTATGAAAACTGGTTTGGGCATATCGAGTATAACAACAAATTGGAAAGTGGCCTCAGTGTTAATGTTCACGCTAGCTATGAAGACCGGTTGCCATTGATGAACACAACAGACTATTCTTTCTTCAACAAAGCAGATAGCTTATTACCCAATCATCCCTATGAGCTGGCCCTGTTGCCTTTTAAAAAACACCAGGCATTGGTAGCAGGCATCAGTGTAAGCTGGCAACCCGGCCAACGATTTATTGAATATCCATGGGGAAAAATGCCGTTGGGTTCCAATAAACCCATTTTATCCCTTTTTTACACCAGAGGATTTAAGGATCTTTTTGGATCGGATGTCAATTTTGATAAATGGGAATTCACGGTAGCCGATAAGATGAATTTTAAAATGGGTGGAGAATTCAAATACAGGTTAGGTATGGGTGGGTTTATCAATGATAAGAGCGTCTTCATTCCTGATCTCAAACATTTTAACGGGAGCCAGACTTTTTATAATGTTAAGTACCTGAACAGTTTCCAGTTGGCGCCGTATTATCGATACAGCAATGCTGAACAATTCTATGCGTTTGGCCATGCGGAACATCATTTCAATGGATTGCTCACGAATAAAATTCCCCTCTTTAATAAGCTCAAATGGAATCTCGTTGGTGGCGCTAATACATTTTACGTAAATAGCAATAACTACTATGTGGAGATATTTGCTGGCCTTGAGAACATTTTTAAAGTGATCCGGGTTGATTTTGTCAATGCTTACCAGCCAGGATTGGGAAATAAGTTTGGCGTAAGGGTTGGCTTTGGTGGCATAATAGGAGGAAAGGTGCAGTTTAAATAAAATTACCCGTTACCAGTTTCTGGTTTACCGGTAACTGGCAACCAGTAACGTTATCTTCCTTATCTTTGCGCCCGAAATTTGGTTCAGCCTGCAACTGACCAATTAATAGAATTCTCCGCTTCAGGCGGGGTCAAATTTCAAGAATTATGGCATTACACAATCGGGTCTCCCGGCAGGAGCTAAAAGATCGTATTAAGCAAGATCCAACACCACGCACCACTATTTCATTTTATTGTTATTTTAAAATACAGGAGCCCGAAAATTTTCGGAACGAATTATACCGCCAGTTAAGTGCAATCGGCGTGTTGGGTCGCATTTATGTGGCGCATGAAGGCATCAATGCGCAGGTAAGCGTACCTGCTGCCAATTTCGAGGCTTTTAGATCTTACCTGTATTCTATTCAGCCGCTAAACGGACTCAGGCTGAACATTGCTGTGGATGACGACGGAAAATCTTTTTATGTTCTCGACATAAAAGTTCGGAGCAAAATTGTTGCGGACGGTATTCATGATCCCAGCTTTGACATGGATAATAAAGGTAAGTATGTAAATGCAGAGCAGTTCAATGTACTGACTGCCGATCCCAATACCGTGGTGATTGATATGCGAAATCACTACGAGTACGAAGTAGGACATTTTGAAAAGGCAATTGAGATACCCAGTGATACTTTCCGGGACCAATTACCGATGGCGGTTGAGATGATGAAAGAAGATAAAGATCGCAATATCATCATGTACTGCACGGGTGGTATCCGTTGCGAAAAGGCTTCAGCATTTATGCTGCACAAGGGATTTAAAAATGTTTTTCATCTCGAAGGCGGTATTATCAACTATACCAACCAGGTAAAAGAAAAAGGACTGGAAAATAAATTTCACGGGAAAAACTTTGTCTTTGATCAGCGCCTGGGCGAGAGGATCACCGATGAGATTATTGCTAATTGCCATCAATGCGGTAAACCAGCGGATACACACGTCAACTGCATTAATGATGCCTGTCATCTTTTGTTCATTCAATGTGATGAATGCCGGGAAAAATATGAAAACTGCTGCAGCAAAGAATGCCAGGACTTTATTCATCTGCCGCCGGAGCAGCAAAAGGAAATGCGCAAAGGCATCGATAAAGGACGAAATGTCTTTAACAAATCAAGAAGCCGCATGGCGGAGTTAAAAAACAACGGCCAGTGAACGATAAGGTTGCCGGTTACCAGTTGCCGATAAATGGCAACTACTCTTTTGGTATCCATTTTAAACAAACCGGCTTGCCTACTTCAATGCGTTTCCCCGTGTCTGTCAACAGGCCGGTTTTCAGGTTTCGTTTGAAAATTACGATCTCATCATTGCCCTGGTTACCTACTAACAGATAATTACCAGAAGGATCAAAATTGAAATTACGGGGTGCAGTTCCCAGTGTTGACTGAAATCCGATTATATTCAGCTTTCCTGTGTTGATATCAACTTTATAAATGGCAATATTATTGAAGTCGCCGCGATTGGAGGCATATAAGAATTTGCCGTCAGGCGACACATGTATATCAGCACTGCCGGCAAAACCTTTTTGACCACGGGGCACTGTGCTTGTTCTCTGCAGTTGTTTTAATTTACCTTTTCCATATTGATAGGCTACAACATGCCCGGAAAGTTCTTCGATGAGATAAGCAAATTTTCCACTGGGGTGAAAAGTGAAATGTCGTGGACCGGCACCAGGTGTGGACGAGGCGAAGGGTGTTGATGCAGGAGTGAGTTTGCCGGTTTTATCATCAAAGCCATAGATCATCACTTTATCAATACCCAGGTCAGGAACAAAAAGCCATTTATTATCCGGTGATATGAGTGTGCAGTGCACATGTGGTTTTTCCTGGCGATCTTTATTTTTTCCAGAACCAGTATGATTGATATGGCTGGTCGCTTCGCCCAGGCTGCCATCAGTATTAACCGGCAACACGGATAAACTTCCGCTGCTGTAGTTGCCTGCAAAAACCCATTTACCGGTATTATCTACCTCCACATAACATGGATGATCACCTTCGGTTTTTTGCTGGTTGATATAAGTAAGCTCTCCTTTGGAGTTATCAAAAGCGAACGCTGATATCTCCCCGCCATTTCCACCCTGGGCGTTTTCATGCACGGCATAAACAAATTTTTTATCAGGAGAAATAGCAACGAAGGAGGGATTAGAAGTTTTTACATGGCTTATTTCCCTGAAACTTCCATCGTCACTGTTAAACGTATACACGTAGATACCTTCACTTTTACCACCGGTATAAGTGCCTACGAGAAGATAGTATTCTTTGGGGGCTTTTGTCAAGCACAAAAAAGGCAGCGCAAGTGTCAGTAGTAAGTATTTCATACAACTAATATAATGGATGTCTTAACAACTTTGTACAAATTCTTTAACAGGTATCCAATAACCGGACAGGAATTTTAATTCATTTTAACAAGCGTTCTATCAACCTTGTATCACATCGCATAGTCTTATCACTAAGACATTAATTAACGCCATATTTTAAAATTATTAACCGTAACTCAAATACCATGAAAAAGTTTTTTACTATCTCAGCATTATTAATCTTATCAGCGGTAATATTTGTTGGCTGTTCTAAAAGAGATTACAGTTACGACCAGGACTATTGGTTAAGTAAGGAAAGAGGCGAGGTAGTGTACAGTGATTCTTATTGTCCCTATTTTGTTGTCGAAACATATAACGGTTATACCATCATCCGATCCACCACCGGATTTACACCTTATGAAGGCAGTGTGATCTATGGTGACCTGAGCAGGAGGGGGCATATGGAGTTTTATAATCGCTCCAATAACAGTATTATCCGTGGTGAGCTTACCGATTACTGGCTCACTTATGATGAAGCGCAGTACCTGGTTGATAATTTGTGTTATTAAAAGAAAATACCTATGAACTAAAAACCCCGGCAATCCGGGGCTTTTTATTCAATTAATTTTTTCTAAGGAGATGAACAAGGTGGAAGAACATCCTAATAGTCCATTAAAATCCTCCAAATCGTGGTTCTGACTTATACATTAAATCTGAAATGCATCACGTCACCATCTTTCACAATGTATTCTTTTCCTTCAATGCGTAAACGCCCCGCGTCACGGGCAGCAGCTTCCGAGCCATATTGCACAAAGTCGTTGTAGGCAATCACTTCCGCCTTAATAAATCCTTTTTCAAAATCGGTATGGATAACACCAGCAGCCTGCGGCGCCTTCCAGCCCTCGTGTATGGTCCAGGCCCTTACTTCCTGTACGCCGGCAGTAAAGTAGGTGTAGAGATTTAAAAGCTTGTAGGCGGAGTGGATCAGCCTGTCAAGCGCAGGCTCGGTCATTTTATATTCTTCCATGAACAGCTGCTTGTCTTCCGGGTTTTCCATCTCTGCTATTTGTGCCTCAATGGAATTATTCATGATGATCACTTCAGCTCTTTCATTTTTTACGGCTTCTTTCAATGCGTTAGAATATTTGTTGCCGGTATGCATCGAAGGCTCATCCACATTGGCGACGTACAAAACAGGTTTATCAGTTAAAAGAAAAAGATCTGCAATGGCTACCTTTTCTTCTTTGGACAGATCCAGCTCACGGATACTCTGACCTTTTTCCAAATGCTCTTTACAACGCAACAAAACTTCCAACTCAGGTTTTAGTTTTGGATCAACTCTTGCCTGTTTTTCTGTTTTGGCGATTTTCTTTTCTACGCTGTCAAGATCTTTTAATTGTAATTCGGTATCAATGATCTCTTTATCGCCAACCGGATCGATGGCCCCTTCATCACGTAAAATATTGTCATCTTCAAAACAGCGGATCACATGAATGATGGCGTCCACCTCCCGGATATTCCCCAAAAATTTATTTCCCAAACCTTCGCCTTTGCTGGCGCCACGTACCAGCCCGGCGATATCTACTATTTCAATCTGGGTTGGAACGATACGGTTAGGCACTACCAGCTCTGCCAGTTTATTCAGTCTTGGGTCCGGAACATCCACTAAACCGACATTGGGGTCGATGGTACAGAAACGATAATTGCTTGCCTGTGCCTTTGCACTATTACTCACCGCATTAAATAAGGTCGATTTTCCCACATTTGGTAATCCTACAATCCCTGCTTGTAAAGCCATTTTTTCTAAAAATTTTCAGTTTGCAATTGGCAGTTCGCCAATTGTTTTTTTAAAAAATTTTCAGCTTGTAGTTGATGGCGATTAATGGTAATTGCCAACTGCAAACTGCTAATTGTTTTCGGGGCGCAAAGATAGGTGAAATGGGGGCAGGCTGGCACATAATATCAAACTTTCCATTACCTTCAACCCCAGTCTTTTAAAATGCACTTACATCTAAAAATTACAAAAGAAAAACCAATATGGCTTTGAGCAGGATATGGTCGGCTTTTATCATTATTGCTGTTTTGGTGGCAGGTTTTAGAATGCTGCGGGGAGATGAGAAGATATTTAACCGAATGGTTGTAGGAAAGTCGTCCGATAAATATGACAGCGTTTATTATGTCACGATTGGATCACCGCAAAATCAAAATGTTTCTCCCCAATATGTCGGGTCTTTGAGAGAGTTCGGTTATTTTAAAAAAGATTCCGCTCATAAAGCAACAGTTTTACTTACCGATGATTTGTCGCATGATTCTGTAAACGTCATTAAGGGGGCAAACCCTAATATAAAAGTCTATACATATGTTTCTGTTCAGCAAAAACTGGAAAGAAAAGTTGATGGCATTATAGAAACATGTTGGGTAGCTGTTGAAATATGTTTAAAGCTGATAGGCGTTTTAGCATTGTTCATTGGTTTTATGAATATTGCCGAACAAGCAGGAGGCATCAGAGTTTTATCCCGCATAGTCGGGCCTTTTTTTTCAAAACTTTTCCCGGAGATACCTAAAGGCCATCCTTCAATGGGTCATATGATCATGAATTTCTCGGCCAACCTGTTGGGGCTTGATAATGCTGCAACTCCTTTTGGACTTAAAGCAATGGCCAGTCTGCAGGAGCTTAATCCTAATAAAGATGTTGCTTCCAATTCGCAGATCATGTTTCTCTGTCTGCATGCGGCGGGGTTAAATTTAATACCGGTTAGCGTAATAGCAGTAAGAGCTGCACAACATGCATCTGATCCTACTGATGTTTTTATTCCCTGTATGATCGTGACATTTGTTGGTACAATGGCTGCCATGATCATCGTTTCGTTCAGGCAAAAGATAAATTTATTTCAGCCTGTGATTATAACATGGGTATTGGCCATTTCGGCTATCATTGCATTACTGGTATTATATATTTCCAGATTGGAAGCGCCAGATATCCAATCATTCTCAGGTATGCTCAGCAGTGGCCTGATATTGCTTGTTTTTCTGCTGATCATTTTAGGCGGATTGTATAAAAAAATAGATTTATTTTCTGCTTTTGTAGAGGGTGCAAAAAATGGATTTGATACGGCAATAAGGATCATTCCATATATATTGGGAATTTTAGTGGCTGTCAGTATGCTTCGTACAAGCGGTACGTTCGATGCAGTGATATCGGGTATGAAAAGTTTCTTTGCTATGTTTAGCGGGGATACACGATTTGTAGATGCACTTCCTACTGCATTGATAAGGCCTTTAAGTGGTGGCGCCGCAAGAGGTATGATGGTTAGTACCATGACCACATTTGGACCCGATTCATTTGCAAGCAAGCTGTCAGGAATTTTTCAGGGAGCAGCCGATACTACCTTTTATGTTGTGGCTGTTTATTTTGGATCGGTAAGCATTAAAAATACAAGATATTCTATCGGCGCTATGCTATTGGCCGATCTTGTTTGTATCATTACCGCCATCACGTTGGCTTATTTATTTTTTGGGTGATAAATTTTGCCTGGGTTAAGTTCAGCCTACCTATGACTGCTATATAAATGCTTAGGATGAAATCAATATGTCTTATCGATTAAAAAATTAACAAATGAAAAGGGTCTCTTTGAAAGACGTTGCGAAAGAAGCAGGCATTTCTCCGTCAGCGGTGTCATTTATTTTGAACGGACGGGCGGCCGAAATGCGGATAAGCAAAGATCTTGAAAAAAGAGTTCAGGTTATTGCCGAACAGTTGGGTTACGTTCCCAACCAGGTAGCCGTTAGCCTTCGCACCGGTCAGTCGAAAATGCTCGGACTTATTGTAGAGAGCATTTCAGGACATTTCTTTGGAATGCTTGCGCACATTATTGAAGAAGAAGCGGAAAAGGCTGGTTATCGCCTGTTGTATAGCAGCACGGAAAATAAGGCGAAAAGAGGAATTGACATTCTGCGAATGTTTTCCCAACAACAGGTCGACGGATACCTCATCACGCCTGCTAAGGGAATGGAGAAAGAAATAGATGCCATTGCCAAACACAATAAACCCCTGGTTTTAATAGATAGCTATTTTCCCACCGACAATATATCCCGTGTGTTGGTAGATAATTATAATGGAATGATGATGGGGATGAATCATTTGCTTGAAAGGGGATATAAAAATATTGTCTTTGTTACCGTGGATCTGCACCTGGTACAAATGGAAGAAAGAAAACTGGCTTTTAAAGATGCATTGAAAAAAAGGAAGGTTAAAAAAATTGATGAACAAATATTGGAGATAGCTTACGGTACAAGCCAGGATGATATTATCAGGCAACTAAAAAAGTTTTTAAAAGCGAAGCCTGAAACCGATGCTATTTTCTTTGCAACGAATTACCTCGGAATCCCTGGGTTGGAATGCATCCAGCAAATGAGATTGAAGATGCCCGAAGATATCGCTATGATCTGTTTTGATGATCACGACCTGTTTCGCCTATTCCCCGGCGGTATTACAGCTATCCGGCAACCTATCGATGAAATTGCCAGGCAGTCAATCAAGCTTATTATCCGCCAGCTAGACCGCGGGAGGACATCCAGGATCCCGGTTCAGCGCATCAAACTTCGTCCACAACTTATCCAGAGAGGATCAACGTAGAGTACTGCTAAACCGTTTTAGTTTTATATTTGAAGCAATTGTTTGCTAAACACATTTTATAAGCAGTACACTATATTTTTATGAAGCCTAGTCTTGTTCTCCTGGTTGTATTAACCTTTTTATTCATCCAGTCAAAAAGCCAGTTAGTCACCCGTGTAAGTGACCCCGTTGAATGGATAAATCCATTGATGGGCACCGATTCCAAACCAGCCTTATCGAATGGCAACACTTACCCATCTATTGCAGTTCCCTGGGGTATGAATTTTTGGACACCGCAAACAGGAAAGATGGGTGATGGCTGGACGTACACATATGCAGCCGATAAGATAAACGGATTTAAACAAACACACCAACCTTCACCCTGGATGAACGATCATGGTCAGTTCGCCATCATGCCGGTTACAGGTTCTCTTAAATTCAAACAGGCTGACCGGGCCAGTTGGTATTCTCACAAAGCTGAAATAGTAAAACCGTATTACTACAGTGTTTACCTGGCCGACCATGATGTGACTACCGAAATTGCACCTACTGAAAGAGCTGCAAAATTTCGGTTCACTTTTCCGAAATCCGATAGTTCCTTTATCGTAATAGATGCCTTTGATAAGGGTTCGTATATCAAAATTATTCCCGCTGAAAAAAAGATCATCGGTTATACCACCAAAAATAGTGGCGGAGCAGGATCCAATTTCAAAAATTATTTTGTCATCTATTTTGATAAACCTTTTGCAGTGGGACATGCCTGGTATGCAGGTGATCTTGCAAAGGACACCTTGGAATATACTGCAGATCATACCGGCGCCATTGTTCAGTTTAAAACCAACCGGCTGGAAAAAATAAATATGTCGGTGGCGTCCTCATTTATCAGCTTTGAACAGGCAGATATTAATTTGAAGAGAGAACTGGGAAACAGCAGTTTTGATGAGGTAGTAAAAAAGGCAAAAGCAAGCTGGAATAATGTGCTTGGTAAAATAATGGTGGAAGGTGGAACTATTGAGCAAGTTCGTACGTTTTATTCCTGCTTATATCGCACTTTATTTTTCCCGCAAAAAATGTATGAACTGGATGCCGCAGGAAAAGTGATGCACTATAGTCCTTATAACAGCCAGGTAATGCCGGGTTATCTATTTTCAGGAACCGGTTTTTGGGATACATTCCGGGCCTTATATCCATTTCTGAATCTTGTGTATCCTGATATCAATCTTGAAATGCAACAGGGGCTTATCAATGCATACAAAGAAGGAGGATTTCTTCCCGAGTGGTCAAGCCCGGGATACAGAAATGTAATGATCGGCAATAATTCTGCTTCAGTAGTCGCGGATGCCTATATCAAAGGATTGCGGGGCTATGATATTAATACGTTGTATGAAGCCTTGTTGAAAGATGCCAATACAGAAGGACCGTTAACAGCAGTTGCAAGGAAAGGCGTAGAGTATTATAATACCCTCGGGTATGTTCCGTATGATGTAAACATAAATGAAAATGCAGCCAGGACATTGGAGTATGCTTATGATGACTTCACGATCGCCAAACTGGGCGAAGCATTAAAACGTCCCAAATTAGAAATAGAGTTGTACTTAAAAAGATCGCAGAACTATCGCCATCTTTTTGACACGGAAACAAAACTGATGAGGGGCAAAAACAAAGATGGTAATTTTCAAAACCCGTTTAATCCTTTCAAGTGGGGCGATGCTTTTACCGAAGGTAATAGCTGGCATTATAGCTGGAGCGTATTTCATGATATTGAGGGACTCAAAAAATTAATGGGTGGCAATGAGATGTTTGCTGCTATGCTGGATTCCGTTTTCATCATGCCACCGGTCTTTGATGAAAGTTATTATGGTGGTGTTATCCATGAGATCCGTGAAATGCAGATCATGAAGATGGGACAGTATGCCCATGGCAACCAACCGATACAACACATGATCTATTTGTATAACTATGCCGGTCAACCCTGGAAAACTCAATATTGGATACGCCGGGCAATGGACCAATTATACAAACCTACCCCAGATGGCTATTGCGGTGATGAAGATAATGGACAAACCTCTGCCTGGTATGTATTTTCAGCTATGGGTTTTTATCCCGTTTGTCCCGCAACTGATCAATATGTGTTGGGGACGCCATTGTTTAAAAAAATGACGATCACTTTGTCTACCGGCAAAAAACTGGTGATCAATGCGCCAACCAACAGTAACGACAATAAATATGTGCAATCATTGCAATGGAATGGTAAACCCATTACCACGAACTGGATCAGTCATTCTTCATTAAAGCAAGGTGGTTCATTAAACTGGACAATGGGCAACCAGCCCAATAAAAAAAGAGGAATGGAAGCGTCGGCCTATCCTTATTCATTTTTTAATGAATATCCTGAATTGGCTAAAAAGCCTACTTATAAATGATAGATCAGTTGGTCAATACTGTTTCGTGTTTAACTATTTTTGGATATTGTTCAACCTGATGACAACCGAATTACTATTGAAGCATATTGCCCGTCATGTTCAGCTTACTGCGGAAGAAGAAGATTATTTTGTATCCCTGCTTCACTTTAAAAAGATCAAAAAAAAGCAATTTCTTTTCCAGGAAGGAGATGTTTATTCAACTACCAGTTTCGTAACAAAAGGGTTGCTTCGCCTTTATTCTATCGACAAAAATGGGTTTGAACATATTTTGCAATTTGCTCCTTCCGGTTGGTGGATAGGTGACATGCACAGCTTTCTGAAACAGCAGCCTGGCACCTTAACTGTTGATGCCATTGAGGACAGCGAGATCATTTTAATGCAAAAGCCGGATCTTGACCAGCTTTATGCACGGGTACCCAAGTTTGAACGATTTTTCAGGATACTGGCTGAAAATTCTCTAGCCACTTACCAGCATCGGCTTGTTAACAATCTCAGTTTGCCGGCGGTAGAACGATACAATGCGTTTTGCCAACTATATCCCTCGCTGATACAAAGCCTTTCGCAGAAATATGTTGCTTCGTATATCGGAGTGACGCCGGAGTTTTTGAGTAAGATGCTGAGCGGACCATTGGGAAAAAACACTAAATGATGTATCGGTAGAAAGGGTAAACTCGTTTAAAATAACTAAGAGATGAGAAAAATAATACTAAACCTCGCCGCATCATTCGATGGCTTTATTGAAGGACCAAATGGTGAAATAGACTGGATTGTATTTGACCAGGAGGGTGGCTCAGAACTAACTGACTTTCTCCAGGAGATTGATACCGTTTTGTATGGCAGGGTGAGTTATGAGATGTGGGGCAGTTACAATCTTACCGACAGCAACTCCGATTTTGAAAAGAGTTTTTACGGGGCTTTAGACAACATGAAGAAATATGTATTCTCTTCATCAAAAGATAAATTTGACGGCAATCCAATAGTCATAAAAGACAATATCGCAGAAACCATCAGCGAGTTACAACGACAACCCGGAAAAAATATCTGGCTATATGGTGGCGCGGCACTGATCTCCACCTTTATGAATTTGAATTTAATCGATGAATTCAGAATTGCTATAATGCCCGTGATCATTGGAAAGGGTAAGCCATTGTTTAAGGAGATCAATACAAGGCTAAATTTGAAACTGGCGGGCGTTAAGACATCCCACTCTGGGGTTATGCAGGTTTGTTACAAAGCAGTTAAATAATATTCATTCGGAATGAGTATTATTTAATCGGCTTGTTGAATACCGGAAGTAGCAAAGTTATAAGCACCCTTTTGCTATTAATTATAATCCAATTTTAGCTTGATTTAATTCACTTTCCTATTACCCCCTTTAACCAAAGTTCGACAGGATGCCTCAAGGCTTAGCGATTTATACGAGCTACGCATTCGTTTGGTTAAGCAGTACTTTTTGCACTTTTTAATGATACTATTTCAACAATCTCTATGCTTATTTCCGCAAAGACAACTGCCGGTTTCAGACCGATAATTTTTCTTAACCTACATTAAGTTTTTGACTTAATCTACATTATTGGAGAACGGGTTTGTCAGCCGGTATTTTTGTGCCTCATTTAAGGAGGATTTATGAAAAAAACAGAAATACTGGTTGTAGGCAACACAAAAGAAGCGGTTGAAAAAACAGTTGGCATTCTTAGCGCAAGCGAGGAATGGAGCGGAGTGGAGGCATTCAGCGATGAAGAGGCTATCACAAAATTTCAGCAATATCAAATTGACATTGTCCTGCTGACAAAAGACGTGAGCGATGCCCAGGAAAAGAAACTAAGGAAGCTATTCTCTTTTCAGAACCTGGATACAATAATCACCCGGGTTGAAGGCAATGATGAAATAACATTGCACAATACGATCAATGATATTTTGGAAAAAGAAAAAGCCGGAAGAAAATTTTCATTTGTGCTAATAGATGATGCCTTGAAAAATGCCGGTTTGAATATCCGGGTACAGTAAAAAAATGACTTAAAAAATAAAGGAGTAAAATGAAAAAACAAATCGAAAAAATAGTTCCACGGGCTGCAAGGCCGGGTATGGTAGGTGACGGTTTCAGGGTTTTCAATTATATACCCGGTTCCATTGATCAGCGAAGAATTAGCCCTTTCCTGATGCTGGACTTTAATGCTGAATATGATTTCGGCCCATCCAACAAAATCAGGGGCGTTGATGTGCATCCGCACAAAGGTTTTGAAACGGTGACCATAGCATACAAGGGCAGTGTAGCTCATCATGATAGCACGGGTAACATTGGTGTGATTAATCCGGGTGATGTGCAATGGATGACAGCCGGCGCCGGTATTCTTCATAAGGAATACCATGAAGAGGAATTTTCTAAAAGAGGCGGACCATTTGAAATGGTACAGCTTTGGGTGAATTTGCCAAAGAAAGATAAATCAACGGCGGCTCATTACCAGGCCATCACAGCCAGTCAAATGGGCAAGATAGAATTGCCCGGTGGCGCAGGAATAATAAATGTCATTGCAGGAGCAATAGGAGATGTAAAAGGCCCGGCCAGCACCTATTCACCAGTTAATCTTTTTGATATAAAATTGAAAAAGGAGGGTGAAGTGACAACAAGTATTCCTGCAACACACAACACGGCGTTGTTGGTGATCAATGGGGCTATTGAAGTAAACGGCGAAAAAGCTGCTGAACATAGTTTTGTTTTATTTAAAAATGACGGCGAAGAAATTGTTATCAAAGCTGAAGAAGATAGTGTGATCTTATTGCTCAGCGGTGAGCCCATCAATGAACCAATTGCCAGCTACGGTCCGTTTGTCATGAATACGCAGGAGGAAATATATGAGGCGATACAGGATTTCCAGGCTGGCAAATTTGGTGTGTTAAATTAGAAAGTAGTTGTCAGTTAATTGTCATGCTGAGCTTGTCGAAGCATGACAATTAGGCCGGCAGGACAATTTTAATAAGATATTTATTCATTCCGAGAAATTTGTTTATGCAAAAGAAAATTGATCACATTCTCACAGGCAGGGAAAAGCAGATTACTAAAGAAGAAATAGTATTACAACCGCTGCCGCATAAGGATTTTCGCTTCGCCAATCCGTTTATTGTTATACACCATTTAAAACCAGAAACGGTAAAAGCAGGTGCGGAGTTTCGGATTCACCCGCATCCGCATCGGGGCTTTGCGCCTGTTACTTTTATGTTGCAGGGCGAGGGTTATCATAAAGACAGTGCTGGCCATGACGCTATTATAAAAGCGGGCGAGGTACAATGGATGTTTGCGGGTAAAGGCATCCTGCACAGTGAGGGGCCTTCAAAAAAAATGTTGCAGGAAGGTGGTGTACAGGAGTTCATACAGCTTTGGATCAATGTACCCAGGGCTTTTAAATGGAACGAACCTTCATACCAGCAGGTTTCAAAGGAAGAACAACCAATAGTGATGGAGCAGGAAGGAGTGCAGCTTCGTCTCGCCAGTGGAAGTTATGATGGTAAGACAGGACCTTTAAAAAGTTTTACACCTGTTGTTTCTATTGCCGGAGCAATAGAAAAAGGGAGGAGAGTTCAGTTTGATGCCACACCGGGATATTGGACCTTGTTATACGTTGCTAAAGGAAAATTATGTGTAAACCAGGAGACAGTCGATCAATACCAGCTTGTAGTGTTTGAAAAAGATAATGAGGAAATATTGGTGTCGGCGGAAGAAGATACGACAATTCTTTTTTTATCGGCTGAACCTATCGATGAACCCGTTGCAGCGAAAGATAATTTTGTGATGAATACACAGGAAGAAACAGAGCAGGCTATTGCGGATTATAAGAATGGTGTGTTTGGACAATTAGAATATTAAGTCTGAACCGTGAGTGGGGTAGATTTATGGGATTAAGAGGATATTTCCGTTTCCCATAAATCCAATTTATCTCCTATCATTCAGTTCAGATAATTTTAAAATTTCAATAAGGAAACTTTACCATCCATGGTTGTTACAAGGAGTTGATTGTTGGCGACCGGTAGCAAATTGGTGATTAAACCATTGGATGTTTTATGTTTCCATAAAGTTTTTCCGCTCATCCTGTCAATCGCAACCGTTGTTCCCGATTGTGTAGGAACAAAAACGATATTGTTGTTTTCTATGATGGCGGTAGGACTGATTTCGTAACCCAAATAAACATCACTTTTCCAAACCGGTGACATTTCATTGGCTGATGTAGAAATTCCATACACATTTCCATCCATTGTTTTTACAAATACCAGGCTGCTATCTTTTGAAAGTCCCATTGATTCTCTCACCCGTAAGTCAGGCATTTGTTTTCGCCAGATCACATCGCCGGTATTGGCATCAAATGATGTCATATATCGATCCGGTGCAACAATAAAAACCCGGCTGCCGGTTGCCACGGGGAAACAGGCTGCCGGAGACAGCATCCTTCCCGAACTTCCATTATTCCATTTCCATCTTAGCTTGCCTGAAGTAATATCGAGGCAATAAAAATCATTGTTCCAGCAACCAAAATAGATTTGATTATTGTAGATGAGTGGCCGGGTAACAACAAAGCCTTTTACTTCATTAAAATCCCAGTGAAGCTTTCCATCTTTTAAACCAATAGCACGGAAATGCCCGTCTGATGCGCCGATATACACTACACCATCCCTGATCAGCGGATTTCCTAATACTGCTTTTTCTGCCTGCAACTTCCATAGCATTTTGCCCTTCTTCGCATCCAATGCATAAATAAAGTTGTCAGACGATGCGGTGACAACAATATTATCGCTTACAGCAGGTATGGCATATATTTTACCCTGGGTAAAATATTTCCAAACGGGTTTGCCATTCTTTTTGTTCAATGCTACTACTTCGCCATTTGTATTGGTAACAAATATCAACTTATTGTTAGTGGCTGTCCCCGAACCAATATCGCTGTTATCCTGGTAGGTCCATTTTTCCTTTACACCGGGAAAGGCTTTATTGATGTCATACGAGGGACGATAGTACGATGCAGTTGAATTTTTGAAGTCAAGGTTTTTTATTTCAACAGTGGCCCAGGCTGGTTTTGTTTCAACGCCGGGTGTTCTTTCCCGGTAGCTGACGGTGTTGTTTTTAATCGTTACAATATTATAACCGCCAATTTCTTTTTTTGCCCGAAGATTGGAACGGCCCATTACTGCTGGAATGCCTTCAAAGTTTAATTGACGATTAGCATGACCATGTCCACAAAGAATCAATTGAATATTTTTTTGTTTCAACCGGTCGATGGCTTCAAACCAATTGTTCAATGAAGAGTCTTGTGGATAATGATTGACAAAAATGATCGGCTTATCATCGGCAACTTTTAAAATCGAATCGAGCCATACAATATTTTCCCGCGGAATTTGTCCGGGGCTCATACGCATATTGGGTCCTGAGTGAGTGCCGAGAAAAAGGTATTGACCAGCTTTGAAAGAAAATGTTTCACTACCAAATATTTTTTTAAATGTATTGGAGCCACTTTCAGACCAGTTGCTATCATGGTTGCCGGGCACAATGTGCCAGGGTTTATTTAAGCTATCGAGAATTTGTTTGGCTAATTTAATTTCTTCATCCGATCCAAACTCGGTGATATCACCAGAGATAACAACAAATTGGATTGTTGGATTTTCATTGATGTCTTTGACGGTTCTCCGAAGATCTTCAGCACCGGTGGCGCTGCCAATATGGGTATCGGAGAGATGGACAAAAGTGATAGGGTCCTGTGAATACGCTATTCCAACCAGCAATATGACAGTAGTAAAGAAGGAGAGTAGCTTTTTCATTGCTTACAAGAATTATAGAAAAGAAAAATCGGGAGCTTGTAGACTCCCGATTAATAAAAAATGAATTCTTACCAGCCTGTTGTCTGTGTTAGTTTAAACCCTTTTTCCTCGTATTGAATTATCTGTGATTGTCCAACAGGAGCCAGGTATGAACGATCGGTAAAAGCATTTCTGTTTTGTGCATTCTCAACCATCCAAAAACCAACCATCTCACTTGCGTTAGTGCCATCATATGTTACAATAGTGCCGTCAATTTTCTTTACTCTCACTTTCCCTTTGTTAGCGGTCGTAAGATAGCTGGGTATCTCTGCTTGTACATTTATCCACGGTCCAAGAAAATAATCCGGGTTGGTGCTAAAGTCCATGTTGCTCAGTTTTTTCCATCTCTTCAGGTCTAACAGCCTGGTGTGTTCAAATACAAATTCCATTCTTCTTTCACGACGGATTTCCCAAATCAATGCAGGTACATCTGCATCGCGGGATGGATCATTAGGCATCGCAGCAAGAAGTAACGGAGCTGTTTTTTGTACTCCTTTTGCAATGGCGGCTGCATCTAACGGGCGACTACGGATGGCATTCACGGATTTGTCGAGATCGGCCTGGGTAACAGCGCCGCCTCCGAGGTATTCAGCCAATACTGCCTTTGCTTCGATCCAGTTCAGTACAACTTCTGCCAGGCGCATAACAGGAGCATCACTGGTATTGGTGTTACTTCCCCATGCCGGAGGATACGTTTTTCCAATAAAGGTTATCGCTTCCCTTGATGCAAACTTATATCCATATAAAAGAGTAGCTGATGAAGCGAGAGGTTTATCTATAAATGAAGCTTCAAAGCGGGGGTCTCTTGTTTTCGCTAAATCAGCAATCACAAAACTAGATGCATTTGCAATGGCAGAGTTTTGCCATACATTTCCATCATTCGCTATAAACGACTTAATCAAAACCAGGTTTGGATCCACTCCAACCGTCTCGGTTCCGTTTGAATAAGAACCAATACAATGCGTTATATTCAAAGCTGCGTCATATACCCTGTAAAGAAGTACTTCGGGATGACCGGCCAGGCTTTCGGTTGCGAATAAAGATTTAAAATCACGGGTAAAATTATATTTACCGCTGTTCATCACAATTTCAGCCGCTTCCACCGCAAACTCCAGGTATTTTTTTGCTCTTGCTGCATCTAAGCCGTGATAGTGTTGATATGTTCCTTCAAATAACATAAACCGGGAAATAAATGCAGCTGCAATATTTCTGTTTAAAAATTGAGTCCCGTCATTTTCCCGGATATTAGCGAGCACATATTTGAAATCATCATACACTTTATCCATGACAACGCCCCTGTCATCCCGATCTTTGTATAAAGTGGTTAAATCAGTATTTAGAACCTCCTTATCAAAATAGGGTACATCTCCAAACACACTAACTAATCGGCTATACTCAAATCCCCGGAAAAATTTTCCAACGGCCATCCAGTGTTTGTAAGCATCTTCAGAAATTTTAGGCTTTACTACATTCTCGAGGCGATCTAGTAAGATGTTTGATTTGCGTACCCATGCAAAGTCCCAGGTGGGACCAGCATAACTGGCCATCCATGCCGCGGATTCCAGGGTAGACCCGCGTGAAGTAGGAACACTACTTTCAAAACTTGACTGGACATTTTTACTGGTCAAATCATCGGAGAAAGTATATCCTCTTACGGGAGTATAGTCCGCAGTAAACGAAGTGTTGTAACCATTAAAATAATTGGCATAAAACGCATTTGCATACAGGCGAACATCATCTTCGTTTCTCCAGAAACCCGGCCCGTCAATCACCTCTGTAAGAGGCGGACGATCCAGTACTTTCTTATTGCAAGAAAGGAAAAATAAGCAGGCTAACAAGCTGTAAAAGCTATAGAGATATTTTAGATATTTCATTATTGTTTTTTTAGAAGTTCAGTTGAAGACCGAATGAAACACTCTTAAATGCGGGGATTCCCATGGCGGTACGACCCGAGTTATAATTAGACTCATTCCACATAGAATAACCACTGATGGTTTCAGGATCGATTGGCAGATCTCCTAAGTGATCCCAGGTCATGATGTTTTCGAGACCCACATATACCCTGCATGAGCTGATCCAGGCCTTTTGAATTACCGACTTTGGCAGGGAATAACCCAGCGTAAGGTTTTTGAGCCTTAAATAGGCCATGTTTAACAAGTATCGATCCTGTATCTGCATGTTGTTAGCTGTATTGCTATTGGCATTATTATAAGCCGCGGGATAGAATGCTCCCGTATTGTCCGGAGTCCAGAAATTACCGGCAATTGCTTCAGGCATTGCTCCATCAGCAGAGTTATATCCGGGAATTGCCAAAAGCCCATTCCCCCATATCTGGCGGCTTCCCACTCCCTGGAAAAAAGCACTGATATCAAAACCCTTGTAGTCTGCTCCTAATCTGAATCCATACTCATAGCGTGGATTGGAATTTCCGATTACTTCAAGGTCTCCGTGATCTGCCAATGTTCCTTTCCCGTTATTGATTTCGCCATCACCATTCAAATCCTTAAACTTGACGTCGCCGGGACCAAAACGGAAGTTGGCTGAGTTTTGTAGAAATGCCTGGTAAACTGGTTTTTTCCCGTCTACGGTTTTTAATTTGTAGGCTTGCCGTCCTGCGTAAAGAGCACTTTCTGCTGCTGTGAGCGTAATGAGTATCGGCTTTCCACTTGCATCCAACTCAAAGTCATCTAACTGATATAATCTGTCTGTACGATATCCCCAGATTTCGCCGATGTCTTTACCATTGTAGTTACTAGTGACCTGTGTGCCCGATCCATAAGAAGTCAAGATTGTTTTTGCGTCAGAAATATTTACTCTTGCATTAATACGAAGCCCATTGCTGAAGGTATGGTTGAAATCAACTGATAATTCCCAACCTCTTGTTTGCAGTGAGCCGTAATTTCCAAGGGGAGCACCCACGCCAAATGTTAAAGGAATACCTTCTTGCGGAACGATCATATTATTCGTGTTTCTTTCAAAGAGATCAAAAGAAACGTTGACCTTATTCTTTAACAGGCCAATATCCACTCCGATATTTTTACTTACAATATCCTGCCATTGAATATCTGCATCAATCGCAGCGGGTGAACCTACGTAGTTTACTCTGGCTCCATTAATCCAGGTAGATTGTCCGGTGGCCATAATAGGCATGTATAAAGAATTTGGCACACTTTGATCACCAATAGAACCCCAGGAAGCCCTGAACTTAAGAGAATTGATTACAGGTTTTGTCCATAACATAAAGTTTTCTTCGCTGGCGACCCAACCGGCAGATACGGAGGGATACCATCTCCACCACAAGACTTCGGGGAATTTTGAAGAGCCATCATAACGTAAATTTCCTTCTACGAGGTATTTGTTTTGGAAAGCATAATTGATACGTCCGAAATACCCTAACTGCGATTCCCATCTTTTATCCCCATCAACAGTTTGTGTGCCGATGCCAAAATCAAACTGGGGGTTTGTAATATCTATCAGGTTGGTGATTTGAGACGATTGCCATTCGGTAGTTGCTGTTACACGATTGATACCAAGGATAAACTTAAATGCATGATCCTCCTTTAAATTCAGGCCATAAGTTGTATAAGCATTTATTGTATGGCTGAAAAAGTTTGTAGCGGTCCGGGCAAAATGATCCGGATTCGATCCTAAGGCAGTGTATGTGTCCTTCGAAAGATCAAAAGCTGGAAACGCACCAGGCGTTGTTTTGGGTACTGCCAGCCCTTCATTATTTACATAAACTGTATCGCTATTTTCGTTCAACCGTATTTTGGGAGCTACCCAGGAGTTCCTTGCGGTAAATCTTGTTCCTGGCCTCTTCCAGGTTTCATCCTGGTTGGAAAAGGTATAATCGAAATCTACTTTCCAATTGTTGGTGATATTGACCGTTGCTCCCAGGTTAATGTTAGAATACCTTTGTAAAATGTTAGCTGTGTTCGCCGCAGCAACTTCACTTTCAGGGCTGCGAATGGGATCTCCATTTTCATCCTTGCCTAACGGATATAATGAGCTCCACCTGTATAAATAATACCATGGGTCGGCAGTTGTAGAGTTGGTAGCATAAGCATATTCTTTATTTCTTCTTGAATACAGCGCTCCTCCGCGAATAGTAACGTATTTATTAAGCTCACTGGATATTTTTAGGGAAATATTGTGGCGTGTGAAATTATCCGATTTCGCCGGTTTCAACATGCCACTTTGATCGAGTAAACCTAAACCTATGTTATAGGAAGTTTTTCCCTGTGTAAGACCTACAGACAAATCGTGCTGTTGAGTGGGCGCCCATTTCTTAACCATATAGTCATAAGGATTATATGTCCTGACACCCATTTTTTGAGTATTTGAGGCTCCCCGAACATACCAGTCTCTCCCAAAAACAGTAGGATCATCTGGCCCGATGGTGTTGCCATATTTTTCCTTCCAGGCCACGGCTTTTTCATAGCTTTCCCTGTCCACAAGGTAAAATGCGCCTGTCGGCGTGGTAATCCCAATCCTTTCTGCAGCCATTACGGTATATTTCAATCCATTTACATCAGCCATTTTGAGGTCTTTCCATACATTTTGGAGAGAAAAATTGTTCGAATAATTTATTTGGGGCTTGCCGCCAGTTGCACCTTTTTTTGTAGTGATCAATATAACCCCAAACGAAGCTTTGGCTCCATAAATAGAGGCGGACGCCGCATCTTTCAATACTGTAATAGACGCGATATCACTCGGATTTACTACCTGAATACTGGGTATTTCCACATTGTCCAATAATATTAAAGGAGAGCTCCCACCCTGTAGTGATCCCAGCTGTCCTCTTATCTTGATAATCGGGTCAGACCCTACTTCACCGCTGGGAATAATTACACTAAGACCAGACGCCGCACCCTGCAACCCTCTTCCCACATCTGCTATTGGCCTGCCTGCTAATGTTTTCTTAACATCAATTGTAGAAACGGCTCCTGTTAGATTAGTTTTTTTCTGTGTACCATATCCTACTACCACAACATCACTTAATGTCTCCTGTTGTTGCATAAGAGATACACTCATTGAGTTTCCTTCACCAACAGCAACTTCCTGTGTTGCAAAACCAATTGATGAAAATTGAAGTGTTTGTCCGGTACTCACTGAGATTTGAAAATTGCCAGAAGCATCGGTTTGTGTTCCTGTCTTCGTGTTTTTTACAATGATGTTGACCCCCGGAATTGGAGTCTTGTCATTAGCCGATAGCACCGTTCCCAGTATGGTCCGTTCCTGCGCATGTAAGGCTGGCAGCAGGAAAACAGTCACAAGCAGGGTGGCTGCTATAAACCGGAGAGATTTTCTCATGGCTATTTTAGTTTTAGTGTTTAAAAAATGGTTCTTATAATATGTTTACAATAATTGAATTCCTGCGTTAGCATAGGGTCTCAATATTGGATCATCCGGATTGAGTTCAGTGATCAATACATCGATCTTATCCAACGGGCAAATCTGTATAGGTTGAAATGTGTTGATCTTTTCTGCAATGGCCAGGCACACTACTTTTTGAGAGGATTCAATCATTGCTTTTTTCAACTGCACCACTTCCCAGTCATTGTCGGTTACACCGTTGTTGAGATCAAGGGCATTCGTGCCGAGGAAACAGATATCGGCTTTCATCTGTCTTACTTTGGAAATTGCTTCGGAACCGACCGTTATTTTGGAGCTTTTAGAAACCCGGTCGCCGATCAGGATCACTTCGATATTGGGATGATCCATGTATTCAAGAATAGCGGCGATGCTTCCGGAAACAAAAGTGGCCTTTAACTCACCTGGCAACAGCCTGGCCATTTCCACAATGGTGGTGCCTCCACCCGTTAATACAAACATGCCATCACTGATCAGCGCAATGGCTTTTTGCGCAATTACTTTTTTTTGATCCTGGGAATAAACCCCGTTGCTGGGAATGTGAACATTGCTAAACGAACGGGAGAGGGCTCCGCCGTGAACTTTTAGCAGTTTGCCTTCCGAAGACAATTCCTGGAGATCCCGGCGGATGGTATCTTCCGACACATTGATTTCAAGGCTGAGCGAAGAGGAGAGAACCTTATTGTGAAGATTGACCTGTTGTAAAATATAAGACTGCCTTTCTTTCTTAAGCATAAGCATGCGTTAGTTGTTAAAGAAGTCTAAATATACGGGAAGAAAGTGCAACAAAACGCACAAAGTTGAAAAGATGTGCATTTCTTAAGCCTGATCAATGCCAAATTATGCGGTTTTGTAACCGGGGCTTTATCGAAAAATAATAAACCCCGCAGTTTAGCGGGGTTTAAATAAAAGATTATGCGTTTTTATTTTTAGAAAGTAAATCTTGCTGTAAAGCCGACTGCTGCCGGTTCGAAGTTGATATCACTAACCAAATTGAGTTCGGGTTTCCAATCCAATGATAAATTCAACGGAAGATTCGTGAATTTATAATCCAGGCCAATTACACCCTGTGCCCCCACGTTAACATCCGTCTCGTTGCGGTTTTTATTGGGGTTCCATGTTTTTACAAAGCCGAGGTAGCCACCCCCGCCATAAAACCATTGCAAACCTTCTGAACTAAATGGCTTGTGCACTTCATATAAAGCTCCAATGGCGAGCGGATCACCAAATGAAAATAATGCTTCGATGGCCGATCGTTCATTTAAAAAATGTTTCAGTGAAATAGAATTATTAACCATGGCCTGGCTGCTGCTTAACCGTACACCCACACCTGTTTTATAGGATTGAGCAGAAACAGAGGTGGTAAAAACAATGGCAGCAAGAAAAAATGAAACGGATATTATTTTTTTCATGGTGATTTATTTTGTTGTTATTGAACGAAAAATAATGCCAGTAAAGTTTAAAAGAAATGCAAAAGTCAGATAATATATCTGATAAGACAATTCAAAAACTTCTAACCCTTGTTTCCGATGGCTTTTTTTTGACACAAGTTGCGATAGCCTAAAATGTTCTCCGATTAAATTACCAGTGCTTTTCACTTCTGAACCTGAAAATCTTCATACACTATTTTTCTTCCTTATTTTTACAGCTATGGCTTTAATTATCATTATTATTTTCATTTTAGGTTATGCAGCAATTGCATTTGAACATACAATCCGCCTTAATAAAGCAGCCTCCGCACTGGTAACCGGTGTTCTTTGCTGGACTGTTTATATACTCTTCACGGAAGATAAAGAAGCGGTTACAGAACAATTATCGCATCACTTGGGTGAGCTATCGCAAATATTGTTTTTCCTGATGGGTGCCATGACTATTGTAGAACTGATTGATGCCCACGATGGCTTTGAAATTGTTACGAGCAAAATAAAAACCACCAGCAAAAAAAAGTTAATGGTGATAATAGCGCTGCTTGCCTTTTTCTTTTCAGCTGTTCTGGATAATTTAACCACTGCAATCGTAATGGTTTCATTGGTTCGAAAACTGGTTGCTGATAAAAATGACCGGTGGATGCTGGCCGGCCTGATCATCATTTCGGCAAATGCAGGTGGAGCATGGTCGCCTATAGGGGATGTAACGACGACTATGCTATGGATAGGAAATCAGATAACAGCCGGTAACATAATTGTAAAGTTGTTTATTCCCAGCTTTGTATGCATGCTTATACCATTATTGTGTATGCGTCTTGTGTTTAAGGGAAACGTGACAAAACCGGAACAGCAATTTGGCGACAATAATTCGCTGACACCAAAAGAGATCAAACAAAGGAATATTGTTTTTTTTTCAGGATTATCTATACTCCTAATGGTTCCGGTTTTTAAAACGGTTACACATTTACCTCCTTTTATGGGTATCCTGGTCGGCCTGGGGCTGATATGGATCATTACCGAGATTATTCATAGTGAAAAAGACGAGGCCGACAGGAAAAATTATACAGTTGCTTATGCACTAAGAAAGATTGACACCTCAAGCATTCTTTTTTTTCTTGGTATACTGCTTGCCATTTCGGCGCTGGAATCAATAGGCCAATTAGCACTTGCTTCTTCATGGATGGATAAGACCTTAAAGGATCAGAATATAATTGTGATGAGCATTGGGTTATTCTCCTCCATAATAGATAATGTTCCTCTGGTTGCCGCCACGCAAGGTATGTATGATCTCAATACCTATCCGACAGATCATTACTTATGGGAATTTTTGGCCTATTGCACCGGCACAGGAGGAAGTGTTTTAATAATAGGCTCGGCAGCGGGCATCGCAGCAATGGGTTTGGAAAAAATTAATTTTATCTGGTATCTTAAAAAGATAGGCTGGCTGGCTTTGGCCGGCTACTTTGCAGGAGCTATCGTCTATATTCTGCAACACCAATTATTTGGCTAGAAAACAAGTAAACTGATTAAGATCGATAAGGTTCGTTATGCATAATCTGTTAAGTTTTCAGCCTAAAAGAAAATTGTTGAAATATTCTTCCGGTTCGTTGTGTTTGCAAGAGTGATTTAGTGCTCATTGGATTTCAAACAAGGTTTTAATAATCTTTGAAAGAAATCAATCCTCTCACAAATATCTTTCTCTTACAATCTTTTGATGATGTATGACATGACCAATAATGATAAAGCCAACGGCTAACACATAGTTCGGGGTATTGGAAGCTATACCGTTCGAGTCTAATTGTTCTTCGTCGAAAGAATTGAATAACAATTCTGAGGATCGCCTTACCACTTTAAATTCCTCTACCAGTTTATCCCAGCTTCTGGCATCAGCTTTGGCAGCGGCTGCAAAGTTGTTTTCATCAAAACCCGGGAGAGGAGTTGCATCTTTTCTAGCAAAACGGAGAGCACGGTAGGCAAAGACCCTTTCCGAATCTATAATGTGTTGCAACACTTCTTTAATGGTCCATTTGCCTTCGGCGTAGCGATAGTCATATTTATCGGGAGGAATTGTTTCCAGGAAACGGACAAACGAAACACTTTCTTTTACAAATGCCTCGGATAACTCATCTTCAGGTACAAGGTTAATATAATTGTGGTACCAGTTGCCAACACGGGAAAGATCGGGTCGCATATATATATATATATAATGTTTATTGTTTGACGCTTA
Source organism: Terrimonas alba (assembly GCF_042434975.1). Classification (NCBI taxonomy): domain Bacteria; kingdom Pseudomonadati; phylum Bacteroidota; class Chitinophagia; order Chitinophagales; family Chitinophagaceae; genus Terrimonas; species Terrimonas alba. Next base: position 152,434 of record NZ_JBHMQM010000008.1, read on the forward strand.
CGGTTAGTGGGGGAAAGTTAATTTTTTTTTCAGTAAACTCAGTTTGAGAGTCTGGGGAATATTATTTTTATTCAAAGCTTTAAATTTATATGATGACTACCGAAATACTGTTTGAAGAAATACAGGGTTCCGATAGGAAGAAAACAAGGAGTTTTTTTAAGGTGATGGCGGGGATTTTTGTATTGACTTTACTCCTTAATTTTTTATACACAATGGGAGCGTTGACGGATTTTCAACCTTGTTTTTGGTAGGCCTGTTGATATGCGTCGTAGCAATTATTTTTAGTGATCTCAGGCTAATTACCCAAATCAGAACGGACGGTATTTATGTTCGCTTCGCTCCATTTGAACGATCATTTAAAAACTATTCCTGGCATACTATACAGGAAGTTTTCGTGAGCAAATTTAATCCGGTTACTACTGGCGGGGGTATTCGTTTTGCTCCTTGGGAAGAGCCTATATCTTTTCAGGTGACACAGGATTACAAATTATTTTTAAAAATGGTGAGAGGCTTCTTATCGGAACCCGACATCCAGACGAAATGAAAAGTGTCCTCAGTAAATTAGGTCGCGGATGAGGTCAATTGTCCCTTGGCAATTAGTCATAAATAACCCCGGCACTTTAGACTGATACGCTAACAGTGCCGGGGTTTCTGCAATTATTTAAAAAACTTACTGTTTTACTTTTTCAGTCACTTTCGATTTCACAGGTTTAGTTGTCTTAACTCCTTCCGGTTTTAATGTTGACGCAAGTTTGATCGCTTCGTAAGCATTGATCACGCCGCCAGTTTTGCTGATGTCTGACAGATCAACTTCTTCACCGGTTCCCGGATCTTTTACTTTTACGCCCGGATTCTGTGCTGATTTTTCAATCACTGTTTTTACCTGTTCAGGACTAAGTTTTGGATAATATTGAAAGATAAAAGCTGCCAATCCCGCAACGACAGGTGAAGCCATACTTGTTCCCTGCAAATTTTGATAAGTATTACCCCCCGGAACTGTTGAGTAAATTTTTACGCCGGGAGCAAATACATCTACTTCTTTTTTACCATAATTCGAGAAACTTGCTGTCAGGCCACCTGCTTTCGGATCGCCGCTGGCGCCTACCGTGATCCAATTAGGGGCTCGTTTACCGTCTTCAAAAACTACACTAGGATAGTTTTCAGTGCTGTCAAGATTTTGATGGCTATTGCCTGCCGCATGAACCAATAACACTCCTTTACTTCCTGCATATTTAACAGCGTCGTCTACCCATTTTTTTTCAGGAGAGAAGCCTTTACCGAAGCTCATGTTAATGACTTTTGCGCCATTATCTGTGGCATAACGTATGGCCAAAGCAATATCCTTGTCATGTTCATCACCATCCGGCACGGCACGGACTGTCATAATCCTCACATTATCCGCTACACCATCCATTCCAATGCCATTATTCCTGATGGCTCCTATAATTCCAGATACATGGGTTCCGTGTAAGGCGGCATTTTTGCTGACCATTACATTGCTGTTGCCGTAAAACCTGTCGTTGATGTCGTTGTAATTATCCTTAACGATTTCATTGCGATAATCTTTGGGCGCCCGATCAACAGCTTCAAATTTATTGATGTCAGCTTCCAATTCATCGAGGATCATTTGATTGGAAATATCGTCATTATCGTTGCCTTTGCAGATAGATGACAGAATGGTTTTTACTTTTTTTGCCTGGTCGCTTAAAGGGGTATAGCTGCTGAGGTCTTTACAATTGTATTCTTCTTTGCTGAGATCTTTGCGGATGATGGAGTCTCCGAGTTTTAGCTCCTTGTACATTCTTTTTACCTGGATCACTTCAAAGGGATTGATATCGCCCACCACATCAAACTTTGCTTTCAACCACATTTTGTATTCCTTAGTATCGTCGACAGAAAGGGTGCCGGATGCAGCATCTTTTTCCTCCCATTTGCTTTTGAGACGATGGTATACTCTTGCTGCTTCGTAAGAGTCTTTTTCTACATTTCTGCCGTCCCGACCACCGAGGAAGTTCCAGCCATAGATATCATCCACATAGCCGTTATTATCATCATCAATACCATTTCCGGGAATTTCTTTGGGGTTTTTCCAAAGAATTGATTTCAGATCTTCATGCAGGGTATCAACACCTGAATCGATAACCGCAACGATAACCGGGGAACTCTTAATATTTTTTGATTTAACGAACTCGTAGGCTTTATCTATGCTGATCCCGTAATAACCATCTTTTTTCTGATCCAGCAAATGCCAGCCTTTTGGCACTTCGTTTTTTTGGGAGAAAGCAGCAACGTTAATCAAACCTCCTATGGCAATCAAAAGGGTACGACTCAGTAAACTCTTCATTTTCTTACTTGTTATTATATTTTATTACAAAATTGGGTAAAGTCTCAAAAATAGTACTTACCATTCATACTATTAGATAATAAAAACCCTGCAACTTCCCGGTCTGCAGGGTTTTTTATGATTTTTTTGACGTTGTTTCGTCACTATTGGTTGCTTAGTTTCAATTCAACACGCCGGTTTTCAGCTCTTTCCGCGGGAGTTTTACCTGGGTTTAAAGGCCTGTCGGCCCCAAATCCAATGGCTGTCAACCTGCTGGAGTCGATTCCCTTTGACTTTAAATAATCTTTTACAGTGTTGGCTCTTTTTTCAGACAACCTCATGTTTACCTCGTAACGACCTTCACTGCTGGTATGTCCTTCAATAGCAACTTTAATGTCAGGATTATCTTTCAAAATGTTTGCTACTTCATCCAGCACTTTAAATGAGCCTGATTGCAGTTCGGCACTGTTGACCTTGAATTGAATCCGTTTGGCAGCGTATTCAACTTTTTCTACAATTTCTTTTTTGATCTCTTCGGGGCAGCCATTTCTTTCGGCTACACCTTTTACATCGGGGCATTTATCTTCTTCATCGTTGATGCCATCGCCATCTGTGTCTGGTATAGGGCATCCCTGGTAGCGTCCCAGCCCAGCTTGTTCGGGACACTTGTCTTCTTTGTCACTAATTCCATCTTTGTCAGTGTCAGCGTATGGACATCCTGCATTGTCTTTTGGTCCGGCTATATCAGGGCATTGGTCATCTTTATCCAATACGCCATCATTGTCTTTGTCAAGATAGGGACAGCCATTATTTTCTACAGGTCCGGCTTCGCCGGCGCATTTGTCGTCACTATCCTGGATGCCATCATTATCTGTATCAGGACAGCCTAAGAGTTTGGCAGGTCCGGCTATGTCGGGACACTTATCTGTTTTATCGGGAGTTCCGTCACCATCTTTATCTTTCGGAACCAGGGGAACTTGTTTGCCCAGGAATATTCCCAGCGTTGCACCCATTACCTCATGTTTGTAATTGGTGGCTGTATAATCTGTGGGTTTGTAAAAATCGTTTAAGCCACGGCTGTAATTGGCTGTCAGGAAAACACGGCCAAATTCAAAACCTGCCAAAGCATTAACTCCGTAATTGAAGATGGCGTATTTACCCGATCCTTTTCCAATGGGCAGATCATCATTTTCGTCGGTTGTAAGTCTCACGTCTACGAGCACATTTTCTTTTTTATCAAAACCATCATAAAAAAAGGAAATATAAGGTCCGCCGCCGAGAATGAAGTTGATCTTTTTAGCCAACTTTATTTTGTAAACGATATTTAAAGGGAGATCAATATAGTTTACAAACTGCTTTCTCGTTTCATAATATACAGTATTGACTACGGAATCAGATAATAGAGGTCGTTTAAAGACTACTGTGGAATCGGAAGGAGAGTTTTTATAGTTTCTGCCTTTTGTGAAGAAAATCACACCAGGTTGGAAATAGAAGTTTGACCTGTCATTGAAACGAAGGTCAGCAATAAATCCAAAGTGAGCCCCGTTGCGGTTTGAAAAATTGTTCTTTATCGTATCCCAACCGGGAATGTTATTATCCTCAATCACTTTGGACTGGTGGAAGCCACCAAGAATTCCAACCCTCAATTGTGCATTTGAAAAAAGAAAACACAGAAAGCTTAACGCCACTACAAGAGAAATCCTTTTCATGGATAACAGTTAGTTTTAAGGATATTGTTTTGCTGTAAAAATTACTAATAATTAGCAGAAAACAAAGGAATTAGCAAAGTATATCCCGATAGAGTATACCAACGTTATACTTTGCTTTTTAGTATTTAAACAGTGAATTTTATTCCCTGTGCCAAGGGTAGGTTTGTGCTGTAATTGATCGTGTTTGTCTGCCTGCGCATATAAATCTTCCAGGCATCGCTGCCGCTTTCCCGGCCGCCGCCAGTTTCTTTTTCGCCGCCAAAAGCACCGCCAATCTCGGCACCGGAAGTACCAATATTTACATTGGCTATACCGCAATCGCTACCTGCGGCGGATAGGAATTGCTCCGCTTCCCGCAGATTCAGTGTCATGATAGAAGATGACAAACCCTGCGGTACACCATTTTGGATAGCGATGGCTTCCTCCACGGTTTTATATTTCAACAAATAGAGAATAGGGGCAAAGGTCTCATGCTGCACGATATTAAAGTCAGGTTTTGCTTCGGCCACACAGGGTTTGACATAGCAGCCACTTTCGTAACCATTGCCTTCCAGCACACCACCTTCCACCAAGAATTTTCCTCCTTCTTTTTTACATGCCTCAATTGCATCGAGATACATTTTTACAGCATCTTTATCAATCAATGGGCCTACATGATTTTTTTGATCAAGCGGATCGCCGATTGAAAGTTGCTGATAAGCACTGATCAATTTAGACTTTACATTTTCATAAACGTCTTCGTGAATAATCAGGCGACGTGTAGTGGTACAACGTTGGCCTGCTGTACCCACAGCGCCAAAAAGCGAACCTAGGATTGCAATATCGAGATCCGCATCTTTAGAAATGATGATAGCGTTATTGCCGCCCAACTCCAATAAAGCTTTCCCTAAACGGGCGCCTACTGCAGCACCGACGGCTTTCCCCATTCGGGTTGAACCAGTGGCCGATACCAATGGGATTCTTGTATCATTGCTCATCCATTCGCCAACTTCACGACCTCCAACTACCAAACCACTGACACCCTCCGGCACATCGTTTTTAGCAAATACTTCTTTTATTATATGCTGGCAGGCAACACCGCATAATGGTGTTTTTTCTGAAGGCTTCCAAATACACACATCGCCACAAACCCAAGCCAGCATCGAGTTCCAACTCCACACGGCAACGGGAAAATTAAAAGCAGATATGATACCCACAATACCTAATGGATGGTATTGCTCATACATTCTGTGGCCGGGTCGTTCACTATGCATGGTAAGACCATGAAGCTGTCTTGACAACCCAACTGCAAAGTCGCAGATATCGATCATTTCCTGCACTTCGCCATATCCCTCCTGTAAACTTTTTCCCATTTCATAGGATACCAGTTTTCCCAGTGGCTCTTTATACTGCCGTAAGGCTTCACCTATTTGTCTTACAACTTCGCCCCGTTTAGGAGCGGGCCAGGTACGCCATTCCAAAAAAGCCTGTTCAGCTTTTTTAATTACTGCTTCATAGCTTTCTTTATCAGCAGCAACTACCTTTCCAATTAATTTTCCATCCACCGGAGAAATGGAACTGATCGTTTCCCCGGTGGATTTAATCCAATTAACACCTGTTCCGACGCCGGCATTTATGTCGTCTATGTTTAAGACTTTCAGAAATTCCATAGAAAAATTTTTGAAGTGCAAAGTTAGTGAGAGTGTCTAAGGTTTAATGTTTAAAGTTACCGTTTACCGCAATGGCCATCCATCAATGCAATTGGAAATCACCTTAAATGTTGCTCCTTAAACCGGATTGTCAATATTGTTCTGATTCGTTAGGGAAGTCGTTTGACTTTACATCCGTGATATATTGCTGTACAGCTTTTGTAGCCTGTTCATGTATATTCAGGTATTGACGAAGGAACCGTGGTTTAAATTCAGTATTGATGCCCAACATATCATGCATTACCAAAACCTGGCCGTCGCAATAACCACCGGCACCTATACCAATGGTGGGGATATGTAAGCCTTGTGACACCTCCTTTGCTAACATGGCAGGAATTTTTTCCAGCACGATCGCAAAACAACCAGCCTCTTCCAGCAATTTCGCATCTGTTTTCAGCTTCTCGGCTTCGGCTTCCTCTTTTGCCCTTACTGCATAAGTACCGAATTTATAAATAGATTGAGGTGTAAGTCCCAAATGACCCATAACAGGAATGCCGGCCGAAACTATTTTTCGAATGGCATCCAGGGCCTCTGCACCGCCTTCCAGTTTGACGGAATGTCCACCTGTTTCTTTCATGATGCGTATTGCAGATGCTAATGCTATATCCGAATTGGATTGATAAGAACCAAAAGGAAGATCCACTACCACCAAACATCTTTCGACGGCTCTGATCACAGAACAGGCATGATAAATCATTTGGTCCAGTGTAATGGGCAGTGTGGTCTCGTGACCGGCCATTACATTGCTGGCTGAGTCGCCAACTAATATGACATCTATCCCTGCAGAATCAATGATCTTGGCAAACGAATAATCATAAGCCGTGAGCATGGAGATTTTTTCTCCGGCCTCTTTCATTTTTTGCAGCGTGTTGGTCGTGATTCGTTTTACTTCTTTGTTTACAGGCATGGACCCAGGATTGAAAGAATTTTAAAATGATTGGCGAAAGATAAATGATTTCCTTTTAATCCTTCTCAATCATACTAATCGTGGTTCTCTTACTTCCTCGTAAAGTGTATGAATAAGACCATCGGCCAACCCTATCTTGGGAACGAATATCTCTTCGGCATCAGCCCAACGCATGACATTAATATAAATCAGCAAGGCCGGCACAATTACATCGGCCCTGTCTTCCCTGAATTTATATAGGCTCATGCGCTGATCCAAAGAAAGGTTGCTAAATTCTTTGTAGTAATCACGGAGTAATTCAAGCGAAAGAGGTTTTCCCTCCTTGCGTTTTGAAATCGAAAATACTTTATTGATATTACCGCCCGAGCCAATGGCGGAAACATGGTGATAGCCTTTGGTTTTTGTTTTAATGAATTCCTTCATGGTGTCCCAGGTCGCTTCCGATACCTGGTTTTTTAATAACCGGATCGTACCGATATTAAATGATTCTTTAAAGATCAACTTACCGTCACTAAAAAAAGTAAGTTCGGTACTTCCACCACCTACATCAATGTATAAGTAGGATTCGTCACGGGTTAGACCTTCAGCAAAATGGTTTTCGTAAATAAAAGAAGCCTCTTCCTGGCCGCTGATAATTTTTATATCAATTCCTGTTTCTGCTTTCACTTTTTGAATGATTGCTTTGCCATTGGATGCATCCCGCATGGCCGACGTAGCGCAGGCTTTCAGGTGCTTTACGCCATATACATCTAACAATAATTTGTAGGATAGTATTGTTTTGACAACATTATCGGCTTTAGCTGCCGATATCTCTCCTTTGTCAAATACATCAAATCCAAGGCGCAGTGGTACACGTACGAGAGCTACTTTCAAAAATTCGGGAGTGTTGCCCGGAGCGCTGGCAATCACATCGCTGATCAGCAGTCTTGCCGCATTACTTCCTATATCAATGGCTGCCAGTCTCAATGGGTGTCAATGTTTTTTTATATAAATAATCATATGTTTCAACCTGTGAACGAATTTTCTTTTTGGTACTTTGCACGTATTCATTCTTCAATTCATTGTCAAGCCATCTTGCCTTCACATTATCCTGTAGCTGAATATTTAGAATATCTTTTAGCTCTTGTTTGATCCCCGGATCCCAAATAGGACAAGTGACCTCTACACGATGTTCCAGGTTGCGCAACATCCAGTCAGCCGAAGATATATAAACTTTTTCTTTGCCCCTGTTGTGAAATACCCACACCCGTGCATGTTCCAAATATTCATCTACAATACTGATGGCCTGTACGGGGCGTTTAAATTTTTTACTCTCCGACAGCATACAAAAAATGCCGCGAATAATCAGTTTAACAGCAACGCCTTCCCGGGCGGCTTCGTTTAATTTTTCGATCATTCCTTCGTCAGAAAGTGAATTCATTTTTAAAATGATGCCGGATGGTTTATGCTTTTTTGCGTTCCTGATTTCATTGTCGATCAACTTGTAAATTTCTCTCCGCATAATATGCGGACTGGGAATTATGATCTTGCAGCTTTTTAATGACTGGCCATCCATCCTATAATGTTCAAGGTAATTGAATACCCTGCTCACATCTGCCATTATTTTAGGATTAGAAGTAAGCAGGCAGTGATCCGCATATACCTTTGAGGTTTTTTCATTCAGGTTGCCCGTACTTACAAATCCATATAAAACATTTTTATCCTTAATTTTTTTACGGATCAGGCAGATTTTTGCGTGCACTTTCATATTTGGCATACCTACCAACACTTTTGCCCCTTCATCTTCCAATCTTGTTTTCCATTCCAAATTTGCTTCTTCATCAAAACGGGCACGGAGTTCCAGCATAACAATCACTTCCTTTCCATTTCTTACGGCATTAACCAATGCGTTGATGATTTTTGACTGAGAGGCCAGCCTGTAACAAGTAATCTTGATAGTGCTGACATCCGGATCAATAGCTGCTTCACGAATAATGTCTATAAGAGGAGTAAAAGAATGATAGGGCAGGTGAAGCATAATGTCTTTTTCCAGCACCACATCAGATACCCGTCTTTCCATCAATAGCGGGTGATAGAAGGGATCTTTCCGTGGCTTTTTTATTTTAAAAACCTGCTCCGGAAAATCCATAAAGTGCCGGAAGTTGTGGATGCGGCCACCTGGAATGAGATTGTCTTTTTTAGATAGATTTAAACGACGGGTGAGGTACTCAAGCAAACCCGGGTCCATCTCTCTATCATAGACAAAGCGAACCGGCTTGCCTTTGCGCCGGTTTTTCAAACCCTTTTCAATTTTTTGAATAATATTCGTTGATACGTCGCTATCAATATCCAATTCGGCATCTCTCGTCACTTTAAATACATGAGCAAAATATTGGTCGTATCCAAAGTAGGAAAAAATTTCAGGCAAGTTGAACCGGATCACATCTTCCAATAAGATGATACGATGCTCTTCGGGTTTGGAAGGAAGGATGACAAATCTTCCCAGTACCCGGCTTGGCACTTCAATCAATGCGTACTTTTTTCTCAAGGCACTTTCCTTCTTCCACATTACAACGGCGAGATAAATAGATTTATCTCTTAGATTAGGAAGCTGTGGGATATTTTCAATCATCAGCGGGATAACATTTGAGCTCACTTCCTCATCATAGTAATCCCTGACGAATTCCTGTTGTTCGGGTGTAAGCTCCGTTTCTGTTACCAGGTGAATTTTCTGGTGTTTCATCTGCCGCTGCACATCATCCCAAATCCTCGCAAATTCACTTTGCTGGTTTAGCACCGTCATTTGAATATCATCCAGTATCTGTTGGGGGTCTGCTTCCAGATGCATATTGGCCTTTCCGCTGACCTGCATCATTCTTTTTAATGTGGCCACTCTCACACGAAAAAACTCATCGAGATTGTTTGAAAAAATTCCCAGGAAGCGTATTCTTTCCCGAAGCGGCACTGTATGATCCGCCGCTTCCTGCAGAACCCTTGCGTTAAATGAAAGCCAGCTTATATCTCTTGCAATCGTCTTTTGCTTTACATGCGTCATTGAAAATGCCGATTTACGATAAAATTAAATAACAAGAACAAGAGATCGTATTAAGATTTCAAGAAATGGAGATAATTCTTATTGTAGAAAAGATCAAACAGCAGTTTTCATTTTTCTCTTATTGTACCAGGGAAGGGTAGCGAAACTAAAAATACCAGCAATAAAAATGACAACGGTTTGCGCCAGCCAAAGTAGCCATCCAAAGGCGACGGCAATACTTTGCTGCAGCCCATACATTTGCATAGTGGCTTCAATTAAATAGGCATATGCACCGATGCCACCCGGTGTAACAATCATGCCTATGCTGCCTGCGGAAAGAACGGTAAAAGCCTCCCTGATTCCGTAATGTTCAGTTTCATGCAATGCAAGAAATCCTATATAGCCGCCGGATAAATAAAGACACCAGAGTATTAATGTAAGAAAGAGAAACCGGCCCCTTTTTTTAAGATGCTGAATCGTACTAAGTCCTTGCCAAATCCTGCTGCCAATTTTCCGCATGGCAATGCCAAGATCTTTAAAGGTTTTCTTTTTTATAATCATCCACAACCCGATCAAAAGAACAATGCCTCCTACAGTAATTAAGGCGATAATATAACCCGGCGTTTTTTTAGACTCATCCTTTACATCGCCGTTAAAAATTGTATCGATAATTTGGGAATACAAACCCGGCTGAATGGCAAGTGTAATACAAAACACCAGCAACAGTGAAAGGGCATCAATTAACCTTTCAAGAATGATGGTACCGACTAATTTGTCAGCAGGTATTTTTTCATAACGGGCCAGGATCGTACATTTCAGTACCTCTCCAAGTCTTGGCAGCGCCTGGTTTGCCAGGTAGCCAACCATCACTGCAAAAAACATATTCAGCTTATCGGGATGGTAACCCAGCGGTTCCATCAACAGGCGCCAGCGCAATGTTCTTACATAATGACTAAGTAATAAAATGATGAAAACCGGGGCAAACAGGTAAAGCCGGGCATTGGTTAGTGCGGAGCGGATTTCCGATAATTTTTCATTGTCAATATCCTTTATAGACCACCATACCAGGAAAGCCCCCAGGCCAAGCAAAAAAAGATATTGGAGTATAATGAAAATCCTCTTATTCATGGCCTCAAAGTATAACTATGTCACCAACAAATCAATATCGTTTCGGTAAATAAATGGTCAACATTAAAGTTTATTTCCATCTTTTGGAAAAACAATCCAGGGTTTAAATTTTTTTGCTTCTTCAAAATTCATGGTGGCATAAGAAATGATGATCACAATATCACCAACAGCGACCTTGCGGGCTGCCGGTCCGTTCAGGCAGCAAGTACCTGAGCCCCGCTTACCTTTGATTACATAGGTTTCCAGCCTTTCACCGTTATTAACATTTACTACCTGCACTTTTTCGTTTTCTATAATATTCACCGCATCCATCAGGTCTTCATCAATTGTTATACTACCCACGTAATTTAAATTGGCTTCTGTAACAACTGCGCGGTGAATTTTTGACTTAAATACTTCTATCTGCATCGTACAAAATTAGATCTTTTAAAAACAGTAGCAGGCCAGGTTTAGTTCAGTATGACATTATCAATAAGCCGGACGCCATTCATAAAAGCTGCGGCGAGAGTTACTAATTTTTCTTTGCCATCCCAATTGTCTTTTATTTGAAGTGTGTCAGCATTAGCAATTTCAACGTAGTCCACTTTGAATCCTTTTGCTGAAAGATTATTGGCGGCTTGCTTTTTTAACGTTGTCAAATCACCTTTTTGGAGATTTTCTTTTACAAAGTTTAATGCCTGGATGATTGCTGTTGCTTTTGTTCGCTCATCTTTTGTGAGACGCATATTCCGGCTACTCATGGCCAAACCATCTGGCTCGCGAAGGGTGGGAGAGATGTTCAGTTTCGTTAGGTTGTTAAAACCTGTTAACTCAATCAGTTTTTTTATCACCATACATTGCTGGTAATCCTTCTGACCGATATAGAGATTGTCCGGTCTTACAATTTCAAGCAATCGGTGAACGATCATGCATACGCCCTGGAAATGACCGGGCCTGTATTCGCCTTCCAGGATTTTTTCCAGGTATCCCAGGTCGTAATGCTTAGTGTTGGTTGCCCCATCAGGATACATTTCGGTGACAGAAGGGAGCAACAAAACGTCTGTGCCAGCAGACTCCAGCAGCATTATGTCTTGCTCCAATGTGACAGGGTATTTTTCAAAATCAGCAGGATCGTTGAATTGTGTTGGGTTTACAAAAATGCTGCAGGCGGTGATATCATTCTCTTTTTTTGAGCCGTTAATAAGAGACAAATGACCTTTATGCAAGGCTCCCATGGTAGGTGCAAAGCCAATTTTTTTCCCATTTTTTCGCTGTAAGTCAAGATAGTTTTGAAGGTCTTTTACTTTTTTAAATAGAACCATGGTTGGGGTAATTAGTGCTAAAAATCGGCGCAACTTAATTATTCCTTGTAAAAAATAGTACCTTCGCCCACGTTTTCTAAAAAACGTTTCATTTAAAAGGGACTACATGTCAGCAAAAAAAAGGATTTTATTTATTGCCAACGAAATGTCACCCTACCTGGAATTGACAGAATTTTCAGAGATCGTCAACAAGTTGGCAATAAAAGCGAACGATAATGGATTTGAAGTTCGCTGTATCATGCCTCGCTTTGGAACCATTAATGAACGTCGCCACCGGCTCCATGAAGTTGTGCGTTTATCGGGTATCAATGTTTCTGTTGACAACGATGATATGCCGCTCCAGATAAAAGTGGCATCACTACCCAGCGCCCGGTTACAGGTTTATTTTCTTGAAAATGAAGAGTTATTTAAACGGAAATATATTTTTCATGACGAAAACGACAAATGGTTTGAAGATAATGGGCTGAGGACAATTTTCTTTTGCAAAGGAGCCCTGGAAACCGTAAAAAAATTTGGCTGGCCTCCCGATATTATTCATTGCAGCGGGTGGATGACGGGCCTTATTCCTGCCTACCTGAAAACAATTTATAAAAAGGAACCGGTATTTGCGCACAGCAAAACAGTTTTTACAATTGGTCAAAATACATTTAAGGAAAAGCTCGGTCCTGACTTTTTGAAGAAAGCTCTTATACATCCTTCTCTGAAAGAAAAAGATTTGGAAGTGTATAAAGAAGCCACCAATACTGCTATGTTCAGGGGTGGAGCAACATTTGCCGATGCTATTACTTTCGGCGCCGATAAAGTTGAAAAGAAGCTGTTAGAAGAGTTCACCAAAGTAAGGGGGAAGAAAACTTTACTTCATAATGAAGAATCTGATTTAACAGAGTATTTACAACTCTATGGCGATCTTGCGGGGAAGTAACATTTTACTAATTACGGATAAATTTTTTTTGTGAAGCATAAATACCTGGCACTTACGCTTGGATCTATTACCAGCATCATTTTATTGGTTTCCTGCAAAAAAATTAATGAGTCCACATCTTTGGGTGGCGATTTAATTCCGCCCGTGGATAATATCAATACATTCGATACTACCCTGGAAGTACAAACTTTCAATGACACATTCACGGTACTGACAGATACACTCAGGTATAACAGTGCGTTTACAAATTTTTTGGGTCAGATCAATACGGATCCATTCTTTGGCAAAACCGATGCGAAGATTTTTCTTGAATTGAAGCCCCCAAGCTACCCTTATACCTTTGCTAATAAACCGGATAGCCTGCATATTGATTCGGTGGTGCTGGTGTTAAACTATGTGGAGACATATGGTGATACGTTAACTCCACAAACTGTCAATGTATATGAAATACCACAGAGCAGTGATTTTGGCGATACTTCTTATACAGTTAGAAAAAGTGATTATGCAAAAGGAACTTTGCTTGGTTCCCGAACTATAGATCCCCGTACATTAAATGATTCTGTAAAAGCTTTCGAGGATACTACAGCCAACCAACTGCGCATTCGCCTTGACGATTCGTTTGGTCAGCGCCTTTTAAGCTATGATTCAATTAAAGGCGGGCTTAACGGAGCGTACAGTACCGATTCTGCTTTCCGTACCTTTTTCAAGGGCTTTGCTTTAGAATCAGTAAGTGGAGATGCTATTATGGGATTCGACCTCATGGGTACCAATACCAAGCTGGCAATCTATTACCGGTATGATAAAAACACTGTGATGAACGCTGATACAACCGTCGCTTATTTTCCTTTTTCTGGAAATACGGCAGGATCGGCCTCGGCTAATTTCATAAAGAGAGATTATGCAGGAACACCGTTGGAAGCGTCGGTAGGTGGAGCCACGCCGGATGATCTTGTTTACATACAGAACTCCCCGGGTTCGTTTGCCACCATTAAAATTCCGGGACTCGGCGGTTTGAACAATAGGGTTGTTCACCGGGCGGAGCTGATCATGGAGCAAGTGTATGACCCGAAGGATACAATTTTCTCGTCAACGAATCTTTATCTTGATGCCTATGATTCGTCGGTTAGTGCGTATCGGACCATTCCGTACGATGTTTCACTGGATGTTAGCGGCAATGCAAACTTGAGTGCTTTTGGCGTTAGTCCATTTATTAATTCCAAAGATGCTGCTGGCAACAGTATAAGGACCTGGCGGTTTAACTTAACGAGATATGTGCAACATGTGGTAAACGATACGGAGCCGGTCTATGATCTTCGCTTGTTTGCACCTGTATATATTAACGAGCTATACCGGACTGGCCCGGCAGGCACTGACAGTAAATTACTCAGCCAAACGGTTGGAGCTCCCTTGTCTGTCAATGCCGCAGCCGGTAAGGGGAGGGTAAGATTGGGCGGTGGAAACCACCCCACACAAAAGATGAAATTGAGGATTGTTTATTCAAAAATTTAGTGGAAAACCTTTAAATGTTGAATAGTATCGGGTGCTATCTTTGCACCCGATTTATTTTATAGACTAACCCATATTTTAAAACTTAAAGTTTATCTATGCCTTACTTGTTTACTTCTGAAAGTGTTTCTGAAGGCCACCCGGACAAGATAGCCGACCAGATATCAGATGCTTTGATTGATAATTTTCTTGCTTTTGATCCACAAAGCAAAGTTGCCTGTGAAACGCTGGTGACTACCGGCCAGGTTATGTTGGCAGGTGAAGTAAAATCGAAGGCGTATTTAGATGTCCAGGAAATTGCCCGTGAAGTTATTCGTAAGATCGGTTATACCAAAAGCGAATACATGTTCGAGGCCAGTTCCTGCGGTGTTTTATCCGCCATACATGAGCAATCGGCTGACATCAACCAGGGTGTTGACCGTAAGAAAAAAGAAGAACAAGGTGCAGGTGACCAGGGAATGATGTTTGGTTATGCAAGTAATGAGACAGCCGACTATATGCCTCTCGCATTGGACATTGCTCATAAATTGTTGATAGAATTGGCCGCATTGAGAAGAGAAAATAAGCAGGTCAAATATTTGCGTCCTGATGCCAAAAGCCAGGTTACGCTGGAATATGATGATAATAACAAGCCCGTTCGTATTGATGCGATAGTTGTATCAACCCAACACGACGATTTTGATTCAGAATCAAAAATGTTGGCAAAGATCAAGGCGGATATCATCAATATTCTGATCCCCCGTGTAAAATCGAAGTATAAGAAGTACGCCAAATTGTTCAATGATGATATCAAGTACCATATCAATCCTACTGGTAAGTTTGTAATTGGCGGACCGCATGGTGATACGGGATTGACAGGTCGTAAGATCATTGTGGATACCTATGGTGGTAAGGGTGCACATGGTGGTGGTGCTTTCAGCGGCAAAGATCCCAGCAAAGTAGACCGCAGCGCAGCGTACGCCACAAGACATATCGCCAAAAACCTGGTAGCTGCCGGTCTTGCTGATGAAGTATTAGTGCAGGTGTCATATGCAATTGGTGTTGCCCAGCCTACCAGTATCAACGTAAACACATATGGTACTGCCAAAGTTGAAATGAGTGATGGACAGATAAGCAAAATAGTAGAATCTATTTTCGACATGCGTCCTTACTTTATTGAGCAACGTTTGAAACTGCGCAATCCCATGTATAGCGAAACAGCAGCTTATGGACACATGGGCCGTGAATCAAGAGTTGTTGAGAAAACGTTTGTTTCTCCCGATGGCAAGAAAGTCACAAAGAAAGTTGAGCTGTTTACCTGGGAGAAATTGGATTATGTGACAAAAGTTAAAAAGGCCTTTGGATTAAAGTAACCTCACCCAACCCTCTCCAAAGGAGAGGCTTAAGCCCTGCAGATTTGAATAAGCTGCAGGGTTTATTTTTTAAAACTGTTTAAAACAGCAAAAGATGAGTGAAAATAACCCTTGGCAGGTATTAGCAGAAAAGCCAGTATATGACAACAAATGGATCAACGTAACAGAGTACGATGTCATTAATCCGAATGGAGGGAAAGGAATTTATGGAAAGGTGCATTTTAAGAATTTAGCCATTGGAATAGTTGTATTGGATGAGGCTTTGAATACTTACCTCGTTGGTCAATACCGGTTTGCAATTAATGAGTATAGTTGGGAAATACCGGAAGGAGGCGGACCATTGGATGTCGATCCATTAGACTCCGCTAAGAGAGAGTTGTTGGAAGAGACCGGGCTGGTTGCCCAAGATTGGACATTGCTGTTAAAAATGCATCTTTCTAATTCGGTTTCTGACGAATATTCGGTCATTTACCTTGCCCGCCAATTGGAGCAACACACAGCGATGCCTGAAGAAACGGAACAATTGGCGATTAAAAAAATTCCCTTTGAAGAGGCATGGAAAATGGTAGAACAAGGGGAAATAACAGATGCCGTGTCAATAGCAGCGATCCAAAAAGTAAAATGGATGCTAAGAGATGAAGGAGAAAAAGAGTTGAAGGCTAAGCGTTAGAAAGAGGAAAAGAGAAAAGGAGTAAGGCCGAAGAGATTTCTTTAAGCATAATTCCTGATACTTGCAGTTACAATCATATTGCTTTAAAAAGTTCAATAAGCGCTGAAAACTATCAGCATAACTCTGTCACCTCCTTTTCTCTTTTGATCTCTTAGCCTTAGCTTTGCCCGGTGAAAAATTTCAGACATCAGCAGCGTCCTAAAAAAAGTTCGTTAATCATTGGGCGAAGGCAGGTAACAGAGGCTTTGAAAAGCGGTCAGCAACTTGATAAAATATATCTTGACTCCAAAGCACAGGGCCTGGATATTGTTGAAATAAAACGACTGGCCGCACAGCAGGGCGTACCCGTTAACCTGGTGCCGGTAGCTAAATTAAACGGCTTTAACGTCAGCAATCATGACGGTTGCGTGGCCCAGATCGCAAGAGTTCAATACTACGATTTGCAGCAGGTAATTTCATTTGTTACGGACAAAGGAAAAGCGCCGCTCTTCCTCATACTTGATGGGATTACAGACATCAGAAATATTGGTGGCATTGCCCGAACCGCATTTTGTACCGGCGTTGATGCCATTATTATTCCTGACAAAGGTGTAGGCGCATTAAACGAGGATGCTATTCTTACTTCTGCTGGTGCATTGGAAAAAATACCGGTTTGCCGTGTCAATAGTTTAATGAAGGCAGTAGATGAATTGCATCTGAATGGCATAAAAGTTTTTGCCAGTGAGATGACTGCTAAAAAAAATATTTACGACTGCGATTTCACGGAACCTTGCGCAATAGTAATGGGAGGTGAAGAACATGGAATCTATCCTGCCTTAATGAAAATATGTGATGAAAAAATTAAGATTCCCATGAAAAACGAATTTGAAAGTCTGAACGTGTCGGTAGCAACCGGGATGATATTGTACGAAGTAATGAAACAACGACTTTAAATTTTTCAATATCGCTCAACATCTCAAAGAAGGCAGGGGCTCAACTTCATAAATTATAAGCTTGTTATTCGGCTTTCTCTTTTCGGGGCGTATATAGGATGCCGGCAAAAAAACCATTGCTATCATGTGAGGGATTTCTTTTGATGCCTGCCATATTTCCATTGGAGACATGAAAATGCCTGATGCCGGATTGGAGTGTAAGTGTCGATGACAATTTTATTTCTGCACCTATTCCATATTTGGAAGTGAAATTAAACCGGGTGCCTACCCTGGCAGTATCTGCTTTCCAACCGGTTCCCGTTAAAGGGAATTTTTCGATACTGTATGAAACGCCTGCTCCATATTCAAAAAATAACCTCATCTTTTTTGTAACCAGCGGGTACCACCTTGCAAATGGCCGGAAGCCAAAACCACAGGTACTGTTTATTTTATCTTTAAAATAAAAGGCATTCCATCCAAAGCCGGCGGACAGCCATTTTCGAAGATCATACAACACGCCGATTTCATTTTGAACTACACGGGTATAAGGAAATTTGTAACCAAAAGAATACCCACCTTCCTGGTAGAAAGCAATCCTCTTTTGAAACAATGGATCTTTTTTTGAAAAAATAACACAAGCGGCCACCCCGGCAGAGCCCCATGCGAAACCAAACGCCGATGATAATTCAAAAGGTTTTAACCCCAAAGGATCCTGGTGCCATTTTGTAAAGGGAGGGTAAAGCGATTGGCATTTTCCCTCCCGGATGGTTAATGATAGTGCAACAAGTACATAGAGAACTGTTGTAGGGCCATATTTAAACAAAGAGAACATAATCATTTTGATTTGGTATTGCCCCTGATTGAAATTCCAAATGAGAAATTATCTATAGACCGGTGAAGCGAAGAATTTGTCAGGTCCGAGGAGTGACTGTATTGCAGGGTAAATAGAATATTTTTCCAACCTGCCCGAAACAGTAAGGCAGGTTCCCACATCAAATGAAAAGGTTCGTCGTACAAACTGTTTAATTGTTTACCACTGAATTGTTCCCTGTCGGTGCTAAACAGCGTATCAGAAACATTGAAATTTACACCGGCAAATCTTGAAGCAAATACTAATTGAACAGTCTTGTCATCATTGCCGACAGCTATAGCCGGTTGAATAAAATAATGGCCGAGTTTTATTGTGGAGTGTCCTGTATAGTGATAATTGGTAATTTTCCCGGTTCCCAGCCCCGCATACGTTTCGAAGGTCCAGAGTTTGTCAATTTTTTTGATATAGCCCGACATCAATTCGAATCTGTTATACTCAATCATTTTCATGCCTGCATCTTTGTGTCTCCCGGTAGACACACTTACTCCAAGCGCCACGTTTTTCCATGGCATATAGGCGGCTTGCCCTTCCAGGCCATTAAATTTATTTCCCGAAGCTCTTAGCAGATTAAAATTCAGATCCTGTTTTTCTGAAACCAGCGGCAGATGTGGTGCAGTTGGAATGTAATAAATATTTTCCCTTTGCCTGTTTTCGTTTACGTAATATGGATCGTCTATTACGGTTCCCGGATAACAGGAAGAAAACAGGGTCAGGCAAGCACTTGCCAGGGCAATAGTATTTTGCCAGCTTATTACCTTTTTCATAATAAATAGTTTTGGGAAAATGCCTACTCTTTTGCAGGTTTTCGGCATGGCCTGTGTCTGTCCTATAGGATTATTTCTTTGTCAACCTCATCATCAGGTCAGCCTGGAGGTTGCGGAGTTTTTCTTTTTTGCCATTAATGATGAATTTCTTTTTGACCAGGGCTCCCACCACCGTTCCAACGATAGCTCCTGTGACGCCAAGCCCGATGCCACCGCCGACTGCTTTTTCTCCAGCCGTCATAGCGAACGAATTTTGTATAGCGACAGAAATGGTTCCCAAACCCAAAAAATCTGTTGACGGATCGGGGTATTGGGCAATTGGATCATCTCCACTTGCCAGGCCTATCACTACGCCCGTTACAGCACCAATCCCAAGCCCAATCAATGCTCCCTTCAGAACACTATTTTTCCGTTTGATGGTGAAGGATTTAATGTTTTCGGCAGGTATGCTCATTATTTCAGCAGGAGACAATGAGTTGACATTTGTTTTTGTAAACCGACTTATTGCCAACCCATCGGTGGTCATGCCAGGATAGACAAGACCCTTTACCAACATGTTATCCGTGGTTTTGATCTTTGCAATGAAGTTTTTAAACTTTTTTTCGGTTTGTGCCGAATCAGTTTGCGCCGCAGCGATGATTGAAGAAAGACCGGCAATAAGTAGAAGAAGCTTTCTCATAACTGGGTGGTTTAGGTTATTAATGGTTTGCGGCATAAAGCTATTTTGCTTCCTCACAGCTTCCTAATTGAGAAATAAGTGACCTGCCATGGGCTTTTGCTAAATAACACATAGTGGGTATGTTTTACCAACCGGGAATTGGATTTTGCCAAAATTGAGGTTACATTTATACAAGAGTCGCATAGTTTGCAAAACAAGAAACACCCGGTTTGCAATTTTTACTAAAATAGCCACTATGTCACCGGAGGCGGTTCAACAGGTTTTTTTTAACCACATTAAAAGCATTTTACCTCATCATCTCTCAATAGTAGATGAAGTCGCCAGTCTTTTAGATATAAGCAATGACAGTGCTTACCGGAGAATGAGAGGAGATAAGCCATTATCATTCGAAGAGGTTCAAAAACTCTGCGTCCATTTCAATATTTCACTCGATAGCATTTTCCACCTGGATACAGATACCTATATTTTTTCCGGCAAGTTGGTAAGCCCGGGCAATTTTCATTTCGAATTATACCTGAAAAAGATGTTGGCGGATATCGAAATGATTAAATCCTTCGAGGGAGCGGAGTTCTTTTTTTTGAATAAAGATGTGCCGCTTTTCTATCTGTTCCAGATACCGGAATTGGCTGCGTTCAAATTTTTCTTTTTTATGAAAACCATACTCAGCTATCCCGACCTGGTGACTGAGCGGTTTTCGATCAGTAAAATTCCTGAATCACTCAAGACAATCGGCAAAAAAATTACGGAGACCTATTGCCAGGTGTCATCCACGGAAATTTGGAATGTACATGCAATAGATACTACCCTTCAGCAGATCGATTATTACCGGGATAGCAGGGTTTTTGAAAATAAGGAAGACATTCTGTATACTTACGACTGTATGAAGGAAGTAATAAGGCACGTTGAGAAGATGGCTATCATCGGGAAAAAATATCCACTGTTCCTGAATGAAAATTGGGGCGGAGCTGCCTATAAACTTTATAACAACGAAGTTTATTTAGGAGACAATACGATATTGGTAGACTCCCGGAAATTCAAAATCGCCTTTATAAACCACAGCGTCATCAATTATTTGGGAAGCCGCAATGCCGAATTTTGTAATCACATTTATCATTCTATCCAAAACATAATGCAGCGCTCAATGCTCATCAGCTCTACCGGCGAGAAGGAAAGAGCACGGTTCTTTAATCAAATGCGGGAAAATATCGATCGCCGCCGGAAGATCGCTGAACAGATGGACTACTGATCTGTTTCTTACCTTTGTTGTAGATTTTTTACATGACAGATCATACTTTAATCAAACTTGTCGAATGCCCACGGGATGCTATGCAGGGTTGGAAGACATTTATTCCCACCGAGAAAAAGGTAGCTTATATCAACTCACTGTTGAAGGTAGGATTTGATACGATTGATTTCGGAAGTTTTGTTTCTCCCAAGGCTATTCCTCAAATGGCCGATACCGCTGAAGTATTAAAAAGACTGCAACTGGATAATAGTAAATCAAAATTGCTTGCCATTGTAGCTAATCAGCGTGGTGCCGAAGATGCCAGCCTGTATGATGAAATAACTTACCTGGGATTTCCTTTTTCCGTCTCTGAAACGTTTCAGCAACGTAATACGAATTCGTCCATTGCAGAGTCGCTCGGCCGGGTGGAAGAGATGCAAAACCTTTGCATCAAAACAGGCAAAGAGCTGGTGGTTTACATTTCTATGGGGTTTGGAAATCCATATGGAGATCCATACGACGAAGACTTTGTTTTCGAATGGGTCAACCAATTGGTAGCATTGGATATTAAAACCATTTCACTGGCTGATACGGTTGGAGTTGCTGAAGCGGGGCAGGTGTACGATATGACCAATTACCTGGTTGAGTCGTTGCCGGGGATAGAGATTGGTGTTCATCTTCATTCTACTCCTGCTAATTGGGAAGAAAAATTACAGGCTGCTGTTAATGCAGGATGCAAACGTTTTGACGGCGCTTTGAAAGGAATTGGAGGTTGTCCCATGGCAGATGATGAACTGGTCGGCAATATGAACTCCGAATTAATGATTGAATATTTCAGGGAAAAAAATTTGCTGCCTCCGTTGAATGAAGACGCATTAAAAGAAAGTTTGCGGATAGCCGGGGAGATCTTTGTGTAAAGAACAAGATTACAAGACACAAGGGACAAGGTACAGGACATTTAAACTTATCAACTTATCACGATGGATTTCATGTTGAATTTTGAACCTAAAAAGCTATCAAAGCCGATCAATTACCAGGATAAATTACTGTTAATAGGATCCTGTTTTACAGAGCATATCGGTAATGCATTAGGCAATGCAAAATTTTCATTGGTGCAAAATCCCAACGGTATTTTGTTTGACCCCGTAAGTGTTTGCAACAGCCTTATCTCTTATATCCACAATAAAAAATATACAGGAGCTGATCTTTTTCAATTAAACGAAGTCTGGAATAGCTGGCAACACCATAGCCGTTTTTCTCATATGGATAAAGATGAAGGATTGCACATCATCAATGAATCGCAGCAAAGAGCCCATGAATTTTTAAAACAAGCAGATTGGGTGATTATCACATTGGGGTCTGCATTTTCCTATCGGCTCACTGAATTAGCTGAGTCTTCGAAAGCCTCCCCTTTGGGGGGAGGTTTGGAGGGGGCCGTGGCCAACTGTCACCGGGCGCCGGCGCAATGGTTCAATAAACATTTGCTGACCATCCCGGAGATCATTGAGTCGCTGGATCTCTGCATGCACCAGCTATTTCAATTTAATCCAAACTTGCAGATCCTTTTTACCATTAGCCCCGTCAGGCACCTGCGGGATGGCGTAGTAGAGAATAATCGCAGTAAGGCGAGGTTGATCGAAGCAGTCCATCACATGGTTAATAAATTCGGCAAACTGCATTATTTTCCGGCTTACGAGCTGGTGATTGATGTATTGCGTGATTACCGGTTTTATGATATTGACTTTGCTCATCCCAATTACCTGGCGACAGATTTTGTATTGCAAAAATTTAGCGCATCCTGTCTTGATGATGAAGCAAGGCAAATAATGGAAGAATTGAAAAAGATCAGCATTGCCAGGAAACACAGGCCGGTTCAACCAGCGACGAATGCACACCGGCAATTTTTAAAGTCGCAGGCTGATAAAACAAAGGAATTGCAGGCAAAATATCCTTTTCTTGATTTGAAAGAAGAGCTTGAATATTTTAGCTCTTAGTATCAGGCCTCAGTTATCTTGTACATCGTGCTGGTATGGTATGTTTCTCCCGGCCGCAATACAGTATTGGGAAATGCAGGAATATTGATTGCGTTCGGCTGCTTTTGTGTTTCAAAACAAAGGCCGCTAAAAGGTCCGTAATTTTTCCTTGTGATGCCGTTTAATTGCGGTATCCATTTACCAGTATAAAAATGAACCACAAGTTCGTTAGTGTACACTTCAAGTTGTAGCCCGGATTGATTGGAGTAAGCAGTTGCAGCAAGTGTTAGCTTACCAGTATCTTCATTATCTAATACAAAAGTTTGATCATATCCATCAGCAGCAATCCAGTCCTTGTCTATTTGTTTAAAAATGCGAAAGTCATATTGCGTGTTAGCTACAGCTATGCTTTTACCGGTTACAACAAAGTTGTCATCCTGCTCCAGGATTGACGCAGCATTGATCTTTACCATATGTTTACCGATCGTTCCCTCTCCATTGTCAAGATTGAAGTAGCTATGGTGAGTCAGGTTAACAGCAGTTGGTTGATCTGTTTTTGCAGTATACTCATAGATCAGCTCATTATTGTCTGTAAGTTCAAATTCAATCGTCACGTCAAGATTGCCCGGGTATCCTTCTTCGCCATCCGCACTGCGGTATTTTAATGCAAGCTTATTGTCCGTATGGGAAAGAGGTGTCCATACTTTCTTGTCGAAACCTTCATGCCCGCCATGCAGATGATCGGTGATTTTATTTTTTGCTACCGAATAGATTTTCCCGTCAATGCTGAATTCACCACCCTTGATCCGGTTGGCATACCGGCCGATGGCAGCGCCAAAATAAGGATAGCCATCGAGATATTTTTTTGATAAATAATCTTCAACATTGTCAAAACCCAATACAATATCATTGATGGTCCCATCCCGTTGTTTGACTTTGAAAGAGGTGATGATAGCTCCATAGTTGGTAATAGAAACTTCAGTTTCTTTTGCATTGCTTAATGTAAACAAATAAATATCTTCACCCCGTAAATTTGTGAAACAATATTTCTTATTCGGCTTTTTCATGGCTTAAAAATAACTCAAGACTGATGACAAAAAGTGAATTGCAGGAAAACTTCCGCAATCGTTTCCATAAAGATGCTACTCATTTTTTCTTTTGCCCCGGACGTGTTAATTTAATTGGTGAGCATATCGACTATAATGGTGGGAAAGTGATGCCCTGTGCTATTTCAAGGGGAACTTTCCTGGCCATTGCAAAGAACGCTGATAAAAAGTTGAGATTTCAATGCCTCAATTTTCCTGAAACCGCGGAGCTGCACTTGCAAACATCCTATGCAAAAACAGGAAAAGAATGGTTTAATTATCCGCTGGGTTCCATTAACCAGTTATTACAAGAAGAACATATCATTTCCGGATTGGATATGTTGTTTTACGGCAACCTGCCGATCGGCGCCGGACTGTCTTCATCAGCTTCTATCGAAGTGCTGACCATGTTTGCGGTAAAGGAGCTTTTTCAACTTGATGTTTCCAATATAGAAATTGCAAAGCTTGGTAAAAAAGTGGAGAACGAGTTCATTGGTCTTAATTCCGGCATCATGGATCAGTTTGCAGTGGCAATGGGAAAGAAAAATAAGGCGATTTTGCTAAACTGTGATTCACTGGAATACGAATACCTTCCTTTTGAAATCGGCGATTATGTGTTAGCTATTATTAATAGCAATAAGCCCCGGACATTAGCCGATTCGAAATACAACGAGCGGTTCAGGGAATGTGGCGCTGCTTTGAAGCTGTTGAAACAGGAACTTACGGTTACTCACTTATGCGATATTGACTCCGGCACTTTTCATACGCACAAGCATTTGATAGGCGACGCTGTTCTCGAAAAAAGGGCCCTGCACGTTGTCACTGAAAACGAAAGAGTAAAAGAGGCTAAAAACGCTTTGGAATTAAATCAGCTGGATCGGTTTGGGGAGTTGATGTATACATCCCATCAATCTTTGCAGGAGTTGTACGAAGTATCCGGAAAGGAATTAGATACCATAGTTGAATTTTGCAAAACTTACGATGGTTGTATTGGTGCAAGGATGACTGGTGCAGGGTTTGGTGGTTGCGCTATTGCTCTGGTGAGGAAAGAAAGTTTTGATGATTTTTCGGCCGGATTGGTGAGTTTTTATAGCGACAAAATAGGGTATGAGCCTGAAGTGTTTGCTTCAGTGATCGATGATGGCGTGAAAAGTTTATAATCTTTTTAATGTATCCTGTCGCCCCGAACTTCTAAACCTTTTATTATTTCTGTTTCGTAGGCCAGCCATTCTTGCCAGCGAGGGCGAACTTTGTCTTTGTCGATATATGTCTCGGCCAGGTCAATGAAAAGAGTATAGTGCCCAGCTTCGCTTTCCATAAAGCGACGGTAGAAATTTTTCAGATACTCATCGTCAAGCCCCTCACTAAGACGTTTAAATCGTTCACAGCTTCGGGCTTCAATCAGGGCCATCATCAGCAACTTGTCAAGAAATCGTGACTCTTCACTGCCGCCTTTTGCTTCAAATTTCAGCAGCTCGTTTACATAAAGGTCTTTGCGTTGTCGGCCCAGTTTGAGCTTACGTTTATGTAATTCAGCCAGCACCAAACGAAAATGTCCCCATTCTTCGGTCACAATCGGAGATAGTTCTATAACGAGCTTTTCCTTATCGCTGTAGCGTTGGATCAGGGAAATACAGGTCAATGCGGCCTTTTGCTCACAATAGGCATGGTCGGTCAATATCTCCTCCAGGGATTTTTCGGCCAGGTCCACCCACCGCGGGTCGGTAGGAAGCTGAAGACCAAGGATGTTTTTAGTGTCTTGCGAAAGCTCCATCCGGCAAAAATAAGCAGGAGAAGGTGAAAAGGCTTTAATTTGCAGGTTCCGGGTCAATTTTGGCCATCCTTTCTTTTGCTATTAGAATTAGTTGCCTTACCTTTGCCGCCACAAAATATTTAGGTTACAAATCGGATGAAAATTTAAAAAAGACAAAGATGCCTTTAACAAAAGAAAAAACAGCCAACATTTTCAAAGAATTTGGTGGTTCTGCTACAAACACTGGTTCTATCGAAGGACAGATCGCTCAATTAACCGAGCGCATCAGCCAGATCAGTGCTCATCTTCAGCAAAACAAAAAAGATTTCTCTACTCACCGCGGTTTGATGGTAATGGTTGGAAAACGCAAGAGCTTGTTGAACTACCTGCAAAAACATAACCTGACTGGTTATCGTCAGTTGATTGAGAAACTTGGAATAAGAAAATAAGACGGCCGGTCCCCATTGAAGGGGAGTTAGGATGGTCTTTTATTCTGAAGTTTCTTTATCCAAAATATAAAGAACAGAATTATTATAAATGATTATTCCCAACCTCTTCAAGGATGTTGGGAATAACTGTTTTTGGTACACAGGTGTTTTACCGCCTTATAGCTTCAACAAATTGCAAACTTTATCCTGAAATCGTTTGACTGATTCTATGTCAAACTTCAAACTTCACAAACTATGTTACAACAACCTATTCGTAAAACATTTGACATAGGCGATGGCCGCCAGGTTACTATTGAAACAGGCCGGCTGGCCCGCCAGGCTGATGGCGCCGTTACGGTATCTATGGGCAACTGTATGTTATTAGCTACCGTGGTAGCTACTCAGGAGCCAAAAGAGGGACAAAGCTTTTTCCCTTTATCTGTAGACTACCAGGAAAAATTTGCTGCCGCAGGTCGCATTCCCGGTTCGTTCTTTAAAAGAGAAGGTCGTCTGAGCGATTATGAAGTATTGGTCAGCCGTCTTATAGATCGTGCATTGAGGCCTTTGTTCCCTGAAGATTATTTCTGCGAAGTACAGGTATTGGTATCACTGATTTCAAGTGATGATCAAATCTTGCCTGATGCCCTGGCTTGCCTGGCAGCATCTGCTGCTTTAGCGGTTTCAGATATTCCCATTAAAGAAATCATTTCTGAAGTAAGAGTGGGAAGAGTAAACGGGCAGTTGAAGATCAACCCCAGCCGTGAAGAGATGGAGAAATCAGATCTTGATTTTATAGTGGCGGCTACTGATAAAAACCTGATGATGGTGGAAGGTGAAGCCAAAGAATGTAGTGAGGCTGAATTGGTGAGTGTGTTACAAGCAGCACATGACGCAATCCGCGTACAGGTAAAGGCGCAGGAAGAACTGAGAGCTTTAAAAGGAATTACAGCAAAAAGAGAATATACCAAACCTGAAACTGATCCTGCTCTTGAAGAAAAAGTGTATGCTTTTGCGAAGCAAAAAGTATATGAAGTAGCAAAAGGTCAATTCAGCAAACACGAACGTAGCGACAAATTCGCTGTCATCAAAGATGAACTGATGGAGCATTTGAAAGCAGGTTTGGCTGAGGGAGAGGAAATGCCTGACCTGACAAAGAAACTCGCAAATAATTATTATAACGACCTGCAATATTATGTTGTTCGTGACATGATATTGGATGAAAAAGTTCGCCTCGATGGACGTGGACTTGAAGATGTTCGTGCCCTCGATATGGAAGTAAATGTGTTACCATCACCACATGGTTCTTCTTTATTCACGAGAGGCGAAACACAATCATTAACCACTGTCACTTTAGGTACGGCGTTAGATGACCTGTTAGTAGAAAGCGCCGCAAAATCGGTTGACTCAAAATTCTACCTGCACTATAATTTTCCTCCATTCTCTACCGGTGAAGTGAAAATGATGAGGGGGCAGAGCCGTCGTGAAGTTGGTCATGGAAATTTAGCCATGCGTTCATTAAAACAAATGATGCCTTCCGGCGATTTTGCATATACCGTGCGTGTAGTGAGTGATATCCTTGAGTCAAATGGTTCGTCTTCGATGGCGACAGTTTGTGCCGGCTCACTAGCATTGATGGATGCAGGTGTTCCAGTTCCTAAACACGTTTCGGGTGTAGCGATGGGTCTTATCACCAAAGGCGATAAATACTCTGTGTTAACGGATATACTGGGCGACGAAGATCATCTCGGCGATATGGATTTTAAAGTAACCGGTACCCGTGATGGTATTTGCGGTGTTCAAATGGATATCAAAGTAGATGGCCTGAGCATGGAAGTAATGAAGCAGGCCCTTGACCAGGCACGTCGTGGTCGTTTACATATTTTGGATGCGATGTATAATTGCATTCCTGCGGCTAACGCTGAGGTGAAGGAACATGCACCTCGCATGGTGAAAATGTTTATTGACCGTGAATTTATCGGCGCTGTTATCGGACCAGGTGGTAAAGTGATCCAGGAAATGCAAAGAGAGACAGGTACTACCATTAACATCGAAGAAAAGAATAATAGGGGTGAAGTGAGTGTGTTCGGTGTAAATAAACAAGGTGTAGAAAAAGCCGTATCAATCATTAAAGGCATTGTGGCTGTACCAACAGTCGGCGATGTTTACGATGCAACGGTGAAGTCAATTATGCCATTCGGTGCCTTTGTTGAATTCCTGCCCGGTAAACAAGGACTGGTTCATATCTCAGAGATAAGCTGGAAACGGTTAGAAACACTCGAGGGTGTCGTAAGAGAAGGCGATACTTTCAAAGTGAAACTAATTGGAACAGATCCAAAATCAGGTAAATTCAAATTATCAAGAAAGGCCTTGATCCCAAAGCCGGAAATGAAACCGAGAGAGGAATCACCAAAAGGTGAATAACAAAATAAAAAATAAAACCCTGACCAGTTCAGGGTTTTTAATTTTTCATAAATGGGGCAGTATATCCAAATCGAGTTTCAAAATATTTCACAGGAGCAATCAGATATCCTTATTGCGCAATTGAGTCAAATCGGGTTCGATGGATTTGAAGAAGGCGCAGATGCACTGAAGGCTTTTATTAGTTCAGATGACTATGATGAAAATTTGCTTAAAACAATTGCACCGTCAGGCGGATTAAATTTTTCAAAAACAATTATTGAGGAAACCAACTGGAACCAGCTTTGGGAATCTGGTTTTTCACCCGTGGTTGTTGGTGACTTTGTCGCTGTACGAGCCGATTTTCATGAACCAGTTGAAGGGGTGAAGTTTGAAGTGATCATCACACCGAAGATGAGTTTTGGAACGGGCCATCATGCGACCACTCATTTGATGATGCAACAGATGGAACAACTGGACTTCGCAGGAAAAAAAGTGTTGGACTTCGGAACAGGCACAGGTGTGCTGGCCATACTTGCAGAGAAACTAGGCGCAAGTAAAATTGTGGCGATTGACAACGATAAATGGAGCATAGAGAACGCAGCCGAAAATATCAGGCGAAACACTTGCTCAAGAGTCGACCTGCAGTTGAGGGATAGCGCAAATTTGCAGGATAAGTTTGATATTATATTGGCCAATATCAATAAGAACGTCATACTCGACAGCCTTGAAACTATTGCCAGGCAAATTAACCCCGGTGGCTATGTTCTTCTTAGTGGATTACTGACTGACGACGAGCAGGATATTTTGGCGCAGGCCCGCAATTTTGGCCTTGAGTTTCGCCAAAGAGCTGAACGAGATAATTGGTTGCTTCTTAATCTTTCACCGTAATTTCTGCAGTTTTTTCTGTTAAATTAACGTTACCTTCTTAGTGATTTTGTTGTATTTTCGTTGTTCAACATCAACACCAAAGATTCTATGAACGAACTTTTAGTTATCGTTCTCGCTTATTTAATTGGTAGCATTCCTACATCAGTCTGGGTTAGCCGATCTTTTTTTGGAATTGATATTCGTGAATATGGTAGCGGCAATGCCGGCGCTACTAATACTTTTCGTGTCCTGGGACCAAAGTGGGGTACAGTGGTGATGATCGTTGATATGCTTAAGGGCACAGCAGCTGTTAATCTTGTTTTATTACTTCCCCAATACGCAGATAGCGAAACACTTTCATTAAACCTTCAGATATGTCTTGGTCTTGCAGCGGTTTTGGGGCATATTTTCCCTATTTGGGCTGAGTTCCGCGGGGGTAAAGGTGTAGCAACATTGTTTGGCCTGGTGTTGGGCATTTCTCCATGGACCGCTTTATCCTGTTCAGGAGTTTTTCTTTTAGTCCTGTTTCTTACACGCTTTGTTTCTTTAAGTTCTATAATGGCCAGTATAGCATTTCCGATTTTCATATTGGTGATCTTTAATGTCGATAACCCCATCTACAGGGTATTTGCTATTGCAGTTGCCCTGATGGTAATCCTCACCCATCAAAAGAACATTGGCCGTCTCCTCAGAGGGAGTGAGAGCAAAGTGCCGGTGTTAAAACATCGTGATCGCCGCCGGCAACGTCGCAGGGAAAATGCTGCTTTTCGCAATCAATAGGTCCTTAAAAAAAATCTTAACATCTTAAAAGAAATTAGTTGCGTTGTATTTTGGTACAATGATTGAATTTTATACTATAAACAGTTTAAAATGCTAAAAAGAGTAAGCTATTTTTTATTAATCAGTACTGTCGTTATTGCCTGTTCAAAGAATACGATAACGGGTCGTAGCCAATTAAAACTTTTGCCTGAATCACAGTTGCAGGCAATGGCTACAGAACAGTACCAGCAATTTTTGAGTACCAACAAAGTAGTTAGTCCTTCGGCGAACAGGGATGCTGAAATGGTAACCCGTGTTGGTCAGCGTATCTCAAGAGCCGTCGAACAATATTACGCTTCTAAAGGCTTGTCAAATGAATTGGAGGGCTATAAATGGGAGTATAAGTTGGTAGAAAGCAAAGATGCAAATGCGTGGTGTATGCCAGGCGGTAAGATCGTTGTTTACACAGGTTTGCTACCAATAACGCAAAATGAAGCTGCATTGGCGGCAGTTATGGGCCACGAGGTGTCCCATGCTATTTTTAACCATGGTAATGAAAGAATGAGCCAGGCAATGGGAGCCGAAGCGGTAGGCATGGGTTTGCAAGTTGCCCTTGCTAATAAACCAGCAGCTACCCAAAATCTTTTTTTGACAGCATTTGGTCTTGGCTCACAGGTTGGCGTACTGCTTCCTTTTTCCCGCAAGCACGAGCTGGAGGCGGATCGTTATGGCTTAATCTGGACAGCAATGGCGGGCTATAATCCCCGTGAGGCTATTGCCCTTTGGGATAGGATGGAAAAGGCTTCAAGTGGCCAAAAACCGCCTGAGTTCTTAAGCACTCACCCGTCAGAAGGGACCAGGAAACAGCAACTGGAAAAATATATGCCGGAAGCTCTTAAATATTACAAACCTGTGGGCAAATAAAATAGATTTGTATCAAGTAATCCCGTCCAAATTCAGTCTGGACGGGATTTTTATTTGATTCAGGCTGGTTAAACCGGTCATTTTCACCTATCTTTGCACTCCCGTTAATGAAAACTCTGACAATGGACGCTATGCGTAGTGTAATTGTCTGAAACTCTTTAAAATAACTTGAAAAGTATGTCTCAAACAGTATTTGAAAAGTTACAACTGGCAGACGAAAAGAATTTATTGATTCAGGGTTTGCCTTCCTCCATCGAAAAGCAATTCAGCAAATTATCCTTCGCCAAAAACATGACCCCGCTTCTGAAAAACAGGAAGATTGATTTTGCTTTGGTGTTTGCTGTTAATGAAAATCAATTAAATGGAATTTTAAAAGACGTAATGCCGTCTTTAAAAGGCGAAAGTAAATTTTGGGTAGCCTATCCAAAGACTACCTCAAAAATTGTTACCGATCTTAATCGGGAATGCAGTTGGAACAGGCTCACCTGCGAAGGCTATGAAAGTATTGAAAGAGTTGAACTTGATCATGTTTGGAGTGCTATGCGTTTTGTGAAAGGAGAGGATACAGCAGAAGTTCCCCCTGCGAGAAAAAGAAAGGCGGCCGCACTAGCAGAATAACTTATTCGTTAAAACTTAATTAGGTTTGTTGTTTATCAGCAAACCTTTTTTTATGCCTTTTTTGAACGTAGAAATAAAAGCAAGTTGTAGTAACCCCGAAGCTATTCGAACCTATCTGAACCAACATAATGCTGATTTCAGGGGCATAGACAAACAGGTAGACACTTACTTTTCGGTCTCAAATGGCCGGTTGAAACTGCGTGAGGGAAATATCGAGAATAACCTTATTTTTTACGAGCGGGAAAATCAATCAGGCCCCAAACAATCTCATTTTGACCTCGTGAAAATCGGGGATGCGGCGGGGTTAAAAGCTGTACTCACAAAATCAATCGGTGTAAAAGTGGTTGTTAAAAAAATCCGGGAAATCTATTTTATTGACAATGTAAAATTTCATATTGACGAAGTGCCGGGACTCGGATCATTTGCAGAAATAGAAGCCAGCAATATCAATGCTGATTTTTCCAGGCAGCAACTCCAGGAGCAATGTGATTTCTATATGAAAGAATTTGAAATAAAACCGGAGGACCTGCTCCAGTTTTCTTATAGCGATATGCTGTTGGAAAAAGATAGAATTATTGAAGACCAAACATATTAACAGCGCTTTAAAGTCATATAATTTGTTTTATATTGTTTAATAAAATCTTTTTATGCGATTAATTAGTTTCCTCCTTTTTGCCATTTTTATTTCGCAGATTTCTTTAGCGCAACATTCCTTAATTAAACTTTGGGAAACGGACACCTTGTTGAAGGTGCCGGAATCTGTTTTATTTGATGCTAGTAATAAAGTGTTGTATGTTTCCAATATTGAAGGAACCGAGCCATGGGGAAAGGATGGAAAGGGCTCCATTGCGAAGGTTGGTTTGGACGGCAAGATAATCGCAGCCGAATGGATTAGCGGGTTAAACGCACCGAAGGGAATGGGCTTACATAAAGGCAAGCTCTATGTAGCCGACATGACAAATATTGTTGTTGTCGATCTGCAAAAAGGAGCGATTGAAAAAACGATACCTGTAGAAGAAGCGGGAGGCTTGAATGATATTTCAATCGGCAGCGATGGTGTAATATGGGCGTCCGATTCAAGAAATAAAAAATTGTACAAGATCGAAAATGATAAACCAACAGTGTACCTGGAAAATCTAAAAGGACCAAATGGTGTATTGATGCGTGGAAAAGATCTCTATGTGCTTGATGCCGGCGGGATGTATGCGGTGAAAGATGATAAAACATTAACAATGGTCACCGATGGGATGGAAGGCGGCACTGATGGCATCGAAAATATTTCCGGCAATGACTTTTTAGTATCCTGCTGGCAAGGAGCCATCTGGTATATCGATGAAAAAGGTGAAAAACAATTATTATTAGATACAAAAGCAGAAAAGAAAAATACAGCAGATATTGGATTTGACCCCGTAACCAAAACTGTGTATGTGCCGACTTTCTGGAGAAATTCAGTGGTCGCTTACCAGCTAAAATAAAATTACTTGCTATGCTGTCCTTGCTTGAAGGGCCTTTCTAGCAGTAACGGATTGTATATAGTACAGGTTTGTAATCTTACAAACCTGTATTGTTTTTAACGGAGATGGAAGCCGTACCTGTCAAGCGAATTAGTGAGTGTTGTAAAACTTTCAGTATCCTGTGAAATAAATTTGTATTTAATATAAACAGAGCGTCAATTCAAGCCGGGCCGTTTGGCATTATCGCTCATATCTTGATCTTGCATTTCGTTGAGGTGCTGATATAGCTTTTTTATCCTGTCATACAAAACGGATGAGTCATTTACAAGCACAGTCTGATGTTTTGCCCAATCCGTATATTTATCCAAACACGTTTCCTGCAGATTAGCAATTGCCATCCATTTGGCACGAAACTCATTCATGTCTTCATCAAAACAGCGGATATCAATTTCCATGATTTCAAAATTGCGGAAAAGGGGCTCCGAAAATTCTTTTTCAAAAAGCTCGACTTTATCATCAAAGTCTGTGAATCTTTTATATACCACGTTGAACTGGTTATGCATGGGTAGCATAATACCCCAATAGCCACTACGTATGTTTTGAAATTCATTCAGCACCTTATTGATTTCCTCCGGCCGGAAGTTGAAAGGACCGGGAGTAACTTCATTTTCTGCTCCTATGCCGATCATGCATTCAGTTCGTATGATCTTTTCACGAAGCTTGTCAAAGGCTTTTTTTACATTTTTGAATTCCGCGGCAACTATTTCAATTACGGGGTTCAGTTGCAGCAACTGGTCTTTAATGGTAGCCAGTTCATCGTGTAGTTCCTTGTATCGTTCAATGAATTTGGTTTCGAATTGGCTGAGGGTGGCTTCAGATTTATAGCTGAAGTGGATCCGTTTTAGTGGATGGAGGATAACGGTGGGTTTCATAAAATATGGTTTTTAAGAATTGGATATTTAAAAATAACTAATATGAAAATCTAAATTGTTAGTATTACTACGTGATTTTCCACGATAATGTTACGTTTGATATCGCGTAGAAATAATTGGCAATGCAACCGGCTGGCAAAATATCGCATCAGAATTACAAACAGTGTGGGTTATTACAAATTGCTCTGAAGCATCCCATTATTTACATTGACACGGAAAATGAGTATGTTTAAGTTAAAAAAATAACTATGCGCAGTTTTCTTTTTGTACTGCTATTACTAATGATAGGCAATGCTGCCGTCTCCCAGCAATTAAGCCAGGCTAGTTTTTCAGGCGCAAGCACCTTAACTTATTTTAGTTTTCTTACCGACCAGGATGTGCTGATACGGGTTTCTGAAGATGGCAGATTATTGGAATGGGGGACAGAACTGAGATCAGAACGGAACAATAATTATTATGCACCCAAACTACAGCCCTTTATGGGGAGAGTTGACTATTACGGCAATGAATCTGATACGGCTTTCAAAGGCAGGGTAAAAAATATCGGCACCTGTACGATCACTTATTACGGGCCACTGGAAACACCGGGCAAAGCCGGAAAATTAAAAACAATTGGCCGGGTCAATCTTGATTATTATACTAATTATGACAACGCTGCATTAAAAGGTAAACTTAGGTTTATAGGTACGCAGGTTTTAGAATATTATTCATCGGTAGAAAATGAGGCCATCAGGGGAAAGTTAAAATCGGTTGGAAACACGCCTATTACTTACTTCTCGTCATTTGATGATAAAATGTTGAGAGGAAAAATAAAAAGCATTGGTACCCTTACCCTGCAGTGGTATACGTCGCTTGATCGCCGGGGACTCGGAGGATCGTTGAAGTCAGGATTGTACCGTCAAAATGTAAATGGCATAACTTATATTCTGCGATAAACGTTGGCCGAATCAGTCTAATCCCAATAGGTTATTTTTCTTTGTTCAAAATATAGCTGAAGTCCTCGTTGCCGGTTAATGGATTTTCATTTTCATCAGTAAAAAAAAGGATGTTTTCATCTGCTTTTAAAAGCTTTAAAAATATTTTTCCGTTTTCATCCTCTAACTCGTAGATGAATTGTCCATCTTTTGTCGAACGAATTTTCCAGCGGCCTGTTTTGCCATCCACTTTTCGCCAGGGTGTGCCCCATACCTTATAGGTCGTCGGGTTATTGTTGGCTGCATCAGCATAGAACACAAGTTTCCATTTCAGTTTATAACACGAAGTTCCCTGGGGAATGATACCAGGCACGGCACATGGCGTTCTTCCGGTATATAGCATTGAGTCTGGCAAGCTGGTTGTTGGGGCTGTTATATTGAGTTTGCTGGCTTCGACTGGTGATAGACTGTTTAGCACATAACTCCAGCCTGAGTTTCCGATTAAAAGAGCATTGCTGGAATCTGCGAGATGAAGTAAGTTCTCATTCAATTTCAACAGTTTTAGTTCCTTTCCATTTTTTAAAAGGGTATAAAAATTATTATCGTGCCTGCATTCGCCACTAAATTGTACCGACTTGCCCCCACTTATAAACCCATTGGTATTCGGCTTGCCCATTCCATAATTACAAATCAGGGTAAAATTGTTTTTATCAATTAATAATTTCCACCGCATAAAATCAATGGAGTCTGCCAGGGGGATGCCGAAGAAAGAGCGGACAACAGCACCAACAGGAGTGCTCCCGGTGTACGATTTTTCTTTGCTGTTGACGCAGGACGAAAACAGGATCAAAACAAACGCAAGAATGAATCGCATAAATTGAATTTGGGTCTAAACTTCGGATTGTTTCCTGATCTTCCACGCAAAGTTCCACTAACGGACCGGTTTTCTTGACGAAAGGAATAGCGTTGTTTCCATGTTGTCGCAAACCACCTTTTTATTGTCGCTTTCACACAGCCGGTAGAACATAAGGTTGCCGGATATTTGTAACGTAAAACGAAATAATAATAAAAAAATACAGCAATGGAAACACAAGAAAAAACCATCATCACAGTACAAAATACCGTGAATGCACCGGTACAAAAAGTATGGGAATATTGGACAAAACCTGAGCACATAACGCAATGGAACAATGCTTCGGATGATTGGCACACACCATGGGCAAAAGCCGATTTTCGGGAAGGTGGAAGTTTTAGTGCCCGGATGGAAGCAAAGGATGGAAGCATGGGCTTCGAGTTTGGAGGTGTTTACGATGTTTTGCGGACCAACGAGTATATCGAATACACGCTTGGTGATGGCCGGAAAGTAAAAATTCGTTTTACGCCTGTTGGTAAAACAACCGAAGTAGTAGAAAGTTTTGAAGCGGAGGGCACGCATTCCATTGAAATGCAAAAAGGCGGTTGGCAGGCGATTCTGGATAATTTTAAAAAATATACTGAAGCAAATTAAATCTCATTTCTGGTTCGTTCATAAAAAAGTATGCCCTGACAGGGCATACTTTTTTAGTTTTTCGAATAATTATTGCATGTCAAATTCCCAGACAGTTCGATAAGTTCCATGCTGCTCTATATAGGTCAGGAAGGCATTATAAAAAGCGTCGGCGCCAATTGTTGCGCTGTCGCCAATTACAAAGAGCTGTTCCTTAGCTCTTGTTATCGCCACGTTCATCCGACGGTAATCTTTCAGAAAGCCGATATCAGCTTCATCATTACTACGTACCAGTGACAAAATTATGTTTTGCTTTTCTTGTCCCTGGAAACTATCAATGGTGCTGATGCGGATCGTTTTTGGCAGCAGTTCCCTGGCGGCAGTAACCTGTCCTGAATAAGGAGAAATAAAAGCTGTTGATAAATTGTCCAGTGCTTCCATCTGAATTAAGTGGTTGGCAATACTCAATTCGCCTTCGTTTTGCAGGCTGATGCCGTCGGGGCCATGCGTTTCGTTGTAACCAGAACCGGCTGTATCAATAAAGGTGAGATGTGTTCCTGTATTGATTAAATGCGAAGCGGTTTGTAATAAGCCGTTATAAAAATAATGACTGCTAAAACCGGCAATGGCCTGCCGCATTCTGTATTGAATATTCAGCAGGAAAATTGCGTTCGTGGCTGATATGGCTATTTCAAGAATAGACCTGTTAAAGCCAAGCCTCGCCGCCTCGTCACTTAATACAGTAGGTGGCAATTGCCAATGATCTCCGGCTAATGCAATTTTATCGGCTAATGGGAAAATGCACCATGCCAATGGTTCGATGCATTGCCCCGCCTCATCTATCACCAGGGTTTGAAAATGTAAATGATCTATACCTGCATCATACAAACCAATTGGTGTGCCTGCTATGACGTCAGCTTCTGTAAAAAGCTTTTCTTCGTTATAGGCCTGCAACTTTTTTATTTCGTTACGGATATTTTTTACCTCTTTAAATAAAAGATTACGTTGTTCCCGTTCCGCTTTGCCAAAACTCCGTTTATACTTCAATGCCATTTTGCGGAATTCTTCGGCTCTTATCTTTAATTGTTTGATTTCTTTCTGTTGTTTACTATTGGCCAGCCGGCCTTCAGGCGTATGAGAAAAGATCGTTTGATCTACTTTGCTCATATTCCCCACACGCAAAACATTTATACCATTTTCAATTAATCCTTTGGCGATATTGTCGACGGCGGTGTTACTGGGCGCCGACACCAACACTTTTTCACCCTTTTGAACGAGTTGTCCGATTGCTTCCACCAAGGTTGTTGTCTTTCCCGTTCCAGGCGGGCCGTGCACAATCGTGATTTCTTCATTTTCTGCAATAGCGGCCACTGCATCCTGCTGGCTTTGATTCAACTGCTTATTTCGAATAAATAAAGAAAATGATTGTATGTTGTTTGCCCCCTTTGTTGGTACTTTCCCATCCTGGTGTAGTTGTTCAAAAAGTTTGAACAGCCTTTTATCCGACTCCAGCTCGTTCAGTACTTTTTTCATGATGCTAGTGGTACGTGTATCGGGTGCCAATTTGATGCCCACACCATCATCTTCGATCCAATCAGGAAAATCAGGGGCAAATAACCTGAACTCACCGGTTTTCCCGTCGAGGCTCATGAGTATTCCCTTTACAGGTTCTTCGCCTGCAATAAAGCATTCGATTGCGGCTCCATCTTTAAATAGATTAGCTTCAGGTGGAAAACCTAGTTTGAAACTGATCTCGGGATAATCAGCATAGCCAAAACTCTTGCGGGTGACAATGATGGGGTGCAAAGCAAGACCTTCAGCTTTTAATGCTTTAAGGGTATGTTGCTGATCTAAACTAAATTTCCTGACCTGCTCTTTTTCTTCCAGGTCTATACATTTCAACAGCTTCTGTACATGCGGATGCATGCGGTGAAAATAGTTAGTAATTGTCGCTTAAAAAAAATAGTTGTTCCTGCACTAATCG
The DNA here is from genome assembly GCF_042434975.1 of Terrimonas alba. Classification (NCBI taxonomy): domain Bacteria; kingdom Pseudomonadati; phylum Bacteroidota; class Chitinophagia; order Chitinophagales; family Chitinophagaceae; genus Terrimonas; species Terrimonas alba. The sequence goes on from NZ_JBHMQM010000008.1 coordinate 190,980, forward strand.
GGCAATTCAATAATATTTCCCTGTCCCGTAGTTTGCAGCCACCGGGTTACTCCTGTAATAGGCTGGAAAAATATCCTCGCTTTTGTCAGACCTGCATCGGCAACAGCCGGCGATCTTTAGGAATTTTTATAATGGCTGGACAGAATTTAAAGAAGTAAAAAGCTCCAGGCCGGTTGCCGGCGATGATTATGATTCATTCAGGGCTATGTTTGGAAGCAATGAAACATTATGGAAATTGATTGAGTAGCAACAAAAAGGCAGTTATCTTATTAAGACGGCCGTCCCTTTTTCCCTATACACATTATTATCTACGCCGACACCTTCGGCTATCCATACAAATACCTGGGAACTTTGTGGCTTACCACCCACAGTGCCATCCCATCCGCGGGGGTTAGAGCGAATGTCAAAAATAAATTGTCCCCAGCGATTGTATATTCTGAAATACTTCAGTTCTTTGAAGCCCATGGGGATGGGTTTTAGATAATCATTCAAGCCATCATTGTTGGGTGTAAAAGCAGTCGGTACATATACTTTTAACTCTTTTGCAATTTTTACCATTTGGGTATCGATGGTTACACAGCCACCTTTTGTTTCGATGGTTACGGTATACAAAATATCCTCGGCGCCATTAAAAACAGGAGTAAAGCTGGTTGAGTTATCCAGGTAAGTAGTAGGGGTCCATTCGCTTTTAACACCAAAATCTCTTGCGGTTAACTGCAAGGGATATTCCACGATCGCATATTGTACCGGGTAAGTAATACCGGGAATCGGGTCTTCAATCGTGATATTCTTTTCGCTTGTTTCAATGCTGCAACCATCATCATTAAAAAGCAGTGCTTTGTAAGCTCCAGATTTAATGACCTTGTAGGTGGGAAGAGTGGCTCCGGGAATAGCTGTGTTGTCTTTATACCATTGAATACGCTGCGTTGGTTGAATGGAAAGTACAGCACTGTCGCCGCTGGTGACACAAAAAGCCTCCTTTCCCAATATCGAAATCGAAGTATCGATAATAGAAGCTATAACCAATACCGTATCATTATTTGCACAGCCTCCTCCCTGGCTCCTGGTAGTAAGAACATAATTAGTAGTTACGGAAGGTGCTGCCATCGGGTTTGAAATTGAAGGATCAGATAGTCCTGCCGTTGGACTCCAGCTATACGAAAAACCGGGCTTGGGATTTAAGCCGATCTGGACTTCTTCGTGGTTACACGAGAGTGTGTCTTTCCCGGCTTGAGAAATTACTTTTAAGGTATCGACCATAGTTGTATACAATGTATCTAAACAGCCATATCCATTGTACGGAACTACTTCAACAGCCACGGTTGTGCCAAGCGGGGGAGGTGGTTCGATGCGAAGCGTTTGATCCGTTCCAAGTTTTTGAGTAAAGCCGCTGTTAAACCAGGTGTAGTTTTGATATCCCCATGGTGCCGTTATTTGTATAGCTGTATCCTGCGGACAGTATACGTCACCTACAAACTCACTGCTGCATTCAGTGTTAACGTCGATATAGGCATATCCAAAATGGCGGATAAATGTGCAATCAGCTGTTTTAAAAAAAAGCCGGATCGTTTTGCCGGCATTGCCATTTAAATTAATCGAAACGGCGGACCAATCCTTGCACCAGACATTGGTTGTATCCCGCCGGATCGGTGAAATAAAGAAGCCGGGAAGAATGGTTCCATAAGGAATAAAAGTAAACGATGAGCAATGGATGAGCTGGTTATCTGTGACGTTGGTGATTTCCAATTCCAGCCGCGGTTGCTGAAATTGCTGGTGATTAGGGTCCTGGAATACGACCGCGTAATGATATATGAGCGAATAATTGTTTTGATTGGGGGGGATAGTAAATTCATAAGAGATACCCTCCGCTTGCCCGCCAGCTTCGTCATTTCCCAACCTGATAGAGTAGCCACTTCCATTGGGACAGACTACAGGAAAATTGCCATAAGGATCTCTGTCATTTCCATTTTGTGACCTGGAATACAGGGTGTGTTGGTTAAAGGCAGGTCCATTTGACGAATAGATATTAATGCGATTTTGGCCAGCGATTCCAGAAACTGACCCCGCATAACAGGTCCAGTTGGCAAATGTGCCGGTTTCAAAATCGATATTGGGTGGGCAAACTTGTGCATGCGAAACATCCCATCCTGACATAGCAAATAGAATGGGCAAAAATCGTACGGATAAATGAAAAGAACGATTCACATTTATATGAAATCCGCCCCGGTTTTGCACATGTGTTTGTTGAATGTATAAGTTACGAAAAACTTGTGTTAGATAAAACGGTATTTTTCAATTTTTGGTTGGCTGTGTAAAAACAATTGTTGAGAGCCAATATCCGGAAGTAACGTAAAAGTCCTATTGTCTTCTTTTGATAAATGGTCGCTATTTCAAAACCATAAAAACTAAATTGCTTTAATAGGTCACCTGTTCAAAAACATACTTTAAGCTATAATGATGAATAAGAAAGTCTACTTTTTTCTGGTTGTAATTGTATGGTCAATTTCTGGTTGTACGACTTGCGGCGGCTTTAATAAAGAAAAGGAACTGCAGGCTATAGCATCATTATTACAACAGGAACGTAAAGCCCATTTTGACAGGAACACGGAACTTTTTGTGTTGGAGTTTGCAGACAGTATGCTGTCGGTTAATAAGGGAAAAGTTTCTGTGGCAAGCCCGGATGAAAACAAAAAAAGGATCAGTTCTTATTTTGGAAGCGTTCAATTCATTAAATGGGATGATTCCGCTGCACCTATTATCCGTTTTTCAGATGATGGATCTCTTGCTTATGCAATTGTTCAAAAACAAGTCATATTAATCCGCCCGGACAGTCTTGGAAAGTTATTAACTGATACTACTGATTATGCCTGGGCGTCGATCTACCGGAAAGAAAAAGAGGGGTGGAAAATCGAGTGTAATGTCTCAACCAATAAGTGAGCCTGATCATGCCTGTAAAAAACTTCTTCTTGTTTTTAAAAGAGTGAAAATGCCGGCTGGTTCTGGCTTTTTCACTCTTATCAGAGAATAGTTATTTAGAACTGAGATCTGCGCGGAAAAAAAGAAGTTCACTCCATCGCTTTTCTACATTTTTGGCAAATTCTTCTTGAAACACATTCCAACTTCCTTCACCGTTGGCAGCGGTAAATCTTTCCGGGAAGGGTTTGCGATAACCGGCTCCTAATTCTTTGAGGCCAGCCTTTAGCCTGGTAACAACAAGAATCTCCGGGGCCCCTGAATTACGGGCCTCGTATACGGCGACCGATTGTTTACCATCGGTCCATGCTTTTTTCATCTTTTTACCCATGTCTAGAACACTTTGAATTTTACCTGGTAGTGGGAGGATATGATTGATGATAATTTTTTCTGAATAATCTGTTATTCCGACCGTGCTCAATTCTTCGTTAAATTCAGCATAATTAGAGGTACCGCGGTCGGCCGTGTAAGGCATTACATTTTTCGCCCAATCCGCAGTATGTTCGGTTCCAAGATTGCCGCGGGTATCAAACTCATCCCAACTCAACGGGCCCTCCACAACCATAAATCCTCCGGCATCGGGGCCAGACTGGATTTCGAAAACACGCCATTTCCAATTACCCACATGATACCGCTGGGCATGCGAAATAAAAGCTTTTTCAAATTCAAGGGACTTGTCAATTTTGGGAAATACCCGGAATGTGCTTACAACAGTTTTGTTCTGGCTTATTCCAACTATAGGAATAAGCAGGCAGAGAAGAAAGAACTTTCTCATGATGTGATTTTTTTGAGGTTATAAAAGAGAGGGTAGTGTTGTGATAGGGGTGGAGCAGAGATAAAAGGTAAACAATAATTGCGAACGTTACCATATTTTTTTTCTGTACAACTTTCGCCAATATTAAATAGATTGCTTCAATGATTAGTATTCGTTTTGCAACCGGCGAGGATGCCGAATTGATCGCTGATATGAGCCGGCAAACTTTCTATGATACGTTTGCCTCTCAGAACAGCGTGGAGGATATGAGCAAATTTTTGAACGAACAGTTTACCAGGGAAGCTTTGATAAAAGAGGTGAGCACAAAAGATAATATTTTCCTGTTGGCTTATGACCAGGAAGAACCTGTGGGTTATGCGAGGTTGCGTGAGAATAATAACCCACCATCTTTGGGAAGTACCAATGCCATCGAGCTGGCAAGAATTTATGCTACTTCCAACTCGATAGGAAAAGGAGTCGGAAAAGCTTTAATGGAAAAGTGTATCGGGTTGGCAGAAAAAGGTAAAAAAGACGTTATCTGGCTGGGTGTTTGGGAAAAGAATCAGCGGGCCATCGATTTTTATACCAAATGGGGATTCGAAAAATTCGCTGATCATGATTTTGTATTAGGTAATGACGTGCAAAAAGATTGGCTGATGAAAAAGAAAATTCAGCTATAAAGCGTAAACACATGACGACGAAAATCAAGATATGCTGTATTGCTTCAGTTGAAGAAGCTGCGATGGCGATAGCTCACGGCGCAAATGCCGTTGGCCTTGTTGCAAAAATGCCGAGCGGGCCTGGACCCATAGCCGATGAATTGATAGCAGAGATTGCTGAAACAATTCCTGTTGGGATTGAATCATTCTTATTAACAAGTGAACAGTCTTCACAAAAAATAATTGACCATGTAAATAAAACCGGTACAACGACAGTGCAGATCGTAGATGAATTGTCAGAAGGGAAATATGAACATATCCGGGAAGCTTTGCCGGAGTTAAAAATTGTGCAGGTCATTCATGTAATGGATGAAGAGGCTATTGACCAGGCTTTGCTGCTACAAGAGTTTGTCGATTATTTTTTGTTAGATAGTGGAAATCCCAAAGCTGCTGTCAAAACTTTAGGCGGCACAGGAAATACCCATAACTGGGACATAAGCCGGGAATTAGTAAAAGCCGTGAAAGTCCCTGTATTTCTTGCTGGGGGGTTAAATGCCGGAAATGTCAGCGAGGCCATTCAAAAAGTACAGCCCTATGGCGTTGATATTTGCAGCGGTGTAAGAACGGAAGGCAAACTACATAGACAAAAACTGGCTGACTTCATTAGGGCCGTACAATCAAACTGATTGTCTTTTTGTTTTTATATCAGCGATTATCCTTTCGGCATGTTCTCTTGAGTTTTCAATAAAAAGACGATGAGTGTTCATTCCGCCACAGATCACCCCTGCGAGATATACGTTTTTAATATTTGTTTCGTGGGTTGCTTCGTCATACAGAGGTTTCATTACCTCATCCTGTGATAAACTTATGCCGATCTTTTTTAGAAATTCAAGATTAGGTTGATAGCCAGTCAGGGCAATTACCCAATCATTGGCAATCGTAATCATTCCGTCGGGTGTATTAATATCAACTTCATGTTCGCGGATAGCTGCAATAGTTGAATTGGTAAAAGCAGTAATAGAACCTTCTTTTATCCGGTTGACAATGTCAGGCCTTACCCAATATTTTACCCGCTGACCAATATCTTCATTTCTGATCACCATGGTTACTTCAGCTCCTTTGCGCCATGTTTCCAATGCTGCGTCAACGGCCGAATTTTGTGCGCCCACAATCAATACTTTTTGAAAGGCATAAAAATGAGGGTCTTTATAATAATGGCTGACTTTGGGCAGATCTTCTCCGGGCACATTTAATAAATAGGGGATATCGTAAAAGCCGGTTGCAATGATTATGTGATCAGCGGTGTACCTGGCTTTTGTGGTAATGACTGAAAATGGCGTTGCCAGTTTCGTGTTACCGGTAACAGGTAACTGGCGATCCACAGCCCTTACTTCCTCAAACAAGTGAATATTTAAATGATGAGAAGTGGTTACACGCCGATAGTACTCTAATGCTTCGGACCGGGTTGGCTTCGCATTATTGGAAACAAAAGGAACACCGCCTACTTCAAGCCGTTCTGAGGTAGAAAAAAAAGTCATGTTGACGGGATAGTTGTACAACGAGTTAACCAACGATCCTTTTTCAATAATTAAATAATCCACACCGGCCTTTTTGGCTTCTATACCACAGGCTAATCCAATGGGGCCACCACCAACAATAATAATTGGGAAATGAGATGAAGACATAAGCAAATATAAGAAGACGGACGTCAGAGGTTGGAAGTCATAAATTCATGTGGGACTAATTTAATCCATGAAATTCATCTTGAAATTCAGCCTCTTGAATTCCAGCATCTAACCACATTCCTTTTTAGGTTTTATCCGTTCACTCACTTAAATTTGCCCGACTTTTAAAAAAGCATATATACATGGCAAGAACAATCGCATTTCGTGATGCACTTCGTGAAGCAATGTCGGAAGAGATGAGAAGAGATGATAGAGTTTTTCTAATGGGTGAAGAAGTGGCAGAATATAATGGTGCTTATAAAGTGAGCCAGGGTATGCTGGCCGAATTCGGACCAAAAAGAGTGATCGATACGCCCATTGCCGAGCTTGGCTTCACTGCAGTAGGGGTGGGAGCGGCTCAAAATGGTCTTCGTCCCATTGTTGAGTTTATGACCTGGAATTTCGCTGTATTAGCTTTGGATCAAATTTTAAATACCGCCTCTAAAATGCTGGCAATGAGTGGAGGACAAATATCTTGTCCAATTGTTTTTAGAGGAGGAAATGGTTCAGCCGGGCAATTGGGGGCTCAGCATTCTACAGCGTTTGAAAGCCTGTATGCCAATATTCCTGGTATTAAAGTAGTATCTCCCAGTAACGGATATGATGCCAAGGGCCTGCTAAAACAAGCGATTCGCTTCGAAGAAGACCCTGTAATGTTCATGGAAAGTGAACAGATGTATGGCGATAAAATGGAAGTACCCGAAGAGGAGTATTATATTGAGCTTGGTAAGGCTGATATAAAAAGGCAAGGAAAAGATGTGACAATTGTTTCCTTTAATAAAATGATGAAAGTAGCTATGGCTGCAGCAGCAGAGCTGGAGAAGGAAAATATCAGCGCTGAAGTAATCGATTTGCGTACCATCCGCCCGTTGGACTGGAAAACTATCCTTGAAAGTGTTAAAAAGACTAACCGGCTTGTAATTGTAGAAGAACAGTGGCCTTTTGCTTCGGTATCTTCAGAAATTACTTACCAGATTCAAAAAGAAGGTTTTGATTACCTGGATGCACCTATCCGCCGTATTACGGCTGCTGATGCTCCTCTTCACTATGCGCCGAATCTTGTTGCGGGAGCTTTGCCCAGCGTTCCCCGTACAGTAAAAATGGTTAAAGAAGTGATGTACCAGAAGAAATAGTTGACCTATTAAGAGTAAGCCAAGCCCGACAGTCAAGACTGCCGGGCTTATTTTTTGGGATACGTAGTTTTACGCATAATTTTTTTTGCTAATCATGCAGCGTTTTGGGTCTAAATGTGCATCTTTGTTATGGTTTTTCATAGGATATTGGATTTTAAAACGAGGCTGGATTTCTATCCGGCCTCTTATTTTTTACTCTGGTTTAAAGGACTGTTAAGAAACTTTCCGTACTTCCGCATATTTTGTCGGGCCCTCAGCTCGTAGTTCGTAGGTCGCAGCTTATCCATATTTTTGCCCCCTAAAATCTTTTTAATGGCTGATATATTGATCATTGACGATGAAAAGGCGATCCGTAAGACCCTTACCGAAATACTTTCTTTTGAAGGATATAAGCTCGAAGAGGCAGCAGATGGTGAAGAGGGATTGAAGAAATTTAAGGAAAAGGCTTTTGACCTGGTATTGTGTGATATTAAGATGCCCAAACTGGACGGCATTGAGTTTTTACAAAAAGCTGGAGAAACAAATCCCGATGTTCCCATTATTATGATCTCGGGGCATGGAAATATAGAAACGGCAGTAGAAGCTGTTAAGAAAGGAGCGTATGATTTTATTTCGAAGCCACCGGACCTCAATCGTCTACTAATTACCATTCGTAATGCTATGGAGCGTAGCAGTCTTGTAACCGAGACTAAAGTGCTGAAAAGAAAAGTAAGCCGTGTGCAGGAGATGATTGGGGAATCGCAACCTATTCAGCGAATAAAAGATACCATTGAAAAAGTAGCACCCACAGATGCCCGCATTCTTATCACAGGTGAAAACGGTGTGGGAAAAGAGTTGGTAGCTCGTTGGATACATGAGAAAAGTAATCGTGTAAGCGGACCTTTGGTAGAGGTAAACTGTGCAGCCATTCCTACGGAGCTGATAGAAAGTGAATTGTTTGGACATGAAAAAGGTTCGTTTACATCAGCCGTAAAACAGCGGATTGGTAAGTTTGAGCAAGCTAATGGCGGCACTTTGTTCCTGGACGAGATTGGTGATATGAGCCTCAGCGCACAGGCCAAAGTATTGCGGGCTCTGCAGGAAGGAAAGATCACCAGGGTAGGCGCTGATAAAGATATTAATGTAGATGTACGGGTGATTGCAGCTACCAATAAGGACCTGCTGAAAGAAGTAGATGAAAAACTATTCCGTCTCGATCTTTATCATCGTTTAAGTGTGATATTGATTCATGTGCCTTCATTAAACGAAAGGCGTGATGATATCCCAGTTTTGGTCGACCAGTTTTTGCAGGATATCTGCACGGACTATGGCATTGCCAAGAAAAATATTGATGATGATGCGATTCGTTTATTGCAGGATTATGATTGGACCGGTAATATTCGTGAATTAAGAAACGTGGTGGAACGACTGGTGATTCTGTCCGCTAAAACCATTACCAGCGAAGATGTCAAAAGCTATGTAATGCCGAGATAGTTTTGATGTTTTAAAGTTCTGAGTTGTAGACACCAGCCGAATTTTCTGAAATAAAAACTATTGACGTTTTACCATAAACAGTTCAGGACTTTAAAACTACCTTTCACTCTCTTTCACAAAACTTTCATCCATACAATTTTGACAGGCCAATTATTATAATACTTTTGACCCTTAAATAAAATCAGGCTCATGCCTTTACAACATTTACTCATTATTTATCTTATCGGTACTTTACTTGTTTTCCTCCCTTCATTTGGCTTAGCAAAGCTGTTTACAAAAGCAGGTGAGCAATCCTGGAAAGCTTATGTGCCTTTTTATAATACCTGGGTGATGCAGGATATTGCGAAGCGTCCAAAGCATTGGGTTTTCTGGCAATTTATTCCCGTAGTTGGTTGGTTTATTTCTCCCGGAATATTTATTGAATTCGCCAAAGTATTTGGAAAGTTTTCACTGGGTCAGCATACAATGGCTGCTTTGTTAGCTCCTTTTTATTTTCCCTGGTTGGCCAATCATAAAGACACCAGGTTTGTCGGAGCTGAAGTGGCAAAAAAACAGAAAAAAGCCGTGTGGAGAGAGTGGGTGGATGCGGCCATTTTTGCGATTGTCGCTGCTACTTTGATCCGCACATTTATTTTCGAAGCCTATACCATTCCATCCGGATCAATGGAAAAAACGTTGCTGGTAAGAGATTTCCTTTTTGTCAGCAAGCTGAGTTATGGCCCCCGCATTCCGAATACACCATTATCGGTTCCGTTTGTACATAATTACCTGCCGGTTACAAATGGTAAATCTTATTCAGAAATGATCAAGCTTCCTTACACCCGGTGGTTTGCTGCAATGCCAAAAAGAGGAGATGTGGTGGTATTTAATTTTCCTGCGGGTGATACGGTAATACATGCCGAAGGATTTGAGTCAGCCTATCCTTATTATGATATTAAACGAAAAGCTGCGGCCGGTTCAAGAGATGACCAGATGATTCTTGCTGATCCGCAAAACTTCCCGATAACAGTTCATCCTGTCGATAAAACTGACAACTATATTAAACGGTGCGTAGGCGTTGCTGGTGACACGTTGGAAGTAAAAGAAAATATAGTTTATATAAATGGAGTGAAACAGGAACTTCCACCACATTCAGAAATGTATTACCTGGTGACGCTTAATGCAGCTTCACTTGACGAAGATGTGATGCGGGATGAGTATAATCTTGATATTGATAAAGGTGATTATGGACTTACCGGAAGGCCCGGAGAATATCGTATGCTTCTTACTGCAGCTGCCAAAGAAAAAATGCAAAAAAATGGGTTGATAAAAACAATTGTCACTGATGTTAATTATCCTGGCGGCGCTGGTGTTTTTCCGTATGACACAGTAGCATTGCACAATGCGTGGACAAGGGATAATGTCGGCCCGATTTGGATCCCTAAAAAAGGAGCTTCATTGAAACTTATGCCGGAAAATTATTCGATTTATGAACGAGCTATCCGTGTGTACGAAAGAAACGATTTTGTCAGCAGGGATGGCAAATTTTTCCTGAATGGTAAAGAAATAGCGGACTACACATTCAAGATGGATTATTTCTGGATGATGGGGGACAACCGGCAGGGATCGCAGGATAGCCGTTACTGGGGATTTGTACCAGAAGATAGGATTGTTGGAAAAGCCTGGATGATCTGGTTTAGCTGGGAAGGCGGGCCCCGATGGAGCAGGTTCTTCAATATTGTCAAATAATGTTTCAAACCCTCTGGCATACCAGAGGGTTTTGTTTTTAAATACTTAGTATCTTAAAGCCATGAGCGAGCACAAATTCGAATTTGCTTACGAAGTATATAACAACATAAGGGAATTGGCGAAAGAAGATGCTGATCTTTTAATGAAAGCAAGATCGGTGACGAAGCAGGCTTATGCACCTTATTCTAATTTCTTTGTTGGTGCGGCTGCCAGATTAGTAAATGGAGAAACTGTATTTGGTACTAACCAGGAAAACGCTTCCTATCCGGTTGGCATTTGTGCTGAAAGAGTTTTATTGGGTAATGCAGCAACCCTATTCCCCAGCATTGCTATTGATACAATAGCTATCAGCTATGATAGTAAGGAGGTAAAAAGCGATCACCCCATTTCTCCCTGTGGTATGTGCAGGCAGGCTTTGCTGGAGTATGAAACGAGGACGCATAAATCGATACGTTTAATTCTTGCCGGCCAGGAAGGAGAAATTTATGTGGTCAAAACTGCCGGCTATTTGCTACCATTTGCTTTTACAAGTGGAGAGTTGTTATAAGAAGTTTGTGGTTTTTTGTTTATGCATCAATTGATGCCTGTTAACTGTAAGAAATGTTTGTGAAACAATAAACCCTGAACTAGAAAAGAGTCTGCACCCCGTACGCCACCTTCATCTCATGTTCCAGTAACCATTTTTTTCGCCATAGACCGCCGCCATAGCCAATCAATTCCCTGTTAGCGCCTATTACACGATGACAAGGCACAACAATAGCGATATTGTTTTTTCCATTAGCGCTTGCTACGGCTCTTGTGGCTTTTGGGTCGCCGGTCTTGATAGCCAGTTGGAGATAACTAATCGTTTTGCCATAGGGAATCGTCATTAAGCAATTCCATGTTTCCTGTTGAAAAGCTGTGCCGGGTTGGTTGATAGGAAAATCAAAGACTCTTCGTTCTCCATTGAAATATTGAATTAATTGTTCGACGCATTGTATCAGCAATGAAGGCATTTCTTTTTTGCTGCCGGGCTGTTTTTGAGTGGCGTCATGAAAACTTATCTCACTGATAAATTCTGGAGTGCCGGATATTTTTAATATTCCGACCGGAGAATGATAATATGTGGTGAATGTTTCAGCCAACTTTCATCCCGTTTGTTACAGGCTTTCCGGGTTGTAATAAAATTACATTTTTGTTTTCATCATACACACCCAGCACAAGACATTCACTGACGAAATCAGCAATCTTTTTCGGCGGGAAGTTGACCACTGCAATCACTTGCCTGTTCAATAGTTCTTCCCTGGTGTAAAGAGCGGTGATCTGCGCAGAAGATCTTTTTAACCCGATTTCATTTCCAAAATCAACGACCAGCTTGTAAGCAGGTTTACGGGCTTTGGGGAAATCATTTACTTCAACAATAGTACCGACCCGTATATCTATTTTTTCAAAATCATCCCAGCTTATCATGGATTGCTTATAGTTTATTGTATTTGTATAAATGAAGCGCCGCTAAACTGACAATAGTTATTTTAAAAACTTATTAAAACTGGCTTCTTTCACGAAACTATAAATCCTAAACTAGAAACGATAATCATTTTTATGTTACCTTAAAGCCCAAAATTTTTGCCACATGAATAACAGGAAGAAAAAGATTTCCCGTCGTGATTTTCTTCGTAACTCTTCATTCTTTGGCGCTGGTGTTCTCATTCTTCCCCGCCACGTTTTGGGAGGCAGAGGTTTCATTGCTCCCAGTGATAAATTAAATATTGCTGCCATTGGCGCAGGAGGGAAAGCATCTTATAATATTCAACAGGCTTTTAATAAAGGCGCTGAAAACATCATAGCTCTATGTGATGTAGATGATCGCATGGCCGCAGATAGCCGCAAAAAACATCCTGGCGCAACCTACCATAAAGATTTCAGAGTGATGCTGGACAAGCAGTCGAAGGAAATTGATGCTATCATCATCAGCACACCCGACCATATGCATGCTGTTCAGGCATTACCCTGCATGCAATTGGGAAAGCATGTGTATTTGGAAAAACCGCTGACGCACGACATCTATGAAGCAAGGATTTTGACACAGGCCGAAAAGAAATATAAGGTGGTTACGCAAATGGGCAACCAGGGAAGCAGTGGTGATGACACAAGAAATATTGAAACATGGGTTCAAGCCGGATTGATCGGGGACGTTCATACTGTACATGTATGGACCAACAGGCCGGTATGGCCTCAAGGTATTTCAAGACCTACGGGCCAATTTGACGTACCGAAAGAATTAGATTGGAATCTATGGCTTGGTACAGCTCCTGCGAGAGATTATAATCCCATTTATGTGCCGGCTAACTGGCGTGGTTGGGTTGATTTCGGTACTGGTTCACTCGGCGATATGGGTTGTCACTTTATGGATGTTCCTTACCGAGCCTTGAAACTTGGTTACCCGGTATCAGTTGAGTGCAGTGTGACTTCTGTATTTACCGGTTTTTTCCAGGAGGTATTTAATACTGATAGTTACCCTCCGTCTTCCAAAACACATATACAATTTCCAAAACGTAATAATTTGCCACCCGTCGAATTGATCTGGTATGATGGTGGCATCAAACCAAAACGGCCGGTTGAATTATTGCCGGATGAAGAAATGGGAGAGTGGGATGGCGGCATCATCTTCGAAGGAACGAAAGGAAAAATCATGGCAGGTCTCTGGGGAAGAAACCCAATGCTGTTGCCAACCCGCAAGATGAAAGAAGTAAAACTGCCTTCCTCCAAAAGGTCCAAAGTAGAACGTGGTGTAGAAGGTCATCAAACACAGTGGACCAATGCTTGTAAAAAAGGATATGGTGCATACACTAGTTCGCCTTTTTCCGAAGCCGGCCCTCTGACTGAAACGGTATTGATGGGCAATCTCGCTGTTTTAAGTTATAACCATGTTGTGAAAGATGCAAAAGGAGGCAATAAATTTCCTGGCCGGAAAAAACTCTTATGGGATGGAGCCAATATGAAGATCACCAACTTTGAACCAGCTAATCAATTTGTAAAAAGAAATTATGCCCATGATTGGAAGCTGGAACTATAACAAAAGATGTTGATAACCTTTGGGCGACCAGTTTTCCAATTCACAGAACTCTTAGCTAAAACCTTATAGCTTTGTTTTTTCGAACAATTTCTTAGTTATATTGCATTTCATAAACTTCTAACAAGAAAAAATAACAATTGCCGATGAAAAAGAAAAACAATGTTTCGGATTCCCGTCGCAGGTTTATCAGGAACACCTCTGTAGCTGCTGCCGGTTTTTTTATTGTGCCTCGTCATGTGTTGGGAAGAGGATTTGTTGCGCCGAGTGATAAACTAAATATCGCCGGTATAGGTGTTGGCGGTAAAGGTCAAAGCGATTTAACTGAATTTGCCAAAAGTCCGAATGTAAACATTGTCGCTTTGTGTGACGTTGACGACAGGCAGGCAGTGAAGTCAAGAGAAAGATTTCCCAAGGCAAATTATTACAAAGATTTCCGTGAAATGTTGGCAAAGGAAAAGAATAATTTCGATGCCTGTTCTATTTCAACTCCCGATCATACCCATGGAGTAGCAACACTAGCTGCTATGCAATTGGGTAAACATGTGTACACGCAGAAGCCACTCACACACGATATTTATGAAGCCCGGATACTGGCACAGGCTGCAAAAAAATACAAAGTAGTAACCCAAATGGGCAACCAGGGTGGTTCTGGTAATGGTGTTAGACAAGCGAAAGAAATGTACAACGCGGGAATGATTGGTGATATCGTCGAAGCGCATGCATGGACCAACAGGCCAGTATGGCCACAAGGTCTTCCAACACCTACCGGGAAATTTGATATTCCAAAAGAACTGGATTGGGATCTGTGGTTGGGCACTGCGAAAGCAATAGATTTTAACCCGGCTTATCTTCCGTTTAATTGGCGTGGTTGGTGGGCTTTTGGTACCGGCGCTTTGGGTGATATGGCTTGTCATATCATGGATCCTATTTATCGGATCCTGCCAATTGACTATCCGGATTCAGCTGAGTGCAGTGTAGCCAACATCTGGAAAGATATGTGGGCCGAGGGAAACTATGTTGATAGCTGCCCTCCATCGTCCATCATTCACCTCAACTATCCACGGAAGGATAAGAAAGGAAATATCAAAGTATCCTGGCATGATGGTGGCTTATTGCCGCAACGCCCTGATGAGTTATTGCCCGGTGAAGCATTCGGTAACTGGGATGGTGGTGTATTGCTGGTGGGTACTAAAGGAAAAATGCTGATGGACTGCTATGGTGCAAATCCAAGGCTACTGCCGACTATGTTGATGAAAGAAAAAACAATGCCCAAAGAAACCATCAAACGTGTACCCGAAGGACATTACCTGCAATGGGTAAATGCTTGTATTGCCGGTTATGGAAAAGGCGAAACCAGTTCACCATTTGAATATGCAGGACCATTTACGGAAAGCATTTTGATGGGTAACCTGGCTATTCGCAGCTCCATGATGGTAAATCCTAAACTGAAAGGTTGGGAAGACAAATATTTGGGCCGTAAGAAATTGTTGTGGGATGCAAAAAATATGAAGATCACCAATTTTGATGAAGCCAATCAATTTGTAAAAAGAGAGTATAGGGATGGCTGGAGCTTAACCTTGTAATGACTATAAAATGAAAACCCGGTATTGAAAAATGCCGGGCTTTTTATTTAATCGCTAACGATCTTTTTTGATTTTTTCATGTAACGGACAAGCAGGTATAGAAACAGGAGCAACACAAGCAGCATGATAAATGTTCTGAGATTGCCCTGGAAATCGAACCGGTCATCATGATTGTAAAAATGTTTTGCTATGATTAATACGGCCCCTGACATCCAAATATAAGTGGACGTATATTCCCTGATCACAACCCGCTTCCATTTGAATTCCATACTGGCCATTGTTTTTCCAATACCAGAAAGATTGGGGATCCATCGATTCACCCGGCTGCAATAATCATCGAAGTCCTGGCCAAATTTATTTCGCAGAAAATTTTCTTCTGCTAATACAATGGCCTGGTAAAAGAATAAGAAAAGCGGTGTAGCAATAGCCATAAAAATTAGCGAGTTAGAAGCAACGCCCAGGCCTGCCAAAATAAGAATATTGCCTACGTACAAGGGGTTTCGGCAATGCGAAAAGATGCCAGTGGTAACCAATGTTTCTGCATGCACCCGGCGATTCTTTCCACCGCGGATAATATATACCAACCCGATGGTGATGATGCGGATCAACTGGCCGATCAGCGTTATAGTAAATCCAATGGCCATCGCTGTTACAGGATCACTAAAAACTTCAGGTGAGGGAACAAAAAGGACTAAATAAAAAAGCGGGAACAACCAGTTGCGGTTGTGAAAAAGTAAATTACCGAGCTTAACCATTGTTGTTGAAATTTCTATTTTATAGCGATCATGCCGCAGAAGTTATACCATTTAAAAAATGTTTCGACATGGCGGAACCCTTTGTTAAAAAGCAGCTCGCGGTTTTCCATCAGCTTATAAGGGATCAGCACATTTTCCAGTGCCTCCCGCTTCTGCGCAATTTCCATATCATTGTAATGATTTCTTCTTTTGAAATCATAATAGTATTTAATAAACTGGCGGTTGAAGAGCGAATCTTCACCCAGTACTTTTTCGATAAGGATAAAACAGCCGTTATCATTCATCTGGCGGTGAATCTCCTCTACCAGTTTTTCCCGGTATAACGGACGAATGAACTGTAGGGTGAGGCACATTATAACTACCGAAGCATTTTCAATAGTAACGCCTTTGTTGAGATCGGCATATTGTAATTTGAAATTTCTTTTTACTCCATTCGTCTCAAAATTGGTCCGGCACTTCGCCAGCATTTCTTCGCTGTTATCAAGACCGATAAAATCGATATCAGGTGGCATTACCTTATCAAGATTGATCAATGTAGTGCCGGTAGAACAGCCGAGATCGTAAACGCATGTACCGGGTACGGCAAAGTCAGTGGCTATTTCAGTCATCATCCTTTGTATTTCCAGGTAAAAAGGAACTGACCGGGTCACCATATCATCAAATACCTGGACTACGTTGTTGCCAAATTTAAAGTCTTCAGCCTCTTTAGGCTGCTTGAAAATATCATCTTGCATGTAAATACAATTTCAGGAAAACAATGGGGCGAAAGATACAGTATATCATTGAAAACTGCGCAGCGTATGGTCAATTTCTGTTCTTCGTATCGACAGCGATAGTTAATCCAAAAGTGATGCCAGCTCCAATAGTTCTTTTTGTTTATACAATTCCTTTTCGTTATCGAAGCATTTAGCAAACTCTTCCAATAATTGAATGATGACCTGCTTGTTCATTTGGGGTTTGAAATAGGCGTCTACCGGATGAACAGATATTCGCTTAAGATAGCTTTCAACATCCTGGTGCGTAAAAACCTGGCCGGATGTAGGGTCAATAAAAAATTCAATTTTATGTACCGGATCAGGGAGATTTTCTTCGGAATAGCCCGGCTTGAAATAGGCGATCACAAATTGTTTGGGTAAATGAATTGCCCTTACCGGTATATCCAGTAATTCGCAGAGAAGAAGATAAAGAATCCCATTACTGATTTGATTGCCTCTTTTTGCTTCCAGTGTTTTGTGAAGTAGAAACTCATTGGGCTCCGTGTAATTTGTTTCGCTTCCCTTCAGCCCATAGTAACTGTACAGAATACTTGTTACAATATTTACCTGTTCCAGCGGTGTCAGGTAATTATTTAATTCAAGCCAGATATTGCGACGAATTTTTTCTATTTCCTGCAATACAGGTGTGGTAGAAAGATCAGGATATTGAAACTTGGCTACCAGCAAAGCACCCAGCATTAGATCGTGATGCCCGGAAATATTCCATTGGCGAAAATCCTCGGTCAGATCTTTAAAATGTAAGCGATGTATTAGTAATTCAATTCTTTCCTGCGTATGTTCTTCCGGGGTTGTTTCCCATAAGTGTTCCAGGTTGGGAATAATAGGTTTGCCATAGTCGACGATCTTTTCCGATACAACATCAAAGACTTCCTGGTCAGGGTCATCCAATAATTGAAGCAGTGCTGTTATCTCATTATTTGGGTCCATCGTCGTTTACTGCACAAGGTCTCTATTGCCGATGAAAATTTATAGTTAAACTTTTCCACAGGGGTGAAGAAGGTTAATAATGATAAACAATCTTCATCCTGTTCACATATCCATTGGCTATTAAAATACTTAATAATTTTTAACCAAAGCAAAATTAAAGCCACTCATAATAATCGTCATCGCCATCAAAATATTCAATTATAAGCCAACATAGGGATAAGACATATACTCAACAACCGGCAAGGCATTTCCTTTAAAATCAAAAAACGCATTGTTTTCCCAGGAAGAACCTTTTCCCCAACCGTCATTCAGGTTAGAACTGATCCACGCCGGCTCCCAATACGTAATGCCTGAGCCTCCGCCGTTGATGATTGCCTGCACCAGGTCCTTCATATACCTGTATTGTTCTTCCGGAGAAATATCATATCCTGCGGCTTTGTCATTCGCAGAGATAATATTGGTATAACTATCTGCATTATCTCCCGTCCAGGGATAGGCCGCTTCCACTACCATTACCTGTTTACCATATTTTATTTTTAATGCCCGAATATTTTTCTCTACATCAGCCATAGTTTGGATTGTTGACCATTTTGCATAGTGGGAAAGACCCAGGATGTCAAAATCAGTCACGGCATTTATAGTAAGGTTATTGGCCCAGTACTCCGCATTTTGTAGTTGGGCTACGTGCAATATGATCTTCGGCCGAACCGAAGAATGGCGTGAAAAATCTCTTACAGCTTTGATCCCGCTATTCAGTAAGGCAGCGAAATTTTGAACATTATTTTTGTCGGTTTTTCCAACCGGCCAAAGCATTCCGCTGTTTGTTTCGTTGCCTACCTGTACCATTTCGGGAACAAGATTTTTATTCTTCAGATAGTTTAAAACAAACACTGTGTAGTTGTAAACAGAATCTTTTAGCGTTTCAATTGGAAAGCCTTTCCAGGCTGCCGGGGTTTCCTGGTGGGCCGGATCAGCCCAGCGATCTGAATAATGGATATCGAGATTGACGGCCATACCATTTTCTTTGGCCCGCCGTATTGTTTTTTCAACGCCGTTGAGGTCATAATAATTTTTTCCATTGTTAAGATCAGCCACCCATTTCGGATCATGCCACAATCTCACTCTCACTGTATTGGCGCCGCGGTCTTTTAAAAGTTTAAACGGGTCCTTAATTTTTCCTGAATCCCGGTATATACCGCCATAATCTTCCACCTGGTTCACATACGAAAGGTCAACACCCATGCAAAACTGTTCCCATCGATAAACCTTTCGGTTGGTCTCCGCTGCTTGTACTGCTTTTTTACAGGTATGAGCTGATAGCAGTATGGTCAAAGCCATAAAAAGATAAATGGCATATTTCATGTTATTTGGGTATTTGGAACGATTAAGAATTCAAAAATTTTATCCACAAAATACATTTCTGGTTCGCTTTCTGAGGCCATTCAGGCAGCCCGCTATCTATTCAGCTTTCATCCACCTTCCCTTGCACGCTGTACTCATGAAACGTTCATTGTACCGCTGGCTATTTAATAAGTCTATTCGGGAAATAATTATTCATATGGGAATATTCTATACAATATTCCCACTTTATTTATACCTGTGAAAACACAACCAAAAAAGCCCCGCATTTGCGGGGCTTTGCTGTATAAAATGAATAAAGCTCATTGCCGGTATGATTTCCCGAACAATGTATGTCGTGATGATAAAACTTCCTTTACTTTTATTTCTTCTTTTTAGCCGCCTTCTTTGGAGTTGCTTTTTTAGCGGCAGCTTTTTTCGCCGCTGGTTTCTTTTCTTTTTTGGCAAATGCTCCGGGTATTTCCGCTTCAATCATCTTTTTGACATCATCAAGGCTCAGCGCTGCAGCTTCTTCTGCAGTGTATTTACTTTCATCAGCCTTGCGTCCCATCTTTACCATCTTTTTACCAAAGCGAATAAACGGACCCCAGCGACCATTTTCCAATGCAATTTTTTCTTCCGGCCATTGCTGAATAAACCGGTTGGCTTCCTTTTTTACTTTAGCATCGATCAGCTCATTGATGTCAGCTTGTTTTAAGTTATCAAAGTCATAACGACGGGGCACGTTAATAAACATTCCTTCCCACTTGATGAAGGGTCCAAACCGACCTTTGCCTTTAGTAACTGGCTTGCCATCATACATGGCTACTGGTGCATCAGCTTTCTTCTTTTCTTCAATAAACTCAATAGCTCTGTCGAGGTCAACAGTTGCGAGGTCTGTGCCTCTTGGTATTGAAATAAAATCATCGCCCCACTTTACATATGGACCAAAACGACCGATGTTCACCGAAATATCTTTATCCTCGTATTGTCCCAGCGTTCCCTGTATCTTGAACAGGTCCATGGCCTCTTCGTAAGTGATAGTTTCAATGCTTTGGCCGGTGGGTATTTTTGCAAAGCGCGGCTTCTCTTCATCATCGGCATGACCGATCTGTACCATTGGACCGTAGCGTCCCATTCGGGCAACAACAGGTTTGCCACTTTCAGGATCGGTTCCTAATTCTCTTTCTCCTTTTATCCGCTCGGCCGTTTCAATTGTTTTTTCTACATCCTTCTTAAATGGCTTATAGAAATCCTTCAGCATTTCATTCCACTTCATCTTTCCTTCAGCTACCTCGTCAAACTCTTCTTCGATGCGGGCAGTGAATCCATAGTCCATGATATCATCAAAATACTGTTTCAAAAAGTCGGTCACTACCAACCCAAGATCAGAAGGAAAAAGTTTTGATTTCTCCGCGCCAGTGTTTTCATGTTCCGTCACCTTGCTTACGGAATCTTTTACCAACTTCAACACCCGGTATTCCCGGCGAATACCCTCTTTATCTCTTTTTTCTACATAACCTCTTTTTAAAACAGTTGAAATAGTAGGCGCATAGGTTGAAGGACGACCTATGCCCAACTCTTCTAATTTCTTTACCAACGATGCTTCGGTATAGCGGGGTAGCGGCCTGCTGAAGCGTTCTGTTGCCTTCATTTCTTTCAATGGCAATACCTGGCTCACCCTCAACGGTGGCAACATACCTTCCTGTCCTGCGCCTGAAGATTCGTCTTCATTCGCATCATCATCATCCCTGTCCTCACGATATACTTTTAAAAAGCCATCAAACTTCAACACTTCTCCTGATGCGGTCAATTCTTCTTTATTGGTTGAAATAGAAATTTTTGCAATGGTTTTCTCCAATTCCGCATCAGCCATTTGGCTGGCCATCGTTCTTTTCCAGATGAGCTCATACAATCGTTTCCAATCAGCTTCTTCCACGGTAGTATTGTTCATGTAAGTGGGGCGGATCGCTTCGTGAGCCTCCTGTGCGCTTTCATTTTTGTTTTTATACTTTCTGAACTGGTGATATTTCTCACCGTACATGGACTTTACATTTTTGGTAATGTCACCCAAAGCCGTATCACTCAGGTTTACACTATCGGTACGCATATAAGTGATGTACCCGTTCTCATACAATTTTTGAGCGATCAGCATGGTTCGGCTTACACCATAGCCTAATTTCCGCGAGGCTTCCTGTTGCAATGTAGAAGTGGTAAATGGCGGGGCTGGAGAACGTTTGCCCGGCTTCACCTGTATATCGTTGACTTTATACTCAGCGCCGACGCAGCTTTTCAGGAAAGCTTCTGCATCATCGGCGGTATTTTGTTTTTTTCCTTCAGCTACAAATGTTACCGGCTTATCAGCAAGATCTTTTGCAGTAAAAAGTCCCTCTATTTTAAACGTACTGGTGGGAACAAAGGCATTGATCTCTCTTTCTCTTTCCGCAATCAAACGTACCGCTACACTTTGCACCCGCCCCGCACTCAGGTTATTGCGCATACTCATTTTGCGCCATAGCACGGGACTGAGCTCAAATCCTACAATACGATCGAGTATCCTGCGGGCTTGTTGCGCATTCACCAGGTTCATGTCTAAAGTACGGGGATTGGCTACTGCTTGTTTTATCGCCGGCTTGGTGATCTCATGGAAAACAATCCGCTTTGTTTTATTTGGATCAAGCCCTAATACTTCGCATAAATGCCAGCTGATGGCTTCACCTTCACGGTCCTCATCCGTAGCAAGCCAAACTTCGGTTGATTTGTTAGCCAGCGTCTTTAATTCTTTCACCACTTTTTCTTTGTCTTCTGAAACAATATATCGTGGTTCGAAATTTTTTTCCAGGTCAATGCCCATTCCCGCTTTTTCAAGATCACGAATATGCCCAAAACAGCTTTTTACCTGGAAATCACTTCCCAGGATTTTTTCGATCGTTTTAGCTTTCGCAGGGCTCTCTACAATTAAAAGGTTTTTCGCCATAATCACTCCATTATTATATATGCTACAACACCAAAAACAAGGGCTTCAAAAATCAAAAAAACCGCTGTCCGGCGGCCGCAAGTTAGAACAAGAATAATAATTTTTTCCGGAAACCAGCTTTCGCAGCATTGGGCATCGCCTGTTGCGTCGCCTTCTTGTACGTCCCAAACGCTTATCAGCTAAGGCTTTCAGGCAATACAGAACGACCGTTAATTCATTGTAAATGATTTTTAAAATAAATTTTCCTGTGGACCCGCTTATTACAAAAAAATCTATAATTCTGATTTTATTATCTCGGCTACGGCTTTTGCCCATTTTGCGTACTCTTTAGCCGAAGGGTGGAGACCATCTCCTGCGAGCAAGGTAGTATCAGTAGCAGCTTCCCGTGTGCCCGCGGTAATATCAATATAATGGACCTGGTATCGCTGGACAATTGATTTATTGGCTGCATTATAAGCATCAATTTCCCGGGTGATTTGCTGTCTGTCTCTTCCCTGTGCAAACGGAGTGACTCCCCAATCCGGAATCGATAAAACGATTACATGGCCGGCTTTACCGCCAGCAAACTGAATGGCTTTTTTAAGCAAGGCTTCGAATTGTGGGTTATAATCTTCAACCGACCGGCCGCGATATTGGTTATTTACACCGATTAATAATGAAACAAAATCATAGGACGAGAGCAGCGGATCAGCGGCGTTTGCCGACACGATACCGGCTTCCAACTCATCCGTGGTCCATCCTGTCCTGGCAATAATCCTGGCTGGTTGAAAATTCGTCTGGCCCCGGTTCAGGAAGCTTACCGTTTGATTCGGAAAATTATCGGCGGCCGGCACACTTTCTCCAATGGTATAAGAGTCTCCAAATGCCAGGTAAGAATATTTTTTTTCCATCGGCGGAGAAGTCGGAATTACAGGTACTGAAGGCATGGTCTCATTATTCTTCTTTTGACAGGTGCTATTGCCTGCAACAAAAATCAATATTAAGAAAATTAGCCTCATGCAGTGAACAAAATAAGTGTTTAGTTGGGCCCGGTAAATCAATATGAAAGCTATGTATAAAACGGCCATTACGGATTTAAATAATGTAAGTGATCATTATTTAGGGTAGTCATTCATGCGATGGTTGACACACATATCAAACAAAATCTGTAATAGTTTTGATAACCTGTGAATCCCGATAGATGCGTCTGTGTCCAAGCCCCTTTGTAATGACAAACCGGATATTGGGATGCGATTCCTTTTTTATCGGGTACACATCTTTTAATGGAGTGATTTTATCGTCCTCATCGTGTAGCCACAAAATCTTTGCTTTTATTTTTTGCAATGTCCGCCTGATAGAAAACCAGGGTACCTGCTGGCCGCTCATCTTCACAATTATTTTTTCAAACTCGTCTCTTACGGCTCCATCATTGATGTGGATAAATTTAAAAAAATGATCCAATGCCGTACTCGTTTCCGAAGCAGGAGCGATCAATACAACCCGGTAATTGACGTCATGTTTTATTTCGGCTAAAGCCATCATCACTGCCAGCCCGCCAAAAGAATGGGCAATGAAAGTTTGAATCGGGCCATATTTCTGGTGTATATATTTGATAAAATCCCGGTAGATAATGGCGTTTATTTGTTTGCCAGTACTTTTTCCATGGGCCGGGGCATCAAATGCCAATACTTCATATCCTTTTTTAACCAGGGCATTTACATAGCGGTCAAAATTAACCGCCGAAGATTCAAACCCGTGAGCGATCAGCGCTGTTCGGCTGGCGCCTTTATTCCAACGATATCCCACAATGGAAAACTGTTGAAATTTGAATTGCAATTTTTCTCCTTCTTTAAAAACAGCCGGCAATTCTTTGACATGCCTGGATTGCGGGGTGCAAAAAAGTTCGAATGCGTTCTCAGCTGCTTTCTTTTTGGAGATGGAAGAAAGAAGTTTGAATTTTGTCCGGATATAACGAAGGGCTACTCTTTGTGTAAATTTCATAAACAAATTGTTGATAAACGATTGACCCGGGTTATAGCCTACAAATCTATTTAATCATTTGCTAAAACAGGCAGCGGAGGCATCGGCATGGATATCGCAATAATCGGATCAGGAAATACAGCAGCAGTATTGGGACGAAAATTCATCTCAGCAAAACATAAGATCGTACAAATCGTTAGCCGCAATGCAAGTGCTGCCAGCCAGCTGGCTTATGAATGGGACACCGAGTCGGCTAACTATATGAGCTTGCTTGCAAAAAATGCCGATGTATACATCATAGCTGTTTCTGATAATGCGCTGCAGGAAGTGGTCAGTGATTTAAAACTACCCGGTAAAGTAGTTGCGCATACAGCAGGTTCTGTATCTAAAGATGTATTGCAACATGTTTCCAAACATTACGGCGTTTTTTATCCCCTGCAAAGTCTGCGAAAAGAAATTGCAGGTCTGCCGGATATCCCTATATTTTTCGAAGGAAGTGATGACAAGGCTACAAAAACTTTGCAACGTCTCGCCGAATCAATTTCGTTTGAGAAGCCAGGTCTCGCGGCGAGCGAAGACAGGTTGAAGTTACATGTAGCAGCGGTTATTGTAAATAATTTCACCAATCATCTTTATGTTTTGGCGGAAAGATATTGTCAAAGCGAGGGATTGGATTTTCACCAGTTGCTACCTCTGATAGAAGAAACTGTAAAACGCCTGAAAACGACATCACCCGCTGCTGCAATGACAGGGCCGGCTATCCGGCATGACCAGGGGACTATTCAAAAGCACCTGGAACTGCTTGCGAACCATCCGCAACTTCAAAAGATTTACCGCTTGCTTACGGAAAGTATCCAGGAGACCAAGTCGTAGATGCAGTTAAGAATAATCTTTTATGCACTCTTTTGATCAAAGCCCATATTGTTTTTACAATACATTTGCAGCCTGAACAGAAACAGATGTATACGATTAGTTTTAGATTTGCGCAAGATTTGGAGCCGGTATCATTAGCGGGTATTGAAAGCGGACAGACCTTGCTGGAGATAGCGTTAGCCAATGGAGTTCAGCTTAATCATAATTGTGGCGGCATTTGTTCCTGTACTACTTGTCATGTCTACGTTGAAAATGGCATGAAGCATTTTGAAAAGATGAACAGGAGGGAGGAAGACTATTTAAAAAGAGTAAAAAACACCAATGCAAATTCAAGACTGGCCTGCCAATTATTGTTATTGGAAGGCGAAAATGACATTGACATCCTGGTACCCGTTCAAACAGAAAAAGGTATTGAAAATAGAGCTTGATTATTGTTAACTGTCTTTGAAAAGATAATAACCATCCTAACGTAAAAGATGAACGATACTGACCTTTTTGAAAATATTACCACTTTTATCTTTGACGTTGACGGCGTGTTGACCGACGGTACGGTATTGGTTTTGGAAAATGGCTTGCAGGCCCGGCGAATGAGTATTAAAGACGGATATGCCCTTCAACTGGCTGTCAAGAAAAAATATCGTTTGTTGGTGGTGTCGGGTGCTGCAGCTTCGCCGGTTACGGACAGATTGCATAAGTTAGGAATCACGGATGTCTTTATGGGTATTGGCGATAAAAAGACTTTTATCAGTCATTATATCGCTAATCATAGTATAAGTGCCGGGCAGGTTTTATATATGGGCGATGACATACCAGACCTGCCGGCGATGAAATTAGTTGGTTTGCCGGTCTGCCCCTCCGATGCCGTACAGGAGGTAAAGGATGCGGCAAAATATATTTCGCCGGCATTCGGCGGCAGGGGCTGCGTCAGGGACGTTATTGAAAAAGCATTAAAAGCACAGGATAACTGGCAACATACTGATGACCTTGCTTCCAGGTAAAGAGCGGTTCATAGTTGTTATGTATCTTTCAAAAAAATAATTCATGAGATTGATCGCAGCATTTTTTAAAATGATCCGCCTGCAAAATCTTGTGTTTATTGCACTAACCCAGGTGCTCTTTCAGGTTTGCATTTATTACCCGCTCTATAAAGGAAACATACCCCCACATGACACCCGCAATTTTATTTTGTTGGTTATTGCATCATTAGTTATTGCTGCAGCCGGTTATATTATTAATGACTATTTTGACATCAACATTGACGAAGTAAACAAGCCGGAGAAAATGGTAGTTGATAAAGTGATCAGCAGGCGTTGGGCCATTGCCTGGCATTTTATCCTCAGCAGCGCCGGTATAGTGGCTACAGCGCTTGCATTACCGGTGTTTGAGAAATGGTATTTACTGGCAGGCAATATTCTTTGTGTGATCTTATTATGGTTATATTCTACTACGTTCAAACAGAAGCTGCTGATTGGAAATATTATTATCTCTCTTTTAGCAGGCTGGACTATTTTGCTGATATTTTTTTCCAAGGTTTCAATAGCAGATGCTTTTACGCCAGATCACCCGGGGCAGCCAAAATTGTTTCGCTTTGCATTTTTATACGCCGGTTTTGCTTTCATCATATCATTGATCAGGGAAGCGATAAAGGATATAGAAGATATGCCGGGTGATGCCCGCTACGGTTGTCGCACCATGCCTATAGTATGGGGAGTAAATGCAACGAAAGTCTATGTTGCCGTTTGGATGATAATATTGCTTGCCATCCTGGTGGTGATCCAGGTATATGTGCTACAATTCAGATGGTGGTGGGCGGTGGCGTATTGTATATTATTTATCATATTGCCACTGGCAATAATTTTTTTAAAATTGTTCAAGGCATCTTCCACCGCCGACTATCATAAACTAAGCAGCCTTACCAAAAGAGCAATGCTTACCGGTATACTTTCCATGATCTTTTTTTATTTCTACTTATGATCCCCAAAATCATTCTTGCATCACAGTCGCCCAGAAGAAAACAATTGCTCGAATGGGCCGAAGTGCCTTTTGAAATTGTAGTGAAGGAAACAGATGAATCATATCCCAGTGGTTTAGCCACTGAGGCTGTGGCGGTGCATATAGCCCGAAACAAAGCAGTTGCTGTTCAGTCGGTCGTAGCGGCTGATTCCGTTATCCTGGCTGCAGATACAATCGTAGTATTAGATGACCGTATTATTGGGAAACCCAAAAGCAGGGAAGAAGCTATATCGATTCTTCGTGATCTTTCCGGTCATAAACATGCCGTGATAACAGGAGTAGTTATCCGGCAGGAACAAAGGGAAATTGCATTTGCCGATACAACAGATGTCTATTTTCATGAACTATCAGATGAGCAAATTGAATTTTATGTAGATAAGTATAAGCCATACGATAAGGCCGGCGCTTATGCAATTCAGGAGTGGATTGGTGTTGTAGGTATTAAATCTGTAAAAGGGGATTTTTACAACGTGATGGGACTACCGGTAAGCAGGGTAGTACAGGAACTGCAAAATTTTTAAACTTTTAAGTTTGGCGGACGAGTTGTTCAAATTGAAATGGTTTCATAACTTAAGGAAATCAAAACCATTAAACCTTGCCTGTCACCGAACGTTTACTACAATTCATCTGGCGGTTCCAATACTTTAATAAAGCAGAATTAGCCACTGCAGAGGGCGAAAGACTGCAAATAATCCTGCCCGGGCAGTATAATAATAACCAGGGGCCTGATTTCACCAATGCAAAAATTGTTATTGGCAATACTACCTGGGCCGGCACGATAGAACTCCATATTAAAACATCCGATTGGCGAAAGCATAAGCATGAACATGACAGGAACTATGATAGTGTTGTCCTGCATGTAGTTTGGGACGATGATAACCCGGGTC
The DNA here is from genome assembly GCF_042434975.1 of Terrimonas alba. Taxonomy (NCBI): domain Bacteria; kingdom Pseudomonadati; phylum Bacteroidota; class Chitinophagia; order Chitinophagales; family Chitinophagaceae; genus Terrimonas; species Terrimonas alba. The sequence continues at coordinate 218,567 of NZ_JBHMQM010000008.1, forward strand.
TCTCATCTGAAGAAGTAAATACTATTCCTGTGCTGGAACTCAAAAACCGGGTGGCAAAAGTATTGCTGGACCGGTACGAGGAGCTGATGCATTCGCCGGCGTTTATACCATGCGAAAAAAGCATACATCTTGTTCGGGATATTACCTGGAAAAGCTGGAAAGAAAGGCTGTTGGCGGAACGTTTATTAAGAAAAGCAGCTATTGCTGAAAATTATCTTCAACAAAATAACTCTCATTGGGAAGAAGTTTTCTGGTGGATGCTCGCAAAAAACTTTGGAATGAAAGTAAATGCCGAAGCGTTTGAAACAATGGCAAGGTCACTTTCATTAAATATACTGGCAAAACATAAAAATCAAATTCACCAGGTTGAAGCACTGTTGATGGGACAAGCGGGGCTTTTAGACAAAAATTTTGAAGATGATTATCCTTCCCTTTTAAAAAGGGAATATAAATTCCTGAAATCAAAATACAATCTTGAACCCATTCATATGCCTTTATATTCTTTGCGCATGAGACCGGGAAATTTTCCTGTCATTCGCCTGGCTCAATTGGCCATGCTTATACACCAGTCATCGCATTTATTTTCAAAAATTAAGGAGACTGAATCTGCAAAAGAAATCCGGGAATTATTTGATGTAACGGCAAATGACTATTGGCATTATCATTACCAGTTTGACGAAACCTCTTCTTTCAGAAAGAAAAAAACCGGGGTGTCCATGGTCGATAATGTAATCATCAATACGGTAGCGCCGATACTTTTCGCATATGGCAGCTATCATAATGAAAATAAGTATAAGGAAAAGGCCCTGCATTGTCTTGAACAGGTTTCACCCGAAAAGAACGTCATTACAAAAGGCTTTGAAAAATTGAACATTGAAAATAAAAATGCCTGGGATTCCCAGGCACTGATTGAACTAAAGAATGAATACTGTTCTAAACATAAATGTCTTAGCTGCGCTACCGGCAATGCAATTCTTAAACAGCCGGCATAAGAACGGTCAGCCTTATTGTTTAAAGATTGTCCGGGCAAAATGGTTTGTTTTTGTTAGCATGTGAACAATATAAACACCAGTCTCAATATGATCCAGCACTGATATTTTTAATTGGTTAGCGGCATCCCGCCGCGATTTTGTTATGTTAATATTTCGTCCAGCCATATCCGTTAGTATTATCTTTTCAGGACACATCCCTACAGCATACGTGATAAAAAAACTATTGTCGAAAGGCATTGGATGAACCGTAATTTGTGAGTGACTACTGTTTTGGATTTTCGCAGCCTTGCTATAAATAGTTTTGCCGGTTGTTGGGTCTATATAGATGATCATATAGTAATTGTTTCCTGATAAAGGTGTTTTGTCAATAAAGGAAAAGAATGTCGCATTTGAACTGTTGGCGATCACACTGTCAATCATGTGATAGTTAATTCCATCGGCCGATCGTTTTACAGCAAACATTGCTGTTGGAATAGCGGCGGCTAATTGCCAGTTCAGCTTATTACCATCGACGGTGGCGACCGTATTAAATGACTTAAACTGTACCGGCAACACGAGGAATCCGTTACAGTTGTTGCAATTGGTAAAAACCTGTGCAGCTCCCCAGTTATTAGGCTGGCATCCCCACGGAATACAACTTGCGTCGGAACTATGACTGGCCCCAAGACAAGCATATAAAGCAGAGCTATTGGTCAAACTATTATAAAACTGCGAATACTGGTACACCTGCAAACAAGCATTGCCAGAGGAAACCGCATAACTATCTGTAACCTTATTAATCAAAACAGCCATCCTGGTTGTGCTTCCATCGCCCAAACAAACGGAGCCAGTCGCAGCTTGTGGGTCCGTTATAACTCCCCAGAACTCGGCATTACCATTGTTAACAAACCAGGAGTACGGGTTATTGATCACGAAATATTGATTTGACATTTTAAAAACTGACGAAGGCGTTGCATTGATGACCAGGTTAGGACTTGCTGAAGTTGCGCCATTATCCAGGGATAAGTTTCTTTGAATTTCACAAGTGCCATAATTGTAGATATAGGAGTTTCCTCTCAAAACCAAACCGGCGCCAATGCCCGAAGTAATGACTAACCTGGCTCCGGGCCTGACATAAATAGTCCCGCTATTCATGTAAAATTGATTAATAGAAAGATCGCCGCATACAACCAACGTACCTCCGTTTAGCGTAAGGCTATTCATCATGACGGTAGCTCCATAATACCATTTTGTATTGCCGGTATTCAGTGTCTCATCGTCTGTCAATAATGGCTCGGTGCCATTGCAGGCAGGCGGTGGCGGTGCCGTCAGGCATTGGGCAGAAACAAAAACCGGTTTTATGAAAAGGAAAAAAAGAAACAGAAAGCTGGCTTTGTACATAGGGTGACTTTTTGAGTTCAAATCACGAAAAAGCAGTGCCGCAATCTTTGCTACTAAAAATTGTGGGTTTAAGAGCCTTAATGTGATCCGTGCAATTGGATGTTTACAATTCTAAACTATACATTGCGACAGGCCCGGTCAAGCAACGCTGCAGTAACTAGCCTAATTCATGCATGAAGTGCAAAAAAATCTGTATGAAATAACTATTGCCAGGAGAAGTCTTTAATTATTTGTCAAGCCATTCTTTAAAATCAGATACTCTTTTCCTGCTTACAATAATTTCCTTATCCGCTACAGGTGACAGGTAAAGTTTTAAGCGGTTGCCAAAATAAGCATGTATCTCCCTGACCGTAGGCAGAGAGATAATATGCGACCTGTTGATGCGGAAGAAAGTAGCTGGCGAAAGAAGTTTTTCTAATTGCTCAATACGGTATTCCACCAAAAATTTTTGATTATCAAAAGTCTTTAAAAAAATGAACCGCTCTTGCGAAAAGAAATAGGCGACCTGTCCGACAGGAATGGACAGCAGGCGCTGTCCCTGTTTTACCAGGAACCGCTCTTTAAAAGAACCATTACCCGTATCCTTATCACTATTGTTAAGATGTTTTTTATTTGTTTCGGGGAGCCTGGTTTTTTCATTGTTTGCGTTCAGGAGACGACGCATAGTTCTGTACCTATAAGCAACAAAATTATACTCTTCAGAAATGGTGGAAAAAGTTACAACAGCCTTTATGTCTCCCGATCTTTTTGAGTGCATGAATGGAACAACTTCTTCATTCGCTAAAATGATATCCGGCTCTTTATTATTTGCAAGCCATACCGCCGCTGTTTGCATGTCATTTGTTATGCCGATTACCTGGATGGAATCATCGATTTGAGAAAGAAGATCTTTAATTTTTTGAGCCTTTGTTTTTTCATACTCAATCACGAGAACATTCATATCAAGTGGATTAACCTTAAAAAGCAAATGTTAACCAGCAAAAATGATATTCAAAAGAATATAAGCATCAAGTGCTTAAAGACGTGAATGAATTGCCTTTGGCTTAGCGATGAGGAAAGATTGTGTGTTAATATGGCTTCCGCCGACAAATGTTATGTTACTTGGTTTTGGGAAAAATACTTTCGGTCGCTTGGGGAACTTCATAGGGTTCAAAGCCAATAGAGAATTTCCGGCAAATCGGAGCCACCAGCACAGGCTTTATTTCCCGTTGATAGTGATAGCTTGCAGGGCTAATCGGGACGGGCCTTATTCATTGCTTTTATTCTTCACTGAGGCATCCGTTTCGCAGGTTGAGTCGTATTATAGATGGGTGCAGGTAGATTTTATCCCGCCGTTTTAAACTACAACGGAGGTCATTTCAATTTTTGCCCTAAATTTACGTTACTAATATAAACAGACGATTTGTGAAGAAACTCAGCCTGACCATCATTATTACCCTTATTGGCCTTGCCTCTTTTGCGCAAACCAGCAGGGAACAAAAAAGAGAAAGAAAGGAAGCGAAACGTCAGAAGATAAACGAGATGGTCCGACAGGCGGAGGAGGGAGTTTTAGTTTACCAAAAGCAAAGCATTTTTGGTATTCAATTGCGAACAAACGGGTACGGTGCTTTCTATGAACTTGGCAAGATGAAAAGCAACCGTAAGACCAACATCTACCGCCTCGACATTACAGAAATTAAGAATAGCAAAGAAGAAAAGGGACTTGGCCAAAATTTCATATTTGGCAATCCCTACATTTATGGAAAAATCAACAATTTCTACCAGGCGACTCTTGGTTTTGGACAACAGTATATTTTTGGCCAAAAAGGAAATAAGAATGGTGTCGCAGTAACCGGAATTTATAATGCAGGGCTGGCAATTGGATTATTACGACCTTATTATTTGAATGTAAGTGAAGGGGGAGAAGAAAGAGCAATCAAGTACACTACCGAGGACAGTGCATTATTTCTTGACCAAAGTGCGATCGTCTCTGGCGGTGGATTTGGTAAAGGCTGGGGTGAAATGAAAGTAAAACCGGGAGCTTTTGCTAAAGTTGCTATGCGGTTTGATTACGGACGATATAATGAAACCGTGTCTGCCCTTGAAATCGGTATGAGCCTGGAAGCATACGCCTCCAAAATTCCTATTATGGCGTTACAGGAAGATAAGCGAATGTTTTTCCAGGGCTATGTAGCTATACTTTTTGGCCGCCGAAAATGACCTAAGCCTGCTAACTAGTTATCTTCTCAATTTCCTCGTATTTTTGCTAAATGACAGAACTTCCAGTTGTTGCGATAAGTGATGAAAAGACTACCCGGGTGAAAAAGCCAGATTGGCTTCGTGTAAAACTTCCCATCGGCGAAAGCTACAAACATGTTCGCAATCTTGTAGACACGCATAAGCTTCATACCATTTGCGAGAGCGGTAATTGTCCAAACATGGGCGAGTGCTGGGGGGCGGGTACCGCTACTTTTATGATCCTTGGAAACGTATGCACCAGGAGCTGCGGTTTTTGCGCTGTAGCAACAGGGCGGCCAGAAGCAGTTGATTGGGATGAACCCCAGCGAGTGGCCGAGGCCATCCACTTAATGAAGGTGAAACATGCCGTTATTACCTCGGTCGACAGAGATGAATTAAAAGATGGGGGGGCGATGATCTGGCAAAATACTATTCGTGCTGTCAAAGCTCTCAATCCGGAAACAACACTTGAAACGCTGATTCCTGACTTTAAAGGGAAAAAAGAAGATATCGACCGAATTATCGGGGCAGCACCCGAAGTCGTTTCTCATAATATCGAAACGGTAGAAAGGTTAACCCGCCAGGTTCGCATTCAGGCAAAATATTGGAGGAGCATGGAGGTAATACGAATTCTTAAAGAAGGTGGCAGAAGAACTAAAAGCGGGATCATGCTTGGCCTCGGCGAGAAAAAAGAAGAAGTAATTCAAACTATCAGGGACCTCAAAGATAACGGGTGCGATGTCATTACCATCGGTCAATACCTGCAACCAACTGCCAAACATTTGCCCGTACAACGATTTGTACACCCGGACGAGTTTGCCGAATACCGGGAGATAGGTTATTCCCTGGGGCTTGATTATGTCGAAAGTGGCCCTTTAGTCCGGTCCTCTTACCACAGTGAAAGGCATGTTTACGCAGGGCTTGGCAGAAAAGAGTGGGAGATGAGTAAGGCAATCGCTTGATTTAAAAGTATTTAGTTTCCCTTTATTTCTTCTGTTTTTCGGAGCTGCTTCATCTTAGTAAAAATCCTAATTTAAATGAGGGTAAAAATACCCAATTTTATTTTTAAGGGTTTTCTGGTTGTAGAATATTTTTCCGAACGAGCTGTTTGGCACAATTTTGCGTGTCTAAACAAAAAATTCATCCATATGAAAAGGCTCGGTTATCCTTTAGCATTAGTATTTGTTTCTCTTGTTTTTGTGGTGTTTTTTACCACAATAACAGCAGTGACATTTGCGTCGTATTCCAAATCTGACAAGGGCAGTTCTGTTATTAAAGAACGGCTGAGTGGCTTTGGTGCGACCGTAAGAAGGTAAAACGACCTGTATAATAACCACACTACCTGATCGTCGATGAGATGAAAGGGGTAAATAATTGAGAATCCAATTCTATTAAACATCTTGAAAAAAAAGCCCGGCTAAACCGGGCTTTATCAATTTATTGCAAGATTTGTCTATAATGTTTATAGGTGAACAATCTTTCTTCCCCGGGCTACTTTTACCTTGTTAAGCGCTTTTAGCACTTCTTTCTTTTGAAGCTCCAGCGATTTCAATGTAACATCCGAATCAGGAATACAATTTTGATTAGCTTGTTTTAGTTCCTTTTGAATAGTGGAGAGATTGCTGATTGCAGTTGAGTAAGCGTGTTGAAGACTGTCCAATTTTATTTCGGCCAGGGCGGTGTTTAACTGCTCATTGACTTTATTCCAATTGATTTCCTCGTAGGCTATTTTGAGTTTGTCCTGGATATTTTCCCAATCAATCTTATTTACAGCCTTTTTATATTCGCCCTTGAGTTTTTCTTTTTCATTTTGAGTCATGGCTTCCGCAATACTTTTTTCCACCACTTTCCATTGATCTTCCAGCATCACTTTTTTGGACGCTGCAAGTGCTTCTTCCACTTGCTTCTCAGCGGCTTCGTCCAACTCGGGAATGATATCTTCAACATAATTTATATTGACAAAAGGTGCACTGTTGATCGATGTATTTGAAACGGGAATAGCGATCGCATCTTGCTTGCCGCTGTTGGCTTCAACTACTTTCCCAGCTTCCGGGGAAGCTGTGTGATTTATCGTCGGTTCTTTGGCGATTTCAATTGAAGGTGTTTTCTCCTGGCTGTATATTTCTTTTTCCGGGCTGATAAATGCAAATGGACCTGAAGCATCTGTCAGTAAACCAGGATTAAGTTTTGTCTCTATGCCGGACTTGCTTAACAATAATACTGCATTCAAACTAACAAAGCAGAATAAGGCGGCCACAACGCCAGCTATCCTGTTAAATGAAAACACTGGCTTTTTATTTATACCGAGAATACATTCAATTCGGTTCAGCAGCTCATTCTTCTTTCCTCCTGATGCTGCCACCGCTAATGATTGCGGGAGATGAGCAGCTTTTTCTAATGCAAGCAGAGCGGATGCATAGCCATAGGGCTCATATTGAAACTGCAATACAATTTCATCGCAGTTTTTTTCCCTTTCGGTTTCAATAATTTTAGAAAAAGCTTTGACAAACGGGTTGAAGTAAAGAACTGTCTGAATGATTCTTGTCAGAAGATTTACCAGGTAGTCGAAACGCCTGATATGCGAAAGTTCATGTAGTAAAACAGCTTCAATTTGGTGAACAGTCAAATGGTTGACAGCTGCAGCTGGCAAAAGAATAATTGGCTTGAGATAACCAACGGTAACCGGAGATTTTACAAATTCGGAAACCCAGATAGGTACTTTTTTCTTTATTCCCATTTGCGCCGCAATTTTCTGCACAAATATCCGCCAGCGAACCTCGGCCTTCAGAAGCCCCGAACTACGGATGGCTTGAACATAGCGGTAGTTGCGAATAAAATTCAAAACGGGAAAGATCAGTAATGAAAGATACAGAATTGATCCTATTGGCAACAGCCTGGAAAACCATGAGCTTACCTCAGCATTTCCATTGATCGTAATGAAAGCACTGACACTGGCAACAGGACTTTCAGTCAGTAGAACAAAAAAGGTGAACACAAACCAGCCAAAACCCGTAAACAACAGGGAAGCTGCCAATGAGTTTTTTTGTGAAGAAGTTAATTTCCTGAATAAAGCAGTCGCTAATTGGTAAACCACCCACAACAATGCCATTTGCCACAAGCTGTTAATTACAGCCCATCCCAATGCCTGCAGAAAGTTGGATTGACCGATTGCAAACATTTTTATTGTTTTTTCAGATCATTTAATAAGGCTTGTATTTTTTCAAGCTCATCCGGGCTGGTTTTGTGCTCGCCCAGAGCCTGTATCACCAGCTGAGTAGGGGAGCCGCCAAACAGGTTGTCGATCATTTTACCCAACAAATGTTTTTGTGTTTTTTCTTTATTTACCGCGGCCTGGTAAACATGTGTCCGCATTGAATCATCTCTTTTCACTAAGCCCTTTTCATTCATGATCTGCATTAGTTTAAGAGTAGTAGTGTAACCGACATCTTTGGTTGCGGCTAAGCCTTCATGCACCTCCCGCACCGTCGCTAATCCTTTTACCCAAAGTATCTGTAATATCTCTAATTCACTTTCAGTTGGTTTTATACTTTTTATCGTTGACATGGGTTTTAAGTTTTACCTGCCGAATATACGACTATTTTCGTATTGGCATAATTCTGTAAGCTTTTTTAATTTTTTTTAACAGTGTTAACTATGAAACGCAACTGCTTACAAAAGGTTACAGGCAGGTATAATTTTATTCGTTCAGCTTTTGTCGGTCGGTATAATTACTTCGGTAATGGTGCCATTGCCGGGTGAACTATTAATGATATAAGTACCGCCCATCATGATGGCCCGTTCACGCATACCGACCAGGCCCAACGTTTTTTTGTGTTCAACAAGAGAAGTATTAAATCCTTTTCCGTCATCTTCGATAAGCATGATAATTTCTTCTTCCTGGATATTTAAAGAGATGTCGACTCTTGTAGCTTCGGCGTGTCTCGCAATATTGGTAAGTGATTCCTGGAATATGCGAAAAAGTCCAATACGTTTTTTATCCGTCAGAGTTATTTCTGTAAAGTCGGTTGTGAAATTTGTTTTCAAGCCGGTTCTTTTTTCAAAATCCCTGCTATGCCATTCCATTGCCGGTACAAGACCTAGTTGATCCAACACATTCGGTCGCAGTTCGTGGGATATTTTCCTTACCGCTTTTACCATCTCATTAATCAGGTCGATTACTTTATTAAATTCTGTTGAGAGCCTGGTATCGCTCCCCGCAATACTTTTATCCAGTAACGAAACATTCATTTTTAATACGGTCAGGTGTTGTCCTAGTTCATCATGAATTTCCCTGGCAATATGTAGTCTTTCTTCTTCTCTCACGTTTTCCAGGTGATTGCTGAGCAGGCGGAGATCTTCTCTTGATTGTATCAGTTCCACCTCCACTTTCTTCGCTTCTGTTGTATCTCTTACAAGGGCCAATACATCATCTGTTTGATGGGGTACAAATCTTGCTTCATAACTTCTAATGGCCCCATCAACTTCTAATTGATAACTATAACTTAGTACCTGGCCTGTACGCAAAACTTTGTCAACATAAATCATGATATTGGTGGCTACGGGCTGGGGGAGTACTTCGGCTACATTCCGCATGATAAATTGTTGAGGGCTCATAAGAGTTTGCAGCCCGATAGGGTTGCTGTAATCAACAATACATCCTTCCTTGTCTATTACATACAGCATATCGGGAAGGGCGTTGACAATCGCTTTATTTCTTTTTTCGCTTTTATCCAACTCTGCTGTCCGTTCATCCACCAATTTTTTTAATCGTAAAGGCGTCTTGCCGGCATAGCTGGCGAATATGCTTCCTAATATCGATAATATAAGCCCTAAAATGGCTACAGGCATAGCTGCCTGGAAAGCCTTGTGACCTTTGACCGGTACAATCGACAGTCTCCATTCCCCGTCAGGCACTGATACAGATGCTTCATATTGACTTGTTGAAAAACCTCTCAGCGGAAGAAAAAATTCTTCCTTGTTGGTGTCCGGGTTGATTTTAGATAGCTGGAAATAGTAACCTGACTTGCCGGTAGTATCTATGCCCGCTGCGTTTAGCAGCGTTGCCAGCCGGATAACAACAGCCGAGAATCCCCAGAAATTATTATTAATAAAAATAGGCAGCCTGCCTACTACGCCAACTCCGCCTTGTCTTAACTCAAACGGACCGGCAAAGAATAATTCTCTTTTTTCGATGGCTTTATAGGCCTCTTTATTGCGTGTCTTATCTTCCAGTATGTTATAGCCGATCACCTCCTTATTCTCTTCCATTGGATAGACATATTTAATAGTGCCACCCGGAACGAGTTGTAAGGCATCAATGTATTTATGTGCTTTGTAAATAAGAGGAGCAATAGAATCAAAATTGTGTACTGTACCCTTTCGGTCGATTAATAAAGACATGGCCTGGGTAGCTGACAAACTATATTGAAGTCCTGTTGATAAACGGCTATGCACTGACTCTGTTACGTTGTATGCCTTTTCCCTTTCCTCATTTGCAACAATTTTATAACGCTGATAGGAGAGGAAGGCGGTAACAGAAGCCAATAAAACAAAAGTTAGTAACCCCGCCCAAAAAGGCCGGATGAACAATCCTGTTGATGAGGCATTCCTTTTTCCCGGACTCATTTTGCTGGAATTAAGCGAATCAATGGTGGAAAATTGCGGCAGGCTCGTTATCTATTGTAAGCTACAACAATTTTGTGCTTCATTATAAAGCAAGTAATGTACAGCCTTCCAATAAAAAAATAGCCCCCCTGTAGAAACAGCGGGACTATGTGATAATGGTTCTGATTAAGCTCTTACAATTATTTGTACTGAACTGTATTTTCTTTTTCGATCATAGCAGTTGCTCTTTCATTTTTTACTTCCTCTTTTTTGGCTTCTGCATGTGCCTGATTCGTTCCGCTTATCTGTGCCAGGGTCGGAGCAATAACCAAAGATACAATAGACATCAATTTAATAAGAATATTCATTGATGGGCCAGACGTATCTTTAAAAGGGTCACCAACCGTATCACCAGTTACAGAGGCTTTATGCGGCTCTGATTTTTTGTAATACATTTGGCCATTTATTTCCACGCCTTTTTCAAATGACTTCTTTGCATTATCCCAGGCGCCTCCGGCATTGTTTTGAAACATACCCATCAATACTCCACTTACAGTAGCACCTGCAAGGAAGCCACCTAATGCTTCAGCACCTAAGCCAGGAGCAAAACCAATAATAAGAGGAGAGATGATGGCGATAGCACCCGGCAGCATCATTTTTTTAATAGAAGCCTGCGTTGAGATCGCTACGCATTTATCATATTCAGGTTTGCCTGTTCCCTCCATGATACCGGGAATAGATTTAAACTGGCGTCTTACTTCTTCCACCATCGCCATAGCAGCTTGTCCAACCGCACGAATAGCTAAAGAAGAAAAGATGAACGGGATCATGGCACCAACAAACAAACAAGCTAATACATTCGCTTTATAAATATCGATGCCCGTAATTCCGGCAACACCAACAAACGCTGCAAACAAAGCCAACGCTGTTAAGGCAGCAGAGGCAATGGCAAAACCTTTACCCGTTGCTGCGGTTGTATTACCTACTGCGTCGAGAACATCGGTTTTTTCACGAACATCAGCCGGCAGTTCACTCATTTCTGCAATACCACCAGCATTGTCAGCAATGGGTCCGAAGGCATCGATTGCTAATTGCATAGCTGTTGTGGCCATCATACCGGCCGCCGCAATAGCTACACCATATAAACCGGCGCACTCATAAGAACCCCAGATACCGCCAGCCAAAACCAGTATTGGTAAAAACGTCGATTCCATGCCGATAGCCAAGCCACCGATTACATTCGTTGCATGACCTGTTGATGATTGGCGAATAATGGATAATACGGGACGCTTACCCATGGCAGTATAGTATTCAGTAATGATACTCATCAATGCGCCTACCAAAAGGCCTACGCCGATAGCACCCATTACACCCCATTTGGTAAACAAGGTGCCACGCAGTTCCATTGTTTCGGGAAGCAGCCAATAAACAAGGCCAAAGGCTGCAAAAGCTGTTAATATTATCGATCCCCAGTTACCCATGTTCAATGCTTTTTGAACGGTATTGGTATTGATACCGGCAGAGTCGCTGATGCGGACAAATAAAGTACCGATAATAGAAAATAATATACCTACTCCAGCAATCAGCATCGGTAATATAACCGGTGAAAAGCCACCTAAGGTATCAGCATCGATAACTCTTGTTTGCTGGCCCAGTACAATGGTCGCTAACACGGTAGCGACATAAGAACCGAAAAGGTCTGCTCCCATACCGGCTACATCACCTACGTTGTCGCCTACATTATCCGCGATGGTAGCAGGGTTTCTTGGATCATCTTCAGGAATGCCCGCTTCCACTTTTCCTACGAGGTCGGCACCTACGTCAGCGGCTTTTGTATAAATACCACCACCTACACGGGCAAAAAGAGCGATAGATTCAGCACCTAGCGAAAAGCCTGTTAAGACTTCTATTGTGCGGATCATTTCATCAGAGTTGATAGCCGCACCTGGAGCAAAACAATATTTTAATACGATATATAAACCACCCAAACCAAATACCGCAAGACCGGCAACACCTACGCCCATTACAGCACCACCCGTAAAGGATACATTCAGTGCTTTGCTTAAACTTGTACGGGCAGCCTGGGCCGTACGTACATTAGCTTTCGTCGCAGCTTTCATACCTATATATCCTGCGGTAGCGCTTAATACGGCACCAATCACAAAGGCTATTGCAATTGCCCAATGGGAATGGGGATTAGCAGTTGCCATTACCGCCAGCAAAATGCCAACTATAACTACGAAATAGCCTAATACTTTCCATTCAGCTCTTAAAAATGCCATTGCACCTTCCGCAATATAATTGCTGATTTCTTTCATACGGTCTGTTCCCGCATCCTGCTTTCCAACCCAGTTAAACTTGGCAAGGGTATATAGCAACCCGATAATGCCCATAACGGGAACGAGATAGATCAGTTTGTCCATAAGCGTAGCTTCTTAATAAAAATTTAAAGGAGGGCAAAGATAGGGGATAGACCAGTATTTCAAAACATAATCTATCAAGGGTTTAAGGCTGGTAGCGCCGGGAGCCAGATGAGGAATGCAGTCCACAAAAAACGGGGATAAAAAGGGCTTTTTTCACCGGGCACGGGCAAGAAAACCAGCGTCTTCGGCCGTAAAAGGCACGTGGCATATAGCTTGTACCTTTAATAATATGCGGACGTGTATTATAATCTTAGTGCTCTTAGGACTCCACCTGTCCGGAATAGGCCAGGAAACTGACAGTAGTCGCATGGTGACAGACAGTATAACAATGATGGTGGATAGTACACAGCCATTCGGGTCTATAACGCCGCCAGCAAAACAAGGACCCGTTTATAAATTAAGAGCTGGCTCCGATATTCCCATAACAGCAATCGGTACCGGCTGGAGTTTATACGCCTTCACCCAGATTTACAGCAAGGATAAGTCGAGCGAAGAAAAAATATTGAGTCTTGACAAGAACAATATTCCTTCGTTCGATCGGCATGGAGCAAGTGTCTATCACGACAAGGCCAATGATGTGGGAAATATGATATTTTATGGTTCCATGCCACTACCAGTAATATTGATGTTTGACAAAAAGATTCGCAAAGACGCATTTAAAATTGCGACACTGTACCTTGAATCAATGGCTGTAACTGGATTGTTGTATACGGGATCTGTTTATTTAACTGATCGCTACAGGCCTTATGCTTATAACCCGAATGTGGATATGGCTACAAGAATGAGAGGCGGTGCAAAGAATTCATTTTTTGCCGGGCATGTCGCCCTGGTGGGAACCTCCACTTTTTTTATTGCAAAAGTTCTGAACGATTATCATCCCGAGTCAAAAGTAAAATGGTTGCCATTTACACTCGCAGGACTCACCACTGGTACTACCGCTTATTTACGCTACAGAGGGGGGCAGCATTTTCTTTCTGATATTTTAATTGGCACTGCAGTAGGTACGCTTTCCGGTATTTTAGTTCCGCATGTACATAAGAATAAAGACATTTCGGAACGGAGGTTGTCATTTACTGCATCTTACCTGGGAGATACTCCACAATTTGGCTTTACATATAAGCTAACTAAATAGAGAGGTGAAGGAAAGCTTCCGGTACTTGTTCAACAATATCGCCGGCGATCATTGCTTCCATCGAATACCTTTCGGCAGCCATATCGCCGGCTAAGCCATGCAGATAAACGCCGAGTATGGCCGTTTGTTCAGATGAATACCCCTGGGCCAGTAAACCGGTAAGTATTCCTGTGAGCACATCGCCACTTCCACCTGTTGCCATGCCTGCATTTCCTGTGGTATTGAAAAAAGCTTTACCGGCAGGCGTTGCAATGAGTGTATGATGGCCTTTTAAAACTATGACCACTTTAAATTCTTTGGCTTTTAGCATAGCAAGGTCTATTCGCTCAAACTCATCGGAAGTTTCTCCGAATAATCGTTCAAATTCTTTTGGATGAGGTGTTAAAATGGAGTCAACAGGAAGAACTTGTAAAAGCTCTTTATCTGCTGACAGGTTATTGAGAGCATCAGCATCAAGCACCGCCGGTTTTTTGTAGGCAGATAAAACTTCCTTTATCATGGTCCTCGTTTCCGATGCGGTACCAATGCCCGGGCCAATACCAATAGCTTTGTATTTTGACAGATCGTCTTCCAGCTTTGTAATAAACGAAGAATTAAAATCCGTCATGACCATTGCTTCCGGTAACGCCGTTTGCATGATATCATAGCCACATGTAGGAATATGACAGGATAATAGCCCCACACCGCTGCGGAGACAAGCTTTGGAAGATAAAACTGCCGCACCCATTTTGCCATAACTGCCGGCAATCATCAATGCATGACCAAAATTTCCCTTGTGACTAAAACGATTTCTTTTTTTATAAATCGAACGTACGCTGGTATCATCAATGATTTCCTGAGTAGAAGATGTCGATTGATAGAAGCCGGGATGCAAACCGATATCCAGTATATGCACGTCGCCAATAAATTCACTATTCTCGGCCACGAGGAATGCTTTTTTATAACATTGAAAGCTTAAAGTATGATCAGCTTTAATGATTGTTTGCCCCCGGGATGAACGGTCGGTAAACAAGCCACTCGGGATATCGATTGCAATAATTTTACAACCTGACTGGTTGATATGATCGACTAGCTTTGCTGTGACCCCTTCCAGACCCCGGTTTAACCCAGAGCCAAATAATGCATCAATTATAATTTCGTCAACGTTAATCGAGTGAAATTGTTCTTCCGTTTGAATAAACCGGATACCAACTTCCGGTTGTTGATGAAGCCTGGCGAGGTTGATTTGAAAGTCGTTTGTTCCCTTATGACCAAATTCGAGAATGTAAACGGTAACGGAACATTGCATCGCGGCCAGCATTCGGGCAATCGCTAATCCATCCCCGCCATTATTGCCTTTGCCACAAAAAATATGAAACGGTTTACCAACAAAGTCATTTCGCTCCAGCCAATCTACACATTTTGCAGTGGCTCTCTCCATCAGGTCTATGGAAGAAACCGGTTCATTTTGTATGGTGTATTGATCCCATTGGCGTATTTGTTCAGCCGAAAATAGCTTCATGTGTACAGTTTTAGGGGATGAATGTCACATGCATCTGCTAAAGTTTTTTATCGATAAAAATAAATTTGCGCAAAAACTTCGTGGCACCTTTCAGGACTTAAAGGTGAGAAACTATTTTCAAAAAAAACAGTCGCTTATTTTTGGGCAGCGTGTTTTGCGATGGCAGTGGATTTGCCCGGAGAGCCTAACATGTCGTCACTTTCTGTATCCCCTTCCTCCTTATCATATTTTTGATCATAGTTGCCAAAAATATCATAGGCTTTGTTAGCTACACGGTAGATATTGCTATTGTATTTATTGCCTAGTATAATAATCGTAACTCTCTCATCTGTCAACCTTGCGAAAGCCGCATTGAAACCATGCCAGCGGCCAAAATGATAGATCACTTTTTTACCGTTACGGAAATTCAGCATTCGCCATCCCAATCCATAATTATGTACCGATGGTCTTTCATTACTGTTGGGCTGGAAGGCAGAATCCAATAATGCTTTGCTTAAAAATTGTTCCGTATACAATGCCTGGTCCCATTTCAACAAATCCTGCGGTGTCGAATAAATATTTTTATCCCCATAGGTAGCTTCCATCATATCATTTTGCCAAAGTCCACCATTGTGATTAAAAGAAGGAATGGCCTTCGCCGTATCTGCCATTGAAAAAACGTAAGTGTTATTCATTTGCAGCGGGGTAAATATCTTTTCCTTCATAAATGCTGAAAAAGTTTGCCCCGATATCTTTTCAATGATCAATGCCAACAAAACAAAATTGGTATTGCTATAGCTGAAACGACGATTCGGGGTAAAGCTGCGGGAAGGTTTTTTCTCGTACAGGTAAGTTAAGACATCGTTGTTAGTCACATATTTATCCTTGTACTCCTTCACATTTGCCAAAAAATAAACATAGTTGGGCATCCCACTGCGATGATTTAGTAGCATTCTTACAGTAACTCCGGGATAAGGCAGCTCAGGGAAGAATTTTTGAATAGAATCGTCTAACGAAAGTTTGTTTTCCTGCACCAACTTTAACACAGCCATTGCGGTAAGTGTTTTTCCTGTGGATGCGATATGCAGGGGAGTGTTGCTGGTCAATGAATCTTTTTTGCGCAGGTCTGCAAAACCGGCATATTTTTCATAAATAATCGCCCCATCTTTGGCCACCAATATACTTCCGTTAAACCCACGTTTCAGTAAGTTCGACTCAAAAAAAGCCGATAACTCACGTTGATACTGGCGAAATTCCTGCTGACTTAATCTCTTGGGGGTAGGGGGATAGTATTGCAGAGAATCTTCCTCCAACGCAGCGATGTTTTTGGAAGATGCGTCGTTACAACCATAGATAACTACCAACAGGCCAAGAATGTAAAAAATGGTTTTCAATAGAGATCAGTTTAAACGAAATTATCTTATGCAGAAATGAGGCCAAACCCCAAGTTTTCCACATACGCTAATTTATCTTAATAACGTGATAGTTATATTTGCAGTATGTCAATAAAAGAAAAAACTAGCTATCCAAAAGAAAAAATACGAATACTCTTCCTGGAAAACATCAGTGATCTCGCCGTAAAAAACTTTAAACAACAGGGTTATACGCAGGTAGAAAAGATTACCAAAGCGCTGACTGAAGAAGAATTAATCAAAGAAGTAAGTGATGTTCATATTCTTGGCATTCGGTCCAAGACGCAAATCACTCCCAAAGTACTGGAAGCCGCTAAAAAGCTACAGGCAATCGGCTGCTTTTGTATAGGGGTAAACCAGGTAAACCTGAAAGCTGCCACCAAACAGGGTGTAGTAGTGTTTAATGCTCCCTATTCCAATACAAGATCGGTGGCCGAACTGGTGATAGGCTTAGCCATCATGCTTATTCGCCGTATTCCCGATAAAAACAAAGCTGCGCATGAAGGCATCTGGATGAAAGATGCAAAAGGCAGCTATGAATTGCGGGGAAAAACCTTAGGTATTATTGGTTATGGCAATATCGGCAGCCAGGTGAGCGTACTGGCCGAGGCATTGGGTATGAAGGTTATTTTTTACGATGTGGAAACCAAGCTGCCATTGGGCAACGCTACCGATGGAAAAACATTGAAGGATGTATTGTCAAAATCAGATGTAGTGACCCTGCATGTGCCTGAAACCAGCCAGACAAAAAACCTGATCAATAAAACAAACCTCAAGTATTTCAAAAAGGGTTCGATACTCATCAACTATGCGAGAGGTGAAGTAGTGGACCTTGATGCCTTAAGAAAATCAATTGAAGAAGGAGCGATTGGTGGCGCTGCCATCGATGTTTTTCCCTGGGAACCAGAGAAGAACGGAGATCGTTTTCAAACACCGCTGCAGGACCTGCCCAATGTGATCCTGACACCACATATTGGCGGTTCTACCGAAGAGGCGCAGCAAAATATCGGTGAAGACGTGAGTATCAAACTATTTAACTACCTCGAAAAGGGTATCACTTTTGGCTCGCATACAGTACCTGCACTGGCCTTACCACCGCAGGAAGGCTCGCACAGGATATTGCATATACATAATAATGTACCCGGCGTTTTATCAGCTATCAATACCCAACTATCCAAACATAATATCAACATCGTTGGTCAATACTTAAAAACCAACGAGGATATTGGCTACGTGGTATTGGATGTCGATAAACAACTTTCCAATAAGGCCCTCCAACTTTTAAAAGAAGTAAAGGAGACGATCAAGGTAAGAATGCTGTATTAGTCCGTCTATGACAAACGAGATCATAAAAAATTTACTGGAGGCACTAACTGTATCGCCCGAAAATGTGCCCCTGCGTATTCATATAGCCGAGTTGATGCTGGCAGAAAAAATGTATGAAGAAGCCGGCGAACAATTCAGGGAAGTGCTTAATAAAAGTTATGGAAATACAAAGGCCCAGTTAGGATTGGCCAATTGCTACTTCCATACACAAAAATATTCCGCTGCTATCATTATTTATGAGCAATTGCAGCATCAACTTCCACCATCCGACCAGATTTATTTTATAAAATGCCTGGTCAGGGAAAACTCCCTTCAGCAAGCTGTTGAGCTATACCAGCGGGTGATTGCAGTCAATCCTGAATTCAAAGACGAGGAAATTGATTCGTTTTTACGCAGGCCAACGATGCAACATACAGGAAGTGATGATTGGACCGATGACAACGATAACAGCCATGCATACTTCATGGAAAAACCCAAAACAAAATTTGCCGATGTTGGTGGCATGCAACGGGTGAAGGAGGAAATTTCCATGAAGATCATTCAGCCAATGAAAAACCCTGATCTGTACGAGGCGTTTGGAAAAAAGATCGGCGGTGGTATTTTAATGTATGGTCCACCGGGCTGTGGAAAAACCTATATTGCCAAAGCAACCGCCGGTGAAATAAATGCAAAGTTTATTAATATTGGTCTGCATGATATTCTCGATATGTGGATCGGTAATAGTGAAAAAAATCTCCACGAGATTTTTGAAACGGCCCGCCGTAATGCGCCCTGTGTATTGTTCTTTGACGAGGTAGATGCCATGGGCGCCAGTCGCAGTGACCTGAAACAGTCGGCCATGCGTCATGTTATCAACCAGTTTCTGGCGGAAATGGATGGAGTAGAGTCCGATAACGAAGGCGTATTGATATTGGCTGCTACCAATGCACCCTGGAGCGTCGATCCTGCTTTCAGAAGACCGGGTCGTTTTGATCGAATCATATTCGTAGAACCGCCCGATACGGCGGCAAAAGAAGAAATCCTCAACTCGTTGTTACAAGGTAAGCCTGTTGGAGAGGTTGATACAAAAAAAATAGCACAGGCCGCCATCGATTATTCCGGTGCCGATTTGAAAGCACTGCTTGACATTGCGATAGAAGAGAAACTCCGCGAATCCATGTCAAAAGGATCAATACAGCCACTTGGTACAAAAGACTTATTGAAAGCATTAAAGCAACATCGTTCTACGGTGACGGAGTGGTTTGGTTCTGCCCGCAATTATGCATTGTATGCAAACGAATCTGGTTTGTATGATGATATTCTGAAGTATTTAAAAATCAGGAAGTAAATTATGGTGGATATAAGTATCCTGCTTGATCGTGCCGATCTCTTATTACAGCAAGACCGGCACCGGGATGCGGAAGCAAGCATAAAACAAGCATTGGAACAGGAGCCGGAAAATAACTATGCACTGTCATTACTGGCTCGTTGCTATTTTGATCAGAAAAAAATTGAAGAAGGGATTGAAGTAATACTCCGGGCCATTGCGTTGGATCCGAATAACAGCTTTTATTTCTATCTGCTGGCTTTTGGATATTATCAAAGCAATAAGGCTTTTGCTGCCATTGATAATTTAAATAAAGCGATTCAGTTAAATCCGTGGGTCGCTGAATATTATGGTTTGCTGGCTTATGTATTAATTGATGAAAGAGAATTTCAAAAAGCACTGGATAAGGCTAATGAAGGATTGGCCATCGACGCCGAAAATATTACCAGCCTGCAAGCCAGGTCAAGGGCATTAAATAAGCTCAACCGGACCGATGATGCGATCGAAACCATGCAGAATGCATTGGCGCAGGATCCGGATAATGAATCAACACATGCCACCGTTGGCTGGAACTATCTGGAAAAAGGCAGGCACCAGGAAGCTGGCAAACATTTTCGTGAAGCCCTGCGACTGGACCCTAATCATACATCATCCAAACAGGGATTAAAAGAATCGTTGAAATCAAAACTTCCACCTTACCGCTGGTTATTACAGTATAGTTTTTGGGTGCATAACAAAGGCAAAAACCTGCAGACCATTTTGCCGATTGCATTATATATTGTTTTTCGGGTGTTGATCAGCCTGACAAAAGGAAATGAAAGCACGGCGGGTTTAGCCTGGATATTGTTGGCCGTTTACCTGCTATTTGTTGTTACTTCATGGACGATAAATTCTATTGCCAATTTCATGTTACTCTTTCACCCGGATGGAAAATATGCAGTAACCACCACCGAACGCTGGTCATCTATTGCAGTAGTATCAGCAATGATAGCCGGGCTTGTCATACTGGTTCTTGCGCAGGCAAGTGGAATAATGACGGGTACCGTATACGCAGACAATTTTTTCTATGCAGGTTTGCTTTGTTTATCACTTGCATTGCCATTGAGTGAAATGAAATTCCCGGTGCAGATCAGGAATAGTAAGGGATGGAGAGAGTGGTTTACGTTGGCACTTGTTGCATTTGGATTGTTCACATTACTATTGTTTATCGCATTACCCGGCATTTCATCCGGGTGTTTCGTTGTTTATGGAATAGCATTTATTATTTATAACTGGACGGGGCTGGGAAAATAATTTTCAGAATGTAGAGAACAAGTTAGCCGTATTATTTAACGGGTTCTGCAATTCCATTCTGTTACTTATGGTTAAAGCTTGCAACTCATAGTCAGGAATTTTTTATAGAGTCCGGGCCAGGTCTCATGATTGTATGGGTAACATGTAACACAAAACACTCACACCTACTTATTATTAAGTACAAAACAAATTCGTTTTAGGCAGGTGTAAAAAGTAGCTGGAAAATATTTTCCTTTTTATTTTACTAAAATTAACTTAACTTAATAGTGCTCTAAAAGCCATATGATATGGGCACTGTAAGAAATATTCTGCAAACCAAGGGTAATGCAGTATATACTGTAAGCCCGGAAAGTTCTGTGTACGAAGCACTGGAGGAACTTGAAAATAACAACCTGGGTTCCCTGGTTGTAGTTGAAAATGAAAAGCTAATCGGCATTTTTACTGAACGTGACTATGCCCGCAAAATCATTCTCAAAGGACGCTCTTCCAGAGAAACACATGTAAAGGATATAATGAACGAACGTCCCTTGTTTGTGAGTCCTGATACCAGCATTGACGCATGCATGCAATTAATGAGCAGCAAATTTGTTCGACATTTACCCGTAATCGATAATGATCAACTGGTTGGTGTTATATCCATTGGTGATGTAGTAAGATATATTATCAATGAAAAGGATTTCATTATAGAAAACCTGGAGCATTACATCGTCAGTTAAGCGGGATTATAGCAAGCTGCTTGTACACTTCGTTATAGTTAGTAGTTATTGCATGTTTCACAACATGGCCCAAATGTTGTGGAAAGTGACAGGTTGTACCTGTGTATTTGTCAATAATGAAAAGTGTTTTATGATGCCGGGAAACAATATTCTTAGTATTCCCTTATGGCCTTTACTGCTGTATGCAGCATTGGTCGGAGTGCTGCTTATAGTCATTCTTTCACTGTCATTTATATTGGGTCAGCATCACAAGGATAGAGCCACCGATGAACCTTATGAAGGAGGCATATTACAGGCAGGTTCTGCACGACTGAGGTTCTCCGCTCAATTTTATCTTGTCGCCATGTTATTTGTGATTTTCGATGTAGAAACAGTATTTATTATGCTGTGGGCACTCGGCTTTTATGAATTAGGATGGCCGGGTTATATCGGCGCTGCCATTTTCATTGGGCAACTGGTTGTGGTTTTAATATATGAATGGGGAATAGGAGCATTGGATGTTGGACCGAATGCAAAGAAAATATTGAAAGCCTATAAAAAGAAAATAATGAAGTAATATATGCAAACAGGCAAATGTGAAAATGTATGAATGCATGCCACCCGTAATCCCGGGTTGTATTCAGAATACACAACTGCCATTTTGCAATAAATATCAGACAAGATAATTTTAAAAACTCTCCGCCGGATGGCGGAGGTATGATTTATGAAATGGTGGCTTAGCAAACCAGGCGATTCTGCCGGAAATATAAAAGGCACAGGCAGCATGGAAGATGCAGTCAGCAAAAGTATTATGCTTACATCGATGCAGAGTCTGCTGGCATGGGGCCGCAGAAATTCTATGTGGCCTTTTCATTTTGGGTTAAGCTGCTGCTTTGTAGAAATGGCCACGAGTATTACGAGTAAATATGATGTGGCTCGTTTTGGTGCGGAGGTGATAAGAGGAACACCGAGAGAAGCCGATGTAATGGTAATTGCCGGAACAGTGTTTATAAAAATGGTCCCGGTCATTAAACGACTGCATGAGCAAATGATGGAACCACGCTGGGTGATCTCCATGGGTAGTTGCGCTAACAGTGGTGGCATGTATGATATTTATAGCGTAGTGCAGGGCGTTGATAAGTTTTTACCGGTAGATGTATATGTACCCGGTTGCCCGCCCCGACCCGATGCCTTTATGCAAGGGCTGGTGTTATTAAGTGAGTCAGTGGGAAAAGAAAAACGTCCCCTGAGCTGGGTGATAGGTGAGCAGGGCGTTATCAGACCACAACTAAAGCCGATGAAGGAGCGTAAAAGAGAAGAGAGAATGGGAATGGTTGACTTCAGACCGGCGGATGAAATTTAGATATATTGATGATGCAATATACAGTGTTGGTATGCTAAGAGGGGAATATAAAAATTAAAACGGTTCTAAAAACTCAACGATTATGATCGAAGTCTGAATGGCTTAATAGTAAGTAAACACATCCGTAGTTTTTATTAACTATGGCCATTCAGGATTAGCGACCCGGGCTTTACGATACACAAGATATGCAGGATGCTACCAACATATTATTACAGCACTTGCAACAGCGCTTCGGTGCTGAGACATTTTTCCAGCAGCAAACTGTTGATGGAATCCCGACATTTTGGATCCCCCAGGACAAATTGGTAGCCATTATCCGGCATCTTAAGACAGGCATTGATCAGCCTTATATTTCGCTCTACGATATTTGCGGCATTGATGAACGTGACAAAGCAAAAAAAGAAGAACCTGCCAAAGATTTTACAGTTGTCTATCACCTGCTATCATTTGAACGCAATCTCTTCATTCGCCTGAAAGTTGCACTGCAGGGCGAGTATCCATCGTTGTCCTCCGTTACTTCAATTTTTAAAAATGCCAACTGGTACGAACGTGAAGTATATGACATGTTTGGTATTCGCTTCGAAGGCCATCCGCATTTACAACGAATCTTGATGCCAATTACCTGGAAAGGACATCCGCTTCGAAAAGAACATCCGGCAAGAGCTACAGAAATGGGGCCTTTTCAATTGTGGGATGAGAAACAGGACCGGGAGCAGGAAGCATTACAGTTTAAACCTGAAGAATGGGGCATGGAACGCCAAACAGAGGATACTGATTTTATGTTCCTGAATATTGGCCCTCAACACCCCGGCACTCACGGCGTTCTCCGCATCATACTTCAATTGGATGGTGAAGATATTGTGGATGCTGTGCCCGAGATCGGGTTTCATCACCGCGGTGCAGAAAAGATGGGAGAACGGCAAAGCTGGCATACTTATATTCCTTATACTGACCGGGTAGATTATCTGGGCGGTGTAATGAACAATCTTGCATATTTATTGGCAGTAGAGAAATTGGCTGGCATTGAAGTGCCGGATAGAGTGAAAGTGATTCGCGTCATGTTATGTGAATTATTCCGTATCAACAGTCACCTTGTTTGGTTTGGCACCTTTGCCCAGGATCTTGGCCAGTTATCTCCGGTGTTTTATATGTTCACTGATCGTGAAAAGGTATTCGATATCATTGAAGCTGTCTGTGGCGGACGCATGCATCCCAACTGGTTTCGCATTGGCGGTGTAGCGCAGGATCTGCCAAAAGGCTGGGATAAACTTGTCCGGGATTTTGTTCAATATTTTCCGAGACAACTCCGCGAATACAACAACATGGTAATGCGCAACAGTCTCTTCAAAGCCCGTACAAAAGGCATTGGTATTTATACTTTGGAAGAGGCATTTGAATGGGGCGTTACCGGTCCGGGTTTGCGGGCCTGTGGCTTTGAGTGGGACTTCCGCAAAAAACAACCTTACTCCGGTTATGAAATGTTTGACTTTGATATTCCTATTGCACATAATAGTGACTGTTTCGACCGTGCCGTTGTAAGAGTAGAAGAGATGCGGCAAAGCCTTCGCATCGTAGAACAATGTCTCAACAACATGCCTGAAGGAAATTATAAAGCCGATCATCCACTCACCACACCCCCACTTAAGAAATACACCATGCAGGACATAGAAACACTGATCACACACTTTCTTAATGTGAGTTGGGGACCGGTGATACCTGCCGGTGAAGCGATGAGTTGCATTGAAGCTACCAAAGGAGCCAATAGTTATTACTTAATTAGTGATGGAAATACGGCTGCATACCGGGTTCGAATCCGTACCCCATCATTTCCCCACATGCAAATGGTGCCCTATATCAGCAAAGGATATACCGTTGCTGACTTGCTATCCATTTTGGGAAGTGTTGATTATGTATTAGCGGACATTGACAGATAATAACTAATGTGCTGATGAATTTGAGGTTCGGGTGTAATGGTTGATAATTTTTTAAACTCAGGTTTTAAAACCTGGCTACGAAAAGTTGACATGCCTGACCATAAGAATAATACTGATTCAATCATGTTACAGGAAATACACACTAAACTTTCAGAGCAGGAACTAAAGGCTATCGATCATGAAATACAGCTGGTGCCTTATAAAAAAGCAGCCGTTATTGAGGCATTAAAGATAGTTCAGCAACATCGTGGATGGATCAGCGATGAGAGTGTAGAAGTAATTGCAGATTATTTGGAAATGAGCCCGGCAGAAGTAGACAGTGTAGCCACATTTTACAATCTCATTTTCCGTAAGCCTGTTGGCCGGCATGTGATCCTGCTGTGTGATAGCATTTCATGTTATGTCATGGGCTATAAAAAATTGCAGGAAGCATTACAACAGAAATTGGAAATAAGATTTGGGGAAACCAGCAGTGATCAGCGTTTCACTTTGCTGCCCAATTGCTGTCTGGGTTGCTGTGATCATGCACCGGCATTAATGATCGATGAGGATTTATACCAGGATGTATCAATAGAAATGCTTGATGATATTTTGAAACGATACGAATAATATGCAAACCTGTCTGCCGACAGGCAGCGGTGAAAATGTACTGATATGCTAATTGATAAAATAAAGAATGAGTTCAAAAATTATTATTTCAAAACTCCCCTTTAGGGGCTGAGTGTATGGAACGGCCATTAACTCAACATATCAATTTAAACGAAGCACCACCTGATTTGGCAGCTTATAAAAAAACAGATGGTTATGAAGCCTTGCAAAAGGCATTAAAAATGTCGCCGCAGGAAGTTCAGAAACTTGTGCAGGATAGTAACCTGAAAGGTCGTGGTGGTGCGGGATTTAGCACAGGCATAAAGTGGAGCTTTGTACCGATGGGCGACGATGCGCCGCATCCAAAATATATTATTGTCAACGCAGATGAAATGGAACCGGGTACATTTAAAGACCGGCTGTTACTCGAAGGAAATCCGCACCAGTTGCTCGAAGGAATGATCGTGGCCGCCTATGCCATCCAGGCTGATATCGCTTATGTTTTTTTAAGATGGGCTTATCGAAAAGCCGCTCAACTGATCCGGAAAAGTATTGATGAGGCATATGCCGCTGGTTATCTCGGAAAAAATATTCTCGGTAGCGGATTTAGTTTAGAAATGCATTTGCACACCGGTGTAGGCCGTTATATGTGTGGCGAAGAAACTGCTTTATTAAATGCACTGGAAGGTAAAAGGGCCACACCAAGAGCCAAACCTCCTTTTCCACAGGTGAGCGGATTATTTGGAAAGCCCACCATCGTGAATAATGTAGAAACACTTTGTTGTGTTCCGCATATTATAAATAATGGAGCAGCCTGGTTTAAAAGTTTAAGCCATAGCGAAGACGGCGGCACAAAACTTTATGGTGTGAGCGGAAAGGTAAATCGTCCCGGCGCATGGGAACTTCCAATGGGCGTTACCGTGAGAGAATTAATTGAAGAACATGCAGGAGGAATGAAGAATGGTTATAAATTAAAAGGGGTATTGCCGGGTGGCGCCTCAACAGATTTTTTGACGGAGCAGCATCTCGATGTCAAAATGGATTTTAAGTCTGTAGCGGCAGCAGGCAGTCGTTTAGGCACCGGCACTATGATAGTGATGGATGATGCAACGTGTCCCGTTGGTTTTGTACATAACCTGCAACATTTTTTTGCACAGGAAAGTTGTGGCTGGTGTACTCCTTGCCGTGAAGGATTGCCATGGGTAGAAAAGATTTTATTAAGTCTAGAAAAAGGTGAGGGTAGAACAGAAGATCTCGAAATATTAGCAATGCATGGTGAACTGCTTGGTCCCGGTAATACTTTTTGCGCATTAGCACCGGGAGCAATGGAGCCGTTGCAAAGCGCATTGAAATATTATAAAGACGATTTTGAGAAGCATGTGAAAGAAAAAGGGTGTCCGTATCATGACTGAATGTGATAACCAGAGTTTGTGAATCAAAAACCAAATAAGAAAGACCCACCCCAGTTTCTCAAAGAAGAAAGTGACTCGATTTCGCGCCGCCGCGGCGGAAGGGGAAGTTGCGTAAGACAGAGCTTGTAAGAACATTTAAAGCATATAAAAAATAAAAAGCATCCACCCAGGAATTTTCCCCTCCCTGGAGGGGCGAGTTTAGGAAACTATAAAATTGAAGCGGCTGGGGTGGGTTTCTATCAAGACAAAAAGATGTAAATGCAAAGAAAAATCATTCCATACAATCCTCACCTAAAAGAGAAGCAAAGAAACTTCGAAAGAATATGACTTTTTTAGAAGTAAAACTGTGGAATGAATTAAAAAAAGGTCAGATCATGGGTTATGACTTTGACAGGCAAAGACCCATTGGAAATTATATTGTTGATTTTTATTGCAAGGATCTGCAATTAGCATTGAAGTGGATGGCATTACACATGAAGATGAAAAGGCAATATTAAATGATACAATAAGACAAAATGAGCTTGAATTATCAGGAGTGAGTTTTTTACGTTTTGATGCGTTGCTGATACTTAATAAAGTTGAGAGTACTGTAAAAGAAATTGAAAGATGGGTTTTGAATTATGAGGAGAAAAATGGAGTGCCGGAATTTGTGATGCGAAAGAGGAAGGCTCAATTTCACCCCTCCAAGGAAGGGAAGTGCCATAAAGCAGAACCTGTAAGAACATAAAAAAAAGTAAAAAAGGACGAAAGTATCAAAGGAGGAAACCTAAACAGAGGAATCTTCCCCCTCCTTGTAGGGGCGAACTTAGGGAGTCATGTAAGTTAAACGACCGGGGTGGGTTGCTCAATAGCGAACAGAACGATGAGGAGTAGGAGTGCGACCTGCCTTTGCAGGCAGGCAGGCGCAACGAACGATAAATAGAATTACAAATGCTGGGCTCATAAAAAAAAAAAATTCACAGTGCCAAAAATTTTTATCGATAACAAACCTTACGAAGTAAAAGCTGGTAAAAACCTGCTTGAATCCTGTTTGAGCCTGGGTTTTGACCTGCCTTATTTCTGCTGGCATCCTGCATTGGGTAGTGTGGGTGCATGCCGGCAATGCGCAATAAAAATTTTCAAAGACGAAAATGATACCCAGGGGAAATTGATGATGAGTTGCATGGAATCGGTGAAAGATGGTTTGCGTATATCTATTGACCACCCGGGAGCGAAAGCTTTTCGTGAACAGGTTATTGAATGGCTGATGACCAATCACCCGCATGATTGCCCCGTTTGTGACGAAGGAGGAAGTTGTCATCTGCAGGACATGACCGTGATGACGGGCCATGATTATCGCCGCTTCAATTACAAAAAACGTACTTATCAAAATCAATATCTCGGTCCGCTTATTCATCATGAAATGAACCGCTGCATACAATGTTATCGTTGTGTACGCTTTTACCGGGACTACGCAGGTGGGGACGATCTGAATGTTTTCGCGGCGCATAATCATGTTTATTTTGGGAGAGAAAAGGATGGTGTATTACAAAGCCCGTTCAGCGGCAACCTGGCAGAGGTTTGTCCAACCGGAGTTTTTACTGACAAAACGCTCAAAGAACACTATACCCGTAAATGGGATCTCACATCAGGGCCATCTGTTTGCCAGCATTGCAGTCTTGGATGCAATATTATTGCAGGAGAACGCTATGGAGAATTACGGTGCATCACCAACCGGTATAACAGTGAAGTGAATGGCTATTTTCTTTGTGATCGGGGAAGATTTGGTTATGAGTTTGTGAACAGCGAAAACAGAATTACCCAACCCATCATACGTAACCGTGCAGGTGAAGCCGTGAATGAAATTGTTTTAGAAGGGCACCTGGAAACTATTCTAAGCGATCATTCCATAATTGGGATTGGTTCGCCCCGGGCATCTGTTGAAACTAATTTTTCGCTGATGCAGTTAGTAGGCAAAGAAAATTTTTACCAGGGCTTGAGTGCAGATGAAGCTTACCTGGGTAAATTAGTCGTTGATATTTTAAGCAGTGGCACTGTGCATAGTCCTTCTCTCAGAGAAATACAACAGGCTGATGCGGTACTGGTATTGGGAGAAGATATCTGGAACACTGCACCTGTTATGGCACTGGCCGTTCGACAAGCAGTAATGAAAACAGCAGCGGCGGCTGCAGTGCAGCAGGTACAGATGCCTGTATGGAACGACGCAGCAGTAAAAGAATTAGTACAGGAAAACAAAGGCTTCCTGGCAAATTGCACTGTTATTGCTTCGCCATTGGATGAAATAACAACCTGCACACATCGTGCTGCACCGGATGATATTGCCCGGTTAGGTTTTATCATTGCCCATCAGCTCAATCCTTCTTTGCCGCCGGTTGAAAATGCTGATGAAGCTTTGATATCGAAAGCAAAGATGATTGCTGATGCTTTGCAAAAAGCCAAACATCCCGTAATTATCAGTGGCATTTCCTGTTACAATGAAGCGATCATCCGGGCAGGCTTTGATATTGCTGCTGCATTGGATATTACAGACAGAAGGTCAGGGCTTTCTTATATTTTACCGGAATGTAACAGCGTGGGCCTGGCCATGATGCAGGCTTCTTCTTTTGATGAAGTTATTACAAGAGTGCAACGGGAAGAAAACATTACCGCCATCATTGTGGAGAACGATGTTTATCGTCATATAACTCCTGACAAAGCCAATACATTTTTTAATCGTTGTAAAAATATTGTGGTATTAGATTCTTTGCACAACCGTACAACGGAAAAAGCTTCGGTGCTCATTCCTGTATCTACATTTGCCGAGGCAGATGGGACATTGATCAACAATGAAGGACGTGCCCAACGTTTCTACCAGTCATTTATGCCTTCAGCAAAGTATATAAAAGAAAGCTGGAAATGGTTTGGACTAATGAAAACCTCGCTGACAAAATTGGTTAATGGTCAGCCACATCACCCCGATGAATGGCTTGAAAAACTGGAAAAATTATTGCCGCAATTTGAGGGCATTACTCAGTCGGCGCCGCCGCATGATTTCCGTGTTCACGGGCAACTCATTCCAAGGGAACCTCACCGATATAGTGGCCGCACCGCAATGCAGGCCAACAAAAATGTTAGTGAACCAAAGCCTTTAGAGGATGATGATTCACCACTAACCTTTACTATGGAAGGATACAAGGGAATTCCACCGGGTCCTGTGAGTCCTTTCTTCTGGTCGCCAGGATGGAATTCCGTACAATCAGTTACCAAATTCCAGGAAGAGGTTGGCGGTGCATTACGAGGTGGTAGTTCCGGGATGAGATTATTCAAAGAAAAAAAAGAAACAGCAGTTTCATTTTTCAAAGACATGCCCGAAGCGTTTATGTCAAGAGTTCAAAAATGGCTATTGCTGCCACAGTATCATGTTTTTGGTTCCGACGAATTGAGTGTATATACCAGGGCTATTGAAGAACTTTCGCCGGACTCTTATATCGCATTGTCGAAATATGATATGGAGCAGTTGGGAATAACTGAAGGCTCTATTGTTCAAGTGGAAGACGATAAAAATACCTACTCGTTTGTGGCAAAAATGAAACCGGAATTGTGTAATGGAATTGTTCTTATATCCGCTGGATTGCGGGGAATGAATGCAATGAATTGGGGAAGCTGGGTGAAGATAAACCCCATCCCTGAAGGGGAGCAAAGAAAATAAATAACTTATTTGACTGATATGACCTGTTTGACCTTTATACCATTCACTATTGACAACTCACTACTATGACGGTCATGCAACACATATGGATTGTTCTCGGCGTATTGTTCGTGCTGTTAAATATAGCGGCAGGACTTATCTGGGTTGAGCGAAGATTATTGGCCCTATGGCAGGACAGGTTGGGACCTAACCGTGCTGGTCCCCTGGGAATTTTTATAGTATTAGCAGATACGTTGAAATTATTTTTTAAAGAAGACTGGATACCACCATTTGCAGATAAATGGGTATTCATCACAGCGCCGGCCATTGTGGTCGCCAGTGTGCTGATGAGTTTTGTCATCATTCCCTTTGCTCCCAATATCGTAGTAGCTGATTTGAATATTGGATTATTATTTTTCCTGGCTATGTCTTCATTAGGTGTTTATAGTATCGTGCTGGGCGGTTGGGCATCGAACAATAAATATTCATTGCTGGGTGCATTGCGGGGTGCGTCGCAAATGATCGCTTATGAAGTATTCATGGGATTGTCGCTGATGGGGGTAGTGATGCTTACCGGTTCGTTTAACCTGGGTGATATTGTACTGGCTCAAAAAAATATGTGGTTCATCGTCACACAACCACTTGGCTTTATCATTTTTTTCATAGCCGGTATAGCGGAAACTCACCGTTTGCCCTTTGATATTCCTGAAGCGGAGAGTGAATTGATTGCCGGTTATCATGCAGAATATTCCGGAATGAAATTCGGGATGTTTTTTATTGGTGAGTACCTGGGGATTACATTGATCTCGGCAATGACGGTGACAATGTTTTTTGGAGGGTGGCTGGGGCCATCATTTCTACCGCCATGGGCATGGTTCTTCCTGAAGACATTTGGGTTCATTGCATTGTTCATATTGCTTAGGGCATCGCTTCCCCGGCCGCGTTATGATCAACTGATGGAATATGGCTGGAAGCTCTTACTGCCATTGGTATTATTGAATTTATTGGTGACGGGTGCAGTGGCATTGTTGATAAAAGGAATGTAAAATGTAGAAATATGAAAATGGTTTATTCATGATTTAAAAAATCTCCCGGGGGTGTTGCAAGAATACCTGTTAGGAGAAGGAGGCATTCATTATGATTAGTCATATCAGAACAATGTGGTTGGTTTTTTTACACCTGTTTCGTAAAAAAGCTACAATTGAATACCCCGAAGAAAAAGTAAAGTTGCATCCCCGTTGGCGGGGACGTATAGTGCTGACCAAAGACCCGGATGGAGGTGAACGTTGTGTAGGTTGTTATTTGTGTGCGGCAGCCTGTCCCGTTGATTGCATTGCATTGCAGGCCACCGAAGATGAGAATGGCCGGCGATATCCTGAATTTTTCCGCATCAACTTTTCCCGATGCATTTTTTGCGGGTATTGTGAGGAAGCATGCCCTACTTATGCAATCCAGTTGATCCCTGATTTTGAAATGGCTGAATACAACCGGCAAAACCTGGTGTTTGAAAAGGAGGATCTTTTGATTGACAGCCAGGGGAAATACCCGGGATATAATTTTTATAAAGTGGCAGGAATGGATGCAGGCGTAAAGGAAACGGGAACTGGGGACAATGAGGAAAAACCTGTTGATATAAAGAGTTTGTTACCATAAGAACAATATGCAAATGTGCCAATGCGGTCAGCCTGTAAACTATTAAACATATAAACTTTTCTTGTCAATCCTTTTCTACATATCATCCCTCGTTGCGATCATCGCCACTGTCATGGTGATAACCCGTTACACACCTATTCATGCTTTGCTGTACCTGGTTGTTTCTTTTTTGGCAGTCGCCATGATTTTTTTGTCATTGGGCGCACCATTTGTTTCCGTACTGGAAGTGATCGTTTATGCAGGCGCCATTATCGTGTTGTTCATTTTTGTCGTCATGATGCTAAACCTGGGCAGGGATACCGCCATGCAGGAAAAACAATGGCTACAACCAAAAGTGTGGATAGGGCCATCAATTCTTGTAATGATATTGTTAGCAGAGATGATCCTATTACTGGCAAAAGGAAATGATTCTTCACTTCCTGGTTCAGTGGTGAGCCCGAAAAAGGTCGCACTTTCTCTTTATCGTGAATACATTATTGCACTGGAATTGGCTGGTTTCCTCCTGATGGCAGGGATAGTAGGAGCTGCGCATATCGGACAACATAAGAAAAGAACATTGCATCGGTTTTTGGAGGATGGGGCAGAGCCGAAAGTTGTTGACCAGCGTTCGGAAGTAAAGGAGAGAGAAAATCTGAAAATGTGAAAATGCAAAACATCTGGTGTCGAATTATAATTTGAAACAGCAAATGGAGTTATGACCTCTTTTAACGCAGATACTGTATTAATCGTGGCCGCTATACTTTTTGTATTGGGGCTTATCGGGGTGCTGACACGAAAGAACATCATTTTTATTCTGATTTCAATAGAAGTGATGCTGAATGCAGCGGGCCTGGCATTTGTAGCGGCCGGATCAAAATGGCAGCAGCCCGATGGACAGGTGATGTTCCTGTTCATATTAGCGATGGCTGCGGCAGAAGTTTCTATAGGGCTAGCGCTGGTGCTGCAGGCTTATCATCAACACAAGACATTGGATGTAGAACAACTAAAGGAATTGAAAGATTAAGAAATGTGCAAATAGGCAAGTTTGCCGACAGGCAGTTGTGCAAACGGAATATTGATAATTGAATATTGAACATTTTATCAGGCACTAACCATACACACATGAACAACCTGCTTGCATTAATTCCCGCATTGCCCCTGGCTGGTTTCCTGGTGCTGGCGCTGGCAGGAAGAGCTTTGCACAAAAATGCTATTGCATGGATTGGTGCAGGCAGTGTTAGCATTGCGGCTATTATTGCAATGATCGCAGGTGTTGAGTTTTTACAAACTCCCCCGGTTGATGGTGCATACACACAGACTCTCTGGCAATGGATGCGCACGGAAAATTTGTCCATCTCTATCAGCCTGCGGTTAGATGCCTTGTCGCTGGTGTTTGTATTCATTATCACATTTGTCGGAGCTCTTATTCATATTTATTCTACCGCTTTTATGCGCAGCGACCGGGATTATTCCCGCTTTTTTGCCTGCATGAACCTGTTTGTATTTGCGATGCTGCTACTGGTAATGGCGGATAACCTGGTGCTGATGTACCTGGGATGGGAAGGGGTGGGGCTATGCAGTTATTTACTCATCGGTTTCTGGTATGAAACACCGGCTAATTGTAGGGCCGCCAATAAAGCGTTCTACATTACCCGTATAGGTGATACAGCTATGGCTATCGGACTGTTCCTTTTATTTAAAGAATTAGGAACCCTGGATATTCCTGGTATTCTCCGGCAATCTCCACAGCATTTTGCAAACAGTTCATCAAATATTACACTTATCGCTTTGTTACTGCTGGCAGGTGGCATGGGCAAATCGGCACAACTACCATTGCAAACCTGGCTACCGGATGCAATGGCCGGACCTTCACCCGTGAGTGCATTGATACATGCAGCCACTATGGTGACGGCAGGTGTTTATCTCATCGCAAGAATGCATGTGGTATTTCAACTTTCGCCAATTGCAATGGATGTCACAGCTGTTGTCGGCGCATTGACTTTATTCATCGCCGGTTGCAGTGCAATGGTGCAAACAGATATCAAAAGAATACTGGCTTATTCAACCATCAGCCAGATCGGGTATATGTTCCTGGCATTAGGAATAGGCGCCTGGAGTGCAGGCATCTTTCATTTTTTCACCCATGCTTTTTTCAAAGCGTTATTATTTCTTGCCGCAGGAGCAATTATAGAATCCCTGCATCACGAGCATGATATTTTCAAAATGGGTGGACTTAAAAACAGAATGCCCGTCGTGTTCCGTTGCTTCCTTGCCGGTGCAGCCGCATTGGCTGCATTGCCACTGATCAGCGCCGGTTTTTTTAGTAAAGACCAAATTTTGTGGTACGCCTGGAGTGCGGGCAATGGAAATGCTATGCTTTGGATAATTGCTTTGACGGGTGCTTTCATCACTGCTCTTTATACTACCCGGTTAATGCTGGTTGTTTTTTGGGGTGAAATGAAAACCCCGGTCAGTGCATATCCCGGGAAGTCAATGACGGTTCCGTTGATCATACTTGCGATCTTATCCGTTGTTGCAGGGTTTATTGAATGGCCTCATAATATTGTTCATATGACCCTGTTTGCAGATCTTGTACAAAAGGTTTTACCTGCCACCATTCTGAAGGACGGTATTCCTCCAGAGATCATCTTTCAGTTGATTGCTGCTGTTCTTACACTCCTGGCAGTGTATACCGGGTATATCTTGTATTACCGCAGGAAATCATTGATTGAAAAATGGAAGGAATCGCCTGCCATGATGACGATACGAAACTTTTTCTTTAAAGGTTGGGGATTTGATCAGTTGTATGAAACCGTCTTTGTAAAACCATTTGTATTTATAACACGCATCAACAAGGCTGACGTATTTGACAAATTATATAACGGTATTGCAAAAGCAAATCAAACATTGAATCGTTTATTGTCGGTGTCACAAAACGGTTCTTTGCGCTGGTATATTGCAGGGGTGTTAATTGGGATCTTGTTTATTCTGACGTTGCAGTTGTTGTTATAAAGGGCCCCCCTCTAAATCTCACCCGAAAGGGGGGACTTGCAAGGCACAGCCCTGGCTTTTCGGAGAGATTGATAAAATAAAGCTCTTCGAAAATGATTAGTAAAGATATAAAGGTGATATGGTAGATATGAAGATCATTAAAGACATACTGAACCGCTCCCTTTTTTTGGGAGAGGGAGAAGGAGGGAGAGGCCTATGATACTCGCCTGGATGATATGCATATTATTAATTGGCGGTCTGCTGTGCTGGCTGATATCACGGTGGAACAGTCAGTTTGCAAAATGGATTGCTTTGATTGCAGTAATCATTGACTTTATCATCATCTGCAATTTATGGATACAACAGCAGGCATCCGTAAGCGGTGCTGAAAGCTGGTTTATTAATTACCAGGTGAGCTGGATCCCTTCTTTCGGTATCAGCTTTCATTTGGCAATGGATGGGTTAAGCACTGTACTGCTGTTACTAACTTTTTTTCTTGGTATACTGTCAGTGCTTTGTTCATGGAATGAGATCAAAGATAGAATTGGTTTTTATTTTTTCAACCTGCTCTGGACGCTGGCCGGTATCGCTGGTGTATTTGTGGCGATGGACCTTTTCCTGTTTTATTTTTTCTGGGAAGTGATGCTGGTGCCCATGTATTTTTTGATTGCTCTCTGGGGCGATAGCAATCGTCGTTATGCCTCGTATAAATTTTTCATTTTTACGCAGGCGGGAGGTCTGCTGATGTTACTGGCTATTCTTGCCCTGTATATCATCCACGGCCAGCAAAGCGGAACGTATACATATGACTATTTTAGTTTGCTAAATACAACATTGGAGCCTTCTACCGCCAAATGGATCATGATGGGATTTTTAATTGCGTTTGCAGTGAAGTTGCCGGTAGTGCCGCTGCATAATTGGTTGCCCGATGCACATAGCGAAGCGCCTACGGCCGGCAGCCTGATATTAGCGGGTTTATTATTGAAGACCGGGGCTTATGGTATCATTCGTTTTGTGCTAACATTATTTCCGCAGGCCGCCGCAGAGATTGCCTGGTGGGCTATGTTGTTTGGTGTAATAGGGATTGTATATGGCGCCATGCTTGCTTTTGCGCAAACGGATCTCAAACGGCTGATCGCTTATACTTCCGTAAGCCATATGGGGTTTGTGCTACTCGGCATTTTTGCATTTCGTGAAATGGCCATGCAGGGTGTGGTGATGCAAATGCTTACTCACGGTATCAGTACGGGAGCCTTATTCGTTTTAGCCGGAATGTTGAAAGAAAGATTGCATACACGAGATATCAATCAAATGGGTGGATTATGGACATCCATGCCCGCCATGGGTGGCGTGGCGATATTGTTTACCATGGCTTCACTGGGACTGCCGGTGCTGGGCAATTTCGTTGCAGAGTTTCTGATTTTGATGAGTACATTCTCAGTAAATAGTACGCTTACTGTTATTGCCAGCCTGGGATTGGTATTCTCAGCCTTGTATTCGCTGCGGATGATGCAGAAAGTTTTTCTTGGGCAACCTGCTGTTACCGGGCCGTTGAAAGATTTTAGTGCCAGAGAATTGATTGTGATGGCGGCGCTAAGTATCAGCATTGTAGTGTTGGGGTTGTATCCGCAACCGGTGATGGAGACCGTAAAAGGATTTATTCAGCAGCTAGTGATGAAGTAATGGGTTAATGTGGAAAATGGAACAATGACTTTTGACTTATATGACCTATTTGATACTTATGACTTAATTGATTTTTTATGACATTCACTATTCACCACTCAGTATTCGCCGTATGACAAACGAACAACTTCTTGCCTTTCTTCCTTTTATTTTGCTGGCAGCAGCGTCAATAGTTGTGATACTGCTGATTGCTTTTCGCTTAAGTCATACAGTGATACAGGTGACAGGATTCCTGATGATGTGTATGGTAATATTGGCCATGTGGTATGTAAGGGATGTTTTGCCGGAATCAATAATGCCTTTGTTTATTGTGGATGGATTTGGTGCTTTATTTACGGGCCTGATTATTCTTTCAGTACTAATCATAGGATTATTTTCCTTCATTTACTTTGAAGAAAAAGAAGAAAATCCAAAGGAATATTATATCCTCTTATTCCTGGGAACACTGGGTTCGGCTTTGCTTACCGTCAGCCGGCATTTTATTTCTTTCTTCCTGGGATTGGAATTATTGAGCATCAGTTTGTATGCTTTAATCGCCTACCTGCGTAACCGCAATAACGCCGTCGAAGCCGGAATGAAATACCTGGTGCTGGCGGCGCTGACATCGGCTTTTTTATTATTTGGTATGGCATTGATATATATGGACACGGGCAGCATGGAGTTTGCAGCCATAGCGGAAAAAATAACTGTTTCATCAGCGCTGTTTATTACCGGGGCGGGCATCATGATTGTAGCTATTGGCTTCAAGTTGGCTCTTGTACCTTTTCATCTCTGGGCCGCGGATGTATACCAGGGGGCGCCGGCGCCTGTCACTACCTTTATTGCTACGGTTTCTAAAATAGGTGTGTTTGCAGTATTGTTACGATTTGCCCAGGCCATCAATTTGCAACAATACCCCGTTGCCATCACCATCTTTTCGGTGTTGGCTGTTATTTCTATGTTGTTTGGAAACTTGCTGGCTCTTCAACAGCAAAACATCAAGCGCATCCTGGCATATTCCTCCATTGCGCATTTTGGCTATTTGCTTGTTGCGTTTTTACCCGGCAACAAGGCAGGAGTGGAGGCATCTGTATTTTATTTATTCGCTTACTCTATTACCCTGCTGTCAGCCTTTGGTGTCATCACTGTACTATCCACCCGCCAAAAAGATGCGGAGGACCTGGAAACCTACCGTGGCCTTTTCTGGAAGAATCCCGTGATGGCTCTTGTATTAACGATTGCATTATTATCATTGGCTGGCATTCCATTAACCGCCGGTTTTATTGGTAAATTTTATGTATTGATGTCGGGTGTAGAACAAAATTTATGGTTCCCCGTAATCATGCTGGTGATCACCAGTGTGATCGGGCTGTATTATTACCTGCGGATTATCAGCACCCTGTTTGCAGCATCGCCGGCAACGGTGGTGAAAGAAAAAACATTGCATCCCCTTTTTTATACTGCTATGTATGCCAGCCTGATTGTGTTGACCGTACTATTGTTTTGGGTGGGAATTTCACCTGCTACCATCATTGAGGCTATCCGGCAATTTCTGGCCATTTAATTGAACTATTCTTCTTTTATGCAATCATAAAACCATTGGCCCGGCTATAGATGTATTAATGCTTTACAGTATCCAAAAACAGATTGTATGTGGGAGGGAGTATCAAGTCTTGCCGGCCAACTTTTTCTTCTTATTATTGTTTATTGCATTACCAACTGTTTCATTCGAATGCGCCAATCACTGCTTATGGATGGCGGTGAACCCGGGGAAATAATAATTTTCCAAAGTTTCAAAAAATATTGAAAATTTCATAACTTAGCGGCGTAAATAAGTTGATATGAAAGTTGTAATTATAGGCGCAGGTTTCGGCGGGCTTAAGCTGGCCCGCAAACTCAATAATAAGCCGGGCTTTGAAGTGCTGCTTATTGATAAATTCAATTATCACCAGTTCCAGCCTTTATTTTACCAGGTAGCTACGGCCGGGCTGGATGCCAGTAATATTTCTTTTCCGCTCCGCAAGGTTTTTCAAAACAGTAAGAATGTCCGCATACGTTTAGCTGAATTAAAACAGGTGGTGCCTGCTGAAAACAAGATCCTCACCGATGCGGAAACGATCAGTTATGAT
Organism: Terrimonas alba; assembly: GCF_042434975.1. NCBI lineage: Bacteria > Pseudomonadati > Bacteroidota > Chitinophagia > Chitinophagales > Chitinophagaceae > Terrimonas > Terrimonas alba. The sequence continues at coordinate 257,205 of NZ_JBHMQM010000008.1, forward strand.
GTGCTGGTATTAGCTACCGGCGCCGATACCAATTTCTTTGGTAATACGCAGTTGGAAGCAAAAGCATTCCCGATGAAGTCAACGGTGGAAGCCCTGCAACTTCGGTACAGGATGCTCCGGAATTTGGAGAATGCATTAATCATTAAAGATGCCGTGGAGCTGCAAAAACTAATGAATATTGTAGTAGTGGGTGGCGGACCAACCGGCGTAGAGGTATCAGGAGCATTGGCCGAAATGAAGAAATATATTTTGCCCAAAGAATATCCGGAGCTTGATTTCAGTAAAATGAACATTTACCTACTGGAAGGCACCGGTAAAACATTAATTGCAATGAGCGAAAAATCAGCCGCTCAATCCCAACAATACCTGCAAAGGCTGGGTGTAAAAGTGTTGACCAATACACTGGTCAAAGACTATAATGGCGAAGAAGTGCTGTTGAATGATGGCGGCAAAATTGCAACCCGCACGGTGGTCTGGGCAGCGGGGATCAAGGGCAACGTGCCGGAGGGCATCGACAAAAATTTAATTGCCCGTGGAAACCGGGTTAAGACAGACCGGCGTTGCAGGGTACAGGGATTTGAAAATATTTATGCGATTGGTGACCTGGCTTATATGGAAACGCCGCTTTATCCAACGGGTCATCCGCAGGTGGCACCCGTAGCCATGCAACAGGCCAGGATGCTTGCTTCCAATTTGATCAAGGAGCAGAACAACGATCCAAAGTTTTCAGCATTTGAATATAAAGACAAGGGCACTATGGCTACTGTTGGCCGCAACCTCGCCGTTGTAGACGTTCCAAAACCCAAACTGCATTTTGGCGGTTTTCTGGCCTGGATGATCTGGATGGGATTGCACCTCATGTTAATTCTCGGTGTCAAAAACAGGTTTTTTGTTTTTTGCAACTGGCTGTATGCCTATATTACCTATGATCAAAACCTACGCTTGCTATTTAAAGAATTTAATAGATACCCCGAAAAATGATAAAGCAAACAAAATTTCTGACCGCAGAATGGCGTAAACTGATCCTGGCCAATTATCGTGTCGACCCGGAAATCCTTTTACCATATATACCTGGGGGAACAGAACTTGATTCCTGGAACGGAAATTATTATGTGAGTCTTGTAGGCTTTATGTTTGTCAAAACAAAACTGCTGAGTCTTAGCATCCCGTTTCACACCGACTTTCCGGAAGTTAACCTGCGATTTTATGTTCGATACAGGGAAAATGGCTGTTGGAAAAGAGGAGTTGTTTTCATCAATGAATTCGTTCCCAAACCTGCCCTTACATTTATTGCCAATAAAATTTTTAAAGAACACTATGTCACCATGCCGATGAAAACTCATATCGCTATAGGCGATCAACAACTGCACGTGAAGTATCAATGGAACAAAGAAAAATGGAACAGCCTTGAAGTAAGGGCTGCAACAGGGTTACAAACCATTGAAGTCGGGAGTGAGGCGGAATTTATAACCGAACATTATTGGGGATATACGTCGATAGCGGATCAGAAAACGGGTGAATACCAGGTGAGTCATCCACGATGGCAGATGTATCCGGTGACGGAGTATCACATCAACTGTGATTTTACCCGGCTCTATGGTACCAATTTTTCCTCCCTGGATAGCCTTGAACCAGTATCTGTTTTTTTGGCCGAGGGCTCAGCTATTGCTATATACCCGAAAAAGGTTCTTAAAGCTTTTTGAGAATTTTCCTGGCCCGTGAATGAAACGCTGCGGTCTCATAAGCCCAGCGATCTTCAATAATGGTTTTTAACTCCGATTTTATCTCAGAGTATTGTTTAGATAAATTGTCTAAAACCGTCAAGGCGAAAGCTTTAACGGCGGCGTTTTCCGTCGGTGAGTTGATGTAATTGAAACAGATATCCATTACCTGTCCATGAAATTTTTTGGAGATAGAGATATCCTGTAGCAACCGGATGGTATTGCGCTTTACCGCATCATGAATGCCGGGCTTCTGAAGGTTTTTGAGCAGTTTTGAAAAATGTTTAGCTATTAAGGCGGGATGAGCGATCACGGCATAACTTAATGGCCAGGCGGCTCTTTGCACGACACGATATTCATCATGCAGGAAAAGATCAAACAACTCATCGAACCGTGTCTGTGAGTCGCCGATCCAGTTAACAATGGCAGTACAGTTGGTTTTTGAATGTTCCTTTAAAAGCTGTTCACGAAGTTTCATCTGTATATTTTATTATTAGATTTTGGATGGCCGTTTGATACTGCACAAATAAATAACTTTAAGCGAAATAAAAAAGCTATGAGCCGCTGCATTATAATACTGTTTCTATTATTCACTGTCGCCTGTCAGCAAAAGGATCATTCAAAAGCCGCGGTGGTAATACAAACCGATTTTGGTGTGAAAGACGGGGCTGTGGCGGCGATGAAAGGTGTTGCCTATGGCGTATCGGGTGATATCGATGTCTTTGATCTCACGCATGAAATTCCGGCCTATAATATCTGGGAGGCAGCGTATCGTTTGAACCAGGTGATACCATTTTGGCCCGCCAACACGGTGTTTGTTTCCGTGGTGGATCCGGGAGTTGGCACAGCAAGAAAATCAGTAGTCATAAAGACAAAGCAGGGACATTATATTGTTACGCCTGACAACGGCACCATTACACTGGTAGCCGAATCAGAAGGAATTGATGCGGTACGACAGATAGACGAAAACTTAAACCGGCGACATGGCTCAGACAGTTCTTATACATTTCATGGCCGTGATGTCTATATGTACACAGCCGCTAAACTGGCGGCAGGTGTCATCGATTTTGAACAGGTGGGGCCATTGCTGAAAGATTCTTTGCAACTCATTTCTTACCAGCGGGCGCAAAAAGACAGTGTTTTTTTAAAAGGAAATATCCCGGTGCTGGATCCGCAATATGGGAATGTCTGGACCAATATTCCTGATAACATGATCAAATCAGCCGGCATAAAATCCGGCGATACGCTGGACGTCCGGATTGCCTTTAAAGACTCAACGGTATATGCCGGAAAAGTTCCATTCGCTAATACATTTGGTGACGTGCCTGAAGGAAAACCGTTGGCGTATATCAACAGCCTTATGAATTTTTCTGTGGCGGTTAATAGGGGAAATTTTGCGCAAAGCTTTCATGTAAGTTCGGGACCTGATTGGACTCTCAGTATAAAAACTGGCCGGTGAGGCTATTAGTGAAAGCACCAATAAAGCCGACCGGCCAGCAATCTTAATCCGCTACAAATTTAAGGCTTTTTTCCTATAATTTATATTATGTTAAATGGCGCACGGGGTGAATTAAAACAAAAAAGCCCACCCACTCGTGTGAACTACGACAGTCGTTTAGCTGTATTGACGGTACCCTATTGTTGGAGTATCTTTAGCAAAAAATGACATCAGGTTGGTTCTTATATAACAAAGACCGGAAAACATCAAACCGATTAATGTGGTTTGTTATAGTTATACTTGTTGTTGGATCAATTCTTGGCTTTTTTATCAAGAATAAAAAAGGGAATACCGAACCGGTTCAGAAAGTAGAATCTCCTAAATAGATATTGTGGACTTCGCCCCCTGCTTCGTAGAGGGCTTTTTTGTTGCCTGATGGCAATGGGTGTTGTAACAAGGCGACTTGGTTATTTAATCTAACCTACGAAGGGTTTCTTAAAATATTATGAGCAAATTCTTTGGTATAACAAAATTTGTTATATGATGATGTTTGGATTCCAAATCATGCAGAGAAATATTTCTTTGAGAGAGATAGAAAAGCGCTTAATTACTTGCCAAAATTGTTAACAGCGTAAATTTTTAATTAGCTACCTCCCAATTCGGGAGGTAGCTTTATTCTAATACATTTAAATTACAATAAATGACACGAGACGCAAAGCTTTACTATTTGAGATATTTAGATTGGAAACCATTGGTTGAACAGATCGAGCAACATAAAAACTATTCTCTAAAACACCTAATAACAGTATTTAAGACAAGCCTCGAATACCCTCCAACTCATAGCTATACACTTTTATCAATGGATAGTGATATTGATAAAATGATTGAATCATATGGAGGCATAGAGGCAGCGCCGAATGATTTAATGCGTAACGCATTACATCACAATACACCCGATACTTTATATGGAGAAAAATCTAGCGTTATTTATCTCAACAAGATATAACGACATTAGTAGTTAATACATTGAATTCGCCTTCGGCTCATGCTTGAAGCCAGCCTTTTCTTTTTTCTTTAAAACCAGTCCCACCACCTTCGCTTCGTCCGTAAAAAACGATTTACAGACTTCGCTCTGCGTATCTTAAATCGGTATATTCGGAAAGTAAACCGAAAACTGGCTTATGACTACAATTTCCGGGAAGTTGAACGAATATGGATACCCTATTTTAAACGATGTATCCATATTTAACTTCAATAATGAGTTAATAGAATGTAGTGCTATTGTAGACACGGGAGCACACGGATTTTATTTAAAGCAATATTTAATTGATTTATTAAAGCTGCCGGTAATTGGAACAATCGCACAACACAACCCTATAGACGGAGAATCTGAAGGCAATATGTATGTAGGCAAACTCGTAATTCAAAAGCTTGAGTTTGGAAACATCGAAATAGCAACTCTTCTATCCCATAGTTTCCCTGCCGATTTCATCGTAGGAAATAAATTTCTTATCAACAAGACCTTTAATTACTTCGGGAAAGCAGGTGACTTTAATATATCCTTCTAACATATAGCGAATGGAATTGTGTTCCATATTGTTTAAGTAGCTTTAAAATTGAATACCACAGGTTAACAAGGCAACGAATCCTTTTGCCAGCATCTTGTCATAACGCAGACTTGCATTAAATTGCAGTTACTTCACCAGCATAGATCCATTTCTATTATCAACCACCCATCCCAATTTGTAGAGAGAAAGCAAAAGCTGCCCCATGACACCGGAATTACAAGCCGCCTGCGAAGCAATTTTCCAGGAACATAAAAGCCATCCTTTTTCATGGAACAAGGATGTATTTCATGGCCGGATATCCACCGGTATGCTCGACCTGGCCAAAGAAGTGCTGCTTGAAAAAAATATCATCTACTACCAGCATCCCGGCAAAAAACTGGTCACCCTGTTAAATCCTGAAGTAGCAAAGGCTGGCAGTTTTACCGAAGCGTTGGGAATGGTCTCCGGCAAACCAATCGTATTTACCATGGTTGAAAAGCCGCTGCCACCCGTCGTCAAAATAAACCATCAGCCGAAGGAATCGCCGGCCCCTGTTGTCCAAATTAAGCAGCCGGAAATTGTAAAGGAGCCGGTTAGCGACACTCCCCTAATCAAATGGTATTTGCGGCCTGTATTTGTGTATTTTATCTGGCCCTTGCTCGGGGCGGTTGTTTTCTGGCTGATTGCCTATTTCATCAGCGCCGGTTATGATGAGTTGTTTGTCAAAAAAAAGAGATAACCCACCGGTAACAATTTCACGCAGCTTTCATCTTGTTCTCATCGGCCAATTCTGCAGAGGAAATTAATTTTGACATAAGGAAATGTACCGCATACCAGCTTGCCGGCAGGCAGGGAATTGACCTTGAATTTTCTTTGTTACTTTCTTTTGTTAAAAGAAAAAGAAAGTAACCGGAGTCTGCTTATCGAAAGATAAACTATAGAAAATACTTTCGGCAAGCCCTGGCTATAAAAAAGCCGCTTCGTGAAGCGGCTCTTTCATAAATAAATCGTTCTGCATTATTTAATGCTCAGGTAAAGGTCGCCCCATTTCTTAGCCTCTGCTGTATATTTTGCAATCTCAGCAGGTTTTCCTTTTGCCTGTTCTTTTTTGTAGTTATAAATGTCCTCGAGGAAACCGGCTGCTTTTTTGTATTGTTGCTTATCAGCGCTGTTCAGGTTTCCTTTTTTGGCAAATATTGCGGCTGCTTTTTCATAAGGCACCCGACCTGCTTCCAGGTATTCACCGTATTTCTTATCTGATTTTTTTACTTTTTCAGCTTTCACCATTACAAAGTAGTCACCGATTACCAGGTAAGGCAGTTGCTCATCGGCTTTCGCTTCCGCGGCAGCAGTGAAAGCCGCTACCATTTTTTTCTCAATCTCTTCCGCATTAGCCGGAGGCACTGCTCCTTCTACTTTTGAATTCAATGTATCATACAATACCTGGCCGAGTGATAAATTGGCTTTGTAGTTGGTAGGATCTTTGGCCAGCACTTCTTCCAGTGATTTTACTTTGGCTTCAAAGGTTGACTCCAGGCCCACCGCGAAATCAGTTTTATCATAGGTGAAGAATTCGCTGTTGGGATAAAGCTCTTTGCCTAATGCCTTATATTTTTCAAAATTGGCCATATCCTTTTTAGTGAAATAATGTGTGACCAGGAAGCGGTAAATGCTTTCATAGTTAGCACCGGTTACTTTTGCATCGGCCAGCTTTGCATAATATTTAGATGCTTCATCTTTTTGATTGCTGTTTTCGGCGGTAATTGCTGCAAGAATAACGGCATTGGTATCCAGCGGGCTGGTCAGCAATTGCTGGCTGCTCAACAGGGCTGAGTAATCATTTACTTTTTTAAATGATTCATAAGCCTCAGCAAATTTTTTAGCTTCATATTCTTTGTAGCCAACATTGAAATAGCCGGAATAAATATTGACCAGCGAATTTTTGTATACCGGATCTTTTAACAAGGCAAGGCCTGGTTCCATTTCCTGGTATTTTTTAAAGGCGGCTTCGGCTTCAGTCCTGAGTGCTGCACCTTCAGGTGTATGCAGGGTTGCGCTGTCTGCTGCAAGACCGGCATAAATAGTAGACTTTAAAATATAAGCCTCAGGCTTGCTGGCAAATTTTGCATTGGTCATTCTTTTATCTACATCCTCTTTTGCTTTTTTATATTGGCCAAGCATTACAAATTGTTTGATCTCATCATAACTCTGTGCTTTTACCATAAAAGCAGCCATGAGCATCAGTAAGGCGAATGTGACTTTTTTCATTTGTTATTTTTTATTGTTTTTAGCCATAACTAGTCCCGGATTTGTTCCGGGATGAAATCTTGCCTGTCGGCAGACAGGTTCGCCAAATAATCTATGCCGGTTGGTGACAAGCATTATCGTGGCTCATTTCATATGTTTTTTGTTATTGTTATTGAGCCATTGGGCAATTCCACAGCCGGCTCATTTTTTCAAATTTAAATTGATAAAATTTCTTTTACTGTTCCGTTGTACCATCCAAAGATGAATTTTCATTTCCATTCGTTGCGTCAGGCAGCTCATTTCCCAAGCCGTTCGTTGATCCATTTTCGGGTTGCTCCTGGTCATCCAACTGGGTAATAGCGGCTATTTCATCTCCATCATCAAGACGGATCAGCTTCACACCCTGTGTGGCCCTTCCCTGTTCACTGATATCAGCCACCTTCATCCGGATGGTAACACCGCTTTTACAGGTAATCATCATATCCTGCGATTCGTCCACGGCGATCAAGCCCACCAGCTTACCTGTCTTTTCTGTTACATTGATTGTTTTGACCCCTTTTCCGCCGCGGTTGGTGTACCGGTACTCATCCACTTTCGTTCTCTTTCCATAACCCTTTTCACTCACTACCAGCACTGTTTTTGATGCATCCATTTCTGGATTTACACAAATCATACCAACTACTTCGTCGGTTGCGTCATCTACTTCAATACCCGCAACACCGATTGCACCACGCCCCGTTGCTCTTACTTTTTCTTCGGAAAAACGAATGGCTCTGCCACTCTTCACTCCCATCATGATCTCGCATTTGCCATCAGTCATCTTTGCTTCAAGCAACTCATCGCCTTCTATAATATTGATTGCATTGACTCCGGTTAAACGGGGACGGCTGAAATCCTGGAGTTCGGTTTTTTTGATAATACCCTTCTTGGTACAAAGTACGATATTATGCGATTTAACGAATTCCTCATCTTTCAAATCCCGCACATCAATGATGGCTCTTACCTTGTCATCAGATGGAATTTGAATCAGGTTTTGTATGGCTCTGCCTTTACCAGCCTTCTCTCCTTCCGGCACCTGGTATACATTTAGCCAGTAGCATCTTCCTTTTTCGGTAAAAAATAAAAGGGTATGATGCGTAGATGCTACAAAAAGATGTTCGATATAATCTTCATCCCTTGTTCTTCCGCCCATGGCTCCGCGACCACCACGCTTTTGCGCCCTGTACTCTTCAGCCGGTGTACGTTTGATATAACCCAAATGCGAAATGGTGATCACCACGTCTTCCTCTTTGATCAGGTCTTTGAGACTCATCTCATCATCGAGATAAGTGATCTCCGTTCTTCTTTCATCACCAAATTTATCCTTCACTTCCAGCAACTCGGTTTTGATGATGTCAAAACGCATCCCCTCATTGGCCAATACTTCTTTCAAATGTGTGATCAGTTTCATCAGTTCATCATGCTCTTCTTTGATCTTTTCTCTTTCCATGCCGGTCAACCGTTGCAGGCGCAACTCCAGGATGGCTTTGGCTTGTATCTCATCCAGTCCCCAACCAGCGTTGATTAAATTATCTTTAGCTATGTCAGGTGTAGCCGAAGCACGGATCAGGGCTATCACTTCGTCAAGGTGATCCAGGGCTATCAAATAACCTTTTAAGATATGAGCTCTTTTCTCCGCTTCTCTTAATTCATATTGTGTACGGCGAACGACCACTTCATGGCGAAACTCCACGAACTCACTGATCATTTCTTTTATGTTCAGTGTCCGCGGACGTCCTTTTACGATGGCTACATTGTTAATACCATAGGAAGTTTGAAGATCAGTATGCTTATACAGCTGGTTGATGATTAAATTAGGAACACCATCTCTTTTCAAATCGATCACAATGCGGGTTCCTTCTTTATTGTTTGATTCATTGTTGACATGGGCAACGCCTTCAATAACTTTTTCATTTACCAATACACCTATACGGTTAGTGAGTTCATCCCTGTTTACCTGGTAGGGCACCTGGGTGATAATGATCTGCTCACGGCCACTTGGTTTTGCATCAACATGCAACTTACCACGCAATACCACACGGCCACGACCGGTTTGCATCGCCGCTTTGATGCCTTCCATGCCATAGATGATACCACCTGTTGGGAAGTCAGGCGCTTTCACATGCTGCATCAGCTCCTCTACTGTTATCTGCCGGTTATCAATAAATGCAACACAGCCATCTATTACTTCAGACAGGTTGTGCGGCATAATATTCGTAGCCATACCGACCGCGATTCCACTGGAACCGTTTATAATCAGGTAAGGAATACGTGTTGGTAAAATCGTGGGTTCTTTCTCTGAGTCATCAAAGTTGAGTTGGAAGTCGACAGTGTCTTTGTCAAGATCTTCCAACATATACTCGGCAATTTTCTGCAGTCTTACCTCCGTATAACGCATAGCCGCCGGGCCATCACCATCTTCATTACCAAAGTTACCCTGGCCGTCTACCATCATGTACCGCATGTTCCATTGCTGGGCCATACGGGCCATGGCATGATAAACAGACATATCGCCATGCGGGTGATATTTACCCAACACCTCTCCTACGACACGGGCCGATTTTTTAAACGGACGGTTAGATCGCAATCCCAATTCATTCATCGCAAAAAGAATCCGGCGATGAACAGGCTTTAAGCCATCCCTGATATCAGGCAATGCACGGCCCACAATTACCGACATCGAATAGTCGATATAGGCCGTCTTCATCTGCTCTTCTATATTAACGGGGATGATCCTGTTAATGTCGCTGGTTTCCTGCGGTTCAAAATTATCTTCCATGTGCTCTTTTTCGTGACTGTTTAAACGATTGTTTTTTTGTAATAAGTCCTTATGAATAAAGGGTTTTCAAAGGCTGGCAAATCTACCTTTTTTGAAGCTCAAAACCTGATAAAAGAAACTGTTTTTTACCCTATTTTTCCACCCTTGTGGATTATTGCTGAACTGTTAGAACTCTTGATTTATAACAAGCCTTTGGCACTTGGCGGCATAAATTTTCGTTTACTTAGCACTACCAAAGAGAACCCATAAATGGCAAGCTATTTATTGCTTCGTGATAACAAGGAAACTGGTCCATTCTCAGTGGAAGACCTACGGAAAGCCGGATTAAAACCCTATGATCTTATCTGGGTGGAAGGCAGAAGTGCTGCCTGGCGTTATCCCGGCGAAATCGAGGAGCTAAAATCTTTTGCTCCCCTGATTGAAGAGCAGCCATTCGATCGTTTTTTCAAAAGAAATGAAATGGAAAGTGAACCGGAGGCTGAGATTAAAGAAGAACCACCTGTCAGGGAAGAGTATTTAAAATATGCCCCGATAGAAAAAAAAGAAGAGCCGGTATTCTCACCTAGACGTTCCGTATTTATAACACTTCCCAATCAAAAGCAAGTTGTGACCGAAAGGCCGATAGTAGCTGAAAGGCCTGCGGGAAAAGAGCTTCAAAAAAAGATGACTCCCCCGCCTGTTATTTCCATTACAGAAACAGCCCCTGTTGCAGAAATAAAATATTCACAGCCTCTTGATGAGATCAAAGAGATGTATGTAAAAACGCTGCAGGATCGTAAAAGCAGGATGGCCAAAAAAACTATTTGGTTAGGTTGGGCAAAAAAAGCGGGTATTGTTGTTGGGCTTATAGTCGTGGGCGTCCTGGCGGGCCTGGCGATCCGTTCCAATAACGGGAAAGAAGACAAGGTTGCCAATGAGATGGTGAAGACAAATACGGCCGTCACCAATACTGCGCTTAGCCAGCCGGCAGAGGAACAGCCGGGAACACAGAACGAACCGGCAAACGAATTGCCCCCCGTCACCGGTACTAGTGCTAAAAAGAATGAAAAGGTTGCATCGAATAATGTTCAGCCCGGCAATACCGGTGAAGAAACAACAACCTTAAAGATCAGGAAGGAAACAATGCTGATTGTTCCCAAACAGAAACCCGTCTTTGATAACCGTCAAACACCACCATCATCCGAGGTTGATGAAATAACCAGCGAACGAAGCAGGAAACTCAGAAATGCCGATGAAGACATCGCCGCTGTGACCGAAGAAAAATCAGCACAGGTAAAAACAAACAAGACTAGTTTGCGTGACCAGGTTTCAGTATCCAGTAATGATTATAAAATAGTTGCCTTTGGCGGTATCCGGAACCTCTTCCTGACGGTCACCAATAATTCGAAATACGAATTGGATCATGTGATTGTAGAATTGCAATACCTGAAACCAAGTGAAGAACCTTTACGCACAGAAAATATCAACTTCAAATCCATCGCAGCAAATTCTTCCGCTACTATCCGGATACCAGATACCAACCGGGGTATAAAAGTTTCCTATAGAATTATCAACATTGACAGTAAGCAAAGTGCTGGTGATGTTGCCGGCCGTTACTAATAGAAATTAAACTGTGAAAAGCTGATGTTGTTGAACACATCGCTTTGATAGCTTTCCTCTTCGTTTTGTCTATGCAGATTTATTATCCTGGAAAAGGTGTTACTTCCGAAAAAAAAGAGCCAACGGTTATTCATTGTACCGTTGACTCCGGGATTAAGAAAAAGAAAAATCACTTAATTATTTCCCTAGCCCGATAGAAAGACCTACCTGTATCACACTGTTTTTAAAATCAGGGTCAATACCGGATGAAGGTTCAAAATCTCCTACCTTGGACAGCCCTACCAGGTAACGGGCGCCGACACCCAAGCCACCTTTTGTTTGAAAACCCAATCCCGCACCGGCAGACAGGTCAAGGTCTTTGGCGAAATTACCGATGGTTTCATCGCTTACATTTTCACCTAACTTAAAACCAACCTGCGGGCCGGCTTCCACGTAAAAGCCAACCGGCGATCTCAGTTTCAACATAACGGGTACGGTGAGATAAGTCAGCTTCCAATCATAGCTTCTGCTTACGCTATCAATACGGGCACCCTGCGTTGAGATCAATGCTTCCGGTTGTAGAGATAATGCCCCAAACGAAAAGTTTAAAAAGCCACCACCGTGAAAACCAACGATTGCTTTTTTCTTTACTACATCAAAATCTCCGCCGCTGAAGTTGGAAATATTAGCTCCGGCTTTAATGCCTGCCGTCACACTTTGCGCATACGTAGCAGTACCAGCCAAAAGGAATAAGAACAAAATTGTTTTTTTCATAAAATGGGTCATTTAATCATTAATTCTTTTTTAATAGTAGTAACTGTCATTAACTCCCAAATAAAGTGCCAACGGATTTATCCGGATATTTGCCGCATGAAGCAAATCATGTTGTTTGGAGCAGGAAAATCTGCAACAGTACTAATCGATTATTTATTGGCCAATGCAAAAAAAGAAAAATGGCATGTAACAGTAGCCGATGCCAACCTGCAACTGGCTATCGACAAAATTAACGACTCTCCCTTTGGTACACCTGTTTCGTTTGATATAATGGACGGGGAACAGCGACGAAATAAGATCGCTGCCGCTGATATTGTTATCTCTATGCTGCCACCCGTACTGCATAGCGAAGTTGCACAAGACTGTGTTCATTTTTCCAAACACCTGCTTACTGCATCATATGTTGACGAACATATTCAACGAATGAAAACTGCAATAGCGGACAAGCAATTGATTTTTTTGTGCGAGATGGGACTTGATCCGGGCATCGATCATATGAGTGCCATGAAAATTATTGATGAAATTCATGCAAAGGGTGGAAAAATCATTTCGTTCAAATCGCATTGCGGTGGATTGGTAGCACCCGAAAGTGATGACAACCCCTGGCATTATAAAATAAGCTGGAATCCCCGCAATATCGTCATGGCAGGAAAAGCCGGTGCGGTTTACAAACAGGATAATGAAGTGTGTAAAGTGCCTTATGAGAAACTTTTTGACAATGATGAAATGGTAACGGTTCCGGGTTTGGGTGATTTTGCTTTTTACCCCAACCGGGATTCACTTTCGTATATCCCGGTTTACTGTTTGAATGAAGCTGCCACCTTTATCCGGACAACATTGCGGCATCCTGCTTTTTGCAAGGCCTGGAATTACGTAGTGAAGGCAGCATTGACAGATGAAGAGAAGTCAGCCGTATTAACCAATGAAAAGAACATCAGTTTTAAAAATTGGCTCGACAAAACCATAGCATTGCGAACTGATGCAACCGGCTTTGATGATTTTTTGAACCGGTATGTACCTGCAAAGGAGGAAGCATTGATCAAAAAAATGTTTGCGTTTATTGGATTGCTAAGTGACGACAGGGTTCCTTCCAATCTTTCCAGCGCTGCCGATGTAATGCAATATGTTTTGGAGAACAATCTCGCCCTGCAACCTCATGACAGCGATATGATCGTAATGCTTCATGAATTTGTTTATGAAATAAATGGTGTACAGTCGTCAACAAAAAGCTCACTGGTAGTGAAAGGCGAAAACAGTTTGCATACCGCCATGGCCAAAACAGTGGGACTACCACTGGGTATTGCAGCTAAACTGATATTGAATGGAACTATAAAAACGCCGGGCCTGCACATTCCAACAATAAAAGAAATTTACGAACCCGTGTTGAAAGAACTGCAGCTGGCAAATATAAAATTTGACGAACAATACGCTTAGATCAATTGCTTTAGTAGCGACTGCAACTCTTTTATACCCTCTGTAGCCGGCTTTTCGATAACAGTCAGATTTTTAAAATGATTGGTGTCCGGAACTCTTTTATCAATAATAAATTTTGGAGTAAAAGCAGGTACATAGTTAACCAGGCCTGCTGCCGGGTAAACAACCAATGAAGTGCCAGCCACCACAAAGATGTCGGCACTGTTTGCCACTGGTATTGCCTCTTCTATCATGGGTACCGGTTCTTCGAACCAAACGATATTAGGTCGAAGCTGGGCACCGTCTTCCGCCTTGTCACCTAATTTCATATCGGTGCGGATATCATAGATGAGACCGTGATCCCGCTCGCTTCTCATTTTAAATATTTCGCCGTGCAAATGCATCACCTTAGTAGAACCTCCCCTCTCGTGCAAGTCATCAATATTTTGCGTAATGATTGTCACGTCAAAATCCTTTTCCAATGCGGCTAGACCAATATGTGCCGCATTAGGGTTTGCTGCTGCCACGTCCCTGCGACGCATATTATAAAAGTCAAGGACTAACTGCGGATTTTTTCTCCATGCTCCTGGAGTAGCCACTTCCGTGACATCATAGCCTTCCCAAAGTCCGTCGCTGTCACGAAATGTTTTCAAACCACTTTCAGCACTGATGCCGGCACCGGTAAGAACAACTAATTTCTTTTTTGTCATGAATCAAAATTAGTGACAAAAATTGGAGACATGAGTTGCCACATGTCTCCAATTTAAAAATCAAAGCGATCAATTCTTGGCAAGAGAAACTGCCGACTGCACCAATTGTACAAACTCTGATCGATAACCATTTATATCACTTCCTTTTGCACTTTTAGCTAAAGCAATTACCTGTTGGTAGTTTGATTGTTGCCTGAAAGCTGAATTTCTCAGCAACAACCCGAATTCAGCCACCGCCGCAGCAAATCTAAAATTGTCGGAAGTATTGTTCAAGTTAATATGGTTGTCTATTACTGTACTTGAAATTAACTTACTTATATCTCCATTTGGTTGTTTATAACGAAGTTTAATGGTCATGACCTCATTGCTATTACCGGTTATTCTTTTTTCATTGCTTTGATATTTTAGCGAATCAATCGATTTTGTAAAATCATCTCTTATCCCCGCTGGTATCACTTCATAAAGAGCGGTAACAGTATGTCCCGAGCCTAATTCACCGGCGTCTTTTGTGTCGTCATTAAAGTCTTCATCAGCTAATATCCTGTTTTCATAGCCTATCAGCCGGTAAGCCTGTATATTGACCGGGTTGAACTCGATCTGGATCTTCACATCATTTGCGATGGTGAATAATGTGCTTCCGAATTCATTTACCAGCACCTTTCTCGCTTCATTTATATTATCGATATAAGAGTGATTGCCATTCCCTTTATCCGCCAATTGCTGCATTTTGCTGTCTTTGTAGTTTCCCATTCCATAACCCAATACAGAAAGGAAGACTCCGGATTTTCTTTCCGTTTCTATCAATCTAACCATTTCATCATCGCTGCTTACCCCTACATTGAAGTCACCATCTGTTGCAAGTATGACGCGGTTGTTACCTTCTTTCAAAAAGTTTTCACGGGCTACTTTATAGGCCAGCTTTATCCCTTCACCACCGGCAGTTGATCCACCGGCTTCCAGGTTATTAATAGCTTCTTTTATTTTCACCTTATTAGTGCCGCTGGTAGACGGCAACACTAACCCAGCACTGCCGGCATATACTACAATTGCCACCTTATCTTTTTCACGCAGCTGGTCGGTTAGCATGTTCATGGACGCCTGTACTAGTGGCAGCTTATTTGGTTCATCCATTGATCCGGATACATCAATTAAAAACACGATGTTGGCAGGCGGTAGATTCTCAACAGGAATTTCTTTTCCCTGTAAGCCGATATGTATCAAACGGTGCTTTTGATTCCACGGGCAATCTGACATTTCCGTATTTACAGTGAAGGGTTCATCGCTCATCGGCTTGGGATAGGTGTACTCAAAATAATTAATCATTTCCTCTATCCTTACTGCACCTGCAGGGGGAATGGAGCCATTTTGTAAATATCGGCGTACGTTGCTGTAAGCTGCTTCATCCACATCAATGGAAAAAGTAGAAAGCGGATTTTGTGTAGCGGCAAAAAACTTATTTTCAACGATATTGTCATATTCTTCGGAATTAAAATGTTCTTTCTCTTCTTCAATTTTCATAAAAGCGACTCCTTCGTCAGCTAAGCCATCCTGTCTGGCCTCAGATATTTCTCTGTCTTTTACAATCATTGGAGGTGCAAGTTTTGCGGCCTCATTTTTTTGAAATGGCTTACCGCCTGTCGGAGGTTCCTGGAGATGACCTGTTGTCACACTCTTTATTGTCACCTTCTCTACTTGGTCTGCTTTTTCTTTTGAAGAATTTGTATTTGCCCGTTCATTACAGGCAATAAAGATCAGTAGCAGCAATGCTGCCAATACAGTAAGTAATATTTTCATGGCAAAAAGTGTTGTGTTGTAATTAAGAGATGCTTTGTCTTTGTTTTTGCATAAAAGAGTAAACCTTTATTTCACTTTCGTGAATTGCAAAACAACGCTGTCAGCGGAGTGTAACTCAAGGTTATTGTTATTTGGAAAGAAAACTGTAAACAGCTCGCCGGTTGTATCTGCAGGATGTTCTTTCCAGGTAAGCTGATTGTTTTTATTCCATTCATAGCGGGAACTATTTGTAGTCAATGAGTCTCCCACTGAAAGTGTAATAGTGCCGTCTTTTTTAAATTCATAATTGTATTTCTTTAGATCCGGTTCAATAATCCCAATGATGCCCAGCATGGAATTATTCGCGGAATCTTTCAAGGCATATAACGAATCTAATTTCCATTTGCCAATGATCTTTTCCTGGTCGACCGTATTGCTGGTTACAGGTTTATTTTCCTTTTGCAACAAGTAATAGGTTACTGCTCCGGCTACTGCTATCAGCAGCCCGATAAATACTTTTTTCATATGTGCTATTTTTAATGGTTGTTGAAGAAGAGTCAATAAAAGCTACTGCCGATATTCAACGGCCTGTCCTGAACATCGAACCTTTAAGAGGTCTGCAATAATTTTTATGGCTTAGTTCATATGGTATTGAGGTGAGACTTCAACCATTGATTCCACAATTAATAAAAAAGTAACCCTTGCTTATAAAAAATATTTAGCTGCTGATTGCTCTTAACTTTTATTATTAAAAAAGGTTTGCCCTGTTCGAACAAACCTTTTCCCAAGCCTTTTATTTATAAAGTCAGCAACTCATTTTTCTCCGGCCATCTCCATCACTATTTTCCATTCTTCTTCAGTAACTGGTTGAACGGATAACCGTCCCAGTCTTACCAAAGCCATATTCGCTAATCGCTTGTCGGCTTTTACCTGCGCCAGTGTTACCGGCTTTTTTAATTTTTTATGAGGTTTCAGATCCACGGCTGACCAATCGTCTTTTGTTGTGGGATCCTGGTATGCCTCTTTTGCCACTTTAGCAATCCCAACAATCTCGGTCCCTTCATTGCTGTGATAGAACAAAACCTCATCGCCTTTCTTCATAGCTCTCAGGTGAAGTCTTGCAGCATAATTACGAACGCCATCCCAAACAGTTTGCTTGTCTTTTACCAGTTGATCCCAACTGTAGGTAGAAGGTTCTGATTTTGCGAGCCAGTATGCCATACGTTTAAATGTTGTATTTAGATTTCAAAAATAATCCGAAGTGAATAAATAAAGAATGGATTTTTAAAAACCAATCTTTTATCCTTTCCCGTATTTGTATGCGATGGGCTGCACAGCCTGATTAATCAAAACCTAAAAGCAACAATTTTATGAAATCAATTAAAGCAATCGGTTTTGCTCTGCTAGCGGCAACACTGATGAATGTATCGTATGCACAAAAAGAAAAAACGGTAAAAGTTGGTGGAGCCGCGATGTATCCCTCCAAAAACATTGTTGAAAATGCGATGAACTCTAATGACCACACTACACTGGTAGCTGCTGTAAAAGCAGCGGGGCTGGTTGAAACGTTGCAGGAAGCCGGACCTTTTACTGTCTTCGCTCCTACCAATGCAGCTTTTGATATGCTGCCTGCAGGCACGGTAGAATCATTGGTGAAACCGGAGAATAAAGAAAAACTTACGGGCATCCTCACCTACCATGTTGTAGCCGGGAAACTGGATTCAAATGAAATGGAAAAATGGATGAAAAAAGGAAATGGTACTGCTGAACTGACTACTGTTGCCGGCGGCAAATTATGGGTGATGAAAAAAGATGGTAAATGGTGGGTGAAAGATGAAAAAGGCGGAATGGCCACTATCACAATCCCAAACGTTTATCAGAGTAACGGTGTGATCCATGTTGTAGATCATGTTTTGATGCCGTAGGAAAAGCAGAACCACGATTTACCAGATTTGAATGGATTAATGGGGGAAAAAATGGTTCATGTCGCCTAAAAACGTAAAGAAGGAGCAGCGATACCTGCTCCTTCTTCCTTATAATCTTTTTTAAGTCCCAGGAATTGTGGTTCTATTCACCAACCATTGGCCAGCACATCCGCCAGGTGAAGCGTTTTTAGATTGTAACCTTTTTGCTTTATGTAACCATGAAGATGCATCAGGCAGGAATGGTCGGTTGAAATAAGGTACTGAGCTCCGGTAGCCAACGCATTTTCTACTTTCTGTTCTCCCATACCGATCGATATGGCTTCAAACTTGACGGCAAAGGTTCCGCCAAAACCACAGCATGTCTCCACGTCATTCATCTCCTCTATTTCCAGGCCCTTTACATGCGACAAAAGTTTACGTGGTTCTGTCTTGATTTTACACTCCCTCAATCCCGCACAGCTATCATGATAGGTGGCTTTACCATTCAGTTCAGCGCCTACGTTTTCAATTTGCAGCACGTTGATCATAAATTCTGAAAATTCGTGAATGCGGTTGCCGATATTTTTTACATCGTTGTGCTGCGACGAATTATCAAAAAGTTTTCCATAGTAATTACGAACAAACCCGACACAACTTGCACTGGGTGCTACGATATAATCGCTGCCCTCAAAGTCTTTCAGGAATTTTGTACATACTGATTTTGATTCATCCCAAAAGCCAGCGTTAAAAGCCGGTTGACCGCAGCAGGTTTGGTCAGTATTATAAGAAACCGTACAGCCAGCTTTTTCCAACACTTTTATCATGTTAAATGCAGTATCAGGATAAAGCTGGTCTACAAAGCAGGGTATAAAAAGTTGAACGTTCATGCCTGGTTTACTTAAAGTAACAACTACTTTTTAAAGGAACGGGATAAGGAGATCATCTTAAGAGCTGTAATAGCCGCTTCACTTCCTTTGTGTCCATGCTTTCCGCCTATTCTTTCCCGGGCCTGCTCATCATTATTCACAGTCAGTACACCAAATATAACCGGAACAGGCAGGCTTAGATTTAATTGGGTTATCCCCTCCGTTACGGCCTGGCATACATATTCAAAATGTGGCGTATCACCACGAATCACGCAGCCAAGGGCGATAAAAGCATGCGGCAATTTTTTTTTCACCGTGTTATCCCAATAATTTTTAATGGCAAAAGGAATTTCAACAGCACCGGGCACAGTGATCGAAACTATTTTTTTGACTTTATGATTTTCTAGTTCTGCGATCGCTCTCCGTTCCAGTTCATCTGCAATAGCGGCGTTCCATTCTGTTTTCACCAAAACAACACAGGCATCCTCAATGTCAAGGATGCCTGTATCAATCTGTAAAAGTTTGCTGTTTGCTATATCAGCCATAAAATTAATTCACGTTGTAAACACCTAATTGTGCCAGGTAATTGTCTGCATCAAAACCTTGCTGTGTTCTTGGATATTTTTCTTTTAATTCTTTGTATAATGCAATTGCTTCTTTTTGATTTTTCATCACCCGGTCAGCGAGGTAAGCTGCCAGGAATAAAGCTTCTGCAGAGTTTGCCTGGTCCTCTTCAAAATGATGTGCCGCTTTTTTATAGTAATCCAATGCATCATCATTTTTACCAAGGTCAGCTGACGCATCACCTAATAACTTATAAGCTCTTTGCTGTATTTGCTTTGCATCGCTGCTGAACTCTTTCAAATGTTTGATGGCATTGGTATTGTCGTCTATTTTAATATAGCAGCTACCCGCATAGAAATGAGCCAGGTTAGCTGCCCCGGTACCGCTGTACTTGCTGATGATCTTAAGAAAGCCCATTGATTGGCCATCTCCATTTAACGCTGCATTGACTGAATCTTTGCGGTAATAATCTTCCGCTTTAAATAATGCGTCAGCTGCTTTTTCTTCTTTAGGTTTTTGTACCAGGTTCTTATAGCCCCAATAGCCACCTACCAGTAAAACCAGTACCGTACCAACAATAAGGATAGGTTTACTATTTCTTGTCCAAAAATCTTTCGCTTTGGCAAGTGCTACGTCTCCAGATTCAACACCCTGCACATTTTTCTGTTCTGACATTTTATGTTGCTTGTTTTATTTTGTATTTTATAATATGGCAATAAGTGAATGATTGGCTAATTTGATTCGCCAGTTATTTTTTGTGGCTTATTGGATTAGTCAATTATAAATGGATAATTCTGGTCCACGTACACGTCTTTTAATACTTCGTCATCATTTGGCCACGGACTTTCTTCCGCAAATTTTACCGATGCTGTTACTGTTTCATCAATTCTTTTATCAATTACATTCAGGCTCTCTTCAGTAGCAAATTTATTGTCGAGGATAGTTTTGCGGACTATCTGTATCGGGTCTTTTAATTTATACTCGTCTACTTCTTCTTTTGTACGGTATTTCTGCGGATCACTGATAGAATGTCCTTTGTAGCGATAAGTTTTTATTTCCAACAGTGTAGGGCCACCTTTTTCTCTCGCTCTTTTTACTGCCCTGGCCACACCTTCATGTACAGCTTCGGGTTGCATACCGTCGATAACATCAGCGGGCATTTCATAGCCATCTGCCAATTTATAGATATCGACTACATTGGAAGTACGCTCCACCGATGTACCCATTGCGTAGTTATTATTCTCGCAAATAAATATGACCGGTAATTTCCACAACATGGCCAGGTTAAATGATTCGTGCAGGATACCCTGGCGGGCTGCACCATCACCAAAAAAGCAAAGCACCACATTGTCCGTATCACGATATCGCTCCGCGAAAGCAAGGCCGGTACCCGTACCAATTTGAGCACCTACGATACCATGTCCGCCATAAAAGTTTTCTTTTTTCCCAAAAAAGTGCATGCTGCCGCCCTTACCTTTCGCACAGCCGGTAGCTTTACCATACAACTCGGCCATACAGCTATCCACACTAATGCCTTTGGCAATACCCAATCCGTGATCACGATATGCTGTAATAAAAAGATCTTCAGGTTTTGTAGCAGTCATACATCCGGCAGCAATCGCTTCCTGACCGATATAGGCATGAAAAAAACCACGGATCTTACCTTCCATTTTGTACTTTTCTTCTGCCATTAATTCAAACTGGCGGATCAACTGCATTAACTCGTACCAGTACAGGTATGTCTCTTTAGAAAATTTGGTAGCCAAGGGTTAAAAATTTGAGGGGCAAAAATAAGGGAAAGTTGCAAAGTTTTGAAGTTCCGTGTTTTAAAGTTTTTGGCCCCTATCTGCCTGAAAATAACTCCTTTTAGACTTTAGCTGAACTCAAAACTTAGAACTTATATTGCAGTTTAATGCTTCAGCTTCATTCCATATCGTTGTTCCAGTTCAAAAACTACACGAACCAGGCATTTGATTTCAGCCACCGGATAGTCGGTATTTGCGGTAATAACGGAGTAGGTAAAACCAACCTGTTGGACGCCATTCACTATCTCTGTTTTACCAAAAGCTACTTCACACGGGCCGATGCCAGCAGCACTCAACAAGGCAGGACTGGCTTTAGAATCGAGGGAAATTTTTCCTTGCAGGATAAACCGGAAAAAGCGGTTTGCATTTTACGGGAAACGGGCAAAAAAGAATTCCTGGTAAATGACCAATCTTATGATAAATTTTCACAACATATAGGCCGTTACCCCTGCGTGGTGATCGCACCCGACGATGCCACACTGATAACCGGTAGCAGTGAGGAAAGGCGAAAGTTTCTTGACTCCATGCTTTCACAACTGGATGAGACTTACCTGCAGAACCTTATCACCTATACTAAAGTATTGCAACAAAGAAATTCATTATTGAAAGCTTTTGCTGAATCGGGTAACCGGAATTGGGCACTGCTGGATGTACTGGATCAACAGTTAATTAAGCCCGGCGAACATATTTTTAATAAGCGAAAAGATTTTTTGATCTCCTTTTTGCCAGCTGTAAAACATTTGTATCTCGACATAGCCCGCCAGCAGGAAGATATCAGTTTGTTTTACGAAAGTGAATTGCTGGAAGCTGGTTTTGAAGAACTATTAACGACCACCCGTCAAAAGGACTGTTTTGCGCAGCGGACCACCACGGGAATTCACCGCGATAATATTGAAATAAACCTGGGAGCCCAACCATTTCGCACAATTGCCTCACAGGGCCAGCGAAAAAGTCTTTTGTTTGCGCTAAAGCTGGCCGAAATGGAAGTGCTGCAAAAGGAAAAGGGCTTCCCTCCCCTGTTGTTGCTGGATGATGTTTTTGAAAAACTAGATGAGGACCGCATTGGCAACCTGTTGCAAAGAGTGTGTACCGAAAATGAAGGGCAGGTTTTTATTACAGATACGAATGAGGAGAGGTTGCGGGAACATTTAAAAAGCATAACGCCTGATTTTCAAATGATAGTTCTTTAGTGATAGCGTAACGAAATTCTTATTCGTCGCTTGTCAAACAAGCTCAAACTTTAAACCTTAAACCTTTTACCTTTGCCACATGGGGCAATATTCACTCGGTTCTGCCATTCAGCAATTCTTAAATCAAAGCCGGATAAAAGGTGATATCCAGGCTATGCAGATCGAAGACGTATGGGAGAAGATTATGGGAAAAACAATTGCCCGGTATACCGATAAGCTCCAGATTTTTGGCGATAAACTTATCATCACTACGCAGGTGGCCCCCTTAAAACAGGAACTCATTTACCAGAAAGAAAAAATCATTCTACGGGTAAATGAGGCCCTGGGACAAAAAGTAATAAAAGAAGTTGTGATTCAGTAAGAATAACTCAGCGTAATTTTTTTATCGCCATTGTCAAAAATGGCGTTTCGGTGACTCACAGCTTCCTGCAAAACATCTTCTAAAGAAACGACACCCAAAAAATTCAGGTTTTTAAATACAGGTACGTAGCGTACATTATACCGGCTCATCAACATCATTACATCTTCAACAGTATCCTCAGCATCGGCTACAGGCCAACGTGTGTTCATTAGCTGATTTACTTTGGTCAGTGTGATAGACCGGTTGTTAAAAATAGTTTTTGTCGCAATATCATGTTCCGTCAACAGGCCTAAAAATCGTTCATCTTCATCCATCACAATCAGGTAGTCGGTGTTCTGACAACTCATTCTGCACAATGCGTCACTAATGGTGCAGTTCGGAGAGATCTTGTTAAAGTGGGATTGCTTCTTGGCGAGAAGTACAGTTACGTTTTCCATACAATGAAGGTTTATTGGGTTAAACAATAGGTTCAATTCACGGGTATGTCTCACGTCGGAATGAGCAAGTTACGACATTCTAAAGCCTTAAATTCGAGGGGAACTATTTTTTTTGCTGCTGTAAATACTCCGCCTTTGCTCAGCAAAAAATAAGCCATGGCCGTATTTAGAATAAAATTTTTTTAATCTTTCGGGAGGGGTTGACTTTCAATCTTTTTGTTGTACCGGTAACGATGTTACAACAATATTTATCACACCAAAATTTTTCTATCGCTCATATCCTCCGCAGGTGTTGAAAACAGGCCAATAGCAACCGAAAAAGTGCCCGTCATGCTTTTGAGCCTGCATCAATTCCAAACACCGGGATGTGAAGAATGAGTAGCGCTAGTATAATCTGTCAACAATTTTAATAGGCGGTAAATGTCCAGCTTTTCTCAAACTGGTCAGTTGAATCGAGCACATTGATTCCTTCTTTTTCAATTAGCTGCTGGGTGCTGTTGACGCTGTCTGCAATGCCACACCAGGGCTCTATGCAAATAAAGTCGGCGCCTTTCGCCGCCCATATGCCGAGGTAGGGAAAACCGGTAAAATCAAAATCAAAAATTTCACCATATTGACCTGATACAAGTTTCACACTCGTCGATCTCAGCTTTTTAAAAACGATTGCATCGGTATAAAATAACTCTTTTGCGAGCGGCAATCGGTTGGTGTCCGTCATCAATGGTATTGGTTGCTCTTTTATTAAACCTTCAGCTGAAATTGGCCAACGGCCTGCATTCTCTTTTTTATTAAACTCCAGCCAATAATCGGTATAAGTAGTACCAGCTAATACCGGCAGCTTAAACGCAGGATGTCCGCCTACGGAGAAATATAACTTTTGATTGATGTCGCCTTTATTCACAACGCGATAAATCACCTTTAACTGGTTGTCTTTTATGGAATAAATAATATCAAACTTAAACTGGAAAGGATATTTTTCTAGCGTAACATTGTTCCGGATTAAGGTGAAAGTGATAGCAGATGCATTTTGATTAGTCAATTCAAACTCCATGTCTCTTGCAAAACCATGACGGCTCAACTGGTAAGCCTTGTTTTCGAAATAATACGTATCGTTTTTTAATGAACCGATAATCGGGAATAATACCGGAGACTTTTTACCCCAGAAAGCAGGGTCGCCACTCCACATGTATTCGATATTTTTTTTCTTATTGTAAATGCTGTTGAGCTCCGCCCCCTTTGCGTTGATCTCTATTTTAAGATATTCGTTTTCCAATGTGAACATAGACAGATACTTTTATTTTGAAATAGCCAATCGTCAAAGCCAAAGTACGGGATGAATCAAACACGATAATTTTCTATAGCCTGAGCAATCCATATTTATACAAATTACTCACCGGTTTATTATCCCAAAATAATTCAAAATCCTCTAATCCTGCTGCCTCATAACTTTCTTTTAAGTCCTGCACTGTAAGCATCTTTGCATTGTGAATGGAGAGTTTTGGTAATGCCGACGCCAGCCATTCGCCCTGCGCCTTGTTTACTTTTATCTCTTGTGTTTCTTTTTTGGTGATAAAAGAAAGGCTCGCCATCTCTCTCGTATTTCCTTTTTTTGATTGTGTGAAATAGTCAATTCCCGCCTCCTTCCCCAGCCATAGCACTTTGGTCGTAGGTTTGGAAGAACTACTGTCATATTCATTCAGCGCATTGGCGATATAGTTTGGATCAATAGTAGTTTTGGGCACTTTGAAATCAAACCAATGTTGCAACGGATCATTCAGGTGAGTGCCGTGCATATAGTTTAATAATGATTTAGCCAATCCATATCCGAATGCCGGGTGGTCGGTCCCTGTGTGGTCAATATGTTCAATATCATTGTTTGCAAAACTTCCCATCGCTTCTGTCACTTTGCTCACACTATATTTTGCCGGGTCCATTCCCACGGGGCTATGTGCCGTCATAGTAAACTGGTGCCAGAAGGCAGATTGTAATATTCCCAGTTTAAACATTTGTCTCACCATCTCCAATGAGTCAATGGTCTCTTGTGCTGTTTGCGTGGGAAAACCATACATGAGATAGGCATGCACCATAATGCCGGCATCGGTGAAGTGTTTATTTACTCTTGCTACCTGTGATACCGTAATTCCCTTTTGTATCAAAGCCAATAACCTGTCAGAAGCAACTTCCAGGCCGCCGGAAACAGCAATACATCCGGAGGCTTTTAGCAGTAAGCAAAGATCACGGGTAAAACTTTTTTCGAACCGGACATTTGTCCACCAGCTAACGGTCAGATTTCTTTTCAATATCTCTAATGCCAGTGCCCGCATCATGGCTGGTGGTGCTGCTTCGTCTACGAAATGAAACCCGTTTTGCCCCGTTGTTGCCATTATCTCCTCCATCCGGTCACAAAGTATGGAGGCAGCAATGGGTTCATACACTTTTATATAGTCCAATGAAATATCACAGAAAGTACATTTGCCCCAATAACATCCATGCGCCATGGTGAGTTTATTCCACCGGCCATCGCTCCACAAGCGATGCATGGGATTAACCACTTCAATGGCTGAAATATATTTATCCAGTAAAAGATCAGTATAATCAGGTGTTCCTACATCAGCTTGTTTATAGTCCCTGCAAAGACTGTTATTCAGATAGGTAACCTGGCCGTCGATCAATGCGAAACTTCGTTTTAATGCTGAGACTGTTGCTTTCCCCTCTACATGTTCAACCAGTTTTTCTATCGGTGCTTCTCCGTCGTCAAGCGTAATAAAATCATAAAATTCAAATACCCGGGGATCAGAGACAGAGCGTAATTCAGTATTGGCAAAACCTCCGCCCATCACCACTTTTGCAGCGGGATAGTTTTGTTTTATCCATTGCCCACAGCGCAGCGATGTATAAAGATTACCGGGAAAAGGAACGGAAATAGCAACGAGTTTAGGCTTTGTTGATTCAAGATGTTTTTTCAAAATATCAATCAATATCGCATCAACATACGTAAAGGGTCGTTGCAAACTTTCATATAGTTCATCGAAACTATTGGCCGAACGGCCTAATCGCTCTGCATAACGGCTAAATCCGAAATGATCATCCACGCATTCCTTGATAAGATCCGACAGGTCTTCGAGGTACATGGTGGCAAGATGTTTTGCTTTGTCCTGTATGCCCATTGATCCGAAGGCCCAATCCAGGTCATCGATCTGTGCGAAGCGGGACGCTTCCGGTAAAAAATCCCGTTTGCAAATTAAATGGGCCAATGTAGGGTTGTGTCCCTGCAAAAAAAGAATAACATCATCGATGCTTCGGATATAGTCGTCTTTTAATGCGATGATGCGCCTGGCGTTTGCAGAAACCTCCTTCAAATCTTTCGGAGAACCAGTTGAAGAATCTTCTTTTTCAATATGCGCAAATAAATCCGTTAGTCCCCGTTTTGAAAATATGGCCAGCGTGACTTCAATGCCCAGGTCAGCCTGGAAAGAAGAAATGTTTTTGGTATTCAAAAACCCTTTGAGATAAGCCGTAGCGGGGTACGGTGTATTCAATTGGGTAAATGGAGGTGTAAATAAAAAAACAGTTGCACTCAAGCCTGGTTAATTAAAGAGCAAAACTACGGCTTCATTCCTTGCAGGAAAAACTTAGTCTGTCACCCGCACGACCAAGGAATGACAGTTGTTGATGTATCACCAATGACTATTAGGGCAATAAAATTTTTTAAACTTCTTCTTTCTTAAGTCGAATAAGTGGTGTTGTTTAGGCTACAACTTAATTAGTCTTAACGAATCTAAGAAGTTGTTTAAAAATGAAAACCAGAACACAGATCCTTCGACAAGTTCAGGACAGGGATTTGAAAGATTTACACGGATTTTATCTGTGTAAATCTGTTTCATCAGTGCCGATCCGTGTTCCCGTTCTAAAACAGTCTTTAAAATTAATAGGGCAATAAGATGTAATGAAGCCCGAAATGCTCCGGGCTTTTTTATTTCATGCTTCAGCGAAACTTATTTTCCTGCTACCAATTCTTTCTGTAATGTTTCCAGCTCTTCCCATTTCTCAGCTGCAGCCAATTTAGCTTGTTTGGGCCAGCTGCTGGGATCGTGCATTTGAAATTTGCTGCCGGCAGCTTCTAAAATACCTTTCAACTTTTTTGCAGAGGCTTTCGAAAGATCTTTAAAAGTGATAATTTTTTCAGCCTGCAATAGGTCGGCGATCTTTTTACCAATGCCTTCTATTTTGGTAAGATCATCAGCGGTAACTATCTTTTCAGTTTTCGCTGATGCTTTTTTTACTTTTGGAGCCTTCTCAACTTTAACTGCTTTTTTTTCTTCTTCCACAGGAACAGAGATCACGCAGTTTTCAACATGATAACCATTGACAGGCACATAATCATCGGCACGGTGATCATTTACCCAGCGTCCATCGCTCAATAAATAACGGTACTGGTAGGTCCTTCCTTCTTCCAGTGTGGTCGTGGCTTTCATGGAGCCATCTTTTTGTTTCTTTAGTATAATACCATCGTCAGAATTCCAATTATTAAATTCGCCTAGTAGTAATGCACTGGTGGCGTCACCGACTGTTTCGGCGGATAGTGTAAACGTTACTTTCTTTCCCATAACTCAAATCTTATTATTTGTTGCAAAATTAGCAGGAATGCGGTTTTAATGGCCTGCAGATATATTAAAAAAACTTATGTTATCGCAATTTAATACCATGCCAGTTCAAAGGTAACCCGCTACTGGCATGTCGCTTTTCCACAGAATGTGTACAAAAAATCAGCAACCAAAATAAAATCTTACAAGTTTCGGTTAAATATCCATCACTTTTGGCTGCATTTTTCATCTAAATTTACCGATCTCATTAGAAGCCAACATAATTATGAAAAGTTACTTATTGATTGCTTTCACAGCCTTTACCTGCCTCGCAGTTTCCTGTTCCAAAAAAAGAAGTGGTAAACCCCGGGTGCTGGTGTTTTCAAAAACAGCCGGTTTTGTTCATAGCTCCATTCCCACCGGGGTTGCCGCCATTCAAAAATTGGGTGCTGAAAACGGCTTTGACGTGGACACTACCCAAAATGCAGACTATTTCAACGAGGATTCATTAAAAAAATATGCCGCCGTAATTTTTCTAAGCACTACCGGCAATGTGTTGAACAGCCGTCAAGAAATCGCTTTTGAACGATATATCCAGGCAGGTGGTGGTTATGTCGGTATCCATGCCGCCACCGATACTGAATATGATTGGGGCTGGTATGGCAGATTGGTGGGTGGTTATTTCCTCAGCCATCCAAAACCACAGCAAGCTAAGTTTACCATCAAAGACAAAAGCATTGCTGCTACCAGTTTTTTTACCGATACCATTTGGCAGGTTAAAGATGAACTCTACAATTTCAAAAAATTAAACCCCGAAACAAAGGTCATTCTCACTATTGATGAAACAAGCTATGAAGGCGGTGCCAATGGAACCAATCACCCGATGAGCTGGTATCACAACTATGATGGCGGCCGTGCTTTTTATACCGCCCTTGGTCACCTGGAAGAACTATATGCTGATCCAACTTATTTGAAACATCTGTTGGGTGGCATTCAGTATGCCATAAGTGATAATGAAGAGCTGAATTACAGCAAAGCCAAATCACAGTACCCGCCGGATGACGACCGCTTTACAAAAACTCAATTGTCGCAGGGTGAGTTTTTTGAACCCACAGAAATTACTGTTCTTCCCAACCTGGATGTTTTGATCGTTCAGCGCCGCGGAGAAATTCTGTTGTATAAAAATGAAACAAAGAAAATTCAAAAAGCAGGCTTTCTTAATGTGTATTGGAAAGCTACTGTTCCAAATGTAAATGCAGAAGAAGGATTAATGGGTCTGGCTAAAGATCCCAATTTTGAAAAAAACAATTGGGTGTATATGTACTATAGCCCGATCGACAGTTCGGTCAATCGCTTATCACGGTTTACCCTGAAAAATGATACCATCGATATGGCTTCTGAAAAAACGGTGTTGGAAGTAAAATCACAACGGAATATTTGTTGTCATACCGGCGGCTCCATCGCATTTGGACCTGGCGGATTATTGTATGTTTCAACGGGTGATAACTCCACTCCCTTTGATGAACCCGGTGCAAAATATGTCAACAGTGGATTTGGTCCCATGAATGATATACCCGGCAAACAACAATACGATGCCCGTCGCTCATCGAGCAATACCAATGATCTCAGGGGTAAAATATTGCGGATAAAAATAAATGAAGATGCTACCTATTCTATTCCTGATGGAAACCTGTTTCCTAAAGGAACAGATAAAACAAGACCTGAAATATATGTGATGGGTAACCGCAATCCCTATCGTATTTCAGTGGATCAAAAGAATGGAAATCTTTATTGGGGTGAAGTAGGTCCTGATGCTGCTAATGACAGTTCAGACTCCCGCGGACCAAAAGGCTATGATGAAGTGAACCAGGCCCGCAAAGCCGGCTATTTTGGATGGCCGCTTTTTGTTGGGAATAATTATGCTTATCGTCAATATGACTATGCTACCGGGCAGGCAGGTCCTGCTTATGATCCGCAACACCCGGTTAATAACTCGAAAAATAATACAGGCCTTACTGAGTTACCATCTGCACAACCGGCATTTATCTGGTACCCCTATGGTGCATCTGGTGATTTCCCACAGGTAGGAACGGGTGGCCGTAATGCAATGGCTGGTCCTGTTTATTACACCGACATGTATCCGAAAGAAACAAGACTTCCCGATTATTACAATGGTAAACTTATCATCTACGATTGGATCAGGGGATGGATAAAAGCAGTAACGCTTACGTCCAATGGTGATTTTGATAAGATGGAACCCTTTCTTTCCGATATCAAAGTAAACGCCCTGATCGATATGGAAGTTGGCCCTGATGGTAAACTGTATTTCCTGGAATATGGCAATGGCTGGTTTTCCCAAAATCCTGACGCCGGTTTATTCCGCATCGATTACAACAGCGGCAACAGGGCGCCGAAGATAAAATCTATTGCTGTCGATAAAACATCGGGCAACCTGCCTTTCACGGTGAAGGCAACCGTTGATGCTATCGATCCCGAAAAAGATAAACTATCTTATAACTGGAATTTTGGTGATGGCAAAACAAAACAAACGGAAACACCCGAGGTTAGTTACACGTTTGACACACCGGGTGATTATAAAATCTCTGTTGTGGTAAAAGATAGCAAAGGTGATTCCAGCATTAGTAATATAACGGCCGTCTACGCAGGTAATGAAACCCCAATGGTAAGTATTGATCAAACATCGGGCAACCGCTCCTTTTATTTACCAGGAAAACCTGTTGGTTACACCGTTAATATAAAAGATAATGATACAGCTAAAATCGATAATGCCAACTTATATGTATCGGTTGATTATGTAGAAGGCTTTGACAAAGCAGGTGCAACGATGGGACACCAACAGGGACAAGCATTGCTAAGCGGTAAAAGCCTCACGCAATCACTCGACTGTAAGGGCTGTCACAAAGAAGCGGAGAAGTCGATTGGTCCTTCCTTCATGCAGGTATCGGAGAAATATCAAACGCATCCCGATGCAACGAATTACCTGAGTCAAAAAATTGTAAACGGAAGTAAAGGGGTGTGGGGCGAAACGGCAATGGCATCTCATCCCAATATGTCTAAATCAGATCTTTCAGAAATTGTGAGCTATGTATTATCACTGGCAAAAAAAGAACCGGTGAAAAAATCATTGCCTGCATCCGGGAACATTGTTGCTGCAACCGATAAAAAGCCGGCCAGCACAATGGTAATCTCCGCCAGTTACACCGATAAGGGTGGAAATAATAGTAAAGCATTGACCGGATCTTCGATATTTAGTCTGCCATCGAATAGGGTTGCCTTTAAGCCGGCACAACCGATGAAAAGTTTCACTTCTTTCTATTTCAACAGTACGCTTTATTATATCATCCCGCAACAGGAAGGTTGGTTTGCGTTGGATAGCATCGATCTCACGGATGTAAGTTCATTGTCAGCCATTGTTGGTTGGCAAAACATCACTCCTGCCGACATTGAACTGGAGCTTCATCTTGATGCACCAGATGGTAAATTGCTGGGCAAAGGAAAACTATCGGTTCCGAAAAAAGATAAAAAGGAAGGATTGGTCAACATTTCAATCGATCCAATCAGTGACCAAAAATTTCACACACTCTATTTTGTATATAAACCACAAGCTGGAAAAGCTGTTACTGGTGCTGGTATTTCAGCAGTCAGGTTTAATGCAAAATAATAAGTTTTGAAAAAGAGCCCTGCTGTAATGAAAATAAGCAGGGCTCTTTTTATTTTTTAATTGGCTCAATCAAATCCCACAGATTTCCATACAGGTCACTGAATACGGCTACTTTGCCCCACTCTTCCTTTGCTGGTTTTCGTACAAATGATATTCCTTGTTGTTTCATTTGCTGGTAATCTCTATCCAGGTCATCTGTGTGTAGAAATAAAAATACCCGGCCGCCTGTTTGATTTCCTACTCTTGTCTTTTGTTCCGCTGTTGCTGCTTTTGCCAATAATAAACTACATCCGCCCGATCCGGGTGGGCTCACTACTACCCATCTTTTTGTTTCACTTAATACAGTATCTTCTTTCAGAATGAAGTTCAGCTTCTTAGTGTAAAAATCAATCGCTTCGTCATAATCATTTACAACCAGGGCCAGTTGTACAATTTGTTGTTGCATCCGATAAAAATTTCTTTCAAATCTAGTCAGAAAAAAAATTGCTGATACTGGTTTAAATAAAACTCCGCCTAGAAAACAGCAAAGCCTTTTCAACACTTCATCAACCACTTTATACATTTCATGTCGCCTCCAATTGCTATCCGCAGCTGCCGGGGTTAGCTTGCAAACCAATTCAAAGTTTAAACATTATTCATTATGAAAAAGTCATTTTTAATTGTGCTTGCGCTGGCTGCCATAACCACTGCAACACTGATCGCCTGCCAGCCGGGTGCTGCCGGTACCAAGATCGAAAAACCGGTTGTCATAAGCAAAGACAGCCTGGTCAAACGGGGTTCTTATCTCGTTTACACCATGCTCTGTGATGATTGTCATTCGCCGAAACGAATGGGACTAAAGGGTCCGGAGATCATCCCCGAACTTCGGCTTTCGGGAGCCCGGCAGGATGGTAAACTTCCCCCGTTGGATGTATCGCAAATAGAAAAAGGCTGGACCCTGTTCAACGAAGACTTCACTTCTATCGCCGGCGCATGGGGCGTTTCATTTGCCGGTAATCTCACCAGCGACGAAACAGGTATCGGTAATTGGACAGAAGAGCAATTTAAAAAAGCTATCACCAAAGGCAAATACAAAGGATTGGACAATAGCCGTGACTTATTACCTCCCATGCCATGGCCACAGTTCAGTATTTTAAATGACGCTGATATAAAAGCTATTTATACTTTTTTGAAATCAACCAGGCCGGTAAGAAACATAGTGCCTGCGCCCAAAAAATTGACTGATTTCAAATAATCATTTTAATTCTCATTAATCAAAAAACCTTAACCATGAATCAGAAAAAAACAATCCTCGTAACAGGTGCCACCGGCGCCCAGGGCGGCAGTGTTGCGAAAGCATTATTGCACGAAAAAAAATTCAACGTCCGCATTCTGACCCGCAATGCACAATCATCCAAAGCACAGGCATTGCTACAGGCAGGAGCTGAAATAGCCGAAGGTGACATGGACGACCTCCAAAGCTTAAAAAACGCTATGGAAGGAGTCTACGGCGTTTTCGGTGTCACCAGTTTCTGGGAACATTATGAACAGGAGTTTCGTCACGGCAAAAATTTGGTGGACGCTGTTCATCAGTCGGGTGTTAAACATTTTGTTTTTAGCACTCTTGCCAATTATCACCAGTTAAGTGGTGGAAAATATTTCGTTACTCATTGCGATCTGAAAGCGGAGCTGGAAGAGTATACCCGGAGCCTGAAAATTCCTGCCACTTTTATGCGCATTGCTTTCTATTATGAAAACTTTTTAAACTTTTTTCCTCTGCAAAAAGATGAGAATGGTGATTTCTTCTTTGGCTTCCCGCAGGGAGATACCAAACTGTCTATCGTCGGTGCTGAAGATATGGGTGGCGTTGTTACTCCTGTTTTCAATCACCCGCGGGAATATATAGGACGTGTGGTGGGGGTAGTAGGTGAAGATCTGCCTTGCCAAGAGTATGCTGCCATTTTCTCACAAGTCTTACAACGAAAAGTTTACTACAAACATATACCTCGTGACATTTATGCCGGCTTTGGCTTCCCCGGTGCCGAAGAGTTGGCAAATATGTTTGAAGTGCAACGGCTTTATATAAAGGAACGCCAGCTTGATCTTATCGAAAGCTATGGGTTGAACCCATCTATGCAGCGATTTAAAACCTGGCTGGAAAGAAATAAAGAGAAATTCGAATCTCATATTGCTGCACAGATGCGTGCCGCAGTTTAGCCGGTAAAAAGCCTGTACAATCTTTCTACTAAGTATAAATTGATACAGGCTTTGTTTTTATCGTTTACGATTATTGTTGACCGAGCAAACTATTTGGTGGTACTGATATCAAATTCGTCACCGGCGGTATAAATACTGAATTGCATCTCTTTTAATTTTATCAATCCTTCTTTTGTTACCTGCAAGTCATCCGGTTTTCTCATCACAATAACCTGGCTTTCGCCAGCCACTTTAATTTTATTCCCCTGCACAATGATTGCTGTAGCTTCATCAATACCGATGCAACTAAGCGATGGATATTGTGCCAACGCGGATAACAATCGGTTATAACGACTGCGAACAATAAAATGCTGATCAATAATCGCGGTGGTAAGCAAGGCAAGGCCCGGCTTAAACTCGATATTATTTTTCTTTATTTTTCTAAACGTTGCGTGGTAAGTTGTATCGGTCAACTCTTTGCCGGTAATCATATGTTCACTCATCACCGCGGCCCCTGCGCTGGTGCCGGCGATGGTTGCTCCATTTTTATAGGCTTTATGAATAGCAGTATAAACGGGTGTATTTAGTACCGCTTTCATAAAACGATCCTGGTCACCACCCGTAATAAAAATCAATTTGGCCTTCTCTAACGAGTCGAGCCTGTTCCTGTTAGTAATGTTGGCAGGAGTAAAATTGAAATTAACGATGGAATTTTTGCAAACAAGCTCCAGGTCTGCTTTGAAATAATAATAAGATGAATAAGGACTGGCATTTGACATCGGCAATACAACAACATAGTCGTCGCTTGCCAGCCCCGCAGTCGTTACCATGGAACGCATCAATGCGGGTGATCTGTCTCCGCCACCAATGATAAATAACTTTCCGTTAGATGTGGAAGCGGTTTGGGCTTCTGCCATGCCACCATAAACTACGAGGCAGCAAAGCAATATTCTTCTTAAAGTCATCATAAGGAGAGTATGATTGAAAGATTTTTATTTTGCCGTAAAACTATCAATCAGCTTCATCACCTCCACTCCTTCTTCCGCAGAACAGGGGTTAGGCGCTCTATCCAAAAAATAATCCACCACATTCCCGATCATTGGCTGCTGTACATGCTGCAACGGGTCAAATGAATATTTATCGATCGAGCCGTTGGCCATTACTGTAATGGGATGCTGTTCAAAAAAACTAAAAATGATAGAACCTTTTTCACCGACAATTTCACATTCATCTTTTTCATCAGCAGCTGAGACGTTGAAGCACCAGGTGCCACTAAAGTGTACACCATTTTGAAATAAGATGGTCCCCGTTACGATATCGTCTGCCGCGTACGATCCGGCCTGGTTGCTTGCTATACCAGTAGCTTTATTGATGGCTCCAAAAAAATAATAAAGCAAATCGAGCTGGTGCGGCGCCAGGTCATGAAATAAACCACCGCCTGCAAAAGCCGGATCAATTCGCCACGCTGTTTTTTCAACAGTCATATCCTGGCTCGAAAGCGATTTTTTATACAATGACAAACGGGCAAGCCGTGTCTCACCGATGGCCTTGTCATCGATCAGTTGTTTTATTTTTTGAAACAGCGGTTGTCCCCTGCGATAATGTGCGACAACTAATTTTCCATTTGTTTCTTTTATTGTCCTGGCGATATTTTCGGCTGATGCGGCATTCATCGTCATTGGCTTTTCCAGGTACACCGGTTTGCCTGCCCGCAAAGCTGCAATCGCATATTCTTCATGCGTGGACGGCGGAGTAGCAACATAAATGGCATTGATATCGGGATCATTGATCAGCTTATTCGCATCATTATACCACTTAGGAACATGGTGCCGCTTTGCATAATCTTCAGCCCTGTCAGCATTTCTCCGCATGACGGCTATCAATTCTGAATCGGCTACTTTATTGAAAGCGGGGCCACTTTTTACTTCGGTTACATCGCCACAACCGATAATACCCCAACGAATTTTTTTCATGCGAGGAAATTACAAAAGTTTCACGCAAACTCGCCTGCTGCCAGGCAGGGAACGCAAAGTCTGAACCACGATGAGGAGGATTTTGGGGATTTATGAGATAAGGGAATCTGTAATATTCATAAAACTAAAAGATCAAATCAAGTCTCCTTAATCCCAATAAATCTCCATAATCTTATAAATCCCGGTTCAGACTTTTTAGGGCCTTATCGATATTGGTGAAACCTGTCAACACAGGCTTGAAGAGATCACCTTTCTCTTCTACTCTTTCGAGGATATTTTCAATCGTGAATTGTGAGGGATGTAGTTTGGGTGTCACTTCCTTCCAATCAAGCGGTGTTGAAACTGTCGCCCCTTTTTTTGGCCGGAGGCTATAGACAGAAGCTAATGTCTGGCCACTGCGATTCTGCAGGTAGTCGACGTATATTTTAGATCCCCGTTTGCTTAATGATCTTTCCAGGGAAGTTGTTTTGGGTAATTGCTCCTGCACCAGCGAGGCAATTATATGGGCAAAATCTTTTACTGTCTTGTAATCATATTTATTTTTCATCGGTACATATACATGGAGTCCCGATGAACCGGAGGTTTTACAATGACAATCCACACCGGCTTTATCCAGTACCTGTTTGGTAGCCAACGCCACATCTACTACATCCGTAAATTTATCTTTGGCAGACGGGTCAATATCGATCACCATCCAGCTTGGCTTGTCCGGGGCTTGGGTGGTACTGTTCCAGGGATTTATTTCAATACAACCCAAATTAGCCAGGTATAATAAAGTAGCCCTGTTGTTACAAACAATATAATCGATGATTTTGTTGTTGCTGTCACTCTTTACCTTGAACACATCAACATAAGATGGCGCTTTTTCTCCGGCGTCTTTATGAAAAAATCCTTCATCCCTGATGCCATTTGGATTTCTTTTCAATGAAAGCGGCCTGTCTTTCAGATGCGGCAAAATATAATCCGCCATTTTATCGTAATAATCGATTACATCGCCCTTGGTATAACCTTCATCGGGCCAGAATATTTTGTGCCGGTTGGTAATCGCAACGGTATGTTTTCCTGCCTTCATTTCTTCACTTCTTTTCACTTCGGTTATTTCTTCTACTACTTCTTCGTTTACATCTTTGGTTTTCTTTTCATCCCGCAAACGGAGAAATACGGGGTGACGAAATATTTTATCTCTTGTCATTTCGGTATAAGCGATATCCGCTACCAGTTTTGGCTTTAACCAGGTTACTTTACCATTTAACGGCACTTCACTTTTGAATGGTGATTCACTGGTTTCAAGCGGCTTCATTTTTTTCTTCAGCTCCGCCAATAGCTCATGGGAGAAACCTGTGCCAACATGCCCGCGGTATTCCCATGTGTTTCCCTTTTTATTGGCCAGCACCAACGATCCAAAATGACTGCGGCCACCCT
Organism: Terrimonas alba; assembly: GCF_042434975.1. Classification (NCBI taxonomy): domain Bacteria; kingdom Pseudomonadati; phylum Bacteroidota; class Chitinophagia; order Chitinophagales; family Chitinophagaceae; genus Terrimonas; species Terrimonas alba. The sequence goes on from NZ_JBHMQM010000008.1 coordinate 294,186, forward strand.
TTGGTTCAGTATAGCCTGCGATCACTACTTCCGTGCTCTGCACATTTTTTATCTTCAGCCATTCTTTCGTTCTTACACCTTCCGCATAAGTGCTTTCTTTTTTCTTGCCAATGATTCCTTCCAGGCCCTGTTCTTTGGCTTTTTCCAAGAAAGCGATTCCGTCTTTTTCGATATGATCGCAATAGCGGATGATCTTGTTATTTTTTAATAATTGTTTCGCCAGTTTTTTACGATCAGTCAGTGGCAGCTTTTCGGTATTCTTTCCTTCCAGTTCCAACACATCAAACACGTAATAAATCAGGGGGTAATTCAAATGGTTTTCATAGTGTTGCAGTTTCTGAAAATCAGGCAGGTCTTTTTCATTTAATAAAACAATTTCACCGTCCAATATCACCTCATGCTTTATTTTTTTTAATGCCTGGTAAATAGCGGGGAACCGTTCACTGAAATCGATACCGTTGCGGGAATAAAATCGGATCCCATCTTTTTTTATTTCCGATATAGCCCGGTAGCCATCCCATTTTATTTCAAATAGCCAATCTTCGTCGTCAAATGGGTTTTTGGTGATAGAAGCCAGCATGGGTTTAATAAAAGTTTTAACCTTCTTAGCTTTTCCATGACGGATGGAGGCAATTGTTTTTTCGGGTACTGCTTTCCCGTTTTGCCTGCCTGTCCGGTAGGCAGGTTCTTCAGCATCGTAGATCGTATTTGCGGCATATTCATCTTTATGTTTGATCAACAGCCAGTTTTTTTCATCATTTTTTAAACGCACCAATACAAACTCTCCTTTCAGTTTTTTCCCTTTTAATAAAAATTTTAATTCACCGTTCCGGATAGCTTGCAGGGCTTGTCGTTCTGAAATGGCCTCATGCTTTTCATTCACCGGCTGGAAATAGCCATTGTCCCATATGGCCACGGAGCCTGCACCATAATTGCCTTTTGGAATAGTGCCCTTAAATCCAATATAACTGACCGGGTGATCTTCCACCATTACCGCTAATCTTTTTTGTGAAGGATTCAGCGACGGCCCTTTGGGTACGGCCCAGCTTTTCAACACACCACCGAGCTCCAGCCTGAAATCATAGTGGAGGCGGGATGCCTGGTGCCGCTGCACAACAAAGCGGAACTTGTTGGCGGTTTCTTTTTTGCCCGCCGGTTCCGCTGTTCGTTTAAAATCTCTTTTCTTATTGTAGGTAGCCAGGCTCATGATGCTGCTTTACGTTTTCCGGCAGATAGACTGGCCTTCAATTGTTCCATCAGGTCTTTGGTAGTGGAATGTACCACTTTCATCGGTTTGAATGGGGTTGATTTGCCCTTCGATTTGGCCTTGATAATCTTTAGCAATTTATCGGTGTAATCGTCTTTGTACAATTTGGGATCAAACTTTTTGGTCAGCTGGTTGACCAGGTCAACCGCCATTTTTAATTCAGCGGGTTTACTTTTATCTGTCGGTAAATTCAAATCTTTTGGTGAACGTATCTCCTGTGCAAAACGGATGCGGTTCAAAATGATCACATCTTCCTTTGCCTTGATAATGGCTACATGCTCCCGGTTGTGCATCACAAACATACCTACACCGGCTTTACCGCTTTTTTGCAAGGCATCCCGGAGCAAGGCATAGGCCCGGGTGCCTGTTTTATCCGGTTCCAGGAAATAGGGCACTTCGAAATAAGTGCTGTCAATTTCTTTTTCGTTGACAAACTGGGTGATCTCGATGTGTTTTGTTTTTTCAGGAGCGGCTTTTTCAAAATCAGTTTTATCCAGCACTACATATTTTTCATTCACCAGGTAGCCCCGTACAATATTCTCCCAGGCCACTTCCTTACCGGTATTTTCATTTACCCGCTTAAATTTGATATTGGCATGATCCTTTTTGTCCAGCATATCGAGATCTAGGGTACTTTCTTCCACAGCACTGTACATTTTTATGGGAATATTCACCAGCCCAAAGCCGATGGAACCCGTCCAGATCGCTCTCATGGCATGCTTTTTTATAAAGTGGGGTAAAAAATGTGCCAGAATGGGAAGGTCCGAGTTTAACGATCCTGGTTATTTGATCAGGAGGTAAGGTGTCGAATTATTTTCTTTCTATATACGGTTCAAAAAATGCAAAATCAACCTCAAAAACTGTTTTTGGCTTAACTCCAAGTTGCACCGATTCAAAAAGCTCAACGAGTTTTTTGCCATCAATTAATTCAATTGGAGGTGCTCCATCTCTTGAAGCTTCTCGTTTAGCATCCTCGGAAAATGTTCCAGTGGTTATAATAATACCTTTTTCCGCACGGCCAAGCATTGCATTTCTAAAATCTCCTACTTGAGCCCGAGAAACCGTGCCCTTATATCGCTTACTTTGAAATAAAACTTTGATACTTACAAATGGATTTAATTCTAATGTTCCATACCCATCTAAGCCTCCATCATGCGATTTCCCGGTTACTACTACATCTTCAAAACCGTGTTCTCGCAATAATCTTTTACAAATATCTTCAAAGCCTTTTGGACTAACACTCTGCAAGACTTCAAGTAGGTTGGGGGCAATGGTATGTTCTATATTTTCTGGTTCTTCTTGTTCTTGTTCTTGTACAATATCCTTCGATGTTTTGTCTTTGCGCGCCTTCTGATGAATATCAACCCATTTAAGAAATATTTGATAGCCCTGCTCTTTTGTTAACATGGTGTTTCGTCCCAGAGTAGTCAAGGTCCATACCCCTCTTTTAGAATCATCCAACAACCCTTCCCATACTAAATATTGTCGAGCCCATGCTACTTGATTTTGAAATCTAGGGATGCCAGATTTCATTGTTTCCTCCAATTGTTTATCAGGTATGCTAAGATCCTTTGCTATTTGAGCCACAACTTCTTTTGGACGCCCCGACCCACCGAGTGCTCGCAAAGCATCTAGTAATGGACCAAACCAATTTGTAAACTCTGCTTTTCCAGACTTTTTCTTCGAATTTGACATAGAAAATTTAGCTTTAAGATTAACCTTAGCAATTTTCAAAAATAATTTGAAATAATACTAGAAATGGGAGACCTTTCCTACAAACTCACTATATTTTTTTATCGCCTCATTCAATGCCTGTTGCTTGGTTTTATTCAGTGATTTGAACGGAACTGTTTCAACAACTACTTTATTATTCTTAAACGTTCTTTTCCAGGTTCCTTCTATCCTTCCATCCAAAATAATCATCCGATTGAAAAAAGGATTTCCATTTTTAAATAAAGAAAGATCAACTGATCCATTAAACAAAGCACTTCGGTCTTTATAACTCATGCCATACTCGTCATAATCCGGCATAAGAAAACTGGATTGTATGTTGCCTGCATCGGTAATAGCCGGCAGGAAAATGTATTCCTGTTCATTTATTTTTTCACGGATAAACTTTTTCGGCAGCATTCCTGCTCCTTCTTTTGCTTCGGTAATGGATAAACCCGACCAGCTTGCAAAATCTTTTACGGTGGCAGGCCCACGGGTGGTGAAATAACGTTGAGCAAATTGAAATAAGGCTTCCTTTTTGGTGAGGGCTTTCACTGGCTTTGCCCTTTCGTCCAGCAACGCATAAGTATGCTGGTTGCCTCGTCTTGCGCCACTGCAAATAATGCCTTCCAGTTCTGCCTTCATCATCAGGCAGGATAAACGTACACCATCTGCGATGATCTTTTTTTGTTTTAGTATGGCCTGTAATTCTGTTCGCATCAGGTGGTTGCCACCTTCCAGTGCTTTGGCAATAATATCATTGCTGCGTTTGAATATTTTGCTATCCAGGTTTTGTTCACGATAAGTATAAGCGTTGATTGCTTCAACCCGTGGAGCGGTTAACTGCAACAACCAGCGTATGTCTTTTGGCGTTACAAAATGCCAGGTAGGCCGCATCAGGTGAGTTCGTAGAATATCGCCTTTGGCAAAAGCTGTTTCAATCATGCTGTCGGTTGCCTGCGGTAACCGTAAACCAATCGCCCATTTGGCCATTGCATATTCCTGTGCCTGCATGGCCACCAACCAACTGACGACTTCAGCCGGCTTGTTAAAAACGGGTTTTGCTATTTGTTGATTGAACAACCGGAAGCGGAGGATATCAGTTGTGTTCATAATGGTTAAAATCAAATGTAGAAACATTTTGCCAACGGGATAAGTCAACATTTATCCTTGCCAATATATTTTTGTAAATTTGGAAAAATCGCTTTTATGTCGCTGAATGAGCTTAAAAAAGAACTGGTCTCTTATATCCAAAGTTCCAATGATGAAGAAATACTTTCACTCCTGAAAGAAGACCTGGTATTTTATGGAACGATAAAAGATGCTGACATTACAGACAACCTGACCGAAGAGCAATTGAAAGAATTGAAGGCTTTATCAAAAGAAGATGAACAGAAAGATACAATGACCCAGGAGGAATTTAAACAGGCCACATCACAATGGCGTACCAAATAATTGTTAAGAAGCGATTTACCAATAAAGTACAGAAAGTTCTCGCCTACCTCGAAAAAGAATAGTCACACAAAATTGCGGTTGATTTTCTCATCAAAATTGACAGGCGCTTTGATTTGCTTTCAAAACAGCCTTATATTGGGGCACCTTCAAAAAAAATTAAAGATATAAGAGGTATGCTGATTACAAAACATAACAGGATGTACTATAAAATAAAGGGAGATACCGTCATTATCCTTAATTTGTATGATACAAGAATAAATCCTGCAAAAAATCCCTATTAGAAATAGTCAATTAAGCCTATCTGGCTAAAACAATATACTTTTCGCTTTACCTCATTTCGTTAATCAAGTAGCCGCATCCTGTAAGCATTCATCGCTGTCTTACCCAGTTTTCGGATCAACCGGTAGTTAACCAACACACCCACGGGTGCACCTATCACAGGAACCAATTGTGCCATCTTGGCCAGGTCAATATAATCGCGGTATTGCTGTTGAAAATTGCGCCAGTCAAACTGGTGAATATCGGCCGGCAATTCTTTACTTTTCTGATCCCAGTTTTCCATTTTTAAATAGATCTGCTTGCGATGTTCATGGCTGGAGAATGCCAGTTCGAAAATATGCAGCAGGTAAACCCGTTCCTTGTAATCATGAGTATCAAATCCGTAAGCAGCTGCCACGTCAAACAGGAATTTTATTTTGATAGCGATCAGTAACGGGAAATCAGCGAGTCCTAATAAAATACCACCCGCCCCGGTAATACCACCTTCCACTGCTGCGGTTGTCTTATAAAATTTTATTTTCTCTTCGACTCTCGCTTCACGTACTTCCAGGCTGGCATTGATGATAGGATCAGCCGTAGTGTACTTTGCGCCAAATAATACGCCACGGATCATTTGTTTGATGGCGACTGTGACGGCATTGTGTACTTTCTCGGGTATCCAGGAATTTATTTTATCCTGCGTTCGCTTCGAAAGCTTATTAAAAAAAGATGGCCTCCGCAGCATCTGTTTCTGCCATCCTTTTAATTCTTTTTTTGCCTGTAACTGGTATGCATCCATGATAGGCAAGTTAATTAACTTGCTGCGACCAAATCATTTTATCTCTTGTTTGGGTTGATCGGCTCCAACAGTTATTTCCTCCCATGCATCAAAATCTTTTTGCATTTCTTTTATTTTGTTGCGTGCACCTCTTAGTGCGCCTACACCTAATAATAACCTGACCGGCGGCTCTGCAGCTTCCACCACTTTTACAATAGCTTCAGCTGCCCGTACCGGATCACCGGGCTGATTACCGCTATATCCACGAATGGTATTTTGGTTGGCATGCGCCGAAGAAGCATAATCTTCTATAACAATTTTTGAATCATTGGCCGAGCGACCCGCCCAATCGGTGCGGAAGCCACTGGGGGCAATCACGGTTACTTTAATACCTAAATGTGCTGTTTCTTTTGCGAGTGCTTCCGAATACCCTGTCACCGCAAATTTAGTAGCGTTGTAAAAGCCAACTCCGGGAAAAGCAGCTAATCCTCCTATAGAAGAAATATTGATAATATGCCCGCTGCGTTGTTTGCGCATGATTGGCAGGACTTCTTTGGTAACATTGGCCAGTCCCCAAAAATTTATTTCAAACATGCGACGCACTTCTTCGTCCTCGCTTTCTTCAATGGCGCCAAAATAACCGATGCCTGCATTATTGACCAATACATTAATGTGTTCAAATTTTTCCCTCGCTTGCTTCACTGCATTTTTGATCTCTGCAGGTTTTGTTACATCCAGTTGTATTGCCATGGAAGTATCCGGATATTGGGTTACAATGTCTTTTACATCGTCGGGATTACGGGAAGTTACTGCTGCTTTATAGCCTGAAGCTAATACCAGTTTGGCCAGTTCACGGCCAAAGCCCGTAGAACAGCCGGTTATAAACCATACTTTATTCATGTTAGTCTTTTTAGTGTGTGCATTAGTATCTTTTTCAACAAACAGGTTGATTGTTTGTTTTGAGAAATAAAAATTTGCCTGATGAATGAATACAAACTATGTGAACACCTAAGAATCTATCTGCCTATGTGGTTCATTTGGTTCAATTGTTAGGAAGACGACAGTTCAAAGGCACCATATCGATAATTTTGCACAGCAATTTTATAACTCCAACGCTGGATTTTATTCTAATTTGGTAATATGGAACAATCAGACAAACTCGACCGGGTCGTAGAAGCCAGGATGAAACTGAAAGCAAGGTTTGAGGAAAAGATTAAACAGACGCCTTCTGTAGCAGATGACAGGCCAATGGGCAAAGGCAATCCGAATCGTCACGGGATGCCAATGGTTCCCATTGGGCAGGTCGTTACACAAAAATGGCCGGTGCTGGATTTGGGCTTGCAGCCGGATATCCCGCTGAATGAATGGAAGCTGGTATTAGATGGCGAAGTGGAGAACCCTGTTACCCTAAATTGGAAACAATTCATGGCATTACCGCAAACAGAAGATATTTCCGATTTTCATTGTGTCACTACCTGGTCAAAACTAAATATGAATTGGAAAGGCGTTCGGCTACTGGACCTGGCTGCGTTGGCTCAACCCAAAGAGACAGCAACGCATATTTTATGTTACGGGTATGATGATTATACCACCAATATTTCGCTGGAAGAAGCACTGAAGCCGGATGTGTTATTGGTTCACATGTTTGAAGGAAAACCATTGCCACGAGAACACGGCGGTCCGGTGCGAATGATTACTCCACAATTATATGCCTGGAAAGGCTCCAAATGGATCAACCGGATTGAATTTTTGAAAAAGAACAAGCTGGGATTCTGGGAAGAACGTGGTTATTCCAATACGGCTTATCCATGGCGGAATGATCGTTACAGTTAATCGGCCTGCGCCACACTTTAATAAACTCAGCCTTTTTGTTTTAAGGGCAGCCCTATTATACTTGGAGTACTTTTTTTGGTACAATTCTTAACAAACAGCAACTGGTTCTTGTTATACTTGAAATAAAAAGGACACTCATGGAAATAGGCATTTATACGTTTGCGGAAATGACGGCTGATACCAGCACAGGCAAAACCATCTCCGCCTATCAGCGAATCAGCAACCTGATGGAAGAAATTGAATTAGCTGAACAGGTGGGTCTCGATGTATTTGCAGTAGGTGAACATCATCGTCCCGATTATGCCATTTCCTCCCCCGCTGTGATCCTTGGCGCCGCGGCAGTTAAAACAAAAAAGATAAAACTGTCCAGCGCTGTTACTGTACTGAGTTCCGATGACCCAGTGAGAGTGTTCCAGGATTTTGCTACCATCGATCTTTTGTCTAAAGGCAGGGCCGAGATCATGGCTGGCCGTGGTTCGTTTATTGAATCCTTTCCGTTATTTGGTTATGACCTCGAAGATTATGATGAATTGTTTTCAGAAAAACTTGACCTGTTGGTTAAGTTGAATGAATCAGAAAAGATAAACTGGAAAGGAAATCATCGTCCCGCTATTCAAAACCGCGGTGTGTATCCCCGTCCCTATCAAAACAAATTACCAATTTGGGTAGCTATCGGCGGTACACCCGAATCAGTGGTGAGGGCTGCGCAATATGGATTACCCATGGCGCTGGCAATCATTGGTGGTATGCCGGCACGTTTTGCGCCGTTGACAAAACTCTATCGTGAGAGTGCGGTGAAAGCAGGACATGCGGCGGAGACATTGCAGTTGGGCATCAACTCACATGTATTTATCGCGGATACTTCGCAACAGGCCGCTGATGACTTTTATCCTTCTTACGCCGATGTGATGACGAGACTGGGAAGAGAACGTGGCTGGAACCCGATGAACCGCCAGCAATATGAAATGATGCGATCGAATGAAGGTTCATTGCTGGTTGGCAGTCCGCAACAGGTGATCGATAAAATTTTGTACGAATATGAATTGTTTGGCAATACCCGTTTTCTTGCGCAAATGAGTGTAGGTAGCATTCCACACAGTAAAATGATGCACTCGATTGAATTGCTCGGAACCAAAGTGGCGCCGGAAGTAAGAAAGCATGTAAAGCAGCGAACCGCAGCAACAGCTACCGTTAAGTAAACTTTTGTTTGATCCATTCATCCAGCGAAAGCATACCGGGAAATTCCTTTTTGAAGGCTTCCAGGTCTTTTACAAAAATGGCATCATGCTGGTTGATCCAGTTAAACATGGTATAAAGATCTTTTCCCATTACCAATCGTGTGATGATGCCGGGCAATTGTTGATATTTTACCGGTCGGTTCCAAACTTTTGAAAAATGCTCTGCCAGCTGTTCTCCATCCATTTGTTCGGAAGCAAGAGTGATCGTTTTGCCCATATAGCTTTGCGGATCGGAAAAGATGATTGCCGCAATGCGACCCACATCTTCGGTGCTGATGTATTGTTGTATTTTTTTCTTATGTAATGGTGTTACTAATTTTCCTTTTAACAACCGGCTCTTTACCTGTGGCAGTAAAAAGTTTTCCATAAAGTAACAAGGACGGATGACAGTATGATGTACGCCACTTTGCTTCAATAAAATTTCAATCTTGTTTTTGCTTTCCCAATGTGGAATGCCGGTGTTAGCATCGGCGCCAATCACGGAAGAATAAAGGAAATGAGCAATGCTTTTTTCTTTCGCGGCTGTGATAAGATCAAATCCCTGTTCCGTTTCTTTTTTGGCTCCCTGTTTAAAATCAAGAACAGCAAAAATGCCATGGATATTATCCAGGTGACCAGTATAGGTAGAAGGTTCATTCAAATTACCTTCTATAATTTCAACATTCGGTTGACGGAGTAATTGAGCAGCTTTACTTTCTTTATTCCGGGTAAATGCTTTGATAGCAAAACCGCGTTGCAGCAAATGTCTTATTGCGGCTCCCCCCTGTTTTCCTGTTGCACCTGTTACAAAAATTGTTTTACCCGTATCCATGTTTTTTAATTAAAGCTGGCGAAACATAGTTTTAAAATTAAAAAATAATCCTGCAAGGCTTTCGCATGTTTTTGCACGGGAACAATTTTCCCCACATTTCTTTTCGTCGCAGTTGGAGTGCACCCTCTCTTTTACCTGGCTATCGCAAGCAATACATCAATATGGGACATAATGCTATTGACTATGAAAACAGGACTCAAAAAGAATTATCATTCCGGTTTGCCAATGAAACGCAAAACCGGTTGATCATTGATGCCCTGCTATGGCTGGGAAAGAAGAAATAGCAAAAAAAATTATTGTTGCGTTGTGCACGTTGATCAGGCAACCACTCTTTTCCGGGTGCTCAATCCCAGTAATAGGATTACTATACCAAGCGCAATGTGCAGATAATTGTCAGCACCATTCACATGCAGGAAGCCTAAGACTTTGCCCATGCCCTGGCCCCCAAAATTGGCAAATCCGATCAACCCGATAACCAGGTACACGATCCCAAACACGATAAGAAACGTACCTGAAAAAGCGGGGGCAGCCATCGCCACCAATACAAATAAAGCACCACTGATGATGTGCACCATATTATGCACCGTGTCGGCATGAAAAATGGCATCGCCGGAGTCACCAATAATGGGATTGCTAACAAAGCCTAATAATCCTACTGCAATAAAGATGATACCGATAACAAGTGCGGCATTTTTAGCTGTCATACAAAAAGTTTTTATCCGTGATTGTAATAAAGGATAGGACTTTCGGTACAGACTAAAACATAAGCGCTACATAAAATATGCCATAGAGCCGGCAATGATGACATTTACCCGAAGCCGTTATTCGTCACCCAAAACGAGGACAAGCAAAATAAATATTACCTGCCGAAAAAGGTTAATGTACTTTAATAGTAACACTTCGAAGCATAAAGGACACAAGGCTCAGTTTTGCTTAAGCCTTAGTGTCCTTTGGATTTTCCCAGTGAACGTCGCCTTTGTTTATTTCTTTATTTCGGCCCTGCGGCCATGCTCCTGCAATTCTACATCAATCACCTTTCTTGTCTTTGCCAGCGTGGGATGAGCTGGCAAAAGCGGTATTGATGTTCATGAAGGCTGCCGTGTATCAACAACAGCGGGTTACCCGATCCATAGGTTTCGTAAAACAGCTTTAGTCCATTTACCGGCGCATAGCCGGTAGCGGTGGGTTTGAGAGGGCTTTGCAGGGCCTGGCTAAAAGAAGGCGATGACAGCATGGTACTGATCAGCAGCACCCAAAAAGATTTTACAATATTGTTACGATTGAATGCGGTTGCCATAATAATTGATTTGATAGAACAAATATCAATACACCCTATATAACTTTTGGGGTGCAATAAGGACAAAGTGAAGGGCTGGTTGCGACAATCTTTGTAAGCAGCTTTTTTTTTGACCAGGTAAATAAATTGGTTCGTATTTTCGGTAACACACCAATTATACATCACTTCATGAAGTTTCAACTCATTGCATTTTTACTGGTCTCAATGACCGCGTTCGGCCAAACCCAGGAAAGAGCGCATAAAGAATTATTCAGTAATGCTACTGTTGACACAACTATGTCAGACTATTTACCAACCGTTGAAAAAGCGCATCCAAACGCAAAACAATTGATGAGTGAAGAGTTTTATTTCAGCCCTATTGAAGAAACAGCACCTTTTGGTAGTGACGATGGCGCGGATACATATGCAGGTTTTAAGGATTGGAGAAAGGAACACAAGAGTGACAATCCAAAAGACTTTTTAGTGCAACAAATTAAGGATTGGGGCTATCCAACTTTTGACATCAACGAGACAAACCTGGAAAAGTTAAAACCTTACTTAGCACAGAGCGAATTAGGGAATCGTTATATGTCGGGCATTGACGCTTCAATAGTTGCTATTGCGTTCGGCCAATTGTACTTGGAAGGGACGATTGACAAAGACTTCAAAGAAACTGCGAAGACCGCAATTAAGCGGGAGCTTATTCCGGAACTGTTAGTGCGTTGGGGCAAAACATATAAAGTTAAACGAGAGACACAGCTCAGGAAAATGTTAACCATTTTAAATAACGCGGACTAACAGCTTGGTACAATGGTGATGATTAGTAAAAAGCAAGTAAACTACGCAGCTTAACTATGAAACATCTGTTAGCGGTAACAATTCTCTTATTCAACCTCTCAACTGTTTCGGCCCAACAGAATAGCGAAAGAGCTTTCTTCCAAACCAATAGTAAAACACATTTATACTATGTCGAACCAGACAATGCTAATGGCATAGTTTACCACATGGGAGGTTATTTAGACAAAGCAGGTTCAGGTTACTCTATCCGAAAGACCGATACGTTAATGAGGCAGGCTGGCGGCGTGTATACCGGGAAAAGCATCCGGGTTTTAACGGAAAACAATAAAACCTGGAACATTGCGTCTGCGTGAAACGCATTTGATATCTCATTCTCAACAGCAACCGCATATTACCCTGATACATCCCAGGAATTCCACCTGCACGGACGATTTTTGCAGCCATCTGTGAAATTAAGTTCGGCACAACTCCGCTTCACCACCCTTTCTTTGATTGAGCAAGTGAACGGGGGCAGATGGAGAACCCTATAGGTAGTTGCTTTGCCTGGGCAGAATTCCTTTTTTACAGCAGGGAAATGATAAATAATAATAATAACACCAAAAACAGGCGTGAGTTACTTGAAAAACCGGCACCTCTGATATACATTTATGCCCGGGTGTATAACCTGCCAAAATCAATTAGCTTATGAACAAAATTTTCGCCGCACTTGTATTATTTATCTCTGTCTGCTTTTGCAGCCATGCACAAAGCAAAAAGGAATCGATTAAAACATTATTTGAATTGATGCAGCAGGATTCGCTGATGCATAAAAGCTTTGATGCAATAACTTCATCTATCGTTACCAGCATGACTGCGCAATTCAAAGGAGATACAGCCATTCAAGGCGAAATGGCCGCCGTATTTAAAAAAAGCATGGAGTCTTCCAAAAAAATAGCCATGAAGCTGCTCAATGAGGATATGGTGGAGATCTATGATAAATACTTTACACAGCAGGAAATCGATGACTACATTAGTTTTTATAAAACCAAATCCGGCCAAAAGATGATACAGACCATTCCCGATATCCAGAAAGACATTATGGCCGCTATGTCTGCAAAATATACGCCTGCTCTGCAAGAAGAAATCATGAAAGGTTTTGATCAAATTGTTAAGGAAGCTTCAATGCAAAAATAACCACTAATGCGCGGCAGATTTCCTACACTCTCCTCCATTTGACCATCCGATTCAAAAAATAAAAAATGAAACTTGTACTTATTTTTATTTCCGTCTTTTTTACCCTGGCAGCGAACAGCCAGGAAGATTATATACTGCAGTGGAATGATACTTCGCTGAATGTGGCACTTGACAAACCCTACAATCTTGTGGTGAAGGGGAAAAAAATAGGCTTCAAACTTATTCAAAAAGACACCCTGACTTATAGCAACAACCTATATAGTTTCCTTTATCCAAAAGGCTTTAAGATTTCCAATGCTTCGGTTGACGAAGGAATAGAACAAATTTCTCTATTAACGGCGGAGGGGGCCGGCTTATTGATTCAAAATTATCAATCAATGAACCCCTCGACGCTAAACGAATTCATGTTAAACGAGGTTACGAAGGAAAGTATTAGTTATGGCTTTGAAGAAAAACGAACCAGTTATAAAAAGATCTTAAGATCCGGGCAGGAACTGGTAGTGACAAAAGCAGCGCTGCGGTACAAGGATGAAGTTAATATCTATGAAATAGCTTCAATTGGCAAGAAAGATTCCGGCTTAATGATCGTTACCATGCGCATGGACGAAGAGGAAGGGAGCCAGGGCCAAAAAATTATTGATATGATGTGGAAGTCATTACAACTAAAGTGGTAACCCAATTCTGCCGTCCAGAGTCACTTCATTTTGCCTTCTACGTTATAGATATTCAGTGAATCAAATCAACCCTTAGTGAAAAAACATTTTCTTACATATTTTCTGACGCTTGCAGCCATCGTATTTCTTACATCTGCCGGGCAGTCACAAAACAAAAAGCATGACCTAATCATCAATTTCGGGGCTTCTTCGGGTTATGGTTATCCGAGTGGGCTCACATCAACGGAAAACAGTGGTATTCCGTCATTAAATGCAAGCGGCGAGTATTCATTCAGTAAACTATTAAGTTTAGGATTGTACGGGACTTACACTTATAGTTTCTTCAAGTTTGATCATCCATTAGTAGGTTATAAAGATGTTTGGAAGGGCTGGGATATTGGTATACGAAATACCATTCATCTTAGTCCTCTTGTTATAAAAGATGAAAAGACAGATTTATATGTCGCCTTATTTTCCGGCTATATCACCGATCTCTCACGTATGACCAATCAAACATTTATCGCGACAGTTTGAACTATAAGGTTGATGCATTCAGTGTTGGTGGCATTTTGGGATTTCGATACTGGATAAATCAAAAATTTGGCGCATATGCTGAGGCTGGTCAATCACGAAAGTTTTTTCTTGGCGGCGGCATATCATTTAAAATTAATTCAAAAAATAAATAAGCAACGTCTTAGCGTTCATAATGTAAAAGCCAGTCCGTCATGCAGCGAAAAAAGCTTTTTTTCAAACATTTTCCGATACCCGGCTTATGGAAGTTGTAAAATGAAAAAGTCAAAAGTTCTGGTCAATAAATAATGTTTCCATCGATTATAATATATATGGCTTTAATTGTTTTATCGATGATATTTAAGATGTTTAAGAGCCCCCAGTTAAGGCTTACGATGACGATACTAATGGCTTTTGTATCACAAGCCGCAATAGCTCAAAAAATGGACTCTTTAACTATAACAAAAAAGAGATAAAGACTTTTTTGAATGAAACAAGGTCGTTGCTAAGCCACAAACCAATATCCACACTTTCAAGCGTCCCACATACTACCCTATCAAGACGATTTCTTGAACACCTGGCTGAAATAGATTCTGTTTTTTCGGAGGCAGACGTGGAATTTATAATGAGGCAAATTACACAAACAAAGGATATAGTTTGGGATAGCTCCCTTTTCGACAGCACTACTTTCATAAGGGCTGGCGATTCCCGGAAAATTGATCGTTTCAGTTTATCAATCCCTTATTTTAGTATTGACAGACAAGCTTGCATACTTAAAATCGGCCATTATTGCGGAAAACTTTGTGGAGAGGGTCGTTTACTTATTCTAAAACGGCAAAATGGAAAATGGAGGCTATATAAAACACTTGGTCGGTGGGTTAGCTAAGGAATAGTATCGTGATTCGATACGGGCTAGCTAAAAAGCCCGGATTGTATATCCGATTAACAAAAGGAAAATTTCAATTTGCGACTTATGCTAAACAACATTCATCATATCGCCATCATTTGCTCAGACTATGAAGCATCCAAAAGATTTTATATTGATGTACTGGGTTTAACGGTCATCAACGAAACCTACAGGGAGGAAAGAGCTTCCTACAAACTTGACCTTTCCTTAAATGGAAATTATATCATCGAACTATTTTCCTTTCCTGATCCGCCTAAACGACTCTCAAGACCTGAAGCAACGGGCCTTCGCCACCTGGCATTTGAAGTGGATAATTTAGAAACCATCATCTCCCATCTTGAAAAACACCATATTGAGGTGGAACCGATCCGTATTGACGAGATCACTAACAAACGATTCTCCTTTACCAGCGATCCTGACAATTTACCCATAGAGTTTTATGAGAAATGAGCGTCGGTGCCAGCATGGATGAACAAATAGTTTTAACCATACAAGGCATACAAGAAATCCAAGGAGTTCGTGCTTAAATGCCTTATATGCCTTGTATGGTTAAAAAAAATAAACATGAGCTCCCTCCCATTTGCCTTATCCGTTCGGGAACAAGATTTTTTTAAACGCCCTTGCTGTCAGGTGAACCTGCACCATCCAGTCTTCGGCAGCCGAGCCGTCGGCGCCGTCGGAAATATATTTGAGACATAGAAATGGGATTTGTTCTTTCATCGCCGTCAGCGCCAGGGGATAAGCTTCCATATCAATGATATTATAATCGGATGACGAATGATCCATTTGGAAACTGTCACCCGTGCCGCAGATCCCTTGCTGTAATCCGTCCATCTTCAATCCATATTCCAGCACCGGCGGGATACCCGACAGCGGTGTTTCGTACATGGCAAAACCCAACCCTCTTACATCCATATCACGCTGGATAAAGCGGGTGCAACAAACCACTTCGCCCCGCTTAAAAACATTACTGCCTGCCGAGCCCAGATTGATGATCAAGCCCGGTTTTTGTGTATGGAGATGTTTGGTGAGTGCATACGCTGCGTTCACTTTACCAATGCCGGTGATCAGCTTATTGCGGCCATCAAACTCACCCGCTTCTTCCGATTCCAGCGCAAATACAAAAAGTGCATTTTGGATGGATGATTCCGTTAATTGAAATTGATTTGTCATGCCCGGCAAATGTAGTGTGCCCTGTTTCAACGGGCAAATGAGCTTTATCAAACCGAAAAGGGAAATGATCGATGCACCAGGCTGCACTACCTTATCAGCAGCTCCTGTCACTGCCAGCGTTCAGATTCCGCCAATTGTTCTACCTTCAGCTACTAATCTTAAATAACCTTTTATGCCTGCCAAAAATTCAACCCTCACTTATCGCTGGATGGAAGAAGTCTGGAACAATGGCCGTGAAGAGGCTATTGATGAAATGATGGAAGCCGATGCTATCGTTCATGGTATTGATGAAATCAGAGAAAACGGGACCAATGGTTTCAAAGTATTTTTCCGCAATTTTCGAAACCAGTTTCCACAAATTCATGTCAATGTGGAAGAAGTAGTGGCACAGGACGATTATGAAACGGGCCGCTGCTCTGTAGATGCTACTACTGCCAATGGACAGCCTGTACATTTCACGGGTATGACCTGTGTTCGTATCAACAATGGCAAGATCGCAGAAGGCTGGAACAATTTTGATTTTCTCAGCATGTACCAGCAGTTAGGATTTAGGATGGTATCCGCCAATGAACTAACCGCCTGATCAATCTTTGCTTAATTGAATAATCAGATGCAATAGAGTAGTATTGCGTCAATTAATCTATTGCCTATTCTGTGTTCAGCCTATCGTATTTGGGAAAGGGTTTGCCCCTTTTTAGAAACATTACTGAGCGTATCATCGGGTTGAAATTATTAAAAGCAACGCCTCACCTATCCGGTACTGTCACGCTTTTTTATGAACCGGTAAGCCAGGCCAGTGAAAGTTGAATGGCTTTACAATTTAATATACAGCGATGCCCGGCCACTAAACCCGCGGTTGAAAATATAAAGCGGTTCAATGGCAAATGCTTTTTGTCCGGAAGGAAACAAAAATTTAGAGGAAATCATCGGCTGGATGCTGCTGGCATCGCCCATGACATAACCGGCATTTAAAAAGCCCGAGAATTTATAGTCTACCTGTACCAGCCGATAACCCACATAACCAAAAATATTCAGCATGTTGGATTTTTCTGTGATCTCCTCCGTGCCGCTTTTTATAGTAGTAGTGACAGGTGTTGAATAAGCTACACCCATGCCGGCCGTAAAACCAATATTGGTGAAATAAGCCACTTCTGCTGAAGCCGATTTGGGCAGTATATACGACAAGCCGATGGCAGTGTGATTTTCGCATTCAAACTGCGCATTCGCCAAACAGGGTAAGACAAGTAATATAAGTACAAGTTTTTTCATGGTACCGGATTTGCCTTATAACAAGAATAATCTTCGCTTTAGTATGCAGGCTTCAAAAATTGAGCCTTATCATCAGCCGAACATCGTATTTATTCATCAGCCTTCGTATTTATCCGTTTTTGATACGGCAGTTTACCTACTCCTCTCATCATTTCACCTGCTTTCTACTGTATTATGTAGATTTTTTTGCTCAATGCGGCAGGGTTCCCGGTGGAAAAACGACGATATCACAGGGGACCGTACTGGAACCATTTTTGGGTTACAAAAGATGATCATTTAAACAAAATCAATTATTATGTTCAAACGCGAAATCACCGGGCTGAAGCAGGTTTTTACAAAACTGGTGCTGGCGATCATGCTAAGTATGACAAATGCCCTGGCATTTGCACAGGAAAAGGGTGTGGATGTCGATATCAATATAAAAAAAGAAAGCGCATGGTACCAGCAACCCTGGGTATGGATTGTAGGTGCTGCTGTTTTTATTTTGTTATTGGTAGCCATTCTTCGTAGCGGCACCAGCAAACAATAATTATTATAACGAGCCTTACCTCCACACAGTAAGGCTCGTTTGTTTTCCAGCTAAGCATCCTATCTCTTCACTAATTGGCAGATTCAGTAATTTTTTCGTTCAGGGGTTTGACTCAGAAAACGGCAAGCGACAATTGGGCGATGCATCTCTTTGGCATTACTTCCTTATTTTTCCTGCATTCTATTATCCAGTTGCAGATGATAACAGATTCCAACTGCCGGAAAATTTGACAGTCGCTATCCCGGAAACAGGGTGTTATTAAAAATATCCGTACGAAAGAGACATCACCCGTATCTTTCGAATAAAACATTTTTAGTTCAATCAAAATAACATGAAAGCAATTGGTAACACACCACTGATAAAACTGGAACGACTATCAGAGCCGGGGTGTGCGGATATATTTGTAAAATATGAAGGCGCTAATGCCACGGGCAGCATGAAGGACCGGATGGCTCTTTCGATGATCGAAGGCGCAGAAAAAAGAGGTCAGCTAAAAACGGGTGGCACCGTCGTAGAATATACCGGCGGCAGTACTGGCAGCAGTTTAGCAATGGTGTGCGCCCATAAAGGTTATAGAGCACATTTTATTACCTCGGATGCTTTTGCCGAGGAGAAGCTGCAAACAATGAGAGCTTTTGGTGCCGAACTGGAAATAATTCCCAGTGAAAATAAAATGATAACGGCAAAGCTGATTGATACTTTGATACAGCGGGCAAAAGAACTAAGCACCAATCCTAATACTTTCTGGACGGATCAATTTAATAATGTTGACAATCGAAATGCCTATCATAAAATGGCAAGGGAGATCATTGGTGCAATGGGCAACCGGATCGATGAGTTTATCACCGGTGTCGGAACAGGTGGTTGTTTTTCGGGTAATGCTGAAATTTTTAAAAATGAAGTTCCCGGCATTCGTTGCATTCCGATCGAGCCCTTGCATGTGCGGTCGTTGTCGGGTGGCGATGTATCGGGCAAGCATAAACTTGAAGGTATAGGGGCAGGCTTTGTACCTTCTATCTGCAGGCTCGACCTTGCCGACGAAATAATGGCGGTGTCTGATGAGGATGCCATGCACACAGCAAGAGAGTTAGCAAGAAAGGAAGGAATATTTGGCGGCACTACTTCCGGCGCCAATGTCTGGGCCGCTATTCAACGGGCAAGGATCATCGGTGCGGGAAAAAGAATTGTGACGGTCGTGATTGATTCGGGATTGAAATACCTGCAGGGTGAATTGTACAAGTAAGAAAATTCTAGATTAAGATTTTTTTGTGACATACGCTTATTAGCTATTATTGTGTTTTATATGGCAGAAAACAAAAAATTCAAATTAGAAGCTGATCAAATAGTCAAACTCATTGAACCACTGGGTGCATGTATTGCAACTGATAAAATAACGGTAGCTGGAGAAAAGGTCAATTATATGTATCGGGACGAACCAATTAACGAAGTAGACAGCGGTTGGCGATTCTTTTCCGGAACCGAAGATCAGGACTATGTTGATAATCCTGAAAATTCATCTTTTTATAAGGTAAATACAATTGCAAATTATGACAGGTCAATAATCCCTTACTTACATTTGCCATTTGGAACAGAGCTTGAAAAAATACCTTTGACTTATACATTTCAAATTATTCCCGGTTAATTTGTACCAGATAATTTTGTCTCGCAGCTGTTATCTTCAGACTGCACTCCTTCAAAAAAAAATTTCTCCTTCCCTGTCCAATTTGTCCAATCTCAGTCATTATTGAAGTGTAACCCAAACCTGCCGCGGCAGGCAAGCATTCAATAATAAAATACAACAACATGGAACAAAGAATCAATCTATTCGAAAAAGGACAAGCTGCTTTGAAAGCAATGTATGGACTGGGCGGCTATTTGGCCAAATCATCACTGGACAAAGGACTGTTGAACTTAATTTACTTCCGCGTATCACAGATCAATGGTTGTGCCATGTGCCTGGATATGCATTCGAAAGACCTGAGGGCAAAAGGAGAAACCGAGCAACGCCTATATATGCTGGACGCCTGGCGTGAAGCACCGATGTATACTGAGCAGGAACGTGCAGCGCTGGCGTGGGCCGAAGCAATTACAAAATTGCACGAAGGTCATGTATCGGATAAAGTGTATGCCATAGCCAGCGAACAGTTTACAGAAGAAGAACTGATCGAACTCACGATGGCGGTTGTAACGATAAATAGCTACAATCGCATTAATATTGCGTTTCGAACACCGGCCGGTGATTATCAGCCGGGGCAATATGCAGCGAAATCAAATTAAGTTGCAACCGGATTTTTCAATGATAATTTTTATCACGGCCTGTTTAACTAACTATTGTCAGGCAGTATTGACAGGCCATTAAATAAATACATATGAAAG
This sequence comes from Terrimonas alba, assembly GCF_042434975.1. NCBI lineage: Bacteria > Pseudomonadati > Bacteroidota > Chitinophagia > Chitinophagales > Chitinophagaceae > Terrimonas > Terrimonas alba. The sequence goes on from NZ_JBHMQM010000008.1 coordinate 314,200, forward strand.
AGTTTATGTTATTATTCAGACAGCCAAACTACGATTATAGCAAGGCTACACCCGAAAAAATGCAGGCCCTTGGAAAAAAATGGCAGGACTGGGCTGGTGGCATTGCTGCCCAGGGAAAAATGGTCAGCAATGGCAACCGGTTGTCGATGGAAGGCAAAGTGCTGAAAACAGGTGGTGTTATCACGGATGGACCATTTGTAGAAACAAGAGAAATACTAGGCAGCTTTATCGTTGTAAAAGCGAATAGCCTGGAGGAAGCCACTACCCTTGCGCATGGATGTCCCGCCATTGATGAGGGCGGCAGCGTGGAGATTCGGCCAGTCTACGGAAGTTAAACCATAGTAAACAAGAATCAGTTTGCTTGTCTTATTTCAACAAACTCAATAGGACAAACAAACTGATTTATTTCGCCAAGCCCGGAATGACAATGAAAGAAGAACACTTATCGCTCAAACACCTGTTTCAGCAGGAGTTTTCAAAAATGGTGGCTGTTATCAGCAAGCTGTTTGGCCTGCAGCATATTGAAATAGCAGAGGATATCGTCAGCGAAACTTTTTTGCAGGCAACGGAGACCTGGGATGCGAAAGGCATTCCGCCCAACCCTACCGCCTGGCTCTATGCAGTGGCCAGGCAAAAAACATTGTATCACTTTCGGCGAAATAAAATTTTTGAAACAAAAATTGTCCCTGCCCTGGCATCGCAGGAGGAAAAAGAGATAGCCGCTATCGAACCTGATTTTTCCATGCAAAACATTCAAGACAGCCAGCTGCAAATGCTTTTTGCCATTTGTGATCCTGTCATAGCCAGCGAAGCACAAATCGGTTTGGCGTTGCGTATACTTTGCGGTTTTGGTATCGATGAAATTGCCGAAGCCTTTTTATCTAATAAGGAAGCGATCAATAAAAGACTCTTCAGGGCTAAAGAAAAATTGCGGGCTGAAAAAGTGCAGTTAGAAATGCCGCCTACCAATGAAATAGCCGGTCGACTCGACAATGTGTTACATATTATTTACCTCTTGTTCAACGAAGGTTACTATTCTAAAACGCAAAACCAGGTGCTTCGCCAGGAGCTTTGTATTGAAGCGTTGCGATTGGGAATATTATTAACTGGTTATGAAACGACCAATCTGCCAAAAACAAATGCATTGATTGCCCTGATGTGTTTTCATGCTTCCCGTTTCAATGCCCGCCAGGCAAATGATCAATCGCTGATATTGTATGATCAGCAGGATGCAACGCTATGGGACCAATCAATGATCAGCCAGGGGATCCATTTCCTTGACTGCTCATTACAAGGCAATGAAATAAGTTCTTATCACCTGGAGGCAAGAATTGCTTACTGGCATTGCATCAAAGATGATAGCCGCGAAAAATGGGAAGAAATTCTGCAATTGTATAATCAATTGCTGATGGTGAATTATTCACCCGGCGTTGCCCTGAACAGAACCTATGCGTTATATAAAGTATATGGCGCTCAAACAGCATTGATCGAGGCTGAAAAACTTAAGCTGGACAGCAATCATTTTTACTTTGTGCTGCTCGGTGAATTGTATAAAACCATCGACAAAACAAAAGCAAGAGATCATTTTCAAAAAGCCTTTTCCCTGGCGAAAACTGAGTCGGAAAAAACACTGATCCGTGAAAAAATGGAGACACTCTGATTGTATTTACCCATCATTAAAAGTATCATCATGCTTTGCATTAATAAGACGGCTGTCGTAAATCGCCCTTTTTTTGTCGCCTCTGTACAGTTGTAGCCATTGTATAATGATGTAAGTTCATATCCTAAAACTGTGAACCATGGCAACTTCGACAAAAGCTTCGGCCAAAACTAAAAAAGCAGCAAAGAAGAAAACACCAGTTGCCATCAAATTTAAAACCGTACAAGAATATATAGCAACTTTGCCTGCAGCAACAAAAAGTATTGTCAGGCAGCTTCGACAAACGATCCGGCAAGTATCGCCAACTGCTGAAGATATGATCAGCTACAACATGCCTGCTTTTAAACTGGATGACAAAGGTCTTATCTGGTATGCGGCCTGGAAGGAACATATCAGTTTATACCCCAGAACAAGACTCATGGAAGCTGCGATTAAAGAATTGGCCAACTATGAAGGAGCCAAGGGTACCATCAAATTTCCGTTAACCAGGCCGATGCCTTTTGATGTCATTCGAAAGATTGTAAAATTTCGGATGCAGGAAATAAAGCAATCGAAATAAACTTTTCAGTCAGGGGCTTCAATTATGACTACCGGTACTCACTCTTTCATAATCGGCCCGGTGACCCGCGTCAATAGCATAGCAACCAGCAACGATACTTAACCTGTTGTTGGTAATTTGAAAAAACTGTTTTTCACTTGTTGTATCATTGTCATAAATGATCCGGTTGGCAAACTGTCCGGCGGGAAATACCAGGCACACACTGGTTTCAACACCCGGATCGGCAACAATGCGGTATTCTCCTTGTTTTACCACCTGTCCTCCATCGTAGATAGAATAGCGGGTCTCTGTAAACTTTACTATTTTACCGTTGCCCGGCGAATAATTTCCTGCCAACGGGTTCATGGCTGCCGAGGTTTGGCGCAGTTCCCATTCGCCAACCAGGGAGTCAGCAACTTCAACTTTACTCCCGGACTTATTGCAACTGAATGTAAAAGTGGTGAGGCAAGCGATGCCTAATAATTTAAGTGTATATTTCATATCAGTTCTGACACCCTGTTTATATATTACGTTGCAAAAGAATAAAGGGTTATCGTAGAATCACAAGTAGTTTTTCGATATTATCCTGTATTGATTTCTGTTAATTTACACCCGCTTTACCAAAATCCACTGCCTTGAAAAAAGCCACTCTCTTTTTTATCCTATTGATTTGGATAACAGACGCAATTGCACAGCCTTCGCAGGATACCTCCGGCGCATTGATACCTCAAAAAGAAAATATAATCAAAGCAGAGACAATCATCAAGATCGAAAACCTGGGGCCAAAAGTAAATACACAGTACCCGGAACTAAGGCCAACCGTATCTGCTGACGGAAATATTCTCTTCTTCATCTGTGAAAACCATCCGCAGAATACCAAGTACAATTCTATCCGCAATTCACAGGATATCTGGTACGCCGTGCGGGATAGTTTTGGTAGATGGAGCGAAGCCTATCATATGGAATATCCATTGAACACCTATTTCTACAACGCGGTGTTTTGGATATCGCCTGATAACAACCGCATTCTTATCCGCAATGCCTTTATCGATGGTGATTATATGGGCAACGGTGTAAGCATGAGTTATCTCGATAAAGATGGCTATTGGAGCAAACCTGAAGCACTACGCATCAAAAACTACCAGAAGTATGACAGGGGCCGGCAGAATGGAGCTACCATGGCACACGATGGAAAGACCCTGTTGCTTTATATGACCGAAGAAAAAAATGGTGTGAACAACGATATCTATGTTAGTTTTTTACAAAAGGATAAATATTGGACCGAACCTAAATCACTGGGCAAAAAAATAAACCTGCCGAAGAATGATGAAATGACACCCTACCTCGCGGCAGATGGTGTAACACTCTACTTCAGTAGCGACCGACCCGGCGGACAAGGCGATAATGATATTTGGATGAGTAAACGTCTCGACAGTACCTGGCAAAAATGGAGTGACCCCGTCAATCTCGGTGCTCCTATCAATACCCCTGAATGGGATGCCTTCTTTACTTTGGACGCAGGTGGTGAATATGCTTATCTCACCAACAGTACCGACACGTATGGCGAAAGTGATATCGTAAGGGTAAAACTGCTGGAGCGGGAAAAACCGGATCCGGTTGTATTGGTTAGTGGTAACGTGTATAACAAAAAAACAAACGAACCGCTCAGCGCTTCATTGCTCTATGAAACTTTGCCGGATGGAGAAGAAGTTGGTAATGCTATTTCCAATCCCGATGACGGTGCTTTTAAGATCGTATTACCTTATGACAAAAATTATGTGATCAGGGCTACTGCAGATAAATTTTTTGCTCAATCCGAGAACCTGAATCTTGATTCCCTCGTAAAAGCGGGTTATAAGGAAATCCATAAAGACCTCTATTTGGTACCCATCGAAATTGGCCAGGTAGTGAGACTAAATAATGTATTCTTTGATTTTGACAAATGGGATCTGCGGGCCGAATCACATCTGGAGCTGAACCGCGTGGTAAAATTATTGGAGGAAAATCCTGCGATAGAAATAGAAATGAGCGCCCATACCGACAGTTATGGTTCGGACGAGTACAATTTCAAATTAAGTGACAACAGGGCGAGATCTGTGATGGAATATATTTTGTCAAAAGGTATTTCTCCTAATCGCATCCGTTCGCAAGGTTATGGTGAAACAAAGCCTGTGGCGCTTAACGACACCCCGGAGAACAGGCAACTGAACCGTAGAGTAGAATTTACCATCTTGAAAAACTAAACCGACTTTTTAGAATCACCCAGGTACCAATAAAATCCAATCAGATGAAACCATCTCTTTTCACAGCTTTGTTAACCTTGCTTATTATTTTTTCATCCTGTTCCAAATTTGCTTATGACGACGTCAAAGCCTTTGGCGACGAGCTTAATACCTGGGCCTTTTATGATGGCAATCGTTACTATTCAGGCAATATAGCGATGAGTGCTGTTCTCGACACTGCCATGCAGGCCAACAACACTTATACCCTGGCTATAACCGGTACAGAAAGAATAACAGGTCAATTGTTCACAACCGCCTTATCCCTTGCTGATTTAAATTTTACCGTGAAGTCATACCAATCGGGCGTCAATGGATCTGATCATGCCACGGCTATGTATTTTTCAGCATCGGCAGCCAGCAGACAAAGCATCTACTCATCGACAAACAATGATCCGGGAGCTGTAATGACGTACAGGATCACGCACTATGACGCAGTAAGGGATATTGTTACGATTTCGTTTAGTGGCAATGTGCATGACGAACTGGGTAATATGGTTAACATATCACGGGGGAAAATCACCGTGCATATAACCCGGCAGTAAGTCTTTGTTTATTTTATACAAGAAATGCCCGGCCATGAAAAATTGCCGGGCATTTCTTGTGCCGTGAAGTTTGGCTTTGCTATGTGCATAGTTTTATTTGCCACATCCTGTCAAATAAATTAAATTTATCGTAAATAAAATCGTGATGAAAAAAGTTTTTACTTATTCAGCGATTTCTTTCTTTTCCCTCGTAGTACTTCTCTCCTGCTCAAAAAATGCAAAAGAAAGCCTGGCAGAGCCAGCCTCACTCAATCCCGACAAGGTAATCAATGCAAAAGTTGCTCCTGGTGAAACTTATGTATTGGATGTTGCCAACACCGGCGGGGTCAACATTTACAAACAGGCATCCCACTATTCACTAAGCCAGACAGGGACGAATGAAAATGGAACATTAATTTATCAGTATATCCCTGCAAAAGGCTTTACAGGTGCTGACAAAGTGTTGTTACTTCATACCAATGAAACAAATTTGTCCGCCAACTATAATGGGTGCAATTACAATAACAATGAAATGAGCAGTAGTACTACACTTATTGCAATTAACCTAACCGTGCAATAATCAGCCATGGAGAGCACCAGGAAAAAGCCCCGGCAGTGCTGCCAGGGCTTTTATTTTTTCGACTGGCGCTTTAATTCTTTGGAAAATTCGGATCAGCTTTTACTTCATTTATTTGTTGCATGTGCCGGTTGCTGTGAGCAGCAATAAACAGGATCATTTGATAACAGTCAAGACTACCAAATGGCAAAGTGGCAACATGGTTTCGCAAGTCTTCAGATGTGCCTTTGGTATAATCAATCAGTTTGCTGCGGTTGTCTTTAAAGGAAGCAATGGCTTCTTCCATCGATTTATAAGACGTGTTTTGAGGTTCCATTGGCGGGAAGGTTTTCACTTTTACCGAGCGGTCTTCAATCTTCGTTTTTACCTGTTCATCTGTCATTTTGATATCAGCTCTTTTTTCAGGATTGGCAGCTTGTTTTAGTGCACCACTGGTCATTTGCCAGAGAGCAATTTCTGTTGCTGCAATATGCTTCATGCAATCTTCAACACTCCATCTATCTTCTGCCGGCTTGAATTTTAACTGGGCTTCGCTTAATCCCTTCACCGACTCCAGCACTCCTTTTTCCGTTTCTTTTAAAAATTTGATCGCTGATTTCTTTTCTTTTTTTGAAACACCTTCTGCAGCTGTAAATGAAAGAGTGATTGCTGCAACCAGGAAGAACAGTAATTTTTTCATGACAAATAGGTTTAGTTTTAGAAATGCGACAATTCATTAACAGAATAATCGCATGGTAAAAGTTACTTAAAATAAAACGGCGGGTAAATTATTTTTAGATGAAGTATTGCCGGACGGTGACAATAATAAAAATCAGGTAGCCAAAATGACTACCTGATTTGATTCTTTTTCAACAAATTATTTATTGCGGCAACAAAACCTTATCTATAATATGAAAGACACCATTTACAGCATTGCGATCCTTACCGACAACGTTCGCCGTATAACTAAATGGTGCACCACCCGGAGGGAAACTTCCATAACTGGAAAATGTAAGTCCAGATACCAACGGCCCTGTAAACGTCGATTGAGCCATTACTCCCGGATGTACTGCTACTGCTCCATTTATTAAAGTTTTGAAAGCGGTAGGTGTAGAACTGAAATTGATGGAAAAAGCTCTGTAGTTAGGCTCATATGCTCCTTTTGCATTTGGCGATGCAAGAAAATGGTAAGCCAATATAGCCCTGATATCAGCGGTAGTGATATTATCGGTACTTAAGAAAGCTGGCCCTGCCGCCACCGCACCGGCGGCCATCGCATTGGCCGTAGCAGGGTCACCCGTTGCCGCCAACGCTTTTCCATACGCCAATCCAAATATCAGTGTCCTGAAGGCGTCATCATTTGGAACCAGCACTGTCATATTAGTTACAGGATATTTTAATAGCGAGTCAAACCTGGATAAACCTGTGGCCCCGCTATCAGCTCTTGCTATAGCGGCCTTGTAGTATGTCAGGTCCGCAACCCTGTATATGGTATCCGCTAATACCCTCGTCGGGGGAGCCACTATCGCTAAAGTTTTATGAATAACGCCATTCGCAACAGCAATGTCTGCCTGTGTAACTGGAATATTATTCACTACAAGCCCGGTCGCGATTTTGCCAGGAAAAATCGGCATTCTTAGTCCAGGTGGCAATGCGGCCGAAGGTGCCTGTATCACAAGTGTACTTTGCAAATAGGCATTTTGGCTGGGGTTTGCAGGTGTAATGGATGCGGCTGTATATTTTTGACCACCAATTAAATTGTAACTTATAATAGCATTCCATTGAGCCGCTGGCAAAAACTTAATCGCATTAGTATCGGCAAATCCCGATAATTGAAAAGCCGTGTTGTCAGGGGCAAAAAAGGTAAATGTTGCAGATTTATCAGCTAAAAGGTTATTTAGCCCCGCACGATTTATTGCAAATTTCAGCAAGCTAAAATTTGCATCGCCTGATATGGTTTCTGCAATAGAAGATCCGCTCGGCGGCGTCGGTGTAATCGGCGTTGCGTCCGGCAAATCTTTATTGCAGGCTGTAAAAAACAATACGATTGCACTTAACACGGTAAGAAACCGGAGCCAGTTATTTATTAATCGGTTCATGTGATTATTTTTTGTTTTTGGTTTCCTGTTTTTTCGAGGCTTACAGGTTATAGCCATAGCTTATATAGTAAAGTCCGCCGATTGATGGATTACCTACCGAAGTACGATAGTATTGATTGAGCAAGTTACTGGCGCCAATTTTAAAGGTGGATTTGATTTCCGGTTTTCTATAGCTGATCTGTGCATCCACCGTGTGATAGGCAGGCACGTCACCGCTGGCGAAATCATTCTCATAATAGAATTCATCCTGCCATCTCCATGATACATTAAAGCCTAAACGATTTTTCGCTCCAAAGCCGCTATTACTTAAAGACACATTTGTCCGATATTTAGGCGTATTTAATGATGTAAGGAATTTATCTGGTACATCGCCCAACTCATCCGATGAGATATTTGCTGAAATAGTAAAGTTCCTTGGCAAAATATAGTCCAAGCCAAGCCCCCAACCGGATGCTTTCACTTTGCTCGGAGAATTTACAACAATTGAAAATCCACGCTGATTAGCAGTGCCCGGATTCTGTACAACATCGCGACGGGAAAGAAAATCCTTGTATTCGCTGAAATAGTAATAAGCATCCACCAATAATTTTTGACCCAGCAATGTTTTATAACCTACTTCAAACGACTGAACGCTTTCAGGTTTGAATTCGACATAAGGTACCACCTGCAAGGTGGTTGGGTCATATACGGGGTTATTGGTCATATCGTATTTATCCCACAAAAACTTAACACCTCCCAGCAGCCGGCCGGTTACTACATCAAGATCAATCCACTGTTGCTGTGTGGAAGCAAACCGATAAGCAGTTTGATAGGAAAGACGGATGTTGTGATCTTTTGCCGGTTTGATCAGTGCGGTGAATCTCGGAGTAAAACGGCCGTCTGAAAATGTTTCGTTTTTGTCATAACGACCGGAAGCGGTAAGCTTCAATACATCTTTTACTATTTCTTTTGCGACCTGGACATAAGCTCCCGTTTCATTTATTTTGATAGGATTACCGGGCTCGTCAGCAAACAAGGTTCCTTCACTATTCAATACATATTGTTTCCAGTTTGCACCCACAATTACTTCGGCGACGTTATTGATAGCATCGGTCAGGTTATACTGTCCCTCCACCATGTATAAGTCAGTACGATCAAGAAACAAACCGCCGGCCGGAATTGGTTTTTTTCTTGTTGCATCCCACAATTGCTGGAAAGCAACAGAACCAGCTACAGGCCGCCCCTGGTCTGCAACAGACCGGGCAATATTATGAGCATCTAACTCACTACGGCCACCCAATTTTGCATTGACATAAGCAAAACCATATTGTTGAAACCAGGTGGCGTCTGCTTTCCAACCGTCATTAAATCTAACAGCATTAAAAGTAAGGTTATGAGCGCCGCCGGCATTTTCCTGGGTGGTATAACCGCGGATAAACCAATTCTTATGATTCAACTCGAGTTTATACTGGCCCATTTTCAAATCACGAAGTGAGTAACGCTGGCTGCCGGTATATACCGTATTACCCGTACCCCAATAGCCGCTCAGACTGGCTTCAATGTCGTCAGTCAATTTGTAATGCAGGGCGCCGGATAGTTTATACACCAAAGTATTGGGATTAACCAATTCTTTTTCAGTATAACCCGTACGGGAAACAGGTATATTAGCCGGAAGTGAATTAATATAATCAGCCCAGAAGGGAACCGCCTGTGCGATGGGAAGCAGTACTCTTTGTTTCAAATTAATTGAAACCTCATCTCCATAAACATTCACACCATCATAATTGGGGTCCGTTTCGCGGGTGCCATCTGCTATTACACCCGTGGAACCGGAACGTTTATAATTTCTATAATCATCGCCCTGCCAGTCTTTGGCCTGGATCAACTCGGTACCAATTTTGAAAGCGAATTTCTTTCCTATCTGTTCGGCCCAGCGAAGGCTCCAGTTGTAGTACGGCGAAAGATCTCTTTGACGGCCATCTGTATGCATGATGCCCTGCTTGATTTGAAAGCTTAGCCCTTTATATTTGAAAGGATTTTTTCCATTAATCAATAATGTTCCGTTCATGCCACCAGGCCCATACAAGGCCGAAGAGGCACCCGGAAGCAATTCCATATTATCGACATCCAGTTCTGTCAAACCAATCACCATGCCTACGGCAAAGTTTAACCCGGGTGCCTGGTTATCCATACCATTTACAACCTGGTTGAAACGTGTATTACCGCTACCTGAAAAACCGCGGGTTGTAGGTGTAGCATACGTGAGCGAAGAGTAAATGACATTTACGCCTTTAAGTTTATTTACAATATCATAATAGTTGGCGGTAGCGTTATTCCGGATAGCTGCGGCGCCTACCCTTTCAATTGATACGGGTGACTCTAATATTCTTTCCGGTGTACGCGATGCTGATACCACCACTTCTTGTCCGAGGGTGGAAACAGGAGTTAAAGCAATTTCAACGGGTGCGTCGGCATTGCTTACTGTTATTTCCTGGGCTTCAAAACCTCCTACAGAAGTTATAACCAGTGTAACCGGTATTTTATCAACGGTTAATTTAAACGCACCGTTTTCATTTGTGTAGGTACCGGATGAAGTTCCTTTTACAACAACTGATACGGAAGGGATAGGTTCTTTTGAGACGGCATTGCGAATAGTACCGGAGATGGTAACGGATTGAGCGAGGCCAGCAATAGCAAGAAGATGTACCACTAATAGAGCAATCAATAAGCGGCGGTTTTTTCTCATATATGGCATTTTTAATTTGGAATATATCAGTAAAATAAGAATTGTGTTGTTCATCCAAAAATTAATTTTTAAGCAAAAAGGAGAAATTGTTAAAATCTTCGAAACTCCTTTATTGGGTGTAATTTCGCACCTCCTTAATTTCGACCAATGAATCATTTTTCATTTCCAAATCAAACAGCTTTCTATAGCGGTAAAGTCCGTGATGTTTATACGATCGGTGATAAATTAGTGATGATTGCCTCCGACCGTATCTCTGCTTTTGACGTTATACTTTCAAGGCCCATACCATTTAAAGGACAAGTGTTAAATCAAATCGCTGCATACATGTTAAAAGCTACAGAAGATATCTGCCCGAACTGGCTTGAATCAGTGCCGGCTCCCAATGCTTCTATTGGTAAGAAATGTGTGCCTTTTAAAATTGAAATGGTAGTAAGAGGAAACCTTACCGGTCATGCCTGGCGAACTTATGATAGTGGTAAACGGGAGCTATGTGGCGCTACACTGCCAAACGGTATGAGGGAAAATGATTATTTCCCTACGCCGATTATCACTCCTTCAACAAAAGCAGAACAGGGGCATGATGAAGATATTTCACCAGCCGCAATCATTGAAAAAGGTTTAGCGACCGAACAGGAATGGAAAATTCTAAGTGAATATACTCTGCAATTATTTGAAAGAGGAAAAGAGATTGCCGCAAAGCAAGGTCTGATACTGGTAGATACGAAATATGAATTTGGAAAAATTGGTAATACTATTTACCTGATGGACGAGATTCATACACCCGACAGCTCCCGCTATTTCTATGCCGATGGATTCGCGGAAAGACAAGCACGGGGAGAACGGCAAAAACAATTGAGCAAGGAATTTGTTCGGGAATGGCTCATCGCCAATAATTTTATGGGTAAAGAAGGACAGACAGTTCCGGTGATGAGCGATGAGTGGGTAAATACTATATCACAGCGTTATATCGAACTATATGAAAAAGTGATCGGCAAAAAATTTGTTCCCGAACCCTTATCAGAAACAGAAACATATGAACGCATCATAGCTGCGTTGAATAGTCTTGTGTAATGATAAAACACCGGCTCATTTAAAATAAAGCCGTAAGCGACGCTCTGCCGATATGTACAACCTTTGTTGATGCGGGTTTTCTGCCGTCGTATTGAAAGTTCAACTCAAGATTATTGAGCAATCGTTTTGTCAGAATAACCGACCAGAGATAATTTTTGCCGGGTAATAGCCCATCCAGCATTATATAACTTACGGTTGATGTAGCAGCACCGCCCGCAGACTTATAATCAATATTGTTGAACGTGAACTTGCCGGTGATTGAACTGTTTTGCAAAACATTGTATTTCGATTCAACATTTATAGAATTGGAGTTAGCCTTCTCTCCACCATACGAAGGCAGATTTTTTTTGTTCTCGTACTTATAGCCGGTTGCCAGCCGGAAGGAAGTACCGCGGATAAAGGTCAACAAGGGTTCAACACTATAGATATCCAGGTCATAATTTCGATTATCGAATTGCGCATTGGGGGTAAACAAAGAATTGGTTCCTCTTCTTCCATTTAACGTAAAAGCCAGGGACCTGCTAATGTTCCATCTGAACTTCGCTGTCCAGTCTTTGATACTGCGGCTTTCATAACCATAGGTCAATAATGATTTACCATTATTACGAAGGTTGCTTATATCAATACCCCAATCGGCATTGAAGCGGTTAAAAGAAATGGTGTTGGCAAGCACCGTGTTGAGCGTTACTAATGCCGTGTCGTTTACATTGTATTTAAATGGATCAAACTCAAAACTTCCTTTGGCAACTGACTTTTTACTGATCTGCAATGAGGTCAGCAGGTTTAGCTTTGATACAAACTTTCTTATCCCTTTTATGTCACTTTTATTCAGCAGGGAACGTGGATTTAAATTCAAACTATAGTTAAAGGTGATATAGTTAGCTTTTATAAATTCATTAGTCGGTGTAAGGATACGAATAAACTTTGCCTGGTCTGGAAAAGCAGCCAGCTCAAATTCATTTAATTGTTGAATGCCGTCTGCATTATAATCGATCCAGGCATATTGGCCGGTGCCGGCGGGTACTTCAATATAGGTCATATCTCTTTTCTGCTCCTGCCCCGCTCCCACTTCATATAAAACATTTCCTGTTATCAAACCTTTCAATTCATTCATCACATATTCAGCCCGACCCAGGATTGTTTCATCCGCCTCTTGTTTTGAAACAAGCGGATTAATGATGTGTAATTTTCTGAAGGTGGTGTTCAGAAAAAATTGACGGTTGGAATTTGCCAATAATTCTGTCTGGAGATTAAGGTTATAACTCCGGTCGCCTTTTAAAAAACTTTTGCCATAAGTATACTTGTCAGCCCGTGTAAAAAAAGTGATGCCATAGCGATTCTTTTTAGCCTCATCGGATTTCACGTACACAGAATAACTATCGAAATAAAACGCCGATGGCGACAAGGTATCAGTTGATTTATCCCTGACAGTATTTTGTTCTTCGGCATAACGAAAACCGATACGATAGTTGCTGAGTTTTTTTAATTGTTTGCTTAGATCGAATGTAGGTCTGAAAAAAACACCTTTATCATTCAGCGCATCAAAACTGGTAATGACCAGCTCGTTGTTGAATTGCCAGCCTTTCCATTCCGTCAGTTGGTTGATTGCATTTTGAAACCCGTTGTAGTTGCTTCCTCTTTTATAATTGGTGAATTTATAAATCAGCGATTGGTTCCTGTTATTCTTAATCCCCGCCGTTGCACGAATGATATTTTCTGTTTCCTCCTGAACCAGGATGGGCAAGCCCCAGTCTCTTGAAAATTCAACAGTTCGTAATCTCTCCAGCGGCTTAAATTTATTTTGAACGTATTCATAGTCCAGGCCGGTTAACAATTGCAGCTTATTTTTTTCACGTAGTTGCTTTGTGTTATTTAGTTGAAACTTTGCGGCAAAGCCTTTATCATCGCCATTGCTGATTTTTGAAAAAGTATTGGCATCATAATTACTCATGGCTACTTCTGTTTTCAACAATGTATTATCCGTGAAAGCGTAGTCCACTCCAAGATTTACCAACTGTTGTTTCTTCGGTGTCACCAATAATGTCACAGGTTCAAAATTGCCTTGGCGTTGAGTGCCTGCCGGTGGCACATACTTATACACTTTCCCGTTGGCGCCGTTGAAATCAGGAATGTAGTTACCCCGGCCAACACCGACGTCAATAAAAGACAAACTATATTGGGCCAATGAAGGATCAGTGGAGTATTGATAAAAAGAATCAATGCCGTTATAAACTTTTTCGTATAGTATTTTGCCTGCTGCGAAAGTGTCGATGGCGGCAGAAGGATAAAGAGCCCGTTGAATGCTATCACCGATGCCAGCCAAAAATTGTTTTTGTTCTACGCTGAGTACCTGGTTGATCTGGGAGTTCTTTGCATCGCTATTGGTAAATGCGCCGACACGCAGCTTCAATTTTTTATTAAAATCAACCTCTTCCGACACATAAAAATTGGCGTTTAAAAAATTACGATCTGCATATTCAAATTCAATTTGAATACGGCTGTCCTTTGTAATCATTCGTTTGGGAGTAAATGTCACTTCAGCCGTGTTGTAATTAATCACATAATCCTGGTCTTCGCCCCGCTGCAACAATTGGCCGTCTAAAAACACTCTTTCTGTATTAGCCAGTACGATGAAGAAAAATTCATTGTTGGCGCCGGTAAGGCGGTAAGGGCCCTGGTTGCCTTCCAGTGCCTGTATCACATTTCGGGTAAATTTTCCTTTTGCAATGGATCCACTGGCCAGTGTTTTCGATTCCACTTTTTTGCCAATCTTGTTAGTCGTTTGGAAAGCGACTCCCTGTAAACGTTTATAAAAATTCAGGAAATAACTTTGGTTTTGGCGGATGTCAATATCACCTAGATTAAGCTGCCAGTTTCTCTTTCTAAATTGCAAAAACACCTGGTCAAATTCATTGAGTTGTTGTGTGGTGCCATCCGGTTGAATGGGAATATTGTTATCGGTAATAGCAGCCTGAATTTCGATGCTGTCACCCAGCATGCCACTCAACTGCAGGTTAAGCGTCGAGTTTAATACCGCATCCTGGCTATTGCCAAATGCGATTTGACGACCAAAACTTCCTTCCGCTTTTATATTGCCGAAATTGAAAATGCCTTTCTGCTCTTCACTCAATTCATTGTTGAACTCATAAGGCGCAACGGCCATGCTATTGATAACGCTGTCAACCTGCATTCGCTGAACGACGGGATTGAGTTTATAAAAGAACACACGATAAGTAACACGAATGCTATCAGTAGCAGGTCGCTTATTCCAATGAAGAATGGCGTTGATAAAATCGAGACGGTAATCAGCAGGATCTATCCCCTGAACCGTGAATGTTTGTGGAATGATACTGGTGGTGTCCACGATGATGCTGTCAGCTGCAACAGCAAAAACCCGCTGGCGCAGATTGGAGCTGTTTTTACCGGGCAACTGGGCTTTGCTACACAGGGTCAAAACTAGGGCGAACAAAATCAACGATATCCTTCGCAAACCATTCAATAGCAGTGAGTTTTTATCAAAAGCGCAAAATTCGGTGTTTTATTGCGCCAAAAATATCTCCCCCTGTTATTTCAGGGAAAAAGAAGCAAATTTCTCTTGTAAATTTTTATTATTATAGGGTCAGGAGGAACCTTTGATTAAATTTTCATCCTGCCTGTAATTTTGGGATGAAAAATTTAATGTCGGTTTGAGCCAGTCATGAAAAAAAATGTCTTCAGCTTTTTCCTTTTAGTATTTGTTGTTTCTACATCTTCGGCGCAGGTAACACAGGTTGATAAAAAAAATAATGCATTATCAGTTGGTCTGTATGCTCCACTGACCGGCTTCAGTGACTCGCATATCATCGGTGCCGGAATTGACTATTGGTGGAAACCCTTTCATCCATATAAGGATAGCAACGATTCAAAACAGATTGATTTTGCCGTTAACGGCGGTGTCCATTACTTTATCGGAAAGAGTATTACTGTAAATGGTTATAGATTTGAATTTGGTAATTTCTTCGACATCCATATCATGCCGGGACTTATATATCATCCATTTAAACGATCAATTGTCAGGCTATCTGCAGGACCAGGTGCTAACCTTTATAAACAAAATATCCGGGTTGGCGTTGGCACTAATCTTTTTACGGGTTATTATTTAACGGAAAAAATCTCCGCAGGACCGGCGATCCATTTTCGAAAATTTTCCAACACAGCTGCTTTATGGAGCGCCGGTATAGCTGCCAGTTATTTTTTTTAGATCAGTTATTAATTCCCTCCAACACCAGCAGGAATGTATATTGCAGCGCTACCTCCTTGAGGTAATCAAACCGGCCGGAAGCTCCGCCATGGCCCGCATCCATATTAGTATGAAATAATATTTTATTGTTATCGGTTTTTAGTTCCCTGAGCTTAGCCACCCATTTGGCCGGCTCAAAATATTGCACCTGGCTGTCATGCAGACCTGTCAACACCAACAAATTGGGATAGCCTTTTTTTTCTACGTTATCAACCGGTGAATAAGATTTCATGTAAAAATATTCGTCCTTGTTTGCCGGGTTGCCCCATTCGAGGTACTCGCCGGTAGTTAATGGGATATCAGCGTCACTCATGGTGGTAACTACATCTACAAAGGGCACATCAGCCACTACTCCGTTCCAGAGATCAGGCGCCATATTCGTAACAGCTCCCATTAACAAGCCCCCGGCACTTCCACCCATCGCATACAGGTGCCCTTTTGAAGTATATTTTTCTTTTATCAAAAATTCACCACAATCGATGAAATCCGTGAAAGTGTTTTTCTTTTTCATCATCTTGCCATCCTCGTACCATTGACGGCCCATCTCCTGCCCACCACGAATATGTGCAATGGCATATACAAATCCCCTGTTTAGCAGACTGATCACATCCCGATCGAAACCTGCATCCATACTGGCGCCATACGATCCATAGGCATACAGTAATAAGGGGTTGCCACCATCTTTTTTAAATCCCTTTTTATAGACGATTGACACCGGAACTTTTGCACCATCCCGCGCAGTAGCGAAAATTCTTTCTGTGGCATATTCCTCCTTGTTATATCCGCCCAATATTTCCTGCTGTTTTTTTAGCTCCTTCGTTTTAGCGTCCATGTTATAATCGTAAATGGAAGGCGGCGTTACCAGGGACTGGTAACTGAAACGAAGAATATTGGTGTTGAAATCAGGATTGATATTAACCGCCGCATCATAGGCCGGCTCATCAAATTGTATATAATGTTCTGACTTATCCTTTTGATTGATCACACGCAGGTTCATTAAGCCAGTTTTTCTTTCCGAAACAACCAGGTGATCTTTGAAAATACTGAAAGAAGCCAGGTAAACATCCGGCCGGTGAGGAATTACTTCTTTCCAGTTTTCTCTTGCCGTTTTATCCAGCGGGCATTCCATCAGGCGGAAATTTTGGGCATCCAGGTTGGTGCGGATATAAAACTTGTCATTGTAATGATCGATATCATATACCAATCCCATGGTTCTTGGATAAAAAACAGTGAAGGCACCGGTTGGATTAGCAGCATCAAGGAAGCGATTCTCACTCTGTTGTTCGCTCAGCTCAGAACCAATCAAAATAAATTTCTTCGATTTTGTACGGCTGACATTGATATAATGGCGGTTGTCTTTTTCTTCATAGATCAATACATCTTTTGAAGGATCGGTGCCTAATTCATGACGCCATACCTGGTAGCCCAGCAATGTGACGATATCTTTTTTTATGTAAAAAACCGTTTTGTTGTCAGTGGCCCACGCATAAGCGCCACCCTGTGTATTGATGATGGTTTCGGGAAAGTATTCGCCGGTCTGGAGACTTTTGAAGCGAAGCTTATACAAACGCCGGCTTACGTCATCCTCGCCGATTGCCAGCAATTCATTATTATCGCTTACTACAAGGCCTGTAGCATTGTAATAAGTCTTTCCCTCTGCCGCTTTGTTAGCATCATGAATAACTTCCTCAGCCGCATCCAGTTTTTCTTTTTTCCGGCAATAGACCGGGTATTGTTTTCCTTCGTCAAAACGGCGATAATACCAATATCCATTATCCTTATAGGGAACTGATTCATCCTTTTCCTTTATCCGGGCCTTGAGTTCGGTAAAAAGATCGTCCCGTAGTTTTTTTGCGCCGGATAACATGGTATCCAGGTAGGCGTTTTCGGCTTTCAGATAATCGACTACTTTGGTGCTATCCGGACCTTTCTTGAAAAAGTCATTCATCCAATAATAGTTGTCGATCCGTGTGTCACCGTGTGCCACCAGTTCTTTCGGCTTTTTCTCTGCCACCGGGGCTATTACACCCTCCGGCCATTTATAGGTTTCTTTACTGATAGTTGAAGCGTTTTGACATGACATAATAAATAACAGTGCCAGGGGCCAAAAGTTTTTGTGGCTCATGCAGACAAGTTTATCCTTGAATATACGACCTTCTGAAAACAAAAAAAGCCTTTGTAAAAAGGCTTTCAAAAAATAAGAAGAATTTTTTTATTTATTATCAGCAGTAACACCTGCCACCATGTATTCAGCATTCAGGCGGGCAATATTGGTGATGGAAATTTCTTTGGGACATACTGCTTCGCAGGCGCCTGTATTGGTACAAGATCCAAAACCTTCCTTGTCCATTTGAGCAACCATATTTACTACACGTTTTTTTCTTTCAGGATCTCCCTGTGGCAACAAGGCCAGGTGGCTTACTTTGGCAGATACAAATAATAAGGCCGATGAATTTTTACAAGCTGCCACACAAGCACCACAACCTATACAGGCGGCTGATGCAAACGCATCGTCCGCTTTGTCTTTCTCAACAGGAATGGCATTGGCGTCGACGGCATTACCGGTGTTGACCGATATATAACCTCCCGCTTGTATAATGCGATCAAACGCATCCCGGTTTACCATTAAATCTTTTATAACCGGAAACGAATTAGCTCTCCAGGGTTCTACCGTAATTGTATCACCATCTTTGTATGCCCGCATGTGTAATTGGCAGGTAGTATTAGCATGCCAGGGACCATGTGGCCGGCCATTGATATACATCGAACAAGCGCCGCAGATACCTTCGCGGCAGTCATGATCAAAAGCAATGGGATCTTTTCCTTCGCTGATCAACTTTTCATTCAGCACGTCAAACATCTCCAAAAAAGACATTTCGGAAGAAATGCCAGAAACCTCAAATAATTCAAAACGACCCGGGCTCTTTGCATTTTTCTGCCTCCACACTTTCAACTTAAGATTCATTAAGTAATGTTCCATAAACAAAAATATTCTTCGTTTTAAATTATTTGTATGACCGTTGCGTCGGCTTCGCTACTTCAAATCTCAACTCTTCTTTATTCAATTGCCATTGACTTTCTCCTTTGTATTCCCACGCAGCCACATAGCTATACTTCTCATCATCACGCTTTGCCTCACCTTCTTCTGTCTGACTTTCTTCACGGAAGTGGCCACCACAGCTTTCGTTTCGGTTTAATGCATCCAAACACATCAGTTCACCCAGCTCGATAAAATCAGCTACCCTGTTGGCTTTATCCAATTCAGGATTCATTTCTTTGATTTCACCGGGAATGCGAACATCACTCCAGAATTCTTTTTTCAACTGTTGAATTTCCGCAATCGCTTCTTTCAATCCTTGCTCATTACGGGCCATACCACACTTCTCCCACATGATTTTTCCTAACCGCTTGTGCATGCTTTCTACCGACTGCTTCCCTTTTATATTCATCAGTGTATTGATGCGGTCACCCACGGCTTTTTCTGCTTCTTCAAATGCAGGATGCGATGTTGGGATTGGTTTCACTGCAATTTCGTTGGCGAGGTAATTACCGATTGTATAGGGGATTACAAAATAACCATCTGCCAATCCCTGCATCAATGCGGACGCACCCAAACGATTCGCCCCGTGATCGCTGAAATTAGCTTCACCCAATGCATACAAGCCGGGGATTGTTGTTTGCAATTCATAATCTACCCACAATCCACCCATCGTATAGTGCACAGCAGGATAAATCCTCATTGGCACTTCGTAGGGGTTTTCGCCGGTGATCTTTTCATACATATCGAAAAGGTTACCGTATTCTTCTTTCACCACTTCTTTTCCCAAACGTACCAGTGTTTCCAAATCGGGATTTTCGATGCCTTGTTTGCTGGCTTCTACTTTACCGTATTTATTGATCAGGTTGTATTTAAAATCGAGGTACACTGCTTGTTTGGTAGTACCTACGCCATAACCGGCATCACATCTTTCTTTGGCGGCTCTCGACGCCACGTCACGGGGTACAAGGTTACCAAATGCCGGATATCTTCTCTCCAAATAATAATCCCTTTCTTCTTCAGGAATATCATTGGCTTTGCGGGGATCATCTTTTTTCTTAGGCACCCAAATACGACCATCATTGCGTAATGATTCCGACATCAGCGTCAACTTGCTTTGATGATCGCCTGTTACCGGGATACAGGTAGGATGTATCTGCGTAAAGCAGGGATTACCAAAAAAGGCACCACGTCTATGCGCTTTCCACGCCGCAGTAACATTGCTGCCCATGGCGTTGGTGCTTAAATAAAAAACGTTGCCATAGCCACCACTGCAAAGCAACACCGCATGCCCAAAATGTCTTTCCAGTTCACCGGTGACTAGATTTCTTGCAATGATGCCTCTCGCCTTTCCATCTATCTGTACAATGTCGAGCATTTCATGACGATTGTACATTTTTACATTACCCAATGCAACCTGTCTTTCCAATGCCTGGTAAGCGCCTATCAATAATTGCTGCCCGGTTTGCCCTGCAGCATAAAAAGTTCTTTTTACCTGTGTGCCACCAAATGAACGGTTATTCAACAATCCTCCATATTCTCTTGCAAAGGGAACACCCTGTGCCACACACTGATCAATGATGTTGGCACTTACTTCCGCCAGCCGGTGCACATTGGCTTCTCTTGCCCGATAGTCACCGCCTTTGATCGTATCATAAAATAAGCGGAAAACCGAATCACCATCATTCTGATAATTCTTGGCAGCATTGATACCGCCCTGTGCTGCGATGCTGTGTGCACGGCGTGGAGAATCCTGGAAACAAAATGCCTTTACCTGGTAACCTAATTCGCCCAATGCAGCGGCTGCTGAAGCGCCGGCAAGACCGGTTCCAATGATAACAATTTCCAGTTTACGCTTATTCGCCGGGTTTACCAGCTTACAATGTCCCTTGTAATCTGTCCACTTCTGTTCTAATGGCCCCGAAGGAATTTTTGAATCGAGCATATTGTTCTTTTAAAAAATTATTCTTGATAACCCTCCCTGATCCCGACGTTAAGTCGGGACCATCATCACACAACCCCAGCCTTTCGAATATCACCTCTCAGTACGATCTTACCCTCTATACATATTTACACTCTATAAGTATCTCCGACCTAAGTTCCCCCTTTAGAGGGACAGGGGGGTTACACCCAACCCAAATACATACTTACCGGCATCATCGCAAATGCCAGTGAAACGACGACGGAAAAGCTGACACCAAGTGACTGAACTACTGCAATGTGACGTGTATTCGACAGGCCCAACGTTCTGAATGAACTCTGAAAGCCGTGTAATAAATGCCAGAAAAGAGAGAAACAGGCAACCACGTAAACGATGACCACCCACAGCTCCGAAAAAGTTACTTTCATCAACGTATACATATCATGCAATTCTTTTCCCTCAATAGCCGTTTGTACTACGCCTGTAAACCGTGAAGGAATCCAGAAATGCCACCAATGCAAAATGAAAAACAATAAAAGAATGGTTCCTAAAAGTCCCATGCTGCGGCTATACCATTTACTGCCCTGGTTTCCCATAGGCACCGCGTACCCTACTTTTCTTTTGGACTGGTTGCTGGCTGTAAGCATATAGCCTTGTATGATATGGAGGAAAATACCCAAAAAAAGCCCAACCTCCATGATGCGGATAACAACAGTGGCGCCCATAAAGTGAGCGGCTTTGTTAAACATAACTCCGCCATCATTGGCCCAGATACAGGCATTTACTCCAACGTGTACTACCAGAAAAGAAATAAGAAACAAACCCGTCAAACCCATTACTAACTTCTTGCCAACTGCAGACTTGAGAAAATCAGACCATTTCATCCGTATATTTTTTATTTGATTTTGGTCCCGAACTTGTTCGGGAAACTTATCATGTAAAAATTTTCATTCCCCTGTGTGATAAAAATGAAAATTTTAGCATGGGCGTTTCATCTTGTATTATTTGTTTTACCTGTTGCCAGATATTTAGCGTGTTGCTATAAATGACCGGGGTCTTCATAAGCAATCATCAATTTGGTTGTTCAATTTTGCGCAAAAATAGTATCCAATGACCAAACAATGACAAAAAATAATTTTGCAATCAAAACAACTGTAAGTTTATTGTTTTGGCTAATATTTACTGCAACCGTGCAGCCAGTTCATTGTCTATTTTCTTAAAGAGGTGGTAAGGTTTATAGGTGCGCCAGTTTTCAATTTCCATCAATTCAATATACCGGTTAAGATGCGCTTTTTTAAAATCATATTGCGTTTGTGACGGCATATTCAAACAAACGATCCAGCCATTTTCATCCATCAGTTCTTCGTAAAGCTCTTCATAATAGTCAGCACCGCCACTATGGAAATTCAGGACGTTTTCAGCGATGAGGATGAATTTCACCATCCCTTCGTACATGAATTTCTCAAGTACTTCTCTTTTCAGCTCCATGATATCGTTTTCGATTGCATCATTCCACTCTCCTATCATTTCGATGATGGCGTATTTCTCATCACTGTCTGCCATCAATACCTTGAGATACAGGGTGCGGCTGCCAAAATCATCCCATTGCGGATGTATAAAGTAGTTGTAAACAGTTTGGGTGAATTCAAACTCAGAATACTGCCGGCCATAGAAAGGCGAAAGCTGATCCTCCTCACTTACATAAATATGTCGCCAGTTATAAAAGGGTTCTATGGTATGCATAGAAAAATTCTTCCTGCAAAGATAGACTAAGAGTTGAAAGAGAGAATAGCTAAGAGATGAAGGAGAAAAAGAGAGAAAGAGTTGGTTGAAAATTCATTTTCTACGTATGGAGCCCTGCGGAGGCCAGCCAGTTGGCCAAACCGCTATTCTTTTATTTCATCATGCAAGTTGCTATCCAAAACAGCCTTGCTCTTTTTCTTCTTTACTCTTTGATCCCCTAGCTCAGTAAATAACTTTTCAACTCATTGTAATTATTCTTCATTTGGACACTCTTCTTTTCACTAGCCATGATGGTTGTCAGGGAGGATGGTATTTCAATCTTTTTCCCCGTGGTGCTTTCAACAGCATCCGGAAACTTCACCGGGTGCGCCGTCTCCAGGAAAATTCCTTTCGCAGAAGGATGCGAATCCAGGTATTTTTCTAAAGCCAGGTAACCCACCGCACCATGGGGATCCAATAAATAATGATGTTGATCGTACACTTTTTTGATCGTGGCGAGAGTGTCTTTGTCGGAAATACTATAGGAAGAAAGCTTGCTTTTCAAATCAGGGAATTGGTGTTGAAATATTTCCAGTATTCTTACAAAATTGCTTGGATTACCCACATCCATGGCATTGCTAAGCGTGGGAACAGCCTGTTTCGGTGTCAGTTCGGCTGTTTCGAGATAATCACTTACAATATCATTTACATTGCATGCCGCAATAAAATGATCAACGGGCAAGCCGGATTTGTTGGCTAAAATGCCGGCGCAAATATTTCCAAAATTTCCACTGGGCACACAAACTACCGGCGGATATTTTTTATAAGCCCACTGTTTATAAGCAAAGAAATAATAGAACTGCTGCGGCAACCAACGTGCTACGTTGATAGAATTAGCAGAAGTAAGAAAAAGTTTTTGATTCAATTCAGCATCTGTAAAAGCTTGTTTTACCATTTGCTGGCAATCATCAAATGTTCCCTGCACTTCCAGCGCATGGATATTTTTGCCAAGAGTTGTTAATTGCTTTTCCTGCACCGGGCTTACTTTGCCGGATGGGTATAGAATGACTACATCAATTCCGTGTACGTTATAAAAGCCATTGGCCACAGCACCACCGGTATCTCCGGATGTTGCTACCAATACCGTTACTTTTTTAGTGTTATCCTGCAAAAAATAACCAAGGCAACGGCTCATGAATCGTGCGCCTATATCTTTAAAAGCGAGGGTTGGCCCATGAAATAACTCCAGGGAAGCTATCGTATCATTTACTTTAACGAGTGGTATGGGGAAATTAATCGTTTCCTTCACAATTTTGAAAAGCCGATCTTCCGGTATCGTATTCCCAACATAAGGTTTGATTACGCTGAAGGCAATTTCTTCGTTGGAAGTGTTTTCGATTTCACTAATCAGGTTTTTATCTACCTGCGGTATTTGCTCGGGAAAATATAATCCTTTGTCCGGCGCCTGTCCCTGTATCGCCGCTTCTTTAAAATCAACTAATGGTGATTGTTTATTTGTCGAGTAATATTTCATTTTTATCTCAATAATCTTTAAATCCTATAAACCTGTCTGCCGACAGGCAGGTCATGGTTCAGACAATTTCTACACCCTTTTTATTAATAGTGGTGACATACGTATGATAATCGATTCCGATCCTGTCATACACATCCTTCATCACCTTTTCTACGGCCTGCGCCGTTGCTTTATCACGGCTCAGCATAAATATAGATGGCCCGGAACCCGAAATGCCCCCACCTAACGCACCGGTCTCTTTGCATTTCGCTTTTACTTCATCAAAGCCGGGTATTAGAATGCTTCTTACCGGTTCAATGATTACATCTTCCAGCGACCGGCCAATAAGATCAAGATCATTCTTCAAAAAGCCCGTGACAAGACCTGCAATGTTTCCCCATTGGCGAATGGCATCTTTTAACAGCACTTGTTGCCGCAATATCTGCCTGGCATCTGATGTTCTTACTTCTATTTGCGGATGAATAACGGTCACATGCAAATCAGGCGAAGGAATAGATACGATATCCAAAGGATGAATAGAGCGAATCAGGCTTACGCCGCCCAGGATGCAGGGAGCGATATTGTCGGCATGCTTCACACCCGAAGCCAGCTTTTCCCCATTCATTGCTAACTGTACTACTTCATCAGACGAAAATATATTTCCGAATAAATGATTGGCAGCAACAGCCGCACCCGCTGCACTGGCAGCACTCGACCCAATGCCACTTCCGGGCTTAATGTGTTTTTCGATAATGACTTCAAAGCCTTTATTATTGCCGGCTTTTTCCATAGCCGATAAAAGAACGACACCGGCCACATTTTTTTCCGGCTCGGTGGGCAAGTTATAATTGTCACGATTATGAATGATCACCTTTGGCTCATCCAATAGTTTTACCTCCATGATATCACTTGGATCGCTTAGTGCCAATCCCAGAATATCAAAGCCACAAACAAGGTTGGCAACTGTACCCGGGCAAAATACTTTAATAGCTCCTTCCTTTGCATCAAACTGTTTATTATCCATTCAGCAGATTTTTCAAATTTATTTAAACTCAGCTCGTCATTATTGTTTTGCAGCACGGATAATATCGGCAAAAACACCGCTGGCTGTGACTTCGGCCCCGGCCCCCGCACCTTTTACAACCAATGGTTGCTCTTTATACCGGTCGGTATAAAACAACACCACATTATCCTTTCCATATAAGTGATAAAGGTCGTGGTTCGGATCGATATGTTGTAAGCCTACTGAAGCTTTTCCGTCTTTATAGGAGGCGACAAACTTTAACTTACAACCTTCTGCATGTGCCTTGTCATAAAGCTTTTTGAAATGATCTTCTTCTTTCGCCATGGCCGAATAAAAATCAGCAACGGTACCTTGCATGCATGAAGCCGGCATAAAGGAATTATTGGCGATATCATTCATTTCAATTTTTTCCCCGGACTCTCTTGCGAGGATCATGATCTTACGCATTACATCAGTTCCGCTCAAATCCAGTCGTGGGTCAGGTTCGGTGTAGCCCTCATCCTGCGCCTGTTTCACCACATCCGCAAATCTTTGTTTGCCGTCATAATTATTGAAAACAAAATTTAATGTTCCGCTCAAAACAGCATCGATCCGATGCACCCGGTCGCCGCTCCGCAGCAAGTCGTTTAATGTTCCAATGATGGGGAGGCCGGCGCCAACGTTTGTTTCAAAAAGAAACTGGCAATTATACTCAGCCGCAAGGTCTTTCAGATGTTTGTAATTATCGAACGCAGAAGAGGCGGCTATTTTATTGCAGGCAACTACCGAGATACTTTTTTGTAAGAGTTGGTCATATACTGACGCTACTTTATCGTTGGCTGTGATATCAACAAATATGGAATTGCGCAGGTTGCGGTTGATGATCTCCTGTACATAATTTTGCAGATCAGCATTTTCACCTGCTTCCAGTTGCTCCTTCCATTTTGCAGGATCGACGCCTTCTTCTTTAAAGATCATTTTCCGGCTGTTTGACAATCCCACTACTCTTAATTGCAATTGCATTTGTTTTTGCAGGAAGCCCAGCTGTTGTTTTATTTGATCTAATAACTTACCTCCGACGTTGCCGGTGCCAATGATGAAGAGGTTGACCTGTTTGTAGGTTTTTTCAAAAAACTCTTCGTGCAACACGTTGATTGCTTTGCGAACGTCTTTGGTGGCGATAACCGCAGAAATATTTTTTTCGGAAGAACCTTGTGCAATGGCGCGGATATTGACACCATTTCTGCCCATGGCGCTGAACATGCGGCCACTGATACCAGGGTGGCTCTTCATATTTTCTCCCACTAATGCAACAATAGAGTGTTCTATTTCAATTTTCAGCGGCTCCACTTTTTCCAAAGCGATCTCATTGGCGAAAGCATGATCAACAGCTTGTTTCGCTTTGCTGGCAGAAACTGCGTCTACCGCTACACAGATGGAATGCTCCGATGAGCTTTGGGTGATTAATATGACATTGATTTTTTCATTGCTTAATGCTTCAAATAATCTTTTTGAAAAACCAGGTATGCCGATCATACCGCTTCCCTCGAGACTCAATAATGCAATATTGTTGATGCATGAAATACCCCTTACGATGTTTCCGTTTTTGTTGGCAATTGACTCGATCAATGTTCCTTTATCTTCCGGCGCAAAAGTGTTTTTGATCCATACAGGAATGTTTTTTGTCATCACCGGTTGTATGGTTGGCGGATAGATAACCTTGGCGCCGAAATGAGATAACTCCATCGCTTCCTGGTAAGAAATATGCGGAATGATGCGGGCATTGGCTGTCAATCGCGGATCGGCTGTCATCATACCGCTGACATCTGTCCATATCTCCAGGTTTTTAGAGGTTAGCGCTGCTGCAATAATAGCAGCAGTATAATCAGATCCGCCTCTGCCTAGTGTAGTTGTAACACCATTGCTTGTTGCGGCAATAAAACCCGGAACGATAAAAAGTGAAGCATCCTGGTGAGGAAAGAATTCAGTGATATTTTGAGAAGTTGCCGCAAAATCAACTTCTGCATTGGTAAAATTGGCGTTGGTCACGATCAGTTCCCTTGTGTCCTTCCACACATTTTCTACGCCTGCTGCCCTGAATGCAGCAGAAATAATTTGTGAGGAGAGCCATTCACCATAGCTGCCGATACGATCTTTTGAACGGGGTGTAAGTTCACGCAGCAAAAAAATACCATTGCAGATGTCTTCAATTTCATTGCAGCTTTTTTTCACCAGGCTTAGCAACTGGCTTTGATTGGCAACGGGTATCAACTGTTTGGCCGCTTCCAAATGACGCTGTTCGAGTAAATTCAATTTATTCTTGTACGCTTCATCACCATCAGCCGCCAGTGCTGCCGCTCCCAGCAACAGATCCGTGACACCACCCAGTGCCGAAACAACCACTATCGTCTTATCTTTTTTTATTGACTCTTTTACAATGGCGATGACCTTATTGATATTATCTGCATTGGCTACTGATGTACCACCAAATTTTAAAACCTGCATGACCGATTATTTATTTAAATGATTTCAATTATGTGTAAACAAAGTTCTTCCTTTTGAAGATTCAGCGATTAAGCCCCGGGGGTGATATAATAAGTATAATCCGCTTTAGCGGATTGTTGTAATAATAGTAGTGGTAGTGGAAGTAGAGCCCACTGCAGAGGAGGAGATGATATGACTATTATTCAACACGATTTTTTAATAGGGCGCAATATACAGAAGAATGATTAGAAAATTTAATTTCTGCCCATTCAAATATTGCACAGCAAACTACTGTTAGTTATTTTGCAGCGGCTGCGGCAACAGCTTTTTTTACACTGCCATATTGTAGCAATAACTTCTTTGCTTGCTCATAATCGGTAACACCCAGCCTATCCATCAACATCTTTACTCCTCGGTCAACCAATTTTTCGTTGGTCAATTGCATGTTCACCATTTTATTATCCTCTACCCTGCCCAGTTGGATCATAGCGGAAGTGGAGATCATATTCAGCACAAGCTTTTGAGCGGTTCCGCTTTTCATCCTGGTGCTGCCGGTTACAAATTCAGGCCCCACTACCACTTCTATTGGGAAATCGGCTGCTGCGCTAACGGGTGAGTCTGGATTACAGGAGATGCTCCCGGTTAAAATCCCGTTCCTGCGGCATTCATCCAATGCGCCAATTACATAAGGAGTGGTTCCGCTTGCTGCTATGCCAATCACCACATCTTTATCGGATACATTATGCGCCTGCAGATCTTTCCATCCCTGTTCTTTATCATCTTCGGCAAATTCAACAGCCGTTGTAATGGCTTTATCTCCACCAGCAATGATCGCAATCACCAATCCGTATGGAACACCATAAGTAGGCGGGCATTCACTGGCATCGACCACAGCCAAACGGCCACTGGTGCCAGCGCCAATATAAAATAAACGGCCACCCATGAGCATCTTGTCGCTAACGGCCTCTACCAATTTTTCTATCTGGGGAATTGCTTTTGCAACCGCATCGGGTACTAATTGATCTTCTTTATTGATATTGGACAACAGATCAGCCACACTCATTTTTTCCAGGTGATGATACGAACTCGACTTTTCTGTAATTTTTTCAAACGCCATACATCTTCGTTTAGCTATGGTACTCTATGAGGCCGCTCATAGGTTTCTTTAAAACTTTTCCTAATTCAAATTCATAACTGTGACACAATTCTTCCAGTACATCCTTAAATCCAAAGGCTACACTGCCCACAAAGTTGACCGGGTGACTCCATATTTCTTTATACTTACATAAATGTGTAAAGAAAAAATCGTTCAGGCAATCTTCAATGATATTTTCGATCATGTAATGACCCCTGTTTTCTGCAAGAAACATTACAAAGCTGGCAAGATAACGATTGGGTAATGGATTTTTATAAACATTTTCTAATATCTCCGCCGCATTGGTCAGATAGGTAACATCAAACCGGCCCCGCAATTCGTCATCAAAGGTGTTGTATAAATAATATTGCAACACCCTTTTGCCCAAATAGGCACCACTGCCTTCATCGCCCAGCACATAACCAAGGCCCGGGCTATTGGTCACAATTTTCTTTCCGCTATAATAACACGAGTTAGATCCTGTTCCTAAAATACAGGCAATTCCTTTTTGGTTACCACACAAAGCTCTTGCTGCCGCCAACAGGTCGTGATTTACATCAATGGCTGCTTCAGGAAAAACGGCCCTGATGGCTTTTTTCATCAGTTTTGCATTTTCAGCGCTGGCGCAACCGGTACCATAATAATAGATCTCGTCTACCTGGATATTTTTTAGCTTTGGTTTTAATTCTTTCAAAAGCAAGGCACTAATCTCTGCCTGGTTCAAGAAATAAGGGCTAATACCTTGTGTGAGAAATGTTTTTCGTTTTCCGTTCGTAATAAGACTCCACTCAGCCTTGGTAGCACCGCTATCAGCTATCAATTTTACCGAATCCATATAAAGATTTGTTGAAATGGATGAACGAAAAAAACATTCCGTTCAAATCCAGTATTTTGCGCCAAATTAATGTAAAGTTAGATGATGGGAAATAAAAAACTGCAAGTGTGGCTACCACTGATCTTTTCAATGGTATTGATAGCAGGAATGTTCTTCGGATATAAAATGGGTAATAGCGGTAGCAGCAGAGGTTTTTTAAAAGTTTCTAAGACTACATCGCTGCAGGAAGCTCTTGATCTGATCAGGTTAAAATATGTCGATAAGGTCAACACTGATTCTATTCAATCAGGTGCTATCAAAGAAATGATGAATGAACTGGATCCTCACTCCGTGTATTTCCCCCCTGTAGAACTAAAGGCAGCGAATGAGGACCTCGCCGGCAATTTTGACGGTATTGGTGTGGAGTTTAATATTTTCAATGACACGGTCAATATTGTTTACGTCATTCCGGGTGGCCCCAGTGATAAAGCCGGTTTACAAATAGGCGACAAACTTTTGAAGGTGGGTGATTCATCATTGATCGGCTTGCCTACTTCTAAAATAAAAGAATATA
This sequence comes from Terrimonas alba, assembly GCF_042434975.1. Lineage (NCBI taxonomy): Bacteria > Pseudomonadati > Bacteroidota > Chitinophagia > Chitinophagales > Chitinophagaceae > Terrimonas > Terrimonas alba. Next base: position 344,134 of record NZ_JBHMQM010000008.1, read on the forward strand.
TAAGAGGTGAGAGAGGATCCGTTGCGACCATTCAAATTTCAAGAAACGACCATGTCAAAACCATCAAGGTTACCAGGGGAAGTATTCCTGTATCAGCTGTTGATGCGGCTTATATGATTGACAATACCACTGGCTATATCAAGCTGAATAAATTTACCGAGAATAGTTACGAAGAATTTATGGCCGCCCTGGAGAGTTTAAAAAAACAGGGCTTGCAGGCGCTTATTTACGATTTGCGCAGCAATGGCGGCGGTTATATGAATGAAGCCATTGATATGGCGGATGAATTTTTAGAAGGCGATAAACTGGTTGTTTATACCGAAGGAACAAACAGTAAGAAGAGAGAATATCGTTGCAAGCGTCCCGGGCTTTTTGAAAAAGGAAAATTGACAATCCTTGTAGATGAACTTTCTGCCAGTGCCAGTGAAGTGCTTGCCGGTGCTTTACAAGATTGGGACAGGGCGGATATAATCGGGCGTCGTACTTTCGGTAAAGGGTTAGTGCAGGAACAATATCAACTGAGTGACGGATCAGCCATCCGCCTGACCGTTGCCCGCTATTATACACCGCTTGGCCGCAGCATTCAACGTCCCTATGATAAAGGGAAAAAAGTGTATATGGATGAGATATGGGAACGCTATTCCAACGGTGAATCATTATATGCTGATTCCAACAAAGTCAATAATGGAAAAGAATATAAAACAGCCGCAGGAAGGATTGTGTATGGTGGTGGTGGCATCATGCCCGATATTTTTGTGCCAATTGATACAGCTACTTATCCAAGAAGTGTGAATAAGCTTTTTGTAAATGGCAGCTTCAATAGTTTTGTGTACACCTATTATTTACAGCATAAAAAGCAAATAGACCAGTATAGTTCACCAACTGACTATATAAAAAAATTTAACCAGTTGGAAGATATGTGGAAGCAATTTGTAGTGTATGCAAAAAAAGATTCTGCTAAGCTCGAAGGCGTTACCCCAAAACAAAAAGAAACCTTGCAAAAGAGATTAGAAGCCTACCTGGCGAGGTTTCGCTGGAGAAACAGCGGTTACTTCCAGGTGCTGAATAGCGAGGACACTGTTTTTGCAAAGGCATTTGAACAGGTAAAGAAATAAAAAGCAGTCCGCCCCGGCGGACTGCTTGCAGGATAAAGTACTGGTTGATTATTGTTGATTATTTATTTTGTTGTCATCCCACCATTTCTTTTCCATTTTATATGAACCGAAAAGGCCTAACCCTCCTCCGATAGCGATCAATGCAAAATAGATCGGTATGTTTTTATCATCGTCATAGTGACCGTTGCGGAGATTTTGATATAGCACATAATTATCCAGCAAATAAGCCAAAAATAAACCAACGCCTGCACCGATTAATAATAAGGCCCATTTCAAGTTTTTGTAGGGTGCTGGCCTATTGGCAAATTCTTTGGGATTCATGCCTTTCTCTATCATGGCTAGATTTTGCCTTGTTTTCAGATAAACAATGCCGAATATCATAGCAAATCCGCCTGCGAACATGGTTAGTGGAACTAAAACTTCTGGACCGCTCATAATTGTAAATTTTATTTTTTAAGTAGTTTGTTTGTGTTTTGTTCTTCTATGACTACAGCTTTTAAACCCAGGTTACAGTCATTTCCAAACTTTTTTAAAAATCGTTGTACAATAACTATGACTACACCTGTTTCAAACAGGTTACAAGCAATTTTCCAATATAATATATTAGGTTAGGAGTAGAAAATCCTTCGAAACCCTCCCGAGCTTGTCAAAGGATGGTTTGCGGGATAAAATCGTACTTTACGTTGTAACCAAAACTCACCAATTGTAGTCTTATAGATACATGTCTACCGGACTGAATGATAATGAGCTTATTAGCAAAGTTATTGGCGGCGACCAACAAGCTTACGCAGCTTTGGTTAGCCGCTATCAAAACTATGTATTTACCCTGGCCTTACGTTTTACCAAAAACCGGGAAGATGCCGAAGAGGTATCACAGGACATATTTATAAAAGCATACCGGGCCCTGGCAGATTTTAAAGGAGCTTCCAAATTCAGCACCTGGTTATATACTATTGTAAACACTACTTGCATTAGTTTTTTAAGAAAAAAGAAATTGGAAGTTCATTCGTTAGATAATGAAAAAGTGTTTGAAGTGGCCGATAGCCAGGATTCAGGAATGCGGGCCAACCTGGTAGAACAAAAGTCAAGGGTGTCGATGGTCAACAACGCCATCAAAATGCTGAGTACAGACGATGCAGCCGTTATAACTTTGTTTTATAAAGGTGAGCAAACGCTGGAAGAAATAGCGCAGATATTAGGTATAGAAACCAATACGGCCAAGGTCAGGCTGCATCGGGCCCGGACAAGATTAAAAGAAAAAATGGAAACTTATTTTTCACAGGAAGTAAAAGATTTACACTAACCCTAAACAGAAATGATATGAATGCACATGAAAATATAGAAGGACGTTTGTGGGATTATATAGATGGGGTTGCGACTGTTGAAGAGAAAACCATCATTGAGCAATTGATTGCAACCAATGCCGGGTGGCGTGACAAATATGGCGAACTGCTGAAAGTGCAGCAGCTATTGCAGTCATCGGAACTGGAAGCTCCTTCCATGCGATTCACTAAAAATGTGATGGAAGAAATCAGCAAACTGCATATTGCGCCTGCAAGCAAAACCTATATCAATAAAAATATCATTCGCGGCATCGCACTATTTTTTATTACCCTGATCGTTGGCTTCCTGGTGTATGGTTTCGGCCAGGTAGATTGGAGTGTACAGGGAGATTCTAAACTTCCGGTCGATTTAGCCAAAGTAGATTATAGCAAGATGTTTAATAATGATTGGGTCAATGCGTTCATGATGATCAATGTAATATTGGGATTGTTTTTGCTGGATCGTTATTTTGCCAATAAACGAAAACAGTTCCGCGAAGAAGCTTAACCTCACCCCTAACCCCTCTCCAAAGGAAAGGGAAACAAGAGATTATTTAATTTGACAATGCTTGGTGAATTATCATCAGGTCCGGTACAACCCTTCTGTTCGCAGGAGGGTTTTTGTTTTTACTGAATTGATATGAGTCCTGGTGAATGCTTTGCTAACCTGCTTTTCCATTATGAAACATCTTGCTATCCGCAGGTGCTTCTCTCCTGTCAAACATTCCATAATCACGGTTGACATTGGCTATCCTGAGGTGATAATCCTTAAATATATTTTCCCTACCCTTTGATTGAGCAAGCCGGTGCATTTCAGTATTGCGCCACTGTTTGATGCTTTCTTCATCTTTCCAGAATGATAATGACAGCATCTTTCCGGGATCATTAATACTTTGAAATCGCTCAACGGAAATAAAGCCCTCAATTTTTTCCAGTACAGGCTTTAATTCGGCTGCTATAGTAAGATATTCATCTTTTTTGCCGGATGCCGGAATTACCTCAAAAATTACTGCTATCATAATTTTAATTTTATTATCTAAGAGAGATCGAAATATTTATTGGAAGCCTTGCATTGATAACAGGCTCGTATTGAATCTCTTTTTCAACCAGTTTAATCGAATTATATTTTTCAAAAAGATATGATAATGCTGCTGTTGCCATATTTACAGAGAAATGTTGGGCTAAACACCCATGAGAACCAATTCCAAAAGTTAAGTGTTCATTATTATTGGTTCTTTCAATATTGAAACTATCCGGGTTGTTAAATTTTCTAGGGTCCCGGTTGGCCGCCGCAAGCACTATTAACATCATCTGTCCTTTTTTGATCTCACGATTGCCGATTGTAATAGAAGAAGCTGCTATTCTTCTTGTGTTATGAATAGGGGGATCAAACCTTAATGTTTCGACCACATATTTTTGCAGATATTCTTTGTTAATATGAGTTGGAAGCAGCATTTCCCTGCCGAGCACTTGCAGCAACGAATTACTTAATATACCTCTTCCGGCATCATAACTCTGAATGAGCAACCCGATAAGATTGCTTACACATAAAGAAAGGATTTCGTCTTTACCGGCTCCATATTTTTCAGCTAATTCAGTTGTAATAGTCTTGTGAAATTTTGTAGAAAGAATATGTCTTTCAGTGATGGTCCATACTTCCTTTGAGACCGGATTGATAACTGAGACCTGTTCAGGTGTTTTACCAGGCAACATTAGTTTTATAAGCTGACCGATATTGTTTGAAATAACATCATATGCATCCGTGTTGAAGTCAAAGCTTTTCAATATAATATCAACGGGAAGTCGCTTGCAAACCTTATTCACCCAATCTGTTTCATTATTAACATTTTTACCGGGCAGTAAACGGTTTATTATTTCTGGCAGAGAAACGCTTTGCATATTTTCAAACAAAAACAAAGCGGTTTTTCTGGAAATCTCATGCTGGACCCCGTTACTTATCCTTGCCAGCCTGCCATCAATCGCCAACGCATATTCATTTAAATTATTTGTGTTGTTCTGATTGAGCGGGGGAATCAATACAGCAGGATCCAAAAGAGCAGCTTTACAGTTTCGATAGGAATAGATTGCCCAAATGTTGTTGCTGCTATCCCAAAACACAGGGTTTTCATAGAGCATTGTTCTGTAAAATTGATACGGGTCCTGCATTTCTGATTGCAAAAACAATGTATTTACCATTACTGTTTGTTGTTATTCTTCTGCAAGATTATGTAGCTTTATTCATGAATACTTCATTTCGGGCTGAAGTATGAAATACATACAATGGAGAATCAATTTAAACAAATGGCTTCGTTGATCGGTGATCCCACACGAGCCACTATTCTATGGACGTTATTAGATGGCAAGGCTTTTACTGCAACAGAATTAGCTATTACAGCTGATACATCAGCGCAGAATATAAGCATGCATTTGAGCAAACTGGTGCAGGCTGGGCTACTTTCGGTAGAAAATCAGGGCCGCCATAAGTATTATAAATTTTCCCGGAAAGAAATTGCTTATGCGATAGAGGCAATGGCTAATCTTATACCTCAGCCGGTTACGGGTAAAAACAACCAATTTGTAAATAATTTGTCTCCTGTTAAATATTGCAGAACCTGCTACGATCATTTAGCCGGCAAAGTAGGTGTATTACTAACCGATAGTTTGTTGAAGCAAAAAATAATTATTGATAGTAACAATACTTTTGAAATAACTAAGAAGGGAGAAAAATGGTTTTCAAACCTGGATATCCATATTGATGATTTGAAATTACAAAGGCGTTCATTTATACGTCCGTGTCTTGACTGGAGTGAGCGACGAAATCATATGGCGGGCTCACTTGCAGCATCATTACTTGATAAAATGCTTTCCTCTGATTGGGTAAGAAAAATTAAAAACTCGAGAGAAATTATTATTACGGCCAAAGGACAAAAAAAGCTTGCTGAATATTTTAAACTTTCTCTTTGAATATCCCGACAAATTGCTCCATTGCCCGCTTCGTTCCTGTTATGATAGATGGTGATCATGAAGCAAAGGCTCAATCATTATTGCTGAATAGCGGACCGAACGTACAAGAGTGTGACACAACAAACGATCATAGTAGCACAAAGGCTGGCTAAAAACAACACTCAGTAGTCACAATTCAATGCTCCTTACTTAGGAAATCTCAATTGAACATTGAGCATTGAAAATTGGATATTGAAAATTTCTTCAGCGGTATCCTTCGACTTCGGCCATTCTCCGACTTCGCTCAGGATGCTTACCTTTGCTCTGCAACAAATGTTTGTAATGGATATTAAGAATAACATACTGGAAACCATCGGCAATACCCCTTTGATCCGGCTCAATAAAATAACCAAAGATTTTCCCTGCACTGTACTGGCAAAAGTGGATTATTTCAATCCCGGCAATTCCATAAAAGACCGGATGGCGCTGAAGATGGTAGAAGTGGCGGAGCAACAAGGAAAATTAAAACCCGGCGGTACCATTATTGAAGGCACGAGTGGTAATACCGGTATGGGTCTTGCATTGGCCGCCGTGGTAAAGGGCTATAAATGTGTTTTTGTTACAACCGATAAGCAATCAAAAGAAAAGGCAGATATATTAAAGGCAGTAGGTGCGGAAGTAATCGTTTGTCCTACGAATGTATTGCCTGAAGACCCCAAGAGCTATTACAGCGTAGCAGCAAGACTGGCGAAAGAGATTCCCAACTCTTATCATATGAACCAATATGATAATCTTGCTAACCGGTTGGCGCATTATGAAACTACAGGGCCCGAGATATGGAATCAAACTGACGGAAAAGTCACCCATCTCGTGTGCACCGCAGGTACAGGCGGAACTATCACGGGCACTGCCATGTATCTCAAAGAAAAAAATCCCAATATCCAGGTATGGGCCATTGATGTATACGGATCATTACTAACCAAATATTTCCGGACCGGTGAAATTGATATGAATGAAGTACATCCCTACATTTCAGAGGGCTTTGGCGAAGATTTTGTACCGAAGAATTATGACATGAGTGTGATCGATCATTTCGAACAGGTGACAGATAAAGACGGCGCCATTATGGCAAGGAAACTGGCGAAAGAAGAAGGGATATTTTGTGGTTACAGTGCCGGTAGCTGTATACAGGGATTAATGCAACTGAAGAACAAATTGAAGAAAGATGACCTGGTGGTTTGCATTTTTCACGATCATGGCAGCCGCTATGTAGGGAAAATTTATAATGATCAATGGATGATTGAAAGAGGTTTTCTCGACGTAAAAACTTTTAAAGATGTGATTAGCTCAAGGGGCACCAAACGCCTGATCACTGTAGAGCCCACCCAAACCGTAGCGGAAGCAGTGGAACTGATGAAAAAATATGATATAGAACAGATACCGGTGATGAATGGCGAAGGCCCCGTCGGTGCGATTAGCGAAGGTGGTTTATTCCAAAAAATATTTGACAACCCCGAGATTAAAAACTCGAAAGTAAGTGATGTGCTGGAGCCTATGTTACCCGTGGTAGCGTTTGATACCCCGGTAGAAAAATTAAGCTCTCTCATCAACAAAGGCAACGGCGCCGTTTTGGCAAAGGATGAGGCAGGCAGTTACCATATTATTACGAAGTACGATGTATTGCAGGCGTTAAGCAAATAGCCGCACAATACCGCAACACTTGATTTAAAACAAGGCTGGTAACGTTTGCGCCAGCCTTTTTCGTATAAATACCATTCTTTCTATCGCTTTTTCCGCAATTAAAAATTGGTCCATTTACCATTATTTCAGGAAAAACTGACATTAAAAATAGAGCAGTTTTGCTCTGTGATGCTAAAGGAATCATAATTATTTTTGTTTCAGAAGTTGATTGATTGAATTCAATCATTAGTCCAATATCATCCAGATAAAAACCAACCGTCCAAGTATCGATTTAATTTTAAAACCCAATCCTTAGAAAACCAAACGATTCGAAATCCAGTATCAATCAACTTCTACTTTTTAAGATTAGTTCAAAGAATATATAAGATCCAACATCCTTAGAAAAGCGAACCAAAATCCTGGGAGAAAAACCAATCCAACGATCCTTAAGAAAATCATCCGAATCCAAAACCGGGAAAACCAAATCCAATCCCTGAAGAACGAACGTAAGTCACCGTGTCCAAATCCATGAAAAGAAATTAACAGTCCGGAACCCTCCTGCTAAGTCCTGAGCATGTCGAAGGATAGCAGGAGGCGCGGTGATAAAGACCTCTCCCCAAGCTCTTTGCTTATACCAGACCTCATTATAAAAGTTATTCACTCAAGGACGGGCGACGCCAATGCTGATTTGAGAAGGAGATTGATGAATGACTCTTTCTCAAATCTAATTGGTATAAATTGCAGCAAAACAGCTGATGTTTTCCTTTACAGATCAAACAGGAAGAACGGTCTCCCTTGCTACTACCCCACGCCGTATTGTTTCTTTAGTTCCCTCACAAACAGAATTATTATGTTCCCTGGGCCTCGACGAAGAAGTTGTTGCCATCACAAAATTTTGCGTTCACCCAGCCGAATGGTTTTATTCCAAAATCCGGGTAGGCGGCACAAAGAAAATCAACCTATCAACTATCCATCAATTAGCACCTGACCTGATCATCGCCAATAAAGAAGAGAATGTGAAAGAACAGGTTGAAGAACTTGCTAAATTTTATCCTGTATGGGTAAGCGATATCAATAACCTCGGGGATGCGTATGACATGATCGAACAAATAGGATTGATTACTAATAGAGCGAATAAATCGAAGGAACTTATTACTTTAATAAAAGAAGGATTTAACCAACTTCCGCTTCCTGACTCCCCTTTAGGGGGCGGGGGTACCTGTTACCTGATCTGGAATGATCCCTACATGACCGTTGGTGGTGATACATTCATCAACTCGATGTTGGATGCGGCAGGACTTAAAAATGTGTTTGCCGATAAAGCCCGTTATCCCGAAGTGAGCATTGATGAACTTAAAGCGCAGAACTTAAAACTTTTGCTTCTTTCGTCTGAGCCATTCCCATTCAAACAAAAACATGCCGAACAATTGCAGCCACATTTGCCGGACACTAAGATCTTACTGGTAGATGGTGAAATGTTTAGTTGGTATGGCAGCCGGTTACAATATGCGCCCCGTTATTTTATGGAATTGCAGCGTTTAATTGTTGAGAGTTGATCAGTTGACGGTTAAGTGTTGGGAATTTGCATTAGCTGTTGCATCAGTTTTCTACTATCACTAACATGGAGCGATCCCCTGTTTTGGCGAAGGATTCGTAACTTCCATCCATGAGTTTTGCAGACCATGATAATGACCACGAAAAAACGAAAGTGGATAAGCCCTCCCGGAAAAAACCTATGTTCCCGGTCAGTACGGGGCTTCGCTCCTACCTCAAGCATCATGGGCGGGAAGTAAAGCTTCCTGTGTTGTATAAAGATCTTTTGCATTATACGTTTTCCGTTCCTATCAAAGACAAAAATGGCCGTGACACGCTGTGGGAGAAAACCATTTATGATAAAAGAGACTGGGATTTTATCCGCGATGGATTAGTGAAAATTTATGCCATCCTTAAAACCGAAGGCGATTTTACTTATACCAGCCATTTGGATGTCGCCCGGATCGACTATTGCACATTTGGTAATTCTCATCCGTTTCGCATCCGTATTGTCAATAAATACAATGACAATTATGATCATTATTATATCAAGATAGCTGATGCATCCCGCATTTATGGTTTGGAATTAGAACATATCTTATCGCCTAACCGCATTACTTTTTTTACCTGCGATAATACTTTGGTGGAAGAACATATTCCCGGAATACCGGGTGATGCGTTTATTCAACAGATGAAAACCGATCCGAATATTAATCGAATAAGATTGGCAAAGGAATTTGTGAAGTTCAATGAACGTTGTTTTGTTCGCTTGCTGGGCGATATGCGGAGCTATAATTTTGTGATCGATATTACACCCGATATCGAGGATTATCAATACCGCATCCGTGCAATTGATTTCGATCAGCAGTCGTATGAAGGAAGAAAGAATTTGTACCTGCCACAGTTTTTCAAAGAAAATTATCCCTATGTCGATCTTTGCCTGAAACATTTGAATAAAGAATCCATCGCTCAGTACCAGGCCGAAGAAAGAACCATGATCACTTTCAGGTTGGCTTCCTCCCGTTATCGGATCAAAGAACTGCTGGATATCATGTCGTTGGATAAAATATCGGTACCTGAGAAAGTAGAACAATTGAAACAAGAACTGAATGCTCACCTGCATACTACGGTCTTCAATAAGTGTCAATCGATGGGACAAGTTGTAAAAAGGCACTTAAAACAAACGCTCCAAAAAAACTTGTTGCTGGTTCAGCGAAATGTTGGGAAAGACAGTGATTAAAACTTTTAAGAAGGTCTATACATTTATCGACTTACGATTGTTCGCATTACGACGCCCCATGAAATGAGTTGTCCGGCACACTAATGATAAATAAACTATATTAGCGCTCTTTTTACGGTTGCTGCCTCTTTTAAAACCAATTATTTTACTTAAAGAAGAAACTGTTGCAATGAAAAAGTACAAAGCCGGGGTACTGTTCGGTGAAGAACTGGAAGCCCTTTACAAAGATGCCAAAGACAACCAATTTGCTTTACCTGCTGTAAACACCACTGGCACCAACACGATTAATGCCACATTAGAAGCTGCTGCAAAGGTCAACTCACCTGTTATCATTCAATTTTCAAACGGCGGTGCGCAATTTATCGCTGGTAAAGGAATGCCAAACGATAAAATGCAGGCCAACATTTCCGGCGGTATATCCGGTGCTCTGCATATTCACAATGTTGCAAAATATTATGGTGTGCCGGTTGTATTGCACACCGATCACGCCGCAAAGAAATGGTTACCCTGGATCAGTGGTTTGATTGATGCCGGCGAACAATTTTATAAAGAAAAAGGTCAGCCGCTTTTTAGTTCACACATGCTGGATCTTAGCGAAGAAACATTGGAGGAAAATATTCAAACCTCGGTAGAATTTTACAAACGAATGAAACCCCTGGGAATGAGCATCGAGATTGAGTTGGGTGTTACCGGTGGTGAAGAGGATGGCGTTGATAACAGCGACGTGGAGAATGATAAATTGTACACGCAGCCGGAGCATGTAGCTTATTCGTATACAGAATTAAGTAAAGTAGGAAGTATGTTCACTGTTGCTGCTGCTTTTGGTAATGTGCACGGAGTGTATAAACCCGGTAACGTGGAACTGCGTCCCGAAATTTTGAATAACAGCCAGGTGTATATCGAAAAGAATTTGAAAACGGGTGCTAAACCTGTTTATTTCGTGTTTCATGGTGGCAGCGGTTCTCCTCAACACCAGATCCGCGAAGCAATTGGTTACGGCGCAATCAAAATGAACCTGGATACCGATCTTCAATGGGCCTTCTGGGAAGGTGTGCTGGACAACTACAAGAAGAATGAAGCCTATTTACAAGGTCAGTTGGGTAATCCTTCCGGCGCTGACTCTCCCAACAAAAAATATTACGATCCCCGTGTCTGGCTTCGCAAAGCAGAGGAAACCTTTATCAAGCGTTTGGAGGTTGCGTTTGAAGATCTCAATTGTATCAACCGAAATGCATAAAAAATCAGCAAGCCTCGCCATTCAGCGAGGCTTGTTTGTTTATAGACTCTCTTGTCTGTGGCTGGAACCTGTTTAAATTTTTCAGAACTTGCCTGACGGCAGGCAGGCGCAGATATTTAAGATGGCGATGTTTTTCGCTGATTTTATCTTGATAAATCAGAATAATCAGCGTTCTACTTGCATTTTTAAACAGCTTCTTTTATACCCCAAAATGAAAATTTTGTTCGTGCCGTACAAGCAGGTTTGTATAAGTTTGAATGGAAATAAATAAAATTAAATGCGGCAATTAGGTTTTATAACAGCGCTTTTATTCCTATCAATGTTCTTTACGCAAAAAGCATTTTCACAAGGCCGTGGCCGCCTTTCAGACTATAAAATAAAGATTGGTGTCTTAGCCAAAGGGAAATTAAATGCTATAACAGATGTTGCCGGCGTAAAGGTTGGTCACACAACATTGATCAAAGCCGATTCAATCCGTACAGGAGTTACCGCCATCTTACCACATGATGGTAATTTGTTTCAACAGAAAGTACCGGCTGCTGTTTTTGTGGGCAATGGCTTCGGTAAACTGGCAGGTGTTACACAGGTACAGGAATTGGGAAATATTGAGTCGCCTGTTATTTTAACCAATACCTTAAATGTTTCAACCGGCATCGAAGGCGTTACCAGGTATACCTTGTCGCAGGCCGGTAACGAAAATGTACAGTCGGTGAATGCTGTTGTGGGGGAAACCAATGATGGCTATTTAAATGATATCCGCGGTCGACATGTAAAAAGTGATGATGTAATACAAGCCATTCAACATGCGCAAGCAGGCGCCGTAGCAGAAGGCAATGTCGGTGCGGGAACCGGTACAGTTTGTTTTGGTTTCAAAGGCGGGATTGGCACATCATCAAGAGTAATTCCCCAAAGTCTCGGTGGTTATACAGTCGGTGTTTTGGTTCAAACCAATTTTGGTGGGGTCTTACAAATTGACGGAGTGCCGGTAGGTGAAGAACTAAAAAAGTTTTACCTGAGTGATCGCTTGAATGATCCGGTTGATGGAAGCTGCATGATAGTGGTAGCAACTGATGCTCCGCTGGACTCCAGGAATCTTGAACGCCTGGCCAAAAGAGCTTTTATGGGTTTGGCTAAAACAGGCGGTATTGCCAGCAATGGCAGCGGTGATTATGTCATTGCATTTTCCACGCATCAATCCGTAAGAGTGTTACATGAAAGCAGGGAGTTATTGCAGTCTCAAAATGTTTTGCGCAATGATGAGACCTCTCCTCTTTTTATGGCGGCGATTGAAGCTACCGGGGAAGCAATATTAAATTCTCTTTTCAAAGCAGAAACAATGCGCGGAAAAAACGGACGTACAATAGAAGCACTTCCACTGGAAAAAGTGATTCCGCTATTAAAAAAATATAAAAGTATTCCCGAATGATCGCCTTTGTAAACGGACAATTTATTGAAGAAGAAAACGCTCAACTCCGACTAAATGATCTTTCGATTCAGAGAGGTTATGCAGCATTTGATTTTTTCAGAACCAGGAATTATGTTCCGTTATTCCTGGATGATTACCTGGCCCGCTTTTATAATTCAGTGGAAGGTATGCACCTGCCGGCGCCGTATACAAGGGATGATTTGAAAAACATTATTCATGAATTAATCACAAGGAACGATTTGTCGGATACGGGTGTTAAATTATTGATAACAGGTGGTTATGCTACGGACGGTTATGAATTATCGACACCCAATTTTATTATCACGCAGCATGCCGTTCAATTAACAGATGCTAACAAATTCAGCAAGGGCATCAAAGTGATTACACATGAATACCTGCGGGAATTGCCGGAGGTAAAATCCATCAACTATTTAATGGGTGTATGGCTGCAGAAAGAAATAAAAGAAAGGAACGCTGCAGATGTACTGTACCACAAACATGGCTTGGTGTCAGAATTTCCCCGCTCCAATATATTTATCATTGATAAAAACGGTACCCTTATTACGCCGGCCGAACATGTATTGCCGGGCATTACCCGTAAAAAACTGATTGAACTAGCCACAACGAAACTAAATGTTGAGCTGCGCACAGTAAGTTTGAACGAAGTTAAAAATGCAGCCGAAGTATTTATGACAAGTACTACCAAGCGGCTTCTTCCTGTAACACAAATTGATGAAAAGATCATTGGAAATAGTAAGGCAGGCCCCGTCACCACGCTGCTCAATGATGCATTTCTTGAAATGGAAAATGAATATATTTCTTTGTCAGGTCTGAAATAAGCTTGCAGCACATTTGTTTTTATTTACTGTCAATCACCAAAACCGGTTAGTGGCCTCTCCCAATTTGATAAGAAAGCATTTTTCTTTATAAATGGCGACAGCTTTGATTTTATTGCCGATACCTTTGCGGCGATTTATGCTCAAAGCAACAGCACTGACATATAAAAATGCATATTCAGGATTATCTCATTCTACCTGGTTGTTATCATTGATCATGCTGATCAACCGGAGCGGTACAATGGTAGTTCCGTTTATGACACTGTATCTCACCAGTCCTGAAATGGGTTATTCGGTAGGACAGGCAGGCGTGGTGTTTGGTTTGTTCGGGTTGGGTGCGTTTTGCGGGGCATATATCGGTGGTAAACTGACCGATAAAATTGGCTACTATCCTGTTCAGCTAATTACACTCACCGGAGGTGGTATTCTTTTTATTTTATTGGGCCAGATGAAAACCTATCCACTCATCTGTCTTTTCACTTTCCTGGTAAGTTTTGTGGGTGAGGCTTTTCGCCCGGCAAATTCAACGGCTATCGCTTTTTATAGCAAGGAAGAAAACCGTACCCGATCCTATGCATTAAACAGGCTGGCGATCAATATTGGCTGGGCTGTTGGAAGTGCCATCGGTGGAATTCTTGCAAAGATCAATTATGAATTGTTGTTTTGGGTAGACGGCATTACCAATATTCTTGCAGCAATCGTCATGGTACTTTTTCTCAAACCGGTAAACCGTGCTGTTGCTGAAACTTCGCAGGAAGCAGCACCGGCTCCTGCTCTTTCAGCCTTCCGTGATAAAACATTTATCATTTTTATTTTGGTGACAACGTTATTCGCCAGCTGCTTTTTCCAGATATTCACCAATATCCCTGTTTATTTTAAAAGGCATCTTCATCTTTCCGAGCCTTATATCGGTTTGCTCATGGCGATTAATGGGGTCATCATTGCCCTGATAGAAATGATACTGGTCTATAAACTGGAAGGCAAACGAAAAAGTATGGTGTATATCACCAGTGGCGTTCTGTTAACGGGTCTTTCGTTTTGGTTGTTAAACATCCCATTTCATGGTGCATTCATAGGGTTTTGTATGATCACCCTGGTAACATTTGGCGAAATACTGTCTATGCCATTTATGAACAGCTACTGGATAAGCCGGACCCAGCATAACAACCGTGGGCAATATGCGGCGCTTTATACGATGGCCTGGTCGGCTGCGCAAACTCTTGGGCCTATGGGTGGCGCTCAATTGGCCGAGCATGCAGGTTTTACGACACTGTGGTGGGTTGTTGGTGGGTTGTCAATTGCGGCTGCTCTTGCCTTTAAAAAATGGTTGTAGGTTTTTGCAGTCAAACAATCGATTGATATCTCCTCTGCTGGTTATCTTCCTGTATTCTTCTTGTAATGAATAGAATGTTATCCAGTGATTAGTGCTGCCAGATTAACAGTATTATACCCTTACATTTGCTAAAATTTTTTTGGCTTATGAAACTATCAACAACACTGCTGATTGGATGCACAATGTTTGCTGGCAGTTTTGTTCAGGCTCAGTCTGTTCAACGACCTAAATTAGTAGTTGGAATTGTGATCGATCAAATGAGATGGGATTATCTCTATCGTTTTTACGACCGTTATTCACCCGGCGGTTTCAAACGGATGCTGAACCAGGGCTTTAGTTGTGAGAATACATTCATACCCTATACACCCACTTATACCGCAGCCGGGCATAGCTCTGTGTATACTGGTTCTGTTCCGGCAATCAATGGTATTATTGGCAATTATTGGTATCGCCGGGATCTGAAAAGAAATTGGTATTGTACTGACGATTCAACTGTGTCATCTGTTGGGAGTAATTCACTTGCAGGCAAAATGTCGCCGAGAAGCATGCTCACCACCACAATTACCGATGAGTTGAGGCTGGCAACCAATTTTCAAAGTAAAACAATTGGGATTTCGCTCAAAGATCGTGGTTCTATTTTACCTGCGGGTCATTCGGCGAATGCAGCTTATTGGTTTGACAATGCTACCGGCGGATGGATCAGCAGCACTTATTATATGAATGAATTACCTGAGTGGGTTAAAAACATCAATAGTAAAAAGTTACCGGATCAATACCTGCAGCAAAACTGGAACACACTTTATCCGATCAATACGTATAAACAAAGTACTACGGATGATAAAGTGTACGAATCCACTATCGGTGGCGAAGACAACACGTTCCCTCACATGACTGCTGCTATTTCCGTAAATAAATATGAATCATTCCGCCAGACACCGGGAGGTAGCTCGTATACTTTTGATATGGCGAGAGCGGCGGTAGAAGGTGAAAAGTTGGGACAGCGGAACGTTACAGATTTTCTTGCCATTAGCTGCTCTTCTCCTGATCATATCGGTCATGCATTCGGACCAAACTCAATTGAAGTAGAAGACACTTACCTGAGATTGGATAAAGATCTTGCTGCTTTTTTCAAATACCTGGATACTAAGTTGGGCAGTGGCCAATACCTTGTCTTCCTGACTGCCGACCATGCCGTGGCGCATACGCCGGCATTTTTAAAAGAAAATAAAATCCCGGGTGGCACATTTGACGATGCTGCCGTCAGACAATGGCTGAATGAAAAGGCAGAAAAAAAATATGAGATTAAAAACGCCGTCGAACAGGTTATCAATTACCAGTTATATCTTAACTACGCACTGCTGGATGAAAAGAAAGTGGATATTGATGATTTCAAAACCTGGGCGGTGAATGAATTAAAAAATCACCCTGCTATCATGAGTGCCTTTGATTTGAAAGAAGTACCGGAGACGCCAATACCTGCCAAAATAAAAGATATGGTCACGAATGGTTATAATCAAAAACTGAGTGGCGATATCCAGTTTATATTCAATCCGGGTTGGTTTGATGGATGGGATAAGGGTACTACCCACGGATCGTGGAACCCGTATGATTCTCATATTCCGCTTGTATGGTTTGGCTGGAAAATAAAACCCGGTAAAACAAACCGGGAAACGTATATGACTGATATTGCTCCAACAGTAGCTGCTATGCTGCGTATCCAGATGCCAAATGGTTGTGTGGGCCATGTGATAGAGGAAATTACCAAATAGACATTAAACGTTTATTATATGGAACTAAAAGAGCAATTTGAGAAGGCAGTAAAAGAAAGCAAGGAACTGCCATCAAAACCCGATAACGACACGTTGCTAAAGTTATATTCACTTTACAAGCAAGGAACAGAAGGCGATGTAAACACGGAGCCCCCTTCTAACCCCTTTGATTTTGTAAATAAAGCCAAGCACGAGGCGTGGAGTAATTTAAAGGGGAAAACAAAAGACGATGCGATGAAAGAATACGTGATGTTGGTGGAGCAACTGAAAGGTTGAAAATACTACACGATGCCGGGTTGCCCGGCATTTTTTGTTGTCATTTTATCCAGGCCAGCAGCGGTAAAAAATTCTTCAATATTGGGTACATAACTCCACAATCTTCCTTTTTTTAACAGTATAACTGGCTGCGAAATAGCATCCTCCTCAACTGATGACGCCCCCGCCCCTCTTGGCTTGTTTATTGAAGTAATTGTTGCAATAGTTAAATAAAACCAATTTTTATGCGACAATTTGTGAAACAACAAAGCATTAAGTTCGGTACTGCTTTAATGCTGGTACTTGCAAGTTTAATGGCAAAGGCGCAGGATAAAATAGATATTAATAAAGAAGAAGTGGCCACCTGGCTGGAAAGAAACTGGATATGGGTCGTAGCAGGTGTTTTGTTAATAATTCTTATTGCAATGATGGGCCGCAGAAGAACGACCACTGCAACAAGGGGTGGTTTGCGCAAAACAACAACGGTGATTAAAGATGCCGATGGACATACAAAGAGTGTAACAACGACCGAAGAACCTCTCTGATAAGATAAATTTATTCACGCTGAATCGGGTAATGAGAGCAGGCCTTCAATACCAGGAGTACCGGGTATTGAAGGCTTGTTTATTCGGAGTATAGCACGGGATATGCGCTTATTTACACCCTATTAATTCAACATAAAATTGCCGTTGTTTTCAAAAGTTTTCACACTCTTCTTTTCATGGCCAGGTGAGCGGAATTTGCGATCTTGTAGGTGAAAATTCTTCAAAAAAAGATATACCGCTTCCGTGTCAGTTTGCACATTTTGAAAGGCTAAAATTATTCGTCCTGATTAAAACATTGATAAAATGGCCATGAATTTTTATTCAATTTCTGCAGAAGAAGTACTGAAACAGATGGGCAGTAATATTAATGGACTGGATGACGAAACGGTGCAAAAGAAAATTGAAGAGCATGGAAAAAATGAATTAAAGGGGAAAAAGAAAGTTAGTCCGTTGGTTATTTTCATCCGCCAGTTTTTAGACTTCATGATCCTGGTATTGATTGCTGCCGCCATTGTGTCTGCATTTATTGGTGAGGGGTCAGATACTATTGTCATTATCATTATCATTGTGCTCAATGCCATCATTGGTTTTATCCAGGAGTACCGGGCCGAGAAAGCGATTGAAGCATTACAAAAGATGGCGGCGCCCATCTCGCATGTGTTGCGAAACGGCAACGTAGTTGAATTACCGGCGGCAGATATTGTTCCCGGCGATATTGTATTGCTGGAAGCCGGCAACACGGTTCCCGCTGATATGCGGCTAATAGAGATCGAATCGTTGAAAGCGAGTGAAGCAAGCCTTACCGGCGAATCAAATCCCGTTGATAAAAGAACCGATGCAATGAAAGATGAAGATCCGCCGCTTGGCGACAGGACCAATATGGTTTTTAAGGGAACACAAATTACGAGTGGCCATGGCAAGGCGGTGGTAGTGGCAACAGGGATGAAAACCGAGTTGGGTAATATCGCCGGCATGCTGGACAAGGCGGAGAGCGTCACACCTCTTCAGAAAAGACTGACGCAATTCAGCAGGAGATTAACAGTTATCATTATATGCCTCTGCGTCGTTTTTTTTGCCGTAGGTTATTGGCAGGGCGGTGACCTGAGCCGGATGTTATTAACAGCCATCTCGCTGGCGGTGGCGGCTATTCCTGAAGCATTGCCCGCTGTAGTGACTATATCGCTTGCATTGGGAGCCCGGCGGTTGATGAAGCAGAACGTCCTGATCCGGAAATTATATGCCGTAGAAACATTGGGGTCCGTCACGTATATCTGTACCGATAAGACGGGAACACTGACAAAAAACGAAATGATCGTTCAGGAGATTTGGGTACAGGATGAAAGCAAACGGGAAGAATTGTTGCAGGCCATGAGCCTGAATCATGATGTGAAAGAAAAAGATGGAAAACTTACCGGCGATCCCACTGAAATAGCAATGGTGGAATATGCCAAGAAACAGGCAGATCATAAGCGGGTAAAAGAAATTCCATTTGACTCAGACAGGAAAGCGATGACCACCATTCATGAACGGGGTGAAAAATTTTGGGTGATAACAAAAGGAGCAGCTGAATTGATCACCGAAATAAATCGTGATGAAGGGATCAAGGGACAAATAAAAGAACAGGAAGAAAAAATGGCTAAAAAAGGTATGCGGGTAATTGGCTTTGCAGGCAAAGAAATACATGAAATACCCAGCGAGGTAAAACCCGAGACCATTGAAAAAGAAATGCATTTCATTGGTCTTGCCGGCCTTATAGATCCACCACGGGAAGAGGCCAAACAAGCAATACATGAATGTAAAGCTGCCGGCATTGTACCGGTGATGATCACAGGTGACCATCCCCTGACGGCTGAATCTATTGCCCGGCAGTTAGGCATCATTGATAATGAAGATCAAAAAGTGGTAACAGGTGTGGAACTGGGAAAGAATAAGGCTGAAAATTTAGAAACGGATGTAGAGAGGATAAGGGTGTATGCAAGAGTATCACCCGAGCAAAAGTTGAGAATCGTTGAAGCTTTACAAAACAAGCAGCAGTTTGTTTCGATGACTGGTGATGGTGTAAATGACGCCCCCTCTCTAAAGAAGGCCAATATCGGTGTGGCAATGGGCATAATGGGCACCGATGTTACGAAAGAGGCCGCACACATGATATTGCTGGATGACAATTTTGCCACGATTGTAAAAGCGGTAAAAACGGGTCGCCGGGTTTATGATAATATCCGGAAGTTTATTAAGTATATCCTGACGGGTAATACGGCAGAAATATGGACACTTTTTCTCGCCCCTATTATTGGCCTGCCGATTCCATTATTGCCGGTGCACATCTTATGGATCAATTTAGTAACGGATGGCCTGCCAGCTTTGGCATTGGCAACCGAACCTGCGGAAAGGAGCATTATGGAACAACCGCCCCGTAGTCCTAATGAAAGCATTTTTGCAAAAGGTCTCGGCATACATATTTTATGGGTTGGTATTTTTATTGGAATGCTGACGATAGCTACGCAATGGTTCGCCATTTCGTTTGGAGATACGCACTGGCAAACGCTTGTCTTTACTGTGCTTTGTTTCTGCCAGCTTTGGCACGTGATGGCCATCCGCAGCGAAATAAGATCCCTGTTTAAATTGGGACTGTTTACCAATAAACCTTTGCTGCTGGCGGTTTTTGGCACCGTACTGCTTCAGCTTGCGGTGATTTATATGCCTTCTTTAAATAAATTTTTTCATACCGAACCGCTAACGCTGACTGAGATGCTCGCTGCTTTTGGCATATCCTCGTTAGTATTCTTTGTAGTTGAACTGGAGAAAAAAGTAAAACGAATATTAAAGAAATCCAGCCCAAAAAGATGAGATCATGTATTCAACGAAGAAAGAATATCGCAGACAACTAAGATCTTCTCAACATTGGTACCTGTTTAATTTTATTACGAAGTGAAATATGCTATGCAGGATAAACAATGATTGTTATCGACAGCCGGGCTAATATTTAAAGCACGGAACAATGCGGATAGTTAAGTTTACAGCAGGTTCATTGTTAAAAACAGCAGCCGGGGTGAAGCCCGGCTGCGTAACAAGCCAAATAGAATTCGATCTGGTCCTTTTTCAGTAGAAAGAAATATGCACCGAAGGCGGGGACTGTATAAAGAAAAAATGCCTAATAAAAGAATTGCTCTGAAACAATCTGACCATCTTTCACTTCATACAGCATCACCTCATTGATTTGTATTCTTCCTAATCCTTTCACAGTAATATCCATTTCTCTTCCCACTGCAAAATGATTGCCGCCCACAACCGGTTCAGTTGTATGTGCTCCATGAATAGCCTCAATTCTCTTCACAAAGTCTTCACCTTTTTTGCGAACTGCAGCCTTACCTTCTGCGTATCCCAAATAAGGTGAACCGGGAGGATCTATGCTTTTTACATTCTCTGCAAAAAATTCATCCTGGATTTCAAACCATTTTTCTTGTTGGGCAAGCTCGTTGAATCGTGCTGCCACTTCCTCAGCTGTTAATGCTGGTTTCGTTGTTGTCATAATCATAAAATAATAATTTTTAGTTGAATACTCTCTTTTGAATGATTTATCAGGTGTCTTCGAAGTGTCTTTCTCATTAATTTACGGGGAGGCACATCATTTAAATACCGCTACCGACAAGCACCACTCTTTATTTATTTCGCAAAGCCGTGTAAGCATTTTCTCATATTCTTTTCTTAAAGCCTCTTTTTCCGTTTGTCCCAGAAACTGGATGTTGTATCCATGTGGCCCGTGTAATATTACAAAAGGATATTTCCCTCCGGGTTCTGGTTTTCCACCCACATCATGATTGGTGACATTGGGTGCATAGTGCATAACGTGCGGAACGCTGGCTGTTACCACGTTATCGTTTTCGTCCGGGTTCGTGTATGTTCTAAGTATCGGGGAAAGCATGTAAGAGAGACCTGCCCGTTCCGGCGCTTTGTAATAATGTTTTTTGAAGCGGTCCTGTATGATTTTTTTTAGTTCCTCCGGAGGAGTGCCTTTGGCCTGCATTTCTGCGATGTCAAAAAAGACGGGCATTTGTGCCTTGACACCCGCTTCATCAAAGGCAATCGGATAAAGAATATCATCTCTGTATTCTTTTAACGGCCATGATCCTCTCATCGCATCATCACCTGTGCGGGCAACAAAGGTGTGAAAACCATTTGAGCCCCTGCGGACAAGTTCGAAGCCCTTGTCAGGGTTTAAAACATACACGGTTGCACTATCTCTGAGATGTGGCGGAAGCGCACTGAGGGCAAGCTGAATTTCCAAATCCCGTGGCAGTGCCTGAATTTTATTCATTCCCTTGTGGGTCTGCTTATTTTGTGCGTTCGCTGCCAGCGAGAACAATAGACTGGCAATTACTGAGATTGCATGAAACCTTCTCATCCACATTGTCAGCGCTGTTATGTTTGTTGTCATGGTGATTATTATTTACTGGTTACTTGTGCTTTTGTTTCTTTTGCATTCTTGCCTGGGTGGTTTTTACCAGTTGTTATCAGCGGCAATAATTTCTCCTGCACATACATGGACCATGCATGTGAGCAGGCATCGTAACATTCAATTTCGGGAACTAAGCCTTCGTGAGTAAAAATGACCTGGGTTTTGCCGTCCTTTTTAGAAATTTCAAAAATAATTTTCGTGCCCGTCCACTCATTTTTCTTTTCAAGGAAAGTAAGTTCGCTGTCGGTAACAAGCCAAACAACTTTTTTGCCGGGGATTACTTCAATTAATTTTTGTTTGGAATAATGAGCACCTCCCCCGGCACGAAAACTAAACTCATCATTTAGTTTTTCTGTATTTCCTGTAATTTCTTCGGAGTACAATCCTGACCACCATCCGCGAACATTATTGATGGCATGAAACACTTCTTCAGGTGTTTGTTCCAACACCAGGGTGGTACTGAAATTGTTGTTGTTCATATTTTTTTTGTTAGTCATAATCATGATTTTTTTTGTTACTATTTCTTCCACTGAGTTTTTCGTGAACTTCATTAGTTCGAAGACACAAGCTTCTTTTCGGTTTCTGTTCTTGGCGTGCCGGCGGCATTAGGTTGACCTTTGCCTGTTTGGATCAGATTGTTAAGACTGTTTTGTATGTAGTGGGTCCATCCCTGGTGGCAAGCTTCGTAACACTCGTATTCGGGAACAAGACCGATATGCGTAAATACAAGTTGGGTTTTGTCGCCCTGCCCCGAAATTTCAAAGCTGACTTTTGTATCGATCCACTCGGTTTTGTCTTTTGTGAAGCTAAAGTGGTTGTCCAATATTTTCCAGACTACTTTTTTATCCGGAACAACTTCGATTAGTTTCACTTTGCAACGATGAATGTCTTCGTAGTGATAGGTAAATACATCATTGATATTGGTTGTACTGCCTTCAATTTCTTCTGACCACCATCCCCGAACATTAGTGATGGCATTGAATACTTCTTCCGGAGTTTGGTCAACCACGAGTGCAGTGGTAAAATCTGTTGTTGTCATAATTTTATCTTTTTGCTTAGTGTTTTTTTGTTGCGTATCATTTTGCAAGAGGCCAGGTTATTCACTGTTAGTAGAAACCAGCTTATTATTTTTCTCATTTACCATGCCACCTACAAGGAGGGCTTATCCGGCTTGCATTCGGCGTGTGCATGATAATAATACCATGCCTTTGCATAACCATACACCGGGCTGCAGCTTTTGCAGTCCGCCAGATAAGATTTCATCTGCGATAGCAGTAAGTTTTTTTAACGTACGGCCAGTCAAAAAAACCTTTGCTCCTACCCGTGCAAAGGCTTTTGCAATTGCGCCTCCCGTGGTGCCATCTCCGTAAACAACAGCAACTTTGTTTTCCAATCTTTTCATATACATATATTTTTTAGTAAAATGTTTTTATGCTATGCCAAAGCTATTGTCTAAATTTTACCCGGATAGGTGGCGAAATGGACTTTGTAGTGGGTTGATTTGGACACGATGGATTTATATATTTGCAAAGTCAATTCAAACCTGCCTGCCGGCATGCAGATTGTCGTTTGAGTAAAAGTTCAATAGTGGTAATGACGATGAAGTGTCCAAAAGCAAAGGCTGCAGTGCAACTTGCTTCGGTGTTTGCGATGCAGGCAATTGCTCCGCACCCGCTGCTCGCAGAATCTAAAGCACAAGAGTGCGACCTGCTTTGCCGGCAGGCAGGCGCAACGATGACGCCACAAGGCGCTACAGCTGGTATAAAAAAATATTAATCAAAACCGCCCGTTAAAATTTTAAATACATCTCAAAAAAAAATCAATGAAATGAGCCATAAATTTTTTTAGTTATCAACTCGTCAGCGATGAATCCCGGCTTGTCGGGACCATCCGGCAATTAAAAAAAATAAAAAATACACGGATGAAACATATTACCATAATAGTCCCCGACGGCCAGAGTACCTTAAGCAGTGTAGCTTGTATAGTGGGTGCTTACGAAATATTTACAGTAGCCAATAAGTATTGGAAGCAAAACGGCAAAAAGGAATTGTTTAAAATTGAATTGGCCGGCGTTTCAAAAAAGGCGGAATTTGATAATGGCTTATTGACGGTGAAGCCACAGGCCAACATTTCAGCTATCGCCAAAACCAATCTCATCATTATTCCCTCATTGGTTCGGGACTATCAAAAAGCCATGAAAGGAAACAAACTGCTGGTTGATTGGATCGGGCAACAATATAAACACGGCGCTGAAGTAGCCAGTATGTGCACCGGTACATTTATGCTGGCATCGGCAGGTTTGCTGGATGGGAAAAATTGCTCTACGCATTGGTCCGCGGCGGATACTTTCAGAACGATGTTTCCAAAAGTGAATTTGCAAGCTGATAAATTGATCACGGATGAACATGGCATTTATACAAATGGTGGCGCTTATTCTTTCCTGAACCTGGTGATTTATTTGGTAGAGAAATATTATGACAGGCAAACAGCCATTTATTGTTCCAAAATTTTTCAGATTGAAGTGGACAGACAAAGCCAGTCAGCATTCACCATATTTACAGGTCAGAAACAGCATGGGGATGAAATGATTCAACAGGCACAGGCCTACATTGAAAGTAAAGTAGATGAAAAAATATCGGTTGAAGATTTGTCTTCCAGGTTTGCTGTCGGCAGGCGAAACTTTGACAGAAGGTTTATCAAAGCAACCGGAAATACACCTATCGAATATACCCAAAGAGTAAAGATTGAATCGGCAAAAAAAGCGTTTGAAACCAGTCGCAAAACAATCAATGAAGTGATGTACGATGTTGGTTATTCGGATATAAAAGCGTTTCGTGAAGTATTTAGAAAAATCACCGGAATGTCGCCATTGGAATACAGAAGTAAATATAATAAGGAGGCCTTGGTTTTATAGAAGTCTTCTCTTCATTTGGGCACACCTTCAAAACGTTCTTTGGGAAGCATTCAGTGTTGTATGCTGATATTAAATAAACCCCTATTTTTTAATGTATTTGGGTTTTATAAGTGGGAAACCAATCACAGCACCCATCACTCCACTATTTTCCAGTAAGAATTTTTCCGGGTGATTTTGCCGTTCCGAAACTCCCAAAGATCACAACCCCGCACTTTTAATTTAACTCCTGAAGTTGTTGTTCCTGTAAGTGTCCATTCCGACACTCCCCTGGTGCCATCGGCTGATATCCAATGCAGGTCTTCACCATACTGAACATCAGGAATACCTTTGAAGCGACCAGCAAGACCTTCACGTACCTGGGCTTTGCCGATAAGGCGTTGTCCCCAGGGTTCAGGTCCCTTCGGAAGATCTAAGGAGCAATCGTCGGAAAAGAATTCCATAATAGCGTCGACGTCGTGGCGATTGAATCCATCAAGCACTTGCTTCATCGTTTCTACTGTGATAGTCATTTCTTGTGATTTGGTTTGAGTTTGTGATGTATTGTCAGTGGTCTTGCTGTTACAACCACAGAATCCTAACAACCCACCGAAAAGTGCTATGATCAATGTTTGTTTTTTCATAGTCGATTTGTGTTGCTCTTTCATCAAAGCAGGAAGCATGACGTTGCCGGTTTTTTGTTGTGCTGATATTCCGTGATCCTTCAGTCCGATATCGATGCAGCCGCCATAGGGCCAACCTGTCTGTCGCGGGCAGTTTTTCTCTTTGGTGTTTGATTAATTTGTTTTCTCAACGAATATATTGATCATTTAATCACTTTCCATTGAGAATTTGCTGCATTTATTTTTCAACCCTTGACTCCCGGACAGAATTTTCAATCTGTTTTTTGAAGTTCTTCAGGAATTTTGTGATCTTTTTAAAATTCATAACCTGCTTATTACAACTATGTTACTTTGCTGAAACATGTAGCAAAAGACACCCCGCTTTTGCTGCCTGTGCAAAATTCACACTCTTAGCGAGCCACGGAACCCCCTGGCGGCATAGTAGGATTCCGCACCGTTGTGATACACGAAGACATGGTCATAGCGGCGATCACAAAAAAGGGCGCCGCCGAGTTTCCTGATAGCAGCAGGTGTTTTTATCCAGCTCGACGTTTTCAAATCGAAGTTTCCCAATTGCTGCAACTCCCGGTATTGTTCTTCCGTTAAAAGTTCAATGCCCATGGCAGCAGCCATATCAACGGCGCTATTTTCCGGTTTATGTTCTTTCCTCGACTCCAGCGCCTCACCGTCGTAACAAACACTTCTGCGGCCTTTAGGACTTTCCGCTGAACAATCATAAAAAATGTATTCGCCTGTCTTTTTATCATAACCAACAACATCCGGCTCACCACCAGTTGTTTCCATGTCATCGAGCGACCACAGTTTTTCAGGATTCGCTTCCATCCCGACTAGTCGGGACTGTATTGTAGCCCATTCAAGACCTTTATGGCGGTTCATGTTTTTCTCAAAACGGGTTCTCAATGTTTTGAGTAGTTCTTCACGCAGTTCCGGTGACAATGTCTTTTTATCGCTATTAATCTTTTTCATACTGTTACATTATCTCTGTTGAAATCGAATTTACAAATCATTTAATCCCTTTCCATTGAGAATTTGCTTCATGTATTTTTCAACCCTTGCTTCACGGGTTTTGGATAGTTTGGGTTGAGAAAAATGAAAGATGTATGCTCTTTGCCGCCCCGGTGTCAATGCATCAAAGGCAGTTTTCAATGCAGCGCTTTTGTTCAGCTTCTTTTGAAACTCTTCAGGAATTTTGAAATCTGAAGTCCTTTTCAATTTCACTTTCAATCCGGCTCTTTCCACTTCTATCGCTTCATAGACATAGGTTTTCAAAATCTTTTCCATCTTCACTATTTCCTTAACATTAGTGAACCGGATCTGCCGGGCCGACTGCACATTCTTCGTTTGCCGGATCAGGATTTCATTGGGATCATTTAACAAAGCACCTTTGAAAAACAAAAGAGCACAGTATTCTTTAAATCCATGTATTAAAACAATGTTTGTGTTCTCAAAAGTGTAACAGGGGCAACCCCATTTCAATTCTTCGGTCAGTCCACAGTCAAGAATGATCGTTCTTAATTTCTCATATTCTTTCTGCCACTTTGTGTCTTTACTAAAAAACCAATCAACTTTAGGGTTCATGCTATTCTTTTTATTGATTAACTAAAAATTAATTTTCTATCGGCAGGCCTGAAATACCAGGATACCATAGTCAGGATCAGTAATAATGCCGGTCCAAAAATTTCTTTGGCTTCATCTCCACTTATCAGATGAGAAATGACAGCACCCGACATGGCAATGAAGAAACCTGCATAAGCCCATTCCTTCAGTAAAGGAAATTTAGGGATAAGCACCGCGACCACTCCCAAAATTTTCCAGACACCCAGTATTGTCAGCAAGTAGACAGGATAACCCAGGTGTGTCATCATATCTATTTCCTCTTCCATTTTTAATAACTGTACTACTCCGGTTGATAGCATTCCTAATGCAAGCCAGATAGTAGCGATCCAATAGATGATTTTGACTGCCTTGCCGGCAGGCAGATTTCTTTTTGTCATGATGTTGTGTTTTATTTTAATTTATCTGCCCAGTCTGCCGGCGGGCGGGCGTCAGGCAAGTTTGCTTAAGATTTCCTGTATTCTGTTATGTGCCATATTTATGCCCTGAGCAAAGGGCAACTGCAGCATTTGGTCCCTGAGTGCAACTGTTCTATAAATTACATGCATATTGAGTTTGCTGCTGTCGTCAGTAAGTTTGTCAAATTCCAGGAACTCAAGCTGGACTTCAAAAGGCGAATTCTCCATTTCAAATGTCCGTGTGATCTTCCGGTTCGGGATAAACTCATGGATCGTCCCATTGAACCCATGTTTGTTTCCTTTAGGATCGGTTGTTTCGAATTGATAACTGCCATGCTTTTTATTTTCCAATTTCAGCACTTTGGTTCCCATCCATTGTTCAACAATCTCTGCCTCTGCATATGCTTTGAAAAGTAATTCCAATGGCAACTCAAATTCCCTTGTGATCGTTAATTCCTGTTTGCCGTCTTCGGCGTGGATTTTTGTTTTTCGTTCCATAAGTATTTTACTTTTTTTACCTGCTTACCGGCCGGCAGTTTTGTACTTTTTCATTACGTTTTCCAATTTATTAAACCTGTCATCCCACATGTTGCGGAAGGGTTCGATAAAGTCTGCTATTTCTTTCATTTTTTTTGGATTGAAGTGATAATAGACTTCCCTGCCGTTGTATTCTTGTTCAAGTAATTCGCATTCAGTGAGGATTTGCAGGTGTTTTGAAACGGTTGGCCTGGCTGTGTTAAAGTTTGCCGCTATAGCACCTGCTGTCATGGATTGCGAAGCTACCAGCAGTAGTATCGCCCTTCTTGTCGGGTCTGCTATGGCTTGAAAAACGTCTCGTCTTAGGTTCATTTGTGTAGCTATTTGACTACAAATATATGTGTAGCTATTTAACTACGCAAATTTTTCTGCTTTTTGTTCCCGGATCCTGTGAGTGGTAAGTGGAACCTGGTAAAAGATTACACCGAAGATGAGCATAGCAGTGCTTCATTCTATGAAACCGGATGGCGGGAAGGTATGAGCCTTTTGATTACTGATTGTTGTAGACGCTTATACACCGGGGTTGGCTTGGGCTAAATAAGCCCCGGGACAGCGTCTGATTGTAATAAGGGGAGACCATTTATAAACATATTATCCCTCCCGTGCCGCTTTACATAGGAACCACATGTTGGCGGCAGGCTGGTTGCTAACCGACTGTCTCTACTATAATGAGTTGTATTTAAAGATTACTCCGCCTGTCATTAGCAGCTGTGAAGAAATCAATGACAGTTTTGTCGTTTGGGTCTTTAGATGTGAAAGCTGCTAAATAATTTGCTTCTTTGTCAAGTTGAAATTGAAAAAATGCGTTTAAATCCTCTTTTTCTGTTTCAGTCAATTGTGATATTGTTGTTTGTCATTATTCTGAAATCTTGTTTTTATTCTGAAATTATGTATGAGATATGGGTTGATGGATTTTCATTTCAATCATCCATTGATGTCCGAACGGGTCCTGGATATTTCCCTGTCGGTAGCCATAATCATAGTCTTGAGCAGGGCTTAAAAGGGTTGCTCCCGCTTGTAGTGCATTATTCATCACCGGGTCAACATCTTCAACAAAAAGCCCTATAAGGGTTGTGACACCTTTTACTTTATTTGGTTCAAGTTGTCCCTTCATGGGTCGCTCCTCGTGTAGGTGAAAAATTGTTCCATTGATAGAAAGTTCAGCAACATGAATACTGCCATCATCATTTCTCCATGACCTAATTTCAACTGCTCCGAATGCTTTGAAATAAAATGAAATGTCTCTGACACCACTTGGAATAAAAAGTTGGGGCGCAAAAAATGTTTTGTCGTTTGAGATTGTCATGCCTGTTAATATTTCACTTTTATTTAGTCGAAAGTTAGCAATGTCTCAAAAACTTGCCGTTAACGTCCACGGCTCGCTGCTGAGCTGATATTCTTTAACTATCAGCCCACAACTGAAGCCAATTGAAAAATTTTAGTTGAAGTTAACAACAAATGCCGAATGCCCGATATTAGCTGATAGCATTAAAAATGCCGATTGATCTTCCGTCTGCCAGTATTGCAGCAGCCTTTTGTTAGCGGTTCGTGGTTCAATAATGATACTAAACATATCTGGCCATTGATACTTCTAAAACTCTCTTCACGTCTTTAGTTAGGTTTTGAGTTTTAATATACCCGTAAAACGAATCAAAAGGTATTTCATCAAGCCGGCTTTTAATTCTTTTCATTTCCAACAATGGCAATGGAATCCGGTTTGGCGAACTGTACACTACAGAAAAGTGTTTTTTGCTTGGAGAAAGAAATAATGTATCGCCGCAGAGTATGCTTCCTTCTTTTGACAGAAAAGGCACATGCAATATGCTGCTGCCTTCAAAATGTCCTCCGATATTAATGAGCCGCATTCCATCCCAAAGCTGCATTTCATTCCCTGTCCAGAGACGCACATGTTTACCTTTTACCATTATATGCTGCTCATCTTTTTCATGAATATATACAGGGCATTCAAATACTTCGGCCCAGTCATTCATATTGCTGTAAAAATGCGGATGCGAAAAAGCAATCGCTTTTAACCCGCCTTTGCCTTTTATAAATTCAATGGTCATTTCATCAAGCATAGGTATGCAGTCCCACAGTATATTTCCCTGCTCACTCAGTACCAGCAGTGCTCTTTGCCCAATAGCGAACATGGGATTTATCTCAAGTTCATATAGATTGTTCTGAAGCCGGTTTAGTTTAATGCTGTGTTTCCGGTGCAGCTCTGAAGGCTTTGTCCAAAGCTGACCTTCCTGTGGCACCCATTGGCGTTCATCAAGACAGGTAATACATATATCTGGCGATGAGCCTGCAGGATATGTTGTGCCGCAAGTACTGCATATTATGTTATCATTCATATTGTCCATATTTGAATTTATACAATTTCCACTTCTTCGGGTATTACAAAAAACAAAGTGCAGCCGGTTTTGCTGTGAACCGAATGTTTAAAGCCGGGAGGAGTATAGAGATAGTCGCCTTCGCATAGTGTCTGAGTTTCTATGATGGCTTCGCCTCGTAAAACAAATATCTCTTCACCTGCCGGGTGATTGTGATAAGGATAGCTGGCTCCCGGTTCAAACTTTAATAAAATGGTAGTTGATCTTTCTTGTGTTTCATTAAACAGGAGTGATTTCACCCATATACCAACGTAATGGACTCCTTTTTCTACCAGTGGTTGCCACTCTTTCTGATTTTTTCTGACAATGTAATTGTTGATGTCTGTTTTCATTTTTATAAAATAGTTTAGTTAAAGAAAATTATTTTGTTAGCAGCTGGTCAATGCTCCATTTGTAAGAAGGCAATGTGGCCAGTAGAAACGCCCCGGCACTAAATGCAAATACGGAATAGTCAAGCGGTTCTTTAATACCATATGAAACAGCCATTGCCAATGCAAACAGTAAGGTAAGTGCGGCTGAACCACAGGCGGCAAATCTTGTTTGATAGCCAACCAGCAATAGTAATGCAAAGCCTGCCTCCAGTACAGTGGCTGTTACTGCCACGGTGGGTATTACGGCTTTGGGCAAAAAAGAATTTACTTGTGCAGTGTAATCAAGGAAACCACTCCAGCCTGATGTGGTCTTATACAATAATTTCAGGCGGCTTGCTACTGCCGAAAGAAAACCTGAGGCCAATGCCAGCCGGAGTAATACTGATGCAATATCCATCATCATAATGTACCTGTTTTTTATTTTCAAATAATTTACACGTGCAAAGATGGTTTTTGCTGCAGGGCGAAAGAATAGAGAATTATGAGAAAAGCATGTAATATTTATAAGGAAAATTCTTCCTTGTATTGTTTGGGCGAAAGCTTTGTTTGCTTTTTGAAAAAGTTAGAAAAATAAAAGGAGTCGTTAAAGCCAGGATGGTATGCCACTTCTTTTACTGATAAATCTCCATAAGCGGGCAGCCTTTTTGACTCAGAAGTAACAAATAGAATTCTGTGCGGTTTTGCCTGCGTGTTTGAAAACCGTCAGCCGAAATTCAGCACAAATGCTGATAGATGTAAACTGTTCAATTACATTCGTCAGCCCTGCTTTTGCCGATATCAGGCGTTCATTGTTTTTCGTCAGTTACTTTTGCCCGTTACACTTTGGGGTAAAGTCCACCATCCATTGAACCCCAAATTTGTCTGCAAACATTCCAAAGTAAGAACCAAAAGGACCGTCTGCTATTGGCATTTCAACCTTACCGCCTTCTGAAAGTCCGTTGAATAATTTGTCGGCTTCTTCACGACTTTCTGCACTAATTGAAATAGTATTTCTGTTGTCGTTTTCCGTTACTTGTCCCATAATTTCTAAAACGTCACTAGCCAGTAGCGCATTACTTTTACCGATAGGCAAAGTAATGTGCATAATTCTATTTGCATCATTTTCTGCTACCGGGAATTCAGGGCTTGACAGGTCTTTGTAACGCATAATTTTTGCGAACTCTCCGCCAAATACTGATTTGTAAAATGTAAATGCTTCTTCGGCATTTCCGTTGAAGTGTATGTAAGGATTGATGGTTGCCATATTATTTTTGATTTTTAATTGTATGCTTACTTTTTTCGGTTTTCAGCTTTCCCGTTGTAGATGCGATTATAAATTTCTTTTGATCAAACTGGAGTTTGCACTGCCACCAGGCAGGGCTCAGGACCGTTGCGATAAAGTTGCCAACAGATTTTCCAAATTATTCATTGACATTTTAAATCCTTCTGTGAAGCCCATTTCAATCATCTTCTCCATGCGGGCAAGGGATTCATTATAAATAGTAATAACCACTGTTGTCTTTCCGTTCTGTTCGCTAAAAGTATAATCCCAATCAGAACCCGGTAATTCAGGGTTTTCATCTTTGTCTGCAAAAGCATTAAACATTTTGAAATTTGTTTTTGGACTAATGGAAGTGTATTTCTGAATTGCCCAGCGCTCTTGTCCTTCCGGGCTTACCATTGCATAAAATCTTCGCCCGCCCACTTTGAAATCCATAAATTTTGTTTTTGATGTCCAGGGTCTGGGCGCCACCCATTGGTCAAGAATTTCTGGTTTGGTAAAAGCATCCCATACCAGTGAAAGGTCTGCATCAAATTCCCTGGTTATGAATACTGTTTTTGTTGCTTTGTCAACGGTAAAATCAAATAGCAAATTGTTAGTCATTTTTTTTGTTTTTTAATTGTTGATAATACTTTGTCAAGTTGATTAAATTGAGTTTCCCACATTTTCCTGAATTGGGCTAACCAATTGT
Organism: Terrimonas alba; assembly: GCF_042434975.1. Classification (NCBI taxonomy): domain Bacteria; kingdom Pseudomonadati; phylum Bacteroidota; class Chitinophagia; order Chitinophagales; family Chitinophagaceae; genus Terrimonas; species Terrimonas alba. The sequence goes on from NZ_JBHMQM010000008.1 coordinate 376,623, forward strand.
CAAATTCCTGCATCTTCTTTGGATTAAAGTGATAATAAATTTCTCTGCCAGAATGCTCAGGTTTTATCAATTCGCATTCTTGTAATACTTTAATATGTTTTGATACTGCCTGTCGGCTCATATCAAATTTTTCCGCCATTGCATTTGGCGTTAATGCCTGAATAGCAATTAAAGTTAAAATAGCCCTGCGTGTTGGGTCAGCTATGGCCTGGAATATGTCTTGTTTCATTGTTCAATATTTAATTACGCAACCTTCAGGTTGCAAATATATATGCAACTCTTGAGTTGCGCAAACTTATATGCAATTATTTTTTGTCGGGGTAAAATGTCGGGAAGTTTTAGTTGTTGTCGGAGGGGTTGTTGAAATGACGCCTACGTCCAGGGCTTTCTGCTGTGCGTGAGTATCTGATAATCCGGCCTGTTTAATCATCGGGGTTATTAACCACCATAAAGATACCGGCCTCTGCGTTGATTGTTATTGCAAATTCTTTAAGTGATTGACCATGCGTTGATGATACTTTAACTGTGTTTCTATTTCTGATAGCGATTTACAGCCGATTATTACCACGTCAGTCAGCATAGCAGAAAGCATCTATGTAAAAGCGGTAATTTAAGCAACCATTTTTTAACTGTAGTCCACGGTTATTACGTGGCTACCCAAAACTTAATAAGATGTTGTCTCAAACTACCGCCACACCAAAATTATTCATTGGCATGGATGTGCACAAAAAAAGCTGGACAGCACATTTTAAGACTGACCTGTTTGACAACAAGACAGTGACCATGCCCGCAGAATCAGAAACACTGATCAATTATGTTGAGAAAAATTTTCCTGGCTACACAGTAAGCTGTTGTTATGAAGCCGGCTGCTGCGGCTACTGGATAGCGAGGGAATTGCAACAAAAGGGATGGGAAGTAAGCGTAGTCAATCCGGCCGATGTACCCCGCAACAATAAACAGGATTGGCAAAAAACAGACAGGATCGATAGCCGAAATTTATGTAAGCATCTTAGTGATGGGAACCTGAAAGGCATCTATATACCCGGCGAAGAACAGGAACAATTAAGAGCTTTATTCAGGCGAAGAATACACCTGGCCCGCAACCTGCGGAGCATAGCATAAAGAATCATATCAAAAGTCAGTTGCTGTACTTCGGAATAAAGTTACCGGCTCAGTACGATAATCCGAATTGGAACCGGGAAATGAAGAGCTGGATCGCTGATATAAAATGGAAGTACAGCAGCGCAGCAGAAAGTATGCGTAGCCGCTTAA
>NZ_JBHMQM010000009.1:0-323713 GCF_042434975.1 Terrimonas alba
AACTTTTATATCCTGACCCTATAAAACTGAAAAGAAAAAATCCTCAACTGTCGGATTAAATACTAACTATTACATGTAAAATTTAATAAAATTGGCTTCGCTTGTATGACCGGGAAATGGTGCATAATAATGCGCGGGACTTCTTGTATCATTTCTCCAAACCAGCACGTAAGCTAATTTCAGGTTTTCTGACTTTACTGTTTTCAACAAAATATCGGTCCACCAGGCGACTCCAAGCCCGTTTCAGTAAAAGCCGCGAGTTTGCCAGCTTTGATAGCATACGCTGAAACAATTTTTAATTTCGTCAATCCGGCCTCCACATTATATTTTCCATCTCTTCCAAAGTCGCCATAGTTGTCCATGCCTACCATATCTACCCATTCATCACCCGGATATCGCTCAAAAAATTGATCTTCCGAAATAAACTTATTATCGGGAGAGAATGTATAAATAAAACTATGCACACCCAAACTATCTCTTAAATAAGAAACGGTAAACCGCCAAAGCTGTTTAAACTCTTCTGTTGTACAATGACTCCTGCCCCACCAAAACCAATCGCCGTCAAACTCATGATAGGGAGGGAAAATCATCGGCAGCTTCTTGCCATCCCTCCCCTTTATTGATTTTACAAGACTTCCAATAATGCCAAGTATTGATTTGTATTTGTCGTGATGTGAGCCACCCGGTATGATGTATCTCACTGCAGGGGCTGAGATACTGTCTTTCCAATAAAAGTCTCCTGGCGATACCGGGTTGGAGAAATGCCAGGAAATAGTGGTAATGCCTCCCCGGTTGTAAGTATCTGCAATATTTTTTCTTAATGCCGATTTGTTGTTTTCAATCTCGTTGTCAGATCTGCCGGAAAGGCCACTAAAGTCAACACCGATCACGGCCGGATGAGAACCCGTAACCGATTTTACATCCGATCTGTCTGCATCACCCGACCAACCATGAACGTATTCCGTTGCATGTTGATGACCAAACAGAATGTGGCTTTGCGATAGTTTATCAAGATTCCGGAATAATGCTTTTGCTTCATTTGTGGCCGCTTGATCAATCAGCTTTTTATTTTGGCCGACCCCAGCTACTGATATCAACGATAAAAAATAAATAAAAACTTGCTTCATATAATCTCTTTATTGATGTCCTCATCCCTTTTTTTGCAGAACGTTTTCAATTGCCGTTAATTCGTCATTGCTAAATGACGGATTATTCAACGCATCAATGTTATTATCCAACTGGGCAACAGAACTCGCACCAATCAATACTGTAGTTACCCGTTTGTCTTTCAGCAGCCATGCCAGCGCCATTTGAGCCAGCGACTGATTTCTTTGTCTTGCTATTTCATTTAGCTCCCTGATTTGTTGCAACCGTGTATCCGTCAGTTCTGATGTTTGTAAAAAACCATGAGCTTTCGCGGCCCTTGAATCAGTGGGTATACCCTTTAGATATTTATCAGTCAGCATACCCTGCGCTAAAGGAGAAAAAGGAATGCAACCCACACCATATTGCTCCAATACATCCAGCAAACCACCTTCAACCCACCTTTCAAACATCGAATATTTTGGTTGATGAATCAGGCAAGGCGTTCCCAATTGTTTGAGGATTTCAATAGCTTTTTTGGCCTCAGGTGCCTGGTAATTGGAAATGCCTGCATACAATGCCCGGCCACTGCGCACTGCCGTATCCAACGCCATCATCGTTTCTTCTAAAGGTGTATCAGGATCGGGACGATGGGAGTAGAAAATATCAACGTAGTCTAATTGCATTCTCTTCAGGCTCTGATCAAGGCTTGATAACAAATACTTCCTCGAACCCCATTCACCATAAGGACCCGGCCACATTAAATAACCAGCCTTTGTTGAGATGATCAACTCATCACGAAGACTACCGGAAAAATCCTGTTTCAATATTTTTCCAAAATTTTCTTCTGCCGAGCCGGGAGCCGGGCCATAATTATTGGCCAGATCAAAATGAGTAATGCCCCTGTCGAAAGCCCGCCGGATTATTTGTTTTCCGTTTTCATATACATCTACCGATCCGAAATTGTGCCACAGGCCTAATGAAATAGCAGGTAGTTTTAAACCGCTTTTACCGCAGCGATTGTATTGCATACTGTCGTAGCGGGTTGAAGAAGGATTATACATAAAATATTGTAGCGATCAGGCTTTGGTGATTAAAAAAATATCCATTCAAATATCAACTGATTTTGTTGAAGATTTACCATTTCATTACTCTTTTGATAAAACTCATCAATTCTCCGGCTATAAGCAAGCCAAGCTGTAAAAATGCTCAATAGAATTACCGGACGTTGAAGAGTGCGACGCAACGAAAATTGATAGTAGTAATATAGCCTGGTCATAAAGCTCCCTTCCCGAACTCCGTTCCTTCCCTTCGCTTTGCTTGGGAAGCCCTCACCAGTGGAAGCCACCTTCACACAGCCCAAGCTTTTCAACATACCAATACAATCCCGTAGTATCATTTATAAGTAAACTTTGCTTTCTCATCTCCGATCATGACTTCAAACTCTCCGGGCTCGGTTACTGTTTTCAATTTAGCATTGACGAAGGCTAGATCATTTTTATCAATTGTAAATGTTACTTTCTTTTCTTCACCTGCTTTCAGGCTGATTTTTTGAAAAGCTCTAAGCCGTTTCATACAGGGTGTTATGCTGGCATACAGATCGCGGGTATATAATTCGACAGTATGTTTTCCATCACGATTGCCCGTATTCTTTACAGTGATGTTTACATTTAGTTTTGCATTGCCTGTCAGCGTTGCGCTGTTTAACTGCAGATCGCTATATTCAAAAGTTGTATAACTTAATCCATGACCGAATGCAAATAACGGATCGTAACCTGTATTGATATTATCATTGAATACTTCCCGTACATCTTCGGTTGGCTTCCTGTCATACATCACTATTTCACCCATGCTACGTGGATAAGAAAAAGGTAATCTTCCATCAGGATTGTAGTCGCCGAACAATACATCAGCAACGGCTTCCGCGGTTTTCTTCCCACTCCAGTAGGCCATCACTATTCCTTTTACAAATGGCTCAATAGAGCTAATGAAACGGGGTCTTCCCTCCGTCAATATCAATATTACCGGTTTGCCGGTAGCTATAGCTGCTTTGGCTAAAGCTATTTGTTCTTCCGGCAATGCCAGCTCACGGGTATTGCCCGGGCTTTCTGCATACGCATCTTCACCAATGCATAAAACAATAATATCGGCGGTCGAAGCAGCAGCAGTCAATTTTGCTGCATCATAGTTCACTGCACTATCAAATCCTTTACCTGTTGTTGTAATCACATTTGCTGCACCAACTTTATCTGTTATAGCTTGCAAAATAGTTTTACTGTCTGCCGGATACCATTGTTCTTCTTTTCCCTGCCAGGTGTAGCTCCAGCAACCGTTCAATGCGCTGATGCTTTGTGCCGACGGACCAGCTACCAATACCTTTGTATTTTTTGATAAAGGCAAAACATTATCCTTGTTCTTTAATAATGTCATCGCTTCATGTGCTGCATCCAATGCCAGTGTTTGATATTCCGGCTTTCCGAAATTAGCGGCAGCAGCTGGTTCAGGATATGGATTATCAAACAATCCCAATTTGTATTTCAATACCAGTATTCTTTTCACCGCATCATCTATGCGACTCATGGAAACTTCTCCTTTCTTCACCGCTTCGATCAATAAATCATAAAATGAAAAATCACTGGGCACCATGCTCATGTCAATACCAGCATTAATAGCCATCACAACTGCCTGCCTTGGAGTAGATGCTATATTATGCCTGTCATGCAGCCGTTTGATATCTTCCCAGTCGGTAACGATCAAACCCTGGAAACCTAATTCCTTTCTTAACACATCTGTCAATAAATATTTATCGGCATGTACAGGTATGCCATTTATTTCACTGGAGTTGATCATGATGGTAGAAGACCCCGCTTTTACTGCCTCACGGAATTGCGGTAGGTAATATTCACGCATTTCTATTTCCGGCAAATAGATCGGTGTTCTGTCTTTACCTGTTCTGGAATTTGAATAACCGAGATAGTGCTTCATGCAACTGGCTACTGCTGTCGGGTTTTTCAATCCATCTTCTTCATAAGCTTTTATCACAGCGGCTCCCATTGTTGCACCGATATAAACATCTTCGCCATACGTTTCGGGGAAACGTGACCATAATGGCTGACGGCCGATATCCAATACGGGTGCAAAATTCCAGCGTACGCCTGATGCTCTGAGTTCTTTTGCCGCAACTTTAGTGACGGCTTTTGCCAATTCCACATTTCTTGTTGCCGCCATTCCAATATTATGCGGGAACAAAGTAGAGTTCAATGTATAGGTTTGACCATGTATGCCGTCCAAACCATATACAACGGGGATTTTTAATTTAGTATTCTTTGTTTCATCCTGTATCTGTGTGATGAGCTGTCGCCATGTATCCGCAGCTAATGCATGAGCGGTTGTATTTAATATAGACCCGACTTTATAATCCACAATAGCTTTTTTCAAAGCAGCGGGATCAAGGCTTCCATCCTGATTGCCCCATCCACCTTTTGCAACGATTGCTAAAGTAATCTGTGTCATCTGGCCTACCTTTTCTTCCAGGGTCATTTTCTTCAGAAGCGTTTCTGCTTTTTGCAAATCGGTCTGTGCATTAACAGCAATACAACCACTAAGAATAAGAAAAAGAGAAATATTTTTTTTCATAACAGCGCTATTGAATCATTATTTATTTAATCAGTGAATTTACCGGATAGTTAATGCTTTTATCATTTCATCGGCCACAAGTTGGTTTCCTTTTTCGTTCAGGTGCACCCTGTCAGTGGTCAGTATGCCGGATTCTTTATCTTCCGCATTATTTTCCTTTTCATATTGAGTAAAAGCAGCTCTCAGGTCAATCAGAATGCAGTTGTATGTTGTTGCTAATTTCCTGATCACAGCCGAATATTTTTCCAGGTCGGCATCCTGTGGGTTGGCATTGTTTTTTTTCTCGCCAATCACTGAAGGTGTACAAACAGCTACTTTAATATTTTTCGCCTGTAGCTTTTTGATGATCGCCACATAAAACTTTTCATATTTGTCCAGGTCAGTTCCTGTACCTGACGATGTTTTGTGCCACACATCATTGATGCCAACATATATCACTACTACCTGCGGGTCTTTTGCCAGTACATCATCTTCCATCCGCAGATAAAGATCATATACTTTATTGCCGCCTATTCCCGCACCGGCTAACTCATATTTTTCCTGCAATGACTGCTGGCTGAGATAATTCTGTATGCGATCAATGTATCCACCTTGGCTTACACCAGCCTGCGTAATGGAATCACCGAAGAAAACAATCTTTGTTTTTTTAACCGCGGACATAGAAATCAAAATAACCAGTACAAAAGGAAGAAAGATAATTTTTTTCATACGTTCATAATGTTTGATCAGTGAAATTTACAGCATTATTTTTTGTCAATGGCCATTATAACGGCACCCCGGGCAGGTACGGTGACTTTTATGCCATTTGCCGTAAGTGCTGACAGGGCTTTGAGCGTAGCATAATCAGCAGGCCCGCCAGCACTCTAACCGAAGTATCCAGGCTGGCCAATATGACGGGTGCTTCATTCAGTCGTTTTTTCAAAGCAAGAACGGGCATCACCTTTATGGATAGCCTGCTGGAAATGCGGCTGGGGCATGCGTCACGATTGCTGATTGATACAACACAGTCCGTAGCTGAAGTAGCTTACAATTGTGGCTTCAACAATATCTCCAATTTCAACCGCCTGTTTAAAAAGAAAAAAGGCTGCACGCCAAAAGAGTTCAGGGAAAATTATAGTTACGGCAACAGGGTGTTTATATAGTTACGCCATAAAAAAATCCCGCTGAAAGCAGCGGGATAGAGGTGGGTACTACCTTTTATATGGTGGTTTTCCGTCCTTGTGTTTTTTTAACTGCATCCGCCCTGATTGCCACAATTCAGACATTTATAACAAGTGCCGCTCCGCATCATGATATGACCGCATACATTGCAAGCCGGTGCATCACTTTGCATATTCTTCGCCGCTGCATTTACAGCATCTAAAGCACTGTCTGCACTGCCTGCTTTTGCTTTTACGCCATATTGCGTTTTGCTTTGGGTTGTAATTGTTGTCGCTGGCACAGGCGTTATGCGAATGTTGGATAATTCCGGAGCCTTTTCATATTCCAGACCCGAGGGTACATCGTCCCAATCATCTGCCCCTGTATTCATAACCTCAGGCTTGTCCAATACATGCACCAGGTCAGTACGTCCGAGGTATTCATAACCCAATACACGGAAAATAAAGTCAACAATAGAGGTTGTTGATTTGATGTTCGGGTGTTCTACAAAACCAGAAGGATCAAATTTCGTAAAGGCGAACTTGTCAACAAACTCTTCCAGCGGCACACCGTATTGCAGGCCGATAGAAATAGAAATAGCAAAACAGTTCATCATGCTGCGCATGGTTGCTCCTTCTTTTGCCATATCAATAAATATCTCACCTAATGTACCATCTCCATATTCTCCGGTGCGAAGGAAGATAGCTTGTCCATTGATCTTTGCCTTTTGGGTAAACCCGCGACGCTTGGCTGGCAACGAACGGCGCTCCACAATGCTCGCCAGCTTTCTTTTCAATTTAGTATCAGGTGATGATTGTACTCTTTTTTGCACTTCTTCCAACAATTCTTCTACTGTCAGCTTGCTCATATCAACAATATTCGATTCAGTAATTGTTGATGCTTCATCTGCCTTTTCACTTTTCACTTCTGACTTCTCACTTCCATCCTGAGCGGAGCCGAAGGACTTCTTCTTCTTATCCGACTTCGTACTTAATGGTTGAGAAAGTTTAGAACCATCCCGATACAAGGCACAGGCCTTTAGTCCGAGCTCCCAGCTTAATAAATAAGCATCGGCTATTTCGCTCACTGTTGCTTCGTTCGGCAGGTTGATTGTTTTGGATATGGCGCCACTAATAAAAGGTTGTGTGGCCCCCATCATGCGGATATGTCCATGTGCATGAATATAACGCTGACCTTTTTTACCACATTTATTGGCACAATCAAAAACCGCCAAATCTTCTTCTTTTAAATGAGGCGCTCCCTCGAGCATCATCGTACCGCAGACATAATCATTGGCCGCTTCAATTTGTTCATCGCTGAAACCGAGTGCTTCCAGCAGGCTCCATTCAAAGTCATTGTATTGCTCCGGTATAAAGCCGAGGCGTTGCAAACACTCTTCGCCCAGTGTATACTTGTTAAAAACAAAACCGATTTCAAACGCAGCGTTTACGGCTGCATCTAATTTTTTAATCTCGTCAGCAATAAACCCTTTCTCGCTCAACGACTGGTGATTGATAAACGGGGCACCCGCAAAACTTTTGGCACCTACGGCGTACTTGATGATGGCTGCCGTTTCCTTTTCTGTATAGCCCAAATTTTTCAGCGCAACAGGTACAGATTGATTTATAATCTTAAAATAACCGCCACCAGATAGTTTTTTAAATTTCACCAGGGCAAAATCAGGTTCAACGCCGGTAGTATCACAATCCATCACCAATCCAATGGTACCAGTTGGTGCAATTACAGTAGCCTGTGCATTGCGATAGCCATATTTCTCACCCAGCTCAACCGCATCATCCCATGCTTTGCATGCAGCCTTCAACAAATAATCAGGGCAATGTTCTGCTTTCAATCCCTGTGGCTTTAAACTCAGCGCTTCGTACTCATCAGCGTCATAAGCAGCCAACCGGTGGTTACGCATCACCCGCAGCATATGAGCTTTGTTCTCCTCGTATCTTGGAAAAGCACCTAGTGCCTGTGCCATCTCAGCTGAAGTCTTATAAGCAACACCCGTCATGATTGCTGTAATAGCACCGGCAATTCCCCTTGCATCTTCGCTGTCATAAGGTATACCGCTTACCATCAGCAAGGTGCCCAGGTTAGCATAACCAAGGCCTAATGTCCTGTATTCATAACTTAATTGAGCTACCTCTTTGGATGGAAATTGCGCCATCAACACGGATATCTCCAATACCACTGTCCAAAGACGGCAATTGTATTCATAACCTTCTACATCAAAATGATTTTTTTCAGTATCATAAAACTTCATCAGGTTGGCTGATGCCAGATTACATGCTGTGTTATCTAAGAACATGTACTCGCTGCAATTGTGGATGCTAATCCCATTGGCAACAAAATGATGTGTGTCAGGTTCCGTTAAATCAAAAACCGGCTGTTCATTTAAATAGGTAAAAGAGAAAACTGAATCTGTCAATGGTTCTTTATAAGTAGCTACCATTTGATTTAAAGTATCCAATTGTTTTGCCTTAATGCTTTCAGGCATGAAACCGATATGCTCTTCAAACAACAATCTGGAATATTTAGAAATCCGCAGACTATGCATTTCTTTTACGGCATATTCTTTTTTGTTTCCCTTACCATCCGGCAAAAATGCTGCTTCTTTTCCCGCTCTCCGGTTTGCATAAATTTTAGACTTTATTCCGAAGTTTAATAACAATAATTGCACTTGTTGTATTAATTCCAATGAGCATGAATCCAATGCTACATATTGGGATTTACTTCCATAATTAGCCACACAGCCATCTGCTGTAAACAAACCCCTGAGCAAAGAAGCCTGTTCATTTCTCGTTAAAAAAAATATTTTATCAGTGAACTTTTTGTTTTCGCTTCCAGCATCCAGCACGGCAAACGCTTCAAACAATTCCAGCATCCGGGGGCTTCCTGCAGCGATTCGTACTGTTGTTCCCGCAGTAGTTACGTTTCCTTTTTTATCATGTTCTCCTAACGTTGAACGTAATGCATTGATCGTTGCATTTGCCTTACTGACTACTTCATTTTCGCAGCTATTCATATTCAAAAAAGCTACCCTTCTTCGCCTTCCCAGAGCATCATTCTCATTCAGGTGTGTAATGCATCCATCTCCTGTCAGCAAACCAATCAATTCTGCAATGTCTGCGGAACCAGTGGAATCATTACCAAATTCTCCTTTATGTAACCGGACAATATCATCTTTTGTCAATTCACAGGCTGGAACATCGCCCCTGTTTTCGGTAAATACTTTATGATCAGCGGTGAGTTTTAAACGATAACCACTCCTGGTCATTAATTCATAAACTGGTTTTGTTCCTGTAGGAAAAATATTTTCGACCCAATGTAATTTTCCATCCAGCCCCTTAATGCCCCTTGACTGTCCAACGAGGTCTCCAATTCTTTCTAATCCCTTATTTGTAGTTACAAAAGTGTCTGCGGTAATACATGGATTAGAGGCCCTGATCTCACCTCCTTCCGGGCAGGTGTGCCATTCATTGATAGTAGTATTGTATTGCGTACCAGGATCTGCACAACGCCAAGCCGCATAAGAAACCTGGTTCCATAATTCTTTGGAAGGAACTTTCTTCATTACCCTGCCATCCGTACGGGCGGTCAATTCCCAATCTTCATTGTTTTTTAGTCTTTCAAAAAATGAATTGGGAATGCGAACAGAATTATTAGAGTTTTGTCCGCTTACTGTTTTGTAGGCTTCACCTTCATAATCGGATGCATAACCAGCATCGATCAGAGCCCCCACTTTCTTTTCTTCTTCTACTTTCCAGTTGATGAACTCTACGATCTCCGGATGATCCAGATCGAGGCAAACCATTTTAGCGGCACGACGGGTTGTACCACCGCTTTTAATGGCTCCTGCAGCACGGTCACCAATTTTTAAAAAACTCATTAAACCACTTGATGTACCACCACCGCTTAATTTCTCTCCTTCACCACGCAGGTTGGAATAGTTGGTTCCCACACCTGACCCATATTTAAATATTCTTGCCTCACGAACCCAAAGATCCATGATACCGCCATCATTCACCAGGTCATCATTCACACTTAAAATAAAGCAGGCATGCGGTTGCGGACGTTCATAGGCTGATGTAGATTTTTTTAATTCCCCATCTGCCTGGTCAACATAATAATGCCCCTGCGGTTTTCCTTTGATGCCATAGCTCTCATGCAATCCGGTATTGAACCATTGCGGTGAATTAGGTACACACATTTGATTCAAAATGCTATACACTAATTCTTCATAAAAAATCTGTGCATCGGCTGAAGAAGCAAAGTAGCCATACCTTTCTCCCCAAGCCTTCCAGCAGTTAGCCATCCGATGCGCCACCTGCTTAGCAGAGGTTTCCCGGCCAAGACTGCCATCTGGTTGTGGCACGCCGGCTTTGCGAAAATATTTTTGGGCTAAAATGTCTGTGGCAATCTGGCTCCATTGTTTGGGCACTTCCACATTGGTCATTTCAAACACTTTTTCACCCGAAGGGTTTTTGATCACAGAGGTGCGATAATCGTATTCGAACTGATCAAACACATTCACCGTATCACTTGTATAGCGACGATGGAATTTCAATCCGCTTGCGGCGGTTGGTTGCTTTTTACCAGCCATAACAAAAACTATTTAACGGGTTAAGATTAGAATTAATGCCTTAGGTGGGAGGCGTTCACGAATATATTTTTTGCTGCGATATTTTTGAAGCTCCAAATATGCACATTGTGTGGAAAAGCAATGTGAATAATGTCAAAATTCGTACCTGTATTGAGTTTGCTGATTTTTGCACAGTTTTTCCGCCCATTACACATAATTTTTTTTGGCCGTAAGTCCTTAAAATACTAATCCGGTGTTCCCGGTTTACTGCCTTCTATAATTAATAAAACATTTTATCCTGATATTTTGTTTTTTTGCAACCATGCAAAAATTAGTCCTTTGTTTTTTATTAGTCTATATAAGTTGTTCGTTTTGTGGATTGAATGCCCAAACACAGTTCTCCGGCTGGCTGGCATCATTTAATACGTTTAAAACAGGCAAAAGAACAAGCATTCATGCCGATGTGCAATGGCGCAGCTCGAACGAGTGGAAACATACACAGACCTTATTGTTGCGATCGGGATTGAATGTGCATTTGAATAAACATTTTACTGTTACAGGCGGCTATGCTTTTATACACAATCGGCGGGTACTGGGAGATATCAGTGGTTATACACCGGAGCACCGGCTTTGGGAACAATTGCTTTACAATCATAAAGTCAAGACCCTATCCATCAGCCATCGCCTTAGGTTTGAACAGCGTTTTATGGCGAAAACTATTATTGCTGATGAAGAACTGAAAAAAGATGGATCCCTCTATGCCAACCGCATTCGCTATTTTATAAGAAATGTCATCCCCTTTCAACAGCAAAAAGCATTCAGCAAAGGATTATTTGCCGCTTTACAAAACGAGGTATTTGTGAATATTGGCAACAAAGCCAACGTGAATGGAAAATACTTTGACCAGAACCGGCTTTACGTGGCGCTTGGTTGCCGGGTGAATCCGGCGTTTGACTTAGAAACGGGTTATCTCAACCAGTATATTAATGGCCGGAATAACAGTTTTACAAATAATCATGTTTGGCAGTTGGCGGGGTATCTGAGGTTGTAGATAGCTATTTTTCCTTTTTCAACAACCTTTCAATAACAGGATACATTTTATTTAAAAAATTATCCTTGTTGGATCCTGGTTTAGTAGAACCACCGATGGAATAATAAGCCAGCTTACCTTTTTTATCGCTGATAATATTGGCAGGAAAGCCGCCATTGAAATTTAAAATATAACATGAGTCAACACTAATGAGAATTATCGGGTACTCAATTTTATATTTTTGTCGTATTCGCTCAATCGTTTCCGGTTTTTCAAACGTAAAAGATAAAAATTGAAATGCTTCATTTGATTTAAAATCCTGGTGCATATCATTCAATGCTTCCATCTCTGCCATGAAAGTGCGCAGGCTTCAAACCACAAATTCAGTACCGTCACCTTGCTCTCCAAACTGTCTTCAGTATAAAATTGCTTGTCCGTTGAATAACATTTAAAAGCCGGAATACGTTGCCCGATTAGTTTCACGGGCTTATTTCTTATTTCTTCGAAATAATCATCTATTTCCTTTTGTGTTTGTGCCTTTAGTGAAACCGAAAAGAATGTCATTAATAAGAATGTGCAAAACCTGATCATAAACGACAATTTTTACAAAAAGCGACTCCGCCAGTAGCGTAAATCCTTTGTAAATTAACTGTTTAAAACCCAAAAACTTTTTGCATTTTTGCAGCTAACCAACCGGTACCGGATGAAGTTAGCTATTTACCATTCATTGACAGAGAAGAAAAAACTGGGAAAGAAATCTTTTGCCGTACTCATTGATCCCGATAAGGTTAGCCCATCAATGCTGGACGAACTGACCATCCTGGCGGCCGATGCAAAGGTGGATTACCTGCTGGTAGGTGGCAGCCTGGTTATCTCCAATCACCTGGATGAATGTGTGCAGCACATTAAAAAAAATTGCTCTATTCCCGTTATTCTTTTTCCCGGTAGTCCATCGCAGGTAAGCAAATACGCCGATGCATTATTATACCTCTCCCTGATCTCCGGCCGTAATCCTGAGTTGCTAATCGGGCAACATGTGGTATCAGCGCCATTTGTAAAACAGAGTGGCCTGGAAATTATGCCTACGGGTTATATCGTGGTGGATGGCGGCGCACCTACCACTGTTTCTTATATCAGTAATGCGGCTCCTGTGCCGGCTGATAAAAACGAGATTGCTATGTGTACAGCCATGGCCGGTGAAATGCTGGGCATGAAATTAATCTATATGGATGCCGGTAGCGGCGCCAAAAGAGCCATCAGCGAAACGATGATCGCTGCTGTTGCAAAACATATTGATACTCCCCTGATCGTTGGTGGCGGTATTAATGATCCCGAAAAAGCTTATTTGAATTGCAAAGCCGGTGCTGATGTGATTGTTGTCGGTAATGCCATTGAAAAAGATGCATCACTGATTAAAGAAATGAGTGATGCTGTGCATTCGGTCGCTGTTAAAAGCATATAGGGGCGTTTCGTTTTTCACTATTCAATTCACTTTGCTGGTGTTTCCTCGCCGTTTATTAACGACTGCGCTGCTATAGCGATAGCTTTGATCACCGTTGTCATATGCGGAATGTGGATTCGTTTTATTTCATCACAGGGTCGATGATAGCACTTATCATCATCATCGCTGCTCATGATGCTATGCGCCGGCACACCTTTTTCAAAAAAGGGAAAATTATCACTGCGCTTAAAAAGTTCTTTTTCTTCTTCGGATGGACCAGCCTTTACGTTAACGGGTGTGGCTGAAAATCCCTTTTCTAAAATCGCCGGCAAAGAAGATCGGTTATATCCGGTAATGAAAATATTATTCTTACCATATTGTGGAATACCGATCATTTCAATATTAATGCCGGCCACGATCGGTTTTGTGTTGATGACATCTACAAAGTGCTTTGAACCTAACAGGCCCAATTCCTCACCCGCAAAGGCACAAAACAAGAGCGTTCGTTCATTGTCATTCCTCTTTGCAAAATAATCGGCCAGTAACAACAAAGCCGTGACACCCGACGCATCATCATTGGCGCCATTCAGTATCCCATCTTTTCTTTTCCGGGCATATACTCCCTCATGATCATAATGTGCGGAAAACAGCACCACTTCATGTTTTTTGGATCTGCCCGGCAGTATAGCCGCCACATTATACTCTACGTTTGAATAATAATTGCCGACACCTGATAGCTTAATAGAATCAGGCTGCGCAAGTGCACAAACCAACAATACATTTCTCTTTAATCCTTCGGGCTCAGTCTTAACGCGGACGGGAAAATAATTTTCTTTATCGGGCTGTGGCTGGTTGCTCCAGAGAAGCAAGTCTGTTGTGATATGATCATAGGATGCTAAAACATCCTCTGTAAAAAACGAATCGATTTTTATAACAGTGAAACTATCGAGGGTTCTTGGAGCATAGTTGCCGGGCGTGGGATGCATGTATAGAAATGCCTCGGGTAACATTTTTTGACCGTTCCATACCAGCTCATCGGTGACCACATTTTTTTGACCACCAAAAGGCCGAAAGGGCATATAGTAACTGAAGTAGCTCGGCCATGGACGCAAACCGCTTTTGTGAAATTCATTGCCTATAAAAATGCCCGCCTGCAGCAGTTCAGTACTGCCATTACCACGACCTTTCATAGAATCAGCCGCAAGATATTGTAGGATACGCCGGGCTTCACTTTCTTTAATAGCATCCGTCGCATGCTGGGCAAAAACAACTGGCTGCACTGATAGCAGCGCAGTCAGGATAAAAATTATTTTCTTCATCATTTTAATTCCTATCTCAAATCTTCTTTCTTCACCCGGCCCGGCGTTTCCTTACCCGCAACAATGCTGGTTGAACTTAACGCAATGGATTTGATGATCATGGCCATATTCTCAAGATCCAGTGTTTCTACATGATCCGATACCTTATGATAATGTGGTTCACTATCCATTTTGGCAGTGGATATGGTATGTGCAGGTACACCCAACCTAGCCAGGGTTGCATTATCCGAACGATAAAACAATTGTTGGTCGGGATAAGGATCGGGGTGAAAAGTGAAGCCGGTACCCGCTAGGTTTCGTTGCAACATTGAACCCATATCCGTTTTTTCATACCCGGTTATGTAGGCTGAGTTCTTTCCCCATTTACTTTCCGTGCCAATCATTTCGATGTTGAACATGGCCATCACTTTATCAGGTGCAAACTGTTGCGAAAAATATTGTGAACCAAAACCGCCCACTTCTTCTGCCGTAAAAGCTGCGAATACAAGTGTGCGTTCATTATTTTTTTGTGCGGCAAAATATTTAGCCAGCATGATCACTGCCGTTGTTCCCGCTGCATCATCATTGGCGCCATTGTAAATTGAATCACCATTGACTGCCTTGCCAATGCCGATATGATCGTAGTGACCAGAAAAGATTACATACTCATCTTTCCTGATCTTACCCGGCAATATACCTACCACATTCGCCAGCTTCTGTTCTTTAATATCGTGTTTGGCAGTTATGTTGAAATTTTTTGGCAACTCATTGCCCAAAATAAATACCAGGTTTTTATCTGTTTTAAAAAGACTTCGTTTTAAAAAACTAAGTCTTGGAAAATTTTTAGCATAGCTTGAATCGACTGTGATAATCATATTCTTTTTAACTCCTGCATATTCCATTGCCTGTTGAAATATATTACCACCCGCTTTGATCGATCCCGTTTCATATCCTGACAATTGATTGATGGTAATTTCCGGCTGACAGGTAACCACCACTATTTTTAATGGATCAGCATCCACATTATCGAAGGTTGCCACAAGACTTGTTTGTTTAGGATTCATCATAGAAAACTCCTGCCGATAACTGCTACCGCTATTCCAGGTTTTCAATCCTGCCGCTTTGAATTCGGTTGCAATAAAATCCGCAGCTTTATCAATCTCAGGACTGTAGACTTTTCGCCCTTTCATAGCGTCGGACGCCAGGACCATTTCAATCCTCTTTACTTCTTTAGCATTGATAATAGCATCTGTTTTTTGCGCCAATAAAAAAGGGGCTATTGCTGTGAATAACCCCGCCATTAAAAGTTTTTTCATATTTTTTCTTAATCAATAGGCAATTGGCAATAAGCAATCAGCAAAGCTGCACTCAAATTGTAAATTGCCTATTGTCTATTGTTTATTGTCTATTTTACTATAAACTCATCATCTCCTTAAACTTCACCGTTTGTCTCCGGCTTACTTCTATCTTTTCGCCTCCTTTAAGCTCCAGCAATAATCCACCATTGAAATAAGGTTCTATCTTATCGATCATCCTCAAGTTCACAATATGCTTGCGATTAGCACGGAAGAAAAATTTTTCATCCAATCTTTCTTCCAATGCATTCAGTGATTTTAGTATTAAAGGCTTGTTGGGTCCAAAGAAAACTTTGGCATAATTACCCACACTCTCGAAGAGGCGGATATCACTTAGCCTTACAAACCAGCAGCGTTCACCATCTTTTACAAATACCTGGTCATGCTCGCTGAGAATGCTGTTGTTGGTATATTCTTCTGCCGTCCTGGTTTCGCGGTGTTCGGAGTGTTGTAATTTTTGAATAGCATCCGCCAAGCGCTTCGGTTCCACCGGTTTTAATAAATAATCCAGCGCATTTACCTCAAATGCTTTCAGCGCAAACTCATCGTAGGCTGTTGTAAAAATCACCTGCGGCGAACGTTCCAATTCAGCCAGCATATCAAAGCCTGTCTTACCAGGCATCTGGATATCGAGAAAAATAAGATCGGGTTGCTGGCTTTCAATTTTGGAAACACCTTCCTCGGCGTTCGCGGCTTCATCGATCACCTCTACTTCAGGAAAATCTTGCAAGAGTTTTTTTAATTCAGCCCTGGCCAGGCGTTCATCATCAATGATAATTGCTCTCATGTGAATTGTTTTAATAATCATCGGCCACAGGTATCAGCACTTTCGCTTCTACCAGCGAAGGCGCCGCCTGCTTTATCTCAAATTTAGCTTTATTTCCGTATAACAGGCTTAGGCGGTTGGTTGTACTCGACAACCCAAAACCTTCACCCGACGACTGCCCATTCAAATAACCAGTATTCTCCACTGAGAGTTCATGAAAATTATTGTTTATGGTTGAAATGATTCGCACTACGCCACCTAATATTTGTTTGTTTATACCATGCTTAATCGCATTTTCCACCAATGTTTGCAACATCATGGGTGGCACTGGTAAGCTCAATGTATTTTCATCAATCTTATATTCGATCTTCAGCCTGTCTTCAAACCGCATGTTTTCCAGGGCCAGGTAATCCTTTACGATATACAATTCCTTTTCAAACGGAACCGCTTCCGATTTATCTGCCTGCATACTACTGCGAAGTATATTGCTTAATTCTGTAATAGCTCTTCTGGCTCTTTCCGGATTCTCATCTACCAATGCCCTGATACTATTTAACGAATTAAAAATAAAATGGGGATTGATATGCGCTTTGATCGTTTTTAGTTCCAGCTCTTTTACCAGCGACTCCAACTGCAGGGTATCCATTTGTTGCTTTCGGCTTTTAGCTACATAATGATACACAAAATAGATAAGGCTCCAGATGAAGAATAGTATGAAATATGAAAAAGCGCTGCTCAATACCAGCAAAAGCTTGCTGACCCAATATTGTACATCCGTTCTGGCCAACAGATCCATCTCATCCTTCTTTATCAATTTAAATGCAATCAACGCTTCCACGCTGATATAGGATACCAGCACTGCCAGGCAAAAAGTGATAAGGAAAAATTGGAGTATCTGCTTATTCAAACTTTTTTGTAATAAGCCAAGCTGGATGATGATGATCCGCATCAAGTGAGAAAAGAAAATACCCAACGCTAAAAAAACACCCAATCGTTTAAAAAAATCAGGCGTCAGGCGATCAAAAGAAAAGGCAAAAAAGGTATTGATGAGGGCAAAAGAGCCCCAGCCAATAAACTGAAAGAGCCAGTACCTTGAGTTACCTATACGCATAGTCGTCAAAGCTAACAGTTTTATTCACCCCTGAACTTTATAAATATATCAGTGGAAAATAAGTTTTACAAATGGGATATTTTGACTGGTTTTGAGCCATAAAAGCTATATAAGTGTCTGCAATTATTTGTTAAAGACCTTAATCGGCAAGGGCTCGAAAGAAAATATTACTTTTACAGCGTTAAAATTGGTACATGGAAATTATACCCGGACCGTTATTAAAAACCATCGATTCTCCTGCTGATCTTAAAAAGCTCCCCCGCGAAAAGCTACATCAACTATGTGATGAATTACGTCAGTATATTATTGATGTTGTAAGCGTACACGGCGGCCATTTTGGCGCCAGCCTCGGAGTAGTCGAATTAACAACAGCCCTTCATTACGTATACAATACGCCTTATGATCAGTTGGTATGGGATGTAGGTCACCAGGCGTATGGCCATAAAATATTGACGGGCCGCCGGGATAATTTTATTACCAACAGAAAATATAATGGTCTCAGTGGTTTTCCCAAACGCAGTGAAAGCGAGTTCGATACATTTGGTGTCGGTCACTCTTCTACTTCCATTTCGGCCGCATTGGGCATGGCTATGGCTGCTAAATACAAGGGTGAAACAGACCGGAAATGTATTGCGATAATCGGTGATGGCGCTATGACGGCCGGCCTTGCTTTTGAAGGGATGAACCATGCCGGCGTAGCTGATACGGACATGCTCATTATCCTCAACGATAATAATATGGGCATTGATCCTAATGTTGGCGCATTAAAAGAATACCTGACAGATATTACCACTTCTCCAACCTACAATAAAGTAAAAGATGACGTTTGGAAATTGCTGGGCAAATTACCTGTTGGTAAAAACTTTAGCCGGGCAATGGGCCACAAACTGGCAGAGGGGTTAAAAGGAATGGTCAGCAGCAGTGCCAACTTGTTTGAGTCTTTAAAGCTTCGTTATTTCGGTCCCATCGATGGACATAATGTGGCTAAACTGGTGGACACCCTTACCGATCTCCGTGAAATACCGGGTCCTAAACTATTACACATAGTTACTGTAAAAGGAAAGGGGTATGCACTCGCTGAGAAAGATCAAACCAAATGGCATGCGCCGGGTTTGTTTGATAAAATAACCGGCGAAATTCAAAAGAAAAAATACGATCTGCCCCAACCTCCTAAATACCAGGATGTGTTTGGTCATACCATTATTGAGCTGGCAGAAAAGAACGATAAAATATTTGGCATAACACCGGCAATGCCATCCGGCTCGTCGTTAAAATATATGATGGAAAAAATGCCCGACCGGGCTTTTGATGTTGGCATTGCAGAGCAACATGCTGTCACAGTAAGTGCAGGTATGGCTACGCAGGGCTTGAAAGTGTTTTGCAATATCTATTCCTCATTTATGCAACGGGCCTACGACCAGGTGATACACGATGTTGCCATTCAAAAATTGCCGGTTATCTTTTGCCTGGATCGTGCCGGCCTGGTCGGCGATGATGGTCCTACACACCATGGCGCTTATGACATTGCCTATATGCGCTGCATACCCAATATGATCATCAGCGCACCGATGAACGAAAGTGAATTACGCAACCTGATGTATACGTCTCAATTAGAAAGCACGAAGCTTCCGTTTGTGATTCGCTACCCCAGGGGTGAAGGAGTAATGCCGGAGTGGAAAACCGAAATGAAAGAAATTGAGATCGGCAAAGGCAGAAAACTGAAAGAAGGTAATGACATTGCGATTCTTTCACTCGGTCATCCCGGCAATTTTGCTGCAGCAGCCATCCGTGAATTAAAAAATGATGGATTAAATCCCGGTCATTACGACATGCGCTTTGCCAAACCTCTCGACGAAGAGCTATTGCATGAAGTGCTGAGCAATTACGAAAAGATAGTGACGGTTGAAGATGGCTGTGTAGACGGCGGATTTGGCAGTGCAATATTAGAGTTTATGGCGCAGCATGGCTACAAAAATGATGTTCGTATCCTGGGCATTCCGGATAGAATTGTAGAACACGGCACACCCAAAGAATTGCATCACGAGTGTGGTTATGATACACCGGCCATAATTGAAACGATCCGCGATATGATGAAGGACACAATAATGGCTACTTCTTTTTTCCAATAAACTTTTATCTTTTTTTTTATGAATGGCCAACCTGAATAAGGTTGGCTTTTTGCTTTTTGATAATTTCAACAATTATTAACAAGCTTTCACAATTTTCACGTATGGATTTGAGTTAGAATGGTGTCTATTCCTTTTTAAAACATAGCATATGTTTAAAACCAGGATTCTGCTGCTGATCTTTTTTCTTTTAGTTTCTTTTACCTGGCTGTTTTCTTCGGGGTTAGTAGAAAAAGTAAAAGCAAGCAAACCAAATCGTTCCAATCACACGTTAACAACCACATCGGCAAAGAAACTTCAGTTAAGAGCAAGCGAAGCCCGGGCATTTGCCCAACAAAAAGGATATAATGATATTATTTGCTTCCTGATCGATATGAGCCTGCACTCGGGGCAAAACAGGTTTTTTGTGTACGACTTAAAAAGGGATACAATCAGAAACTCAGGACTGGTCACCCACGGCCGCTGCAATCAGTATTGGCTCGAGGGCAGGAAATACGGTAACACGGTGGGTTGTGGTTGCACCTCGCTGGGAAAATATAAAATCGGGAATACTTACAATGGCAGGTTTGGGCTGGCTTATAAGCTATATGGTCTCGACAAAACAAATGACAAGGCATTTCAACGATTTGTAGTATTGCATGCGCATGATTGTGTTCCCGAATCGGAAGTGAAAGAGGATATTTGTCAAAGTGATGGATGCCCAACGGTATCTATTAACTATCTGCAATACCTGAAGCCAATAATTGATGCATCCAGGAAACCGGTTTTGTTGTGGATATATAATTGAGCCTTTTTCGACTCAGTCAACTTTGTCAATAAAAAAGGTGCAAACCAGAAAATTTAGTTTCTGGTTTGCACCTTTTAAAAATTCTAACATGCTTACGCCAGGCTGGCGTCCATAGTAATATCTGTATTCAATAGTTTGCTAATGGGGCAATTTGCTTTGGCATCAGCTGCACACTCTGCAAATTTTGCTGCATCAATACCCGGAACTTTAGCTGTTACTTCGAGATGGCTCGCCGTAACAGAACCGTTTTCTAAAGTAACAGTACATTTGGTATCGATACTATCAGGTGTAAACCCGGCAGCACCCAAAACAAAACTCAATTTCATTGAAAAACATCCCGAATGCGCCGCTGCAATTAATTCTTCCGGGTTAGTGTATTGTCCATCCTCGAACCGGCTTTTGTAATCATAAGCTGTATTTTTTATAGCACCTTTTCCGGTTGATAAAGTTCCGGAACCTTCTTTACCAGATCCTTTCCAATTTGCAGTTGCAAAGCTTTTCATAATAAAAATTTTTAGTTTGTTTATTGTGGTTGATTGTCTTCTTCCAATTCGGCCAGCCGGTTTTCCGGCTCATTGTATTCGATGATAAAATTATTCTTGCCTTCGCCGATAATGATCTTCAAGAATTTTCCCTGTACCAGTTCTAATAATGAAAGGAAAAGAAAAATGGCATGAACCCTGTTTTCCGCTCTTTCAAATATTTTCTCAAATGCAAGCGTCTTTTCTTTTTGTGAAAGCGCCAGCATATCCTGGCGGCTATTTTCCATTGTATAGCGATACTGTACAACCGTATGTACCGGCTTATTGACCCGGTCAGAATATTTCTGCATGGCTTTTTCAAAAGCCTTCATTAGTTTAAATACGGTGATATTCTGTATTTCGGTTCCCTCGCCTGCTTCTTCGCCTATTTGTGATAATTCTTTCTGGATATTTCCTCTTTTTACCATCAGCATTCGCATGGCTTCCATTTCTGCCATTTGAGCTGATGCTTCTTTGAATTTTTTATACTCCAGTATTTTATTCACCAGTTCTTCACGGGGATCGATCTCATTTCCTTGTGCATCCAATTCTTTACGTGGAAGCAACATTTTGGCTTTGATCCGCATCAACGTAGAAATAAACAGGATAAACTCGCTGGAAAGCTCAATGTTCACAGCCTGCTGCTGGTGAATATAATCCAGGAAGTCATTAGTGATTTTAGTGATAGGAATATTGTAAATATCCAGCTCGTCACGCTCTATAAAAAATAAAAGCAGGTCAAAAGGCCCCTCAAACTGGGCCAGTTTGATCTGGTATGATGAAGAATTTACCATGTATAAAAATTAAACCCTGTCGCAGGGGGTACCTGAAACGGGGCTCAAAAATAAGGGAAATATGGTTGCGGGTTATTTCTTTAAAGAGTCCCTGATTTCACGCAATAAAAGTACTTCTTCGGGTGTAGGTGGTGGGGCAGCGGCTTCTTTTTTCACCACTTTATTCAGACCCTTAATAATTAAGAATAATACGAAAGCAATGACTATAAAAGAAAGGACAGCTGCGATGAATTTTCCCAATAACACACCACCCGGAGCCCAGGTTTCAATATTAGCCGCGCCGGCCGCCTCCAAAGCTGGCTTTAATAATACCGGTGTAATAATATCTTCAACCAAAGAGTTAATGATCTTACCAAATGCACCGCCGATGATTACAGCAACGGCTAATTCTACAACATTGCCTTTGGTGGCAAACTCTTTGAATTCTTTTAGCATGCTCATAATTTGTTGGTTTTGTGTGTTAACAAAAGTATATGCCTAAGTTATTTACTTTAAGGACATGTCCAGTTTTTTACGAACGCCATTTTATAGAAACTTTTCCACTGATGCACTATTTTTTTAATCCCGGATATTCCATATTTAAACTCCTGAGCGTATCACGCAATGCTGAAGCAATGATAAATTCTTTGTACCAGTTTTGATCAGCAGGCACGATGATCCAGGCCGGCTTGTCGCAATAGTCAAAACATTCTTCGTACATCTGCATGTATACATTCCCAAGTTTGGCTTCGCTCAAATCTCTTTCATTGTATTTCCACATCTTGGCAGGATCTTTCAATCGTTCAGTCAATCTTTCGTACTGCTCTTCCGGTGATACATGTAAATAAAATTTCAGGATATGCGTGTCGTTGTGCTCTTGTAACAGCTCTTCAAAGTCATTGATTGCCTTCATTCTTTTTTGTGCTGTTTTATCATCACACCATTTGTGCACCCTGGTTACAACAATATCTTCATAATGCGACCTGTTAAAGATTTGGATCATACCCTTTTGCGGTGCATGTTTATGCACACGCCAGAGGAAATCATGTGCGGCTTCTTCAGGTGTCGGAACTTTAAAAGATTGTACGGTTACTCCTTGCGGGTTCATATTACCCAACACATTCCTGATCACGCCGTCTTTTCCACTTCCATCCATTCCCTGGATTACAATTAAGATGGAGTGTTTGCCTTCAGCATATAACAGGTTTTGGAGTTCATCGAGTTCTTCAAGGATAGCAAGCGTTTTTTCCCTGGTCGCATTTTTATCGAGATCCCCGGGTGCACGGGTATCTATATTATTCAATCTGATTTTACTCATAGCATTCCATCTTATTTAGTTTCATGTGTTCATTTTATTTTTCTGTTAGTCACATAGAATCTTGCCTGTAGGCAGACAGGTTCACCATAAAAATTTTCATCGCAATTGACGTGAATTTGCTTGAAAATTTTTATAATTCATTTCACAATATAAAAAATTTGCTACTGTTCATTTTGTTTTAAGACCTTCGCCCCTCACTTTATGAATAATAAATTAATTTGTTGGGGGATTTTTGTGCTGCTTTGTTTCATTTGGGGAAGCTCATTTATTTTAATGAAAGTGAGCAGTGAAGGTTTAAGCGGCTCACAAATCGCAGCATTGCGCATCTTTTCATCATCCCTGGTATTTATCCCTATTGCATTTATACATGGATCAAAAATTCCCCGCAAGAAAATAGGCTTGCTTTTTTTTACCGGCCTTTGCGGTAATTTGTTACCCGCTTTTTGTTTTGCTATCGCTATTACCAAAGTCGATAGCTCCCTGGAAGGAATTCTCAATTCGTTGACACCTATTTGTGTTGTTAGCATTAGCGCTATTTTCTTCCGGGATAAAATAGGAAGACAAAAAGTTATCGGCATAATCATCGGTTTTGTGGGTCTTTGTCTTCTTACGCTTTTTAAAAAAAATATTAGCCTCGATAATTTTGGCTATGCTTCTCTGGTAATTCTTGGAACGATATCGTACGGTATAAACGTAAACCTCGTCAGCCATTTTTTAAACCAACAAAAGCCGATACATATTGCTGCAGTCTCGCTTGCTTTAATGACTTTACCTACAGCCATTATTTTATGGCAACAAGATTTCTTCCAATTAGACTTTACGGACAAGATAGTACAATGGTCCATTCTTAATACATTACTACTCGGTCTTGTAGGAAGTGCTTTCGCTACTGTTCTGTTTTATATCCTTGTTCAAAAGGCCAGTGGCCTGTTTGCCTCGTTAGTTACTTATGGTATTCCATTTGTCGCTTTGTTTTGGGGATTCCTGGATGGGGAAGCTATCACGATAGTTGAGTTCATCTGTCTCCCGATAATTTTGTTGGGCGTTTACCTTGCCAATCTCCCTGATAAAAGAAAAAGCGGAGCTAAAGCTCCGCTTCCTGAAAAAATAGAATTGACAGGAGATTAAACCGACATAATTTCCTTCTCCTTTGCAGCAAGGTGTTTTTCTATCTGGGAAATAAACTTGTCTGTGACTTGCTGAACATCCGCTTCGGAGTCTTTAGCAGCGTCCTCGCTTAACCCGTTTTTCTGTAATTTTTTAATTGCCTCAATGGCATCACGGCGGATGTTGCGAATGGCGACTTTTGAATGCTCGCCTTCTGCCTGGCATTTTTTTACCAGTTCTTTTCTTCTTTCCTCCGTTAATGGCGGCAA
Source organism: Terrimonas alba (assembly GCF_042434975.1). NCBI lineage: Bacteria > Pseudomonadati > Bacteroidota > Chitinophagia > Chitinophagales > Chitinophagaceae > Terrimonas > Terrimonas alba. The sequence goes on from NZ_JBHMQM010000009.1 coordinate 24,350, forward strand.
GAACAAACGGATAATCACACCGTCGTTTTGAGGTGTAACACCGATATTGGCATTAATGATAGCTCTTTCGATAGGTTGAAGCATGTTCTTTTCCCAGGGTTGTATCGTCAGAGTGCGGGCATCTAATACACTGATATTGGCAACCTGGTTGATGGGCATCGGCGAACCATAATAGTCTACCACAATACTGTCAAGCATCTGGGGATTGGCTTTACCTGCTCTTATCTTCAGTAGTTCAGCCTCCAGGTGATTGATCGCTTTTTTCATTTGCTCGTCAGCGCCGGCAATAATTTTTGAAACATCTTCCGTCATAGTAAAAATTTGAGAAAGGCAAAGCTAATAAAAGCAAGTAGTTAAAAAAAAGCCGGAAAAAATTTATTCTTTTCCGGCTAATACTTATTGCACTAACTGGCTATTTGCTGTCAGCCGTAGCTGCTTCCTGTGTAAGTGTTACAACCTTAGAAGTTGTTTTCAATTCGGTAGTGCCATTCACACGTCTTGTAACAACAGTCCGTTTCGGCCTCCGATAATAAAGAAAACCAAACCCTGCAAAGGCAATACACAACATGCTTAACAATAAATATGTAGAGCCGATGGAACGAAAAGTGTAAGCAAATATGATAAAGGCTACATTAATACCCACACAGAACAGGGCAATAGCTGCATGACCAAGACCCCAGTTAAGTAATAAGTGATGAACATGATTACGATCAGGCGTAAAAGGCGAACATCCTTTAGAAATACGTATAGCAAATACCCGCAAAGTATCCAACAAAGGAACGATCATGATAGAAAAGCCAATTGCCACTGCTGACTCAATAGGAATGGCAATGGCCGGGTCGCTGGCTACATTTATAAACTTAATGACAAGTATTGAATTTACCAGGCCGATCATCAGCGAGCCCGAATCACCCATAAAGATCTTGGCCGGGTGGTGATTAAAGATGAGAAAAGCGATAAGACTACCTCCAAGAGAATAGGCTAATAAGGCGTATGCCTGGTAACCTACCATATAAAAGTAGGTTCCAAAAACAAGCATGGTCATCACTCCTAAACTTCCTGCCAAACCATCGATACCATCAATCAGATTAAAAGAATTAATAATGACAATGATGGTGAGATAAGTCAGGGCCAGGGCAAAGGCTTCAGGTAATTGGTCAAATCCGAACAAGCCATGCATGCTGTCCAATTTAATTCCACCCAGATGAATAATGATGGATGCAGCCACCACCTGTCCAACAAACTTTTTGCTGGCTGACAATACGATCAGGTCATCCTTTAATCCCAGGAAGAAAATTACCAATGCCGCGGCGAAGAAATATTGAAACTCAGGATTCAAATAACCCTGGATAGATAATAAAGCAGCTAATAAAAAACCGCCAAAAATACCAACTCCGCCTAAAGATGTAACTGTATGTGTATGTAGTTTGCGTTCATCCGGTATATCATATAATTTCTTTTGCTCTGCAATTTGCATTACAACCGGTATCGCAAGGAAAGATATAATAAAGGAAACAGAGGCTGTCAATAATACATCTAGCATCAGCAGGGATTTACGGTACAACAATAGGTCTAAACCATTCAGATTATCATTGGCACTGAACCATTAAACTGCTACTACGTCAATATTAATTGTTCAGCACCAGCAGGAATTTGTGATTTAAACCAGATTAATATCAACGGATGGATTTTGTGTGCAAAAAAACTGCATTTTTGCAGCTCCTTGCTGCTATTTGAGGCGGCAAGATACAAAAAGTTTAAAAAGTTCCTAATTTTTATGGCTGAACTTAAAGCAATTGCATCGCAAATCAGGCGAGACATAGTAAGAATGGTACATGGCTGTAGCAGTGGTCACCCGGGTGGCTCACTGGGATGTACCGAGTATTTAACGGCACTTTATTTTAAGATCATGAAGCATGATCCGTCCTTCAATATGGATGCCACCAACGAGGATGTATTCTTTTTATCCAACGGTCACATCTCACCGGTTTTTTATTCCACACTTGCCAGGTCAGGCTACTTTGACGTAAAAGAACTGGCAACTTTTCGGAGGCTAAACTCCCGCTTGCAGGGTCACCCGGCAACTCATGAGCATCTTCCGGGTGTAAGGATTGCAAGCGGATCTTTGGGTCAGGGTATGAGTGTGGCCATCGGTGCGGCGTTGGCCAAAAAATTAAACGGAGAAAAAAATCTTGTCTTTTCCCTGCACGGAGACGGGGAACTTGATGAAGGGCAGGTATGGGAAGCTATCATGTTCGCAGCCCATCACAAGGTTGATAACCTGATTTCAACGGTGGACTGGAATGGCCAGCAAATTGATGGCCCAACCGATAAGGTAATGGGATTGGGTAATATCCGTCAAAAGTTTGATGCGTTTGGCTGGACAACGCTTGAAATGAACGGCAATGACATGGATGATGTCGTAGCGACGCTGGAAAAAGCTAGAACATTGACCGGGCAGGGAAAACCTATTGGCATCATGATGCATACAGAAATGGGCAAAGGTGTTGATTTTATGGAAGGGTCGCATGAATGGCATGGCATCGCTCCCAATGATGAGCAGTTAGCAAAGGCCCTGGCTCAGTTGCCCGAGACCCTGGGAGATTATTAGAAACACGATATAAGTGATTTTAAAGGATTATGAGGAATTTCTCATAGTCCTTTTCTTTTTTACGAGGCTGATTTGTGACGGGCAGGAAAGCTTCAATTCTATTTCCGAATAATCTCAATTTAATCCTGAAAATCGTGGTTCTCTTATTCACTTCTCAATGAAAACTCCTGCGAGGCCGCCTTGCGGGATGGAAGCCACGAAGCGATCAAGGCAATTACAAAGACTGTAACCGTTACCAGGATGAAATCCATGAGGCGCAATTTGACCGGAAAATAATCGATCAAAAAAGAGCCGCCCTGCAGGGGAATGAGATGAAATTTAATTTGTAATAATGCGACAACCAGGGCTAGCAGCATACCAATCGCTGTACCAATAAGTGCTAATAACAAACCTTCGTTCAGGAATATTTTCTGAATAAATGTTTTGTTAGCTCCCAATGCATGCAGGACGCTTATATCTTTTTGCTTTTCCAACACCAGCATAGTGAGTGCGCCGATCATATTAAACGCGGCGACTACCAGAATAAGGCAGAGGACGCCATAGATTACCCAACGCTCCAAATTCATTACGGCATACAGGCTTTGGTTTTGCTGGTAAATGGTTTGAACCAGGTAGCCGTCGCCAAATATCTTTTCTACTTCTTTTTTTATATCATCCGCCTTTGCTGGATCCAGGAGGCTTATCTCTACCCCGCTGTATTCGTTGGCGCCGAGCTTTAATGCTTTTTTTACAAAATCAATATTGGTAATGCCATATTTGTTATCAAAATCCTGCTGTATCATAAAAGCCGAGGAAGTCCGTATCGAATCGTTGCTGATATCATTTAAAGGGTCTATCTGTTCAGTATTGTTTTTTCTTGGCAAATAAACTTTCAACACAAAAATGTTTCGATCGGCCTGGATTCCCAGAGCGCCTTCTACACCACCGCCAAGAATGACTTGTGGCGCATCTTCTGTGCCCAACTGATACTCTCCTTTGATGATGTGACTGGCTACGCCTGTCACGTAACGATAGTTATCATCCACACCCTTCAAATACATCACTGACTGGAAATCGCCATTTTGTATGAGTGCTTTTTCTTCTGCGACCAGCGAATAATTTTTTATACCTGCTATCCCCTTTAATTGCTGCAATTGCGCGGGCGTCACGTTTATGGTTTTGCCCGTAGCAGGCAAAACTTTCAGGTCGGTGTAGAAAGAAGAATATAATGATTTGACCAAACCTTCAAACCCATTGAAAACGCTCAACACCAATATCAATGCAGCTGTGCCAATGACAATTGCAGCAATGCTTATTCTGGCAATGATGTTAATGGCGTTGATCGACTTCTTTGCTTTGAAATATCGCCAGGCAAAAAGAAAGTTCAAGGAGTTTAGTAGTTTAAGAGTTTAAGGTTATGCAAATTTAATACGGCTAATTACCAGTTAAGATTCCGGCGGTTTCTCCTCGTTTATCTTTTTAAATATTTCCTCCAGCTTGAACACTTGATCCAAAGTATCATCCTGGAAAAAACGTAAAACAGGAATACTTCGCAACTGGTGCCTTACTTTAGCGGCCAGCTCCTTTTTTATTTCATGATGCTTTTCCTCAATTTTTTTTAGTGCCGCTTCCACATCTTTTACCTGGAAAAGACTTAAGTAAAACCTGGCTTCCAGCAAATCTGGTGTCACTTTCACCGATGAAATGGAAACCATTCCACCATCAATCATATTCAATCCCAATCGCTGAAAAATAATGCTCATTTCTTCGTGCAGTAAGCCTGCTATCTGTTTTTGACGTTTTCCTTCTTCCATTTTGTTATAATTTGTTGCCTGACACTTCTAAACCCACGCAGACGCTGTAAAATTACTTACTTTGCACCGTTTAAGCGATTTATACCTCTCAATGAAGAAATATTCAAGGATTTTCAGTTATTTAAAAAAACATACCGGCAAGCTTGCACTTTATTTTCTTTGTACCGTACTGGCTACCATTTTTGGTGTTGTTTCTATAGGAATGCTTATCCCTTTTTTTGGTTTGATATTCGACACGGGTCAAGCAGGCGGAACAGAAATGGTTCGCACAAATGTCCTTGGCTCATATATCACCAACACGCTTGAACAAATCATCAACGAAAAAGGTAAAGTGGGAGGTCTTACTGCGATTTGCATTTTTATTATCACGGCAACCTTTTTAAAAAACCTGTTTGTTTATTTATCCAACCGCATCTCGGTTCCTGTTCGCAGTGCTATCATTACTGAATTACGGGGAGATTTATATGAAAAAATATTACGTCTTCCAGTCGGTTACTTTACTGAAAAAAGAAAAGGCGATGTTATTTCGCGAATGACAAATGATATTGCAGAAATTGAAGGATCAGTAGTGGGCACATTTGATGGCCTGATCAAAGATCCCCTGACCGTATTAGGCTACCTGATCTTTTTGGTGATCATATCTCCCAAGCTTTCGCTGTTCTTGCTTATCCTTCTGCCCGTTACAGGTCTTTTGATTGGCCGTGTCAGCCGGACATTAAAACGTCAGTCACAGGATGCTGCCGTAAAACTAGGTGAAGGTCTGTCCATACTTGATGAAACATTAGGTGGTTTACGGGTGATAAAAGCATTTCTTGTAGAAAACTTATTAAGCAGCCGTTTTCATGCTGTAAATGCTGAATTATTTGAGATCAGAAAAAAAATGGGTGCGAGAAGAGACCTGGCTTCTCCACTTACAGAACTATTGGGTGTAATTGTATTAAGTACCATTCTCTATTTTGGTGGCCGCCTGGTACTGGAAAATGATGGACTCGAGGCAAAGGAGTTAATCGCTTATATCGCATCCTTTGCTATGCTTATCAACCCGGCAAAAAACATTTCGACGGCTTTCTTTAATATTCAACGTGGCGCCGCCGCATTGATAAGAGTAGAAGAAGTATTAAAGGCACCCGTAGTTGTTGATGAAAATATAAATGGGAAAGTGTTGCATTCTTTCAATGATCAAATTGAGTTTCGCAACGTAACTTTTGCCTACAGTGATGCGACGATATTGGATAATATCAGTCTCACTATAAAAAAAGGAAAGACTATCGCATTGGTTGGATCTTCCGGTGCAGGCAAGTCAACCTTAGCTGACCTTGTTCCCCGCTTTCATGATGTAACAGAAGGTGAGGTTTTGATAGATGGTGTAAATATCAAAGATTATTCTTTACAGTCGATCCGCAGCCAGATGAGTATTGTAACACAGGAGCCTATTCTGTTTAATGACACCATTGCCAATAACATCAGAATTGGCAAACAATCGGCTACCGAAGAAGAAATTACTGATGCTGCTAAAGTAGCGAATGCGCATAACTTCATTATTCAGAAAGAAAAAGATTATAACTCCAATATTGGTGACAGGGGTAGCAAATTGAGTGGTGGCGAAAGACAGCGACTGACCATTGCAAGGGCTGTCGTAAAAAATCCACCGATATTGATTTTGGACGAAGCGACTTCATCACTCGATACCGAAAGCGAAAGATTGGTACAGGATGCCATTAATAATATGATGCAAAACAGAACCAGCATTGTAATTGCCCACCGCTTATCTACTATCCGCCACGCTGACGAAATCATTGTGTTGCAGAAAGGGAAAATCGTTGAACGGGGAACGCATGAAGGATTGATTGCGCAAAATGGATTTTATAAAAAATTGGTGGAGATGCAGGAAGTGAAATAACAACTCTTTTTTCTTCAACTAAATCTTAAACCAACTTTAACTCCTTAAAACCTCCCTCGAAATAACAATCTTTTGTATCTCACTCGTCCCCTCACCTATTGTACAAAGTTTGGCGTCGCGATAATGTTTTTCAACCGGGAAATCTTTGGTATAACCATAACCACCGAAGACCTGCACAGCATCGTTCGCCACTTTTACCGCTACTTCGCTGGCATAATACTTCGCCATCGCTGCCTCCTTTGTTACTGGCTTTTTCCTGTTTTTTAAATCACAGGCCTGTAGTGTCAGCAATTCGGCCGCAGCTATTTCAGTAGCCATATCTGCCAGTTTGAAAGATATTCCCTGGAAACTGGAGATTGGCTTGTCAAACTGGTGACGTTCCTGCGAATATTTCAGCGCCGCTTCATATGCGCCTTTAGCAATACCTAATGATAGGGAAGCAATAGAGATTCTTCCACCATCCAATACCACCATCGACTGCCTGAACCCTGCTCCAACTTCACCTAAACGATTGGCATCCGGTATGCGACAATTATCGAATACCATTTCTGCGGTTTCACTTGCTCTCATTCCCAACTTGTTTTCTTTTTTTCCAGCACTAAAACCCGGTGTTCCTCTTTCTACAATAAAGGCAGTAGCATTATTTTTTGTCCTTGGCTCACCCGTACGGCAAACGACTACTGCTATATCGCCACTGTTGCCATGTGTGATCCAGTTTTTTGTACCATTAATGATCCATTCATTTCCATCTCTTACGGCTGTGCATCGCATATTGCCCGCATCACTGCCGGTATTAGCTTCCGTTAATCCCCAGGCACCCAGCCATTCAGCAGTAGCCAGCTTCGGCAAATATTTTTTCTTTTGTTCTTCACCGCCAAATATCATGATATGACTGGTACAAAGTGAATTATGCGCAGCCAGGCTAAGGCCTATCGAGCCACAAACCTTTGCTACTTCTTCAATTACTGTTTTATATTCAAAGTATCCCAGACCTGATCCGCCATATTCTTCCGGCACCAATACGCCCATAAAGCCAAGTTTTCCCATTTCCTTAAACACCTGCAGCGGAAACACCTGGCTTTCGTCCCAGGTCATTACGTTGGGCTTTATATGTTGCTGTGCAAAATCACGGGCTGTTTGAGCCACCTGCCCGGTTATTTCAGAAACTTCGAAATTCATCTTCTTGACGTTAAAGGTTTAAAAGATGTGCCACCACAGATTGTGATGGCACATCCAGTTACTGTTATGCTGTAACAGCTTGCAATCGTTAAAGGCAATTGCAAGGTAGTTAAATTCAACAATAAGCTAACAATTGTTAGCTATTTATTTTGCTTATATATCTTAAAAGAACAAAATAGACCGGCAACCGGGGCAGCGCAACCAAAAGGGCATCTTGCAAATCCGGCCTGACTTTCGACCAACCTTCCTTTTTAAAAATAATCCGGTAAAGAAATCCACGCAAATATTGCCAGTGGAATTCCTGGTAATTCTAATTATACCGTCCACATCAGGTTTACCGGTGTTTAGCTAAATTCTAAAGTTAATCCGTCATATGCAAGGTGAATACCCGCAGGTAAATCTCCTTCTACTTCATTGTGCTTACCCAACTGGTGAGAAATATGGGTGAAATAAGTGGTGGGAACTTCTAATTCCTGTGATAAGTCGACAGCTTCAAGGAGGCTAAAATGAGACACATGCTTTTCTTTGCGAAGCGCATTTAAAACCAATACTTCACTCCCCTTAATTTTTTCTTTTTCTATCTCATCAATCCGGTTGGCATCGGTGATATACGTAAACTTTCCAAAACGAAAGCCTTTCACCGGCATATTTAAATGCCAAACCAGTATTGGAGTGACGGGAATATCTCCGACAATAAAGGTTTCTTCGCCGATAGCATGCATATCAAATTGGGGAATACCGGGATATCTTGTGTCGGCAAAGGCATAATAAAATTCGCGGCGGACAGCGGCCTCGGTATAAGCATCTGCATATACCTGCATGGGCATTTTAGAAAACCAGCTAAAAGCTTTCAGATCATCCATCCCGGCAATATGGTCCTTATGGGAATGAGTAAGGATGACAGCATCAAGCCACTTTACTTTGTGCCGTAACATCTGGCAACGAAAATCGGGACCGGCATCGACCACCATTGTCGTCTTTTCAGACTGAACCAAAATACTCGACCGGAAACGTTTATCTTTTTTGTCGGATGATGTGCAAACCTTGCAATCACAGGCAATCATAGGTACACCGCTGCTGGTACCAGTACCGAGAAAAGTTATTTTGAGAGAAGGATATGACACGGTCAAATGTACGAAGTCGGGTGTATGGAGAATGAACTTTTAGTCTCAATAGTCAGCGGCACCGGTGAGCTACTGTGGTGGCTCTGCCTGCAGCTTAGAAATTATCTCCATATATAATTTCTTCGCGTCTTCCGTTAACAATTCCGTATCGATGTCCAATTGAGGAATGAGATCGACCAGTGTATTGATGCGTCCTTCCAGCTGAAGGAATTTATTCAATACAACCACTTTCTTTTCCTCTAAAACACAGTATCCGCTTTGAAATGTTCCTCTTTCATAGCGAAGCACATAACCTGACTGTTCAGGAATTGCTTCTAATTTATCCAATGTTGTTTGTGTATACTTCATACCCCAAGTCCGCCGAAGGCGGAGAGTTTAGAGTTTTACTATTGCAAATTCTTTACTGTTTGCGAAACTACATTATCGACTACTTTCTTTTATAATACTTTTCCACAAAAGTGAAAAGTTCACAACCTAAGCTCCCCTTTAGGGGAACAGGGATTTACTTACTCTGCATTTTAATCACCGGCACAATCATTTCCTCAAGGCTTACGCCCCCATGCTGAAATGTATTGCGATAATAATTTACATAATAGTTATAGTTGTTTGGATAGCATAAAAAGCTATCTTCTTTGGCAAAGATGAAAGATGAATTAATGGTAGGAACCGGCAGGCCTATTTCCCGGGGATCCCTGAATGCCAGCACTTCTTTTGGTTCGTAGTTCAGATTCCGGCCATGTTTATAACGCAGATTAGTAGTTGTTTGCTTATCGCCCACTACTTTATAGGGGGTTTTCACTCTTACACTTCCATGATCCGTGGCCAATATCAATTTGATATTCTTATCGGCAATCTTTTTCAGGGCCTGGTGCAAGGGTGAATGTTCAAACCAGGACGTAGTGATGCTCCGGTAACTCATTTCATCTCCCGCCAGTTCTTTTAATACTTCCATCTCTGTTCTTGCATGGCTAAGCATATCCACAAAATTGTACACGATCACATTAATATCATTGTTCATCAGGTTATGGATATTGTTGACAAGATCCAAACCGGCATTATTATTCGCCACTTTTGTATAGGATACTTTCAGATCTCCCTTGCCTAAGCGTTTCAATTGAGCCCGAAAAAATTCTTCTTCATGTAAGTTCTTTCCGCCCTCTTCGTCGTCATTTTTCCACTGTACCGGAAACTGCTTTTCAATTTCCACGGGGAGCAACCCCGCAAAAATAGCATTGCGGGCATATTGTGTAGCTGTTGGCAATATGCTATAAAAACTATCTTCTTCCAAAATGCGGAAGCTCTCGGCAAAAATGGGTTGAATCGCTTTCCATTGATCGAATCGAAGATTATCAATCAATACAAAAAACAACGGCGTTCCTTTTTCCAGATGCGGCAGCACCTTGAATTGAACCAACGAATGACTCATTACCGGACCATCTGCACTTTTTGATTTTAACCAACCTGCATAATTCCGGGAAATGAATTTAAAAAACTCGGTATTGGCTTCGCTCTTTTGGCTTTGCAATATTTCCTGCATCTCAGGACTATCACTTTTTTGCATCTCCAATTCCCAATACACCAATTTTTTATAAATATCCATCCATTCATTATAGTCAGGATTGCTATTTAACGCCATGAACAGGTTACGAAATTGTTGCTGGTAGGCGGTTGTGGTTTTTTCTGCGACGAGACGCTTGTTGTCTATAATCTTTTTGAGGCTCAGCCAAACCTGGTTGGGATTGACAGGCTTGATCAGGTAATCACTGATCTGCGAACCTATCGCTTCATCCATCAGGTTTTCCGTTTCATTCTTTGTAATTAAAACAACGGGAAGAGACTGATTTATTTCTTTAATCTTTGCTAATGTTTCAAGACCCGTAATGCCAGGCATGGACTCATCAATTAATACCACATCCACCAAATTATCTTTTACAAAATCGATGGCATCAAAACCGTTGGTAAAGGTTTGCACTTCATACCCTTTATTTTCTAAAAAAAACTTTTGCGATTGCAAGCTTTCAATTTCGTCATCGATCCAGATGATTTTTGCTACGGCCATTCTTTTCGTTTTTGTTTGTCTTTTAAGTATAGGTTAGCTGCTTAGGGTTCAATCTTTATACCAAATAAATAACTGCCTGCATCACGGCTTTCAAAGACTCCGGATAATTGATTCCAGGCAAGCCGGTTTATTCTACCATGTTTGTTTAACGCCACCAATCCTGTCAAAAATAGCTTTTTAAAGGCTGCCTTTGTACTTTTGCTGCCTGGCCTTTTCCAGCCTTTAACAAAAAAGCAACAATGACGGTAGTCCGCAAGATCATTAATGACCCGGTTTATGGATTTATTACGATTGACCACCCGTTGATCTTGCAGATAATCTCCCATCCTTTTTACCAACGATTGCGTAATATCCACCAAATGGCGTTTGCACACCTGGTCTATCCCGGCGCTGTTCATTCAAGACTACATCATTCACTGGGCGCCTATCATTTAATGTGCAATGCGTTGAATGAGCTTAAAGCAAAAGGAATTGATATAACAAAAGAGGAAGAGCTGGGAGCCAAGATTGCCATACTCCTGCATGATTCCGGTCACGGACCATTTTCACACGCCCTGGAACATGAATTGATCAATAATGTGCATCATGAAACTATTTCTAAGCTTATCATGCACAAACTCAATATTGAGTTGAATGAACAATTACAGACAGCCATCGAAATATTTACTGATCAACATCCAAAACGTTTTCTTCACCAACTGGTGTCAGGTCAACTGGATGTTGACCGGCTTGACTACCTGATACGAGATAGCTTTTTTACAGGTGTAGCAGAAGGTGTGGTGGGTTATGACAGGATCATCAAGATGCTTACAGTAAAGGACGGCGAATTGATGGTAGAAGAAAAAGCCATTTATTCTATTGAGAAATTCCTGGTGTCAAGACGACTCATGTATTGGCAGGTTTATCTTCACAAGGCTGTGTTAGCGGCGGAAATGATGTTGGTAAAAATCATCCGGCGGGCCAAAGAGTTGATTGCTTCAGGAGAAAAAGTAGAAGCGGCAACACCTGAATTGAATTTCTTTTTGCAGAATCCCAATTCTAACACGGCTATTGAAGATCACCTGGATATTTTTTGCCGTCTTGATGATCATGACCTGATGGCGACGATCAAAAACTGGAATCATCATTCTGATAAAATATTAGCCTTACTCTGCCGGTCACTTGTTGAAAGAAAATTGCTGAAAATAAAATTGCAGGCTGAGCCATTCGACAATGATCTCATCCGGCAAAAGGAAAAGGAAGCAATCGATGAGTTGGGTATAGATGCAAAGCTGGTGGATTATTTCGTTTTTACCGGAGATGCCAGCAACACCACTTACGATTCGCAGGACGAACGCATTAATATTTTGTTTAAAGACGGTACGGTGAAAGATATTTCCAAAGTGGATAATGCACTCATCCATCAGCACTTGGGCAGCACGGTCAAAAAACATTATTTTTGTTATTTACGGAAAGAATAAACCATTTAGAATTAATAATGTGTCTTATCTAACCGCTTACTATTAAGACTTAATAACTATGAATTTTCCTGCTGCGCAAATAAGCCTGCTGATAAATGGGAAAGTGGAAGGCGATCCCAATGTTGTGGTTAATTCTTTTGGCAAAATTGAAGAAGCAAAAGAAAACCAGCTTACCTTTTTAGCCAATCCCAAATACGAAGATTTTTTATATACCACACAAGCTTCTATTGTCATATTAAATGAAGCTTACGAATTAAAGCAACCGGTAAAAGCTACTTTAATAAGAGTGCCGGATGCCTATTCAGCCTTTGCTTTATTGCTTAGCAAATACCAGGAGATCATGCAACAGCAATTGAGTGGCATTCAACAGCCGTCTTATATTGCTAAGACAGCCAGTTACGGAAATAATGTATTTATCGGTGCATTTGCTTACCTGGGTGAGAATGTAAAGATTGGCAACAATACTAAAATATATCCCAATGCTTACATTGGTGACAATGTAACGGTTGGTGAAAACAGCATCATCCATCCAGGTGTAAAAATTTATCATGATTGTGTAATTGGTAATCGTGTTACTGTCCATGGCGGCACCATCATCGGGAGTGATGGCTTTGGATTTGCCCCCCAGGCTGATGGCAGTTTCAAAAAAGTGCCGCAGATCGGTAACGTAATTATTGAAGATGACGTGGAAGTTGGAGCGAATGCAACAATTGACCGGGCCACTATTGGCTCTACATTAATAAAAAGAGGCGCCAAGCTTGACAACCTTATACAGATTGCACACAATGTAGAAATTGGTAATAGTTCCGTTATTGCTGCGCAGGCAGGCATAAGCGGCAGCACCAAAATCGGTAATGGCGTTATGATTGGCGGCCAGGCAGGTATTGTAGGACATATACAACTGGGCGATGGCTCTAAAGTAAATGCACAAAGCGGAGTTAGTAAATCTCTTGAACCGGGCAAGGCTGTTACCGGCTCACCTGCCTATGACTATACCGCTGCTCTCCGCAGCCAGGCAATTACCCGCAAACTTCCGGATTTGGAAAAAAGAATAAAGGAGCTGGAAACATTAATAAAACAATTGCTGGCAGAGAAAACAATTATGTAGCTGCCGGCAAAATTTTCGACAGCTTCATTTTTTTTGTTGCAAAACTGTTAAGTTATTCATTCTTTTCGCTTACTGCCGTAATTTACAGGCATGATTTCATTGAAGAAAAAAATGGCGAACACTCTTCGCAATTGCACAATTATACTGATCTGTATTGCCAGCAATCTCTATTTAGCAAAAGCACAATCTATTGAGGCTAACCTGGAATTGTATGCAAATAAATATAGTCCTGAACGTATTTATATTCATTACGATAAATCCGCCTATTCAGTAGGAGAAACCATCTGGTTCAAAGTATACATGATCAATGAAGTGGTGCCTGCGGATGAAAGCAAAACATTGTATATAGATTGGATTGATGATAAAGGCAACCTGGTATTGCATGCTGTAAACCCGATGGTAGAAGGTATTACAGCCGGGCAATTTGAAATTCCCGCCGACTACAAAGGGAAATCAATACACGTAAGAGCCTATACAAAATGGATGCTCAATTTTGATTCCGCATTTCTTTACAATAAAGAGATCCCCGTTCTTACCAGGGAAAGCACCCAGGCCGATGTAAAAAATAAGATCATCCCAACTATCCGTTTTTTTCCTGAGGGAGGAGATATAATTGCCGGTATTCCAAATAAAATTGCTTTTAAAGCAAATGATCAATGGGGTCGGCCGCTAAAAATAAAAGGCACTGTAATAAACAGCCAGGGAAAAACGCAAGATAATATTAGTACGATACATGATGGGATGGGCTATTTTTTTCTTACCCCTGAAAGTGGTCTCACTTATACCGCAAAATGGAAAGATGAAAAAGGTGTTGAACATAATACAGAATTGCCAAAAATAAAAAGCGATGGCGCTACATTGCAGGTAGAAATTTCAGGAATTAATCGCATATTCTCAGTAGCCTGTTCGCCCGGTATGATAAGTACTATGGACAGCGTATACCTTGTAGGTACTATTTATCAGCATCCCGCTTTTAAAGTGGCCAGGGCCACGGGATCCGGCCCCATAAAAGGAACCATACCAACATCCGGCTTACCAAGTGGAATCCTCACTATCACATTATTTGATAAAAACTGGAAGCCACTGGCGGAAAGAATTACTTATATCAATAACAAGGAATATTCTTTTCAGCCAGAAATGGAAGTACAGCGCTGGGGTTTAAATAAAAGAGCAAGAAATGAAATAAAAATATCGGTTCCGGATAGCCTTATAGCCAATCTTTCTGTTTCAGTTACTGATGCGGGCATTGGTACGGACAGCAGCAGTAATATTATTTCGCACTTAATGCTCAGTAGTGAATTAAAAGGCCAGGTATATAATCCGGCTTATTATTTTTCAAACAATTCAGATTCTGCCAGCCAGCATCTCGACCTGGTAATGCTTACACATGGCTGGCGTCGTTTCAAATGGGATGATATAGTAAGTGGTAAAATAAATCCACCTCTGTATGCAAAAGATACCAGTTATATTACTTTATCCGGTAAAGTGCTTGGCGTATTGCCGGGGCAGATCAACCGGGATGCTGCTGTCGTACTAATGGTAAAGCAAAAAGACAAAGCAGGACAGATGATTTTAGTACCCGTGGAATCTAACGGAACATTTAACGACCCAGCTACTATCATTTTTGATACGGCTCAGGTTTATTACAGTTTTCAAAAGGCAAAAGAGTTAAAGGACGCCAGTATACAGTTTATGACGGAAAGATTGCCGGCACCTTTCTTAAACCCGTCTAATTTTTATAAGCCCTATGGCCTCGCACCGGATACCACCGGCAATTATCGTCAGTTCATGCTAGCCAATGAAGCTAACAGTTTAGCTGAAATGATGAAGATAAAAACATTGGAAAATGTAACGGTAAAAAGTAAAGGAAAATCACCAACACAATTGTTGGATGAAAAATATTCTTCGGGGATGTTTAGCGGCGGTGATAGTTACCAGTTTGACCTGGTTAATGATCCCTTTGCCTCCAGTGCTTTAAACATATTTACTTATCTGCAGGGAAAAGTAGCCGGATTACAAATAAACACAAGCGGAGCTAACCCATCTATGCAATGGCGGGGCGGTTCACCACAATTATATCTTGACGAAACAGCTGTTGATCCAAGTTTTGTGACTTCATTAAACGTTAGCGATGTAGCTTATATAAAAGTATTTCGCCCCCCTTTCATGGGTGGATTTAATGGCGCCAATGGAGCTATCGCCATTTATACACGCCGAGGTGGTGATGTAAAACCTGAACCCGGAAAAGGCCTGAACAGTAATAAAGTATTTGGCTATACGCTTATTAAAGAATTCTATTCGCCCAACTATGCGGCATTTACACAAAAAAATGAACAAAGAGATCTGCGCACCACTTTATACTGGAATCCGTCGGTAATCACAGTGCCACAAAAAAACCAGGTAGTATTGTCCTTTTACAATAATGATGTTACAGGTGCTTTCAGGGTGATCATTGAGGGAATGACAAGGGACGGCAAATTGGCTCACATTGAACAGATGATGGAGTAAAATTGCACCGGAATTTCTTATTGTCATAGCTTAGTTCATTACCGCTTTAAAATGCTTAAAAGCACACTCTTCCACTTGACGGCTAAACGCTATCTTTGCCCCGCTTAAGCAAAAAAATACATGAATCAAACTTTTAATCCAGATAAGCAGCATACACTAGCTAATGAAATTACCATCTCGGGCACAGGGCTGCACACCGGCATTTTAGCAGATCTTACACTGAAACCAGCCAGCCCCGGTTTTGGTTTCCAGTTCAAAAGAATTGATCTTCCGCAACAACCCGTCATCAAAGCAGATTGTGACCTGGTGACCGACACCAGTCGCGGTACGACATTGGAGGCGAATGGTGGTAAAGTAAGCACAGTAGAGCATGTACTGGCAGCTCTTGTTGGGATGGGCGTTGATAATTGTCTTATTGAGATCAACGGTCCTGAAATGCCAATTATGGATGGAAGTTCACAACCTTTTGTCGAGCTGATTGAAACAGCAGGTATAACCGAGCAGGACGCAGCCAAACTCTGGTATAGTATCGATGAAAATATTTATCACTATGATGAGGCGAAAAGAGTAGAAATGGTAGTAATGCCTTCTACAGAATACCAGGTTACAACATTGATTGATTTCAATTCACCTGTACTCGGCACCCAGCATGCAGAATTAAAAAACATGCAAAATTTCAAGGAAAAAATTGCTCCCTGTCGCACTTTTTGCTTTTTGCATGAATTGGAAATGTTGTTGGATAATAATCTTATCAAAGGTGGTGATGTAAACAACGCCATCGTTATCGTAGACAAACCTGTTGACGATGTTGAAATGGAAAGGCTGAAAAAAATCTTTAAAAAAGATAAGATTGAAGTGAAAAGCGAAGGCTACCTGAATAACCTTGAGCTTCGTTTTCCGAACGAACCGGCAAGGCATAAACTGCTGGATATTGTTGGCGACCTTGCATTGATCGGCTATCCCATCAAAGGAAGGGTGATTGCTAATCGTCCCGGTCATAGTTCAAATGTTGAGTTTGCCAAAAAGATCAAGCAGTATATCAAGAAGAATAAGCATATCAAGGGAATGCCTACCTATAACCCAACCCTGCCTCCTATTTATGATCTGACTTATATTGAAAAGAAACTGCCGCACCGCTTCCCTTTTTTATTAGTTGACAAGATTATCGAATTGTCCGATACTCAGATTGTCGGCATAAAGAATGTCACTTTCAACGAATGGTTTTTCCAGGGACATTTTCCGGGAAACCCTGTTATGCCGGGAGTTCTTCAAATTGAAGCACTGGCTCAATGCGGTGGCATCTTAGCTATTAATCTGAGTGGAGAGGGCCAATATGATACCTATTTCCTAAAAATCGATAATTGCAAATTCAAACAGATGGTTAAACCGGGGGATACGATGTTGTTGAAAATGGAGCTATCGGCACCCATTCGCCGGGGTATTTGCGAAATGAAAGGAACGGTATATGTCGGCAACAAGGTGTGTACCGAAGCCGACCTTGTAGCGCAAATTGTAAAGCGATAAAGTCTTTTTTAAAGATATTTTGATGGCCAAATCGCATGCGATTTGGCCATTTGTTTTTATCCGCTCAAAACATCAAAAATTGTTAAAAAATCAGTGTTTATTTAGCGTTTGAAAGCCGCATGAGTGCTCGCTTTTTTGTACATTTGTCAGTATTTCATTTTTAATACTAAACGACAGGATTTTTCCTTTTTATGAGTGCAGAAATTACAGAAAAAATACCCGTAGCATCCGGTGGCTATGGTGCTGATAGTATCCAGGTTTTAGAAGGTTTAGAAGCGGTTCGTAAAAGACCGGCCATGTACATCGGCGATGTGGGGGTAAAAGGTTTGCATCACCTCGTTTACGAGGTAGTTGACAACTCAATTGATGAAGCACTTGCCGGATATTGTAAGAATATTCTCGTCATTATTCACGAGGACAATTCCATTTCTGTTGAAGACGACGGACGTGGTATTCCGACTGGCATCAACACCAAAGAAAAAAAATCTGCGCTGGAGATCGTTATGACGGTGCTGCATGCGGGTGGTAAGTTTGATAAGGACACTTATAAAGTGTCCGGCGGTTTGCACGGTGTGGGGGTTAGCTGCGTGAATGCTTTGAGTACAAAACTGCATGTAAAAGTAAACCGTGAGGGAAAGACTTTTGAGCAGGAATATCATATCGGTATTCCGCAATACCCTGTTCGTGAAATTGGCAAAAGTGAAACAACCGGTACCAAAGTCCATTTTTGGCCTGATGGAACCATTTTCAACAGCCTAATTTATAACAAAGAGATCTTAGAAGGTCGTCTTCGTGAGTTAGCTTTCCTGAATCGTGGTATTCGTATCAAACTCACAGACCTCAGGGAAAAAGAAGAAGATGGAGTATCTCCCTATTCAAAAGAATTTTACAGCGAAGGTGGTATTGTGGAGTTTGTTGAAATGTTGGATGCCAATGCGGGCCGTGACCAATTGATCCCGAAAGTGCTTTTTGTGGAAGGATTGGATGAAACAACAAATGTCGCCGTTGAGGTGGCTTTGTGTTACAATAGCAGCTATAGCGAGCATATTTATTCTTACGTTAACAACATCAATACGATTGAAGGCGGTACCCATGTCTCCGGTTTCCGCCGTGCATTAACCAGGGTATTTAAAAGCTACGGCGATAAAAACAGCCTGTTTGAAAAAGCAAAAGTGGAAATCGAAGGAGATGATTTCAGAGAAGGACTCAGTGCAATCATTTCAGTAAAAGTTCCGGAGCCTCAGTTTGAAGGGCAGACAAAAACCAAGTTGGGCAACAACGAGGTAATGGGTGTTGTTGACAGTACGGTTTCAAAGTCTTTGGAAATTTACCTGGAAGAAAATCCGAAGGATGCCAAGAATATTATTAATAAGGTAATTCTTGCCGCCCAGGCAAGAGCCGCTGCAAGAAAGGCGAGAGAACTGGTACAGCGTAAATCCGTTTTAACGGGTGGCGGTTTACCGGGTAAATTAGCTGATTGCTCAGACAGGGATCCGGATCGATGCGAGTTATACCTGGTGGAGGGAGATTCAGCTGGTGGTACAGCCAAACAGGGAAGGGATAGAAGCTTCCAGGCTATTTTACCGTTGAGAGGTAAAATTCTCAACGTAGAAAAGGCGATGGAACATAAGATCTATGAAAATGAGGAGATCCGTAATATGTACACCGCTTTGGGCGTGACAGTCGGTACTCCCGAGGATCCAAAAGAGCTCAATATCGTCAAGCTTCGCTATCATAAGCTTATCATCATGACCGATGCCGATGTAGATGGATCGCATATTGCTACCCTGATCCTCACATTCATTTTCCGTTATATGAAGGCTCTTGTGGAACAAGGCTATGTTTATATTGCACAACCGCCTTTATACCTGGTTAAAAAAGGAAAGGAACAGGCTTACGCTTACAACGAAAATCAGCGTAAAACCCTGGTGGAAAGATTGGGTGGCGGGAAAGAAGATTCAGTAACGATACAACGTTACAAAGGCTTGGGAGAAATGAACGCTGAACAGCTGTGGGAAACAACCATGAACCCTGAAACCAGAACGTTAAAACAAGTAACGATTGAAAGTGCCGCCGAAGCCGATCGTATCTTCAGTATGTTGATGGGCGATGAAGTGGGTCCAAGAAGAGATTTTATCGAAACACATGCTAAGTATGCAAAGCTGGATGTTTAAGCATATTCATTAAAAAAGATAACCATATAAAAAATCCCCGCAGGTGCGGGAATTTTTTATATGGTTATCCATACAGTTCCTGGTGAATTGATTTTCTATCATAGCCCATCGCCAGTATACGTTGCTTGGCTTCATCGATCATGTTTTTCCAACCGCAAAGAAAAAAACTTGCGGCCTGTTTTCCGCCGCAAAGTTCCTCATAAATACTATGTACATATCCTTTTTTACCCTCCCACTCTTCGCGGGAAAGAGTTGGTATGTAGTGGAAGTTCTCGAGTTTAAGATTTCTTAACTCATCATAATACAAAATATCTTTCTGTGTCCGGCTGCCGAAAAGGATATAAATGTCTTTATGCGGAATATTGTGTCGCCAGATATGATGAATCATGCTTCTGAAAGGAGCTATTCCTGTTCCGGTACAAATAAGAAAAAGATCTTTTTGTAAATTTTCTTCATGCAATACGAATACCCCTTGTGGTCCCCGTAATGTCAGCTCACTGCCAACTTCCACATTTTTGAATAACCAGGGTGTACCTAGACCATCTTCCACCAGCACAATCACCAGTTCAAAGACATTAGTTCCATCGGGCCAGCTAGCGATGGAATAACTCCGCCATCTTTTATTAGGTTTTTCATGTATAGGAAGATCCAGCGTAACGAACTGGCCGGGTACAAAATCAAAAGAACTAAGTTCGGGAACTTCGATCCAGTATCGTCTTGTGTTGTCAGTTTCATTTTCAATACGAATAACC
Organism: Terrimonas alba; assembly: GCF_042434975.1. NCBI lineage: Bacteria > Pseudomonadati > Bacteroidota > Chitinophagia > Chitinophagales > Chitinophagaceae > Terrimonas > Terrimonas alba. The sequence continues at coordinate 44,542 of NZ_JBHMQM010000009.1, forward strand.
TTTCCAGTCCTCCAGGGTTGTATGGCCATAGCAATTAATTTAGTGGAAGTTACAAAAGAGAAATTTAATTCACCAAATGTGTTGCAATAGTTCTGCGGCCCATTCTTCATAGGTTTTCCACAAAAAATGGCATTGGCATAGTAGTTGGTTTTCAGGTTCTGCAATCTTCTTATAACTGTTTATGTGAAAGAACTATACAATTTCTTAACATTAAAAATAGATCTATTATGAAGAAGAAAATGCTAACCTGTGGTATCATCGCGGCCTCTGTTGCTGGCTTATTTGCGTTTACAACTACACAGTCATCGATTACAGGAAAAGTTACTCCGGCAGATGGCGCGGAGTCTGTATGGGCTGTAAGCGGCACCGATACTGCAAAGGGAACTATTAGCGGGGGAGCTTTTACGTTAGAGGTAAAACCCGGTACTTATAAATTGACTGTAGATGCTAAAGATCCTTACAAAGATGTAACACTTGAGAACCTGGAAGTAAAACAAGATCAACCACTGGATGTAGGTGAAGTTGTTCTTCAAAAATAACTCTCATACGAACGGGACGGTTTATAAGGAAAAAGACCCTGCTGATGCAGGGTTTTTTTAATGCCAGGATAAAGTACTTTATACTTTATATTTAATCCTGTGATGGTACGATTCACCAATAAGGTCCTCCCAATAGGTTATTTAATCCCTGATATTTTCAATTTTAATTGGCATGTGTCACTTGCAAATAATAACCGGGTTTTAATGGCACTTGCGGATCAACTCTAAAGAAATTGATTAATAAAACTGATAGTCCGTATTTTTGCAGCGCGGAACTATGACCCAGGAATTGTTGCAATTGTATCAAAACACCCCCCGCCTTTTTCAAATTGCGGACAGGATTTCTTTTTCCCAACCCCAAAAAATATACACAAAAGGACTGCTTGGAAGTTCACCGGTTTTTGTAACCGCCGCTACATTTTTACATCCATCCTGCGAGCAGCTTAACCACCTGATTATTCTAAACGATGCGGAAGAAGCCGCTTATTTTCACAATACCCTGGAGAACCTGACAGGCGCATTGGATATCTTTTATTTCCCCTCTTCGTTTAAAAACAGGAAGAATTATCGCTTGCTCAATTCTTCGCATGTCATGTTGCGCACAGAAGCCCTGACAAAAATTGCGGCAGGCGGCAATAAAAAGGTAATCGTTACCTATCCTGAGGCCTTGTTTGAAAAAGTGGTGATTGCAAAGACACTTTCTTCTAATATCATTCATATCAAATCCGGCGACACGTTAAATGTAGATGAGCTGCTGCTGAAACTTTCAGATTACGGTTTTGAAAGAACAGATTTTGTTTACGAACCGGGGCAGTTTGCCATTCGTGGTGGTATCCTTGATATTTATTCATTTGGCAATGAAAAACCTTATCGTATCGAGTTATTCGGCAACGATGTAGATACGATCCGCATTGTTGATCCGGAAACACAATTGAGTGAACGAAAGTTATTACAGGTAAATATCATACCGAATGTAGACACGCAGTTTGAAAATGAAGAAAGGATTTCGCTATTGGAGTTTTTGCCAGAAAATACGGTAGCATGGATACAGGATTATGAATTATGCAAGGAAAGGCTGCTGGACAGTGAAGATGAAGTGCGGGCTTTTCTAAAGCTCGAACAGGAGTTAAACGAAGGCCGTGAGTATAAAACAAAAGAAGATGATGAGGAAAGACTGGTAAAGAAGGACCTGAGTATTGATGACTTTATTACTGCAAAAGATTTTGTTGATAAAATCATTCAGCGACATGTTATCGGCTTTGGCCATTCCAATACTTTTCCCGACTATTACCCAACATTTACCATAGAATTTACCACCAAATCGCAACCGGCATTTAACCGCCAGTTTGAATTGCTGATAAAAGATTTGAAAGCCTGGGAAAAAAAGGGATTTTCCATTTACCTGTTTGCAGATAACCCACGACAACTGGAACGCCTGCAAACTATTTTTGATGATCTCAAAGCGGAGATTGTTTTCAATCCTGTTACTACTTCCATTCACGAAGGATTTATTGATGAAGATCTTAAAGTTGTCTGCTATACCGATCACCAGGTATTTCAACGATATCACAAATACAGGGTCAAACAGGCTTATAATAAAAATAAGGCTTTAACACTTCGCACTCTTCGTGAGTTGCAGCCCGGTGATTTTGTCACACATATCGATCATGGTGTAGGCGTATTCAGTGGTTTGCAGAAAATGGAGGTAAATGGCAAATTGCAGGAAGCGGTCCGGATTATTTATAAAGACAGTGACATTCTGTATGTAAATATCAATTCACTCCACAAGATTGCCAAATATACAGGCAAAGAAGGCAGTGTGCCGAAGGTGAATAAATTGGGCAGCGATGTTTGGAGCAAGTTAAAAGACAAGACAAAAACAAAGGTTAAGGAAATTGCTTTTGACCTGATAAAGCTATATGCCCAGCGAAAAGCGCAGCAGGGCTTTTCTCATTCACCTGATAATTATTTACAAACCGAACTGGAAGCTTCTTTCATTTATGAAGACACGCCTGATCAAAGCAAAGCAACGGCAGATGTAAAAAAAGACATGGAATCATCATCGCCGATGGACCGCTTAGTTTGCGGCGATGTAGGTTTTGGGAAAACAGAAGTGGCGATCAGGGCTGCCTTCAAAACCTGCGTGGATGGTAAACAAGCCGCTGTATTAGTTCCAACAACTATCCTTGCATTCCAGCATTATAAAACTTTCTCTGAACGTTTAAAAGATTTTCCTGTTACCGTCGATTATATCAATCGGTTTAAATCAGCCAGGGAGAAAAAAGAAACACTGAAGAAACTGGAAGAAGGAAAAGTGGATATCCTGATTGGCACTCACGGCATTTTGGGAAAAGATGTGAAGTTTAAAGAGCTGGGATTATTGGTGATTGATGAAGAACAAAAGTTTGGTGTAGGCCATAAAGAAAAAATCAAAACATTACGAACAACGGTCGATTGTCTTACACTGACCGCCACGCCAATTCCCCGCACCCTACAGTTTTCCTTAATGGGTGCAAGAGATCTGAGTATTATCAATACCCCACCTCCCAATCGCCAGGCCATTCAGACAGATGTGCAGGTATTTAATGAAGATTTTATCCGTGATGCTGTTTATTTTGAAACCGAAAGAGGGGGACAGGTTTTTGTCATTTATAACCGGATCAACGGCCTTGCTGAGATGGCCGCCATTATCCAGGGACTATGCCCGGACCTTAGCATAGGGTATGCACATGGTCAAATGGAAGGTCACGAACTGGAAGAGCGGATTTTAGACTTTATCGATAAAAAATACGATGTGCTGGTTTGCACCAATATTGTGGAAAGCGGCGTTGACATTCCCAACGTCAATACGATCATCGTAAATAATGCTCACCAGTTTGGCCTTAGCGACCTCCACCAATTGCGGGGCCGGGTCGGCCGAAGCAACAAGAAAGCTTTTTGCTACCTGCTGGCACCGCCCATGAGTACTTTGCCTTCAGATTCGAGAAAAAGGCTGCAAACATTGGAGCAACACAGTGAATTGGGCAGTGGCTTCCAGATTGCCATGAGAGACCTGGATATCCGGGGTGCGGGCAATATGCTGGGCGGCGAGCAAAGTGGTTTTATGGCTGAAATTGGCTTTGAAATGTACCAGAAGATTTTGGATGAAGCTATACGGGAGTTAAAAAGAACAGAATTCAAGGATCTTTTCAAGGAGGAGATCACCAAACAGGACGACTATGTACAGGACTGCACAATTGATACTGATCTTGAGATCTTGATTCCTGACGAATACGTAGAAAATATAGCTGAAAGACTTTCCCTATATCAACGATTGGACAGCTGTGAAACTGAACAGGACCTTTTACAAATGCGGGAGGAACTGCATGATCGCTTCGGCCCTATTCCTCAGCAAGTTGAAGACCTGTTTATTACGGTGAGATGCCGGAAAATGGCTGTCGAGCTTGGTTTTGAAAAAATGTCTCTCAAGTCGAACACATTGCGATGCTATTTTATCAATCGCCCGGATTCAAACTATTTTGAGTCTGCGCTTTTCAACAATATCATAAACTATCTCCAAACCGGGACCAACAAAGGACGACTCAAACAAAATGGTAAACTTTTCATGTTAATTGCTGAGCCTATTAAAACAATGGAAGAAATGCTTCGTTTCTTATCGGGTCTTCACCGTTATTGTTTTGCCGAAGCTGAAGTAACGGTATAGGCGAATTTTGGTGTGAAGCCTTTCTCAACTAAGATTTTACCATTAATTGTTCTATTTTTATTAGACATTTATTTCTGTTTATGAGGTTGAATCCGGCTCTGCTGTTTTTCTGCTTGCTAATAGGTTCCTTCACATCATTTTCCCAGGATGGTGAAAAATTCCGGCTGCTATTAAAAAGTGGCTCATTTACTCCCGCAAAAAATTTTGATGATAGTACAATCAGCCAGGTTAGCCAACGGGCATCTAGGTCAGGTGGAAAATCCCTTGTCATTATCCAGTTTGAAAGCATACCCACTGCTGAAGATAGAAGACAATTGCTGGAAGAAGGGATTGAACTCGTAGATTATATCCCCAATAATGCTTACACGGCAACCGTTTCTGGTTCTTTTAGATCCAATGCGCTCAAAAGAGCAAAAACAAGGGCAATTATTGAACCGTCAGCAGCACAGAAAATGGAACCTGCCTTATCCCGGGGGGAAATTCCCTCCTGGGCTATAAAAGCTCCTGGCACAGTGGATCTTTGGGCCAATTTTCCTAAGTCTTTTTCGTATGAAGAAATCAGGAGTGCATTAAAAGAAAAAGGCTTTGAAATAATTTCGGCAGATTTTAAGACTTACAATGTTGTAGCGTTAAGAATTGCAACCAATCGGGTTTCGGAACTGGCGGCATTACCTTTCTTTGACTATGTTCAGTTTGCTCCACCAGAGCCGGAGTTGTTAAATGAACGGAGTACTACTGTTGCAAAAGCAAACGTTTTGCAATCAAGCTTACCCGGCGGTCGCAATCTCCGTGGAGAGGGTGTGGTTGTGGGTGTGGGTGATTATATAAACCCATTGACACATATTGATTTTGCAGGCAGGTACATTAATAAATCACCTGCTACCGGTTCAGGCCCTAATGATGCACATGGAGTTCATGTTACCGGAACAGTTGGTGGAGGAGGAATTGTAAGGGAGCAGTATACTGGCTTTGCGCCAAAATCTACTATCATTCTACAAAACACTCTGAATATTGTTGGCTATGCTCCTACTTATGTTCAAGACTATGGAATGGTTATTACTAACAACTCCTATGCAGCAACTTCCGGGGACTGCGCGGCGCTAGGTGTGTATGATCTTTATTCCAGAATTCTGGATCAACAAACTTTTCAAATGCCTAACCTGCAACATGTATTTGCTGCAGGTAATAGCGGAAGTAAAACCTGTAGTCCATACCTTGCAGGGTTCGCCAATGTATTTGGCGGACCCCAGTCATCTAAAAATACTCTTACAGTTGGGAGCACCGCCGAATATGCTAATTCCAGCAAAGGTCCGGTTAAAGATGGTAGAATCAAACCGGAAATTGTCGCAAGGGGATCAGTGACTTCAAGCGTACCAACAAATAGCTACGGCGGTAGTATCGGAACAAGCATGTCATCACCCGCTGTGTCCGGTGGGCTTGCATTGCTTTATCAGCGATATCGTCAATTGCATTCAAACGCGTATCCTAAAAGCGGATTAATGAAAGCCCTGCTTTGTAATGGAGCCAGAGATTTGGGAACTGCCGGTATTGACTATCGTTATGGGTTTGGTGTGATGAACCTGTTACGGTCAGTAACCATGCTGGAAAAAAACGATTATATCAATACTTCAGTAAACAGTGGTGCCACCAATACGCATTTAATCACTATTCCAGCAGGTTCTTCGCTGGCTCAGCTTAAAGTGATGTTGTACTGGAACGACTCAGCGGCAGCATCAATGGCTGCAACGGCACTTGTAAATGACCTCGATCTGGAAGTTGCCGACCCTACAGCCACTATTCATCTGCCCCAGGTATTAAACTCGTCTCCCGGCAATGTGAGTGACCTGGCCACCACCGGAGCTGATCATGTAAATAATATCGAACAGGTTATTATCGATAATCCAGCCAGTGGTAATTATACTTTTTCAGTAAAGGGAACAACAGTCCCATCCGGCACGCAACATGAATATTTTTTGGTGTTCGATACCATCCCTGTTTCTGCCACCTTAACTTTCCCGGCAGGAGGAGAACGCCTGCAAACGGGAAGTACAATCGTTGTTCAATGGGATGCGTTTGGCAATACAGCCAATACTTTTACTTTACAATACTCACTTGATAACGGTACAAACTGGGTCAATATAAACAATGCGATAGCAGCCAATCTAAGAGAATTAAGTTGGGCAATCCCCAACACTCCTACGAACCAAGCCAGGGTAAAGCTGACTCACAATGGCACCGGGATAGAAAGCATCAGTGAACCTTTCACCATTATGGCCTTACCCGTCATAACACTTGCATCCATCGCTAACCAATGCGAAGGATATATTGCGATGAACTGGAGGACCATAAGCGGAGCAACAGACTATGAAGTAATGATGTTAAGAAACGATGAAATGGTTGCTATGGCCACCACCATCGACACATTTTATACTTTTAGCGGACTTTCAAAAGATTCTGTTTACTGGGTTACTGTAAGGCCAAGGATAAACGGTAGTCCGGGTAGGCGGGCCTGGGCAGTTTCACGTCAACCGAATACGGGAGACTGCAGTGGTACTGTATCTGACTATGACCTAAAAGTCGAAAGCATTATTTCTCCCTCATCGGGCAGAAAATATACTTCTTCAGAACTTTCAAATAATACCACTATCACAATCCGCATCAAAAACCTGGATGATGCGACTACAACTGGCGATATTCCTGTGAGCTATTCTATAGGAAACAATCCGCCCGTGATTGAAACGATTGTCGCTCCCAATATACCTGCTGACGGGACATTTAGCTATAGTTTTGCAACACCGGTTGATTTCTCGGCCATTGGCTCATACAATTTAAAAGTTAGCGTGTCATACCCAGGTGACCCGGTTGTAAAAAATGATACTTTATCAAAAACGATTAAACAACTGGATAACCCACAAATCGACCTGGCAACTCCTTTCCTGGACGATATTGAAACTGCGCCTGCTCAGTCATATACAAGCACACAGGTTGGCCTGCAAGGGCTAGACAGGTATGATTTCACCGCTTCAACTACTTATGGAAGGTTGAGAACTTTCGTCAATACAGGCATTGCTTACTCAGGCTCAAAAGCTCTTACACTTGATGCTGACCGGTATAATGCAGGAGGTACTACCGACACTCTTACTGCCACATTCAACCTGCAGGGTTATGATGCACAGGCAGACAATATCCGCCTTGATTTTATGTTTAAACATCATAGTCAGGATTACAACGCCGCCAATAAATTATGGATAAGAGGTGACGATCAGAAGCCATGGATACCAGCTTATGATCTTTTTGTAAACCAGGGAGCACCGGGTATTTTTAAAAAAGTTTCTGGCATTGACATAAGCGGTTTACTAAATGACTCTTCGCAAAATTTTTCTTCAAGTTTCCAGGCTCGATGGATACAAGGCGGACAATCAATAGTGGCGGATAACGAGACTGCGGACGGCTATACTTTTGATGACATCACGTTGTATAAAGTGATAAATGATATTGAATTGGTAAGCATAGACACACCAATAGTCGCCAGTTGTGGTTTAAACAATACTGTTCCGGTGAAAATAAAGATCAGGAATAGCTCTCCTGCTTTAATTCCGGCTATACCTGTTTCGTTTAAAGTCGACAATGGCACGACAGTTACTGAATCCATTTCATCGATCAATGGGCATACCACTATTACCTATATGTTTACCGCTACTGCCAATCTTTCGACGGCCGGATTTCATACCCTAAAGGTATGGTGCGCATTAGCCAGCGATTCCTATCATGCCAATGACACCGCAACGATAATTATTTATAACTCCCCGGAAATTACCAGTTTTCCCTACCTGGAAAACTTTGAGATAAGCGACGGATTCTGGCATGCTGAAGGCACGAATTCATCCTGGCAATATGGAATTCCTTCGTCAACCATGATAAGTAAAGCGGCTAGTGGTACAAAAGCCTGGAAAACCAATCTTACCGGAAACTATAATGACCAGGAAAAATCTTATCTCTATTCTCCCTGCTTTGATCTGACAGGAATGACAAATCCAACTTTAAGTTTTAGTGCAGCATTAGATCTGGAGTATTGTGGTGCTGATTTGTGTGACGCTGCTTATATAGAATATTCTAATGATGGAAAGACCTGGTCAAGACTTGGAGCTACTACGCAGGGTACGAACTGGTATAATAAAGATTATAGCGGGAGTCATGTTTGGAGCATTCAGAACTACACCCGCTGGCATGTGGCAACCATTCCGCTACCAGTAGGGTCAGGCTCACTACAGCTTCGTTTTGGGATGGACTCTGATCCCTATGTAACCCGGGAAGGTATAGCGATTGATGACATCCATATTTATGATAACCCAAATGGCATTTACGAAGGCCCGCCTTATACGAGCACTGTAAGTACGCAATCTAATGTTAATGGCAGTAATTGGGTTCATTTCCTTTCTGGCGGAAAGCTACTAGCTTCTGTTAATCCCAATGGCATTAATCTCGGCAATACGGATGTACAAACTTATATCCATACAGGTGCTGTGCGAACCAATACTAATCAATATTACAACAACAGAAACATCACTATTAAACCACAAACAGTGAGCCTGCCCGGTCCCGATTCGGCATTGGTTCGGTTTTATTTTTTAGATACCGAAGTAGAAGCTCAGATTGCCGCTACTGGTTGTGCCATGTGTAGCAAACCATCCAGCGCCTATGACCTGGGTGTGACAAAATATAGTGATGCCGATGATGCTTTTGAAAACGGAACACTGGGAGATAATACGGGTACCAATTATCTATTTATTGCTCCCGCGAAGGTTACCAAAGTTCCTTTTGATAAAGGCTATTACGCTGAGTTTAAAGTGAAAAACTTTTCTGAATTCTGGCTCAATAACGGGGGGCCTTTTAACGATCAACCTTTGCCGGTTGAACTGGTCAGTTTTACTGCAAAGAAGAATGCCTCGAACAATGTAATAGCAGAATGGGTAACGGCCTGGGAAGAAAATACCGCCCGTTTTGAAATTGAACTAGCCAAAGGCAATGATGAATACCGGCAAAACCATTTTGTCAAAATCGGAGAAGTTATAAGCGCCGGTAACAGTACAAGCCAGCGACAATATCAATTTACAGACGAAGAATATAATAAACAGGGTGTACGCTACTATCGTCTAAAGATGATAGATATTGATGGCAAATTCAGTTACTCAATAATCAGGGCAGTTGTATTTGATGATGAAATAAAATGGCAGGTATATCCAAACCCATCCGGGGGTGTGTTCAATTTCGTATACCAGGTAAATGAAGGTGAGATGGTCAATATCAAATTACATGATATCAACGGCAAACTGGTGCAGCAGCGAACTATGACGGCCAACGCTTTTGTGCAAAAAATAACTATCGACCTGTCCGGGCCAAACTATGCTTCAGGCTTGTACTTGCTTGAAGCAACGGCTGGCGATAAGAAATATACGTTCAGGTTATTGAAGCAATAAATTACCCTCTATGCAATACAAAAAGGCCAGGTCTTCCAAAGACCTGGCCTTTTTGTATACGTTGAATTTATTTTAATCTTCCCATCCTTTTTTGGCTATACCGGCTTGTATGGCTGCCAACGCCTTCTCCGCACCCAGCAAAGTGGTAAGTTTATTACCCTTGCCATCATTACCCTGGGCCATATAGGCGCCTTTCGCCGTTTTGGTAATTACTGCGTCTTGAATGGGAACGCCTTTTTCCTTCGTTTTTACATTATAGGCCGTAAGTGTTACTTCAGACATGATATTGTTTTTTGATTAGTAATGATTGAAATTACGGATTTTGGGGCGTTTAGAAGGAAGGGATGTCGCTAAAAAAGGCTCAAAAGGTCAATTCTTAAAGTATAGTTATCTGAAAATCAACATTAAACGCCTTCTGCATTTGTTTTTCACATTCATAAATTGAATCATTTAAATGTGATTTTGTCCCGTTAAACAAGGCGAGGCGACTTAGGTCGCCTCGCATCCAAAAAATTTAAACGGCTGCGGTTTAGTCTATAGCCTGTAATACTATTTCTTTTAATTTATCTATCGGCACCCGCTCCTGTTCCATACTATCCCGATGGCGAATAGTGACCGTGTTATCTTCCTTCGTTTGATGATCCACCGTCACACAAAATGGCGTACCCAATGCATCCATCCGGCGGTAACGTTTACCAATAGAGTCCTTTTCTTCGTAAAAACAACGGAAAGAAGCCCGGCACTCATCAATAATTTTTTCAGCTATTTCCGGTAAGCCATCTTTTTTGGTCAGTGGTAACACTGCCATTTTTATTGGAGCCAACTTCGCAGGAAATTTCAACACGACCCGGCTATCAGGTTTTTCAGGAGTACCCAAGTCCTGTTCCTCGTACGCATTACTCATGATCAGGAGGAACATCCGGTCGAGTCCGATAGAAGTTTCGATCACATAGGGAATATAATTGCCATAGGGCTTTCCCGTTGCTGGATCGATATCGTTGTCAAAATAATTTTGTTTCTTCTTACTGTATTCCTGGTGCTGGCTAAGGTCAAAATCTCCTCTTGAGTGAATACCCTCTACTTCTTTAAAACCGATCGGAAACTCAAACTCGATATCACAGGCTTCTTTTGCATAATGCGCCAACTTCACGTGGTCGTGATAGCGATATTGATCAGGCGAAATGCCCAGGCTCAAATGCCATTTTAACCTGGCTTCTTTCCAATATTTATACCACTCACCTTCGGTACCGGGCCGAACAAAAAATTGCATTTCCATTTGTTCAAACTCACGCATGCGGAAAACAAACTGGCGGGCCACTATCTCGTTACGAAAGGCTTTACCAATTTGCGCAATACCAAACGGCACTTTCATGCGTCCTGTTTTCTGCACGTTCAGAAAGTTGACAAATATCCCCTGCGCCGTTTCAGGGCGGAGGTAAACTAAATTTTCTTCACCTTCTTCAGCCGATACAGCGCCGAACTCCGTTGAAAACATCAGGTTGAACTGGCGAATGTCCGTCCAGTTAGCGGTGCCGCTAACGACGCATTTGATATTGTGATCGGTGATCAGCTTCTTCAATCCTTCAAAGTCATCTTTTCCCAGCAAACGCTCCATTTGCTCCAGCAGGGCCTTAGCTTCATCGTGACGGCCATCATTCTCCATCAGCTCCGCATGAGCTTCGATCAGATGATCTACCCGGTAACGCTTTTTGCTATCCTTATTGTCGATCATCGGGTCATTGAAATTGTCCACATGACCAGAAGCCTTCCAGGTAGTGGGATGCATGAAGATGGCAGCATCAATACCCACGATATTATCGTGAAGCTGCGTCATGCTTTTCCACCAATAGTCTTTGATATTTTTTTTCAACTCACTACCCCACTGACCGTAATCATAAACGGCCTGCAAGCCATCATATATTTCACTGCTGGGAAAAATAAAACCGTACTCTTTACAATGCGATATAATCGCCTGGAACCTGCCAGCCGGCAGGCTGGTTTGCTTCGAATCGTTTGCCATAGGGCGCAAAAGTAAGAACTATGATTTAATGATAGGGAGGACAGGGCGGAATTATAAGCCTGGCAAAAACTAACAATTATTTGTCCAGCTTACTGGTGGCCTTTTGTATGATCCATTGTGTATGCTCGTTACTTGAGCGTTTCCATCTCCCGATAAGTGGTAAAACTGCCTTGGGGTTCACTTTAATATAATCTGAAAGGTGATTGGCAACTGATTTTTTTACAAACCTCACCGGATCCTCCTTTAATATTTCCAAAATGTCAAAAACAGGATGTGGTTGTTCAATAAATATCTCTAGTTTAGAAGCCCATGGCAATTTGGGTCTCAAGCCCTCAGAAGCTAATCTTCTAAGGTGAAAGTTTTTTGATCCAGCCCATTCTTTCATTTGCCTGACAGTCTTCTCCGGATGTTTTCTTACATACGGACGAATGGCATATTCCCCGGTATTGCGTTTGGTAATTTCCGCGATAGCGGCTATTGATACGGCATAGTGATCAAGACCATATTTCTCTACGAATTTGCCAACGGGCATCAACCAATAAAAGTTGGTAAACATTCCTGTCTCATGCTTGTTTTCCGGCCCTAATATTTTTGTAAGTATATTGATGGCATCCGGGTAGGCGGCCGGTAAATGGACCTGTAAATTATCAGCGATCCATTCAACTCTTTGAACCAATGATTTGTCCGCTAACCCTTTTTCAACTGCCCTGATAAATTTTCTCTTATCAAATTCCTTAAGGACAGTCAGGATTTTATCTGATAATAATTCCGCCAGGTTTTTTCCAAAATAGTGCGTTATTCCATTAGCTGTTTCCATAGCTATATTATACCAACAAAACTAAGTCTTGAATACTTTTGTTTGATCATTCTATTTTAGTCTGTGTACTATTAGCAGCCGAAGTTTGCTGGATATCTTTTTTAGTTTGTATTTCCACTTGCTCCACCCACACCGCATATTTGCTGGGGTAAATATGTGAACCGGTGCAAATGGCGTAGCCTCTTGTAAACGCAGCACCGAAGTACAGTATGATCGCAGAATAGTAGACCCAAAGTAAAATAACAATAATGGAACCGGCAGCTCCATAAGCGGATGACATGCGGCTATGTCCCAGATAATAACTAATTAAAAACTTGCCTGCCATGAATAGCAAGGCCGTCGCGAATGCACCGGCCCGCACATGCTTCCATTCGATGCGGGCATCGGGTAATACTTTAAAAATAAGACCAAACAGGAAAGAGGTCATGAGATAAGTAATAACCAGGTTTAAACTGTACACCAATATTACCTGCGTTTCAGGAAACACACGGGTCAATCTGCCAATCAACGCATCCATAATGCCATTTAAAATAAGGGAAACCAACAATAAAAATCCAAGTGAGATGATAAGTGAGAAAGAAAGTAGCCTGTCAATGATCAGCTTCAACCAGGCCCTGCCCTTCTTCGGTTTGGCTTTCACCCGCCAGATAAGATTGATCGAGTCCTGGATTTCTCCAAAGACACTCGTAGCTCCGATGATGAGGGTCAACAGCCCTATTATTGTGGCAAAACTTCCCTCCGTTGATAGGGAGGCATTCCGAATGGTATTCTGTATTTGAACAGCCGCATCTGGGCCCACTAACTTAGTGATCTGGCCATAAATGGTTCCTTCTACCGCCTCATGACCCCAAAAAATATCGCTTACCCATACCACAATAATAATAAGGCCCGGTAAGGAAAATACAGTATAGTAGGCAAGTGCAGCACTTAATTTCAAGACCCGATGCTCAAAAAAATCACTAAAGGCCTGCTTAATGCTACCCCAAATTATTTTCGGTCGCATACCCAATAATCCGAAAAAAATAATGCCAATTATTGCTGGTTAGGCCCATCCTTTAGTTTTTCATTTTGCTGATGCCGGTCGAAATCTCTTATATTTTTCTTTTCAAAATTTTTTTGCAGCGCTTCAGTCAGATCCACACCCGTTTGATTAGCCAGGCAAATTAATACCCATAAAACATCAGCCATTTCATCGGCCATATTCCTGTTCTTATCACTATCCTTGAATGATTGATCACCATATTGACGGGCCATAATGCGGGCCAGCTCCCCTACTTCCTCTGTTAAGATGGCCATGTTGGTCAATTCGCTGAAGTAACGAACGCCAACTGTTTTGATCCATTGATCGACTTGTTGCTGCGCATTTTGAATAGTCATAACAATATTTTTTGATAATTTTTGCAATATAGCATGATTGTTGCCGTTATAGACCTCCCTAAACCAAGCCGTACCTGCTGGGAACAGAATTGATTTCCTAACCCATTAGTTAGTGTTCTATGATACAAACCTTTTTCTGTAAGAGCATGGCTTTTTTGGCGATCGTATGTATTGCTTTGGGATCGCAAGCACAAACCTCAGGGTCGGCGATACCAGCTAAATCAACTGAAAATTTCGCAAGGCCCTACCGCATTCTCACATCGGGCAAACAAATAACGATCAAAAGCTCCAGGACAATTAAAAGTGTAATGGTATGGTCATCCGGCGGCAACCGGGTTCATGAACAAAGGGATATTAATGCCGCATTATATAACTTCCGCATAACAGTCAATGAAAAAATATTTTTTATCCGTGTACAGCTAGAAGATGGGAATACTTATTCGGAAAAGATTGGTGTGCAATAAATAAATAACACGAATTATAAACGAATTACACGAAAGCATCTCAAAATACAACTCTCTTATAAGTCAGTGATTTTTCTCCAAAATTGACGATAATACCCGGTTTAATTCCTGAAGCTTTTAAATAATTGATAGTTTGATAAACAAAGGGATTAACGATAATTGGAGCCGCTTTTACTTCGAGGATGATAGAATCAAATACAACAAAATCAGCAAAGTACTTTCGGGGCAAAATTTTTCCCTTATAGGCTATCGTAAATGGCTTTTCTCTTTGATGGGGAATCTCAAGTTCGGTAAATTCTATTCCTAAAGCATCCTTGTAAACTATTTCTTTAAACCCATTCCAAGTTCGCGATGCACTTCCATGCAAGCACCTACAATCTTATAAGACTCTTCTTTTAAAAAAATCTCTGTCATGTTTCGTGTAATTCACTAAAATTTGTGTCAGAAGTTATTCTTTATTTTTAGTATCAATTACGATCGTCACAGGTCCATCGTTTAATAATTCCACTTTCATATCAGCACCAAATTCCCCGGTCTCAACGGGTTTGCCCAGATCTTTCGACAGTTGCTTTTTCATTTCTTCATACAGAGGTATTGCAATTTCCGGCTTGCTGGCTTTAATATAGGAAGGACGGTTCCCTTTCTTCGTACTCGCATGCAATGTAAACTGGCTTACCAATAATATCTCCCCGCTTATATCTTTCAGTGAGATATTCATCACCCCATTTTCATCATTAAAAATGCGAAGGTTTACAATTTTTCCGCTTAGCCATTCTATGTCTTCAACAGTATCGGCATCTTCTATTCCCAATAAGACAAGAAGACCATAACCTATATGTGAATGAACAGATCCATTGACCGTTACGCTGGCCCTTGAAACCCGTTGAATGACTGCTTTCATCGTATCTTTATCCTTTTCGCAAATGTATTGACTATTGACTATTGACTATTGTATGATCGACCTGGCAAAAGAAATAACGCTCCAAACAACAAGAAGCGGCGGCAAAGGCGGACAAAATGTAAATAAGGTGGAGACTGCAGTGATTGCTTCCTTTAAAGTTGACGATTCGCAAATATTATCCGGCGAGCAAAAGATCTTACTAAAAGATAAATTATCAAACAGAATCACCGGCGATGGCTATTTGCAAGTCAAAGCACAAACTCATCGCACCCAATTGGCCAATAAAGAAGAGGCCATTGAAAAAATCAATAAACTGGTCAATGCGGCGCTAATAAAAAAGAAAATTCGCATTGCAACAAAAATCAGTAAAGCAGCAAAAGAAAAAAGAATAGATTCTAAAAAAAGACAGGCAGAAATTAAATCCGGTCGTAAAAAATTCAGGTCGGGTGATTTTTAACTAATACCAGTTATTAAAAAGATAGTGTGAAAAAAACTTTCCTGGCTATACTGCTTCTCGGTATTTCAGTCGTTGCACTCTCTTACAGTTTGGGTTCATGCCGTAAAAATGACAACACTAACAATGTGACACTACTTGACCAGGAAGTTCCCCAAGGCTTTCCCAGTCCGGTTTACACATTTACCGATAATCCATTGACCAAAGAGGGCTTTGAGCTCGGTCGCAAATTGTTTTACGATGGCCGGCTTTCGGTAGACGGCGCCCACCCATGCTCATCCTGTCACCAGCAAATTGCTGCCTTCGGAACCTATGAGCATGACCGAAGCCATGGCGTCAACAATTCGCATACGTTGCGCAATGCACCTGTTTTATTCAACCTGGCATGGCAGGATAAATTTCACTGGGATGGAGAATTCAATTCTTTGTATGATGAGGCTGCACAACCCATCAATGGGCATATTGAAATGGGGGAAACATTTAATGGAGTGATCGATAAACTCCAAAAAGATGCTGATTACAGGAAGCGATTCCGCCAGGTTTTTCATTCGGAATTTATTAGGCCGGAATTTATTTTAAAAGCCCTGGCCCAATTTACCGGCAGCATGGTTTCAGCTAATTCAAAATATGACCGCTATAAAAAAGGAACAGCCAGCTTTTCTGCAGAGGAAGAAAAAGGCTATCAATTATTCCAGGTCCACTGTAATAGCTGTCATAAAGAACCTTTATTTACTGACTACTACTTTCGGAATATTGGCTTGCCGGTAGATAATTTTTTAAGTGATTACGGAAGGATGCGCATTACTAAGAAGCCTGCCGATTCGTTAAAATTCAAGACCCCAACCTTGCGAAATGTTTATATTTCTTCTAACTATATGCATGATGGACGCTTCAACACCTTAGCGCAATGCATTAACCACTACCGAACCGGTGTCCAGCAGAGTGCAACTTTAGATGTTTCATTGACCAATGGTATCCAGCTTACTGATGCCGAAGCTATCAACCTGGCACTTTTTCTAAGAACACTGACCGATTCCTCACTCCTGAACAATAATAGATTCAGCAAACCCTGAATTAACTATATCTCTGTCCGTCTTTTACTCTTTAATCCATCCAGGGCTGACCGCTGTGTTTCTATATATTTCTGCTGCTTTTCGATATCCTCGGTATTTTTTTTCAATTTCTTTTCAAGATCGGCTTTTTCATCCTGCAAGTCCTTGAACTTCTTTTCTGCTTTTACCACCTCATTATCCTGGGCCTTTATCTGGAGTTCCAGGCTGGCTTCCTCTATTTCCGGCGTCAGACCATTCACAAACCCTTTTGCTTTACCGACACTGTAGGCATCCATCGAAGACAAGGCGTTTTCGCCATCTTTTTGCATGATGATATAAAGGGTCGTTTCATCTTTTTCCCGCCTGCTTTTGCGATCTGTTTTTACAATATAATCCATCCTTGAATCACTGATCTCGGGAATCAGCGCATTTTTGAATACAATAAAACCTTTATCCTTATTAAACATTCCTTTCTCTTCTTTGGCCTTAAAACCCATCTTTTCAATTTTTTGAACGATTGCGTTTTCGACAGCTTCCTGCGTATAGGCATAGTCAATCGCAATTGCCTGTTGCTTTTTTTTACCATACTCAATACTGCTTTCATAAGATTGAGCAAATACAGTCACGGAGGAACTAATACAAATGCTTGTAATAAGTAAAAGACTTTTCATGTGTTTATTTTGTTACTATTGTTAAGTTCTGTGGAGTTTTGGTTGTTTTCAGAGGTTTGTCAATATCAGTTGGATGGCATGAACCTATTTCATGTGTTTTATTTTTCGATAGTACGACAATTTTCAAAACAAGTACCCTTGCCGGCTTATCATATTAACTATTTTTTACAAAGATAGAAGAAACTAAAAATGGTTGCAGGGAGTAAACAACAACAGTGATACAGATATTGGTTTTTTGTGCAACGACCAGTTACTTTTGTCAAAAATCTGATTCTTGAGTGGAATAAAAAAACTGGCAGGGCAAACATTATGGTATGGCGTTCCTACTATAGCAAGGCGTTTTCTTGGTTATATTATGAACCTGACCTTACCGCTCATTTTTGCCCAGCCCGCCACAACAGCTGACCTTACGCAGATCTATGCCATCATTCCGTTTTTAAATGTATTATTTACCTACGGCCTTGAAACGGCTTATTTTCGTTTTTCCCGCGATGAAGAGCAAAAGAATTTATACAGCACCTTATCCCTGTCGCTGTTAGGTTCTACCCTTTTCTTTACGGCGCTATTATTCATCTTCAAGGACTCCATTGCTGGCTGGGCCAATCTTGATGAACATTCGGAATATGTAAACTGGATGGCGGCCATTATTTTTTTTGACGCCATCAGCACCCTGGCTTTTGCGAGGTTGCGACAGGAGAACCGGCCAAAACGTTATGCATTTGCTACCCTCGCCGGTGTACTTTTAAACATACTGGTCGTTGTCCTGTTCCTCGCTATCATTCCAAAATATGTTCAAAACAACCCGCATAGTTTTTTAGGAACGTTTTATGATAAGAATATTGGTATTGGTTATTACCTGCTGGGTAATCTTGCCGGCAGCATACTTACCTTTCTTATTCTCAGAAAGGAATTTTCGCAAATACAGTTTCGCTTCGATGGTTCTCTTTGGAAAAAAGTGATGGAATATGCCTACCCGCTGGTAATTGTTGGCATGGGCGGAATGGTAAATGATATGCTGAGCCGGCTGATTTACCAGCATGTGGTTGACCTGCCGGAAGAACAAGCCAAACATGAGCTGGGTATTTTTGGAAATATTTACCGCCTGGCAGTTCTGATCACTATCATGATACAGGCCTTCCGAATGGCTGCCGAACCATTCTTTTTCAGCCAAAGCAAAGACGAAAATGCGCCCCGTACCTATGCCCGCATCATGAAATTTTTTGTGATCGCCTGCTGTTGCATGTTTCTTTTTATCAGCCTTTATATAGATGTATTTGCCTGGTTTTTCGAGGCAATCGACAAACCCGCCTGGGTGGAGGGATTAAATGTGGTGCCCTTACTTGCCCTCGGCAATGTTTTTCTTGGCATTTACTATAACCTCAGTATTTGGTATAAGCTTACCAATAAAAACATGACCGGTGCTGTCATTACTTTTGGCGGCGCGGCGATCACTATTGTTTTAAACATCTTGCTGATACCACGTTATCATTATCTGGGAGCAGCTATTGCCACTTTTTGTTGTTACCTGTTTATGATGATAACCAGTTACCTGCTGGGTCAAAAATATTACCCGGTTCCTTATGCCCGCAAAAAACTCATTTCCTATCTCGTTCTGACGGTGATCATCTATGCATTGCACCGCGGTCTCGTAAGTTTATGGCCCAATCATTGGTTCAATCTTATTATGGCCAGTACCTTGTTAGTATTATTCGGACTGTTTGTAGCCAAAGTGGAAAGAAGAGAGCTGGAAAGAATACCCTTTATCGGTAAATTGGTGATGAAAATCTGATGCTCACACAGGAAGAAATAAAAAAGAAATTAGGCGCCTATGCTGCCGGACTTGTTCCCGCCAATTCCATTATAGGCCTTGGAACAGGATCTACTGTACTTTGGTTGATAAAGGAATTGGCTGATCGTATTCAACAAGGTCTTGAAATAAAAATCGTACCTACTTCTTCTTCTACCAAAACGCTGGCCCTGCAGCATGGGATTGACATTGTTGAACTGAATGATATTGATACCCTGGCAATCACCATTGATGGCGCCGACGAAATTGATCGTTCTTCCAATATGATTAAAGGTGGCGGTGGTGCTTTGTTACAGGAAAAGTTGGTGGCAGCAGCATCGGACAAGCTGGTCATCATTGCAGATGAAAGCAAATGGGTGAATCAGCTGGGCCGCTTTCCATTACCTGTTGAAGTAATGCCGATCGGCTGGAAGCAGGTGAAGAAAAAAATCACCGCGATGGGATGCAGCAATATCGTGTTGAGGGGAAAAAATAATGTTCCTTACGTTACTGATAATGGACATTATATCCTGGATTGCCATTTTGAAAAGATCAATGATGCTGCTGCGCTCAATATAGCCTTACATCTCCTTCCCGGCGTTGTAGAGACAGGCCTTTTTGTCAATATGGCCGATACGGTTATTATTGGCGACGCCAATGGAAATATTGCAGTCAAAACAAAATAGGAGCCGTTAATACAGTTTCACAAACGGGTTGTTCATCTTTTCAAAACCAACTGTTGTCACCGTTCCATGACCTGAATACACCTTTGTTTCGTCGGGGAGAGTGAACAATTTTGTTTGAATACTATTGATCAACGTATCGTAGTCCCCGCCCGGCAAATCAGTTCTGCCGATACTGCCGTTAAATAATACATCCCCGCCGATTACAAAACCACCGGCTTCATGATAGAAAGAAACGCTGCCCGGTGAATGGCCGGGGGTAAATAGTATCTCCAGTTCTTCATCACCTAATGTAATTTTGGTTCCTTCTTTTATATAAGTCAGCGGTCCCCGGTAATTTTCAAATGGCAGTTGCCAGCGTAGTCCTGACTCGGGTCCCCTGTCCAAAACAGGTTTTTCTTTTTCATGAATATGCAGCACGAGCCCCCAGGTTTCATGCACGAACTTATTACCAAAAATGTGATCAAGGTGACAGTGCGTATTCAAAAGCAAAACTGGCCGCAACCCGGCTTTTTCGATCTCCGCTTTCAGTTTCTCCTTCTCTGCCGAAAAATAACAGCCCGGGTCTATAATGCAGCACTCCTTGTTTTCGTTATACAGAACATAGGTATTTTCCTGGACGGGATTAAATGTAAATGTTTTAAGGCTTAACATGACTAGTTTTTAATTCATTTCCCAAATCCATTCCCCTCTCAGCCACCGGATTTACCGTTCCAAAATTTTCATGTTCCTTATCGAGCCAAATGAAAATTTTGTCATATACGATTCGTACTTTTAGATATGAACCTGAATCCGGTAAATTTGTGATTTGGAACAGGTTAATAATCACAGCGAAGATAATTCAGAATTCAACTATGCCGGCTGGCAACACCCGATGAAAAAACAACGATTTATCAGTACAAGAAACAGCAAAGATTTTATGAGTAAAGTATCACGCCTGATCGCTTGTCTTTTTATTCTTACCTCAACAATAACCCATGCACAGGTCAATACTGTAGAGTTTGGCAAAAACCGGGTTCAATACCAAAAGTTCAAATGGAAATACTATCAAACCGAAAACTTTAATACTTATTTCAGCCAGGATGGCCTGGGACTTGGTAAATACGTTGCCCAAATAGCCGAAACAGAGTTGCCCAGCATTGAAGAGTTTGTAGAATATGGCTTACAACGCCGCATCAATATCGTAGCCTATAATAATTTTGATGAAATGCAGCAATCCAACATTGGATTGGGTATCGATTGGCAAAATACCGGCGGTATCACCAAACTGGTGAACAATAAAATGTTGGTTTATTTTGATGGCAATCATGATAACCTGCGCCGCCAGATTCGCCAGGGGCTTGCACAGGTATTAGTGGAAAATCAGTTGTTTGGCGATGACCTGGGCGAATTTGCCGCTAACCAGGCATTATTGGACCTTCCAAAATGGCTAACCGATGGCTATATCGAATATGCCGGTGAAAACTGGTCGCCAAAGCTGGATGATGATCTTCGTTCGATTATGCTGACTGGTAAATACTCCAACTTTTACCAGTTCGCTTTTGAAAAGCCAAATCTTGCCGGCCATTCATTTTGGAAATACATTGCTGATAAATATGGTAAAAACAAAGTCACGTATTTCTTTTACCTGAGCCGCATCTACCGAAATCTCAATAGTGCTTCACAAAAAATAACCAAGAAAAAATTTAAAGAGGTCCTCAAGGATTTTATGGTGGAGGTACCACAACAATATTATAAAGACATTCGCGGCCGACGCAATGCGCCAAAGGGCCAGCTGGGAGTAAGTGAAGTGATCGGTAAAAAAGATTTTATCCGTTTTAATGCCAATCCCAACCCTAGAAGTTTCACTTATGCTGTTGTAGAATTTCACCAGGGAAAATATTCAGTAGTACTGATGGAAAATTTTGTAAATAAAAAAGTACTGCTGAAATATGGTGTACGTCAGAAGGGTGATGAAATAAATCCAAATTATCCCATTCTTGCCTGGGATGGTAAAGGCACCAGGCTGGCGGTGGTTTATAGTTCGGAAGGCAAGCTTCACATGTTTGTGTACGATGTTATCAACAGGATCAAGGTGGTGAAACAGGATTTACCCATGTTTAACCAGATCCAGGATATGAAGTATATGCTGGATGCCAATACACTTATTTTTAGCGGTATCCGAAGCGGTCAAACTGATATTTATGTTTATAAAATAGACAGCCAGTCTTTTGACCAGATCACTAACGATGTGTATGATGACCTGGATCCTTCATTTGTTGCCTTTCCCAACAAGACTGGTATTATTTACTCGAGCAATCGTCCCTCTGCCACAGCAGCAACCAGTGATGACTCATTGCCGGGAAAACGATTTAATATTTTCCTGGTTGATAACTGGAATAAATCAGAGTTCAAACAGATTTCACAGCTCACCGCTCTCAACCATGGTAATGCCCGGTATCCGTCTCAATACAACTCATCACACTTCACTTTTATTAGTGATGAGAACGGCGTCAATAACCGCTATGCGGGATTTTTCCGTACTGAAAGAGCGGGGTTGGATACATTAGTTTTTATCGGTGATGAAGTATTGCGTAATCCTCCTTTGGCGGAAGTGGATAGCCTGCTCAAAGAATGGGATAAGACGGATATTGATTCCGTCGGCTATGTTTCTCTTACCAACGATTCATCTTATGTTTTCCCGCTGACCAATTATCAAAGCAGTATGCTGGAAACAAGAACTGCCGGTGATAACCAGCAAGTGAGTGAAGTGGTAAAACTGGGTGATGTAAAATTACTTTACCGGTTGAAGGTTGATGAGAATGCATTACGTCGTCGTAATATCAATGCCCGGCCTACAGAGTATATGAAGCAGGTAATTGATGAGGAAAAAAGAAGCCGCAACAAACTGTCTCCTCAACAGGAGGGTAAAAAACCTGATGAAGCAAAACAGGATGATTTTTTCCAAAGTGAATTTGACAATGAGAAAAAAGATAGCGCCCAGATTGGCCGTGTAGTGGAAGCTACAGAAATCACAGAGCCAACCATACTCCGGAAAGCCAAATTGTATGAATACAGACCGCCTAAATTCTTTGCTGATTATGCAGTTACCGGCTTTAACAACTCTGTTTTAGCGGTGAATAAGTTTCAAACGTATAATGGTGGTAACGGACCTATATATCTTTCCAATGGAGGGGATTTTAATGGGCTTATACGTATGGGAACATCTGACCTCATGGAAGATGTGAAATTTACCGGCGGTATCCGTATTGCTCCAAACCTAAGAGACAATGACGTATTATTTTCTTTTCAAAACCAGAGAAAGCGTTTTGACTGGGGAGCTTTGTATTACAGGAGCAGCAACGAGATTTTTGCAACCTTACTTTATAACAATTCACCTGTATCGGGCACTGCCAAACAATTTGCCAGTTACTACCTGGCCACATTAAAATATCCGTTTGACAGGATCAGGAGTTTAAGGGCAACCCTGGGCCCACGCTTTGAAAGAGTAGTAATGAGTGCAACAAATTCTCAAACGATTAAAGTACCGGATTATAAAAAAACATACGGCCAGTTTAGCCTTGAATATGTGTACGACAATACGATAAACCCTGCTACTAATATCTGGCATGGCTTACGTTACAAAATATTTACAGATTGGTTTACCGAGATCACTAAGTCGAATGCTGATGGCAAGTTCATGTTCAATGCAGGATTTGATGCCCGCCATTACCTGCCTATCTATCGCAACCTGATTTGGGCCGTTCGTGCCGGCGGTGATTTTTCTTTTGGTGATCAAAAAGTCATTTATTACCTCGGTGGCGTCGACAACTGGTTCTCACCTAAATTTAATCCTGAACCCAGGCCCGATGATAATATCAATTATTATGCTTACCAGTCACTGGCGGTAAATCTTCGTGGATTCAAACAAAATCTTTCGAATGGTAATAACGCCGTTGTTGTTAATAGCGAGATCAGGGTTCCGGTATTTTCCACCTTTTTTAATAAGCCGATCAATAATGCTTTCCTGCGCAATTTTCAACTCGTACAATTCTTTGACATTGGTACAGCGTGGGCCGGAAGTGTGAAAGATATTCAACGGCCGCAAAGTGTGTATTCCAATCCCAATGATCCCAATAATCCCTTTACCGTTAGGATAAAAGCCGGCGGTATTGGTCCTTTCGCCGGTGGTTATGGGTTTGGAGCCAGGAGTACATTACTCGGTTATTTCATCAGGGTAGATGCAGCCTGGGAAATGAATGGTTTTTTCAGGAATAAACCTATGTGGTATTTTGCAATGGGTGTTGACTTCTAAACTCAGAATCCCGGAATTTTTTATAATTAAAATCCCTCCAATACGGAGGGATTTTTTGTGTCCACAAGATGCGGATGAGCGAAAAACCAACAGTCAACCTTCATCTATTACCATTGAATCTTTTTCGAAAAGTGCATAATAACCGCCAGGGTAAGAAACAATCCGATACTTCCCAGCAACAAGGAATAATCCTGCAATTGCAGTATCGAGAAAATATAGGAATACATCAGCACCAGCACCACTCCCAACACCGTAGTGAGCTTTGTTGACTGTAACAGACCTTTTACAAACCAGGCTATCAATCCTACTGTTGCTGCTGAGGCAATAATATATGCCGTGTTAAAACCTGTATATTCTGAAATAGACAACAACAATGTATAAAAAAGAATAAGTGCCAACCCAATTAACCCATACTGGAAAGGGTGAACCGATCTTTTATTGACGGTTTCAATGATGAAGAAAGCGGCAAAAGTGAGCAGGATACAAAGAATCGCATACTTCACCGATCGCATCGTTTTCTGGTAGCCGTTTACAGGGATAAAAAGGTCGGCGCCAAATGAAGCATTTTGCAAATTGTAAGTATTTTCTTTCCAGGCTTGCGGGAAAGTTCTGGTATGCGCCAGGCTTTTCCAGGTGGCGACAAATCCACTGTCAGTAATTTGATGGTCCGGTAATTGACCGCCTGTAAAACTTGGATCAGGCCAGGTGGAAGATAGCCTGACAGTTGTCTCTTTTCCTACGGGTGTAAATAATAATTGCTCGGAGCCGTTGATAGCAATCGATGAAGAAAAACGAATTTCTTTGTCAGGCGCCACGGCTACAGGCGCCACAAAACCTTCCTTCATCACACCATTATTAACAGCAGATGGATTTAAAGTAACCACCGAATCATTCCAGCTGAGTTTTATTTCTTCTTTTAATCCTTTACTGTCGCCCAGTTCCATGCATATGTAGGCTTCATTCCACAAGACTACCGAAGGATCGATCTTCAATTGCTGCAGCGGAGCTACATTAAACTTACCACTCATCTTCACCAGCGATGAATAAAGCATGACCTGGAAGATACCGCGATGCCTTTCTTCCGGTTTTACCGACGACTCAATGATCAAATTATCCGGCAACACATAAGCCAGTTTTTTTAAAACAGTTGTCTGGCCTTTGTCTCCTGTTACTGTTTCCGCATACGGCAACACGAGTACAGGCCCGGTGATGTTTTGCCGGCCGGCCCACTTGCTGCTTACTTCCTTAAATGCCTCCTGCTGTCTTGCTTCTCTTTCACTGATTATATTCTGTACAAAGAACGAAGGTATCAGCAGAAGCAATATTAATCCACCGATCGGTAACCCTTTAATGAGTACTTTACTTTTTTGCCAAATAGTATTGGCGACAATAGTGTCCATGTTTAAATTGATTTATGATTTTGATTAAAATTTTCGCTTAATTTTTTAAGGGTTGTATAGAGCAATAACAAGAAGATTGCATATACGGTGATCATCCCCCATTCCATTCTATTTTTGATGGGATGAAAGATTACTTCAAACATTTCGCTGAATAAAGAAAACGGTTGCGCAACTATATCCCATGAGTTAAAGCGCAGATACCGGCCGATATAAATGCCAAAAGCATTTAACCACATTACAACAACCAGCATCGTTGATGAAAAATCTCTTCCCCATGCAGCTTCAATAATTTTTTCCAGTGTTCTTACAGAAAGAATCCCAAGCAGTAAACCATTCCACGCAAACGAGAATAACAACAGCAGGTCAAACCATTTTGGAGCTGAGTCGAATGTATCAAGATGAAAAAGATCAGTGATAATATAAAAAGAGTTAGGAATGAAAACCAGCCAGCCGAGAATTATTATTACCAGCTTTGGTTTGCTTTTCCACAGCGGGGATTGACCGCTTAACCACTGGGTGATACCATAGGGAACAAAAGCGAGAAATAGATTCCACAACAGGAAGGCATACGTAATAAGACCTGTTACAGCCGCCCTTCCAATTAACAGTAAACAACTAAAGCCACAGGAGATCAACAGCAGATCCTGTATTGTCAATGTTGTCAACGTTTTCTTTGCTGAAAAATATTTTGGAAACATGTTAAAAGAATTTTGGAATAAATACAATGAGACCGGTGATGGCAGCAATTATCGCGGATACTAACACCGCTCCTGCTGCGAGGTCCTTAATAAAGGCCACCTGGGTATGATAGGCCGGCGAAATAAAATCCATTACCCGTTCAATGACGGTATTAAACATTTCAGCTACCCATACAAAGCCCGTGACAATGATCAGGGCAAGCAACTCAAACCCTGAGATGCCGAAGTAAACCGAACTGGTAAATACGGCAATCGTCGCCACCAGGTGGATCCATGCGTTGGGTTCCTGTTGAAAAAACTTTAGTATTCCCCTGGCGGCAAAGCCAAAGCTGTTCAGTCTTGATCTGAAAGAAATTGTTCCCTGTTTCATCATGCTGAAGTTTTATCGGCGATCCATTTCCACCAAAAGGCTGTGCAAGTGGGGTAGACGAACATTTTATAGAGATCATCAGTTACGGAATGTCCATTTCTGAGTATAGCGATGCAAACCGTAAGCATAAAGATGATTGCACCCAGGGTAATTAACATTCCCATGGCATGTATAGGCAGGTAAAACCAGCCGGCTCTTTTAAACCAGATTTGTTTCATGATTATCAATTTGGGCGGTGTAAATAAATTTATTGAATTGAGGATATCGTATAAGGACAGAGAATGCTGCAGCAAATGTTCCAGGCAATGAGTACAATAACAAATCGCTTTCGAACGAGTCAAGAATTATCAAAAGGATCAGAAATTCAACAAACGCAAGGAATGGCGCAAGAAACAACCATATTATAAATTTCAAATCATCACTGATTGCAGTTGAACCGATAATCAGCTTTACACTAAACCATCCAAGAAACAAACATGGAATTGATATAAAAAGTGACATTAAAAAAACATATCCGGCAAGTGTAAAAATTTCCGTATTGATAGGACCAGTAAATCCAGCTTTTATTATTCCAAAAGTTATAAAGAATATTGGATGCAATAAATTTGATAAGAGCCAGGTATTAAATATGTGATTGAACATAAAAGTGTATTTGATTTTAGGCGATTGCGGGAAAAGGAGATTTATTGATGGTTTCGTTCTCTGGTTTCACTTTTGACAAAATGGCTTCGAGCAAAGGAAGCATCTTGTTAAGGCCTCTTGTTTTAATCATAAAATTCCACAAGGGTTCAAATTTTTTCCAGCCACCGGCATAAGCAAAGTGTTTGACAGTGTGTTTAAACTCTTCGTGCTGCCAGCTTGCCTTCCATATGTTTGACCAGCTATAAAAAGATTGGTATGCCCAGTCATAACCTGCTTTTAATTCTTCAGCAGACAAGCCTTTTGTTTTATAAACAACATGCCGTGTATCATACAAACTCCAGTTATCATGCAACACCCTTCCTTGCTGTTTCATGGATTGGTAAAGTCTTGTTCCGGGATAAGGAGTAAGAATATGGTAGGTTGATGTAGTAAGTCCCTGCCTTACACCCCAATCAACGGTTCGTTTAAAAACATCTTTGTCATCGTCATCAAGTCCAAAGACAAAACTGCCATTGATCATTATGCCCAGCGAGTGAAGCCGTTGAATTGCTTCCCTGTAATCTTTGCCCATGTTTTGTTTCTTATTACTCTGCGAAAGATTGCTATTACTCAGCGTTTCAAAACCAATAAAGACGCTCCGCAGCCCGGCTTCGGCAGCCTTTTCAATCAAATCACCTCTTAAAATAGCGTCGACGGTTGATGCACCCTGGAATACCCGGTTCATACCTCTCATCCCCTCAAACAAAGCCGCAGAAAATTTTTGATTACCCAGTAAATGATCATCTAAAAAATAAAGATGTTTACCGGGCAGCCTGTTGATTTCATTTAAGGCCTCATCAACCCTTTGGGTATAAAATGATTTTCCTCCCTCAAAAAAGGCATCCTTATAACAGAAGTCACAATGATGGGGACAACCTCTTGAAACCACAATAGAATTAGGTACGAGGTATAAATTTCTTTTTATAAGATCACGCCTTATAGGAGGTATGTTAATAATATCACGGATGCCATTTCTATAAATCTGTTTCGCAACCCCGGCTTTAAAATCTTTTAAGAATTGAGGAAAAGTATCTTCGCCTGGGCCAATAAAAATAGAGTCGGCGTGCAATAAAGCTTCTTCAGGAAGTGAACTGACATGCAGGCCACCCAGGCAAACATATTTTCCATTTTTTCGGTAGTGATCGGCTAATTCATATGCCCTAAAAGCATTTGTTATATAAACCTGTATCACTACAATGTCAAGATCATCATCTGTGTTTATTTCTTCAATATGCTCATCCTGTAATTCAACTTCATCATCAGGCGAACAATAAGCAGCCAATGTTGCCAACCCAAGCGGAGGAAACAAAGAATACTTTATAGGTCGCCAATAAGGGCTCTTTGCTTCCATTAAGGCCGGAAGTATCATTTTAATTTTCATTCGCAAAATTTTTATGGCTCATTTCATATCAGATGTATTTCCCTGGTCATTAAAAAACACTTACCAGCAGTTTTCTCCAATCATATAAAGCGTGAGGACAGCCAAAAGACTCAGACTAAAAGCAATTACCAGCAGTGGAAACCATTTTTTTATCACCGTAAAATGAAAAAGAAATTCTTCTTTGGTAAACTGCCAATCGATCTTCAATACCTGGAAAACCGTTAACAAAAAAGCGACAATTGGCCCAAAGAGAATAAGTAAATTGATGTTCCAGCCTAATGTTTCTTTGATCCCCATTCTCTCGAGGAAAGGAGCCACTGAATCAAATGGGGAATTGATACCCAACTCGTATTTCAAAACTGAAATGGTAATGAAATACGCTGCAGGCAGAGCCAGCAAAAAGGAAAGAGCAGTGACTGCATTTTGTTTTATATACTGTTTCATGTGCATATTTTTTATTTTTTTTTGCCACATGGTCCGACAAGTCGGGATTCATCGGTGATTGATATATTATACCTCGAAAATTTTATGACTCATTTCATACAACTTGATTTTGTGTAATGAAATTTTCCACTTGTTTTATTTTGGCGAGGCAGATACTTAAGGGTATCAGCCCGATTACCCCGAAGGAACAATCAATCAATCGCCAGCCAATGGGGATGCCGCGGAAGTATCCTGCAACAAAACCATACGGAATGATGAGCAGGCAGGCGATCATCGCGAACTCAACCACCCATTTATTTTTTACCGGATCCTTTAGCGGGCCGATAAAAAGAATTGCCAATACGAAATGAGCAAAGGCCAGCCAATCATACCCATAACTCAAAAAAGGATAGTGCCTGTTTGTATGGACAATGGCCAAATAAACTTTCTCTATCCAGGCACCCAGGCGGGTTTGGGATGATATGCAGCGGGAAAGAAATTGCAGTTCCGTTTCGAGAGGAATCGCAGTCAGACCGCTTAAAAACAGGCTGACCATAAAGAAGATGATCCAGCCGCGAATTTGTTTTAGTTTGTTATTCATTTTAAAAAGCACTTTGTATTTCAAAGTATAAAGACAAAAAAAATTATTTTACTCCCTTGATCATATTTTCTAATGCCGTGATGTGATCGGTAAAAGCTTTTTCCCCACTCTTTGTAACCGAATAAGTTGTATTCGTCTTTCGACCGATAAATCCCTTGTGCACCTTGAGATACCCATTTTCCTCCAGGCTCACCAAATGCGTTGCCAGGTTACCATCGGTTACTTCCAGCATTTGCTTAAGGTCATTAAAACTGATTTCATCATTGACCATAAGAATGCTCATCACACCTAACCGGATGCGGTTGTCAAACACTTTATTTAGTCCTGTTATCGGATTTTTCAAACTACTCTTTTTAAAGCATTACACTTTTTACACCCCGCTCATATTTCCACCACATAACAACGCCATACACAATATGCAAAATACCAAAACCAAAAGCCCAGAAAAATAAACCATTCCTGATCCAAAACATATTGATCAATCCAACAACGATCTCGCAATAACCCAGGTAACGGACATCTGTGAGGGTATATTTACTGGCATTAACAAGGGCTAGTCCGTAAAACAAAAGACAAGCCGGTGCTACAAAACGCCACTCATTGTGCTGGAGCATACCCAGTATAAAAAGCCCGCCAGCCACCAGGGGAATAGACATATTCCAAAAAAGTCTTTTGGAAACGGGATTCCAGAGAGAGTGACCATCCTGGTTTGTTTTTTTCCACGTAAAATAAAATGCAGAAAAAAAAGCAGCCGCAAAAATAGCGATGGCTAACACAATCAACTGAAGTTTCAGTGTTCTGAAATCTCCTGCCTGAAAATAGCCCCGTTCGTTGTAATCTATGTAATACCCATCGAATATTACATATCTCGCAATGGCTGCGCCGATCAAAGCAAAAAGGCCCGCAGCCACGCCGCTCAGGCCGCTTAACGAAATAAACCTGCTGGACCGTTCCATCAGCTTGCGGATATCCTTTACATCTTGCAAACTATCGGTTGGTTGGTTGTGATTGCTCATAAAAAGCACTTTGAAATACAAAGTAAATATTTCCTTTTTTATTTTCCAAATAGTTTCTGTCAAAATGGTGACACATATTACCAATTACCCTTTCGCGGCTCGTCTCCAGTCAATACCTTTGTACTTTATGAGTTTGCGAAGTCCCTATATCCCCTTATACCTTTTTTTCCTTTTCTTTATTGTCATAAATGATATTGCTGCACAAAGCAAGAGGATCAGTGGTGTAGTTAAAGATTCCCATAGCGAAGAGGGTGTGCCCTTTGCTTCCGTGGCCTTTCAAAATACCACGGTTGGCCAGCTTACCGACTCTGCAGGTAGATTTTCCTTCAGGCTGGAAACCTGGCCGGCTGATACACTCGTCATTACCTGTGTTGGTTACCAGCCATTTTTATTTCCGATCGATAAAAACAAGGACTCCATACTGCTTAATGTTCCGTTGGAAAGAGGAACATTTAACGAAGGTGTAAAAGTAAAAACCAAAGTAAACAAAGGGCTTTTACTTTGGCGAAAGATCGTCCAGCATAAACCTTCCAACGATCGCTATCGCTTTTCCAATTTCTCCTACGAACTATATAATAAGCTGGAACTGGATATCAAAAATGTCAATTTCGGCAAGATCACAAAATTTAAACCGTTGCGGGCTGTTGGTGAACTGATCAATCAAAACCTGGATAGTTCGGAAGGAATAAAATACCTCCCTACTTATTTAACCGAAGCACTTTCTAACTACTATTACCAGAAAAAACCACTCAAACGCCGCGAGGTCATAAAAGCTGCCAATACAAATGGAGTAAAGAATGAAAGTATTATTAAGTTCCTGGGCGGCATGGATCAAAATGTAAACATCTATAACAATTTCATTACTGTATTTGACAAACAATTTATAAGTCCTGCCAGTGACAATGGCGACTTGTACTACAACTACCGGGTGACGGATACCCAACAGGTAAATAATA
This sequence comes from Terrimonas alba, assembly GCF_042434975.1. Classification (NCBI taxonomy): domain Bacteria; kingdom Pseudomonadati; phylum Bacteroidota; class Chitinophagia; order Chitinophagales; family Chitinophagaceae; genus Terrimonas; species Terrimonas alba. The sequence goes on from NZ_JBHMQM010000009.1 coordinate 76,306, forward strand.
ACCGATTTTATCATCTTGTATTTGTTCCAAGACGCAAAGGCACCAATACATTTGAAGGCGATTGCTGGGTACATGCGGGCACTTTCGCTGTTCAAAAGATGAACCTTCGGTTGGGTAAAGAGGCCAATGTAAATTTTGTTGAAAACCTCAGCCTGATACAGGAATATAAACTCATCAATGATTCGACCTGGTTTTTGTCAAAAGATAAATTTGTGGCAGATGTAACTCCAATTGGTAAAAACAATCCGGGTTTTATAGGCAGAAAGACAACTACCTATCGTGATATTGTGGTGAATGATGCTTCCGTTGTTGCAGCGCTGAATGAAAATAAGGTGATGGAGGAAATTATCACACTTCCTGATGCAAGTGCGAAGGACAAAACGTATTGGAATGAAACCAGGCATGAAGAACTGACGAAAACCGAAGCAGGCATTATAAAGATGATCGACACGTTGCTGAATGCACCCACTTTCCAGCGGCTGGCACGACAGATCAATTTTATTGCAACAGGTTATTTGAATGTCGGCAACTTTCAATTGGGCCCCTGGTATAATTGGGTGACGGCCAATTCATGGGAAGGATTACGGTTACGCTTTGACTTTGGTACCAACAAAAAATTTGATAAGCATTGGTGGTATCACTGGTACCTGGCTTATGGATTCGGTGATAAAAAATTTAAAGGCAAGGCGGAATTATTTTATTTGCCCAACAAACATCCGCGTCGTTACTGGTATGGATCTTATACTAATGACCTGGATTATGGCCAAAACTATTACGGTGAAGTTTCATCGGACAATATATTTGCCCTCGCCATACGCAAACAAAATGTGCCGGTAAAATTCATGAAGGTGGAAGAAAAGCGGTTTGAGTTTTTTAATGAACACCGCTTTGGTTTATCCGAACTGATAGCGGTCACACACAAAGGCTTCACACCCTTAAGAAATATCCCGGTAAAAGATTCCTTCCCTACCTATAACGGCCGCTCTCCACTTAAGACATTCGAAGTGTCGCTTCGTCTTCGCTTTGCTTACCTGGAGAAATTTTTAGAGAATCAATTTTTCCGAACGAGTTTGGGAAGCCCCTATCCTATTGGTGAAATTTACATTTCCCGAGGTATTTCCGGTATATTAAAAAGCAATTATAATTACACCAAATTATCCGGCAGTATTTCTGATTATATAAAAATCCCCCCCTTTGGAAATATTTCTTTCCAGCTATATGGAGGAAAAACATTTGGGACATTACCTTATGTTTTATTGGATATCGCCCCTGGCAATGAATTGTATTATTACAACAAGTATGCATTTAACATGATGAACAAATATGAATTCATCCATGATAAATTCGCCGGAATCAACTTCGAACACAATGTTGGGAATGGCATTTTCCGTTTGTTTCCCAAATTAAAATTTCGCCAGTTCTATACTATTAAAACATTATGGGGAAGTTTGTCCGATGCAAACAAGGCGCTGAATTTCAAAGAAGGAAATACCTTTCAAACATTGGATGGCAAAACGTATATGGAAATAGGAACCGGTGTAGACAATATTCTGAAAGTAATAAGAGTTGATTTTATCTGGCGTGTATTACCCAATTCATTACCCAATGGAACAACAAAGAAGTTTGGAGTGTTTGGAAGTTTCAGGTTGAGTTTTTGAGTGTTTGAAGTTTGCGATTCGAAGTTTGAAGTCTGAAGTTAAAATCGAAAGATAATCTACTTCATGTACCATGCTATAAAACGATAGACGGAGGTCTTTTAGGTGAATGTCAAACTTCAAATTTCAAAACTCTCTCACACAATCGTTACTTCAATTCCCATTTCCTTTAACGCTTTGACGGTATGATCAGATATACCTTTATCAGTGATCACCTGGTCTATTTCTTCCAGCCCACAGATCCTGCCAAAGCCACGTTTGCCAAACTTGCTGGAATCTGCCAGGACAATTGTTTTTTGAGATGCAGCGATCATCTTACGGTTAAGCTGCGCTTCCTGGACATGAGTAGTAGTCAATCCAAAATCAATATCGATTCCATCCACGCCGAGGAATAATTTACTGCAGGAAAAATCATTTAAAATATTCTCCGCATACATGCCGGTAGCGGAGGAAGAACTTTTGCGCAACACGCCTCCCAACACTAATACTTCTACTTCAGCATGACGGTTCAACTCTGTTGCCACATTTAAGGCTGCAGTAATAACGGTAAGATGGGCCTTAGGTTTTATATTTCTTGCTAATGATAAAACGGTCGTACCAGATGCAATGATGATACAATCATTTGGCTCAATCAATGCAGCGCCGGCCGCACCGATATCCATTTTTTCTTCTGACCTTATTTTTTCCTTTTCATCTACGGGACGATCAACTGTGTAAGGGTTACTGGACGTACCACCCCCGTGTGTACGATATAAAAGATTTTTATCTTCCAAAAGTTTCAAATCCTTGCGAATAGTAACGGAAGACACGTTCAAATCATGACAAAGGTCAAGCACATTTACTTTGCCCTCTGTTTTCAATTTTGATAATATGTATTGATGCCTTTCGGCCAAAGTTGCCATAACGTTGCTTTGCCTGTGCTGTTTCATATTCAATTTATATAGATGTAACTGAATTTCAAAACTTTAAAGTCATACTGCAAACATGTGTTCGTTTTTTCGAAACATTTTGAAATCGTTATCCCCGGTCGAATTTCGAAATATTTTTTCTTAACATAACAATTATTTTATTTAGTTTCATTTTATTATTTTTTAGTTTCGTTTTAAAATATACCGAAACTATTTGAAATGAAGAATGAGAAACTAAACAATAGATTAGCCTACTTAGAGAAAATGTTTGCCGCCACGCCGGAATGGGATATAGTAGTAATTGGTGGTGGCGCTACCGGGCTCGGGATAGCATTGGATGCCACTGTTCGTGGTTATAAAACATTATTAATCGAGCAGTCTGATTTTGCTAAAGGCACATCCAGCCGCAGCACAAAACTGGTGCATGGTGGTGTCAGGTACTTAGCCCAGGGAGATATTCGCCTGGTTCGTGAAGCGAGCATTGAAAGAGGATTATTGCATCGCAATGCACCACACCTTGTAAAAGATCAAACATTCATCGTTCCGGTTTATAGCTTATTTGATCGCCTAAAGTATACGGTTGGCTTGAAAATCTATGACTGGATCTCTGGCAGGCTGAGTCTTGGCTCTTCGATTTTTATCTCAAAAGAAGAAACAATCAAAAAGCTACCGGCCATTCAGACCAGCAAGCTCAAAGGAGGTGTACTATACCACGATGGTCAATTTGATGATTCACGGCTTGCCATCAACCTTGCACAAAGCATTATTGAAAATGGTGGCTATGCTGTGAATTACATGCAGGTGACCGACCTGTTGAAAGACGAAGCAAAAAATACAGCAGGCGTCACCGCAATGGATATGGAAACCGGCAAGCTCTATGATTTTAAAGCCAAGGCCGTTGTAAATGCGACCGGTGTGTTTGTAGACAATATTCTGCAGATGGATAAGCCGGGTAGCGCAAAGACCATTTGCGTAAGCCAGGGAGTTCATGTGGTGTTGGATAAAAGTTTCTATCCTTCCAGCGATGCCTTAATGATCCCAAAAACAAGTGATGGCCGTGTATTGTTTGCCGTACCCTGGCATGATAAAGTAGTTGTGGGCACTACCGATACGCTTGTTGACGCCGCCTCACTGGAGCCGCAGGCACTTGAAAAAGAAATTTCATTCATCCTGGAAACTGCCGGCACTTATTTATCTACTCACCCCAAACGATCCGATGTTTTAAGTGTGTTTGCCGGTCTTCGTCCATTAGCTGTTCCTGATAATGATAAACAAAAAACAAAAGAAATATCCCGCAGTCATAAAATCATTGTTTCACCCTCACAACTTTTTACCATCCTTGGTGGCAAGTGGACTACTTATAGAAAGATGGGAGAAGATATGGTGAACAGAATAGAAAAAGAATTGAAGTGGCAGCATAAAAAGTCTGCTACAGCATCGCTGCATATTCATGGCTATACGGCTACTACTAACTGGAGTGATCCCTTGTACTTCTACGGAAGTGATGCGGCGGCAATGAAACAACAGATGAATGGCAGTGCGAATGAATGGTTAAGTGAAGAATTAAAAATACACCGGCAACAAATCGTGTGGGCGGTGGAACATGAAATGGCAAGAACAGTTGAGGATGTATTAGCAAGAAGAACAAGAGCCTTATTGCTGAATGCAAAAGAAAGCCTTCGCATCGCACCTGAGGTGGCTTCCATTATGGCAAGGGTGCTGGGTAAGAACGAACAATGGAAAGCAGAACAATTGGAAAGTTTTACTAAACTATCCGAACATTATATACTTAAATAATAACCTGCAGCATCACGCATGTAAAAATTTTGCATGCATGATCACAGTAAGTTAATGATTGCATAACGTAAACCCAAGATTGCTTGTATGAAATTGCTTTTTCTTTGCCGCCGGCTGATAAAAATGCATTTAGCAAAATTCCATTGCGTATACCTTATCTGAGCTTTCATTACTGATAAGCTTGTCATCCCAAATACCTCGTCATTTAATCAACTCAATAATTTAAGACTTATGAGATCGCTAACATTTACACTAACCGGCAAAACCAAAGCAGCCAGGCAACTGTTGATTGGCCTGTTACTGGCAATGGTTTCTACAACGGTGTCTGCGCAAAAAACCGTCAGTGGTGTTATAAAGAATAACACTGATGGCTCTCCCTTAAGTAAAGCATCTGTGCAGGTAAAAGGAACCAACCGTGGTACCACCACAGATGAAAATGGAACATTCAACATCCAGGCTGCCAGCGATGAAACACTGGTAATTTCTGCGATTGGCTTCGCTCCTGTAGAGCAAAAAGTAGGATCAACATCATCCTTTACTATTTCTTTGACTGCTGCGACAAAAGAAATGGAAGCCGTTGTAGTAACAGCTCTGGGTATTAGCCGACAGCAAAAAGCATTAGGCTATGCAGCACAACAGGTAACTGCTGAAGAATTAACCGATGCCCGTTCCAATAACTGGTCAAGTGCATTATCCGGTAAGGTTGCAGGTTTGCAATTATTATCATCTGGCTCCGGCCCTGTTAATTCAACCAGGATTACCCTTCGTGGTGACGTATCATTAAATCCAAATAATAACAATGCCCTGATCGTCGTGGATGGAGTTCCTATGAGCAACAAAAACGCAACTTCATCCGGTGTTTCCAATGCCTATGGCGCTGGCTCAGGTAATGATGTGCCTATTGACTTTGGAAATAATATCAATGATATCAATCCTGATGATATTGAAAGCATCACTGTTTTGAAAGGACCCGGTGCTACTGCATTGTATGGAAGCCGTGCCAGCAATGGCGCTCTTATCATCACTACCAAGTCAGGATCCAAAAAAAATAATGGTATTGGGGTGACTGTTAACTCCAATGCAAGCATTAACACGGTGCTTCATTGGCCGGATTACCAATATGAATATGGACAAGGCACCGGAAGAGCATTTAATGCCAGTGGTGAAAAATATTATTCATATGGTGCTACAGCCGATGGCGCCAGCACCAGTGGTACAAGTAGCGCCTTTGGACCAAAATTCGAAGGACAAATGTATTATCAATATGATCCGGAAAAACAAGGCCGTGGTGACGAACGTACTTTGTGGAGGCCTTATGAAGATAATATCAAAGGATTTTGGAGAACAGGAAGCACAATCACCAACAGCGTTGCCCTGGAAGGTGGAAGTGATAAAGGAACTGCCCGCCTTTCCGTCACGCATTCAAAGAATGAATGGATCATGCCCAACACGGGTTATGAAAGAATAACAGCTCAAACCGGTTTGAATTATAAGATCTCTGATAAGCTAAAAGTAAATACCAAAATAAACTATACAAATAAGTCAAGCGATAACCTACCGGCTACTGGCTATAACAACCAGTCCATTGCCTACTTTATGATCTTTCAGAATCCCAACGTGGATCTGAATTGGTATAAAGACAGGTGGAAAAGAGGACAGGAGCAAATAGATCAAATCCATCCTTTCAGCTCGTTTATCGACAATCCTTATCTCATCGCTTATGAAATGACCAACTCTGTAAATAATAACACAGTGGTGGGTAGTATTTCCGCAACTTATGAGATCTCTAAAAAGTTTGACCTGATGCTTCGCTCGGGTATCAATATGATGGATGAAGACAGGCAACAAAGACGTCCTTTCAGCACGGCTAACTTTTTGAAAGGTTATTACAAAGAACAGGCAATAACGGATTTCGAATCCAATACAGATTTCCTGTTTTCTTATAAAGATAAAATCATCAGCGATCTTACGGTTACAGCATCTGTAGGCGGCAACAAAATGGTACATCGCTATAACAGAGTAGATAGCTATATAGATGGATTGGTTATTCCCGCGGTATATAAACTAAACAACGGTTTAGCTGCCCCACAAGTAAAAGTGACCGACAAAAATTTTAACGTACATAGCTTGTACGGGCTGGCTGCATTTGGTTATAAGAATAAATATTTTTTGGATTTTACTGCCCGTAATGACTGGTCAAGTACATTACCATCAGACAACTGGTCATTCTTCTACCCTTCTGTTAACGCCAGCTTTATTCTGAGTGATATCTTTAAATTACCTACTGCTATTTCTTTTGCTAAACTGAGATTGTCGGCAGCAGAAGCAGGTAACGACACTGATCCCTACCAAACTCAGAAATACTATGGTGCCAGCGAGTTTGCCAGCTCCGGATCGGTAGAAGCGGTTTTATATAATGCCGCGTTGAAACCAGAAATCACAACAAGCTACGAAGGCGGTCTTGATCTTCGTTTTCTAAAAAATCGGTTTGGTATTGATTTTACCTTCTATAATAGCGTTACCCGTAACCAGATCGTACAGGTTCCGATGAACTGGTCTACAGGGTATTCGGCTGCATTTCTTAACTCAGGTGAGGTGCGAAATCGTGGTGTGGAGATTGTCGTTACTTCAAAGAATTTTACCAATAAAAACTTTACCTGGAATACCACGATCAACTGGTCAAGAAATCGTAACAAAGTATTGTCCCTGGCTGAAGAGTTGGGTGGAGAAGATAATCAAATAATTGGTGTAGGCGGAAATGCTACCCTCATTGCCAAAGTTGGTGGCAGCACTGGTGATATCTATGGCTTTGGCTTTGTACGTTCTCCTGATGGTCAAATCGTTTATAATTCTAATGGCTTACCAGCCCGCCCTGATGATATTCAATATATCGGTTCGGCCTTTGCCGATTGGAAAGGTGGTATTCAAAATGAATTTACCTACAAAAACTTTAGGTTTAGTTTCCTGGTTGATGGCCAGTATGGTGGTATCATATATTCCCAAACACACCACAAAATGACTGAGCAGGGAAAATTAAAGCACACACTTCGCGGAAGAGAAACCAATAAGATAATTGGAGACGGTGTAGTGCTGGATGCAAGTGGCCATTATGTACCTAATACCAAAGAAGTATTCATCGCTGATTATTATTCGGATTATTATCGCCGGGCTAATGTTGAATCAAATTCATTTGATGCTTCTTTCCTGAAATTAAGAGAAGCGAGATTAGAATATACGTTGCCTAAGAAGGTATTGGGTAAAACATTTATAAAGCAAGCCTCGTTAGCCGCTTATGGCCGTGATCTTTTAATGCTTACCAGCTTCCCCATCTTTGACCCAGAAACTGCGGCATTAAACGGATCTACATTATTACCGGGTGTTGAAATGGGTCAATTGCCCTCCACCCGCACGATGGGCCTGAACCTTACCTTCAAATTTTAATAAGAGCACTAAAAAAATATACGGATGAAAACATCTAATAAAATACTAGCCAGCATTATCGCACTAAGCGGTTTTCTAGCATCCTGTACCAAGGATTTTAAAGAGATTAATACTGATCCGAACCGGATTGAGCAGATAAGCCCGGGCACTTTGCTAAACCCGATCATTTATGAAGTAGCATCCTTTAATATGGACAGGGCGGATGTGATCACATTTGACCTGATGCAGGTGATGCTTCCTTTTCCCAGCGCAACCGGCGGGATACATCGTTATGAGATAACAGAAAATACCGGCAGCAGCACCTGGAATACATATTATCGCTGGCTCAAGAACATCAAAGAAATGTATGATGCTTCGGTGAAAGCACAAGATCCCAACTACCAGGCGATAGCGATGACATTAAATGCCTGGGTAGCGTCCAATCTTACAGACGTTTTTGGCGATGTACCGATGACAGAAGCTTTGCGCGGCGATGAGCAATTATTTTATCCTGTTTTTGACAAGCAGGAGAATATCTGTCCAAAATTGCTGAGTGATTTGGACTCCGCCAACCGGTTGTTCAATACTTCCAAATCGATGCTTTATGGTACAGAAATTCTTTTTGCAAACAATGTCAGCAAATGGAAAAAGTTCTGCAACTCGCTTCAAATGCGCCTGCTGTTAAGATTATCCAATAAAACCATTTTGGATGTCTATACAAAACTCAGGACGATGATTAGTGATCCGGTTCAATACCCAATATTCACGAGCAATGCAGAATCAGCTATACTAAGTCTCTCCGGTATCACTCCATTGGTATCACCGTGGGGCCGCCCTGTTGATTTTCCCACATTCCGGGCAGCAGGTAAATTTTTTGTTGATACATTAAATGCAATGAACGATCCACGCCGCGCCAAATTTCTGTCACAAGCAAGGAGTTTGACACCACCCAACCCTACGATTGGTTTTAAAGGCATCCCCCATGGCTACACCGGGAATGAGTCGCAGTTTCAATACACCCCATCCAATTTTTTACAAGCCCTCGTTACTGCACCAATGATTGTTCCTATACTACCCTATGCTGAAATAGAATTTATAAAAGCAGAAGTGGAATGGCAAGCCGGCAACATGGCTGCGGCACAAACAGCTTACGAAAAAGGTGTAAAGGCTGCAATTGAACAATGGGGAATTACCATGCCGGCTGATTATTTCACCAACATAACAGCCGCATTTGACGGAACCTTAGAACGCATCATGCTCCAAAAGTATTTCGCTTTATTCTTTGTAGACTTTCAGCAATGGTCCGAGTATCGCCGTACGGGCTTCCCTGTACTACCGGTTGAAGCAGGTATGCTGAATAATGGTATCATGCCATCCCGCCTTGAATATCCTTTATCTGTTCGCATCAGCAATCCTGATAAATACAAAGCGGCAGCCGACGGAATGGGAGGCGATAATATCAATTCAAAAGTATGGTGGGATCAATAATGACAGCACCAATAAAAACATTTTCCTAAGCAGGGCAAGGAACAGGGATATGTAATCCTGTTCCTTGTTTTTATTAAACCAGCTAATTGAACAATGAAAAGAAGACTCTTTATTCAAAATATTACATGGTTGACCGGCGGGACGATTGCCGCCTGCCAATTGCCAGCTGAAACCTTTGAAGCAGGTAAAAAAATAAAAGGTAAGGTCACCGCCAATAGAAAGGGAATAAAAGATGCAGTAGTAAGCGATGGTTACACTGTGATAACAACGGATGCAAAGGGACGCTACGAATTAATACCGCATCCTTCCGCCAGTAATATCTTTATTTCAACTCCCTCCGGTTATGAATTCAAAAATCAAAATGGTATTGCCAGGCATTATCATTCGTTGTCAGATATCAATAGAAAAAATGCCGACTTTGAATTGATCCCGTTGATCAAAGACGACAACGAACATCAATTCGTTATTTGGGCCGACCCACAGGTAAAGAATCAAAACGATGTAGATAAGTTGATGACGCAGTCAGTACCTGATGTGCAAAAATGGGTGGCAGCTGCGGGTAACGGCGCATTATTACATGGCATAACTGTTGGCGACATTGTGTGGGATGAATTACATCTCTTTCCTGCCTATAATGCCGCTGTAGAAAAAATCGGTATTCCTTTTTTCCAGTGCATTGGCAACCATGATATGGATTATAATAAAGGGGGCGACGAAACATCGGATCAAACCTTTCAACAGCACTATGGCCCCACGCATTATTCATTCAACCGGGGTAAAGTGCATTATGTAGTGATGGATGATGTAAGATATTTGGGAAAGGACAGGGAATATGACGGCTATATTTCGCAAAATCAATTGGATTGGTTACAGAAAGACCTTTCGTTTGTTCCTAAAGAACATCTGATCGTTTTATGTGTGCATATACCTGTACATAATGGAATAAAAAATAGCGAAGCATTGTATGCCGTGCTCGGAGACAGAAAAGCGCATATCATGTCGGGTCACACACATTACCATCGCAATGTGATCAAAGAAAATATTTTCGAACATAACCATGGTACCGTTTGCGGTGCCTGGTGGACGGGGCCGATTTGTGGCGATGGCACTCCTTGCGGTTATGGAGTTTACAATGTAAAAGGCACAGAACTTAGCTGGCACTACCAGGCTACTGGTGAATCAGCCGATCACCAAATGAAAATTTTTGTAGATGAAATGAATGGAGAAAAGCAAGTGCAGGTTAACATCTGGAACTACGATCCGGAATGGAGAACCGAATACTGGATAGATGGAAACAATAAAGGCAGCCTGCAACAAACAGAAGCATTTGATCCCGTCGCTTATGCTACGCTTCTTGGTCCTGATCTGCCCAAACCGAGAGGTTTTGCTGAACCAAGAAAAACAGAACATATGTTTAAAGCGGCTGTTCCGTCATCTTTCAGTGAAATAAAAGTGGTAGCGACAGATCGTTTTGGTAAAAAATATTCTGCAACCTATAAAGTATAACTATTATGAAAACTGTCTTGCTGTTTCTATCTCTGCTTGTTTCACAAATTATGTTTGCACAAAAACCACAATGGGATAGCACCTATCGCCCCGGTATTTATGCGATGAAAGTGGAACAGTTCCGGGCTTTTCCCAATGCATCAACTGATATTGTCTTTTTAGGCAACAGCATTACGGACTTTACTGATTGGAACGAATTGCTGCAGTTGAAAGAAGCCAGGAACCGTGGCATTTCCGGTGATATAACATTTGGAGTACTGGAAAGATTGGATGAAGTAACAGAAGGAAAACCAGCGAAAATTTTTGTTCTTATCGGCATCAATGATATTTCACGCAATATTCCCGACACTGTAATACTGGATAATTATAAAAAAATAATTCATCGCATTAAAAAAGAATCTCCCAAAACAAAGATCTATTTCAACACATTGCTACCGGTCAACAATAGCTTTACCGCCAGGGACCATTTTAATAAAGATGAGCATATATTATACATCAATGATGAATTGAAAAAATTAGGCGTTAAAGAAAAGATCACCGTTATTGACATCCATCCGCATTTTTTAGATGCAGAAAAAAAACTGGATAAAAAATATACCTACGACGGCCTTCACCTGGACATGGATGGATACCAGAAATGGGCGGCTATTTTAAAACCCTATTTAAAAAATAAAAAATGATCAAACTGATTAGCCCCGCTTCAGCAGGATTACTGTTATTATTGAGTGGCTGCAAATCTTCTCAGATGAATGCGGTTACCAATCCGAAAATGCAATTGCCCGCCTTTAATAAGGAAGGACATCGCGGCACAAGAGGACTGATGCCGGAGAACACCATTGCTTCCATGTACAAGGCCATCGACTACGATGTAAATACTGTGGAGGTTGACGTGGTTATTTCAAAAGATAAAAAGGTAGTGATCTCTCACGATATCTATTTTCACCCGGAGATCACCACAACACCTGATGGCAAATACCTTGATAGCAAGGAAGCGCAAAACCACCTGCTTTATCAAATGGATTATGACAGCATCAAAAAATATGATGTTGGATTAAAACCCCATAAAGAATTTCCACAACAGCAGAAAATGGCGGCTTATAAACCATTAATGAGCGAACTGATTGATTCTACTGAATGGTATGCAAAAAAGAAGGGGAAAAAGGTGATGTATAATATCGAACTGAAGACAAACGCTGCCTATGATGGAAGTAAGCAACCACCGGTAGAAGAAACGGTAGATCTCGTAATGCAGGTGGTAAAAGAAAAAAAGATAGAAAATCATTGCTACCTGCAGTCATTTGACTTCCGGCCATTGCAAATTCTGCATAAAAAATATCCAACTGTCGTGACTGCGGTACTCATTTCAGATAAGGATAAAAGAACTTTTGAGCAGCAACTGGCTGAATTGGGTTATATACCTGCGATGTATAGTCCGCATTATTCACTCGTAAATGCTCAATTGATTGCTGCTTGTCATCAGCGTGGCATAAAACTAATTCCGTGGACTGTGAACACAAAAGAAGACATGAAACGGTTGAAAAATTTAGGGGTTGATGGCATCATCACGGATTATCCAAATTTCTTTGCAGAGCTGTAAGCCACGGCCCCCTTCCGACTTCCCCCAATAGGGGAAGCCACCAACCCACGGCCCTCGCCTTTCGAAGACTCTGCTATTAATCGTAATCTCCGAAAGTGTTGAGTAGAGATATAATGTTGATGTGGTAGATATGTCGGTTGGCGTTGGAGTGAAGCACCGCTTCCTCTCCACCGGAGAGGAAGAAGGAAGGAGAGGCCGATGTGGTAGTGATGAAATTTGGATTTTGCAATGCAGATCGTCCCTTCTCCTTGGGAAAAGGGATAAGAGGGATGAGGCCCGCTGAGGCCAGATGAGACTATAATTTCTATATATTTAATTTTATAAAAACGATTAAACGATTGCCATGGATAAGTTTATTTTGTCCCTCGACCAGGGAACAACGAGTTCAAGAGCTATAATTTTCGACAAAAAAGGGAATATAGTTGCCACAGCACAAAAAGAATTCACCCAAATCTTTCCCAAGCCGGGGTGGGTAGAACACGATGCCAATGAAATATGGAGTACACAGTTAGGAGTAGCCACTGAGGCAATTTTAAAAGCAGGTCTTACCGTCAATCATATTGCAGCCATTGGCATCACCAATCAAAGAGAAACTACTGTTGTTTGGGATAGAGATACACATCTTCCCATTTACAATGCCATTGTTTGGCAGGACAGGAGAACCGCTCAGTATTGCGATCAATTAAAAAAAGATGGTTTGGCAGAAAAAATTCGCAAAAAAACCGGCCTGGTAACAGACGCTTATTTCTCCGGTACCAAAGTAAAATGGATATTAGATAATGTAGAAGGTGCAAGAGACAAAGCGCAGAAGGGCGAACTATGTTTTGGCACGATAGACAGCTGGCTGCTTTGGAAATTGACCAATGGTAAAGTGCATGCGACGGATGTGTCTAATGCATCAAGAACGTTGCTGTATAATATTCACGAGTTGAAATGGGATGAAGAATTGTTATCCGTGTTTGGCATACCGGAAAGTATGTTGCCCGATGTACGATCGAGCAGTGAAGTATATGGACATACTGAAAATATTTTGACAGCAGCAAATATTCCAGTGAGTGGAATCGCAGGTGATCAGCAATCGGCCTTATTTGGTCAAATGTGTACTCAACCGGGTATGGTTAAAAACACGTATGGTACCGGTTGTTTCATGTTGATGAATACAGGGACCAAACCGGTCGATTCAAAAAATAATTTGTTGACGACTATTGCCTGGAAAGTAAATGGTGAGGTGCAATATGCATTGGAAGGAAGTGTTTTCATTGGCGGGGCTGTAGTACAATGGTTGCGGGATGGATTAAAGATCATCCAAAACTCCGGTGATGTAGAAGCGTTAGCTTTAAAAGTAGAGGATAATGGGGGTGTTTACGTTGTACCGGCCTTTACAGGTTTAGGCGCTCCTTATTGGAACCAGCATGCAAGAGGAATAATTGTTGGTCTCACCCGGGGAAGTTCCGATGCACATATAGCAAGAGCGGCTATTGAAAGTATTGCTTTCCAGTCGATGGATCTTTTACAATCAATGGAAGCCGATGCGGGTTTGCCGATAAAAGAAGTAAGAGTGGACGGCGGCGCTACGGTCAACAATCAACTGATGCAATTTCAAAGCGACATTATCAATACGGAGGTGATAAGACCAAAAGTAACAGAGACAACTGCATTAGGCGCTGCATACCTGGCGGGGCTTGCTGTAGGTTTTTGGAAAAGCATTGATGAACTGCAACAGTATTGGCAAAAAGACAAAACATTTACTCCTTCCATGAACGACGAAAAAAGAAACGACTTGCAGAAAAACTGGAAGAAAGCAGTGAAAGCGGCACAAGCGTGGACCGAAGAAGACAATTAGCAACAGACAATAAACAAATGTTGCCGGTTACCAGTTACCCGTAACTGGTAACCGGCAACTGGTAACAATAATTTAAACAAATTAAACTTCTAACGATGTCTCCATTTATCGGTGAATTTATTGGCACTGCCCTTCTTATCATTATGGGTGCTGGCGTAGTAGCCAATGTCGTACTCAGCAAAACAAAAGGACAAAACAGTGGCTGGATCGTCATTACATTCGGTTGGGCAATGGCTGTTTTTTTAGGTGTATACGCTTCTAATAAATTGGGTGGCAGCGGGCATTTGAACCCAGCTGTCAGCATTGGCCTGGCCGTATTTGGCGATTTTGATGTTTCCTTATTAGGCATCTACCTGTTAGCACAATTTACAGGCGCCTTTAGCGGTGCATTTATTGCGTGGCTTGCATACAAACAACATTTTGATGAAACAGCAGACAAGGATTTGAAACTGGCTGTCTTTAGCACGGCGCCAGCCATTCGCAATCCCTTGCATAACTTACTTACGGAAATCATTGGCACCTTCATTCTTTTATTTGGCGCCTTAAATATTTCGAAGTCAGCGGCTACTATGGGAGCTTTAGACGCTTTGCCGGTAGCGCTATTGGTTTTGGGGATTGGCTTATCGCTGGGCGGGCCTACCGGCTATGCTATCAATCCTGCAAGGGACCTGGGGCCAAGAATAGCTCATTTTGTTTTGCCCATAAAAAATAAAAGAGATAGCGATTGGAGTTATGCCTGGGTGCCTGTGATAGGGCCAATAATTGGCGGGTTGTTAGCGGCTGCGATTTTTAAACTGGTGTAAATTTTATACCTATAAGAAAAGCGATAATTTGCAGAACCTATGTTGCAAATTTTTGCCAAAAATATTCTCAATCTTCTACCCTACTCAATCAGAAGCCGGATCAGGACTCTTATCGGGAAAGTACAGCTCAGAAACTGGAAAAATAACGGAAGCCCTGCTCCACCTCCACATTATCTAAAGCAACAAATTATAAAATATTACCAGTCGAAGTATAATATCAAAACATTTATTGAAACTGGTACTTCCTATGGAGATATGATAGAAGCGCAAAAAAAAACCTTCGACCGGTTATATTCAATCGAACTTGGGAAAGATATTTGGAAAAAGGCGGTGAAAAGATTTCGCCACGATGCGAATGTTACCATTTTGCAGGGAGATAGCGGGAAAGTATTAGAAACGGTGACGAGCGATTTGAATGAGCCCGCCATTTTTTGGCTGGATGGTCATTATTCTGGCGGAATAACTGCAAGAGGCGAAAAGGAATGTCCCATACTTGAAGAGGTAAACGCTATATTCAGGTTTAAAAATATCGATCATATTTTATTGGTAGATGATGCAAGCAGCTTCGATGGGCAACATGACTATCCTACCATAGATGAATTGACCACTCATATTAAAACAAAAAACAACAAATACGAAGTGACTATAAAAGATGATATTGTTCGATATATCGTCGCTGCAAAAGAATAATTTGCAGCACTATTTTTCTGCCCTGTTCAAATAAAAAGGTTGGTTCTTAAAGAATCAACCTTTTTATTGAATTCAATTATACAGCAATTAAATCAACAGCAAAATATAAAGAAGTACTGCAACACCCACGCCGATCCAGGCCCACTTGGTTCTGTTCGCTTTTTTGTCATCCTTAATGAGGTATGCAATCAATACACCAATTAATCCCAATAAAAATCCCAAAGCAAAACCACCAATATGAAAGCCTGTTGTTCCGTCCCCGGCTCTCTTTAACGCTTTCTGCATTTTCTTGCTGTTGAAAGTACCGTCGTTGTTGATACTTTCCCGCAATTGTTTTTGGGCTAGTGAGAAGCCTATCCTGTCAATCAATTTCATTCTTTTCCCTGTTAGCTGCTGCAGCTCTTTTATTTTCATCCGGGAAAGATCTAATAAGGATACTTTTTCTCCATTCTTACCAATCGTTATATACACTTCATTGGCCTTAAGGGGTGGCGCTTCCAATGCAAAGGCTGCATAAGAATTTACAAAAAGGCAAATCGTTACAAAGAGTAAAATGATTCTTCTCATAATGTGGTGATTTTTGAAGATTAATTAAAGGTTTCTTAAATATAAAGAAAACTTACTTTCAACTGTCAGCAAAAACCAGCAGAATAAAGTTTTCAATTATTTAACCTCATCAATAACGCACCAGGCAGGGGACTTCTAATTTGTTCTTCGGAAATAATCAGAGGTGAAATATGGAAACAGTTTGCACTTAACAAAACCAATCTATCAATACACCATCACATGCAATGATGCTATTTTATTTCAGAGTAAGCAAACCTCCGCAGTCAGTCGTTCCCAAACCAAACGAATGAACAGCCTGCTTTGCAACGTCCCAACCCGCAGTTTTTATATGCCCCAGTGATAATAATAGTATTAAAAAAATGATTTGGGAAACGGTATGTTATAGTCGTACCTTGGATGTCCTTCACAATTTTTTTTAACCTTAAAATTCAGAGTCATGTCTGACTATGCTCATCCGGAAGTGCTGGTTTCCACGGATTGGGTAGATCAGCACAAATTTGATCCACACGTAGTAGTAGTGGAAGTTGATGTAGACACACAGGCTTATGAAGAAGGCCATGTTCCGGGTGCACTGGGCTGGAACTGGCAAACCCAACTGTGTGACACGGTGCGCCGCGATATCATCAGTAAAACTGAGTTGGAAAACCTTCTTGGCAGAAGCGGTATTGACAACGACACCATTTTAATCCTGTATGGCGACAACAATAACTGGTTTGCCGCCTGGGCTCTGTGGCAACTGAAAATGTATGGACACAAAGACGTTCGCATCATGAACGGCGGAAGAAAAAAATGGCTGGCTGAAAACCGGGTCATCACCAAAGATGTTCGCGAACCGGTTGCAGCTACCTATAAAGCCGGCCAGCGGAATGAATCATTGCGCAGTTATCTCAGCCAGGTACAACAGGCCATGCTGGCCCCCGAATTTGCCATGGTAGACGTTCGCTCTGCTGATGAATTCACCGGCAAAATTCTTTCCCCTCCCGGCTTACCTGAAACCTGCCAACGCGGTGGCCATATACCCGGGGCGGTAAATATTCCATGGGCACAAGCCTGCCGTGAGGACGGTACTTTTAAATCAAAAGAAGAATTGGAAGAGCTTTATATGAGCAAGGGCGTAGTACCGGAGAAAAACGTAATTGCCTACTGCCGCATTGGTGAAAGGTCGAGTCATAGCTGGTTTGTATTAAAGTATCTTTTAGGCTATCCCAATGTAAGCAACTATGATGGCTCCTGGACCGAATGGGGCAACCTGGTAGGCGCCGCCGTAGAAAAAGATGTCATTATTCAGCCAAAAAAAGAAATGGCATGATGCACACACAAAATTTTACAGAAGAGCAATTAGAGGTGGAAGGCATCCCTGTCCGGCGAACCGTTTACAAGATTGGTGATACGTTCTATTGTCATATTTATAATGCCGATCCCGGAGCTACTATCGCAAGGGCAAGTAATACCGACAGGCAAGCTGCCCTGGATGAAGCAATGGATAAAACAAAAAAAAGGATTTTACAAAATACAAGGAAAACCTGACCACTTCGTAACAACTTATCTTCTAAAAGAACCGGGAAGTTCTGTCAGTGCAAAAACTCCCGGTTTTTTTGTTATTGATAGTTCTTTTAAATAACCCTTTCTGCAAACTCTCCGATTTCACAGTCTTTAATTAATTTGTCTCTGGCAAATCATCACAGGCTTTCACCCTGAAACATTTCATTTCATAGCCGGTCAATTGGCAATGTGCAATCTCTAATCAAGCGGCGGAAGGTTGGGAAAACCAAAAGTTAATGTGGCCATGTCCTTTCTTTCAGCATTAAAACTGACAGAACCTAATATCTTTTCAGCCATTGCATGCAGCTTGCTCACTTCCTGCTGAATTGAAGTATTGATATTTCCTTGTCTCCTTATATGCACAAGCACGACATGCCCATATACCCTGGCTGAAAGCCAGATATAAGTTTCCCGGGTATGTTTTACTACCGATGATAGCATGCCATTGAGCACGGCGCTGACAAGAGGCAGGTCCGTACTCAGGGTTAGCTTTGAAGGGATTTCGTTAATGAAAATACTTTTGTTGTTAACGGTCTGGGGCAACATAGCCTTTAGCAGATTGGCTATTAATTCCCTGAGGTCTGCGTAACCGGCAGCCGGTACGGATTGATGGTTCATAGGATAAGGTAAATAGGTTACAGATGGTTGTGTTTCACTCTGGTTTATTTATCAGGCGAGTGTCAGAAGGCAATGGACATAGCTTCGTGGCACTCGCCGTATTAAGAAACTATAGATTGATTTCATAAAATAAATTGGACACGGATCTTTTGTTTCACTCCTGCTTTATGGATAAAAGCCGAAAGTCAGTGACGTGATGGTACTCTGGTGCCTTGTGAAGCCAATAGTGCCCCTGTTTTTTTCAGCAAGTCGCTGCAATTGCTGAAGCTGGCCCTGGATAGCATGCGGACTGAAACCGTGGGCGTTTTTTACATGCACTAAAACAACATTACCATACAATTTCGCAGATAGCCAGATGCAACTATCTTTTGCATTTGAAACTATTGTTGAAAGCAAGCCGCCCAATACAGATGTAATTACAGGCGACTCCTTTTTCAACGGGAGGTGGTCAGGAATGTCATTAACAAAAAAACTTCTGTTAATGCTGGCTTTGGGTAAAAGGGTGTTGATCAGCCGGTCAACTACATCATTAAGTTTGTTGACCTGCGTTGGTTTCGGATTTTCCATTGGATGAGTTTTAAAGGGTTAAATAATTTCCTTTGCCGGGGTACGGATTAAAACCTTTCAATGGGACGGATCAATTTTCTTAGGAGTACGGATTTATTAATTGCTTGCTGATACAAAGAAACGACCGCTAAAGGCCGAAAAAAATAGAACAACTTATCTATCCGGGGTAATAGATTTTAATAAAAACCTGTAGAATTTTGTTTACGGAAAACTACCGGGTACTTCTACGTTGCTGCCCTGGTTCTGCGAAGTCTCCGGCTTCGCAGTCTCTAATCAATTTGTCTCTGACAAATCACCGCAAGTCCTTACCATTACTCCATACAATTGCCTATACGCTCAGGAAATTCCCCGGAAGCTATTCATCGCCATATCTTAATTGCTTGTTTGTACGTTAGTCGGGGCCTGCTCCTGTCCTGTCGGTTCTTCTTCCAAAGAAGAAATATATTCTTTGAAAAAAAAATCAGTTTTCTTCGCATCAAACTCCTCCTGCCAATATATACCGGTTAGTTCATGTGTACTCAGGTATTCTTTGGGATTAACACTATACGGCCCGGCTATGCCAAGATAAGTTTCAGCATCGAAATCAGTTGAAATCGGCACCTTAAATAAATAAAACTTTTGATTTTTACCTTTAAAATCTATGATTTTTTCACCCGCATAACTAATTATCCCGGGTTGATCTTCATCTGCTGCATAGACATAAATCTTGCTTTTCGCCAGATCCCTTTGTGAAAGATATTGAAGTGGAAAAAGTCCCTGCTTTTTTATTTTTTTCAATTCTTCAAATAAATCATGCCGATATTCATCAGTCGTTGCCAGGGTGTAAATTGTCTTCGAATCAACAGGTTTATTATTCTTCAATAAAGCGATGAGAGTTTTGAAACGAACTCCCCTATCGTTAAATTTTGAAAATTTATTCAGCAAAGCATTTGATTCAGGCGTATTTATTACTCCCAACATCCTAATCCAATCATAATAATTATATCCATACTCCTCGATATCATTTTTTTCCTTTATGATAATCCTTTGCGCCGATGTAATAAAACCGGCCGCATTTTGCTTAATCGAAGTATTTGAAATAAGGTTGCTATCCAAAAGGGAAGCAGCCATACTGGTTACCTGGTGACATAAAACATCTTTCCCCGCATAAATAAATAGCTCAGGATATAGCGTTGCGGTAAGAGAAAGTGAGTCATAAAAATTGTTGCTAAAATATATGGGATGTTGAATTCTTAACGGGTAGTTGATTAAAATTTCTTTCAAAACCGAATAAGACTCCTTCGATTTAATACCCGATAAATAGGAAACCAGGAACGGCTTTACATATTCATCATTTGCCTGGATTGATTGATAGTGGTCCCTTATATATCTAATCATATTATGATCATCATCTAACTCGCCTATCTTATCCATTATTTTACCATTCAACGCATCGCTGTTATAAAGTGTGTCAAAATCTGGATATAGTCTAAAACTCATTTTTTGAAGGGCAGGCAAATCAGCTTTTGTAAAATCCAGGTCATTCCACCACAATTTTATTTGCCGGATTACTTTGCCATCTGCTGCTTCCAATGTATTTAACAGTTCTTCTGCACGAGATTGACCACCCCTTTCATTTGACTTTGGCTCCCGGCTGATGAATCCATTAAATAACCTTTCATACAATCCGTTTAAGTCTTGTGGTGCGATATGAGAAAAAAGTTCATATAATTCTGCGCCGCTTAAAACAAACTTTACTTTTTTTACTAATTGGCTTTGAGGAGTCCGTACAAAAAATTCAGCAACCGCACCTTTATCAGACTTGTTTACATTATATCCTTCAATTGAATCACCTACTCCCTTATATTGTTCTGCCCGATTTCTCAAAAAAGCTGTATCAGAACTAAACCAAACCCATCCGGGGATTTGCGTTTTGTCAATGTAAGTAGATGTTGAACCAATTGAGTCATATATTATAAATCTCTCGGATCCTTCATGAAATCCATTTTCTTCAATCTCTACTTTTTTAATAACTCCCGGTGATATTGTAGAAAATGAACTATCGGGCGACAAAACAGTTTCCCAGTCATTATAGGCGTAGGGAAGAATTTTAAACGAGTTTAAAAACCGCCTGGCAGAGATGCGGTTTTCTTCGCCGGGCTCAAATACAGCATATACATAGAAATTCCGATTGCCCCTGGAAACTGTTATAATACTCGTTTCAAGAAGAGTACCCTCCGATTTTCCGTCAGCAGTGACACTATAACCAGGATATCCACTAATGGTAAGATAGGAAGAGTCTAATATCCTGCCCTCACCAAAATTAGCCCTCAACCTGTCTTTTACACCAATAAAAAAATTGCTATCAATTCCCGGATCATATAGTCCTTCTTTCACGGAGCTTATGCGCATACCATAGAACATCTGCGATTTAAGGTCGATGGCCTGGTAGTTATATATAATTTTCCCTTCTTCTGAATTTACATCTTTTGTCTCTCTGGGTTGAACAGGCATCTCAATTGAAAAACCGTGATTGACAAATGCAATGCTTGACCACTGAGCCTGTCGGGGCTCAGGCTTCTTATAATTTTTGTTGTACGCAAATGATTGAAAAAATCTTTCCGCTTCTGTATCACCGGATGATTTGTTGCCCATAGAAAAAACAGCATTCATAATAACGTTTTCCAACTCAGGAAGGAATATCTGTAAATGAAAATCGCCGTCCTCAGCCTGTATCAGGTATTCCCGCCCCTCCAAATCATTCATTCTTACTTTTTTTTCTTTTACTAGTTTTCCTTTTTTAGAAAACTGTTGTTTAAAGGCTGCATACAAGCTGTCAATGCCCAGTTTTTTCCGTTCTTTACCTATTTCTATCCGCATCGTCATATACATTCGCATGAAGGACATGTCAAAAAAGATTTTCGAGTCTATTCCCATAGATCGGAGTATCTCGAAGTCCCCGGATTCGCCCGGCATTAAAAGTGAATATATGCTGTCCTTAATCCCAACCGGCACCCATTCCCAACCCACTCTTTTTACTGTATATTTTTCGGGGCTGATTTTTTTTGAGGAAACCACAGGAGAAACGGTGAATCCCCTATTTTTCAACAACGCTATTACTCCCGAATCGCCGGGCAGATGAGCAGCTCCTACCGCAAAAAAAGTGCTCCGGATGGCAGACATGCTATCCATACGAGTCGCCATTTTCAGATTGCGCTTGGTCATAATAAAATCCTTTTGTCCATTACTTGCTGTATATAGGACTTCAATGCTATCAAGTCGTTGCCCTGTATACATTTTGATCATCCATTCTATTGCCTTGCGATAATTTTTATCATCATATAAAGCCATTTGAATTTTGCTTTCAACACTTTCTGCATTTATATGTTCGACCTGTTCCTGGAAATCTTCGATTCCACCAACCCATTTACCTTGTTTTCTGGCAAGCCCAAAAAGATATGCATCCAGGAAGGTCGGCATCTCCCCTTTTTTAAACAATTCCGATTGCAGAGCTGACTCCACATCATCCAGATCATTTACCGTAATCTTCTCGGCGGGCTTAAAAAATTTCTCTGCCAGCAGGTCTTTATATTTTTCCCATACTTCCACAGAGACTGCATCCTTGACCTTAACAGGCTCACTAGCTGCCCTTTGTTCCCTTTCATTTATGAAACTATTTATCAACTGGGCACCCATCCGGTTTATATCAAGTTCTGCAGCGAAGGCGTCAGACTGCTCTAATGCCTTGTACAACGAGTCACTAAAATAAAAAACCCTTTTATCGGTTAAATGCATAGTACCATACAGGTATGAAGGCTTTGTAAGGCCATTACCCGAGATGCGCCAAAGCAAGGAATTTGAGGAGTTAATTTTCTGGCTTAAACAAATCAGGGAGGTGCCTGTGATAGACAGGAGAAGCAGTAGTTTTTTCATGTGGTGGTGATCAAAAATTTAGTTCAGTGCTTTAATAATTATGGAGGCTGATTTTTTAATTTGTTGTTCCGAAATTATTAGTGGTGGTGAAATACGAATACAATTAGCAGCAAATAGGAACCAATCTATTAAAACTCCATTGATAATACAATAGTCGATCACCTTTTTATTGGCTTCAAACGAATCAAATTCCACAGCCAGCCACAAGCCGAATGAATGAATGGCTTTTATTTTCGGATGAACCAATAGGGATTTAAATAGATTTAGTTTTTGTTCGACATCATTCATCATTCCTTCGTCGATCAGGGCTTTCATGGCCGCCATACCGGCTGCGCAACAAACAGGATGGCCGCCAAATGTGGTAATATGACCTAAGACTGGATTTTCAGTAAATGCATCCATTAGCTGCTTATCAGCTACAAACGCACCAAGAGGCATTCCTCCACCTAATGCCTTACCCAATAAAACTATATCCGGAACAATCCCGAAATGTTCAAACCCCCACAGTTTACCAGTCCGACCGAAACCGGTTTGTATCTCATCCAGAATTAATAACGTTCCTGTTTCGCTACACTTTTTTCTTAATGTCAGCATCCATTCTTTGGAGGGTGCTTTGACGCCTGCCTCCGCCTGCACGGTTTCAGCGATCACACAGGCAGTTCGCTCCGATATTTCATCGATTGCATCAAAAGAATTGTAATTGAGGTGCAGAACATCGGGCAGTAAAGGTCTGTATGCATTGCGCCAGTATTCATCGCCGATAATACTTAAAGCTCCCTGGGTGGAGCCATGATAAGAATTTTTAAAAGCTATGATCTGGCTACGATTGGTGACCCTTTTAGCCAGCTTCATGGCGCCTTCCACCGCTTCAGCACCAGAGTTAGTGAAGTAAACTGAATTAAGTGATGCCGGAAGATGATCTGTCAACAATTTGGCATATTGTACCTGCGGGCTTTCTACAAATTCACCATACACCATAATGTGCAGGTAAGCGTCAAGCTGCTGCTGAATGGCGGCTACCACCCTGGGATGCCGATGACCGGTATTTGCGACGCTAATACCCCCGATAAGATCAATATACTCTTTTCCATCGACGTCATACAGCAACGCACCTTCAGCTTTTACAATCTCAAGAGAGAGTGGTGCAGGCGAGGTTTGGCCTATATGACGTAAAAAAAGCTCCCGCTGATTCATATTTTGAGGCAAAGAACGCAAAGGCTGGTTAACACGCAAAAGAAATTGGCTAATTTGCAAGCAACATTTATTGAGCAAAGAAAAGAGCGTTGATACTTTGCGGTGGACGAAACCAACAAAGAATAGGTACAACAACTTCAAACCTTAAACTTTTTACTATGCCTGTAATACTTCCGGTAGAAGACAAATATCCCGAGTGGGGAAATAACTGTTTTATTGCTCCCAATGCCACTATCGTTGGGAATGTAGTGATGGGAGATGACTGTAGTGCCTGGTTTAACACGGTGATCCGGGGAGATGTCAATTTTATAAAAATGGGTAATAAGGTGAATGTACAGGATGGTGCCTGCATCCACTGCACCTATCAAAAATTTGGAACTACAATCGGCAATAATGTTTCAATAGGTCACAATGCTATCGTACATGGCTGTACCATCCATGATAACGTATTAATTGGCATGGGAGCCATCGTTATGGACAATTGTATCGTAAATAGTAACACGATCATTGCAGCGGGTGCGGTGGTACTAGAAAATACCATTTGCGAAGCTGGCAGTATTTATGCAGGTGTTCCGGCAAAGAAGATTAAGGCCATTTCGCAGGAACTGATTCATGGTGAAATCGATCGGATTGCCAACAATTATATCAAGTATGCAGATTGGTTCCGGGAGAAAGTGTAAAAGTTCAGGTGTTTTGTAGTTTATTATAAAAATTTGGTCGGTTCAACCTTCTGAATTGATGTGCCTTATGAAGTAGGCAAACAACTGTCCGTAATTCTACTATAGTAGAAGCAATTTCTAATTTTTACTTTCGTTATACGAAGAAAGCAATTATGAAAAATATTCTTACGATAATGGTGCTGGCTGGTTTGATGATGGCCATAACATCCTGCAATATGTTTAAGCCAAAATATGGATGTCCAACGAATGGTAAGAATATCGGGGCCGAAAAATTAGCCGCTGGTGATCCTGCTGCAGAAAAAGCTGCGAGGAAAGCAAAAAAGTTTAAAAGTTAACAAAGGCCGAGCAGCCTTTTTTAATATATCCAAGTCTTATAGTAAAAACCATTAAAACCCTAAACTCTTTACTATGAGTCTCAATTTACGTACCTCTTTAGGATGCACCGAAGCAGTACTGGCAGATGATGGCGGCTTAAATTTTTTCTACCAGATTGCTGGCATTATGAATGACGACCTCCGTATCAAATTTCTGAATAAGGAAGATGAATTTGATTCCATAAACTGGGATTTTAAATACAAAGGCCATCCCCTCACATTACGCTACAATATTTATAACGGCATTTCTGTCCACCCGACAAAGACTAATGCTGCCCAGCCAAAAGATAACCTGGCAGTAGTGGAACTGGCGAATATTTTACAGGGCAAATTGTTTAACCAGGTAAAAAATATAGCATAACCGAAGTGTTACCAGTTGCCAGTTACCGGAAACTGGTAACCGGTAACTACATTGCATTTAGTAGCTCCTCTCTTCTATCGACTCCATTATATTCACATAACTGACATACCGTTCTTCGCTGATCTCACCGTTGGCTACGGCTTCTTTTATTGCGCAACCCGGCTCGTTTACATGCAGGCAATTGTTGAATTGGCAATCATTCAGCCTTTCCCGCATTTCCGGAAAATAATGGGATACTTCTTGTTTGGAAACATCAACAAGGCCGAATTCTCTCATACCCGGCGTATCGATGATCCTGCCTCCGAATGGCAGGTCAAACATTTCAGCAAAAGTAGTAGTGTGCTGTCCTTTACCGCTCCAGCCACTTACACCCTGCGTTTTTAAATTCATCCCGGGAAATATAATATTCAGCAATGAAGACTTACCTACCCCACTATGGCCGCTAATTAGGGTAGTTTTATCTTTGAGCTCCTTCTTTAATTCCCCGATGCCGGTGTTTTCCTTTGTGCTGGTTAAAAAAACTTTATACCCCACTGCCTCATACATTTCCTTCATTTCTTCAAATCGCTCCTGTTCTTTCTTTTTAAAAAGGTCGGATTTGTTAAATGCAATCAATGCTTTTACATGAAACATCTCCGAGGCTACCAAAAACCGGTCGATAAAACCCTGCGATGTTTTGGGCTCTTTAAGTGTTGCCACCAATAAAGACTGATCCAGATTAGAAGCTACAATATGATGTTGAAATTTTACCCGCGGAGATTGGCGGTTGATATAGTTTTTGCGGGGATGAATCTCAACGATCATCGGTTCTCCGTTCATATCTATTTCCACCTCATCACCTACAGCAACGGGATTAGTACTGGTAATATTATCGATTTTAAAAACGCCTTTCATCCGGGCATTGTGCCACTGCCCCGAGTCGTCCTTTACAGTGTACCAGCTGCCCGTTGATTTATAAACCAGTGCTTTCATTGTGTTGCGAATTTCAGGAATTGGTACTAATTCGGACCGGTAACCTCATAATTAATCAGGGAAATCTTCTAAAAATGGTGTAGCGAAGTATTATCTCAACTAGCAAAAAGAAAATTGCAGCAAGGGCTAACGGCAAAAATAATTCCTCATAACGCTTATAGGAAGTGTACTCCACTTTGGACTTCTCAAGCTGATCTATCTGTTTATAGATATTTTGTAAACCCGCTTTATCTCTTGCCCTGAAATAACGGCCACCTGTCTCTTCCGCTATCCGCCGAAGCAGTGCTTCATCAATAAAGTCGATAGCAGCGGTTTTTTGCCTCGGCGCATTGCCGGTTATCTCTACGATCGTAGACGGAGAAGCCCCCATCCCGATAGAATACACTTTTACACCTTTTGACTTCGCAATTTCAAGAGCCGTGAGTGGGTCAATTAGCCTGGTATCCGGCGCATCTTCCTTTCCATCTGTCAGCAATACGATCACCCGACTTTTGGCTTCACTTTTTGATAAACGATCCACGGCTGTAGCTAATCCTTCACCTATTACAGTTCCGTCTTTTAAATAACGCCTGCTTTCCAGGGACTGTATTTGACTGACCAATGTATTTCGATCAGTTGTAATAGGAACCTGGGAGAAGCTTTCGCCTGAAAAAATAACCAGGCCTATCCGGTCAATGGGCCGGCTTAATACAAAATCAATAGCGACTTCTTTGGCCACCTCCATCCGGGATGGCAAAATATCGCGGGAGCCCATGCTACCGCTTACATCCATGCATAACACAATATCAATTCCCTCACCCAGGGTCTGCTGCTGATCATTTCTTTTTTGCGGCCTTGCCAAGGCCATGATCAACGCCGTAACAGTGAGCAAGCGCAAAATAAAGGGTACATGGCGGAAATAATTTTTGGCCGTGGATACAGTAAAAGATCTCGTTGAAGACACCCTGACGGAGGACTGGCGTTTGTTGTATTTTTTTATATACCACCATATCATGAAGGGAACCAATCCGAGCAACAAAAAATTCTCGGGATAAGCAAAGTCGATATTTTTAATCCAATCGTACAACATTATTGCATTTGCTCTATCTGTTGGATAGAGCGGCTTATGTTTTCAAAATTATTTTTATCATCTTCGGTCGAAGGAACATATTTTGCATACTTGACAAAATCGCTTTGCCGTAGGGTATGGGACAACTTATCAAATTCATCATTTCGAAGGCCGAGGCCTTTTAATTGCCTTACCAGGTCATTCGTAGTGGCCTGTAAAGAATGAATTCCTTTTTTGGCTGATACATACACCCTGAAAATATCTACCAGTCTTGAATAATATTCCTTGATTTCGGGTCTTTCGGCTTGCAATTTTTGCAATTCTAATATTGCTTCCTTGTAAGGGTCTGCCGGCTCAGCAACAACAACGACAACAGGCTTTTTCTTTTTTCTGAACAAAAGAATGATCAGCAATAACAACACTGCTGCTCCGGCTACAAAATACCACCATTTGATTTCCTTTTTTTCCTCCTGCGGATTTACCTCAATTATGTCTTTCACATCATGATAAGGTTGAGCGGGATCGAAAGGAGAAAAAACAACATCCACCGGTATTGAGTCGGTGGCAATAGCATCAGTAAGCAGAAATGCAGGAATGACCCAATGACCCGAGTCAAAACTGGTAAGCATTAATACCTGCTTCAGGAGAGTTCCTCTGCCCGTATTCGACGTATCAATCTTTGGTCTGCCTAAAAATTCAAAATGTGGAATCGAGTCGAACTGGAAAAAACGGATAGCTTCATGCTCGGGGATATCAGCCTCCAATGTTATTCGCAAAGGCTCACCAATTAAAATCTTTGATTTATCAACTACCGCTCTTACTACAGTCTTGTTTTGCGCCGCAACAGTTGCAGTGACAAAAAATAAACCTATAGCTATAGCGGTTCTATAAAAAAAGTTATTCCTCATTTAAACAAAATCCTGGGCTTGTGTTCGTTCCAACCCCGACCATTTTCGGGAATGGGTAAAAAGGTGGTTTATTTATTCCTGCTTACAAAAAACCTTTGCAGCACTTTTACATAATCATCCCCGGTTCGCACATGTAACAAGTCACAACCCGCTTTTTTAAAAGTTTGGGTGCTATAGTCTGTCATTTTAAAAAACTCCTGCTGATAACTGTATCGCACAAATGCACTGCTGCTGTCTACCCATTTTATTTCTCCCGACTCTGCATCCTGCACCTGGATTAAACCCGCACTGGGCAATTCCATATCCATTTTATCATATATTTTTATACCGATCACATCATGTTTTTTCCCGGCGATCCGCAGTGCATCCTCATAATTACCGTCCAAAAAATCACTCAGGATAAAAGCAATGCTTTTTTGTTTAGTAGAGTTGTTAAAATAGCGAAGCGCCGAATTCACCTGGGTACTTTTGCCTTTTGGCTCCTTGCTCAACAACTCTCTTACAATATACAGGGCATGCTGCCTCCCTTTCTTAGGCGGAATATAGGCTTCCACTTTATCACTATAGAATATGACGCCAACTTTATCTGAATTATTGACGGCGGAAAAGCTTAGCACCGCCCCTATTTCAGTAATAATATCTCTTTTGCGGGCATGAACGGTCCCAAATAATGAACTGGCACTTATATCCACTAATAGCATTACGGTCAGCTCTCTCTCTTCTTCAAAGATCTTGCTAAAAGGATGACCAAACCTTGCCGATACATTCCAATCAATAAAACGAATATCATCACCGGCTGCATATTCCCTCACCTCTTTAAACGACATGCCCTTCCCTTTAAAAGCGCTGTGATACTCACCCGTGAAAAGGTCACTGGCCAGCTTCTTGCTTTTAATCTCGAGCTGTCGAACTTTCTTTAATATTTCAGCCGTTGTTAACAACCTTAAACATTTAAATTTTTAAACTTAAAACTTATTAGGGTACATTGACCTGTTTCAAAATATCTTCAATAATGTCTTCCACTTTTACGTTCTCTGCCTCCGCTTCATAAGTGAGGCCTATGCGATGTCGTAAGACATCATTACAAATACTTCGTACATCTTCCGGTATTACAAAACCTCTTTTATTTAAAAATGCCTGGGCCTTTGACGCCAACGCCAGGTTAATGCTGCCCCGTGGTGAAGCTCCGTAAGAGATCAGGGGTTTCAATTTTTCTAACTGGTATTTCTCAGGTGTCCTTGTTGCAAATACAATATCGAGAATATACTTTTCCACTTTTTCATCCATATATATTTGACGAGTGAGCTCTTTTGCATTCAACACTTCCTGGATTGAAACCACTTGCCTTATTGTCGGAGTAGTTAAACCTTGTGTATTTTGACGCAATATCAATTGTTCTTCGTGCATTTTTGGATAGCCTACTACCACTTTCATGATAAAGCGATCCACCTGTGCTTCCGGTAAAGCATAAGTACCCTCCTGCTCCAGCGGATTTTGTGTTGCCAGCACAAGAAACGGCTGCTCCAGTTTGTAAGTCGTATCACCAATAGTCACTTGTCGTTCCTGCATGGCTTCCAGTAAGGCCGATTGCACCTTGGCCGGGGCCCTGTTAATTTCATCAGCTAGAATGAAATTGGCAAAAATGGGTCCCTTGCGAACAACAAATTCATTTTTTTGCTGGTTATAAATCAACGTTCCTATCACATCTGCAGGTAAAAGATCAGGCGTAAACTGGATCCTGCTAAACTGCGCATGGATGGCCTGGGAAAGGGATTTTATAGTCAGCGTTTTTGCGAGGCCCGGCACACCTTCCAATAAAACGTGTCCGTTACTCAGCAACCCGATCAACAAACGATCGAGCATATGACTTTGCCCAACTATGACATGGCCTACCTCTTCTCTTAACTTATCTGTAAACTGGCCGGCATGGCTGATTCGATCATTTAACTGCCGGATGTCTTCTGCGGTTTTATACATTGGCTTGATTTATGGTATCACAAAATACGAACTTGATTTAAGCAAATTATTTGCCGATATGGTAAATGAGGGGAAATAGTTCTCTTTTTTTAAGTATTTCTACTTTGTAGTGATAAAAATCTGGGCTTATTTTTACTAAAAAAATCCCTTCTATGCAAAAACGATTTTTATTAGCAGTAGTTCTATTTTCTACATTGCAAATATTGAATACCAGCTGTAGCAAAGATGATGATCCTTCACCGGCTGGTAAGACAAGAACAGAATTATTGGCAAAAAGTTCCTGGAAATTCAGCGATGCAAAAGTTGGTGGCACATCCGTTTCCGCTTTTTTGCAAGCTTGTCAAAAAGACAATATAGCAACCTTTGCAACGGCCGGTACAGGTACTGCTGATGAAGGCCCGACAAAATGTGATGCATCTGATCCGCAAACCACTCCTTTTACCTGGAATTTTCAAACTAATGAGACCATTCTATTTATTTCTACTCCTTTGTTCACCGGTGGCAGCAGTTCATTCACCATTGTGAGTTTGACAGAAACGGAACTAGTGGTGTCTCAAAATATGACGATAGCTGGTTCAACACAAAATGTTGTAATCACTTTTATTCATTAGGATCAGGAGAGATATTTGCCAACAATAGGAACCCGGCGACCTACACCGAATGCTTTAAAGCTGATTCGAATGATGGGGCAAAACTGGTTTCGCTTATACTCATTCGTATTAACCAGTTTTAGCACCCGTGCTACCAATGCCGGATCGAATCCCTTTGCAATTATCTCTTTGGGTCCGTTTCTCAACTCGATATACTCATATAAAACACGGTCGAGTGTATCGTATTCCGGCAAACTATCACTGTCCTTTTGATTGGGCCTTAGTTCAGCAGAAGGAGGTTTTGTTATGATATTGACAGGAATGATTTCTTTATGACGGTTAATGTACCTGGCGAGTGCGAATATTTGCATTTTGTATACATCACCCAGTACACTTAAACCGCCTGCCATGTCACCATACAACGTACCATACCCTGTTGCAAGTTCACTTTTATTAGAAGTGTTTAGCAAAATATACCCAAACTTATTTGCAATTGCCATCAACAAATTTCCCCTTGTACGGCTTTGAATGTTCTCCTCAGCGACGCCAAAAGGCGTATCCTTGAAAATCGGCCTCAATTCAGTAATAAAAGCGTCATAAATATTTTTGATGGAAACAATGTCATAAGGATTATCCAGGTTTTCGCTCAACTGCTCTGCGTCACTCACTGAATGCGATGTTGAATAATGAGAGGGCATCAGGATGGCCCTCACATTTTCCTTGCCCAACGCTTCAACAGCCAATGCCTGGGTAACCGCACTATCAATTCCCCCGGATGATCCCAGTATAGCTTTTTTAAAGCCCATTTTCTTAAAATAATCCCGGATACCAAGTATTAAAACATGGTAAATCTCATCCATGTTTTTTTCATTGGTCAGGTATTGGATTGTATCCTCTCCTACGCCAACATCGGTAGCAGAGAAATAAACAGGCCCGGCCCAATCCCCTCCTTCTCCGCCAACCGGCGGAAAGGCCACCTGCGCACCTGCCTCGCTTGACGAATATTCCCTCCGTTTTGAAATCTTTTCATCAACTGAAGCATTTTCGACAAGCTGGCTTTGTGCGTTGGCTAAGCCCTCTCCTTTGGAGAGGGTTTGGGTGAGGTCTTTTAAGTCAAATACCTGGTAATCCTCTTCGAAATACTTCATCTCTCTGACCTGGTTGCCACAATCGTCATACACCAGGCTACCTCCATCGAAAACAATTTCTGTTTGCGAACCCACCGTGTTACAATAAAGCATCGGTAAATTATACTTTAGCGTATGAGCTTTGACAATACTGTTTCGCACAATATCCTGTGCGTAATTATAAGGTGATGCAGAAAGGTTGATCATCACATCCGGCTTTTGCAATACCAGCTTTTCCATGGGCGTGATGCGATAAAGGGGGTTGTCACCCATATTCCAGACATCTTCACAAATAGTAACTGCCAATTTTTTCCCCTTAAATTCTATTACATTCCATTCAAATGCTGGTTCAAAATAGCGGTATTCATCAAACACATCATAGTTTGGCAACAATGTTTTATGAACCTCGGCCTTTATCTCTTTTTCATGCAAGAGAAAAACAGCATTGAAAAGGTCTTTGCCTTCTTTTTGCAGATTCCTGGCAGGGCTGCCGATTAATACACCAATTGTATCCGCATGCTCCCGGATGCTGTCAACGGCGGCATAACATTTATTAATAAAATCACTGAATTCAAGAAAATCCCTGGGAGGATATCCGCAAACACATAACTCAGAAAAAACCACCAGGTCAGCACCTTGTTGCTTTGCCCAGTTGATGCCGTCAATAATCTTGCTTGAGTTATCTTCAAAATTGCCGATATGATAATTCTGCTGCGCTAATGCAATCTTCATACTACAAATTTAACTCCCCACTGCCAAATGAAAAGTAAAAAACTAATCTGCCTGACAATAGCAATCACTGCCTGAACACCCGGATAAAAACCGGCACTGATGAGCCACTAACGTTTCTATATCTTCGCAAACAACATTTAAACACTCATTTCGTTTACAAGAGCTATGAAAAAAGCCATCCCTTTTTTGTTTGCACTTATTGCTTTTGCTGCCTGCAAAAATCAAAAAAATACACCCGATATTTCCGGTATTAAAGTGAACCTCGCAGTTGAAAGATTTGATGAAGATTTTTTTTCCTTAGACACAACAAACGTTCAAAGAGGGCTGGCGAATTTGCAGGCAAAATATCCCGTACTATTACCCGTGTTCCTGGAAAATATTGTTGGCGTTACCAGCCAGGAAGGCATTAACAGCTTCTACCGGTTATATAAACCAGTGTTTGATTCATCCCAAAAAATTTATACAGACTTTAATTCAGAAAAAGCTGAGATAGAAAGGGCATTTCGCTACGTGAAGTATTATTTTCCTGCCTATAAAACACCTGGGAAAATCATCCCCGTAGTGGGCCCGATGAATTCGCTGAACGATATGGCAAAAATGAGTAACGGGGATTTGACGCCTAATTTTATCGGCCCCGATTTCTTAGGAATAAGTCTCCAGTTTTACCTTGGAAAAAACTTTTCACTTTATAACCAGGAATATTTTATCAACAACGTTGTGCCGCTGTATCGCAGCCGCAGGTTTTCAAAGGAATATATCATAGCCGACGTAATGAAACTGGTGGCTGATGATATTTTCCCTGATAAAAGCAGTACCAGGCCTTTGATAGAACAGATGATTGAAAAGGGCAAGCAATGGTGGCTGATTGATAAATTTTTGCCAGAAACGCCTGATTATATCAAAACAGGTTATACAAGGGAGCAAATTGACTGGTGCCAGGAGAACGAAGGCCTGATCTGGACCTATATTGTGAAGAATGAAAATTTGTACACTGTAGACCCGGTAACGATTCAAAACTACATAGGTGAAGCTCCGTTTACACAAGGTTTTTCCCAGGAAAACTCGCCCGGTAATATCGGCCCGTGGATAGGGTGGCAAATCGTTAAAAAGTTTGTCGAAAAACACGCTGGTATAAAACCTGAAGAAGTAATGAAGGCGTCTGCCAAACAGATACTGGATGAATCTAAGTACAAGCCGAAATAGTTGCAAATTTATTCTTTTGTTCCGCCTGCTTTCTATTTGCTTATATTGTGGTTTAGTCGTTAAACTTATTTAGTAGCATGAAGACACTTTCCACCCTTACTGACCCTACTTATGTTCCGAAGGAAAAATTTACCTGGTATGATAAACTTTGGCTTCACATTATAAATGATAAGCGGGATCTCCCTTTTATTTATTTATTGACCTGGATTCATATTTTCATTTTACCTGTTGCCATCCTATTATTTACACCGGTACTGCAGGGATGGTGGTGGTGGCTGATAGTAGTTCCTTATTTTTATTTTTCACAACTATATTTCAAAGGCAGGTTTGGGTTAATGTTTCATTGTATCTGTCACCGCAAGTGTTTTAAGAAACCGTATCAATGGATCCATACTTATATTACCTGGATCATTTGCCCTTTGTTTGGGCATGCCCCCGAAGGATACTTCAGCCATCATCTGGGGATGCATCACATAGAAAACAATACCGAGGATGATACCAGCAGCACGATGGCCTATCAAAGAGATAGTGTCAAAGATTTTCTCGTTTATTTCCTGAAATTCCTTCTTGTTGGCGTTAAGAATACCATACTGTATCTCTATTATCGAAAAAGAAAAAAACTCTACATGCGCCTGACATTTGGCGAATATGTTTTCATTTTCTTTTGCATCGGCATGTGTTTTTTGAACCTAAAAGCCACTTTATTGGTTTTTATTGTTCCTTTATTGTTTGCCCGGTTGGTGATGATGCTGGGCAACTGGACACAGCATTCTTTTATTGATAGTTCCAATCCGGATAATTTATATACTAACTCGATCAACTGTATCAATACAAAATACAATCATGTCTGCTGGAATGATGGCTATCATATCATACATCACCTTAGGCCTGGAATGCATTATACGGATATGCCGGCTGAACTATTGAGAAGAAAAGATGAATTTGCCAATAACAAAGCGATCATATTTGATGGCATTCATTATCTGCACGTCTTTTTGTACCTGCTTACAAAAAGATATGATAAGCTGGCTGACAATTTGGTAAACATCAATAACATATTTACAAGCCGGGAACAGGCTATAGCATTAATGAAGGAGAGAACAAGAAAAATCGAATTTTAGGAAGAATGAAATAACCTAATTGTTCTTCATCGGGACAATCATTTCAAATGCAGGAATGTCAACCGTGAACATCTGCTTATTGTTCAGGTTTTCCATTTGGTAAGTCCCTTTCATTTTACCCATTTCGGTACGAAGATTACAACCACTGACGTATTGGTAAGTTTCGCCTGGCTGAATGGTCGGCTGAACCCCCACTACTCCTTCACCTTCCACTTCCCTTGTACTTCCATTGCTATCAAAAATATTCCAGCTGCGACGATGAAGTTTTACCGGGAAAGTGTTGTGATTTTCCAGCGTAATGCGATAGGCGAACATAAATTCTGACTGAATAGGGTTGCTATAATCCGGCTGGTAAAATGTTTCTACACTTACCTCCACACCCTCAGAAATGAGACTATTCATACCAATCAGTTTACGTAAAAATAACGAAAAACACTGACGGCGGTAAATCTTGCCGGATTTTACTCCTCAAGGCTTAAATTTGCGCCTTCAAAACACCTCTAAAATTTCCACTATGAAGATAGCTGTAGCGCAGGGCGACGGAATAGGGCCTGAGATCATGAATGCCGTTCTTAGCATTTTTAAAGCCAACAAAACTCCACTTGAATTTGAATACGTTGAAATGGGAAAATGGGTTTTTGACAAAGGTTTTTCCAATGGAATGACACCTGAGGCAAAAACTACGATAGAAAATCTTGGCATCCTGTTCAAAGGTCCCATGGAAACTCCTAAAGGTAAAGGCGTAAAAAGTGTAAATGTTACCGCCCGAAAAACCTGGAACACTTATGCTAACAAAAGGGTATTCCAAACGCTGCACGGCGTAGATACTGTTTTTAGCAAGGCGGGAATTCCTATTGATATAACAGTTGTTAGAGAAAATATCGAGGATACCTATGGAGGAATAGAACACATGCTTACCCATGACGTGGCACTGAGCCGTCGTTTTATTACTCGTCCAGGTAGCCTGCAGGTGATCAAGTATGCGTTTGAAATGGCAAGACAAAAAAATGCCCGTCGTATCACTTGCGGCCATAAGGCCAATATTATGAAAATTACAGATGGTCTATTCCTGGATTGTTTTTATGAGGTGGCCAAAGACTATCCTGAGTTGAAAGCTGATGATGTAATTGTAGATGATCTATGCATGAAGTTGGTAACAAGGCCGGATATCTTTGATGTGATTGTCTTAACCAACCTGCAGGGAGATATTGTTTCTGACCTTTGTGCTGGCTTAGTAGGTGGACTAGGGTTTGCTCCGTCTGGTAATATTGGCGATCATATTTGCATATTTGAGGCTGTGCACGGGACAGCGCCGGATATCGCCGGAAAAAATATTGCTAATCCCACTGCCCTGCTTCTGAGTGGGATTGCAATGCTTCGTCACCTCGGCTATATGCAAAACGCGGCGGAAATTGAAAATGCTTTGCTTTATACATTAGAGACAGGAACGAGAACCGGTGATTTTGGGGATAAAAGCATCCCGCCGTTAAATACAACACAATTTGCTGAAACCATTATCAGCAACTTTGGAAAAAAACCACAGTTGAATGCGAAGGAGCTTTTACCCAATAAACCAGCATTGCAAACGGTATTTAAGCTGGAAAAAAACCCGATGATGGTCTCTGCAGAAATGGAGCAGGAAAACATAATCGGTGTAGACATGTTTATCGAAAGTGATGAACAGCCAGAAATAATTGCCCACAAATGTCAGCGGCATGGCGGTGTTAAATTTAATATCGTTAATGTCAGCAATCGCGGTACACAGGTATGGCCTACCGGATCAGTATTTACCAACCTGGTGAATCAATACAATGTCCGCTTTGAAAGTATTGACGGTTCTCCGTTAAATCAGCAGGACATAATCGGCCTCTATGTCAGTCTGAGTGGCAATTTTAAAATATGTTCGTTAGAGTTATTGAATATGTGGGGAGATAAAAAAGCCTATAGTTTGTCGCAGGGGCAATAGAGAACCACGATTGATATGATTATTATGGATTGGGGGGAAATGAAAAGCTCATTTCCTTTTTTGCTGATCTACCCCGGATGGCGCCTCAACCGAAAAGATCATTGAACCGGTAAGAAAATGTCCAGGGGAAGCATTAAGCTATATCTACAATAAAGAAAACCAAAACTCAAAGTAGCTTAAAATATTTGGCG
The DNA here is from genome assembly GCF_042434975.1 of Terrimonas alba. Classification (NCBI taxonomy): domain Bacteria; kingdom Pseudomonadati; phylum Bacteroidota; class Chitinophagia; order Chitinophagales; family Chitinophagaceae; genus Terrimonas; species Terrimonas alba. Next base: position 113,663 of record NZ_JBHMQM010000009.1, read on the forward strand.
GTTCCTGCTGCAATTAATATGACTCCCATAATCATAATTGTTACAGCCCAGGACACTGATTGATCTTCTTCATATATATTCCGGAAGAAAAAGTATACCCCACCAATGCAGAACAAAACACCAATACCACATAGTACCCAGGGGTTATTCATTTTTAGCAAATTATAATTACTTAAATTTTCCTAGCCAGCTTGTACCCATTTTTTATTAACCATTGCAGCACTTTCTCCCGTTGATCACCCTGTACTATAATTTCGCCATCCTTGGCTGACCCTCCGGTTCCACAAAATGATTTTAGCTTTTTTCCCAAGTCTTCCAGGGCACTTTCTTCCCCAATAAACCCTTCAATCAGCGTAACGACCTTACCCCCACGATGCTTTGTATCTAACCGGATCTTCAATTTTTGTTGTGACGCAGATAAAGTTTCGAAGTTTTGCTGATTCTCTTCAAACTTGAAGTTAGGATCTGTACTGTACACAAATCCCCTGTTGTCAGGCTTATTTTTTTTTGACATGAATTTTACAACTTTAAAACTTAAGATTTATCAGGCGATGACGGCCTTAAGGCTCAGGTCCAAACTCTTTGCCTGGTGTACCAATGCCCCTACACTAACAAAGTCCACTCCCGTTTGAGCATATTCCCCGATATTTTCAAGATCGATTCCTCCGCTAGCCTCGGTTTCAAAATCCTCGCCAATTAATGCCACGGCTTCCTTTATTTGCTCCGGGTTAAAATTGTCGAGCATGATGCGAAACACTTTTCCTTTTCCTATGGCGACAACCTTTTTTACGTCTTCGATGCTCCTGGTTTCTACTTCAATTTTTAACCCGGGTTTTTTATTTAGTACATACTCATATGCCTTTTCGATGGCCTTTTCAATTCCACCGGCATAATCAATATGATTATCCTTCAACATGATCATATCAAACAATCCAAAACGATGATTGACCCCGCCACCAATTCTCACCGCTTCCTTTTCCAATAACCGAAAATTGGGAGTTGTTTTACGGGTGTCTAACAGGCGGGTTTTAGAACCTTTTAATTTGTCTGTATATTCCTTTGTCAGGGTAGCAATTCCGCTCATTCTTTGCATGCAATTCAGTACAAGTCTCTCGCACTGTAAAATTGTGTGGACAGAGGCTTCAACTTCAAAGGCTTTTTCACCAAAAGCCATCTTTTCCCCATCCCGTTTATAGAGAGTGAGGATGGATGTCGGCTCTTTATAGGTAAAGATTTTGCGTGCAACATCTACGCCGGCTAATATGCCTTCCTGCTTTATTTTTAAGACCGCCTTACCTTTTGCATTGGAAGGAATACAGGATAAACTGCTATGATCTCCATCACCAACATCTTCTTTTAGCGCTTCATCTATCAGGTGGTTAAGTTGACTATCAAAACTCATGGAGCAAAAATAAGAAAGCCTTCCCAGTACTTCGATTTGCCCGGTAGTGGAAAGGCTTTACCTGATATTTTAAATGATATTTACTCGATGGATTGGAAACGAATTTCTTTCAATACTTCTTTTCCCCCCTTCACTTTCATAAAAACATGAGCCCGGAAGTTGCCCGATTTTGTTTGCAGGGTACCGATACAATAATTTCCGCCGGGTGAATCACCTTTATGTTTTAACACAAAAGTCTTTACGCCGTTATTAGCAAAAAAGTCTTTTAAGATTACTTGAGCCTGGGCTTTACTATAGCTATCACTTTTTACAGGCAACGTCAATTCAACATTATCATCAAAATACTTAGCCAGTTCAGAAGCATTACCTATGCGTAAAGCTCCGATTACACCGTCAATATTACTTGACTGCGCAAACGAGGAAAAAACAATAAGCGAAGCAACCAAAAAAGAAGTAAATAAAAGTTTCATATTTAATTTGTTTTCCATAGGCAATATAGTCCTAAAAATGTGCCATAGGATAATCGCCATTGACACCGGAATACTAAAATAATAAAAACCGGTTGTTAAATATCTTTAAGGCTTAAATAGATGAATGATTTGTAGATTTACAACGCATTGTTACCCTATAACAAATGAATTTATACTAAACAATTAATCATCTAATGGGCCAAAAAAAAGTTATTTTAATTATTATGGACGGCTGGGGACTCGGAAAAGTTGCATCTTCTGACGCCATCCAGCATGCTAACGTACCTTTCACCAAATCTTTATATGCTGCTTACCCGAATACTACTCTTATAACTTGCGGAGAATCAGTAGGCTTACCCGATGGGCAAATGGGCAATTCTGAAGTGGGTCACTTAAACCTGGGAGCCGGCCGCATTGTCTACCAGGAGTTGCAGCGAATAAATGTTGCTATTAAAGATGGTTCTTTGGCAAAGAACGAACAATTGTTACAAGCAATCCGGTTTGCAAAACAAAATAACAAGCCGTTTCATTTGCTTGGTCTCGTAAGTGACGGCGGTGTGCATTCCCACATTAATCACCTGAAAGCAATTATTGAGATCTGCCAGGCTGAAGGTTTGTCAGACGTGTATGTGCATGCATTTACGGACGGTCGTGACTGTGATCCAAAAAGTGGTTTAGGATTTATAAAAGAGCTGCAGCTACATTTGGACAAAACTGTGGGCAAAATCGCAACGGTAAGCGGTCGCTATTATGCTATGGACAGGGATAAGCGTTGGGAAAGAGTAAAGCTGGCTTATGACGCTTTGGTAAATGGCATTGGTGAGTTATCAAATAATGCCATTACGGCTGTAGAAAACTCCTATGCCAATAATATCACCGATGAGTTTATAAAGCCGGTTGTTATTACCAATAAGGATGGCCGCCCGGTAACGACCATAAAAGATGGGGATGTCGCTTTCTGTTTCAATTTCCGCACCGACCGGTGCCGGGAAATAACGGAGGTGCTAACGCAAAAAGATTTTCCTGAATACAACATGAAGAAGCTGGCTCTTCATTATACAACCATGACACAGTATGATCAAAGTTTTCAAAATGTTCATGTAGTTTTTGATAACGACGACTTAAAAAATACATTGGGTGACATACTACAGCAAAATGGGTTAAAGCAAATTCGGATTGCCGAAACAGAAAAGTATCCCCATGTAACTTTCTTTTTCAGTGGCGGCCGCGAAATACCTTTTGAAGGCGAATCGAGAATTCTTATTCCTTCACCAAAGGTTGCCACCTACGATCTTCAGCCAGAGATGAGCGCCTATGAAATGACTGATGCTCTTTTACCAGAAATAAACAATAAATCTGCCGACTTTATTTGCCTCAATTATGCCAATGCAGATATGGTAGGCCATACGGGTGTTTGGGAAGCTGCAATAAAAGCGGCAGAAACCGTGGACCAATGTGTCGAAAAAGTGGTAACCGCGGGACTTGCTAACGGTTACACCATCTTTTTGACGGCAGATCATGGAAATTCAGATTACCTCATTAATGAAGATGGGTCTCCTAATACAGCCCACACATTAAACCCGGTTCCTTTGTTTATTATTGACAAAAATTGGAGAGGAACAATTAAGCCCGGAAAACTGGGAGATATCGCCCCCACTATATTATTCATGATGGGTTTACCAATTCCAAAAGAAATGAGTGGTGAAATTTTAATTGACAACCCATAATTTTCACAAAAATCTCCCATGCTAAAAAAGATCTTCCTGTTTTTATTGGTGATACTGATCATTATTCAATTTATTCATCCTGAAAAGAACAAGGCTACCGGTCCTCAGGCCAATTATATCGGCAACGCTCATCCCGTTCCGGATGATGTAAAAATTATCCTTGCAAAAGCGTGTAACGACTGCCATTCTAATAACACAGAATATCCCTGGTATTCTGCCATACAACCAGTAGACTGGTGGATGAACGGCCATGTGAACGATGGAAAGAAACATTTGAACCTGGACGACTACACCAAGCGAAGCCTCCGATACCAATACCACAAATTGGAAGAAATTGAAGAACAAATAAAGGAAGGTGAAATGCCTTTGCAATCTTATACCTGGGTGCATAAGGACGCCATACTTACGGCTGCAGAAAAAGAAAAATTAATCAGTTGGACAAATGCGCTCCGGGATAGCATGGAAGCCAAATACCCTATTGATAGTCTTATAAGGAAAAAATAAGAGGTATTTCCCACATATCGCCACTGAAATTTACTATTTCATGCAGCTTTTGTATGTAAAAAATGTCTAAATTACAGACAACCAAACGGCATATATGACCGAAGAAGCCATTTTAAAAGGTTGTTTAAACAATGATGCTGCCGCTCAGCGGGAACTTTACAACAAGTATTGTTCAAAAATGCTGGCGGTTTGTTATCGATACGGGCATAACCGCGAAGATGCGGAAGATATGTTGCAGGAAGGCTTTATAAAAGTCTTTTTACAAATACACACTTTCGAAAATCGCGGTGCATTTGAAGGATGGGTAAGACGAATAATCGTTCATACGTGTATCAATATCCTGAAGAAAAACAAAAAGTTCAATGAAAGTGTAGATATTATTTACGCTACTGGTATACAGATCAGGGAAGAAAGTGTTCCGGCAATTATACAGGCAAAACAAGTGGTAGAATGCATTCGGCTATTGCCGATTGGTTACCGCACTGTTTTGAACTTGTATGCGGTAGAAGGGTACAGTCATCGGGAGATTGCGGATATGCTGGATATAGAGGAAAGCACCAGCCGAAGCCAATACACCAGGGCTAAAGCGATGTTGGAAGATATTCTGATACGGAAGAAAATTATACAAAAACCAAAACAAGATATCGATTGGCTTATGGCCGTTAGCCATCGATGATTCGTACTCTTAATTTTTAACTGGTTATGGAGAGCAGCTATAACGATAAGGAATTTGAGCATTATATAAAGGAAAGTGCTGATCAATACCGGATGTTCCCGTCAGAAAAAGTATGGGAGGGAGTTAATAATGCCCTTCATACAAGAAGAAGATGGTACGGATTCTGGCTGGGAGTTTTACTATTACTTACGGGTGGCGCCGTAACCTGGGTAATGACTACGCACCCGGTTTCAGGGAAAAATGGCACCACAGCTTTCAACAACAATTTACCTGTTGCGAATATCTCTACTGAAAAAGTGGAACCCAAAAATATCGAGGATCTTCTTCCCTTTGCTGCAAAAGAAACATCCCCTTTAATCGACTCTAAAAATGAGGGTAGCTTTTCCAACCTTCCTCCTGTAGTATTACCGGAAACCGAAGACATTTCTGTTGATGAGGTTTTAATTGATCCTGTACTAATTGAACATCCTGTAAAAAGCGATCAGCATTCAACCTTTACGAACATAAATCTTCATCCCGTTGCATCGTTTGAAATTTCCCGGCTCCCCGAAGTTGCTAATCATCTATCGGATGCTAAAACTATTCCGGGGGCGGTAATAAAAACACCTCGTCAGACTGAGTCTTATTCTCCGTATACCATCGAAAGTGTTATAAATTCTTATAAATATAAAAAGCCATCCAAAAAAATTAGCTGGCAGTTGTTTGTAACTCCTACTATTAGTTATCGTCGGCTCAGTGTAAATAAATCAGTTGACAATCCATCTTCTTCAAATTATCCTTTTGCTTACTTGCAGGATGTAAACAGTGCTGTTACACATAAGCCTGACTTAGGCCTGCAAATTGGTTTCTCAGGCAGATATCCAATAACCAGGGGATTGAAAGTAAGAGGAGGTCTCCAGTTCAATATCAATCGTTATGACATAAAAGCATATGCCTTTAACGGAGAGGTCGCCACTATCGATTTAAATGGTGGGAACGGCAGTAACTCGACAATTTCTACCTGGACCTATTATCGCAATTATGCGGGCTATAAATCTGATTGGTTAAAAAATTTCTATTTCTCAGTCTCAACCCCTATTGGTGTGGAGATGAAATTGGCTGGTAATGAAAAAACCAGCGTTGGAGTGGCGGGGACAATACAACCCACCTACGTTCTCAATGACAGGGCTTACCTGATTTCGACCGATTATAAGAACTATGCTGAAGTGCCAAGGCTCATCCGTCATGTAAACCTGAGTACTGGATTCGAAACTTTTGTTAATTACACCAGTGGAAAAACAAAATGGCAAATTGGGCCACAGGTTCGCTATCAAATTCTTTCAAGCTTTCATAATACATATCCAATTAAAGAAAACTTGTTTGATTTTGGGTTGAAAATAGGTGTCACGCTAAACAAATAAAACTATTCCTATACTATCTATTCTCAGAATATCTTGTCTTTCTTAAAGACAAGATATTTTTTTACCAGATTCAGTTGCGGTAAAATGTTATTAAAAGTTCTCTTTTCAATTAATTTTGCCCGATAATTATCAATCACATATTGACCCGGATGAAATTAAGTTATAGCCTTTTAATCGCTGGATTATTTTTTTTCAATAGTTGTAAGCAAAAAGAGAAAAAAGAAGGAGAAAAATTCTTCCCGGCCCTTTCTTTTATTAAGGGACAAATAGCAGCCATGGATACTTCTCTTTATTCAATCCGTAAGCTGGACTTTATTGATAGCATACAAACCGACACTACGTTTATTCATCGGGATCAGTTTCGTGTAATTGCGAATGATTTTCTCACTGTTCCTGACATTGCCTCACCTAAGTATGAAGATCGTTACAAAGAAGAAAAATTATTTGATGAGTCATTGAACCGGGTAATGATAACTTATAGTCCTGTAGACCCCGAAAAGGAACAGGTACAGCGGCAGCAAATATTAATTAAACCGGATCCATCCGGCGATAAGGTAACCAACATTTTTATTGAAACCACTGTTAATACAAAAGATAGCGCAGTGCAAAAAAAGCTTCTATGGAAAGTAGATGAAAGCTTCCAGGTAACTACTACCCGACAATTGGCAGGACAACCTGAAAAAACAACTACATTCAAAGTAGTTTGGGGTGAGAACGAATAAGCATGACAACAAAGGAATTTCAACATATTGCAGCAAGCATTCCTCAACAGCCCGGTATCTATAAATACTATTCCGCAACGAATGACCTGATATATGTCGGCAAAGCCAAAAACATTCGTAAAAGGGTTGGCTCATACTTCAATAAAAGTATTACCAGCTACAAAACAAATGAGCTCGTCAGGCGGATCAATCGTATCGAGTTTACTCTTGTAAACTCCGAACAGGATGCCTTTCTTTTAGAAAACTCGCTGATCAAAGAGTTTCAGCCTATTTTTAATATCAACTTAAAAGATGATAAGAGCTACCCATTTATCGTTATTAAAAATGAACCCTTCCCCCGGGTTTTTCTTACCCGGAAAAGAATAGAAGATGGTTCACAATATCTCGGTCCTTATACTTCCGTAAAAAAAGTTCGGGAACTAATTGAGTTCACCCGTCATACAATACCTCTAAGAAATTGCTCCCTCAATCTTACTCAAAAGAATATTGAGCAGAAAAAATTCAAAGTATGCCTGGAATACCACCTGGGAAATTGCAAGGGCCCTTGTGAAGGACTTCAAACAAAAGAAGATTATGCGGAAAGTATTGACCAGTTAAAAAATCTGCTGCGGGGTAATCTTTCGCCGGTAATTCGTCACTTCAAAGAAGAAATGAAAGCCCATGCCGCTAATCTGGCCTTTGAAAAAGCGGAAATAACAAAAAAGAAAATTGAATACCTGGAAAATTATCAGTCAAAATCAGTTATTACCAATATAAAGGCTGGCGACCTCGATGTATTTGCTTTAAGAAAAGAAAAAGATATAGCCTTTGTCAACTTCCTGATGATTCGTAATGGCACTATTGTTCAAACACAAACCAACAAACTGGAAACTCATCTGGATGAAACGGAGGAAGAAATATTAAGCTTCTCAGTTGCTCAATTAAGAACCAGTTTTGATAGTAATGCTCCGGAGATAGTTGTTCCTTTTCCTATTGATTACCCTCAGGATCAAATAACAATTACTATTCCGAAAGGCGGCGATAAAAAAAAATTGCTTGAACTTTCTGAAAAAAATGTCGACTACTTTATCGGGGAATTGAAAAATAAGGAAAGACTGAAACTCTCAGCAAATACCGATCAAATCAAGATACTCGAACGACTACAGGCAGACCTGCAGCTGCCGGAATTACCCGATCATATTGAATGCTTTGACAACTCTAACTTCCAGGGCAGTTATCCTGTTTCGGCTATGGTATGTTTTAAAAACGGGGAGCCGAGCAAAAAAGATTATCGTCATTTTAATGTGAAAACTGTGGAAGGTATCAATGATTTTGCCTCGATGAAAGAAGCAGTTTTTAGACGATATAGGCGGCTTATAGAAGAAAATAAGCCTTTCCCCAAACTCGTAATCATTGATGGCGGAAAGGGGCAATTAAGCGCTGCATCAGAAGCAATTGATGAACTGGCTATTACCGGCAAAACGACGCTGGTCGGATTGGCCAAAAATGAAGAGGAACTCTTTTTTGTAGGTGACAAAGAGTCTTTGAAACTCCCTTATAATAGTGATAGTCTTAAATTAATTCGCCGGATCAGGGATGAAGTACATCGTTTTGGAATCACTTTTCACCGCAATAAAAGAAGCAAAGGCACTTTTAAAAATGAGTTGGAGGATATTACTGGTATTGGAAAAGCGACCGCTGATATCTTGCTAAAAGAATATAAATCAGTGAAAAATATCCGGGGATTGACGGCTGAGGAGTTAGAAAAAACTGTTGGAAGAGCCAAGGCTTTACTGGTATTTAACTATTTTAATAACCACAAAGAAGAAGGTTATTAAATAAAAAATGGGGCCAGGATAGAAATCCAGCCCCGTTTTTAAAATCCAATATCCTATGAAAAACCGAGACGAAAATACAAATATTTTCCTATAATCCTAATAGTGGAGACAGATATTTTTTGCTTTTTATTTATTGCTTAGAAATTGTTTATCAATAAAAAAGCCCCTTTGATAAGGGGCTTTTTATACAAAATTTCGCGGAAAAACTTAATAAGACCAAAGATCCTGTTCGTAATTAAAGATCTTCTCTTTAATGTTCTCGCCCTCTAACAACGCCAGAATGGGATCTTTAATGTATTGACGTATTGTACGGTTAGCAGCATTATCCAACGTAGATTTAGTAATATAGCTGCTGAACATACGGCTTTCAAACAATTCTTCCCAGGTCATCCGGCTATTACCCATATTTTTTGGATTATATACCTCGTACTTGGTCAGGATAGGACGCATATCCGGGTAGTAAACCCAAAACATAGGGGTGCTTCCGGGTCTTTCCTGGCCATTTGGGAAAAATTGTGTTTTAAGCGGCGCAATTCCGAGAATACGGACGAAATATCTGCTGGCTTCGCGATCGAACACCCATTCTTCTTTTATTCGGAGTTTCACCACACTTTTTGCGTCAAAGCTGGCTCGTGTCACCACATAGCGAATCACCTTGCTGGGATCGTTAGGATCGACCTGGGGAACAGTATCTGCAGTACCCACCGTTTGCTGCTGAAGATCAGCAATAGTAACAGGTGTGGTAAACCGGTCGTCCGAAAAAGCTGTCACCTCGCCCGAGCTAACCGCCTTTAGCAGCATATTTACAAACATCTGGCTGCCATTATCACTTTCAGCCTCGTAGCGGAAGGGAGCATTCATTTTTTCACGCAGGTCCAACTCACGCCATACTTTTTCAGCAAATAAGGCATCGTCCGCCCTTAAATGTTCATAAGTTAATGGTGTACGGGCATTCAAGCTGCTTTTATCAAAAGCATTGTCATTACGAAGCGACTTTTTAACTACCGTGTCAGAAACACCTGCTGAGTCAACAACGATGGGAATATTGCCGTAAGGATTGTAACCCGAAGGCGGCGTAGTTATATTGGTCTGTTGCTGATTTTGCTGCGCATTATTTGCCGGAGCATTTGTCCTTCTGCGGCCGGTACGCTGGGCATTAGCTTCAGCTACCAATATTGACGCACACACAGCGAGTAGACAACCTTTTACAACAAAACTTTTCATCTCTTCAAAATTTATTTTATATAATATACCAGCGAAGGTAATTTCTGATTTCTACCATCGGGGCCAACTGCACGAATATTGTCAATCGTTACTGTTCTGTTTGGACCAAGGCCTCTTACAATTTGAAGGGCTTTAGGGCTCCAAAGGTTACCCTGACAAGCAGCTTCATCAATATCTCCTTCAGCATTGTCGGCTGCGATGGTGAAGCTGGTTACAGAATATTTCAAATTGAGAGGGAAGTCTTTGATGTAGGCGCCCACACCTGATTGTGCTTTGAATGCACCTGCCGCTATACTTTCACCACTCGGGTAAGCACCCACAGTTGCAGTAGGCTGAGGAATAGTACGAACACGGAATTGGGAAACACCGGCTACTTTGCCATCAACAGATACTGTGATCTTACAATCATCAGTTACTGAATTAACCCTGGCAATATATTTACCACCACCAACTTTAACCAAAGAACCGCCGCCGCCGCTGATAGATGCTTGTACTTTATCATCACCACCACCGCTTGCCGCGATAGTTACTTTGTTGTCGTATCCTACGTAAAGAACGTTCATTTCATCAAGAGCAATAGAAGCGTTGGCCTGACCTACTGTATATTCCACAGGAAAAGTTCTGGTTTGGTCTTTACCATCCTGATCTTTAAATGAAACTGTAACATTTAGCGTATGAGCGCCAATTCCACCGGCAGGTGCTTTATAAACAGCCATACCCTTTTCATTTACTTGAACATTTGAGCCTCCAACCGATACCATTGGAAGTTTTGTTTTACTAAATGCTCCTAAACCAGCAGTGATTTCAATTTCCTGCCCAGGCATCAAGTATTTCGAATTTTGTCCAACTATTGCTTCGTAAGAGTCAAATCTCACTTCAACTTTCCCTACTTGTTCATGACAAAATGCAACGACTCTATTTTCAGCGGTCTTTACATCATTTTGAAATTTACTGAGAATCGTTAAAGCGGCTACCGTCGGCACCATATGGAAATATGCCCCCTCCCAAGTTTTCGCTGCCTTATTCGTAGAGGCTGGCTTATCGAGGTTAATAGGAAGAGATGTTTTAAAGGCCGAATCAATCGACTTATCAATCCCTAGTATATTTTTTCTATAGTCAGATAACATTGAAAGAAGTTTTTGACCTTGACCCTTTTCTACCATGATGCGCGTTGCGATATCAAGATTGTCCTCTTTGAACTTTTGAGTAGGGTCATTAGGATTACCGCCTGCTTCAGTCAAAATCTGATCCTTCAGCCCTTGAATAAACTGAAATACACTTTTACTGAATTTTTCTGCATCGATAGCCTTAGGATTCCATATTTTGGCTTTTTCAGCTGTAGTTGGTTCTAAGGTTTTTTGTTGAAGAGAAGCCAATATAGTCTCTGTAGATTTATTTACAGTAGTATTGGTATTCTCCAAGCTTTTATTCACCGTTTTGAAGGCATTCAATATCTCAGATGATACGTTCAGCGCCAGCAGGGCTGTGAGAACGAGGTACATCATGTTGATCATTTTCTGCCGGGGCTCACGAGGTAAAGCCATGATGATTTGGTTTTTATTTTAGTTAATGGTGCTTATCAAAAAATCTAGGATACGGGATTTCAATTTTAAAATCTAAAACGAACCCTTTATTAAAAATTTTATTAGCTACGACCTTGCATAGCGCTGAGCATATTGCCATAAACATTGTTCAGGCGACCCAGGTTTGTTGCTAATTGTGAAATTTGTTCTTTTGCTTTTTGAGCATCTTCTACACTACCCTGCATAGCTTCAGAAGCTTGCGTCAGGTTGCTATAGAATTTGTTCATTGCTTTCAGGTGATTATTGGTATCCTGCAACTCTAATTCATATATAGTATTCAGAGAGGCGAGATTTTTTGTCAATACAGTTACCTGATCGTGGAATTGTTTTGTGCCTTCAGCGGCATTGTTGAAATGCTGAATGCTGCTTGCTGCACCCAGGTAAGCATCTTTCATAGTGCCTAAGGCATTAGCTGCTTCACGGGTTTTAGCTGTGTAGTCTCCAGTAGCTGCTACTACATCCGTAATGTCAGCCATTCTGTCTACAGTTCCACCTAATTTTTTGAAGTTATCACCCAGGCGACCCAAGTTAGCCGGAGTAATGTCTGCCTCACGCAACATGTCGTCCAATTTGTTCAGGGCAGGGTTACCAGAACCACCAGAGTTAAGAGCCAATGGCGTCGGTTTGAAGTTTGGATCAAGGTCGGGGTGAACGTTGATATCAGGGAAATAACGCTGCCAATGTGGTTCTTCAGGAGGAGGCACTAAGAAGGCCATTACCAGGAACACAATAGCTTCAGCGATCAAGCCAACCATGATTGCGATGTCAGCACCTTGCCAGTGAAGGATTTTCATCATCGCCGCAAAGATTACAACCGCGGCAAAGAAGCTAAAAAGGAAATTGAGAACTACCTGGCCTTTAGGGGTTTTAAAGAATAGCATAAAGGGTTCGTTTTTATAGATTATTAAATTTTAACTAAAACGATGTGAATATGAAAAAAATTGTATAGAAAAAGAGGTCGCAGAAAAATACCTCTTTGAGAAAGTTTTTATCTGCGACGTGCTTTTTGAGGAGCAGCTGGTAAGTCAATTACGCTGCGGAATCCAATATAAGATTTGGAAGAATCCTGGTATTCATAAGTGCTGGTACCTGTTTGCAGGTAATATCCAACATCCTTCCAGCTTCCTCCACGAATTATTTTACGCTTCATCAGCGGGGGATCATCATCTTTAGCATTCCAGCGAACATCCGGGTTCATATCATGCTGGAAGTTATTACGTCCTTCATAATAAATCGAGGAAGTCCATTCTGCCACATTACCTGACATGCAATACAGACCGAAGTCGTTTGGCCAATAAGCGTCTGCACGCACTGTATAAAAGCCGCCATCTTCAGGATAATTACCACGACCAGGCTTAAAGTTTGCCATTAAGCATCCTTTTTTATTACGGAGGTAATAGTTACCCCAGGGGAACATTGATTGTGAACGTCCACCACGAGCCGCATATTCCCACTGTGCTTCAGTTGGAAGGCGGAAATCGGACTCCTGCACTCTTTTTTTGCTATCCAAAAATGCATTCAAATACATTGTTCTCCATTCGCAGAAAGCAGTTGCCTGTTTCCAGCTTACCCCTACAACCGGATAGTTACCGAATGCAGGATGCGAGAAGTAACGTTTGGTCATTGGCTCGTTGTAAGAATAAGCAAAGTCACGAATCCAAACCAAAGTATCAGGATAGATAGGAATGTCCTTTTTCAGGATGAATTTAGAACGGGATTTACCCGCATTCTCTTTTTTAGCGGCTTCTTTCAGATCAAAGGTTTCGGAATGAAAAACAAGTTTGGACGCATCCAATTCCTTCTTTCCAAAAATCCTTTCTTCTGGAACCAGAATGAGATCAGTGTTTCCAAGAGCTTCAACCGTCTTGGGGTCATCCCATTTCATTTGTTTCATGGCTGCCCAATCAACATACTCGTTCCCGTCTGCACCGGCTTTTACTTTACCTAATTTTCGGGCGGCGACAGAGTCACGCACCCAGTAAACAAACTGACGATACTCGTTGTTGGTGATTTCAGTAGCATCCATCCAGAAGCCGCTGATTGAGATGGAACGATTGCGGGAGCTAAAGGCATATGCAGGATCCTCATCGCTGGGTCCCATATGGAATGTTCCCTGGGGTATATAAACCATACCCGGAGGCTTAGGCAGTGTATACCTGTTGCCCGGAGAAATTCCGTGCACCTGGCCATCATTAGGCAGGCTGCTGCCTTTATTTTTCTTTCCCAGTATTCCGCAACTGGATAGCATTGAAATGCAAACAATTGCAAGAAATGCGTAGTTAAGGTTTTTCATTTTCATACTCTTAAGGGTATTGGGGCAAATATAAAATTTAGGTTTATTCATCACCACAACGTTACAATTTATTTTAGTATGTCCAAATCGGGTTTTACGACGTAATTATTCTAACGCATATTAAGTCTAAATTATTGTATTAACATAAAATTAATTGGCTATTTCAAACCTGATTTGTTTCCGTGCTTCGGCTATGGAACTGACCGGTTTTAAACATGCAAAATTTCTACATATATAAACAGATGGGACTTTTGAAACTGCCTTTCCGGCTAGTAGGGGGAACTCATCATTTTCTTTTGATGACGCCATTAGAACCCGTTGAGGCATGAATTCCGACAATAGTTCCTTATGGAATTTTTTTATTTCGGTTCCCAAAACTGCTACTTCCGCTGTTCCGCTTGTTGACTCCAGTAACAGGCGGTTCCAGTATCCGAAAGAGGTGGGATATTTAGTTATTACCTGGCCAAGTGAAAGCACCATATCCTGGCTACGCTGACTCCAATCCCTTCTGTCGAAGTATAGAGAAAGGCGATGAAGATTTTCAGCCATCACAGCGTTACCAGAGGGGACTGCCCCATCGTAAACCTCTTTTTTTCGAACAATAACATCGGTCTGTCCCTGCCCGGTATAAAAAAAGAAGGTGGCTCCCGGTTCACTAAAGTTGTCGATAACAAATTCAGCAGTGCTTTTTGCTTTTTCCAGCCATTTTGTATCAGCAGTTATTTCCTGCAAGTGAATTAACGCCTCTATTAAAAAAGCATAGTCATCCAGGAATGCCGGATATTTTGCCTCTTCGTTTTTCCAGGTGTGAAAAAAGCTTTCTGAATTGTTGGTACAGAACCTTTCTAACAGAAACTGCATGTTGGCAATTGCCAAATCCCGGTATTCTTCCTTGCCCGTGGCTGCATATGCTTTACTACTCGCCGTATTCATCAAGGCATTCCAGCTTAAAATAATTTTATCGTCAAGTAAAGGCCTTACCCTCGTATTTCTTTTTTCCAAAAGTCTTTGACGACCTCCCTTCAAAAGGCTTGTTAACGCAAATTGCTCAATGTTATTCTCCCGGGCAAAATCCTCAACCGGAGTCTTTACTCTTAAAATATTTTTCCCCTCCCAATTTCCATCTTGGGTGATATTATAAAAACGACAAAAAATATCCGCCTTCTCTCCCAGGATTTGCTCCACTTCTGTTTTTGACCACACATAAAATTTACCCTCCTCTCCCTCACTATCTGCATCCAGAGCTGAATAAAATCCGAACTGCGGATGAAGTAATTCCAGGCGAATAAAATTCATCGTTTCATGAATTGCATTAGCGTACTTGTCTTTTTTTGTTAATTGGTATGCCTCACTTAATGCGGAAATCAACAGTGCATTATCATAAAGCATTTTCTCGAAATGCGGGACTAACCATTCCGTATCGGTGGAGTACCTGGCGAATCCTCCTCCGATTTGATCATAAATACCGCCATCAATCATTTTATCCAATGAAAGTAACGCCTGCTTCAGCGAAGCATTTGCTTCTTCGTCTACAGGCTCCTGCGGTATGGATTGCTGACTTTTAATATGCGCATAACGCAATAAAAATTGTATGGTAAAAGTCTGAGGAAACTTCGGTGCCCGTCCAAAACCACCCCACTCTTTGTCGGCAGTTTTCATGATGTTAGCAAATGACTCGGATAACTTTTTACCAGTAAACAAATTTGACTGTGCGCCTGGTTTTTGTAATCCAAATGAGTTTGATTGTAACAAATGACCGGTTAAATTTTCAGCCTGTTCTTCGATCTCATTTCTTTTTTCATTGAATGCGTTTATTACACCCAACAAGGTCTCTTTCCACGAAGCCCTGTTGAAAGCCCGGACAGGTGGAAAATAGGTGCCCCCGTAAAAGGGCTTTGTCGATGGTGTAAGAAACACATTGAGTGGCCACCCCCCGCTCCCGGTCATGGCCTGTACTGCATCCATATAAATGTGATCAAGATCCGGCCGCTCCTCCCTGTCGATTTTAATATTGACAAAGTGTTCGTTCATGATCAATGCTGTACTTTCATCTTCAAAGCTCTCCTTTTCCATTACATGGCACCAATGACAAGCGGCATAGCCTATACTGATCAAAATGGGCTTATCTTCTTCTTTTGCTTTTTGCAAAGCCTCCTCTCCCCAGGGATACCAGTCAACCGGGTTATGAGCATGCTGAAGAAGATACGGGCTGGTTTCAGTGCTTAATTTGTTTTTGTATGTAGGCATAAAAACAAAGTTCGCTGAAACCATGCGGCCTAAAAAAGAAAAAAGGCACCGTTTAGTGCCCCTTAACATCTTTTTTTAAAAATTATTTTTTCTTGTTTGCTTCAGCTAAAAATTTGTCAAGTGCTGCTACCATACTGGGTGCTTGCGGCTGGGGTGCTTTTATTTGTAAGATTAGACCTGCTTCCTCAGCTGCTTTGGAGGTATTGCCCCCAAATGCACCAATGAAAGTACCGTTCTGCTTGTACTTTGGCAGGTTATCAAATAAACTCTTAATTCCACTTGGGGTGAAGAAGCAAATGATGTCGTATTTATTTTTTGCCAGGAGATCCTTTACATCATTACTTTGGGTACGATACATAAAGGCTAATGCAAACTCACAATTATTGGCTTTTAGCCAGTTGACGATCTCATTATCTTGTTGATTTTCGGAACATACATAAAGGAATTTTTCATTGCCTTTATGCTTATTGATCACATCAAACATGCTCTTATTAGTCCCATCGGCACCATAAAACACCTTGCGTTTGCGATACAAGATGAATTTCTGAAGATAAAGTGCCACCGCTTCGGTAATGCAAAAATATTTGGTGTCCTGGGAAACGCTTACTTTCATTTCATCACAGGTACGAAAGAAATGATCAATAGCATTTCGGCTGGTAAAAATGACCCCGGTATAATTTGGAATATCTATCTTTTGTTTGCGAAAATCACGGGCCGGTATTCCTTCAAGACGGATAAAGGGTTGAAAATCCAATTCCAGGTTGTATTTTCTTGAAAGTTCAAAGTACGGCGACTTATCACTTTCGGGCCTCGGCTGGGTGATCAAAACTTTGTTTATTGTTTTGGCCTGAACATCGGCCTTTGTAACCCCATTTTTTACCATGTTGTGGTGCGGCTAAATTTGTGTGCAAAGCTAAGCTATTCTACTTACAAAAAGAATAGTAAAAGCTTGTAAATCAGCAATAGGGGAGCAATTTCAAAGGCGCATAGGTACAAAAAGAAGTGAAATAGGTTGAATTTGACCTCATTACGAATAGCAGCGAATCCTAAAATAAACCGGTATAAGAAAAGCCCGGCTATACAGCACCACGATAGCATAAGTGCAATCGAATGCATTGCTCCGTCGGTAAATGCCAACAAAAAGTTGAAGGGAAGCAGGGCAATACCAATTACTTTATTAATGATAAATACAATAAAAATATAAGACTCAGCTGCCTTTTTCATATTGAAAAGCCAGCCACACACTATCAGGCCTATAAACTTAACCAGGTAAATTATTGAAAGCCCAATACAGCAATACAAATACAATAACCAAAAATTATCGACCGGCTTAAACCCAAAATAATGCAACAAGAAATTTGCATACAAGCCGGCACTGGCCACGAAAAAACCATTAAAAACCAATGAAGGAAAAGGTGTTTGCATCAGCTGTTCCTTTATCTGCCTCTGCTTCATGGTAGTGCGAAAGAAAACACGGAACAGGTCATTAAAATATTTGGAAAAGGCCAGCTTTAGCAGCGCAAAAATTATCACCAATGCCACCAGGACATAAAAAAGCAACTCCTTCCCATTAAATCTTTTTATATCGGGTGGAGTAACTACCGGCCTGGTATTAAAATTGAAAAAAGGATGGCGTTGCAATATTTGTTCCTGAAGAGGGACATCGCCATTTGATTGCCACAACGAATCCCGGATAATTGGTCTTTTTGAAACGGAATCGAAAGATATCAGGGTAGCGGAATCAATACTAATGCTGTTACTATCCGCATTTAAAATCGTATCGGCTATGCGATTTGTTGGCGCAGGTATTGTGTCCTGCGCAGCGATTCGGACAGATACACATAAGATAATAACAATGGATAAAAAAAAACGCAGCAAGTACTATTGATTGAAATGCAAAAATAACAGCCGGACATTCAACTTCACAACTAAAATAGTCACGATTATTTCCGAATTAAACCGGCACAAGATTGCTAAAAATAGTTGACGAATCCAAAGTGTATTTTTGACTGACGCAAATTAAAGGGTAAATCACTTCGCTTCCCTACAGCCCATGCCAGGTTGAATATTCCCACCTTAGTCTCAAAGGCCAGGCCTAACCCGGTTCCAAAATAGGTGTAATCAACGTCTGCATTTTGACTATTGTTGCCACCCCATCCTCCATCGGTAAAGGCATAGAAGTACGAGTTTTGGCCAACGAGGTAACGATATTCTGCTGTTGCTACAGCAAATTGGGATAAGTATTGACTCTCCTCATCAAAGCCTCTTAACAATTTATAGCCGCCAATCTGAAAAAGTTCATTGCGGAAAATATTACCGCTTTGAAACATACCGCCATTAACAGCCAACTTTATTGTGCTCCGGTTTTGCTTTCCTAATGGAAGATACCGGGCCGCCAAAATCTTTATCCGTAACTGATATGTCTTCAATTTCACCGTGTCGTATAATGTTCCAAAATCAAAAGAGGGATTCCCGGGATCTTTCAATTCGAGAATCTCATTGTTCTTTTTTATTTTTTTGGTGCCCACAGCGGTTATGATCCTGAACTCATTTCCTTTTGTGGGATTTAAACGATAGTTGGTATTATTGAATTCGTAATCTATCCCGGCACTCACAGCACTTACATCAGCCTCATCCGGCAGGCGATAATATTGGGTGACAAAATTTTTATTAATTCCATTCACAATCGTGGAGGTCCGTTGGATAAATATTTTTCCAGCCTGGTTGATGTTTAAAATATACTGGGCACCTAACTGGAAATTTACATTCAAAAACGTGCTGTCCTTTCGAAACATATCAAAGGAAAAATCAAGTCCGATCGGCGAATTAAAGAGGTAAGGATGCTGATATAAAATATTTAATCTTGGCGATTTCACCTGCAACTGCTGCCAGTTCAATCCTATTGTTTCTCCGGCTCCTAATGCGTTTTTCAGGTTAAGATTAGCTTCTCCCGTAATCAAAATCTTCTTTGAAGACAACTGATCATTATTTGGCAAAAATCCCACCAACACATTTACCTGGCTGCTTTTCTTTGGCTTCAAATACATTTCCAGCGTAGAGCCTGTGCCTAACCAGATAAGTTTTGACGGGTATTCTTCTTCGACGTAGGTTAGCTCCCGCATGCGCCGGCTAATTCGCAGCAACTTTTCTTTACTGAACAGGCTGCCGTTTTTTATATCGAGGTATCGCTGCAAAAATTCATTCGCAATTTTAGCGTTGCCAACGATGTGAATGCTGTCGATTTTATAAGATGGGCCTTTATCCAATTTTAATTGTGCCCTCACCCTGCCACTATCTATCACCATGCTATCCAGGTAAACTTTTGCAAATGGATAGCCGTTATTCTCCATGTAGTTTAGCACTTTTTCCTGCCACTGCTGCACCTGTTCAAAATCCATCGGCTTATTAGTAAATATCTTTTCTCTCCAGCCAACAGACTGCAATATCGAAGCGTCAATTTGTTTTGCATCCAATTGCGCCCATTGATATTGTTCCCCAAGGTATAAAGCGATCCTGGCAAAAGCCGAGTCATAAAGTATACTATCCAGCGAAGCCGTCACATACCCCTTGGCTATAAGAGTGGCGGGCAAATCATTTATATAACTAATACATTCATTGCGGGAATCAAAGTTGGTTTTAAGACCTACTGATTCTACGAGAAAAGCCGAATCCCTATCAACACCATTTATAAGAAGGGGATAACCGGATTGGCCTGCAACTTTCATGCAGATCAACAAAAATGCTGTAACCAATATTTGCAGTCTTAATTTTGTCATAACCTCACCCCTAATCCCCTCTCCAAAAGAGAGGGGAAGGGTAAAAATATTTATTTAAATCAGAAACCCGGTTGAGCGGAATTTATATACATATCCCGTTTTGTAAACAAGCTTGTTACTATTGCAATTTCCATTTTTCAACTTCATTGCGTTCTAAAAACGAATTAGTTGCTGCTTTATTGAAAGAAATCGAATTACAGCAGGCTAATTTTAAAGATGATGTAAAAATAGAAACTATCTACTTTGGAGGCGGCACCCCCAGTTTATGCACTAAGTCCGAATTAGAAAGCATTCTCGGCAAGATAAAATCTGTTTATACTGTTTCTTCAGATACAGAAATAACGCTGGAAGCTAACCCGGATGATATCGACATTCAAAAACTTAATGACTGGAAAGAAATTGGCATTAACCGTTTGAGTATTGGAATACAAAGTTTTTTTGAGGAAGATCTGCGATGGATGAACAGGGCGCACAATTCGCAACAGGCGATTGGCAATTTACAATTGGCAATAGAACAATTCAGCAATATTACCATAGATCTGATATATGGCACACCGGGATTGACCAATGAGAAATGGAAACAAAATGTAGATAAGGCTATCTCTTTGGGAATTCCTCATCTATCCTGCTATGCCCTGACAGTGGAGCCCAAAACACCGCTTGAAAAATTAATTCGGCAACACAAAACTGAAAATATAAACCCGGATACTCAATCGGAACAATTCCTTATGCTGATGCAGTGGCTCGAAGAAGCAGGATACGAACATTATGAAATTTCCAACTTTGCAAAACCGGGATTCCGAAGTCGTCACAACTCCTCTTACTGGCAGGGAAAAAAATACATTGGGATCGGTCCATCTGCTCACTCATTCGACGGTAATACCCGATGGTGGAATGTTGCCAACAACACAGCGTATATCCGTTCAATAGGGCAGGGAGTTATTCCCTTTGAACAGGAAATTCTTACTATTACTCAAAAACTAAACGAATATATCATGCTCTCTTTGCGTACGGCAGAAGGGTTAAATCTTACAAAGCTTGCAACAAAAGAAGCGGATAAATTAACAGCAGAAAGCAGCAAATATTTGGAAAAAGGGCTTTTAAAAAAAGAAGGCAATTTTTTACGGTTGACAAAAGAGGGCAAACTGCTGGCTGACGGTATTGCCGCTGATTTGTTCTTTGATTAAGTGTGTTGTTTGCGGTTTTTGTACAACTTATACAATTCGCCAATTATGAGAGTCGCAACCATCAGCAAGATGGCGGCGGGCCCGAAACCGTGATAAGATAGCGGCATATTACTTGTTTTTATCTACTTATCAGACCAACACCTCTTCTATTTGTTTAAAACCCTCAGCGGGTTTAACATTTTCCCAAAGGATTTTATAGATAGACTCCGCTATTGGCATTGACGCTTCAACGGATTTGTTAATATTATAAATACATTTTGCCGCATTATACCCTTCTGCCACCATGTTTAATTCGAGCTGCGCCGCTTTTACTGAATAGCCCTTGCCGATCATATTGCCGAACGTACGGTTGCGGCTGTACAGCGAATAACAGGTCACCAATAAGTCGCCAAGGTATACCGAAGCTGCATAGTTAGGAGTTTTCCGGTGTGTAACAGGATCTTCCCCCTCGTGTTCGCCAACCACAATATGTTCTGCACCGAACTCTTTTAAAAAGGAAGCCATTTCATCGGCGCTATTAGCAATATAAACACTTTGAAAATTATCGCCATATTCCAGGCCATGCGCAATACCCGCTCCCAATGCATAGATATTCTTTAACACAGCTGCATATTGCACACCCAGTATGTCATGATTAACTATTGTGTTAATATAGCTGGTTGCAAAATAGGACGCAATTTGCGAAGCACCAGTTACATCTATTCCGGAGAATGTGAGATAGGACAATTTCTCCGCAGCCACTTCTTCGGCATGGCATGGACCCAACACAGCAAAATAATTCTCCAGGGGAAACTGAAATTTTTGCTGCAGGTAGTAGTTGAGTAAGATGTTTTGCTCCGGCAAAATTCCTTTTACAGCAGACACAATTTTTTTACCCGCTAAGTGTTCCGGCTTTAAATGGCCGATACTTTCATCAATATATGCAGATGGAATACCGATCACAAGAATCGCTGAGTTGCCGATCACCTCCTCAATTTTTGCGGACATGGAAAGCAGTGAAACATCAAAATAAGCAGATTGAAGATAAGAGGGATTATGCCGGCGTCTCTTGATATATTCTATACTTTTTTCATTACGTATCCACCAGTTGACGGCGTTTCCATTATCCGTCAGGATCTTTACTAATGCTGTCGCCCAACTTCCGCTTCCAATGATGCCAAATGTCTGAACCATGATTTAAAAGATTAAGGGAGATAAAATTAAGATAGTGCCTCCTGAAGACTATACAACCAATTTATCTCTCATGATCACATTCTGTCTTTATTTGCGAACTCAACAATATTCACAATCATTCTTATTTGACATGCAATATCCATAAAAAAAGAGCCTTGTAATTACAAAACTCTTTCAATTTCTTATTATTCCATACAATCTTCCCAAACCTGCCTGCCGGCAGACAGGTCCCAGTTCAGACTATTTCTTTTCAAACAATTTATCTCTCGGCACAACAGTTACTTTCATGCCATCCTTCAATGTTTTACTAATTGCATTGTAAGGCCCCACAACAACATCTTCTCCGCCTCTTAAGCCACTTCTTATTTCGATGTAATTAATGTCCTGGATGCCCGATTTTACAACCGCCTTTTTTACTGTCCCATCTTTTTGTAACACAAACACTACTTCTTCCAATTCATCACTTATAGCCGTTTCTGTCATGTTTAAATTATCCTCTTCTTTGCCGGCTTCATTTTCTTTTTTCTTATCTGCTATACTTTTATCGCTGCCTTTTACCCGGGCATTTACGGCAGTGATCGGCGCCGCCAATACATTGTCTATCCGTTTTGTCTTAATGTCTGCATTGGCATTCATCCCGGGTCTGAACGGAAATCTCTTTGGTTTTGACGGATCAATAAGGTCTTTATATGACTCCCTGTCAAGTCTTATCCTTACTTCATAATTGGTTACTTCATTGGAGACAGCTGATGCCGCGGTTGTTTTGGTACTACTGGCGATCTGGGTAACAATTCCTTTGAATTTGCGATTGTTATAGGCGTCCAGCTCCACATCTGCCGAGTCGCCGATATTTACTTTTACAATATCATTCTCTCCTACATCCACTCGCACTTCCATCACACTCATATCAGCAACCGTCATCATTTCAGTGCCTACATTAAAACTATTACCAGCGACCCGTTCTCCTTTTTTAACCTTCAAAGAAGATATTACCCCACTCATCGGGGCCACCAACGTGGTACGGCCAAGATCTTTGTTGGCTTTGGTAAGGCCGGTTTCAGCCGTCCTTACATTCGCCTGCAAGCCTTTAATATTTTGCAAGGCCGCATTATAATTAGCCTGCGCCGAACGATAAGTTGTTTCAAATTGCTCAAATTCTGATTGTGAAATTACTTTTTGTTCAAACAAAGACTTGTTACGGTCATAAGCCTGCTTTGCCTGGTCCAGTGAAGCTTTGGTAGCCTCCAATGCTGCCTGGCTATTGCTAACTGTTGCCTCCGATTGCCCCACCTGCGAAGCGGCTTCATCCCTTTGCAAAGCATAGATATCGGCAAAAATGCGGGCCAGCACCTGGCCCCTTTTCACGCTATCCCCTTCCTGCACATTCAATTCGGTGATCTCACCAGAAATATCCGGGCTAATTTTTACTTCAACCTCCGGATAGATATTTCCGCTGGCAGTGACCGTTTCGATAATGGTTCTCTTCGTCACTTTTTCAACAGCTACTTTTACAGCTCCACTATTCTTACCGGCTATAAGCGCCCAAATTACTGCCACCACAACCAGCGTAGCTACAATTATCAATATCCATTTTAAAGTTTTATTCATACCCTAAATCCGCCGCGGCGGACTATTTAGTCTCCGGCAATCGAAAAAACTTCTCTTGCCCGGAATGGTTAAAAAATATTTTTGTTTTGGCAACATTACTACTATCATCGTCCCTTGCGACGCTCCGTTCATGGTTCGGTTCGCTAATCATAAGGTCTCATCCCCTTATCCTCTAAAAGAGAAGGATGGTACGGCATTACAAATCCAAACTTCATATCTACCACCACCTCAACTTCATCTCTTTTATTCAACATTTTCGGAGAACACTTATTCTGTCAGACTTTCCGAAAAGCAGGGCTGTGTGTTGGTGGTCCCGACGTGTCGGGATCGGGATGGGGCCTTATAGTTTTAATCCCTGCCCCTTATAAAATTCCAGCAACTTGATTTTAAATACATAGTCCGCCTGCGCTGAAGCCCTGTTGATCTTGGCACGAAATAAATTGTTCTGGTTCGTGATCAGGTCAATGGTGTTTAATAATCCCACATCAAATCGTTTTTTGGCAAAATCGTATGCTTTTTGTGAAGTCTCTACAGATTTTGAAGATGCGTTAAACTTCTGTAAAGCTGCTATGGCATTGGCATGTGCCTGGTAAATATCCTGTTTCAGGGTTTTTGAATCCAGTTCCTTTTGCAACTCCACATTAGTAACATTGAGTTGGGCTTTTTTCCAGTTGGTTCTCGCAACGCCACCATTAAAAATCGGAACACTGAGACCCAGCCCGATTGATTGGCTAAAGTTATTGTTCAATTGCCTGAAATAGGTATTTTTTGTTGTTCCTGTAGGAAGCAATTGCTGCGTTTGAACGATATAATTTGATCCATTGATATCAACAAAGCCAATTGGGATGATTGTGCTTGCATAGTCTTTAGGCAATAATTTTTGCGCATCTGAATAACGGGTATCCAGTCCGCCAAATAAGGAGAAAGAGGGATACAAATTTCCTTTGGCGGCTGCCACGCCTTTTATAGCAGCCTGTAAATTCAATTCGTTGATTTTTTGCTGCGGCATATTGGTCGTCGCCAGTTGATAAACTGCAGCCGGATCCAAATCAGCTAAAGGCTCTACAGGGATTAACTCTACGGGAGGTATTTCTACATCGAACGGCACATCGGCATCGACATTAAGTAGTGCCTTTAATTGTAAAACTGAGAGAGTGTAGTTTGCATTGGCAGTAAGGAGCGTTGAGCTGTCATTGGCCAGCTGAGTCTCTATTTCAGCAAGGTTCAATTCAGGAAGTGCTCCCGCATCTACTCGTTTCCCTATATTGTTGGCCTGATCCAGGCTTTGTTTTACCTGCACATCGCTGATCTTAATTTGTTCCGCATTCAACACGATTTGCAAATAGGCATTAGCCACGTTTAAAGCAATATCGTTTCTTGCCTTCTCAACCCCCTGCACATATGCATCCGCCTGGAAACGGTTAGCGGCTATTGTATTTTTTTTACTGAACCAATTGAACAAATCAAGGTTCACATTAAGCGAATGGTTAGCAAATAAAATTTTATCATTAGTAAACTGGTTGGTGGAAGGATCGATCGATCGCCCAAATTGATAACCGGCACTATTTTGCAGGTTGCCATATGGATATTGCGACAGCTTACTTTGCTGATATGTTAATGCTGCTATTCTTGCCTGCACATCTGCCTGCCGAACAGAGATGTTATTTTTCATCGCATATTCGACGCATTGGCGCAAATCCCATTTTTGCTGCGCAAAAGAACTGGTGAATGTGAACAGGAAAAAGACCAGCTTGATACTGCGAGTTACCATTCGACAAAAATAATTGAAAACAAATGCCGTCGTATTGATTTTTGATAAACGGAGGTTAAAAATCATACTAGTTTTTGTAGAGCCTGGTCAAGATCAGCAATCAGGTAATCAGGCTCCTCCAGTCCCACATACATCCTGACTGAACGATGAGCCACATTAGCTACGTCAAATTCGGCCAACTTTACACTGGCGCATTTGGGAATTATCAATGACTCATGTCCTCCCCAACTTACGGCCATAATAAAATGTTTTAGCGACTCGCAAAAAAGAACAATGTCTCCCCTTGTCCTGGCCTTTAAAGAAAAAGTGACTAATCCGCCCGCATCTTTCATTTGCTTTTTCGCCAATTGGTATTGTGAAAAAGCAGGATCAAGAGGAAAGATAATGTTTTCAATCAAAGGATGTTGCTTCAGGTATTCAATAATCTTCCGGGTAGATCTGTTAATTCTTTCCAGTCGCATCGGCAAAGTCCTTAATCCCCGAAGTAATAGCCATGCATTAAAAGGCTGAATACCACTACCAATGTTTAGGTATTCACTATCAAAAATCCTCTTGATAACAGCATGTGAGCCAGACAATACACCACCCAGTGTATCACTGTGCCCGCCAATATACTTGGTGGCTGTTTGCATAGCGAGGTCCACTCCCATTTCTATTACATTTTGTTGCAAGGGCGTGCAGTAACTGTTATCAATAAAAGTGAAAATATTTCTCGTCTTTGCTAAGCCGCTAACAGCACGAATGTCCTGTAATTCGAAGAACCAGCTATTCGGTGACTCCAAATAATAAAAACTCGTATTGGGTTGTGTAGCCGATTGCCAATTTGCTACGGCAGTTCCATCAATATAAGTTGTGGTAACGCCAAACCTTGGCAGTATTTCATCAAACATTTTTTGCGCCCACGTGTAGGGAGCTCTTACGGAGACGATATGATCACCTGCCTTCACATTGGCTAAAACGCCTGCAAAAATTGCTGCAGCACCGCTATTGAAAATAAGACAATCTTCGGCCCCATCCAATGCCGCTAATTTCTTGCGCAATATCTCCACGGTAGGATTTAATCCCCTGCTATAGAGATAACCGCTCATTTCATTTTCGAAAGCGCTGTATAATTCATCTACTTTTTTAAACGTAAAATTGCTGGCCTGGATGATAGGGGGAGATACTGCATTAAAATAATTTTCCCTTTCTTCGCCCAGTTCATTCAATATGTAAGAAATATCAGTTGGAAGCGACATTCGAATTTTTTTTCCGGTGAGTAACTAAAAAATAAATAACCAGGAAGGCGGCAAAAACTGCTGTTCCTATCAAAGCAAGCCTGGGCGTATTAAATGCAATTGAAATACCCACAAAAACATAAGCCAGGATAAAAATGAGTGGCAACAATGGATACAATTTCATTTTATAAATTCCGGTTCCGTCCAGGTGTTTTGTACGCTTTCGCAAAATAAAAATAGTAGCGGCGGAAGTGGCCATTCCTATTGAATCTAAAAAAATAGTGAATCCCAATATCTGGTTAAACTCGTTGGCAAAAAACAACACAATTATTCCCATGGCTGCAAATACGGTCAGGCTCACAGTAAGCACATCCTTTTTTTCATCTTTTTTCTGAAAGGGTTTGGGCAATATTTTGTCGAGGCTCATGGCATACATCACCCTGGGATTACTCAACAATAATACATTTACATACGCCAGCACAGCAATAAAAAGCAATATAGAAGCAGCAGTCCTTCCCGCCGGACCAAACATTTTCTCTGCCACGACGGAGGCGATACCACGGGAAGTTTTCAATTGCTCAAATCCTATCGCATTATAGTAGGCATAACTTACAGCGAGGTACAGAGAAATTATAATTAGTATCCCGATAAAAATGCCTTTAGGAATTGTCTTTCTCGGTTCGTGAATCTCTTCACCAAAATTGATCGTTTGCTGGTATCCTCCATAGGTAAACGAAACGGCAATGAGAGCAACACCAAATGATGTGATGTAGTCCATCGTCGTAAACTCTTTAACGACAGCTGAGGTCGCAGAACCAGCTTCCGGTGCAATGAAGAATATCGAACTGATCAGTAAAACCAGCATCCCGATCTTGATGATCATCAGAATATTTTGGGCCGTAGAACTCAGCCGGAGGCCTAAGAGATTTACTATATAAAAGATAACAATCGGGACCATCGCTATGAAAGCCCGGGTGGTATTATCGGGAACGGTTTTAAAAATAACCTGGGATATATATTCGCTTCCGATCAGGGCCACACCCGCCATGGAAGCCGCATTTGAAATTAGAATAATGCAATTGATGGCAAAGGCTATAGAAGGGTGATAACATTCTGCAAACACTTTGTAATAGCCACCTGTGGCCGGAAAACGGGAGCCTATTTCCGCATAAGTTAACGCACCACAAAGAGCCACGATACCACCAGCAAACCACGCAACAAAAAAAATAGAAGGAGTAATCGCCGCATTCGCAGCATCTGACGAAGTTCTGAAAATACCCATCCCAATTACCAACCCGACAACAATCATCGTAAGATCGAAAAGACCCAGCTTGTTTTTTGCCATGAGTTGAAGATAATGAAAAACACTATGTGTTTATATGCACAGCATTCGGGGTTTAAATTGTTAGGATATGTATAAAGCACCCGGCACCCACCTGGCAGACCTCTAAATAAATTATAAAATTATCGTCCTTCTGAAGTTTCAATGACCAGGATGATGGCATCATTACTCAGCGCTTCCATTTCTATAGAACTTGTGTTCCATAAAGCCAGTCCGTCTCGTGCATGCAATAGCCGGCCCTGTACTTCAAATGCGCCTTCAATTACAAATACAAATAAACCAGCCTTTTCATTTTTTACTTGATAGATAGTTTCTACTCTTCCATCAAATTTTCCAATGGAAGCTGTAAAATGAGCACAACTTATAGGCGAAATAATTTGAAGATCGTTCTTAAGCCTGTTTACATCAAAGTTGAATAACACAGAATTTTGAATGACTTCCTCCTGACCGGGCCGGATCCAGATTTGCAGGAAATTGATCAATCCTTCATCAAAGGGATTACTGATCTGAATCTTGTCCCCCTTTTTTGCGTCCAGGAACTGTGATTGACCGGCAGCTACAAGGTTACACTCACCTGTGGAGCTTTTATATTTTATAGCGCCAATTACAGGAACCAGAACGATATAATAATCTTTCTCCACTAACATTTGAAGCGAACAGCCAGCATCCAGGGAGTCATCATTTACGACATCGATATTCGCAAAGGGGTGTTTATGCTCACTATAATACTTGCCAAAATTGAAAGTACTGCAACTCCGGAACCATGCTGCTTCACTCACACCTCTTTCATCTGCCAGGAATATTTTTGCCTCTTCTTGTTGAATCATATCAGTTCTGTCTTTAAAGAATAAATGCTTAAAAATGGTTGCATTTTTACCATATCAGTATTTTGACCGTCTTCGCTTGCCTTTTTCTTTATATCGGATACAAGTAAATAGTCCCCAATGGTATCATGCCAGATCAATGGCTCACTGAAAAAACTAATAGCCACCTGGTGATCATTCTTATTTTTTATGTCAGAATTTATTATTTTAAAATTGTAGTTTTTGAAAGGCAGAAATTGTCTGCCGAGATTATTGACGATATCAGGCACTGTTTCATTAAGCTGCTTCAGGTATCCCGTTATCGATGCACTCACCAGGAAATGCAATTTTTCAGCATTCGGCACATGCTGAATCAATTCACCAAAAGTTTTATATTTTTTTTGCTGATTATAAAATTGCGCCTCCAGCAGGAATTCAGTATAAGTACTATCAAAGACATACTTATCCCAAATCTTTTGTGAAGACGAATCAATTATTTTCCGGTAACAAAGCCGGATGATCTTTTGACCCATATTAAAATTATAAAGAAGGCGCAGGTAAAAACCTTACGCCTTATGGTTGCGGATTGACTCTAAGAAAAAAATATCAGGCAGCTACATTAATAGTATGTGTAAGCGTATATCCCCCGGATAGGCTTCCTGTTACAGTTGCCAGTTCAGCGCTTGCCGAATCACTGAACACATTGTCCGACGCATTGTAAGTATATCCTGTCATTCCTTTCGAATAGCCATAAGCAACGCCGCCGCTGCCATTCACCGTTGCCACTGCGCTACTGCTTCCTTCCGGAAAAGCTATTTGTGTTACCAATAAAGAATTGCCCGCAGCATTGTAAATATGTACATGAATATGAGTAGCACGGCCGGAGTACCACCCCGGGAAGATCGATGTAAAGGTGACCAGTCCATTTGAATCCGTCGTTTGACGGCCACGCAAAAAGTGAACAGCCGTGTAGTTGACGGACTGCATTCCGGTGCCACCGTACTCGGAATAATAACCATCCTTATCGCAATGCCAGATATCAACAATGGCGTTTGCTAATGCCGCACAACTATTATTTGTATTCCTGATCGTTATCTTGATCGTAAAAGCGACGCCTGTCCTATCGTCCTTGATATCGGATCTTACCAATGATGAAGGAGTGATAGTTGGAAAAGGGCCGGCTGTTTCAGAAGGCGATACTGAGCAGCTTCCGCTGCCGCCCCCCGAACCGGTATCAGTTCCTGTGTCTGTGTCGGTAGTAAGATCTTCTTTTTTACAAGCTTGCAATATCAGCGGAACCGATGTAGCTCCAATGAAAAATTGTCTCAGGAATTTTTTTCTTGACTGCTCCATTGTTTTTCGTTTTAATAATTAGAATTTTAATTATTCCTCCCGGTTATCAATTCCGATAGACGAACAGGCTTTTTGTACCGATAAATCATTTTTATTTGAAAAAACAGGCCCTTGAAATGAAGGGCCTGGGAACAACCAATTGCACATAACCAACCCGTATCGCTTGTTTCATTTCGCCACTCACTTATTTGACGTAACCGGATTACTGTTTCGTATGTTGTATCGGTATATAACCGGATTGTCCCGGTGAATTTTTCAATACCTGATAACAGGACAATCGAAAGTGTTCTTTTTGCCCAGCCTGTAAACAATTCCAATGCTATGACTGTAGTAATGATCTTTTTCAGCAGGATTTGCCGAACGACTGAAACCATCCAGGTAATCGGTACTACTTATCCGGTAAGATGTTTCGGCACTGATACCGAACTTATCAGAAAAATAATACTTCGTTCCAATGCCAACCGGGAACACTACTAAACCCCGCGGCACTGAATGTTGAGTATCTTCTGCCAGGCCCTCCATTAAAGAGGATTCGGCAGAAAAATATTCTGTATTTAATCCGGACCAGTCTCTCCGTATTCTCAAAAAACTGTAACCAACTCCGCCAAACAAATAGGGAGAAAATCCTTTTCCGGCATAGTTTCTTCCCAGTATACTCCACTCTCCAATACCACTTATTTCAACCACCGAAGAGCGAAACTTAAAATTTCTTTCCTGCCTGTATGCTGGCTTATTATACTTTGAATCATCTCCTTTTATCGATCCAATAAAAAGATTGGCTCGTACTGAAAAGGAAGAATTCAAAAATCTTGAAGCGAAAATGTTTAATTGTGGTTTCATGGTTTTATATGATCCCAAATCAGATGGTGTCAGATCACCCTGGTAAATGAAAGTGCCGGCTCCGATGCCGAATTGAAGTTTTGGGTTGAGTTGGGAATAAGCGAACAGGCTATACCCAACACTCATTACAATGATACTAACTGCTTGCTTTGATAATTTATTCATCCTGGTTTTGATTTGGCGTGGAGAATATAGCAGTTAGTAAAGGGCAGCTTAAACGTCGGCTACCTTTACTAAACGCAAAAAAGTTCACCTATCGTTTTAGGAGTTTGTTAAATAAAACACAGTGTCGGTGAGAGTTGGAAAAGTATCGTCGAATCGGTTTTTTGTGCTGATAAATCCGCTGGGGTTTATTTTTTCCACTCTTTGATAAAGCTGGAATAGCTGTCACTAATTGGAAGTTCCGTGGAGGAAGACAGTTGTACTTTCCGGTTGAGAATAGAATTTACTTTTTCGATTGCCACGATATAGCTTCTGTGGATCCGTCTGAATTTATCGGCGGGTAGCTTTTCAAGCACTTTCTTCAAAGGCATCAATGTAAGAATGGGCCTGGCGTTACTGAGATGTATTTTAATATAGTCCTCAACGCTTTCAATATATTCAATATCAGCAAAAGGAATTTTTATCAGCCGATATTCCGAGTATACGAACAAACTCTCAGTGGGCTCACTGGTTTGTTGATTTTTATACCGGGAATACTCTATCGCCTTCTTCACCGCTTTTGAGAATCGCTCAAATGAAATCGGTTTTAATAAGTAATCAATGGCGTCCAGTTCGAACCCGTCGAGAGCAAATTTTTTATGGGCTGTCGTAAAAATAATGATCGGCTTTTTCTCCAACGACCGTACCAGGTCAAGCCCGGTTATGTCAGGCATATTAATGTCAACAAATAAAATGTCAACCGGTATTTTGCGAATAAATTCTGCGCCTGAAATAGCATCATCAAAGACTTGCAGCATTTCTAATTCAGCAAACCGGGCCACATAGGTTTTGATCAGCTCCAGGGCCAGCGGTTCATCATCAATTGCTACACATTTTAAAGACATAATGATGGGATTAATTGCAATTTAACCAGGCAAAACCAATTGTACGGAAAACCTGCCATTTGTCTTATCTATTGACAGATCATATTTTCCTGCATACAGGTATTCCAATCGCTGCCGGGTATTTTCAATACCTATTCCTGTGCTTTCTGCATTTCGTTGCGTTGCATACAGCTTATTGCTGCAATAGAAACGGATTGACTGATCATCAGTTGTTAATTGAATCTCGATAGCCGAAGGCTCCCGGTTGCTGATGCCATATTTAAATACGTTTTCAATGAATGTCATTAGTATAAGCGGTGCGATTTTCTTACCAGTAGTTTTACCCGACACGATGAAGTTGACATTCATTTTATCACCAAGTCTCAATCGTTGCAGGTCAATATAGTCCCTGATAAAGTCCATTTCATTTTCCAAGGGAACAAATTCCTCCCGCACATCATCAGTAACATAGCGCATAATATTGGAAAGCTTCAAAATGCTTTCAGCCGTATTATCGCTTTTAGAAGCTGCCAATGAATAAATATTGTTGAGCGTATTAAATAAAAAATGGGGATTGATCTGTGCCTTCAAAAACGATAGCTCAGCATTTGCCTTATCCGCTTCTGCCTGCAATGCCCTTTGCTCAGTTGCCCGCAATCTTACCCGGATCTGTATGGCCATACTCATGGCCAGGATGGTGAAGTAAAAAAATATGCTGACCACATCTATTTTTTGCAAACCCCTTGTATTCATTGGTGAACCGGGTGGCTTATCGCCGGGCTGCCTCATAGGGGGTGGCCCTTTGAAATCATCGACAGGTGGTGGTGGCCCGGGATTCGGCATCTCCAACCCTGTACCCGGACCAAGATTACTCACCATGCGGTCAAAAGGCTTCAGCAACCATACGGCGATTAATATAATAAACAGGGAACTCGAATACAGGAAAAAATTTTTCTTCAGGTAAAGCTTCGGTATCAACCACCAGCTATGGAGATAGAAAATAAAAATATAAGTACTGAAAAATAGCCAGGTATAAGGTGAAGCGAGTGTCGATAGTATGCCGTTATAACCCGATTGACTTGTGACAAATAACACAGGCAAGCTTAGAAATAATATCCAGGCAGCAATATGAGTAACAATCGTGTAGCTCTTTGACTGGATCATATACAAAAAAACATGCTTTGCCTTAAAAATAGCTGAATGTATCGGTATGTGGGGATTTTGTATGGATGAAAAGAAGAACTATGCTGGCGACAACTTAAAATTGAACGGGTTTGCGGTTTGAAATATTTCTGATTGCATAACAGCTTACTCTCCCTACATTTGCGGCCAGTTTGGTTTGCCGACGATAAATGTCGGCATTAAAAGGGAAACCGGTGAAAGTCCGGTGCTATCCCCGTAGCTGTAAACCCCCTAACCCCTATCCTTCGACATAGCTCAGGAGGGAGTTAGGAAATCTAATTCTGAGTGCCACTGTTTTTACACGGGAAGGCAATTAGATTGGGGTGAGCCAGAAGACCTGCCAGGCTGGTTAATAATCATTCAATGCTTTCGGGTGAAAGGCTTGAAATGTAAAAGTCGCAGGACGTTTATATTTCTATCACGCCGTTGTTGGTTAATCCTGAGCTCTGAGCCTGCCTGTCGGCAGACAGGCTTGTCGAAGAGTCGAAGGGCCAACAACTCTTACACGGAAGCAGTCACGCAAAACTTTTTTTAAAAATGAAAAAGAATTTTTTTGTAGTGGCTGCCCTCAGTATCAGCAGCCAGCTATTTGCTCAACTTGCCCCCACGAGCCAGGAGGAAGACAGTACGTACAAATCATTAAACCAGGTAATCGTTACCGCCAGCAAATTTTCTAAAAAAGCATCAGAGACCGGTAAAGTAGTTACAGTGATCAACCGTGCCGTACTGGACAGAAGTATGGGAAAGGACCTGGCGCAGTTACTTACCGAGCAGGCCGGCATCGTGATCAATGGTGCTACCAGCAACCCGGGCAAAGACAAATCTGTTTTTCTTCGCGGAGCCAAAAATGATTACACAGTTATATTAATAAATGGCGTACCACTTACCGATCCTTCAGGTGTTGGTGGCGCTTTTGATCTTCGCCTTTTCCCGATCGAACAAATCGAACGTATTGAAATATTAAAAGGCGCCCAATCAACTTTATATGGTTCTAACGCCATCGCCGGTGTTATAAATATCATTACCCGCAAAGGTGCTGACAAGCCGGCCCAACTGTTTGGCAATTTTTCCGGTGGTTCTTTTGGTACATTTAAGAGCAATGCCGGATTGAGTGGCAGTGCTAATAAAGTCTCCTACAATATTGGTTTTATGCACCACGAAACAAAAGGGATCTCTGAAGCAAAAGATACCACGAAAGCAAAATCATTTGATAAGGACGGGTTTCTTCAAAATGGCTTGTACCTGAACATAGATGGTGAAGTGATAAAAGGACTACACATCAAGCCTTATTTCCGCTATAATTTTTATAAAGGGAGCTTCGATGATGATTCTTATAAAGACGCCGACAACAAATACAAATCATCGCTGCTTTCTACTGGTGCCGCCGCTCAATATGATTTCAGCAAAGGAGCTGTGGTAGCGCAATATGGTTATGACGAAATTTTCCGTGATTTCAAAAGTTCCTTCCCGTCAACTTTTGAAGGGCGGAGTAACAACGCAGAACTATACGGTCATGTAAACCTGGCGGAACACTTCCAGTTACTGGCTGGTCTTGATTACCGCAAACAACAATCGCTTGATACCAATGCAAATCCAAAAAAACCCAAGTTTCATATCACCAGTCCCTATCTTTCTTTTTTTATAAAAAATCTTGCAGGCTTCAATTTGGAAATAGGCGGTCGTTACAATAAGCATTCTAAGTTTGGCGACAATTTTACGTATAGTATCAATCCTTCCTATCTTTTAAATGAACAGGTAAAATTGTTTGTCAATGTAGCGTCTGCATTCAAAGCTCCTACCCTGAGCGAACTGTATGGCCAATGGGGGGCCAATCCTGATTTGAAACCCGAAAAATCTAAAACCTATGAAGGAGGTGTGCAGGTTTCTTTGCTGGATAATAAATTAGATGCAAGAGCAGTTTATTTTTCAAGGAATATCAAAGATGTGATTGCCTATGGCCCTGCCTTCAGCTATATTAATCTTAATAAACAAAAAGATCAGGGTATAGAAATAGAGCCGACACTTCATATCAATAAAGACCTCCAACTAAAATTATATTATGCTTTTACAGATGGAGAAGTAACTACAAATAATGCGGGCAAAGACACATCCTATTTCAACCTGCTAAGAAGACCGAAACATTCTTTTGGCATCAATGCCGGTTATCAGCTTACACCAAAATTGTTTGTAAGTACCAACTTGTATAACTATAGTAAACGGACTGACATGGATTTCACCAGCTGGCCTGCCAGGGAAGTGGAGTTGAAAAGTTACCTGTTATGGAATGCCTACGCCGAGTATGCGGTGATAACAAACAGGCTGAAATTATTTGTTGACTTTAAGAATATCACCAATGCGGACTACGAGGAAGTGTATGGATACAGCACACAGGGATTTAATGTAATGGGTGGTATTAGTTTTAAATTATAGTAACTTGAACAGGCTTCAGAATGAGAAGCCTGTTTCTTTTTCACTTTCAATAAAATCAATCGCTATGTCACTTCAAAAGATCAACCCCCGCTTTATCATTCTGCTACTGTTGATGATAGCCGCGGCGGCTATGCGTATACCCGGTGCGGCCACACTGAGTCCCTTAAGCAACTTCACGCCTATAGGTGCAATGGCCATATTTGGCGGTGCTTATTTTCAAAAAAACTGGAAGGCCTATGCGTTTCCCCTGCTGACCTTGTTAGCAAGTGATATTGTTATTAATACCGTTGTACACCAGGGTAAGTTTGGCATCATGTACAGCGGCTGGTACTGGACATACGCTGCTTTCGCCCTGATGGTATTGACAGGAAAAATTTTGTTGAAAAAAATAACAATTAAAAATATTGTGATTGCTTCTATTGCAACAGTATTCATTCACTGGATCGTTACCAGTCCTGCCTGTATACTATTAGAAGGAAGCATGTACCCAAAAAACTGGGCCGGTTATTACACCAGCCTTGTAGCCGCCATTCCGTATGAAAGAAATTTTCTTATCGGTACTTTATTGTATAGCGGTGTGATGTTTGGAGTATTTGAATGGATGAAAATGAAATATCATTCATTGCAATCTGCATAAGAATGTCAACGAATCATAACTCTCCTTTAGAGCCTGTCCCGAATTTACTTCGGGCGGATGGGGGTAAAGTTTGTTCCTTCCTTCCCGCAGCTACGCAAATGATCTGCGACATGGCCTTGCAAAATCAGCTGCAAGGGTAACATTTCTTCGCTTTTTCAAACCCAATTGGTAAATGTGTAAACATGAAGAAAAGAAATGCCTGCGGTGTGACCGCAGTTTTGAATGCAAAGTGGGTAATGTAAGCCAGTGCCAATGCAGCGGCATCTCTTTTACTGAAGAAGAAAAAAAATTCATTGGTGAAAAATACAATGATTGCCTTTGCAAGGACTGCCTGCTGGAATTAAAGAATCGTTATAGGATGTTCAAAGAAAAAATGTATTGGAAATGATATGGATGATCACTGGCGGCGCACGCAGCGGCAAGAGCAGCTATGCGCAACAACTGGCTTTATCTTTAAGCAATAACCCTGTTTATATTGCCACCGCTAAAATATGGGATGATGACTTTGAAAAAAGAGTGAGGCGTCATCAAAACGAAAGAGACGAACGTTGGA
This sequence comes from Terrimonas alba, assembly GCF_042434975.1. Classification (NCBI taxonomy): domain Bacteria; kingdom Pseudomonadati; phylum Bacteroidota; class Chitinophagia; order Chitinophagales; family Chitinophagaceae; genus Terrimonas; species Terrimonas alba. Next base: position 150,625 of record NZ_JBHMQM010000009.1, read on the forward strand.
TCAACTATGAAGAGCAAAGAAATGTAAGCGAACTACCGATAGAAAATAAAACATGCATTATCGATTGTGTAACACTCTGGCTCACTAATTTTTTTATTGATACCAAAAACAATATCGATTCATCACTTGACTTATTTAAAAGCCAAATTGATGCCCTGTATGAAAAACCCGGCACCTATATTATCATCAGCAATGAAATAGGAATGGGCGTACATGCCGAAACAGAAATAGGCAGAAAATTTACCGACCTGCAGGGATGGGCCAATCAATATTTGGCAGCTAAAGCGGGAAAGGTAGTGTTCATGGTATCCGGTATTCCACAAACTATTAAAGGTTAAGAAATGAATGATTTTTCATTCCCCCTTCAGGAAATTAAGGGATACATGAATTGGAGTGGTGGCAAGGATTCAAGCCTTTGCCTGCATTACGCATTTGCACAAAAAATACCGGTACGGGCATTACTGACCAGTGTAAACAAAGTGCACAACCGCATTTCTATGCATGGCGTAAGAAATGAACTGCTTGATCAGCAGGCTGCATCTATTGGTCTTCCTTTGCACAAAATTGAATTGCCGGAACAACCGGGCATGGATGAATACGAAGAACTGATGACAACAAAAGTGCAGCAGTTAAAGAATGAAGGCTTTACGCATGCCATCTTTGGCGATATTTTCCTGGAAGACCTGAAACGCTATCGTGAAGAAAAACTGCAGACATTAGAAATGCAGTGCCTCTTTCCCTTGTGGAAAAGAGACACCAAAGAACTGATGCAGGAATTTCTATCACTGGATTTTAAAGCCATCATTGTTTGTGTAAATGAAAAATTCCTTGACAAAAGTTTTTGTGGCCGCCTGATTGATGAATCATTTGTCAGGGACCTGCCGCCCAACGTGGATCTGTGTGGTGAAAACGGCGAATACCATTCCTTCGTATTTGACGGGCCGATATTTAAACAACCCATAGCTTTTACAAAAGGAGAAATAGTTTATCGGAAATATGATGCACCAAAAAACACGCAGGATAGCTGCAATCCTATGAACCAACCATCACAATACGGTTTTTATTTTTGCGACCTGCTGCCAAAAGATGAATGATCAACAGTTTCACCAAAACCATCTAAAAAATGACTCCTGCAGAATCAACAACCGTAAGTCTTGAGCAGCCTTTGCAGCATAAAATCAACCTGAAAACAAAACCGCCGGGTGCGTTGGGAAGACTGGAAGAAATTGCCCTGCAGGTGGGATCCATCCAGCAAACGCTGAATCCTCAAATCAACCATCCGCATATTGTTGTTTTTGCCGGCGACCATGGAATCGCTAAAACCGGTTTGGTAAATCCTTATCCCCAGGAAGTGACAGCACAGATGGTGCTGAATTTTTTAAACGGTGGTGCGGCCATCAATGTTTTTTGCAGGCAAAATAATATTGCCCTTAAAGTTGTGGATGCCGGGGTAAATTTTGATTTTGATTCATCTGTTCTCCCTCTCCCTCCGGAGAGGAGGTTAGGGGGTGAGGTTTTTATCGACGCAAAGATTGGTTATGGCACAAAAAACTACCTGGATGAGCCCGCCATGACAGAAATAGAAACCAGCATAGCCATTGAGAAGGGAAAAGAAATTGTTGCTACCATTCATCAGTCGGGTTGCAACTGCATAGGCTTTGGCGAAATGGGTATCGGTAATACATCCTCTGCCTCGCTGATCATGAGTGCTGTTCTTCAAATGCCCATTGAAGAATGTATAGGCAGAGGAACAGGTGCGAATGATGAACAATTGAAAACGAAAACAGAAACGCTTAAACTGGCCAGGACGAAATATTCACTGCACACTGCTCAATGTTCAACCTTGGCTGCCGGCAGGCAGGTGCTCAATGTGCTGCAAACGTTTGGCGGTTTTGAAATAGCCATGATGGCTGGGGCCTACCTTGAAGCCGCTAAAAGAAAAATGATCATAGTGGTGGACGGATTTATTTCCACTGCAGCCTTATTGATAGCTAAAGGACTGGGTGAAGATGATACGGATTTCCCCCCCTTTAAGAAATGGGGGCTTGTTTTTGCCCACTGCTCCGATGAAAACGGCCATCGCTCTATGCTCAATTTTTTAAAAGCAAAACCATTGTTGCAATTAGATTTGCGTTTAGGCGAAGGTACGGGTGCTGCATTGGCCATTCCTTTGATCCAGGCATCAGTTAATTTTTTAAATGAAATGGCAAGCTTTGAAACAGCTGGTGTAAGTAACAAAGAATAAGATAAAGACTATCTGAACATTCATGAAAAAAGAGCTCCGCATTTTTTTTACAGCGCTTATGTTTCTTACAAGACTGCCTGTACCTAAGACCACCGATCACAACCTCGACTATCTTCAAAAAGCGGCAAAGTATTTTCCCATGATTGGTTGGGTGGTGGGCATCATTTGCGGATTAACATTTGCAGCCGGAAATTTTCTTTCCACGCCTATCGCCGCAGTCCTTTGCATTATTGCAGGATTAGTGACCACGGGAGCCTTTCATGAAGATGGTTTTGCGGATTCATGTGATGGTTTCGGCGGTGGATGGACCAAAGAAAAAATCCTTGCCATTATGAAAGACAGCCGGCTGGGTACCTTTGGGGTAGCCGGTTTGATCATGATACTGTTGCTGAAATATTTTCTCCTGGTTCATATCACCCTGCAAATCGCCAATAGCAATTGGGGCTTATCTTCATTCGAAAAATTTTCATACCCTGCACTTGTCATCATAGCAGCACACACGGCCAGCCGGTGGATGCCATTGTTGCTGATCCAAAACTACTCTTACGTATTCCAGGAAGATGTTTCCAAATCCAAACCGCTGGCCTCCGCCAAACTCCGTTTTGTTGAAATATTGTTTGCGTTCCTGGCAATGCTGGTCCCTATGATTTTTTTACCGCTTCCATATTTGACGGGTATACCGCCAATGATCCTTGTTTCTTTTTGGTTGGCGCAATTTTTTAAAAAATGGATCGGCGGCTATACAGGAGATTGTCTTGGCGCCGTGCAGCAGGTAACAGAAATAACTTTTTTGTTATCTATTGTTATCATCAATAAATACTGGTTAACTTGTCTGCTATGATCTATTTGATACGCCATACTACGCCTGCAGTCACTAAAGGAATTTGCTACGGACAGGCTGACCTGGATATCACTTCTTCCTTTCACGAAGAAGCGGCCATCATTCGCCGCTATTTACCTGCCGGTATTCAACAAGTGTATAGCAGCCCGTTGCAACGCTGCCACAAACTGGCAGCCTGTTTATTTCCACACCATGAATTGATGCTGGATGATGATTTGAAAGAACTGCATTGCGGCGAGTGGGAATTAAAAAACTGGGATGCTATCGCCAAAGATGAAATAGATCCCTGGATGAACGATTTTGTAAGCCACCGGGTACCAGGTGGTGAAAGTTATGTGAAGCTATACGAAAGAACAGTCAATTGTTTTACCAGGATTGTAAGTCTGAAAAAGACTGCGGCTATATTCACGCATGGTGGTGTGATTAGAAGCATTTTGTCTTATATTACCGGTACGCCGCTCATTGATTCATTTTCGGTGTTCAAATTACACTATGGTTGCGTTGTAAAAATTATGTTACATAACCGCGATTATCAACATGAAATACTTTCCAATATTCCTTCTGCGATTGAACAACACCGGCCAGCCTGATTAACTTTTTTTATAGCAACTAATAGCCGCAACGGGGCTGAAAGACTCCCGGCGAAAAAACAACTCCCTGAATGCATACCGTATATATGTTAACAGCAGCCCTTTATATTTGCTGAAACATTTTCTACATGCCGATAAATTTCAGCGAACTACTTACTGTTACTTTTACATTGTTTGCCGTTATTGATATTATCGGTTCGGTCCCCATCCTCATTTCATTAAAACAAAAAATGGGTGGTATCAATGAAGCCAGGGCAACCATCATTTCCGGTGGATTAATGGTCGTATTTCTTTTTGTCGGTGAAGCTCTCTTAAAAATACTGGGATTGGATGTACGATCTTTTGCCGTAGGCGGATCCATAGTCATTTTTATTCTTGGACTCGAAATGGTATTGGGCCTTGAGTTTTTTAAAAGTGAAAAAGATATAAAAGCGGCGACTGTAGTGCCCATTGCCTTTCCTTTAATAGCAGGATCTGGTACATTGACTACTATCATGTCGCTAAAAGCCAACTACGGCGAAACGACCCTGTTGCTCGCTATCTTAATGAACTTGCTGATTATTTATATTGTTTTAAAATCGCTGGGAGCAATTGCCCGCCTGTTGGGCCCAGCAGGATTACTTGCTGTAAGAAAATTTTTTGGCGTAATATTGCTCGCCATTGCGGTGAAAATATTCGCCAGCAATGCACCCGGGTTGATATGATAAGTTCTTAGGATTTAAAGATTTAGATACGCAAATCCAACAAAATTTGGCCTCGTAGTACAATGGATAGTATAAGAGTTTCCGAAGCTCCAGATACAGGTTCGATTCCTGTCGAGGCTACAAATACCCACAAATATTCATAAATGCCCACAAAAGGCATTAAATGCACTCAGTGCCCTTAAACCTTGTAGAATTTGATTCGAATCCCGGGGCCATACCACTACAGCGATCATCATAGCACCCAGACTATGCAGACGATCAGCGTCTGAAGTTTAAGTGAATTAACGTAATTGGAGATTTGAGGAAATTAAAGATACTGTCAGTATGTTATCTCACTTTGACAACAACTTTACCTTTCACACGACCCGTTTCTACATAAGACATAGCTTCATTAATCTGTTCAAATGGAAACACTTTATCCATAACAGGTTTTATGACTCCCGACTCTATTAATTTTGTGATTTGACCTAATTGTTCGCCTTGTGCTCTCATAAAAAGAAAAGAAAAGTTTACACCAACACGTTTTGCTTTTTTCCTAATCCCAGCACTCAAAACTTTCAACACTATTTTCAAAAACCAATTAAGATTAATTTCTTTTCCAAATTCAGGGTCAGGCGGGCCAGAAATAGAAATAACTTTTCCACCAGGTTTTAATATTCGCAGAGATTTTTCGAGTGTCTTTGTATCCTGGCTATTCAGCACCACATCGTAATCTTTTAGCCTCGTCTCAAAATCTTCCTTCTTGTAATCGATTATAACGTCTGCGCTCAATTTTTTTACCATGTCAATGTTTGCGCTACTTGTTGTTGTAGCAACAGAAGCGCCTAAATGTTTTGCCAATTGAATCGCAAATGTTCCTACACCACCGGAGCCTGCCTGAATGAAAACTTTTTGTCCTTTTTTCAGATTTGCTTTTTCAACTAATGCCTGCCAGGCTGTTAAGCCAACTAGTGGAATGGAAGCTGCTTCTTCCATGGAAAGATTTTTTGGTTTCATCGCAACATCCTTTTCATTCATTGCTATCAACTCGGCAAAAGTCCCGATCCGATGGTCTGCCGGTCTTGCATAAACCTCATCTCCAACCTTGAATTTTTTAACCCTTGAACCAACTTTGATTACCAAGCCTGCCACGTCATGCCCCAACGTAAATGGAGTTTTATAAGGCAGGATCATTTTGAATTCACCATCCCTGATCTTTGAATCCAAAAGGTTCACACCTGCTGAATGTACCTGAACCAAAATCTCTCTTTCTTTTACAACAGGTTCTGCTATTTCGGTTAGTTGTAATTTTTCTTTTTTACTGTATCGGCTTACAATAAATGCTTTCACTTTCTTAATTTTTAAATTTATCTATGGTTCAGGTGCTTTATGCAAATAAATCTAATGCGGATTTGTAAACAACACATCTGCGTTGGATTATACTTAAATATTTATGGCAATTTTGCCGACAGCTCTACCTTTTTCTAAATACAAATGAGCCTCACTCATCTCGTCCCGGATCCCAGTCGTCCAGAACCCCTGCCAGATGATTAATGAAGACTACCGGTATTCCATTACCATCACTGCCAAGCTTACGATAAACAAACTTTACTCCACATACATCAATGGTTTCCGTTTTTACATTTTGATAAGTTATAGTTGTTGATTTTAGTGTATCAATATTTAGACTGTTAGTTTGAGCAACTGATGTACTGATCATTCCAGCAATTAGAGCAAACGATATAAAATACTTTTTCATTCTTTATTGTTTTTTACGTTTTTTCGAAATCTTTCGATATATCCTGTTTATAATTCAGGTTTTTAAAATTGCAGGACATGTTCTGTAATTGAGAATCTTTTTAACTCTTAAAATTTTGTGGCAGCAACTGCGTTGTATTCTTCTTTGAGTTAACCAAACCAAAAGCCACTTTTGGAAAAAGACGATTGACGATGTAAAGCAACTTAGTGTCGCCAACTCTGATGGTAAACTGATTCTTCTTAAGACCTGCAATAAGAGCCTTTACAAGTTTTTCGGGGGTCAACTTTTTATCGTTTCTTGTTGCCGTCATTTCAGTATTCACGACAGGTGGCAAAAGCTCAAACACTTTCACATTACTGTTAAGAATTTCAAGATGTTTCCTAAGCGTTTCTGTATAGAAACGCAGTGCCACTTTAGAAGCGGAATATGTTGATTCAATTGCAGAAGGAACATATGCAAGAAGTGAAGTTGTATTGATAATAGCCCCTTCCTTTCTTGATTTCAGCATGTCCATAAAAAGATTATTCAGTCTGATCACTCCGAAATAATTGACATTCATTTCATATTCGGCATCTACCAAATGGCTATCACTTTTAATACCCATATTGTTGGATATTTTTAAAACTCCTGCATTATTATAGAGAATGTCAATGCCACCCGATTTTTCAACTTGCTGAAAAAGAGAAATAGCATCGACCTCATTTGCGGCATCACTTTTTATGGCAGTAATCTTGGGAAATTGCTGTTTTACCTTGTCCAATTTTGCTTGGGACCTGCCTGTGATAATGACTTTAGCACCTGCATTTAAAAATTGCTTTACGGCTTCTAAACCTATGCCGGCAGTGCCACCAGTAATTAAGACCGTTTTATTTTGTAACTCCATTTTTTAATTTTTATTTTATTTTAAAATTTGTTTAATTTTTTGAGAACACCTTTTCCTAAAATCCCATAAGCAAAGTGCTGCAGATTAATCAAGGCAGAAGTGCCCTTACCAACAATGTTCCTGAACTTAGGCTTATCAGTTTGAACTACTTTAAGCACTTTCCCTACAACAATTGAAGGGTCTTCGGCTTGTTCTACTAAGTCGTTCGTGAATTTTGCAATTTTTTTTCTTAACGTATTATAATCGTCGATTTTAGCTACAGGTGATGATGAATTACCCAGAATACTTGTTCTAAAGGCCGAAGGTTCTATCATCGCCACATCAATATTGAACTCATTCAATTCGTATCGGAGTGATTTAAAATATCCTTCCAATGCGTGTTTTGAGGCAGCATAGTAAGCGGCATTAGGAAATGAAACAAGCCCTACAATTGAACCTACAGTTATTATTTTTCCGATTTTTGTTTTCTAAAAAAAGGCAATACAGCATTAGTTACTTTTATAGTTCCCCAAAAGTTAGTTTCCAATTGTTGCCTGCCTAACTGAATAGGTGTTTCCTCTGCAATACCCGACACTAAAAAACCTGCGTTATTAATCAGAATATCCAAGCGCCTTATTTCTTTGAATATCCTTTCGGGAAAAGTATTAATTGACTGTTCTGAATCAAGATCTAATGCGATCATTTTGAAGGGTAACGTCGTCGTATACTTTTCAGGGTTACGGCTTGTGCCGATTACATGGTAGCCGCTTTGGTGAAGTTTGTTGGCGATAAGAAGGCCAAAGCCTGAAGAAGACCCCGTTATCAAAATTGTTTGTTTCATTTTTAAATAGTTTGTAATTTTACTTGCAGATTGCAAGTGCAATATACATGTTACTTGCAAAACGCAAGTGATTTTTTAAAAAAATATTCTTAATGAAAACAAAAAAGAGATCGGATTGCCCTATCAGTAGTTCTCTGGATATATGGGGTGATAAGTGGTCCCTGTTGATAATCAGGGATCTGATGGACGCAAAAGAATGCACCTACGGTGACTTTTTAAAATCGCCCGAAGGAATAGCTACTAACATTTTAGCTACCCGTTTACAAAATTTGGAAGAAAACAAGCTTATTGAAAAATTAGATCACCCGGAAAGTAAAGCCAAAGTGCTGTATAGGTTAACCCGGAAAGGGATTGACTTAGTTCCTGTAATGATTGAAATAAGCTTATGGGCCGAAAAATATTTTTCAATACCGGCTGATAGAAAAGCATTGTTGAAAGAAGTGAAAAAAGATAAAGAGGGATTTATAAAAGCGGCGATCAAAGAATTGAACAGTTAAGTTAGCTTCAGTTCGGACCTGACTAAATGAGTAGATAGATACATAAAACCTCGAACTTTTGGTGCCCCATTAATAACCTGAATTGTCCGGAAATGTCCCCAGTTCCCTTAAATCTTGCAGGATTTGGTTCGAGTCTTCGTACCTTGGGGCTACAAACCCAAAGACCCGGTAGCCAGGGTCTGCGATGACGGTAGAATATGAGTTGACAGCTCATGGTAAAACATTAGAGCTTTTGATCCATACAATAGCATTCGTGGGGAGTTTCCCACTGGAAATTCTTGTTTAGAAAGAAAAGGGTAACAGAAAAGTACAACAGTAAAAGCTGTTTTCTTCGCTGATTTTATAGGGTTCGCCGAAACTATTTCGATTGATTTATTGATGCCTGTTTTAAGTTACTGAGTATTGGCTTTTCCAGTCCTTGTAAAACATTTTGACCGGGTTTGATCAACTCAAACACGACGATCTCATTCCTGCCTTTCTTTAACCATTCAACCGGAACATATACAGTTTGCTGTGGCCCAATCTCCCAGTATCTCCCCAGGTTGTGACCATTCACCCATACAACACCCTTGCCCCAGTTGGAAAAATCAAGATAGGTATCGGCTGATTGATCAATCGTGAAATAACCTTTCTTTACGACGGGCACACCTGCTACCAGTTTAGATACAGCTTTTGATTCAAGAGTATTAATATCATCAAAAGGGAGAGAATACATTTTCCAGTCTTTTACTTCTTTTCCATCAAGCAATACCTTTTCCGTAATGCCTTTTTTGTTTTTCAACAAATAAGGTCCGAAGTTTATTCTTCCCATGTTCTCAACCAGAATATCAATTTGGGCTTTACCCTTGGGCATATCAACCAATAAGCTATCCTGGTATAAACGTCTGTCTAATATACCTGCACGTTTACCGTTGATGAATACAATACCATAGTCACGCAGATCTTTGATTTTTAATAACTGCTTTGATCCGCCACCGCTATTAATTGTAGTACGATAAAGTACATACCCATAGGCTTGTTTTAAATCTTCAAATGTGAGCGGTGTGGAATGGGAAACAGGTTTTGAAAGCAAATCAAAAACGGAAGCATTGTTGGTAAATATAACCGGAGTAGTAGCAATGGCAGGTTTTGCGTTTGGAATTTCTGGTAACTTCTCTCCGGGTGGTAAATTTTTTTCGATGGCTTCTCTGAATTTTAAAAACTTGGGCGTTACATTGCCTGCTTCATCCAGCGGCGCATCATAATCATAGCTGCTGATCTGTGGCTCGTAGGGATTTTTATCGTTGTAATTAGCGCCATTCATAAAACCTCTTGTCGTGCCGCCATGAAACATATACATGTTGATGGATATGCCGGCTTGCAGTACAGTATCCAATCTGCCCGAATATAATTCCGCCGGTACCGTATGATGCTTTGTACCCCACCAATCAAACCATGCCGGGTACCACTCTGCAATAAAAAAAGGCCCCTTGCCATTATGATTCTGGCTGATCAATTTTCTCACTTTCGCAGGATTATCTATCGCATTGATGGCGGGTAAAAAACCAGGCAAATGACCATCTTTGATAGCCGGCTCAGGATCGCAGGTGTACAATATGCCATCGAAGCCTGCCTCAATAAACATTCTCCGGTTGATATCCAGGTATTCCTTATCCGCTCCATACGAACCGTATTCATTCTCAATCTGCACCATCAACACATTACCCCCATGATTTACCTGCAAAGGAGCCAACTGCTTTCCTACCTGTATGATGTAATTTCTATACGCCTTGAGATATTGCGATTCCTTACTCCTTACTTCCAGTCCTTTTATATTCTGCAGCCAATAAGGATAGCCACCAAATTCCCATTCAGCACATACATAAGGGCTTGGTCTCAGGATAACCCAAAGTCCTTCTTCCTGCGCTGTTTTTACAAAAGCAACAATATCATTGTTACCCTTAAAATCATATTCACCCTGTTGCGGCTCATGAATATTCCAGAATACATATGTACCAATGGTATTCAGGCCCATCGCTTTCGCTTTCTTCATTCTATCCCGCCAGGCTTCCCTGGGTATTCTTGGATAATGCATTTCACCGGATATTATTTGAAACGGCTTACCATCCAACAAAAAAACAGAATCAGCTAAACTGAATGTATGCGATGCCTGTTGGGCAAAAAGCGTATTGAAAAGAAAAAACGTAAAGATCAGCAATGGAATAAATTTCTTCATATTGTTCCTGTTTAAATAGGTAGGTTAAGGTTATTTGACTGAATTAGCAGAGAATCTATATTTAATCTTCATTTTTTATTAGTATCACCTTCTTGTTTCACCGCAGTTTTGATTACCTGCACACGATCATTATTTTTTGAAATAATAATTATAGGCTCGTGCCTGCTTGTTTGTACAAACAATACATCTCTTACATCACCATCAGCTTGGATACCCATTTGTAATTTCGATACTACCAACTGGTGTTTCAGCTTATCCCATTGCAATAAAACACCTCTGCCTGCATCTTCTCGTCCCAATTGCACTCTAAAGGAATAAAAGTTTCCTGCTGTAAAAATTTCTTTTGCACCATCATTGTTTACATCAAGACCAACCGCTCCCTGCAGGGGCGAAAACTGTAGTGCCGCAGGTAACCGGCGCAACAACAATTGGCTATTGCCAGTATTTTCAAGCCAGCAGTTTTGTAGCTCATTGACTTTTAATTCCAGCTTCCCTTTCTGTTGCTCTGAAGTAAAAATGGTATTGAGGTCTGCGGTCGCGTAGTCTTTGTAGTAAAAAAATTTGGATTTAAGCATCGGCATATCTTCCAATAACTCATTTCGCGAAGCATACGGGTAAGACTTGCTGCCAATATAGTAGAAAACCAATGGTGTGACTTTACCTAAATGGAAAAAGTCATTCACATATAAAGACATCGGCTCCTTCGCTGATGCCCTAAACTGCGTGTTGGGCGCAAGATTGCCTAACAAAAAGTCTTCGTCTCCGTCATTATCAACATCCACAGGTATTATGCAGGTCCACAGGCCATTCGATTCCTGCAAACCATAATTATTTGTTTGATCAGTTAATTTGCCTCCCTTATTAATAAATATTTTTATTGGCATCCACTCGCCTGCAATCAACAAATCAGGCAATTGATCCTTATTCAGGTCGGTCCACACGGCAGAGGTGGTCATACCTGCATACTGCAGCGAGGGTGCCACGGAAGCAGTAACATCCGCAAACTTCACCACTCCTTTCTCTGACTGATTTTGCAGGAGATAAGATATTGGCGTGATACCGTATGCACCAGGCACAACCCGGCCACCAACAAAGATATCAGGCTTACCATCCCGGTTATAATCAGCTATCGATACGCAGCTTTTGGAACTGTGCATAGCAGGTAAAGCATCTTTTGATAATTTAAATCCGGCTTCACCATCATTCAGGTATAGCTTATCCTGGTATGCTGCTCTATCCTCGTTTTCATTACCACCATTCACGATATACAGATCAAGATCCCTATCACCGTCAGCATCAAAGAAAATAGACTGCGCCTGGTCGCAATTATTTTCTTGTTGCCAGGGCTGCGAAGCGGCGGATTTAAATTGGCCGTTTTGCGTTTGCAGGTATAGACATGCTTTGCCTTCCTTAGGGGCCCCTATAAAAATATCTTCCAATCCATCCCCATTCACATCTCCTTTCGACATTTTAGGCCCTTGCTTTGATAATTGCCAGGGAAGCAATGATTCACGTTTGAAGTCAACAAACTCATTTTCTGTTTGAAAAAAATCAATTCCCGAAGTCGCTGAAATGTCTTGAAAGACCGGAGAACTATCTTGATGAATAGCTACACTATCCTTATTGGCTGTTGCCTCATCAACAATTATCGTTTGATTAGCTTTTATATTCTTCAGTAGGGTATAGTTTCCTTTTGGCCATCTTATAGTTAGTGTATTGATTACGGAATCTCGTCCCAAACCAAAATGTAGTATGGATGACACCGAAGAAAGATAACCACGTACGGTTTGCTGCTCCACTGTCTGCCGTTGACTCGTATATGTCTCTACATCAACACGGGCGCCTGTTGCGCATGTATTTCCTGCAATACCCTTCAACTGAATGTTGAGATAATTTCCACCTGCAAGATTATTGTTGCGATAAACCGAAGCCCGTTCACCCATATTGTTTACAACAAGGTCAAGGTCGCCATCATTGTCCAAATCAGCATACGCTACACCATTCGATACATTAGAAGTATGCAAGCCCCATTGTGCGGTTACATTTTCATACGTAAGATCTCCCTTATTATGAAAGGCATAATTCGAAAGTTTAGTTTGCGGAATACTGTCTATTAGTTGCCATAGCGGAGCATTAAAGCCATACAATTTTCTGAATTCCTGCACCTGGTAGGTTTGAAAATCCATGTTCGAATAATCCCGCCAGAAACCATTTGTAATGTATAGATCTTTACTTCCATCGTTATCGAGGTCGGCAAACAGGGATGCCCAACTCCAGTCTGTGTTAGCGATACCTGCTAATTGCCCTATCTCTGAAAATCGCGGTAAATCATTTTCAGTATTACCATTATTTAATTGCAGCGTGTTGCGCATATTCTGATGCATATAACCGCTATCGACCAGTATATTGTACTTATCGTATTCATCAGGGCCGCGCAATACTTTCTGGCGATAATTATCTTCGGGCCACATATCAGGTACTATAATATCCATGCGGCCATCATTATTGCAATCGGCCACGTCGCAACCCATTCCGTATTTAGAAATATGTTTTAATGCCTCTTTGGTAACCTCTCTAAACGTTCCATCCTGGTTATTAAGCAAAAGAAAGTCTTGCTCTTCATAATCATTGGTCATATATAAGTCGGGCCACCCATCATTATTGATATCAGACGCTACTACACCCAAACCAAAATTGTTTCCACCTCCTGCTATTCCCGATGAATCAGAAACATTGGTAAAATGCCCGCTATCATTCCGAAACAAATAATTACTAAAATAAGGATGCCGCTTATGCCGCAACTTATAGGTATTTACAAGCGGTGAGTAAAACATGGTGGCATGATTGAGCAGGAACATATCCAGATCACCATCGCGATCATAATCAAAAAAAAGTGACTGTGTGCTATTGGTGCCGGGAGCATCTAAACCATATTCGACAGCTTCGTCCTTGAAAGCAGGGATACCTTTCTGCACGCCCTTGTTAATGAACAATTGATTGCTCCGGCTCTGCGGCTCGCCATTACCTGAGTAACAAACATAAATATCCAGCAACCCATCACCATTTACATCTGCCATCGATACACCCGTCTTCCAGCCTGGCTTACCTTCTACCCCTGCAGGTTTAGTGATATCCTCAAACTGAAGATTGCCTTTATTAAGATATAGCTGATCGGAAACTTGATTAGCAGTAAAGAAAATATCCTGCAGACCGTCATTGTTTATATCACCAACGGCAACCCCGGCGCCGTTGTACATGTATTCATAGGTGAATATATTTTGATTTTCCGTTTCGGTTATGTTATTAGCGAAACTGATACCGCTACTTTCCGAAACGTCGGAGAACTGTTGCAGCGCAGTTTGTCTGCAGGCTGTAACACTGCAAGCAAAAAGAAGAAATACTATCGTGTTCTTTATGGTCATGTGTAATATCACCTGCAAGAGGCTGTAATCAATCAAGGATTACCGAAACCACGCTTTTTGCAGGGATGATTAATTTATTTATGGGTACGCTACTTTTTTTAAGATTGTTTGTTGCATCTGTTGTGTACGTGACAAGCATTTTATCTGCAGACAATGCAACATTTTCTTTTTTAAAAGAGATGGGCTTTTTTTCAGCAGATGGGTTTACAATTATTATTACATATCTATCTTTACTGTCTTTAAACGCTGAAACAAACAATTCTTTTGCGGTAGTTGAAGCTTCAATTCTATTCATACCCGGCCGAACAAAGAAACTGTAATTACCCAACACCCACAAAATCTTACTATCGTAATAATTGCCGTTGGTTTTATTTTTATCAATGTAGATTAAACCGTCCTTGTAGTTATACGGCGATATTGCTAACCACCATTGCCATGCAGATGCATTGGCCCACACAAGGTCTTCATAAATCACTTTGGCAACGTATAATGCCGGATCGATACCAAGGTCTTTTTTGTCTCCATCTATCTCTCCTGCATTGTCGCCGAGAATACAATATTCTGTTTGCCAGAGCTCCAATCCTTTTATTTTGAAAATACTGTCCCTGATCTGTGTTCTTAAGGCAACTGCATCCCGATAAGGAGAAGTTGAAAAATAACTATGGGCGGCAGTCACTCCTTTAATCGCAGGGAGATTGCCGACATAATCAGCAGATGAAGAATTGAAGAATGCATTCACCTGATTGTCTTTGCCCGGCTTATCATCACTTTTCAACAAGTATTTTAAATGTCCCGATTCAGGAACGATAATCTTGGTTGTCAAATTGCTTCTAAGAAATTCACCATTGAAGACATTTACTAATTTGCCTATTTCTGCATTATTATAGGGACATCCTTCCTGTTTGCCATCACTCCAGTCCCATTGCGGTTCGTTTACGGGACTAATGTAGTTGAACGAAACACCGGTCGCTTTTTTTACCTGGCTAATTGCTTCGACAGCGTAAGTTGCAAAATCTTTATAACGATTGCCATCTATGTTAGTGTGGCCTTTTGATGCAAATGCTTTTTTATTGATAGTAAGATGAACAGGCGGACTATTAAAAAATGCCAGGAATTGATTTACACCTCTTTTTTGAGCAGCTAACAAAAACCAGTTTTGCGCCTTGATACGAGCTGTGGCCTCATTGCTGTCATTTTCAAGAAATGCGGCCCGACGCCACTCGTCTTTGATTCCGCTTTTTATTCCCTGGTTGGCACTTCCGGCGCCAATGTTATATCGCCACATGCTCAATCCAATTCCTTTGGGGGCTCCATCTTTTAATGTATCAGTACTAAAAAGTAAATCGGCAATTGCATTCTTCTTTTCTTCAGGCCAATTACCCACAAACTGGCAAGACCAGGCATCTGATGCTGCAAAATTATCAATGGCCTGATATGTCTTTGACGGATCAAACATTATTACTGACGCATTGCTTTCCTGGCTCTGTGCATCAACAGCAACCAAAATAGCAACGAATAAAATGATGCGTTTGATGTTGAATGTAATTGTCATTTCAATTTACTCTATCATGGAAAATCATTATCAGAACGTTCCGAAGTTAACACAAAGACGATGAGACAGTTTATTATAATCCCCAGCCATATCTTATTCTCGACACTCCTGATATATTGGTTGTAGTAAGTGCAATATTTACCCCGCTTCCACTGCGGGTTTGAATACTGTACGAATCATTATCTCTTAAGCCCGGCCAATAAACACTGGATATCTTATCAGTTCTGAATACATTGGTTGAACCCTGTATGTAAGCAATTTCATTATCGTTATTTACCAACCCGGAATAATCTTTTCCCGTAGTCATACCAGCGCCAAACTCTGTAACTATTGTTCTTGAAGCAAAACTGCCAAACCGGCTTCTCCAGTCAGATTGCCAATCGGATAAACTACGTGTCGCCCAAAAAGCATAATTATGCAAAGCAAGGAGACAACCGGAAAATCTGCTATCTGCTCCAATGTCCGTTACGTTTTCGGAATAACCCGTTCCACCTAATAAAATTCTTTCTCTTGGTACATTAGGATACCTCGAAAGAAACTGCACATATATATCGGTTAATGCAGGCAGCGAATAGCCATGAGGTTCGTTGAATACTTCGAAAAATACTTTTGCACTATTGCTATATTTTGTTACAACAGTATCCCACATATTCCAGAAAGCAGTAGTATTATCAATTAAGCCGTTGCGTGACGATGCCGATTCCCAGCAAGCCAGGATAACATTCATATTCTTGCTTATTGCTTTATCAATAGCACCTGTGTAGCGGTTCCACCATACTTCCAATATTGATGGAGGGTTGATAGGTAAACGAACGGTATTTACTCCGGGCATGTTTGTTTGAAAGCCACTCAACACGGCATCGGCTTTTGCTGATACGATGTTGTAATCATCGCCTGCTTCAAGACCGGATGGAATCACCCATCCATCTACAAAATTATCACGGCCATCTGCCCAATTGACTCCCGCCATTGCAACTGGTGTTGCCGGAATTGGCGTTGGTGGGGTTGTATCGGTTTTAGCTATATCTTTTTTTGAACAGCTATATATCAATACCAGAAAGGAGTATAGGAGGATTGCAGTTCGTTTTTTCATATCACTGATTGCCTGGTAACGGCAAGAATACATAACTAAGGTTTTATAAAATTTCCATTGAACTCTTCAGTCAGCAACTTAAGCTTAATCCCTGGGGATGGCCCCGGCAATAGCGGGGCCATATATCCAGAGAGACTGCTTGCGTATGAAAAAACTATTAATACCCTGTGTTCTGTTCAATCTTATTTCCGGAAGCCTGTATTTCCGCTCTTGGAATGGGTAGCCAATACATGCGTGGATTAAATGCACGACCATCCAGGGCTACCTTATTGGCATAGGTCAATGTACCACCACTCATCGTAATACTAATGCCCAATGCAGGTTTGCTCTCTGTTTCTTCCGCTATCTTCCATCTGCGTACATCATAGAACCGATGTTCTTCAAATGCCAGTTCTATTCTTCTCTCATTACGGATCGCTGTTCTCATTTCGCTTTGCGACACGGCTGAAACCGCAGGCATATTTACACCCGCCCTGCTTCTGACCATGTTGATAGCAGCACGAGCAGACAAAGTAGCACCCGCCGGAACCGCATCAGGTCCGCCTGCTTCATTAGCAGCTTCTGCAAAATTCAGGAGGATCTCCGCATAGCGGAAATAGTACCAGGGTTGAAAGCCTGCATTACCCCATGGGTTTTGCAACGGATAGGCTTCATTCATAAACTTCCTCAGATTATAGCCGGTTTTAGAAGTGTTCCAGTTGTCATTACCATCTTTACTGTCTTTACCACCTGGAGTAAATGTTTCAAGCGCTCTGCCCCTGTAGATAGCACCGTTATATAATATCGTTGCATAAAAACGCGGATCACGATTTACATAAGGATCTTGCGGATCGTAATTTGACGTAGGATCAGTGATCGGTTTTCCATTGTCCATTTCATAATCGTCCACCAGGTTCTGCAATGGAAGGTTTCCACCCCATCCACCATATCCATTAGGTCCATTGGCGATTTCCAGGTGGGTATGACCTGCATTTTTGGTATACAGTCGTGCAAAAATGGTTTCATTATTATTGGCATCTAAAAACAGGTTGCCATATCCTCCTGTGTACAAACCATACTTACCTAAACCAATAACAGCTTGTGCTGCAGCCACCGCATCCTGCCATGTACCAACATTGTATAAAGGGCTGGCCGCATATAAAGTAAGTCTTGACTTGAGTGCTAATGCTGCGCCTTTGGTGGCTCTTCCAAGCAGCCATGAGCCGTCATTATTTACCGGAAGATTTGCTGCTGCTTCGTCTAATTGTGCCAACACATAGTCAATGCATTCTTTGATACTGCTTCTTTTAAACAGTGCTTCATCCTGCAAATTATCTGAAAGGTTATACACGTTATCACCCATCAACACTACACCACCATAGTTCCTGATCAGGTCCTGGTAGCGAAATGCACGAATGAATTGCAGTTCGGCCTTGAGCTGTGCTTTGTGTGCATCGCTCATTTGCACTTGTTCAAGATTACTGAGTGCCCAATTGCATTCACGTATGCTACGATAGCTTCTTCCCCAGATGGTACCGGCAATACCCGTGTTTTCAGGGGCCAGCAAACCTCTTTGAATTAGCCAGGTGTTATCGTCATTGTTATAGATCGATTCATCGGTTAAAGAGCTCCACATAGCATATTCAAAGCCCCGTCCAAATCCGGGATTGGTTCCATCACCCTCTTTATCTTGTAATCTTATACCGATATATCTGTTCGTCACAAAAGACTCAAAAATAGAAGAGTCTGCTAGCAGGGCCGCTTCCGAAACCCGGTCGGTTGGCGTGACATCGAGAAGATCTTTTTTGCAGGAAACCAATGACATCAATCCTGCAGCAATAAGTATATGATTGAGAAACTTATTTTTCATCTGTAAATTTTTTAATTTTTAAAAATGTCAGATGGAATTCGCCGTTAAATTTTCATCGCTGATGTGAATAATAGCTCGAAAATTTTATGGCTCATTTCATAATACATTTTGTTTAATAGTTAGAACCGAACATTTACTCCCACGTTGATAATTCTTTGTTGCGGATAAAACTGGCCGCTGCCACTGTTACCTTCCGGGTCAACATCTTTCAGCTTTGTAATGGTGAAGAGGTTGAATGCATTCGCATACAATCTCAACGATTGCATTCTTATTCTTGACAGCCATTCAGGTGAAAGATTATAGCCCAATTCCACATTTTTCAAACGAAGAAATGAAGCATTCTGCAACCAGAAAGTGCTGTTGTACGATCCGCCATTTACAGAAGAAGAAGTTCTTGTGTCAACTCTTGGATAGGTTCCGTTTGTGTTGGTAGGACTCCAGCGGTTGTCGGCCCAACTACTATAGAAATTACCAATGGTTCCAGATTCAGGCAATACGTATTGATTTACATGTGCCTGCCCTGCAAATACTGCAGAAAAATCAAAGTTTTTATAACCGGCATTCATCAGAACACCATAAGTGATTTCTGGTATGTTGCCGTACTTTGTTCTCACCTGGTCGTCAGCACTAATTTTTCCATCACCATTATAATCCTCGTAAATAAGATCTCCCGGCTTTGCTACGCTTAAGTGCGGATACTTGTTGATATCATCTTCCGAACGGAAAATGCCTATTGCATTATACAGGAGATAGGTATTCATAGGACCCCCTGTTTGTCTTTGATGAGGCAATACGGCTGAAGCTTCATCAATATTGATGATCTCACTTTTTGCATAAGTGATATTACCCGAAATACCATAGGTAAATGCGCCTGCCTTGTTATTGTACCCAAGTGTGGCTTCAATACCATTGCTGTTTAGTTTGCCAATATTTTCAGAAGGGACAAGAGGATCTGATCCATGAGGATTTACAATACCGGAAACAAAAGGTATGGAGGCATTTCTTGTCCAAAGAATGTTGGAACGTTTTTGTTGGAAATAAATAAACTCAAAGGAGAAGTTCTTCAGGAAAGTTCCTTCCAAACCAATATCCATTTTTTTAGCAACTTCCCAATGAATATTTGGATTGGCCAGTTTGACCAGCGCAATACTTGGGACAATATTTTGGACCACCCCTGATTGAGTATATGATCCCAATACCAAATCGTCATCGAATAAATAATTGTTGAGATATTGGAACAATCCTACGTTATCATTTCCAAGCGAACCATAAGAAGCTCTCAGCTTAAGATCATTTATGAACGGAACATTGAAAAATGATTCTTTTGAAATTCTCCATCCTGCAGAAACAGAAGGAAAATAACCATACCGGCTTCCGTCAGGAAAAGTTGACGAACCATCTGCACGCATCTGCACTTCAGCCAGGTATTTCTCGTTATAATCGTAAGCTATCTTTCCTATAAAACTCCGTCTTGTAAAGTTATAACTGCTCCCCGCATTGTCTCTATCGGTAGCAGCGGTACCGCCCTGGGATAATTCAGGTGTTTCAGGAGTAGGAAAGTTTTGCCTGAAAGCATTGAAGTTCTCAGATTTTATTTCACTTTGCTCATAGCCAACAAAGCTGTTGACGCTGTGTAAACCAAAATTTCTTTGATAATTCAATTTGATGTTTGAAGTGATTTGGGTTTGATTTACTTGTCCTTCCCAAAGTGTAGCACGATTATTTGAGCCGCCTACAGTACTTGGTGTGTAGGTGTTTGTACTCTTGTCATAAGAATAAAGCAAATAAGGCTTTGACAATGTCTTTGTGAAAAACCATGATTTATCAATAGCAGCAAAACCATCAATTGATAATCCTTTTACGGCTGGAATATTATAACTGGCTTTTAGGATTCCATTGAAAACCTGTCCCGGATTTTTTACCAATCCACCTATATCGGTTGACATCACTGCCGGATTCGATCCTTCAATACCACGGGAGGGCAATCCATTTGGATAAAAAGCGGGTAAGGTTGCATAGGCCCTGTAGATAGAACGGAAAATGCTGCCTGCGCCTGAAGTAGGAAATTTCCTGTCTTCCTCTCTGCCGGAAAGATATAAGCTGACTTTAAAATCCTTTGTTATGCTGGCATCAATGTTGGACCGGAAGCTGTATTGCTTGTAGTTGGTCGCTCCGTTTTTATAAATCCCATCCTGGTATAAAGTACCCGCAGAAAGAAAATATTTTATATTCTCAGAACCACCTGAAACAGAAACATTCGCCTGGTTTTGCAAGGCTGTATTCTTGAGTGCAGCTTCCTGCCAATCGGTATTAGGATAATTCAGCGGATCTGAACCATTGGCGAACTTTTGAATTTCCTCTGCGCTGTATTGTTGATTCAAACCTCCTGCCTGGTTATTATAATAAGCTACTTCATTAACAATAGTTGCATAAGTAGCAGCATCGGCCATCTTGGGCAAGCGGGTTGGAGAAGAAAAACCCTGGTTGAAGCTTGCTGAAATGGTTGGTTTACCGGTTTTACCACGTTTAGTGGTAATTAATATAACACCATTAGCCGCCCTGTTACCATAAATGGCAGCAGAAGCATCCTTTAAAACAGATATGGTTTCAATATCATTAGGATTCAGTCTCTCCAGGCCGCCAATCTGGCCAGGCACTCCATCCACAACAATTAGTACATTGTTATTATTTAATGTACCAAAACCGCGGATTAAAATTCCCGAGCCATCATATCCAGGCTCGCCGCTTCTATTGTTGATAATCATTCCCGAAAACCTTCCGGCAAGTGAATTGGAAAGGTTGGGCTGCGGACTCTTTACCAATTCCGCTCCCTTCACGGTAGAAATAGAACCTGTCACCGTCGCTTTACGCTGACTGTTATAACCAACCACCACTACATCGGTTAGTGTAGCGTTGGTAGGCGTCAGTTCAACATTAATCGTAGTTCTGCTATTCACTGCAATCTCTGTTGAGCCATAATTGACGTGCGAGAATACAAGTGTAGCCTTTGCCGGAGCAGTAATAGAAAACCTTCCTTCCGCATTGGTGGACGTGCCGGTCGACTCGCCTTTTACCTGTACAGTTACATCCGCCAGGGAAGTGTCGCCCGAAGTTACCCGTCCGGTAACGGTGATTTGTGCAAATGCTGAAAGGGATAAAAAAGAAAACAAAAACAAACAGAGCATAAGCGGCGCCTGTTTGTGCTTACGGGGTGGCGCAACAACGCCTTTCTCATTCGTTGGCAAGCAATTCATTTTGCAGTCGTGTTTTAAATTAAAAATGGAGATAGAAGCCAGAACAGTTTGTAGGAAAAGAAGCGACAGTTTGTCAGAGTTTAAAAAATTGAATCATTGGTTGTCTAAATGAACATCCTCCTTAACCTGCTACCGTCTCCTGGCTGATATCAGTGATACAAAACCAAATTTAGACTGCGCTATCAGTTAGCCTGGGTTCCTGATTATCCAAAAAAGGGGTACAAATTCTGAATTTTAAACTTAAAGACCGAAAGATTTACGCTTAAATTGGGTTCTGGAAGAGGTTCATTCTCGTATTAGAAATTAAAACGGGAAAATGATCGCTGTCCGGTCATGAGATTTTATAGCAGGTTGGTAACATTGCCATATCACCCTTTTGAGGGAACAAATGATTCAGACTGCATGAAATTTTTAGAGATAACTGCTATTTTGACAATTCCGGGAATCTATTTCCTCACGCTATGATCCAGGGTCTGGTTATTATGAAATGGCTTCCTGAACTTCCTGATGTAGTCGGAAGGATTTAATCCAAAAAGGCTATTGAACTGCGCCCGGAAATATTTTATACTTTGAAACCCAACCATGGTTGCTGTTTCATTCACATTCATTTCCGTACTGATCAAAAGCTCAGCCGCCTTTTTTAAACGTACAAAGCGGATAAAACTATTGAGTGACTGGCCAGACACCGCTCTTATTTTTTTGTACAGGTTAGAATGGCTCATGCCCATTTCCGTCGCCAATACCTTTATCGAAAAATCATCATCCAGCAAATGCTCTTCAATGATCCTCATACAGTTTTCGATAAACTCCTTGTACTCAGCAGATACTTTAAATTTCGCCGATCCCAGGGTTACTTCATTATAGAAATAACTCTGCAGGATATTCCTTCGTTTTAAAATGGAACTTACCCTGGCCATTAAAATATCTTTATCAAAGGGCTTTTTAATAAAATCATCCGCTCCCTGGTGCATGCCTTTTAGCTGCATTTCATCGGACGAGCTGCCTGTTAGTAAAATGACCGGTATATGGTTTAGGGAACTGTCTTCCTTAATTGTTTTACAAAGATCCAAACCATCCAATCCCTGCATCACAATATCGCTTATGATCAGGTCGGGCAAATGTTCTTTCGCCAGCTTCAGTCCTTTACTGCCATCCGCTGCCTGGAGTATTTTGTATTGATCACTTAAGATATTGACAAGATAATGCCTGATTTCCTGGTCGTCATCTATAATCAGCAATGTCTGTTTTTCGGTAGCCAGTTCCTGGATCACCAAGGGATTGGTTTGACTCTCTTCCTGCTCTGCAGGATCTTCTGACATTTCGTTTAATAAAGAAGATACCGGCTTTGTCGTCGATGAAGCTTCGGGTTTCTCCAAATCCGTCTCCTGGTCAACTTTATTTATTACAGTTTCCAAAGTACCGTTATTAGCAACTACCCGGTTTGCATTCAGGCACTTCAAACTAATATAAAAAGTAGTACCCTTACCCTCTTCCCCATTAAACAATATTGATCCGCCATGAGCTTCCACAAAATTTTTAACCAGGTAAAGTCCAATACCAAATCCCGCTTTATTATCGGCACTTTTCAATTGAGTGAAACGTTCAAAAAGTTTTTGCCCTTCTTCGGCAGGAATACCCGGACCGGTGTCGGAAACACTAATTTTTACATTCCCTTCATCTTCTTCTATCGTCAAAGCTATCGAACCCCCATCGGGTGTGAACTTAAAAGCGTTAGACAAAATATTAAACAAAGCAATCTCAATCTTTTCCCGGTCCGCTTCTATCATGATATCCTTAGCATCACATTTTAGCTCATATTCAATTCTTCGGGATCGTGCCTGCTCTGAAAAGCATAAGAATACTTCCCTGCAAAGCGTATAAACATTTTGGTTGCTGAGATTCAGCACGCCTGTTTCCTGTTCCGTCTTTTTGAAAAGCAAAAGTTGGTCTACCAATCGTAGCAGGCGTTTTGCATTCCGGTACACAATCCGGAGTTCCCTTGTCTCACCCTTGTTTTCCGTTTTATGCAGCAAATCTTTGATCGGGTTAATAATAAGCGACAAAGGTGTACGAAACTCATGCGACACGTTGGTAAAAAAAGCGATCTTTTTTTCATTCAGCTCTCTCTCCTTTTGCACTTCTACATTGGCTAACTGGATTTGGAATTTCAAACGGGCCTGGCGGTTCTTGTACAACGTATAAAAATATAAGATGCTTCCCACGGCAATGAAATATATACAATAGGCCCACCAGGTGCGGTACCAGGGAGGCAGCACTGTTATATGGAGCAGATCATACGGTTCGCTCCACGCCCCTCTTTTGTTACTCACCTTTACTTCAAAAATGTAATCACCTTCCTGTAAGTTTGAATAGTTAGCCGTACGGCTATTACCCACATTGTTCCAATGTTTATCCCACCCCTTTAACCGATACGCATAATTGATATTCGCTACATCCGAATAATCCAAACCCAGGTACTCCAGCGAAAGCAAGGCCTGATCATAGGGAATAACGATGCGCCTGATCTTTTCGATATTTCTCTCTTTTACAAATTTTTCATTTTTGGCAATCGGGCTATTGTTAACACGAAGGCCGGAAAGGAATAATTCCGGCGACAAGCTTTTGCTATGAACATGGCCTGGATAAAAGATATTAAACCCCTTAATACCGCCAAAAAGGAACTCACCGCTTTGAAGCGCCAGGGCTGCGTTAAAACTAAACTGATTGCTTTGCAAACCATCAGACTGGTAAAAATTCTGCCACTCATTTTTTTGAGCATTGAATTTTGATAGCCCATTGTATGTGCTGAGCCATAAATTTCCCAGCTCATCTTCGAGTATACGCAGCACGGTGTTGTTCGAAATCCCCTCGTTGGTAGTATAGCGTTGAAAATGGCCGGTTTTTTTATCGAAGAGCATTAATCCACCTTCCTGCGTTCCTACCCAAAAATTGTTTTTCTTATCCTCGTATATACAACGTATGGGATGACCTACTTTATAATAAGTATGCTTTTTATTAAGCGTATCAATTTTTATCAGGGAAGAGTAATCGCCGCCCCAGAGAGTACCGGTATGGTCTTCCGCCAGAGCCTGCAATTCAGACAAGCTATTATCAAACTCGACAAATTGTTTTGAACGATAATCAAACTGGTACAAGGCTCCGTTTCTTACAGCGCAGGCCCACAATCTATTCTTTGAATCAGCCAGCAACCGCCAAATATTATTATTAATCGTTTTTGTTTTGGCGTTGAAACATGTATAATGCTCAAAAGATTTTGTTGCCCGATTGTACCGGTTAATGCCATTAAACCAGGTGGAAAACCAGGTGTTGTTTTGTTTATCTTTTATAATACTGGTGATAAAATTGCTGCTGATGGAACCCGGATTTTTTTCATCATGCTCAAAGGTTTGATAGGTATTAGTGGGGCGATTCCAGTAACGAAGCCCCGCGCCATCTGTACCAATCCAGATGTTCCCGGGCTCATCTTCGCAAAAAGAAAAGATGAAGTTTTTTACTGAAGCATTATTATCACCCGGCTGGTAAATAATTTTCTTAAACGGTGATGCTGGTTCTATAATATTTATGCCACCCCGCAATGTTCCAATCCACTTTCGCTCTTCTTTATCTTCACACACCGCATAAGCGGAGTTGCTGTTGATCAGCGATTTGCCATTTTCATTCGTGGGTTGCAAGTGTTTCGCTTTTGACCCGCCTTGTTCCAGCAGCCATACCCCCGCTCCATCTGTTGCGATCCACAGGGCTCCCTTTTTATCCTCGCAAAGATTTACAACGGGGCCTCTATATGAAATATAACTTTCAGAAAAACGATTCGTCGTTTCATCGAACAGATAAAGCCCCCAGTCATTGCCAAGCCACAACTTTTCATTGCCAGTGGCTTTTAAACAATTAGCATAACGCTGCACATCACTTTTTAAATGAAGCGAGCCATCTTTGAAATTGAATTCATACAATCCATTATCCTGTACAAATACATACGCAACTCCTTTTCGTTTGTCATAGTTGATGGCAGATACGTAGTAGTTCAAAACATCTTTTCCTTTCGATTTTAACGGGATCTGTCGCCCGATATTCGCGTCTGAAAAATAAAAAAGCCCGTTGTGCTGTGTGCCTGCCAGTACTTTCTCCCCATAAATGACCGAGATCGCAATTACATTATCGTTAAGTTGCCGGGTAGTTTTTCCTTTATAAAAAGAGTAAGAGGGCGTAGAGAAAGTTGACGTAACCGGGTTTAAAATATTAACCTCTTTCTGCCCACCTATCCAAAGCTGGTGGCTTGCGTCTTCATCAATGGCATTAATATTATTGGAGCTCAGAGACGTGCTGTCGTCAATAATATTCCGGTAGGTTTTAAAACTGTGCCCATCATAACGGTTTAGTCCATCATATGTTCCAAACCACATAAATCCGTTATGATCCTGGAAAATGGTATTGACGACGTTATTGGAAAGACCGTTTTCAATACCTAAATACCGGACCTGTATATCCTGTGCATTGAGTTGGCAGGAAAACAAAACCGATATGAAAACAACTATAAAACGAACAGGGATTGACAAGCACATAGACGACAAATTCAACAAGCAGGATGTAAAATAGGGAAAAATCAATAATCCAGAAGCAAACTACTGTTGTCCCCGGGGGATATTGATTTTTTTATCAGTTTTGTCCTAATTTTTTGATCTGGGTCATTACTATTCTTTATTAAAACTGCTCAACAAGCTGTGCTGGCTTGCCGTATGTAAATTGCGCCATACCCTGTTGATCTCCGAATCACGATTGGCAGCTATAAGTCCGCAATAAGGATAAAGATCATCGACTATTTCTCTTGCATTTTTTGCAAGATGATGACATATCTTGCTCAATTCATTTAACAATGTTTCGTTTATAGCATCGGTCAAAAACAATTCATCCCATGCTTTTTCTACTGTTGAATAAAATAATTTCCTTGCAGCGTTGAGCCTCATTCCTGCCTTCTTAAATTTTTCCATTGACAGCTTTAACGTTTTTTATTCCATCGTCATTTTGTTGCATCTTCTCCTGCAACAATTTTTCAGCGAGATCCAAAAAACATACAGCCATTCCCGACATATTGACTGCCAATGTAGTTTCTGCAAATTGAAGGAAAGGAAATTTATATACCGGATGATTTAAAACTGCGGTTGCACTATCAATGACAAAGGATCGGTTTTTTGGCACCTGTAATTGTTTGACTTCAAAACTATGACTGGCAGTGGCAATCATTCCCATACAATTCCAGTCTTCGTGTATGATCACTTCTGATCTCCGGAACCAAAAAGAATTAACAAGGGAATTTCCAAAATCATCTTTTAACAAAAAGCCATCCCTTTCGATCACACAATTAGCGGTGAAGACGGTAGCATGCGGCGCGCCGCTTGCATACTTCCAACGACCAGATATCTCGTAACCATTATCGGTGATCTTTGCAATACCAGAAACTTTTCCACTTCCGGCCAGACAAGCTTTTGGATTTAAAAAAATCTCTTTTGCCGCTTCGGAGTTTAAAAACCCGATGAACCAATTAGCGCCACTACACAATGTCACCGTCCAGCCCATGCTTCCGTCGGCCCATGCAAGTGCTTCTTCTACCCGTAATGCTTCGGGTAAACTCAACTCTAGGCCTCCAAAAATTTTTGGAACAAACAGGTTAAACCAATTCTCACGATAAATAACTTCTAACTGTCTATCATGCAGCCGGACCAGTTTTTCCGCTTCGGCAGCATTATTTCTTATTACATCTGTTATTTCAGAAGCAATGAAACTTCCCGGGTGTGATATCTGGCTCATAAATATCGTTTGTCGAACAAAAGAAAACTTTTTGAATCATGAAGCTGTTGAGTATTGAAATTGTTCACTGTCACTCCTCATGATTCTTTTCCATTTTATATAACCTTGTATAGCGATAACAAATAAAAAGATCGTAAGCGCTGCATACAGCGGTAAACCTTTATGGAACAGCAGAGGTATGGCAAAGAAATTGGAGATATTCAAAACTATCCAGTTCTCAATTTTTCGTTTTGCAAGCAGCCACATACCGGCCCAGGCAACAGCACTTACCCACGCATCCCATACCGGTACTGTTGAAGGAGTAAAATACTTTAACAACGAAAACAATACAATGAATCCTGCTATTATAATGGTAAAAACGACTTTCCAATCTTTGTAGCTGCAGGAAGTGATCGCCAATGAGGGTTGACCTTTCTTTTTTTTCCAATACCACCAGCCATAGATGCTCATCACCAAATAATAACCATGTAATAAACATTCAGCATACAAGCCTGCCAGGAAAAGAATATAGACAGACAACAGTATACTAGCAATTCCCGATGGGTATAACCAGATTTTATTTGCCTTTGCAAATAATACTTCAGCCACACCCAGGATCACTGCCGTCCATTGAATCCAGTCTGTTTGGCTAATTTGTTGCAAAAGCAGTTGCCATTCATTGCTCATTGAAATCAATTTTAATGAAATAACATATTGAGCCAACAAAAGGCGGTGCGACCGAACTTATGATTTTACTATCTATTCCCTACGCCGGCATTACCCGGATCAGGTGTTTGAAAGAAACAATGTAAGAGCATGCTTCTTTCAATGGGTATAATCTCAGCCTTTGTTTCAGCAAAATATCTGAATTATTAGTCCTGGTATTTTGCAAGGCACCCCTTTTGTTGCGGATGCAAATCTAAACTTTTAAACGCAATATTGATGAGTATTCAATAATTATGGTGTGCAAGTGATAAAATTATGAGCAGTTGAATAAAATAATAAGGTTGGTCCCGATTAACAATTAAAGTGCTCGTGCTAATCGCTGATTACTTTTATTTACGCTTAAGCTTTTGGATGATGGAGAGAATGTTTTCAGTTGAAGTTTGCAACTCGTTATAACCATTGCTTTCGATAACCTGCCGGGTTATCAATTTACTGCCCAGGCCCACACCAGCCGCGCCTGCCTTAAACCATGGACGAAGACTTTCCTCTGTAATATCTACGCCGCCGGTCACAATATATTTTAAACCCGTAAATAAAGGTTGAATGGCTTCTACAAAACCCGGGCCCAGCACATTGCCCGGAAATAATTTTAAGGTAGTGCAGCCTGCCTTTTGCGCGACGTCAATTTCTGTTGGCGTCATACAACCCGGGACCCACAAAACCTTATTCAGGTAAGCTACATCACAGACTGTACTGTCAAACACAGGACTAATAAGGCAATCAGCACCAGCATCAATAAACCGCGACGCCTCATCACCCGTTTTAATAGTACCAATGGCCAGCAACATATCCTTCATATCAGCATCACGGGCCTTTACCAGCTGTCTGAAATTACCCAATGCCTTTTCGCCTCTGTTGGTAAACTCAATGCACCTGATGCCTGCTCCATACAAAGACCGTGTAATGGCTAAACAAACTTCAATGTCGTCGTTATAAAATAAAGGAAGTATTCCCTGGTCTTCAATTACCTGTTGTACTGCTTGTTCTTTTTGCATATCAAAAACATTCGAATATCACTAAAAGCTCTAAGATAGGGAATATGTGATTTCGCAGAGCAAATGACCATTAGTATGCAACGAGAAGGAATGAATAATGCAAACTAACCTGTAACCGGTTGCTGGCGAGTTTGATCGTTTAAAGAATATTCAGACGACTCATTTCGTCCCATTGGATGTATAATCACCGGCTTTTCATATTGCACGAAATACATATCTACTTCACCAACATTTTTTGCATAAATTTTTCCCCGGTAAGCGCAGGCATATTTTTCCTGGATTATATCATACACAGCGGAGGAAACATTTACCTGGCCTGGTTCGCCGTTGCTTTCCATCCTGCTGGCGATATTAACCGTGCTGCCCCAAATGTCATAGGCATATTTTTTCTTTCCTACTACACCTGCTACGACAGGACCGACATGTATTCCTATCCGGAGATCCCATGGTGCTAGCCCCGATTCTCTTCGCTTAATATTATTTTCAGTAATGTATTGTTGTATTTCCAGGCTCGCTTTGACGATTTTGAATACATGCTGATCATCAGGTGTTGGAACACCACCCGCACACATGTAGGAATCGCCGATTGTTTTTATCTTCTCAAGGTCATATTTCTCAATAATATTGTCGAACACCAGGAAGCATGCATTCAGTTCCTCGATCAGCTCTTGCGGAGATACTTTATCGGCGATTGACGTAAATCCTTTGAAATCGGTAAACATCACAGAGACGGATTCATAATTGCGGGGGGCGGAAGTGCCGTTTACCTGCAATTCTTTTGCCACTTCGGCCGGCAATATATTCAACAGTAAATGTTCAATCTCATCCTTTTGCCTGTCCAGTATTTTATTGGTTCTCGCCTTGATCCGGTTATTACGTAGTATTAATATGGCGATTAAAAAAACGAGCACCAATACCACCGTCAACGCCGTCTTTTCCAATTTCTGCCGTCTCAGCTGTAATTCATTCAATGCATTGTCTTTTGTCAGCAGGTTGATTTCGTTTTGCTTTTTTTCCAGATCGAAGTCAAATTGTATGGTGGTTAATTTCTTATCGGTTTCGTTATTATAAACGGTATCTTTTACATTGCCGTAAAGAGAATGGTAAGCATAGGCTTTTCCAAAATCCTTTGCATCGGCGTATGTCTTCGACATGTATCCATACAACTCAAGCTGTATGTTGGTGGATTGTATCTCTACCGCCAATGGCTCCGCCTTCTTAAAATAACTTATTGCAGTTTTATAATCATTTTGTTGGGAATAAACCTTTGCCAGTCCGATTAGTGACTGTACTATTTTAAGCTTATCATTCAGCTTTTCAGAAATAGCCAGCGCTTGTGAATGATTATTGAGCGCTTTCTCATATTTCCCCTGTTTGAGATATAGTTTCCCAATAGCGTTATATGCATTTGGGCTTCCATCAGCATTGGGACCATAAGCCTTTAGAGCTTTATTAAAATACTCCAGCGCCTTTTCATCATCATTTTGCTTAAACGCAGAATCCGCATAAATATCACCTACGTTTACACAAATTCCCCCCAAAGCATCTTTGTCGCCTAATTCCTCACATATTGGAAGAGCCTGCAGGTAATATTGCAGCGCCTTATCATACGTATCAGGCTTCAGTCCATAAATTGCGCCGACATTATTAAGCATAGGCATAATCCGAAGCTTATTACCCGTTCTTTCTGCTATCTTCAGTGATCGCAGATAGTAATCCAATGCTTTTACCATATCCCCCTGGTAATAATAGATGACCCCGATATTGCCCAGCAGGTTGGCAATGCCCTCATCATATTTGATGTCTTCAAATATCTTTAACGACTGCTCATAATTTTGAAGAGCCTCTATATATTTTGACTGCACCAGGTAGGCGAGACCAATGTTTTTATAGGCGTAGGCCTCCCCTTTTTTAAAATCAACTTTTTCTGCAAGCTCTTTAGCTTGTAGCGCTAATTCCAGGGATTTATCCGGATCAGTACTTCGCTGATCAGTGCTTTGCTGGATCAAATTATTTATTAATACGGTATCCTGTTGTTTTTCCATGTCCGGGCCAGCGCCTGGCTGCGCCAGTCCATTTATTGAAAATGAAATTAAGGCCACCCATAAAAGCAGGTTATTGCGTTTCATATCAATTCACTTTATGAACAGTTATCAAAGGATTTACTTTTTTATCGGGCAATGATTAATTTTTTTATTTCATTTTTCTTATCGTTTTGCAACCTGATGAAATAGACTCCACCGGGCAACCGGCTTATATCTATTTTCTTCTGATATAATGTCCCTGCATCACTTAAGCCATCGAATACATCCAGCACTTTTATTCCACTGATTGTATAAATACTAAGCCTGGTTTTTCCCGGTACCGACGGGCTAAATGATATATCAAGGTAACTACCGGCCGGATTGGGAGCAACTATAAATCCTGGTTTTACTAAACTGCCGCTTTCGTTAACCACCATACCTGTGGCTGACCCCGGTCTTGATGAAACATTGGTGATATTCGAAGAGCCTTGCTGGCAGGCTGTAAAGTTTTCAAATGAACTCGGGCTCCCCGTATAGTTATTTCCTCCTCCGCCACTTCCGCCATTAACAAGATTGTTTAATTGCGTGGTAGGTGTACCAGCCCGGTAGTCTCCGTTGATGGAAGTCACCTGGCCGGGAGCCGCAATGGCACTATACGAAAACTGGGGCTGGTAAGCTGCTATCGCATAAGCCCACTGATCGCCGAAGAATTTGTTGCTGTAAAATATTCCCTTTACTACTGAATTAGCATTGTTCTTCTTTGAAAATCCATTTGAAGAATTAATAATCACCCCGGTTATAAAAATATCGGAAGTACTACTAAAGCCTATTGGAACCTTTGTGATCCACATATTTGTAGCAGCGTCATAATACGTTTCAGGGGTAGAAACATTGTCCGCTATAATTTTTCCGGCAGGGATTGGCAGATCATTTACAGCGGGTCTCGAATTTATGTTGTTGAAGGTAACGGTGCCAAACTGGTATAAAAGATAATCGCCCTGCTGGCTTAACTGGCCGCTTACTTTTGTAACAATACTTAACCATAAACTGGTAGCGGTGCCGGGGTTGGCCGTACTGCCAAAATTTGTAAATGGTTTATGCGTGATTAAGCAAGGATTATTCTCTATTGTCAATACCCCATTTTCAAAGTTAAAGGCGTAATTATAGGAAGAAAGAGTGCCCGCAGATGCTGTGATAGGATAAACGCCTACAGGGCTTGATTGAACAGCAGTGGTAGTTAACAATGGGCTTCCGGTTATATCACTTGATTCAAAATCCTCGCCATATTGCAAACCCGTATAAGTAGCAGTTAATTCGGGGTTAGGCTCTCCATATGCCCTGGTAACATTATTTGCCTTTACAGTTACGTTAGCCGGGTTAACAGTCAATGTGCCTAACCCATAAGTAATATCATAATTGTCATTAAGAACGCTACCGGGAATGATATACTGCGTTCCGGAAGATAGTCCTGTAATCGTGTTTAACGCTCTCAGAACTATTCCTGTTTGCTCAGTTACATCTGCCTGATCA
This sequence comes from Terrimonas alba, assembly GCF_042434975.1. Lineage (NCBI taxonomy): Bacteria > Pseudomonadati > Bacteroidota > Chitinophagia > Chitinophagales > Chitinophagaceae > Terrimonas > Terrimonas alba. The sequence goes on from NZ_JBHMQM010000009.1 coordinate 183,405, forward strand.
ATAATCACAGCAATCCGATGCGACTGTTCTGTAAAGCTATTCGAAATAGCTATTGGCAGCGTGCCATTGGAAATAACAACGGGCAGCCCGTTCGAAATGACAATTGGCAGCGAACCATTGGAAATTGCAACAGGGAATGCGTTGGAAATCGCAACGGGAAATCCATTTGAAATAGCGACGGGCAAACTGCCATTAGATAAAGGCTCCGCACCCAATACTCCTTTTGCTTTTACTGGTTCTACGGTATTAACCATGGTTGTCAGGGAAGGATCGCTATTGTAGCCGAGAATGGACTCTTGGGTAATATCAATAACCTTTGTGTTGGGTGTTAATTGTCTCGTGCTCAGTAAAGATTTTTCACTGGCATAAAAGCTAAGATTAGCCAACTCCTGTTGTGTAAGCGTATAAGGAGTTACTGTAGCGACACCTATATCGAAGCCAGTAACAGACTGCGCATTGTAAAGTGGAAGTTCCTCGCCATTAGAAATAGCAACGGGCAGCCCGTTGGAAATGGCAATTGGAAAACCGTTGGAAATAGCTATGGGAAGCACCCCGTTGGAAATAGCTACAGGCAGCTTGTTCACCAATCCAATAGCATCAGTCGCCAGGAATTCTTCATGAGACAATCTGATAATGTTTACCACTTCCGGATTAGCTGTCGCTATTGCAGGATCAACTTCATACCTGAAAGTGATTGGTGCAAGATCCTGCCCGTACGTGATAGTTTGATTTTCCGGTATCACAGTCACCGGCAATTTTACAATGGTAAGTATTCCCGGAATAGTATCATAAGTATAAACCTCCAGCAGCCCGGCGTCAGTAGGATTGTTAAGGTCAAATGTTCTTACCGGCTTTATGAAATACTGACTGCCAATATTGGATAGCGGGGTTGCATTGGTTGCATAGGTAAGATTTTCCAGTCCTATATCCTCAAGTGTTAAACCGCTCTGAGCCAAAGGAACATTGTCAACTAAAATAGTGGAAGTAAAAGCCGGTAGCTGTTCGCCATATTTTTTTGTCTTTGGATCAGCCGCAACGGTGATTGCCTTTTTTGCAAGGGAGAAAAACTGTATTATGTTTGAATAGCCACCATCTCCATTTGCAATGGGAGGTGTATACACCTGTATAGCCGGATTCCCGGAGTCAAACGCAGGAATAATGGCCGTTAATTCGGTAGTACTGACAAACGTGGTTTGTACCGGGCTCCCTCTGAATAATACCTGTGATTCCTCTGACAAGTAATTACCATTTACAGTTAACGTGAAAGAGCTTGTGGGATAACTCGTCGGCGTAATGCTGGAAGGATACTCCAGGGAAATAAGAAAAGGCGTGGGCTCAGCAAAGGAACGCATGGCCAGGTCGGCCTGGATGAGGCCTGCGCCGGCTGCATTAGCCGGACCAACATTTATTGCGGTAGTTTGTAATAACTCTTTCACTCCATCGGGCGAAACGACTTCATCAAGAAATCTCTTTCTGCCTTCAATAAGTAGGGCAGCCGTAGCAGCCGCATGTGGCGCCGCTGCCGAAGTGCCGAAGAAATTAGAAAAAGGATCGGTGTCTCCGGCATAATCCACACCCATGTTTACACTTGTATTTACACCATCAGGAGCTGTTATATCCGGTTTGTGGCGATCTACTCCACCAATTAACGTTCCACCTATGGAAGAATATGGCGCTATTGTGGGAGTTGCAGATGTAAAGACAGGTGTTTTAAAATAATTGATTGCGGCAACTGCAATAGCGCCTGCGGCGTTTGCCTGCGCAACGATGGTAGAGCCGCCAACCTGGTATTCTGCAATGACAGCATCACCTCTGAAGATGATGTACTTGAACCGGGGAGTTGCAGTTCCGGTATTTGCACGGGTAATTAAGATATTGGCATCTACTTCTGCTACGCTACTGCTAACTGAATAGGCCAAAAACTCAAACGGATCTCCAAATTCATTGTTCCTGTTATAGCCACAAATAATATTGCCAGTCAGATCAGTGAGATAAATATCAAAGTCATTCTTAGTGCCACCGGCTTGCGTTTGCCCGATTGAATAAATATCATCATCCCACTGTAAGGCGATCGTATAAGATCCGGGTTTCAACCTGATGCGCTGGTACACATCACCTGTGCCGCTAAAATCATGGGCAGTAGTGCCGGCAGCGAAACCTGCCGGTGCTGCAACAGGCCGATAATTTTGCTCATGAGATTTATTGCTGAAATTACCAGCTGAAGTGAAATAAGTAACGCCCAACGCTTTCACTTCATCTACCATTTTAGCGACGGGACCATCTCTTAAAAAAGGTTCGTTGATATAAATAATGTCGTCGACAACTACCTGGCAACCTATTTCCTGCATTTGCTTAATACCAACGGCAAAATCACCCGGGCTTATAAAACCTGTTCTGAAAGCCAACTCCGCTTTTGGCGCAATGTCATGAATTATTTGAAGCATGGCCCTTCCTTCGTCCGAACGGGCGCCATATGGAAACTCCTGCACTACCTGCACAGGGGTGGAATTAATAGTATTTCCAACACCGGGAATTTCACCGGTTGTGATATCCAGCTCGGCTGGATTACTGGTTGGTGTAACCTGTGAATTATAACTATCGGAAAGGACACCTATTTTCACACCAAGGCCATGCAGGTTATAACCATTCCTCACCAGTTGTGAGCCGATAGCTGTATCGCCTGCATTCTTTATCAGGCCATTGTTTCCCAGCGGGACATATACCGGCCGGCAAAAATTTATTATATCACCCCTTGTATTAAGATGAAGCAAATTGGCAATAGGGAATTCTCCGGTTGTAATAAGCGTATTGGTTCCGTTGCTTATAATCCCTGTCATCCCTTCACTTATGAGGTAGCTCAGCGCCTCTGCCTCATGGCCGACCCTCGCAATCACATCAATCAATACATAGTCGCCCAAAATCATCAACACCTTGTGCGCCTCGTCACTTACTCCCCCGGTAAGTGAAGTCAGCTCCGCACCAATTATAGTTGAAACCTTACCCACCGAAGGATTAAAAGGAAAAATTACGTTTTCCTCTTCCGCAAGCGGACTGTAATTAAATGTTACTCCACTTTGAAGCTTCACCTGCACACCGCTATATAATGCACCTGTCAGGGTACTCGATCCCGTTCCCGAACCCACATTCACCCCGGCATAAGGGGCCCACACCGTACCCAGCCATTTTGACCCACCACCTGATGAGCCATTCGCAATAACAAACGAATACCCGGGAATAGAAGAACCAGTACCCTTACCATGGGTTTCTATAAAAATTCTTGAAGCATCACCACCGTTGGAAATAGTTGTATTTAATTTGCCGAAATCGGCATCACCCTCCACATAAATTTTGAAATTACCGGAGGTAGCATCTTTGAAATTAAAAACAAGTTTGTTAGAATTTCCGCTCAATTGAAATGAACTAAACACATAGGTGCCGACTCCTTCAAGCGTAAGTGTTTTGTTTCCGCCAAGTGTTACGTTTTTATAAAATCCTGGTTCAATTGTTTTGGTATTTGTGATGTCCTGGGGAACAACATTCGGTTCTGGTTCCGGAAATTGGGTAATGCCCGGTAGCGACGGCAAATCAGGTAATGCCGGGGTTCCCGTAACATCCCTGGAGCCAATTGACGGCCCAGAATAAGTAGTACCCGGAGGATGGGTAACGATGCCGGAAACCGTTCCTCCCCCGATAACGATGTTTCCATTCACATCAATATTACCGGTAATGTTGGCGCTGGATCCAACAGATAAAATTGTACCGGGCAGTGAGGCTGAATTTGCCGCTGCTATTTTACCCGACACCACATTGCTATTGGTAAGAACAACCTTCCCACCTGAATAGATATTTGAGTTGATAGTTGCATTGCCCGTTGTTTGTACAAGACTATAACTCCCTACTGATCCACCATTAACAGTAATCGAAGACCCTATTTGAACCCCATACCCGGGTGCAGGCGGAGTTACCGATCCCGAAACGCCGGAGCCGGCAAATATTGCAAAATCCCCCATGGCAGGGGATTGCGCATTTGAAGTAATTGTTACCAGGCTAAAAATGAAAAAGCAGAACGTAGACCAAATCCGGAGCTGGTGCTTCTTGAATTTCCTCATAAAATAAGTTTTGACTGGACCCTGCCAGTTTTCGCAATTAGGTGGTTAAAAGTTAAGTCTGTACAAAAGATGGCATATGTTGCCACTAATCAAATTGAGCAAAACGTCAAAAACTATATTCAAGAGGGGAAGGATGTCGAAGAAAAAAAAGTGAGAGTTCGGCCCATTAAGTGTTTACCCTTTAAAGTTAGTGCATAAAATTTCATTTCCCCTATCAAATTTCAGGCGAAGACTATCAATTTTGACCCAGGGCCGATTTGGAAATAAATTCTGAAGGCGTCAGGCCATATTCATCCTTAAAGCATTTAGCAAAATAAGAAGGACTTGTAAACCCAACCTTGTAAGCCGTACCCGAAATATCATGACCCGCCGTTAGGTAAGCCGCCCCTTTTTGTAGGCGGTAACTCCGGACAAGATCGTTAGCGGATATATCCAGTAATGCGTTCAGTTTTCTATTCAGACTGCTTCGGCTCATACCGACAGTCCTGGCCAAATATTCCACGCTTAATTGGGGATCGTCAAGCTTATTTTCTATTACACTATACAGCTGGCTGATAAAATCGTCTTTTACCGGGGCTGTTATTATGCCAGGCTCACGGGGCAAAAGCTGTGATTTAAGAAATTCCCTGGTTTTCTCCTGTAGCTGGAGAAGATTTTGAATGCGCAGCTCCAGTTCATCCTGGTGAAAGGGTTTGGTGATATAATCGTCGGCACCTGTTTCAAGCCCCTCGATCCTGGCAGCATGAGCCGCCCTTGAGGTCAGCAGGATAAAACCAATATGAGCGGTTCGGCTATCAGTTTTGCATAAACTGCATAGCTCGAAGCCATCTTTTCCGGGCATCATAACATCGCTGATGACAACATCGGGCATTTCTTGTAAAATAAGATCCCACCCGACCATTCCATCTGAAGCTGCAATGCTTCGCCATTTTTCGGATAAACTGGCAAGTACATATGACCGAAGCTCCCCGCTATCTTCCACCACTAAAATCAGGGGCTCCTCTCTTTGAGCAGACTTTTCCTGCATTTTATCAACAGGTATCACATCACTCACAGCAGCTGTTTCTTCAGGTATTTGCTCCCCGGGTTCTATTTTGCTCAAAGGAATTTCAACGATAAATTTTGCACCCCCGCCTTTCTTACTTTCAACATGTATAGTTCCGTGCATAAACTTTACTAATTCCCTAACCAAAGAAAGCCCGATACCAGTGCCACCAGCACTGCCGGACATCGTTGATTCTGACTGGTAAAAGCGATCGAATATTTTTTCCAGGTCTGCCGGCGGAATTCCCGGCCCGCTGTCTTCCACAATAAACCTCGCGACAAAAACGGAATTTTCTTCCTCCCTGCCCTCCAGCAACACATTGACAGCGCCACCAAATGGAGTAAACTTCAGCGCATTACTTAGTAGGTTCGTAATAATTCTTTCCCATTTATCCTTGTCAAACCGGTATATACCGTCAATACCCGCCGATGAAAAACTAAGCTGTATATTTTTCTCTTTCGATCGCTCCTTAAACGAATCAAGAATTTCTTCTACGAAAACTTTGGGTTCGCCAATTGACTGAACAAGTTTCATTTGGCCGGCCTCAAGCTTACCCAGGTCCAGCAACTGGTTTATTAACCTGAGCATTTGACCCGCATTTCGTTGCGCTGTCATTACAGTTTGGCGGGCATTGTCTGAAAGACCCGGATCTTTTCCCAATCTTTCCAAAGGAGTGGTGATAAGGGTAAGGGGAGTACGGAACTCATGAGTGATATTGGCAAAAAAGCGGTCCTTTACCTGGTCAAGCTCTCTTAATCGCTTTGCCTCGAGTTGTTCGAAAACAAGCTGTTGCTGTTCAAGAATTCGTTTTCCATGATAGCGCCAGTATGTTCGGATAAGCATTATAGCCGCAAGCACGTAAAAGCCATAGGCCCACCAACTGAGCCAAAAAGGAGGACGTATCTGTATGTCCAACTCCCTGATGTTCGAACTCCACTGCCCGTCCATATCCGTGGCGTTCATCAACAATTTATAATTGCCGGGACGTAACTGGGTGTATTGGGCAAAATTTCTGGCGCCTTCGTTCCAATTATTGTCCACACCTGTCAGCTTGTAGCGATAACGGATTTTCTGGGGCTCGTTAAATAAAAGAGAAACAAACTCCACCGTAATATAATTTCGGTTATAAGGTAAGGTGAGTTTGCGGAGCTGATTAAAAGGTTGGTCAATGTAACCGTCTTTGGTGGTGAAATCCTGCAACTGGTTATTGATCTGGATTCCGGTAATTTGTATACCTGCCTGGAGATTATCTTTTTTCAGTTTAAAATCGTCTGGATTAAACACTGTATAACCATCCGGTCCGCCAAATGCAATACGATTATCCGGGAATTGAAATTTATGAAAACGATTGAACTCGTTCCCCGAAAGGCCATCGGTTTTTTCAAAATTATGCGTACTAAAATCAGCTGTATTAAAGCGGCAGATTCCTTTGTTGGTGCTTAACCACAACTCACCATTTTTGTCAGCAACAATGCAATAAATCGTATTATTCGGTAGGCCATCGTCTGTGGTAAATATTTTTTTTACCCCGCTTTTACTATCCCATAGTATCATCCCGCCTCCCAGTGAGCCAATCCAAAACTTATACGGGTCCTTTGGATCAGCGCAAAGATCAGTCAGATCAAAAGGCAGGGCATTTTTACCGGAACTTTTTTCATAATGATTAATACCCTTCCCGTCCTTTAGTTGAAATAATCCCTTGCCGTATGTAGTGACCCACTGAAAATTGTCAATAGTTAATAAGTCAGCAAAAAAATTTCTCCTTGCATTGACCGGTAATTCAACGGCAGTAAAGACCGGGTTCGATAGCTTATCCTTCCAATACCATATGCCGTAATTATAATTATCCAGGGCCCACACGGAGCCGTCATTGCCGGCATACAATCCGCGAAAATGAGCCGACTTTACTGCCGGAAAAGAAAGTGGAAAAAATTTATTCTTTTGCCAACAATAAACCCTGCTGAAAATCGAATCCACATTACTGATATATAATGCCGAGTCAGCCCCGTAAGCATAGCGGAAATTATATGACCACTTGGATTTTATCCATATATCGGGTAGTGATTGTAATGGAATGCCTGCCTGTGTTAATACATCCGTATGAAAGTTATACTGGTAGCGGCCGGCCATGAAAGGCATCGACCTCAAATTGATTTTTGCGAGGCCGCCGGCATCAATGCCTACCCAAAGCACATCTGATCGATCTACAAAAAAAGAAGTAATCCGACGCCCCTTCTCTATATTATTTTCCCAGATCAATGTTAGCTTCCCGTCTTTCTCCAGGCGGAAGATGCGGCCACTGCTTCTGAAGTATAATTCACCATGGCTGTCTTTTTGAAGCGAATTCATTGGGAAATCAATTCCATTTACTTTACCGGGTGGAATAGTGATGGTTGAAATTTTTTGGGCATCAACATCAATCAGCAGGAGGCGATCCAATAACCCGATGACCAACATTTTTTCTACAAAAATTGTTTGTACAAAAGTTTCGGGATCAAACCTGACAGGAATACGAAAAGGTATCCATTCGAAATGTTGTTGTGTGGAATCAGACCTGTGAATACCAGCGGGAGATACCAACCATAACACTCCATTTTCTTCCTGTAGTAAACTGACAATGGTATCATTCATCAATTTGCCATTGCTCCTGTTCGCATATATCTCCAACCCTGTCCTCGTATCGACCCAGCCTATCCCTTTTCCGGGGATAGCGAATACCCACCTGTTGGAATGATAATCATAATCCCGGTTGTTGTTGGGCTTTGTTGCATTTTGCAATACAGGATTATTACTGGCATGTTGTACTTTAAATGTGACGGGATCAAAGTTGTCAACCTGCTGACCCTGGTATTTTATCCAGAAATGACCATATTTATCTTTAGCCAACAGGTTAATTACATTTGAGCTAAGGCTGTTACTATCTTTTCGCTGCTGGCGAAAGATTTTAAATCCACGACCATCGTACCGGGCCAGGCCATCTAAGGTCGCAATCCAGATAAACCCATCTTTATCCTGTACAATACCGCTGATAAAACTTTGCGGCAGTCCATCTTCTACTTTAAATAATTGCTGGTGTGTATAAAGGGGAGTTTGCGCCAGGGAGCGGAGGCAACAAAAAATAAAAATGGTATAAAAAAAGAACCTGTGGCACATCAGGTAAAAGCGTTACCTAAATTTAATTTGTTTTCTGCAGGATTGCTACTGCAGCATGAAGAAAGAATGATTATTCCTGATACATTGAAAACGAAAAAAATGAACTAGATCTTGCCGATTGATTTTTCATTTAAAGCTCTTAGTCGCTGGCAAAGTATTTTAATAAATCCTCTTGCTACTTCCGTACGGTTTTCAATCAATTCATAAAACGGTTCTTGTTCTATCCGGAACAAAATACAATCCGTAATGGTAGTAGCACTGGCTGATCTTGCTTCCGGGTCCAGCAGGGCCAGCTCTCCAAAAACTTCTTTTTCTTTTAAAATAGCAAGGGTGGTATTGCCTTTATGAATCTTCACTTCTCCCTGGTGAATAATGTACATGCAATCACCTATTTCACCTTCTTTAAAAATAAGCGTATCCTTTTCGTATTCCTCCTCCTGCATAAGGGGGGCCAGGTCGGCCAGTATATGTTCGGGAGTGTCCTTAAAAATGCTCAGGGATTTTAAGATTAGCACTTTTTCAACAAGGAGTAAATTATCGGAATTAGATTGGGGCATGGAGTAAAGTTAAGAACCTGCAAACAAAGCTGTTTCTTTCAACAACCTGTTTTCTGACAAGGTAAATTTTTTGTACAACTCAGCATTTACCTGGTGAACATATTTTTTTGAAATATACATCGAGCAGGCTTTGGTCCAATTATAATATTGTATCGGCTTTTCGGATAAAATCCGTTCCAGGATATGCTCCACTTTGGCAAACTGTTTTTCGGTAAACAGCGATCGCAAGGCGTTACAGCGTTGTTCAATATCAATCGTTTCAAAAAGAGTATTGAAATTTCTGCCAATATCCTTTCGTACCGTCAGCTCTATTATCTCCATGGCGTTGGCTATGCTATCCCGTTGATGGGTATTAAGTCCTTGTTTTGCCTGGTTAATTTTATCGCGGTCATAAAGGCAGGCAAACAGGGATAGCAGTACCTCCCTTATTTCTTGTATTTCCTGGTTCAGCGAATTGTTTAGCACGTTGTATTGCAATTCTTTTTTCTCCAGCAATTTTTGCATATAAAGAAGCTCGACTCCATATACGATATAACTATGCGCAATTCTTTCCAATAATTTCCTTGACTCTCCGGACGCCGTGTAGCGGCAGCGATAAAGTGCTTTGATTATTGTTGCAGCGTATTCCGGCCTTTTCGGCAACAATTGCATTAATATCTTTCCTGCTTTGTCACCTCCGATCTTTCCGAAAAGTGATATCAGTTTTTCCTGTAGCTCTTCCGGAACATTCTCCGAATTAATAATTTTCTGCAGCACGGGAACGCATTTGTCACCCGCATTATAAAATGCAGTCAACACCTGCTTTTCCAATTCACCAATATGATTGATTAACTCATCAAGTGTTTCACGCCGGGCCGCCTGGCCTACAGAACTGATAGCAGCCTCTCTTATTGTAATATCCGGGTCATTCATTAGTGCGATTCGGGCCGGATGATCGTACTCATCCTTAACATCTGATAAAATGGCCAATGCCCGTTTTTTATCTTCATGATCATCTGACTGTAACCATTTACCGATCGCCTCTTCCCCCACTGCCTTTATTTGTTCGTCCCTGTTGCCTAACATACCGGTAATGGCGGCTTGTTTTATTGCCGGTTCGGCATCATTTAAAAAACGTTCCGGGGATGAGGATTCACCTCCAATTTTGCAAAGCGTTTTTACCGCTTCTTCTTTTATTTGCCTATCCAACTCCGCTTCCTGCAAAAGATTTTCAAGTCTTTCTCTGATGACTTTATTGGACCGGCTTTTTATCAGCCGTAATGCTTCCAATCTTACCTGGGTCGAAGGATGATAAAGCAATTCTGCGATAAGATCGCCGGACGCATCATCAATTTTACTGCTCAGCATTCTCAAAATGCTGATCACTTCCAGGTCAGTTCCCTTCATCATCTTACTCCTGATCTGCTCCCGGATGGTATCATTATTCAGATCAAATTCCTCCCGGCTAAAATAGCGGCTGCTGATTGCCTTTACTAATATTTGAAGATATTGCCGGTTCACCAACACCACGCCTAATAGCCATAAAACGCCCAATCCCAATAGCACATAACAAAGAAACATCAGGTCTACTTTACCATGCACATAAATCAGCGCCAGCAAAAAAACGCCTGATAATAATGATGCAAAAGGATCCATGATACCTTTTACGATATTGTGAGCTCTTAACCTTTCATAGGTATGCAAAGGTTGCATCAGTGTAAGCAGCACCGGGGAGTTAAAGGAAGTTCTCAAAACATCAACTATCATCGATGCAACGCCAAACAAATAAAAAATGAGCTTTTCATTCGCAGAAAAATTACTCAGCGCTACAATAGCGCCAATAAAAACCAGCATTCCCAACGGAGTGATGAACAGGGTCTGCCGGATCCCCCACGATGCGGTGAGCCGGCTCGTGAATATTGTTTTTGTAATAAAAGCAGCAACACGTAAAGCGGCATAAAAAAAGGCGATAAATTTCGCCAGTGCAACATCATCGTGATATGCTTTTCTTACTTCACCGTAAAAACCGTAGTTCACAAGAATAACACAAGTGGAAGTGAGCAGTGATATAAAAGCTATCCTCCGGACATAGGTGTTGGTAGCGATATTGCTGACAAGCGTAGAGATTTTCTTATGAGTTTTTTTCTCATGATGCTTTTTATGTGCTTTATGATGCGCCTCTAAATGGCCCGATTGTAGAATGGTTTTAAAAAGAGGCAGCGAAACCAACATACAAATGGCACCAAGCAGCAACAGGTTTTGAGTGCCGATATAAGGAACAAAGATGAGAGCCAGGGTGTACCCGATAAATTTTGCAGGAATATCTCCGGCGCTTATCACCGCAAAAAGCCGCTTGCTCTGCCGAAGATCAAACAGCATAGCTGCAATGCCCCAAAACTGCAGGTTGTTCAACAGGTAGAGCACATTGAACCATGCCAGTAAAAAATAGAGAAACCAATCCTGCTTTAACTGGTAATTGGCAATCCACAACAATACAACGCTTACCGCCATCAATACTACAATAGCCAGGTTAAATCCATCGAATTTTATGGTATGTTCCAGCCTCGTGTACAGAAACCCGGCGACCCATAGTAATAACGCCGAATAGATCATTACCCATGGCAGCTCAGTAATCGGAAATTTTTCCAGGAACTGCGCAAAGGCTGAGGTGAAAAAAAACGCAATGCCGGCTCCCTGGAAAAATTGGAATATATACAATTGCCGGACTACCCGCCATTCATTTGGATAAACATTCAATACTCTCAACCAGAATTTACTTGGCCGCATGGCATCTACCCGGTTTTACTAATTATTTTAATGCTTTTTGCTTTAGGCTTTCCAGATGTTTCATTTTTAAAGGGTACCGGTTTTGCAAAGAAGTAGCGGTAAAATAGCGATGGCTCTCAAAAAAACTAACCTGTATCTCATCCCAGTCATGCTCATTTTTAATGACGCCATATACCATAAATTCATCTTTCAGTGTATCGCTGATGGCCTTGAAGTCATCCCGACCCAGGTAGTCCAGGTCCGCATCGCACAAAATCATTTCGGGAAGATTATGTGGTGTTTGCGGAACCTTTGTGGCCATGATCATACCTTTTATCAGGTCAATATCACTGGCGGTAAGGTTATTATCTTTCATATGACCTTCCATAATCCGGCAGGATTCTATTTCATGTCCCTTGTAAGTATGAAGAAAACCGGTGTCATGAAAAAGTGCGGCAATCTTTATCAGCAGCAGCAACTTAGGGTCAGCAATGTCTTCAGCGATTGCAATACATTCAGCCTGTTGCAGTACGTCTTCCGTATGCTCCGGGCAATGATAAGTCAACCGTCGATCCAGGCCAGTATGTAAAAGCTCCAGTATAGTTGATTTCAGTTGCAGAAATCCTGACTCAGTCATAAATATATTGCTGTACTAAATATAGTACTTCTGAATTTAAGTTTTCAATTAAATAAAATAGGGGCATTCCAAATTTTCGGTGCGTGGGATTTTTTGCTTTTGCAATTAATGAACTCTTTATCCCCTCCGCTGGTCCGCTGGAGGGGCGGAAGTGATTGCGCATAACAAAATTCAAAAGGGGGTGAGTTTTGATAAGCGAATTTGGGATGCACCCGAAAATAGTATTTCTCCGCACTATACAGGAACATCATTTTATCTGAAATTTATTTTTATCTTTCTCTCAATAATAAAAAAAGCTATGGTAGTAAAAACATCCGGTCAGCCTTCCACATTTCTCACCTTTCCATGGGGGCTGCTTTCTATCGTCCTGATACTTGTACTCAATCTTGCATTAAGCGATAGCTGGTTTGGAAGTAATTGGAGTTGGATAACACTGGTACTGATTATCCCTGCGGCTATTTTTGAAAATTTCAAGGTGGGTTATTCCACCATGCGCATCATGTTTATGAAAGTCGTGTACTCACTTCTTTCTTTTTTGTTGGTGGGGATGGCGTTTGGAGCTGCGCTGGCAGGCTGGCATCTTGAAAAATTTCAGCACATCGCCAATATTGAAAAAGTAAGATTGCCCTGGTATGTATTGCTCGCATTAACAGTGATGCTGCTGATACAAGTTGCGCAGTTGTTTAGTATGCTTAAAGCCGTCAAGAGAGAGTTTATGCAGATGGACCCTGATCAATAACAGGATCATTGGTATAAAATAAAAAACCGGTAAAACCCAAAGCATCCTGGTTAGTTGCTAAAGGTTCTACCGGCCCTGGTAAAAAATTTATTCTTTAATACCTTGTAAGACGATCTTTCAAAAGCTTACGGGCAAAGTGAATTCTGCTCTTCACTGTCCCTAATGGTTCTCCCAACAAGTCAGCTATTTCCTGGTATTTGTATCCTTCGAAATACAAACGGAAAGGAATTTTGAATATTTCCGGCAATTGATGAACTGCTTCATTGATTTCTTTCATCCGCAAACTGCTTTCAGCCCCATTGCTGGTAGTAGCTTGTTTATTGTTGATCAGGTAATCATTGGCTGAGTTATCAAGTACAGTTTTTTGCTTTGCCTTACGCCGGTAATCATTAATAAAAATATTGCGCATGATAGTGAATAACCATGCTTTAATATTTGTTCCTGCATTATACTTCTCGTGATTGGCAAGGGCCTTAAACAAAGTTTCCTGGTAAAGGTCATTAGCAGCTTCTGAATCTTTGGTAAGATTTACCGCAAATGGCTTTAGAAAGTCAGCATTGTCGAGCAGCATGTCATTAAATTCGGTTGTAGCCATGTCCATCCATTTTTTTATGTGAATATTTTTTATTCTTTTTTGGTCACATAGAATCTTGCCTGTCGGCAGACAGGTTCATCATAAAAATTTTCGTCGCACCAGATGATATTGCTTGAAAATTTTTATGGCTCATTTCAAAATTACTAAATCGGCATCATGTCCTTGCCAAATTCAATGTTTTAACATTAAAATAGCAGGTAATTCTGGCTATACCGCAAAAAGTCTACCAGACAGTAAAATGGCCAAATTGCTATAATTGGTGATTGATAAGCCGACCCGATTCTATCAGTCTTTGTAAAGAAGCCGTCATTTCGACATGTTTTAGCTGTTCCAGGTGGCTGACATGGTGAAGATCCGTGCCTAAAAGGTCATAAAAGTCATGTTGGAGCAAGTATTCAGCTAATTCCTTTACCGAACGACCGTAATAATTATTCAGAGCCAGGATATTTAACTGGAACAGGCATCCAATATCCTTTAGTTCCCGGTAAAACTCTTTATTTCTTTGCAGGTAAACATAGCGTTCGGGATGGGCTATAATCGGTTGGTAACCCTGCATTTGCAGATCAAACAAAATATCCTTTATATTCAGGGATGGAAAGGCCATGGAAAATTCGGTGAGTACTTTATTACCACTTACCGTCAATAAAGCTTCTTTTCGATGCAGTAATTCCTCCACATGTTCATCCAAAAAGTATTCAGCCGCTGCATGAATTTCGACGTCAATATCTGCCTTTTTTACCGCATCCCTCACCTCCGCCAGCTTTGCGTTGATAATAGCCGGAGTATTTCGATACATATCCCAAATAATATGGGGGGTTGTTATGAGTTTGGTATAACCCAATTCCTTCAAGCCCCGGATCAGTTCCAGTGATGTCTCCATATCACCCGCCCCATCATCTATTCCCGGAAGCAGGTGCGAATGCATATCTGCTTTCAGTATAGAAAAGTCAAATTTTCCACTCCTGCTTTTCTTCCTTGAAAAAAGGTTGAACATTATTTTTTGAGCCTTAATAATTCGTTGTACAAAGCGGACATATCAGTCACTAACCGGCGGTAACTGTACCTTGAAGTTACATACCCCTCACCAGCCTTCCCTAATTTACATCGCAACTCCTGATCTTCCACCAGCCGCAAGAGATTTTTACAAAATGTTTTGCTGTCATTGATGTCAGACAACAGTCCTGTCTCTTCGTCCCTGACCACATCTTCGATTCCACCCACCCGGGTTGAAACAACCGGTTTGCCTGCCGACTGCGCCTCTATTAAACTTACCGGCGTGCCTTCGTTAAAAGAAGTCAGCGCTACGATATCCGAGCCAGCATTGATATGGTCAATATCGCTTCGCCACGATGTAAACACCAGCGGCTTTTCATGCACTGTATTCTTTTCTGTGGTGAAAGCTATACCTAACTCGCCTGCCTTTGCTTCCAATTGCTTTCTTGACTCCCCATCGCCGACAATAAATGCTTTTATCCTTTGCTGGCTGTTTTGTAACACATGGTGAAGTCCCTCCAAAAACAACGAGTGATTCTTAATAGGCACTAACCGGCCGGTTATTGTGATGACTATTTCATCATCACTTAAATTAAAGGAAGACCGGAAACTTTGCCTTTTCTCTTCACGGCCGTTTTGAAATTTATCCAGGTCAAGACCCAGTGGCACCACCCTGAATTTGTCATCGGGTGCAATATTAAAATCCTGCGTCAGCTCCTTTCGCTGTTGCTCGCTGATGGCAATGATCGCATCGGTTTTCCTTCCCAGCCTGCGCTCTATATTGATAAAGACCCTTGTCTTCAACGGGTGAAAATAGGAATGAAACACATGGCCATGATAGGTATGAACAATGACCGGCACATTCATAGCCTTTGCAGCCATCCGGCCGATAGCCCCCGGCTTTGCTGCGTGTGAATGCAAAATATCGGGTTTGAAATCGGCGATCAGCTTTTTCATTTTCTTGTACGCCACATAATCCTTTCGCGGATCGATCGACCTTCCCATCTCGGGAATATAAACTGGCTTGATTCCCAATTGATCAGTGACAAAGCTCGCATCTTTTTCATGATCTTCCCGCTCTCCTACCACCAACATGGTTTCAAATTCGGGCGACATATATTTGGTTAAATAGCTGGCATTCAACAAGGGGCCGCCTATGGCGAGACGGTTGAGGATGCGAAGGATTTTGGGCATTTGATAAAAATTGAGCGAAAATAGGAAATAAGAAATCAGGGCCTGGTAACAACACAAAATGCCGCGTTGAACTCTTAGTTGATCTATTCAGCCGTTTGCGCCAGCTGCGGGGTCGGTTTAACTTTTGCCGGAATTAATTTTCTCTTGAATTTATTCAACAGGTATTCCTCAAACAGTTTACTATACAAAACTCCGGCAATGCAACAAATCAGAAACACGGAAAGAAAAATGACAAACTTTGGAACCTCACCCTGGAACCTCATAAAAAACCGGATGAATATCGATATACAAAGGTTATGCACCAGGTAGATAGAATAAGACGCATTCCCCAGGATCATCAGTAGGTTCGGTGAGTTTAACTGGTCCAAACGGGAGCCGATACTCCCCAGGATAATTATTGCAAAACCTGCTGCCAATAACAAATTAATTCCCGCATTGATAGTTGCTTCCTCTTTGTGGAGCCATTTAATCGATCCTACCATCACCACCGTTATCAACCCCAGGATTAAAAAAAGAGCTTTCGACCTTCCTTTCATTTTTCGTAAGGCTGTAGCAGCTAAAAAGCCAAGTATAAATTCCAGGTTATAAAATGAAAACAGGTAACTAAAAAAAGCATGATCCCGCCATACCCAGCCAGTAGAAAAAAAGTTCAGGGCAATAATAACCATCGCCCAAATCATCACCAGCCAATACCAGGCCTTTTTTGAAAAAAACCAGCTTAAAAAAAGTAGGTAAAACATCATCTCATGAACCAGGGTCCACGCAACAGAAAGCGCCGGTTTTCCTGCCGGCACTAATGTAAGGGACGTTAGCAAACTGATGTCCCGCTCTTTTCCTTCTGAGGCTGATGGGAAGAAATAATACAGGATCAGCATTAAAATCGATACAGGTAAATAGGGCAGGTAAATTCGCAACACACGGTTAATTAAATATGGTTTTCTTTCTCTTATTATTCCCGCTTTTTCGTAGTTGGAATAAGTAATGATAAAGCCCGACAGGACAAAGAAAAAATCAACTCCATATTTGCCTAAACTTCCAAGGAATCCCAGGATCGGTGAATCTGCTCCATGAAAATGCGAAAAAGCAATCCATTCGTGATGGAAAACAACCATCAGGGCAGCGAATCCGCGAAAAATCTGTAACGAGTTAAAAAATTTTCTTTCTTTATTAACTGGGATCATTTTATAAAATTGTTAATTCGTCGTTTGGCGATAGAAGTAATCAGATCTAAAGACAGTGAGGTTAGCCTGTTACGCAGAATATTCACAAAGTCGACAACGATTTATTTACTCTGGTAATTAATATCCGAGTGGTATTTTTGCGGCTCAGAATATGACATATTTTATCACAGGTATTGATCTGGTACTGATCATTCTTTATTTCGGTCTTATACTCGGTATTGGTTCTTCCTTTTCTAAGAAGATTGCCAACCGCGCAGTAAGGAGTTATTTTATGAAAGGTCTTGCCCTGAAACTGGTTTGCGGTTTAGGTTTTGGTTGGGTTTATGTATATTATTACGGTGGGGGTGATACCACCATGTATTTTCGTGGAGCATCTGTTATCTATGACCAGGTAATAGGCCAGGGAAACGGCCTGGACGTATTCTTCAATGATTATTTGCTAGCCTCCCTGATTAGTGGCTCCGACTCAAAATTATTTACCTACCGCTTCGCTGGCTTTCTGAACTTTTTCTCATTTAACTCGTACTGGGCCTGTACATTGCTTTTTTCTTTCCTTTCTTTTTTAGGCATGTGGTTGATATTTCAAAGTTTTTACAGGATATATCCAAGGCTTTATAAACCGCTGGCCATAGCAGCGCTGTTTGTTCCGGGTGTCGCCTTTTGGAGTGCGGGCATTATGAAGGACAGTATTTGCATGTTATTTGTCGGCGTGGTCGTATATTTTATCCAAAATATTTTCATTTTTGGAAGACAAAAAATTTTATCAGCCTGTCTTGTTGCAATTGGTTTTTATGTACTAATTACTCTTAAAGCCTATATTGCAATGGCGCTGTTGGTTGCGTTAGCGTTGTATGCCCTCCTTGCCCTGAAATCCCGCATAAAAAACAAAGCCGCCCGAATCGTCGCAATCCCATTGCTTGCCGTCAGCATATTTGCAATCGCTGCTTTCACCCTCAACGAGATTGGTCAATCCCTGGAACGATATTCCCTTGAAAATATCGTCGAAACAGCTCAAACCTACCAGGGATATCACACCCGAACCTCAACGGCTGACCGCCGGGGAAATGCGGTAAGAACTGGCTCTTCATATAACTTAGGCGAAATCAATTTCAACAGTCCGGTTAGTATCGTCTCTAAAATCCCGGCTGCAATCAATGTTACCTTTTTCCGCCCTTATGTATGGGAGGTGACTAATCCGGTCATGCTCCTGTCGGCCCTTGAAAGTCTTATCATCCTGATCTTTACGCTCAAAGTTATCCGGAGAACAGGTATCGGTCGCTTCTTTAAATTATTGGTATCGTATAAGGAAGTCTTATTCTGCATCTCCTTTGCCCTGATTTTTGGATTTGCCGTTGGCTTCACTACTTACAACTTTGGTTCCCTCGTTCGTTATAAGGCGCCCTGCATTCCGTTCTTTTTAATCGCATTGGTGTTAATCAATGATCTGCCGGTGAAGAAAAAAGCCAGCACCCAAAAAAGGATCAGGCGGATGCCAGTACAACCAGCCATTCAGCGGCTGCCTTCCTGAGTGAATAGTATTCATCTATCCGCTGCCGGGCAGCCCGGCCAAGCTCCTTTATCTTATTGGGATTCTCAAGCAATAAACCCAGGTTTTCTGTCCACTCCTGCTCGTTGGAACAAAGCAACCCATTTATACCGTCCTCAATGATTTCCCCGTTCACGCCAACAGCCGACGCAACCGCCGGCTTGCCCAGGGCCATATACTGGATCGCCTTAAACCCGCATTTTCCCTTTGTCCATTCGTCATCGGGTAATGGCATAATGCCGATATCAATTTGCTGCAGCGCTGCCACCTCTGCTTCTTCCGACCAGGGCACAAATTGAAAATGGGTTTGTGGCAGTGCAGGAGCCTTATTGGCCATCACCAGCAACTCAAAATTGTATTGCTGCTGGAGCCAGGAAAGAACCGGCGTCAAACTTTCCAGGTAGGGCAGCGTGCTATGAGAGCCTGTCCAGCCAATAACTAACCTATCTCTTTTTTCTTGTATCACCGGCACAAACCGGTTGTCAGTATCAACAACGGTTGGGATAATCCTGACATTCTTCGAAAACTTGTTGGCATATTCAGCCAAGTATTGATTGCCGACTACAACGGTGTGAGACCATCGGCAAATCTTTCCAACTTTTGAATAGGACTTGACCCAGCGTTGAAGCAGCGATATTTTTTTCTCAGGCTGAAGCCAGATGGCATCATCAAAATCATAAATAATGGGTTTACGGTAGATATACCGGATTACCCATTCAAAAAGCGGCGGGCCAAAGGGGGCGGCTCCCCGTTGAACCAGGATACAATCATACCCGGATAAGGTAAAAAGGTGCAGGCAACGCCGTAAAAAACAAATAAGCATCCTGGCCGCCAGCTTCACCTTCCCCCCTTTAGTATACAGGGTCGAAAAAGTATCGGCATCATAAAAGCAATTCGTAGACACCAGGTAACCCTCCTTTTCAAACGCCGGGAAGAATTGTTCAAAGCGAAAACGTTGACTGGGCGCCGTATGCAGGGGATAGATCAGTAAAAAATGGACCTTTTTGATCTTACCCATTTTCAATGGTTTTATACACCTGCCGGTAGAGTTGCACCCCTCTTTCCAATGAGAAGAAATCTTTTGCGCCGCCCGTTATTTGTTGTTTGTCAAAACTCCGCCGGCTGAAGGCTTCGATAGCGGCTGCATAAGCGGGTGTAGAAAATTCTTTTACCACAACGCCGGCTCCATACTTTTCTACAATTTCTTCCGTGTCACCCACCTGGTTATTACAGATGATGGGGATGCCCATTGCCATCAATTCACCTTGCTTTACCGGTGAAGAAGCTTTTTTGGAGTATGCCGGTTTTATAAAAAATACGCTGCAGTTACTTAATGAAATATAAAGTGGCATTTGATTCCGCGATACTTTTTTAATCCGCAGGTTGGCCAGGTTTAAACCGGCAACCAGGGCGGCATCAAGTACCATTTGTTCGGGCTCGCCGGTCAGCACCATAAAAATAGCAGCCGGCTCCTTTTCCTGAAACACCTTTACCAGTGCCAGCATTTCTTCCAGCATATACCAGGTGCCCAGCGATCCGATATAGGAGATGACCGGCACATTCGCCGGGATATTCAATTGGCTTCTCAACTCCTCCTGTTGCTCCTGTTTTATTTTTAGTGGGTCAAAAAGTTCCATGTCGGCACAACAGGGTATCACGGTAATAGAAAGATCGGCGGAACCAAGCCTCCAGCGCTGAATTTCATCCCTGGCATTCTGCGTGAGGCTTACAACATGATTGGCCTCCAGCAAAAAATGTTTTTCTTTTTTTTTGAAATAGTCATAGATAAACTTAAAAACAGGATTGCTTTTTTTCCAGATTCCGCCGTCGATGCGTTCATCTGCCCAGAAACCACGCATATCAAAAAGAAAGGGAATACCCGTTTTCCTTTTCAGGTCCAGCCCGGCCAGCGAAGCAATATAACTGCGGCAATGTACCAGGGAAAATTTTTCCTTTTTATGTAATGCAAAAGCCAGCTTTTTCATTCGCCTCACGTCCCTGAAAGTGGAGACCACCGGTGGCCTCGATGTATAAGATAAGGGATACCATTTTATACCGGCTTCGTTGCAAAATGTTTCTATGGTTGTATGAAGCCGGGAATAAGCCTCAGCTTTTTCAAAACTGATAATGGTGAACCTGTATTCTTCGGTTTGTGAAAGACCTTTTAAATAAGCCAGCACCTGGGATTGCCCTAAAGGGTCGGTCATCCCGGTATAGGATAAGTATAAAATTTGTTTCAATTAATCCTCCTTAAGTAATAAAAATTCCGCCGAAGAACTCACAAAAGGCAAAATCCCCTGGAGATAAAAAACACCACTTTGCCTTTGAATCTTCCACATACCCTCTTCTCCTTTTTGAACCTGTATCGTAAAAATCCCTTTCTGTTTTTGAAGATCGATGACTCTCCCGGCCGGGCTCAGCAGCGTAATAGCCCCCGCATTTTGTACCTGGAATTCTTTGACATGGTTTACTGCAAACACCAGGTTATTGCGGCTAAATGTCCATGTTTTGTTTCGACTGCTGGCGACAATGGCATAGGAGATATCTCCCGTAACGGTTATTGAAAAACCGTTTTTGGCATCATCAACAACGGCAATATAAATGCCCGGCGGCAATGACTTCAGCGATATCGCCTTCAAGGGTTGCCTGGGCTCAATGGTCTCATTTATCAACGGTGTCTGACCTTCCGTGTTCAGGTCTTTTTGATAGGGATAAACCGACAGCCGAAGTGTTTTGTACTGATGCGCTTTAATTAACCCGGACGACACATTTATAAAAGCATCCCCTTCCCCAACCTGCAATAGAATTTTGTGTATCCCTCTCAGCCGTAAAATCGAAGAAGTTTTCAGTTCTGCGGCGGGTTTATTCTTTTTTTGTTCCTGTATTCTCTTCTTAAACTGTTGGGCAACGGGCAGCGTTATTACTTGCTGCTTCTGACCGCGGTTCAGTGAATTCATAGCTGACTGAAAATTTCGCTCCATCTCTTCCACCGACAGGGGTCTGTTATCCTGCTTCCATTTTGCTTTCGGATCATTGAAGCGCATATTCTCTTTGCCAATGACTGCCGCATTAGCTATTCGACGGAAAAGCGGGTAACTGGCCACAATACCTTTATCCTGTACCCGGTAAGCATAATTGAGTAGCTTGATAAGATTGTCATCGCTGCTGCTCTCCTTCCATTTTTTGAAAAGAAAAACATAATGCAGGTACTGTTTCACAAGACCGATACGTTGACGAATGTCAGTATTAATATCTTTTTTTTCCGCTTTCTCCAGCAACTGCCCCCACTCATACAAATCTCCATCCAGTGGAATTGCCTGCGAATATTTCTGCCATGATTTAAACAGGTCTTCCATTTCATCTTCAGCGTCGCCAAACATGTTTTCAAAAAATTCATCCTGTATTTTATCAGCATCGGCTTCCACATTCCAAAGCAGTTGACTGGCTATATAATGACCCAATCCCCGGCTGATCCAGCCGATATTCGTTTCGGCAGTAAAAAAGCGTATCCCCGTTTTATAATAATCTTTCAGTTGATTGACATAGGTGAGCTTAGCGCCTTTCGGCTGGCCTGGCATATCCCAGTCCCAGGCCATCACGCCATAATAATCCCGTATACCCACCTCTACTCCTTTCTTCTTCCACATGCCAATCAACTCATCGGTACGGTAGGCAGATTGATTCATCGCAGTAGCAACAAGGACCGCAATATTAGGTTCCAGCTCAAAATTTGGCGGAGCAGCATGAAAGTTATATGCATAGAGCCCTATTTTTATAGATGGGTATTTTGCTCGCACTGCTTTAGCTACGCGGTTAGCTATATAAAATGTTTGCTCGGAAGCCCCCCCAATTCTTAATGCGGAAGCACTGGTAGAAAAACCACCCCCATCGGAAGGATCCATAGAGATCATATCGGGGAGTTGACCAGTTTTCTTCTTTTTTGTTTCAATTTGTGCAAACGCGTCATGTATTATTAACTGAACAAGTTCTTCGTTTCCTGGTTCAAATTTGGGATTCGGTGGTATTTTACCTTTTTCAACTTTTTGAGCGAAATATTCCGGGTGTTGTAGAAAAACATTTTTACTGCGGTTCACAATGCCTTCGTAAGAATGTCCTGCATTTACTTCGGTACCGCCCAACATATTGGCATCGGCCCATTCTTTATAATCTTTATCCGCCTGCGCCGAACCTGTCCCATAAGCATACCAGATTCGACGATGTGAGAAAGATGGTGCAACTGTTTTCTCTACTGGCTTAAGTGCTGTTTGAAGTTGCGGTATATATTGCCAGGTTTCTCCGGGAAAATAAAACCGGAAGCCCAGATAATGAAGGTACCAGTAAACCCCATTGCGTAAGCCATCAATCGATTGACTCCGGATATCAAGTGACTGATGATTTGTTTTTATACAGAAAGCATCTTCTGGCTTATCATTCAGATCATATTTTTTTGCATCCCGATGGCTTACTTGGGAAAGCTGGATGGTTGATTTCCTGATTGAAACACCTGCTTTTTTCAGTTCCTCCTCCAGTGTTGAAGCTATTTTATTTACTTCTACTTCTTCTTGTGTATAACTGATAAAATAAAATGACATCAACCATGTCAATATCCAGGCTTGTTTTAAACTTTTTCTTTTCATTCTGTTTTTTTTAACAAGACCGAAAATTTTTTAATATAAGGAAAACGGTGTTCATAATCATCTCCTACAGCTTTTTGTGTTAACAAGAAGATGCAGGTTTGACACGACAGATAGCAAAACGTTTAAACAAGAGTCATGCACACCTGTTTCAAACAGGTAACAATTTTTGCCATTTGTAAATTATCTTTTTGATACGCCAGTGTCAAATACTTACCATTTCAGCAATTTCTAAAAAGAAGGAATCATCACCAAGTCAGCATTTTGTATTCTTGAAGTTGAGGCTCATTGTGAAGCAGTCCTGTACCGATACGTTGGTTTCTAAATAGTCACAGACCTACTGGTTGATTTATTTACTCTTCGTTGGCAGCAACCGCACCTTTTCTCTCTAGGTTTAGATTAGTCAGGAATTATAAATCTTTATAAGTTTTTGTATATACTCCGCTTTTGAATATTCCTTTTCTATAACAGGTTTGAAAGCTACCGCTCTTTCATTTGCCTGTCCGATATTATCAACAAAATGTCGGATCGTAACTGCTATTCCGTTTATATCGTTGGGTGAAAAATATATCGCATATCCTTTTGTCACTTCTTTAAATACATCAATTTCCGATAACAATAAAGGCAGACCTAATGCCGCAGCTTCTAAAGGTGCAATTCCAAAACCTTCGTAGCGGGATGCTAAAATATAGGCATCATAATTTTTCAGGTGGCTTTCTACGTTAGAAACAGATCCCCTGAGATTGATATTATTAAGTTGAAGTTGTTTGATTAATATTTCTAGATGTGTCCTTTCAGATCCTTCTCCAAAAATGTCAAGCGAAAATTTGGAGGCATCTAGCAAACTGAATGCCTTTATCAACGTTTCAAAATTTTTCTGTTTTTTTAAACTGCCGACAGATACAAGCCTTAGTTTTTCCCTGGAACTAGTATTTTGCTCCAGTTGATTTTCTTTGGCAAAATATTTATCGGCTATAAAATTGTGTAACACCTGTGAAGTCCCTTTAATACCAACAATTAGATCATAATCTTTGCGAATTGAATCTGAAACAAATAAAAGGTTGTCCCTTTTTGAATGCAGTTTCTTTTCCAGGAAAAATAATCGGGGACTTACTTTTTTAAAGCTATCTGAATATTTATTATGAATAGAAATAAATAGTTTAATACTTGATGGAGTTGAAAGACGAGCAACTAGGGATGAAAGAGGAAGATGAGCATGAACAACATCCGGATTGAGTTGTATTATTATTTTTCTAAGCTTTAAAACTACAAACGGCAAAGATAGGATGGAATTAAATTTTAATGAGGTTACCTGTATATCCTGCATTTCAATTGATGAGAAATCATTTGCGTCAGTTAAAGTGATTATGTAATTATCATATCCTTTTAAGTTAGTTACTACATGATGTAACAGGGTTTCTGCACCACCTCTTTTCAAATTATCAATTATATGTACAACTTTTTTCACAAAGAAAATATCAAATCAGCAAAGGCTTATAATAAAAAGCATCAGAGAAGCTTTAAAATCTTCTTAAATTGATTTTCTCTTGAATAATTTAAAATTTTATCAAGTTCTCCATTAAAACTTACAGATCCTGTGTTTTGCCATTCATTATACCAATTTAATATTACTTTATAGGCTTCTTCGGCATTAGGTGGAGAAAAGCCTGCACCTGTTTCATTGAGGAGCGCTTCAATAACATCATTATCACTTGGAATTAATAATACAGGTTTGCGTAAACCCAAATATTCGAAAACCTTAGTAGTTAAGGCTCCTTTATAATTATCATAGCCAGCTAACATTAAAACATGGGATTTTGCTCCAATTTGAAGGGCTTCATTTTGCGGCATTCTATCCGTAATCAATAAATTCTCCGCAGGAATGAGACGTGCGAATTCATTTGCTACAGAAGGGTTAATCGTTAAACCTATAAAATTAAATTTGAGCTTGTATTTATCAGGTTTATCAAAAAGCAAAACAAATAATTTTTTCATTTCATCCAAATTAGCATCCTTATGAAGGGATCCTAAAACGCTGATGGTGAAATTGTCTTTATATGTATCTTCTTCAATTTGCAGCAGTTCCTCATTAAATCCGTTTGTAAGTGTGACAGCGTTAATTCGAAATGTTTTATTGATATACTCGGTAATAACCGGAGAAGCTGTTACAACTGCTTTAGTTTGGGAAAGCCATTTCTTAAAATAATATAAAACGAGTTGATGGGTTATTAAATTGCTAATTGAGAACGGAGGATTTTTTTTCAATATAATGTCATTCTGAAAATCACGGATGTCCAGTAAAAGTGGAATATTATTGAGTTTCCCAACTTTGTATGCAGTTTTCAAAATCGAATTAGGAGGAATAGAAACCAATATAAAATCAAAATGATCATTCTTGCATAAATTCAAAACATAATTTTCAAATTGATCATAAGCTAATTCATAATTGAAATTGCCTCTTAAGTGTTCTTTAAGTGTGTTGAACTTTGTAATTCTTGGATACTCATATCTTTTATAAGGCAGATAATGGACGGCAATATTATTTGTGTTGACTATCTGAGCGGAAGTAATGTTCGAATCCAGCTGATCTTTCCAGTTTTTTTCCCTGCCTGTCCATTGCCTGGTTACTACAGTTACCGAATATCCATTCGCGGCGAAATTTTTTGCAAATGACCCTGGACGATTTGCTCCAGTTGCATTGGCAGGTGGGTAATAATAAGTTAAAAATAAAATCTTTTTCATTGGAACGCTTTTATGAATAATATACATAAAGTCATTTCATAACTGCTCTCTTTGCTTCCATTAGAGTGAGCAATAAGTTAATAATAATTAATTATCCAAATGCTTTATTATTCTTGCGGGAACTCCCCCAATTACAACATTGTCAGGGAAGGATTTATTAACAACAGCATTTGCGGCTACTGTAACATTATTACCCAGTTTAACGCCAGGCAGGATAACTACACCCGTAGCAAGCCAACAGTTCCTGCCAATGCTTATACTGCTACGATGATACTTACATCTATCGAGCAAATCATGATTACCTGTTACAATAGTTATGTTGGGAGCCCAAAGTGTGCCTTTTCCAATATATAGATCAGTGCCTTCATGAACCTGAATATAGCAGCCGCCTGAAACAGCCAGACTGGTAATAACAGAAGTAGAATTATCTTCTATTACTAATCTGCCTGCCGCACCTCCCAATTTGCTGGTGTAGTGAACAGAATATGGATACCGGTTATTTACCCCAAAAATTCTGCCTACTATAAAATTCAATAATACAATTCTCTTAAAAGAAAGAATCCTCATTGTTCTTTTTTCTACCTTATTGAAAAAGAAAAATGAAAATAGCGTTAGTATAAACCTTGTCATTAGCAGGTGAATAAAAATAAGTTAAAAACAAAATCTCTTTCACTGAAACTCGTTGCTAATAATATCTACGATTTCAAATGATGCATTTCCATCCCCAAAAATATCCGGGTCATAGTTACCTGGCTCGGAAATTATGGCTTTGTTTAGTGTTGTCAAATCATGGAAAATTATTGAATTCCAACCGTTCTTTAATGTATCAACCCACTCTGTTTCAGTCCGGATCGTCACACATTTTTTCTGCAGCGCATAAGCTTCTTTCTGCATACCCCCGCTATCCGTTATTACACACAATGAAAATTTTTGCAGACTAATACTTTCCAGATACCCAACCGGGTCTTTGAAGATTATATTGCCGAATTCATTTTTATTAATCGCAAATTTTTCCATTCGTGCATAAGTCCGGGGGTGAAGACTTAAGATAACCTTATAACTTAAACTATCTAAGGCAGATAAAACATTTCTTAACCGAATAGGATCATCTGTATTATATGGTCTGTGGATAGTTGCAAAACAATATGGAAATGTAAAAGCATTTTGAAGGAATGGCTCTATCAACTTAATCATATCAATCATAACATCTCCTGTTACGTATACTTTGCCAGGAACATTGTCCCTAATTAAATTTTCATTAGCTTCTTTATTTGGGCAAAATAATAACCATGCGAAACGGTCGGCAATGATCCGATTTATTTCTTCAGGCATTTCCATATTAAAGCTCCGTAATCCAGCTTCAATATGAATAATGGGTATGCTCAATTTTACAGCCACAAGAACCCCAGCCAGGGTAGAATTTGTATCTCCATATACTAAAACTGCATCAGGCTTCTCTTTAATGATAATTTCTTCAAGTTTGTTCATCATTTCTCCAGTTTGAGCGCCTTGCCCAACGGTATGAGTTAAACTTAAGGAATAAGAGGGAGGTGCCATTTTAAGTTCTTCAAAAAAAATATCGCTCAATTTAGGATCATAATGTTGCCCGGTATGAACTGTAACTGAATTGAATTTTCTTGTCAACTCTCTATCCAATGCACAATGTTTGATAAACTGAGGCCTTGCACCAATTATTGAAATAATCTTCTTCATTTTTACGCTGATAACTATTTGAAAAATTTTTGCTCAAAAGAAATAAGTTCTACCGTCTTTATTAATTTCTCTTTTGTTAACCTGATTAATTTATTTTTATTTAGCTAAGATCGCATTCAGGTGCAAATGAATTTTGAAATTTTATTTATCGATAGATTTTTTCTTTTTCGTAAAGAGGTCAAAAAAAAATCATCACCAATTATATTGTACCGTCTGCACCTGCATCATCAAAATCTAGAACATCTTGGTCTTTAATAGATTCTGTATATAAGCTATTTATTTATTTATTTTGATAAGAATGAATTGCATCACACTAAAAATAACTTTAGTAATTGCATTTACATTTTGTTTGTAATAATTAAATGCTTCATCGACTTGAAATCTATCATTTTCAGATTGAACCTTATGTATAGAATTTTTAAGTATATAATATCTTTCAAATAAATTTTTGTAAATCCTTATGTTTCCTGTCGAATGAGACCTAAAAATGTCTACAAATTTCCCCAATGCTACCGCTTTATTTTTAACATTGGATGCGCCCTGATATATTCCTCCTGAGTGTACACGATAAACTGCGCTATAGCTATTTAAAACAATTCCTTTCCCTTTGCTTAATAAGATTTGAAATAAAACTGTATCACAGAAATAACGATATGCTTTAATTTCATCATAATTTAATATGTTTCTAAATACAGTAGTTAATGTCCGGGCAAGGTTATATTGCTTAACATTTTTAATGCTTTTATAATCAATAAATTTGTTCACGTGATAATCTTTTTGAAATAATTCTGTATGCTTATCATCATAAACATTTTCTGCTTGAATATATCTATGGGCCAGCGTCCAGCATATTGAAACATCGGAATTACTTTCTAAAAAATCAACTTGTTTTTGGAGCTTATATGGATCAATCCAATAGTCATCGCCTTCGCAAAGTGCTATATATTTTCCTTTACATGACTCTTGAGCTAAAATAAAATTGGCAGTCATGCCAATATTTTTTTCATTCAAAATTAATTTGATCTTTTTTGGAAATTTTGCTTTGTACTCCTTCAAAATTTCTCGAGTTTTATCAGTTGAATAGTCGTCACTTATTACAATTTCAAAATCATCAAATTCCTGCATTAAAAATCCATCCAACGCCTGTTTCAAAAATTTCTCATGATTATAAGTAATACAACAAATGCTAGCTTTCATTATTTTTTTGGTTTAGCTGGTATCCCCATAACTTTTTGTAAAGGTTTCACACTTTTTGTAACTATTGATCCAGCACCAATTATACTATTATCTCCGATATTCAAACCAGGGAAAATAATGGCGCCCGTTCCAATAAATACATTATTCCCAATAGTACTATTTCCCAAAATCTTTACTGTGGGCGCAATTTCACAGAAGTTTCCAATTGTCGAATTGTGGGTTATTAAAACTCCGATATTAATTAATGTTCCTTTACCAATAGTCACAGTACTTTCGATTATTGAATTGGCTAATATACATGTACCTTCTCCAATTAATACATTAAAAGCACCAATTATGGCATCCTTTGAAACAACAGTATGTGGTATACCTCCCCATCCTCTGAATTTATAATATAAATTTTCTCGATTACTTGGGCCACCCAAACCTAATACAAATCTTTTATCATAGGATTTAGTAAGATGCAATTGAATTGCTGATTCCCTTCGAATTATTTCATAATTATCTAGAAATTTTTCAGGCAAATCAAAGGTGATATTATCATAAAAGACTAGGTTCTTTGTTTCATTCAACCTAAATAATACGTCATGTAATTGAATTGCGAAACCTTTAGCACCTACAACTATCATACAGAAACGGCATGTTTTAGTAAACTCAAAATTTCTTCTACTTGAATTACACTCAAATCATGATATAAAGGCAAACACAAAATTCTCGAAGAAATATCCTCTGATACTTTACAAGATTTCCTATTAACAATAAAAGGCAAGGTGTTTAATGAAGGATAAAAATAACGGCGGGGATATATCGAACTTTGAATAAGACGGTCACGTGTTTCTAAAAGCTCTTTTTCTGAATTGAATAAAACAGGATAATAACTATAATTGTAATTAAAGTCACTTTTTTCAAAATGAGGTCTTGTTAAACCGATTGTTTTAAGACCCTCATCATATTGAATACTAATTTTTCTCCGGGATTCAACTATTGATTGGAAATCCTCTAAAACACACAAACCCATAGCGGCATGAAATTCAGAATTTTTGCCATTTATTCCTACTGAATAATAATTATCATACTCATGACCAAATTGCCTGTATAATTGAATCTTTCTTGCCGTTTCATCATCGTTTGTTATTATACAGCCGCCTTCAACGCTATGAAAAATTTTAGTTGCATGAAAACTACATGTGCTGATATCTCCATAACCTAAGAGAGATTTCCCATTATAATGACACCCAAATGCATGTGCGCCGTCATAAATAACTTTTAAATTATGTTTAAGAGCTATACTTTCAATTTTATCAATGTTGCACGGATATCCATAAACATGAGTTGCTAATATTGCCTGGGTTTTAGAAGTAATTGATGCCTCAATCTTATCGGGGTCAATGCAAAATGTATTCGGGTCTATATCAACAAAAACAGGTGTTGCCCCTTCCCATAGAATTGCATTGGTAGTAGCTACATATGAAAAAGGAGTAGTTATAACTTCACCATTTATACTATACGCTTTAAGAGCCATCTGTAAAACTATGGTGCCATTACCACAAAAGAAGAGATGTCTAACACCAAGGTAATCTTTTAATCTATGCTCAAGTTCTTGAACAAGTTCACCATTATTTGTAATCCAAGCTTTATCCCAGGATTTTTTTAAAATACTGGTATATTTTTCAAACTCAGGTAAATATGTTTTCGTTACATATATCATGGTTTACAGTAATTAAATTTTTTTATTTGAAATATTTAAAATTGGAAATATATTTTGTAATAATTTTTTAAACCCTTCGTACGGCGATAACTTAAAGAAGGCAGCCAAACCGAAATAAACAATTATAAAGAAAATACATGTGATAATAATAATCGCTGGATCTGGAAGCAACACGTGTTTTATTGACAAATAAATAAATAACCAGCTAATTATTCCGGAAATAATAGCTAGTAAAATAATAGGAAGGATGTCTTTGATTTGATCATAAAGTGAATAATTAACTAATTTACCACTGTACATTGCATTTATCAGATAGGAAAAAATTGAAATTAAGATTTGTACATACAATAATCCATAAATACCAAAAGGTATACTACAAATAATTAAAATGGTCATCATAATCTTTTTGTAGATCTCTAATTTCAAAAATAAATCGGACCGCCCTTTTACTTTTAGAATATTAAGATTATATACATGTAATGGATGTAAAATACCTGCAATACAAAGAATCTGAAAATAGGGTACTGCAGGGATCCATTTTTCTGTTAATATCCATCGAAAAGCAGGTTCTGCGATTAAACTTAAAATGATCATTAAAGGTGCAATTATAAACAAGACTTGCATTAAAATTTGCTTAAAAACTAGTTTTAAACGCACAGGGTTATCCTGAATGTTAACAAACATAGGATAAGTGACTTTCCCGAGAGCTGTTGAAATTGAGTCTTGAGTAATATTTCTGAATGTAACTGCTCGATCATAATACCCAAGTTGAGTAATATTGAAAAATTTACCAATCAACACACTGTAACTATTTTTAAATAATATATCTAATAATCCGGAAAGAGTTAATTTATAACCAAAGTGAAAATGATATTTAAGTTTTTTCAAATCGAAAATAAAATCAGGAGTCCATTTTGAAAAACTCCAATGCAATAAAGTCCAAATTATTGATCTAATTAAATACATCCAAACCAATGACCAAACACCATATCCATTATATGCCAAATACAGGCCAACAAAAGAGCCTAATATTATTGAAGGCAACTCTAATATCATTTGTAGTTTAAACTTCATTTCCTTAATCAACTTAGTAATTTGTACGGCATTTAATGCTTGTATAATTATAATTAAAGAATAAACTCTAATTATTGAGGTTAGTTGTGGTTGCTCATAAAATCGGCTTACTAATGGTGCAGAAAAATATATAATTATATATAAAAAAAAACTAACAAAAATATTAATAAAAAAAACGGTTGAGTAGTCACGTTGGTCTATTTTATTATCTCTTATTAGAGAATTTGTCATACCACTGTCAACTAAACTTTTACTTAATGCAATAAAAATTTGTAACATAGCAATTAAACCAAAAGATTCAGGCACTAATAATCTTGCTAAAAAAATTTGTACAATTAGGGAAATTAGTTGTCCACTAAATTGTTGACCCAAGGTCCAGAATAAACCTTGAATTGTTTTTTGTTTCAAACTCATGAAAGTGGTATCAATATATACTTTACTTTGGGTGAAAGATTAATCAGCAGTCTTTAAATTGTAACTCGGTTTATTATCCAATTTCATAAAACCGTCAATAGAATTAATTTTTCACCGTCCGGAATCGACTAAACAATTCCTAAAACTTTTCTTTATTTACTTTCTTTATCATCTCCAAACCCAATCTTCGCTTTCTAGTCCAGAGAATGGAGATAAGAAATGTTCATAAGTTTCGGGATATGCGATCGGGTTTAGAGGTAATGAAAACCAGTTCGCCAAAGTTATGCTTATCTATAAGGCTACTCAAAAAAATCATAAGCTTCTCTCACTTTAAGCTATTTCTAATTGAATGCACCAATTGAATAGCTTTACTTGTTTCGGAAATCCGAAACCCTTTTCCGTTTAATATTGCCTGGTAAGATTGCGTATGCAGTTCCGTAAAACCATCGCTGAATTCAAACTGGTCGCCATCGATATTCAAAGAACGATGAGTTCGCTTGCCAGCCGCTATAGCATCTGGCGGTAATGTTTTTGGATCAATGCTTAAGAACCAGGTGACATTTGCTTTTTCCAGTACCAGTTTTCCGGCAGCCGTATTGGCATCATGCTGGGTTACTTCATTTTCTTTTACATCACCAAAAATCCACATCAGCATATCAAAAAAGTGAACACCTATGTTGGTAGCTATACCCCCAGATTTTGCAATATCCCCTTTCCAACTGATATGATACCAATGGCCCCTGGAGGTAATGTAACGCAGATCAATATCATATTTTTTATCTGTTGGAGTGTTTTGCACTTTTTCTTTTAATGCAATAATGGCCGGATGCAAACGCAGCTGAAGGATGGTGTACACATGGTGGCCGGTTTCTATTTCCATATCCATGAGCCCATCCACGTTCCATGGATTTAAAACCAATGGTTTTTCACAGATCACATCTGCACCTGCACGTAAACCAAAACGAATATGAGAATCGTGCAGGTAATTGGGAGAGCATACCGATACATAATCTGTATGGATGCCCTGTCTTTTTAATTTATCAATATGCCGGTCGAATCTTTCAAACTCCGTGAAAAAATCAGTCTCGGGAAAATAATTGTCCAAAATCCCTACAGAATCATTTTTATCCAGGGCCGCAACCAGGTTATTTCCTGTGTCCTTAATCGCTTTCATATGCCTAGGTGCTATGTATCCACCAGCACCTATCAATACAAAATTTTTCATTTGTTTCTCGTTACTTTATTATTTATTAGTTGATATTGTTGTCCACTTTCTTTGCAAAAGGCAATCCCTTTTTCATCAAAGTTTAACCGCTCTCCAAATTCACTCATCCACCCTGTTTGGCGGGCCGGGTTACCTACCACCAATGCATATGCAGGAATGGGTCTGGTTACAACAGCGCCAGCACCAATGAAGGCATACTCACCAATTTCATTACCACATACTATGGTGGCATTGGCACCAATACTTGCACCCCTGCGAACATAAGTAGGTTTGTATTCACTTTTCCTGCTGACTGCACTGCGTGGATTGATCACATTCGTAAATACCATGGAAGGGCCAAGAAACACATCATCCTCACAAATAACGCCCTCATAAATGGAAACATTATTTTGTACCCTTACATTATTGCCCAATACAACTTTCGGAGATACTACTACATTTTGCCCTAAATTACAGTTCTCTCCTATAATACAGTTGCTCATCACATGACTAAAGTGCCAAATTTTGGTTCCGGCGCCTATGATGCATCCTTCGTCAATTACTGTTGTTTGATGTGCAAAATATTGCTTACTCATTTAAAAAATTCTTTGATAGTTGAAATGATATAATCAGCGGTTTCTTTGTCAAATTCCGTGTGAATCGGTATTGATATCACTTCCTGGCAGAGCTGTTCAGTAACGGGTAAAGTAAAGCCTGCCGGCACATAGCTACTAAACGCATCTTGTCTATATAACGGCAACGGATAATAAATCATACTTGGAATTTTTTTACTTGAAAGGTATTCCTGCAACTCATCTCTTTTTCCATCTTTTACCTTTAACGTATATTGATGAAAAACATGAGTTGATCGATTTGCTCTGACAGGGATTTGCAAACCTTTTGTTCCTGCAAGATTCTCATCGTAATAGGAAGCCATTTTATTTCTTGCAGCGCTATATTCATCCAGGTATTTGAGCTTTATTGTTAGTACTTCAGCTTGCAACGTATCGAGTCGGGAATTGCAACCCAATACTTTATGATAATATTTTTTTTCCTGGCCATGGTTAGCGATCATCCTGATTTTTACTGCGAGTTCATTATCATCGGTCATCAACGCCCCACCATCGCCGTAGCATCCCAGATTCTTTGAGGGAAAAAATGAAGTGCAGCCAATATGTCCAATAGTGCCGGCTTTTTTAATCGCTCCATTTGTAAAAGTATAATCAGCCCCTATAGCTTGTGCATTATCCTCTATTACATACAGGTTGTATTTTTTAGCGAAATTCATGACATGTTCCATGTCCGCGGTTTGCCCGTACAAATGTACCGGCACAATAGCCTTTGTATTTGGAGTCAGAACATTTTCCAACCCACTCATTTCTATGTTAAAAGTCTCAGTGTTTACATCAACCATGACCGGCTTTAATCCAAGTAAACCTATGACCTCTGCGGTAGCAACATAGGTAAAAGCGGGACAGATTACCTCATCACCTGGCTTTAAATCCAGGGCCATCATGGCGATCTGTAATGCATCTGTTCCATTCGCGCATGGAATTACATGCTTTACGTCTAAGTATGCTTCAAAATCCTTCTGGAAAGTAGTAACTGCAGGACCATTAATGAATGTTGCATTGCTTAGGCACTCCAAGATATTTTTATCGATCTCTGCTTTTATTTTTTCATATTGACCCTTTAGGTCGACCATTTGAATTTTGTTCATTTTTAAGTACCCCTTTTTAAAAAACTTTTTTTAAATACTCTCCGTAACCACTTTTCTTCAAACTCTCCGCCAGACCTTTCAATTGATCCTTGGTAATAAATTCATTCCGGTAGGCCACCTCCTCAATGCACCCAATTTTAGTTCCCTGCCTTTTCTCTATCACCCGCACAAATTCACTGGCATCGCTAAGCGAATCAAAGGTACCGGTATCCAGCCAGGCTGTGCCGCGGTCCAGCACCGCAACTTTCAATTTTCCCTGCTGCAGGTATTCTTTATTGACATCGGTAATTTCATATTCACCCCGCGGTGACGGTTTCAGCTCCTTCGCAATTTTCACCACTGCGTTATCATAAAAATATAAACCCGGTACCGCATAATTTGATTTTGGTTGTGCCGGTTTCTCTTCAATACTGATAGCTTTCATCTCCCCATCAAACTCTACTACTCCGTAACGCTCCGGGTCGCTGACCTGGTAGGCAAATACATAACCCCCCTCAATATCATTCAAAGTCTTCAACTGTCTTCCCAGCCCCGCACCATAAAAAATATTGTCCCCAAGCACCAGGGCCACTTTGTCATCACCGATAAAATCAGCGCCGATCACAAAAGCCTGCGCCAGCCCGTTGGGCACTTCCTGTATGGCATACTCAAAGCGGCAACCCACCTGTGACCCGTCACCCAATAAACGTTTGAACGACGCATTATCTTCAGGCGTGGTGATGATGAGTATCTCTTTAATGCCTGCCATCATCAGGGTAGATAGCGGGTAATAGATCATCGGCTTATCATAGATGGGCATCAGTTGCTTACTGATCGCCCTGGTAATCGGGTAAAGACGTGTACCGGATCCGCCGGCTAGAATTATTCCCTTCATTAAATTGATTAGCGTTTAGAGTTTAAGGTTTAGTTGCTTTTGCCAGTTGAGCGTTTCTCAATGCTGCTACTTTTGCCGTCACTGTTTCAATTTGATTTCGACCTTCCGTCAGCATTTCGTCGGAAAGAAATCCTAAATCATTCGCGATGATCAGTTGATTTAAAATTTCCGTAAGACTGCTATAAGCGATTTGCGAAAAATGAGCCTGGTCTTTAAAGGATGTTCTGCTACTGCCTTCTGCCAGGTTTGAGACAACCGACACGGCAGCCCGTCGCAGTTGCATCACCAGTCCGAACTTTTCATCGGCCGGAAAGAAGGAACTTGTTTTATAAATCCATTTCACCAACAATCTCGCATCCTTCCATACCTGTAATTTTTCGAATGAATAAATATGCATAGGAAATACGAGTTTATGGTTTAGTGTTTAGTGGTAATGTGGCTTTGAGATTAATTTACTGAAGCATTTTCTAAATTCTAACCTTCCATCTCTGCTAAACTACTAAACGCTCAACCCTAAACTCTCCCCCGCTCCGCATACTGCTTCTCATAATACCCCTGGTATTCCCCACTGGTCACATGCTTCAGCCATTCTGTGTTTTCTAAATACCAATCAATGGTCTGCGCAAGGCCTTCTTCAAAAGTTACCGAAGGTTTCCAGCCCAATTCCTTATTGATCTTGCTGGCGTCAATGGCATAACGGCGGTCATGGCCGGGACGATCTTTTACATAGGTGATCAGTTGCTCACTGGTGCCGGCAGAGTGACCAAGCTTTTCATCCATTAGCTTGCACAGCAGCTTTACCAGGTCGATATTAGTCCACTCATTAAAGCCGCCGATATTATAGGTGTCATGGGTTTTACCCTCATGAAATACGAGGTCAATCGCTGTCGCATGATCCTTAACAAATAACCAGTCCCTGGTGTAAAGTCCGTCGCCATAAACCGGCAAGGGCTTTTTCGTGATGATATTATTGATAAAAAGCGGAATCAGTTTTTCAGGGAAATGGTGGGGGCCGTAATTGTTAGAGCAATTGCTGATCACGGTGGGTAACCCATAGGTGTCTGCATAAGCTCGTACAAAATGGTCGCTGGCCGCTTTGGATGCACTGTAGGGCGAATGTGGATCATATTTCGTTTGCTCGGTAAAAAAACCGGTGCTGCCTAAGGCGCCATATACCTCGTCAGTGGAAACATGATAAAACAATTTACCCGTATAGTCATCTTTCCAAAAATGTTTCGCCGTGTTCAGCAGGTTTACTGTACCAATTACGTTGGTATAAACAAAGTCGAGCGGCGAAAGGATGGAACGGTCCACATGCGACTCTGCGGCGAGATGTATAATGCCATCGGGTTGATGGAGCACAAAAATTCTTTCCAGGCTGTCCGCATCCAGTATATTGGCCTTTTCAAAATAATAATTGGGGGCTGATTCTATATCCCGGAGATTCTCCAGGTTGCCCGCATACGTCAGCGCATCTAAATTGATGATCTTATAGTCCGGGTATTTTGTAACAAATAAACGAACGACATGCGAACCGATAAAACCGGCTCCCCCTGTTATGATAATGGTTTTTGACATTTAAGATTAAGGTTAAAGCTAAGATTAAGAATAAGGTTGAGGTTAAGATGAAATACCTTTTATTATTTTATTTAGCCCTTCTATTACAAGCAGGCATTTTTGTTGAATTGGATGAATTTGCTCCATATTAAAATATCCGGCCGTTTTTCCACTGAACAAATGACTACGAACTTCATGAGCACTACCCCTGGAATAATAATAAAAATTGATCTTGTCTTTAATATGTCCGCGACCAAAACCTTCAGCAATATTGCCGGTAATACTTACTGCGGCATCTCGTAATTATGAACAGAGAGCATAGTCCTATCTTTTAGGAAGGGTTTCTGTTAGCTTATATATTTCAGCAACAACCTGATCCCCCAATTGCCAAACAGGCATCTCAGCAAAATCATTATATGCCATTTCTCCCTTTTAATTTTTACTCAATCTCAACCTCAGTCTCAACCTCATCCTTATTCCTTCGTCAGCCTAAACCTCCCTCTTCTTTATACCATCTAAAGGTCGTTCTTAATCCTTCTTTTACAGATACAGACGGATCGTAACCTAAAATAGTCTT
Source organism: Terrimonas alba (assembly GCF_042434975.1). Lineage (NCBI taxonomy): Bacteria > Pseudomonadati > Bacteroidota > Chitinophagia > Chitinophagales > Chitinophagaceae > Terrimonas > Terrimonas alba. Next base: position 221,313 of record NZ_JBHMQM010000009.1, read on the forward strand.
TGCTTTTGAAATATCGGCAAGGCTATGTTTGACATCTCCCGCCCGGTCAGGGCCATGATGAGGCATCAACTCGCTTTTAGCTTCTTCTTTTAATGCATCAAAAAGCTGCAACAAAGAAGTCTGTTCGCCACAGGCGATATTATAAACCTGGTTTACGGCTTCCTTATTATCGGTAAACAATGCGGCTATATTGGCCTGTACAGCATTTGACACAAATGTAAAATCGCGGCTATGGCTGCCATCCCCGTTAATTACAGGCGCCTTATTTTCAAGCAATGCTTTCGCAAATAAAGGTATCACCGCAGCATAAGCACCCTGGGGGTTTTGACGGGGGCCAAAAATGTTGAAATAACGCAGCCCGATAAATTCCATTCCATAGAGATTGCCGTACACTTTGGCATACAATTCATTCACCAGTTTGGTAACAGCATAGGGTGATAACGGGTTACCGGTTTTGTCTTCTACTTTCGGCAAACCGGGATGATCCCCATAGGTGGAGGAACTCGCAGCATACACCACTCTTTTTATATTTTTTTCTTTAGCCGCCGTAAAAATATTCAGGGTGCCGGTGATATTGACCTCGTTGGTTGTCAACGGGTCGTTGATGGAACGGGGAACAGAACCCAGGGCTGCCTGGTGAGTGATGGCGTCGATTCCTTCACAAGCCTGCAGGCAGGTTTGATAATTCCTGATATCGCCTTCTATAAATTCAAATTTGGGATTCGAAGAGAAGGAAGAAATATTTTTCAATGAACCGGTTGCTAAATTATCCAGTACCCGCACAAAACTAACTCTATCATCATTCAATAACCGTTCAACAAGGTTGGACCCAATAAAACCGGCACCACCTGTAACCAAAATTTTCATAGTCGTTATAAATCGATAAAAATTAAAAACACTTGTAATAACCGTTCACCCTCAACCTCAGCCTTAAACTCTCAACTTAACCTCACCCCTTTACCTTTCTGCCTTTCTCCGAAACCATTTTTTGATACTTAATCTTTCCGTCCACCCTCTGGAAGGTTGTTCCTCCTCGTAATAGCCATTATTGCCATAGCCATAACCATAGCCGTAGCGGCCGTAGCCATAGTAGCCGTACCCGGCTTTCAATTTTACATCATTTACCACGATTGCAACATGGGGCAGCTTCCTCTCCTGGTACAGGTCGTCAATCAATGCTATCTGCTTTTTAAAGGTATATCCCTGCCTCACCAGGTAGAGTGTACAATCGGCAAACTTACCCAGTGTTTGAGCATCGCTTACCATGCCCACCGGCGCCGTGTCGATAATGGTAACATCAAAATTTTCCCGCAACCACGCAAAAAGTTCGGTCACTTTCTCGTCAAGCAACAACTCAGCCGGGTTGGGTGGAATGGGGCCGCAGGGCAATACAAAAAGGTTTTCATGACCGGATATCGGCAAAATCAAACTTTTCAGATCTGCCTTGCCTACCAGGAAATTGGAAATACCGGGATGCCTGCCCATATTCAAACCTGCCAGGACCTTTGGTTTACGAATATCAAATTCCAGGATGATGGTTTTTTTTCCCGTCAACGCCATCACGGCGCCCATATTCGTGCTCACAAAGGACTTGCCTTCCCCGCTAAAGGAGGAAGTGACAAGAATTACCGGCTTTTCTGTTTTGGTTAACACGTACTGGAGGTTGGAACGGATAATCCTGAACTGCTCGGCCACCATGCGGCGGCTGGTTTTGTTCACCACCAGGGCATTCTCCGAATAAGAGTGCCCCACCTCACCCATAATAGGCACCTGAGTTATCTTCTCAATATCAAAGCGGGTAGTAACTTTATCATTTAATATTTCAGCGATAAAGATCACCAATGCCGGTAGCGCCAAACCTATCAAAACAGCCATAATCTGGATAGTGCGATCATTGGGCTTGACAGGATCAGATGACGCTGTGGCCTTATCAACGATCTTAGAATTAGAGATAGTAGCCGCCCTGGAAATGGCAGCTTCTTCTCTCTTTCCTTCCAGCAGGCTGTAGAGGGCGAGTTTGGTAGTAACCTGCCGTTCCAGGTCCACATACTCTTTCATCTTATAAGGCAGGGTCTCTAATTCACTTTCTTCGGATTGGGTCTGTCCTTTCAACCTGGAAATAGCATTGCTAAAAGAAGACTTGATATTTTGCAGGTTTTCCAGCACACTCTCCCGTTGCTGCTCGATCAGGGCCTCTGATTCTTTAACGGCGGGATTATCCGGCGGTATATTGGATTCCAATAATGATTTTCGTGCCAATTGTGCTTTGTTATAGCCACTCACCAGTTCATTCAACGTCACATCTTCCAGGCCCAGCGAAGATGGAACAACTATTTTGCTGTATTGATTTTGTTTATCTCTCAGGTAATCATCGATCATGCCTGCCACCGAAAGCCGCATTTGTTGCTCATTGATCAGCTTGTCAGCCTCCATGATAGTTTGAAAGGAATTGGTCGACTGCGTTTCCACATTGATCAGCTTATTTTTCTGGCGATAGTCTAGTAAAATACCCTGTAAACTGTCTAATTCACCTTTCAATTTATCCAGCCTCACGTCAATAAAACCAATCATCTGATCGGTGGAAAAATTATTCTGTTCAATCGTCAGGGAGTCATATTGAACCATTAAATTGTTGACTATATCAGCCGCCATTTGCGCATTAGTAGTTTCCATGCTAATAATAAGCCCGGTCCCGCTCACTTTTGGCGTCACGTTTACAGCAGCAGCGAGGCTCGTAGCAACTGCCTCGATAGGTCTCCACCCGATTTCATATTCCGTACCGGTGACGGCACCGCCTTTCTTTTCTAGGGCAAATACGCCATATTTATTTTTAAATACCTGGCCAAAACCTATCTCAGTTGATTCATGATTAACATAGAACCTGTTTTCATCGTTGAACTTTATATTCATGCTGAATGACCGGGAAGAATCATTTATTTCAAAAGCTTTGATCGTAAAAGGAGCTCTCTTATAAACATTTTCATCTTTTATTCTTCCGATCGCCGTGTAACTAAATTGCAAATCGAGTTTTTTGACCACCCTGGCCATCAATGGCCGGGACTTCAGAATTTCAATTTCGCTTTGAATATTTTCCGTCCGGTTATTTCCCATCAGGATATCTTCCACCTTGTCGGACGAACGCCCGCCTCCTGAGACTTCACTTTTTATTTGCAGGCTACCGGCTGCACTATAAATACGCGTCGCATAACGCAGGTAAACAAAAGCTATCAACAAAGCAAGGGCTACTGATAAAAGAAATACAGGCAGGAAACGAATATATTTATAGAACAGGTCCCTTACACTTAAATTTGACAATTCTGATTTGCCGTTGTTGGTAACCTGTTCCTCGATTATTACTTGCGATGAGTTTTCGGAAATAGCCATTAGTTAAAAATATTATAGAGCAAAGCAATCGCCGTAATAAGGCTTAAGCCAAAGCTGACCTGCCGCATCACGACATCTTGTTCGGCTTTCTTCGCTTTTCTTTTTGTAGGATCTACCACCACTACATCATTTTGTTGTAAATTATAATAAGGGGATTCGAACAGATCCCTGGATGAAAGATCGACCAATCCAACTTCCCGCTTTCCATCTGTTTCCCGCATCACTTTGACAGTATTTTTCATTCCAAAATCAGTAGTACCGCCCGCCAGCCCTATCGCATCCAATAATGTCACCCTTTCTCCCGGCACACTAACGGGTCCCTGCCTATTTACCTCACCCAGCACGGTTACCTTTAAATTCATAAAACGAATAATGACAGATGGGTTTGTCAGCACCGAATCCTTTTCGTTGATCTTTCGTTTAATAGTATCTGCCAACTGCAGCTTCGTCAAACCTTCCACTTGAATCACGCCTAATTGAGGATACTCAATATTACCATTCACATCCACCAAAAAACCTCCGGTACCCGATCCCGAACCGCTGCTCCCCTGGCCACCCGAGGATGAACTTGATGAAGGCAGATTATAAGGCGCATCGGAAATTTCAGGCTTGGTACTAGCACTATATACCTGGATAGATAAAAGGTCGTTTTTCTGAATTTTCAGCTCAGGAATTTTCACCTCACCTTTACCGGTACTGTCATTTACATGTTGCAGGTAATTGGGGATTCTACGCTGTGTGCCGCAGGAAATTAAGTAAAAAGATAACACAAGTAATACAAGAAGCCGGACAAATTTCATGGATGATATTTTAGTAGAAGCCCGCAAAAATAAGATTTGTTCAATCGGGGTCCGTCGAAGTTAATTTAGTTCGGTCAATATAAGCCACCAACACATACCCGAGACTATCAATCGCAACCTTGACGGATTTGCGGTTGATACCGATCACTTCCCCTTCCTGGTCCATCAACGGACCAGCAGTAATTTTCACCCGTTGCTTCAACTCTACCGTCATCGGCTTCACTTCCACGTTCTCGTACTCGTTCAAAAAACTCTTGATCGCATTGATCTCCCTTTCTTTCACCACCGCAGGCTTCCCATCCCAGTACACAAAATTGATAACGCCGGGCGTCATTCTCACTTCGGTACGGTCCTCGTCATTCACTTTTACAAATACATAGGATTTGAAAAGCGGTTCTTCCACCAGCTTTACCCGGTCACTCCATTTGCGTCTTACCTTATTTAATGGACAGTAGCTTTCCAGTCCTTTTTCGGTGAGCAATTGGGTGACTTTTTTTTCCCAGCGGGGACGGCTATATATGGCTAACCATTTACGTGACACAGCGGGTTATTAGGATGGCTTCGCCACCTCGGTCACAGCTTATTTTTTGTGACCGGCTAAAAAGAATGGCCACTGTAACGGTTTTTGCTTAGTGGCTATTGTATTTCGGCTGCAAATATAGGTGGCTAAATGGGACTGGCAAAAGAATAAAATTAGCAGATTGTGAAGCCTTTGGCAATCTAACCGGGCAACCAGTTACCCACACAGTTCATCGTTTTTGATTATTAATAAATTACTTGTCATTAGCCAATTACCCGTTACATTTTTCGGGAACTTATCAGGTGCGCTAAGAGAAGGACCAATTTGATTACTAAGTATATACTTGAAAATCTTACATTTAAACCTTAAAGTATCACTGCTTTGAACCAACGTTTTTACTCCCTGGATGTTTTTCGCGGAGCCACCGTTTGCCTCATGATCCTGGTCAATAATCCCGGCTCCTGGGGACATATTTACCCGCCCTTAAAGCATGCCCCCTGGCATGGACTGACACCTACCGATCTCGTTTTTCCTTTTTTTCTTTTTGCGGTGGGCAATGCCATGGCCTTTGTGATGCCCAGGTTGGAAGCAGCAGGTGATGCTGTTTTCTGGAAAAAAGTCATTAAACGAACCGTCATCATTTTTTTGATTGGCCTTTTTTTAAACTGGTGGCCCTTCTTCCGGTGGCAGGGCGATCAGCTCTCCTTTATCAATTGGGTGAACGAAGAAGACCCGTCAAAAGGAGTGAGAATATTGGGTGTACTGCAACGAATAGCACTATGTTATTTTTTTGCCTCGGTGATTATTTATTACCTCAAACTAAAAAAAGCGTTTTATGTTGGCCTGGTAATCCTGCTGTTGTATTGGCTGCTTTGTTATGTTGGCAATCCAATCGACCCCTATAGCCTTAAAGGCTGGTTTGGGACCGCTATTGATAAAGATGTGTTGGGCATAGCCCATCTATATAAAGGAGAAGGCGTTCCTTTTGATCCTGAAGGCCTGGTAAGCACACTGCCGGCAATTGTAGAAGTAATACTGGGTTATATGGTGGGGGATTATATCCGGCAAAAAGGAAAACTGCTATCACTAGCTGCTGAATCCAATCAAAATAATCTCTACCCGATGTTGACCGGGCTATTTGTATCCGGCGTGGCGATGCTGCTGGCTGGCTTTTGCTGGGACATGATTTTCCCCATCAATAAAAAAATATGGACAAGCTCTTACACTATTTATACCTCCGGCCTGGCTACGATCACCATTGCCACGATGATTTATATGATTGAAATAAAAAATATCAGGGGCGGGCTTGCCCGGTTCTTCGATGTGTTTGGGAAGAATGCATTATTTGTTTTTGCCCTGAGTGCTTTTCTGCCAAAAGGCCTGGCGCTGATCCGTATCCCTAATGGATTCAATGCTAAGGGTGAACCGCTATACACAAGTCCATGGAACTGGCTCTACCAGGAAGTATTGGTCAATATTCCCGGTGATCCAAGATTAGGATCCCTCCTGTTTGCGCTTTGTGTGATCTTATTTATGTGGTTCATTTGTTATTGGATGGACAGGAAAAAAATTTATGTGAAAGTTTAGTTTGTCGTAAGTGGGAAGGCGGAATAATTAATGCACTCTTCGATTTGCTTGTTTTGGATGGCACAGTAATTGAAACCTGTGTCACAAGCAAAAATATTTATATGAAAAAGCCCTTCACAAAATTGATCACTGCGTCGCTAAAAAAAATCAAACAGCATAAAGAGCAGTTGAAGAAATTTAGTTTTTCCAACTATAGGGAAGACTTTGTAATTACTTCACAGGAGGAAAGAGAAGGGGGCTTTTTTGGCCGGATAAATTTCAAAACATACCCTACTTTAAAAGAAGGATAAGCACTGCAGCCGGTATTTTTTTTACGCTGGCTCTTGTTATCGCCATTACCCGGAGAAAAGTGAAGCTGTTGCAATCTTTCCCCATTCAATAAGCCAAAGAAATATTTCTTTGGCTGTCCGGGTTATGCTTTACTGTATTGGTACATTCCCCTTTTACTTGGCTGATAAACTAAGCCAGTATGAGAGAATCGGTAATTATGAAAAATCATAGCTCTGCAAATATGGTCTTTCATATTTTTTACAGGCAACTTACCACCTGCGACCAGTACTTTATTAATAAATGCATTACAATAAGTATTACTTCGGCCACTTCTTCAGGTGCGGATTAAATTTTTCAAGTGGCCTTGGTAAAAAATAGCCGCGGATGCAATCGGGGTTGATCACGCAAACTTGTATATGCAATCTCGTGGAAACCGTTGCGCCGGGATAAGCTGCCGATCCTTCCTGGAAAGCGCACCGCACCGTATCATACCGGTGTTTTCCTTCCTTTTTATTAGATTGATGGATATATTGAATGACGGCGCAATCAAGTGCTTTATTATTGCCTTTGTTGACCGGCATGCCTTGCCCGGCCTCCCCCATTAATTTTTCAAGACCGGCATACGCCTCCTGTAATATTTTTAAAGATTGGTTTTCTACCAGGTTTAAGCAATTGCCCAATTCAATATGAGCGCCAAGCACAAACGGAGTAACGATTGGAATTTTATTGAATTGTTTTCTTTCCGCACTTTCCCGGGCGTATTCAAAAGCCCTGATAGGATTTTGTTCCCAGAAATAAATTCCCTCTCCCAGCCAGTCCCAGGTATTTTGACTCGGCCTGAGTTCGTCATCTCCGTTTAATACACGTAGCCCTACTTCTCTATCACAACTATGGAAACCAATAATGCTGAAGGGATGATGATGAGGCAATCCTACTTTTTCTTTTTATCGTCACGATTTACCGCAGAAGTCGGTTCACGTTTAACGATGCCGGCCTCTTTAAGAAATTGTAGCGCAGCTTCTTTAGATTTGGCAGCATTTTCAGTTGCCTTTTGAATGGTTCTGATCTGGTCTTGGATAAGGGTTTGAGTCATGACGCAGTTTTTAGATGCACAAAATACAGTACAGCCATTCTAGTTCCAAAATTCTGGCCAAAATGCCGGCATATTTTATTAACACCGGTTGAAAAAATTTATATGAGAACACCATTGCCCAAAGCTACCTAAAGTTTAGTTTAAGATTCCGGCACGTGGTGGCACGTGCCGGGGCGTTCTTTTTATAAACGGACACTAACCACCGCAGCAGGATATCGACACAGCACCGGGGCAGCAATAAGAAAGAAATGAAATACTTCATGGTTGCAAGTTTTTAACCTTTGATGAATAAAGAACCCCGACTCGCTAAAATCGGGGGCCCTAATCAAAAACCATTAACCATTAAACCTTATCCTATGAAGTTTCTAAATTAGAACTTGTCATTAAGAAAACCAATAAGCACATAAGCATTTATTCTCCTTTAATTTGCTCTTTCGCCTTCACCACCACCTGCTCCTTCCCCTTATACAACTCAATCTTCCCCACCACACAAACCTCTTTATCAGTAAAAAGCTCTTCTGGTGTCTTTTCAAATTTCTTCCTCACTTCGCCCCATATTACAATCGTCAAAAGCTGATTCGGATACGCGCCGCCAACATTGATAAACGTAGGGCTATTCTTTGCTTGCTCCAGGTACCGTATCCCATATACTTTCCCACAGACTTTTACACTGTCTCCTACATGCTTACTAACATCTTCAAGTTTAATCGGGGCTTGAGCCAAACTATTAGCAGCAATTAGCACGAATGCTAAGGAAAGTAAATATTTCATATAATTAGCTTTGACTAAATTTGAGAACTTTCGGGGAATTAAAAAACCATGTTTCTACACCTTTTCCAAAAAACTTTAAATTATTTCCAGGTTGTTGAAACTAATAAGTCCCTGATATCAATTTTTAAAGCCTTTGCTATTTCATATAGCGTTTCGATAGAAGGTTGATTTTGGTTTGTACACCACCTAGATACTGTTTGTGGTTCTACACTTAATTGAGATGCAAGTTTTTTATTAGTTACTTTTTTTTCAGCCAAAGCTGCCTTAATTCTATTATACTGTATTGGCTTCATATTTACCTCGGAACGAAAACAAATATATCAATCCAGTAATTAATTGAATTTTAATAAGTTGTAACATAATTTGTTTATTAATAAACTAATTGTGTTAAATAGATAACTTTATTTGTTTATAATTTAATAAATTTTGTTTATTTTCACAACGATTATATTTGCGATTCTTCTATAAAATAATTTGAAGCATTCGCTTTGAATCTCGCCTTGAAACCTCGGAAATTTCTAACGGAAACGAGATGATAAGTAGAATGCCCACGCTACGGCGTGGGCTCTCTTATTCGTTTCCGGGCTCACCGAGGGCCTCAAGGCGGTAAGTTGAGTTCCACGCCTAAATTTTTTTCAAAACGTACCCTCGTAAAAAATCAGGAAGATTATAGCTGGTTTATAAGCCAGCATCATAGTAGAAGAACAACCTTCCAGGCAGGGAACTTTCTTACAGGGCTTCAAAGCGGCCAAACCTGTAAATATGAAAGTTCAGTACATCCACAAAGAACTTCACTTATTGCTTACCCGCTTTGCGGTTAAACCAAAGAACCCCGTTTAAGGCAGGCTAAAACGGTTAGTAGCTCTCATGTCTTGTTAGGGCTACTTCGGTTAGTAGCACTCTTTAGAAACATTCATTTCATAACGACTCTTCCCAGGCTCTCCCCTAACAAATTCCACTTCCGTTTCTCTTCTCCTTTAGGAGAAGGTGGCTGAAAGCCGGATGAGGTGGGGAGCGGGGAGGGGGCCAAACTGCTTAATATGAAACCCCACTACTTCATCATCGCACTGCTATGCCCGCTCTTCAGCATGTGCCAAACCATACCTGTATCAGGCAACATCATCAACGAACACGGCGAGCCTGTTCCCTCCGCCACCATCACGGTAAAACGTACCAAACAATCGGTCACTGCCAACAGCAGTGGCCAGTTCACCATTCACCACTCACTGCTCACCGACACTTTCATCGTCTCCGCCATCGGTTACCTCTCCACCGAAGAGCCTAACAATGAACGGGGTCAAATCACCATCATCTTAAAACGAAAGATCACCGAGCTCGACCAGGTATTGATACAAGCCTATGGCACTACCACCCGGCGGTTGAACACCGGCAGCATTGCTAAACTGGCGGGCGAGGATATCAGCCGCCAACCCGTACCAAATCCCCTGGCTGCATTACAGGGAAGAATCCCCGGCCTTGTCATTACCCAAACGAGCGGTGTGCCCGGCTCTTCATTTAACATTGAAATAAGAGGCCGCAGTTCATTAGACTTATCATTGTCCCGCAACGATCCCTTATTCATCATCAACGGTGTTCCTTTCGAACCCGGCAATCTTCCAACCAATCAATTAATATCCTCGGTTAACAAACCACGAAGCACCACCGAAGGTGGCCTTAGTCCCTTAAATACCATCAACCCCGCCGACATCGAAAGCATCGAAGTATTAAAGGATGCCGATGCTACCGCCATCTACGGCAGCCGTGGCGCTGGCGGTGTCATTCTCATTACCACCAAAAAAACAACGGCCGGTAAAACAAGCATCATGGTTACTTCCAGCGCCGGTTTCAGCCGTGCTGCCCGCACCATGGATATGCTCAACACGGCACAATACCGGCAAATGCGCCGGGAAGCCCTGGCCAACGATGGCTTTACCCCCCAAGCCAACTTTCCTTATACCGATGGCTATGCACCTGACTTGCTGGTTTGGGATACCACCGTTTTCATTGACTACAAAAAAGAATTGATCGGTAATACGGCTCATGCCTCGGATGCGCAAGTATCATTGTCTGGCGGCAACAATACCACGCAGTTTTTAATAGCCGGCAATTTCCACCGGGAAACAAACCTTTTTTCAAGATCGCTTACAGCCAATAAGTCCGGCTTGCACTTCAACATCAGTCACAGTTCCGCAAATAAAAAATTCAACGCTTCACTCGCTGGCTTCTACACCAGTGATAAGAACAATCTGCTACAAAAAGACCTGACCCAGTTTTTGAACCTGCCGCCCAATTTAAAAATCTATAATGAAGCTGGCCATCCCAATTGGCTACAGGATGATATCCTGGTGCATAATCTCGATATGTCCTTTGCTTCCATTCCTGCCGCCGAATTATTAAAGAAATACAAGGCCCTCAACGAAAACCTTTCATCCAATCTCCTTTTATCCTATTCCATCCTGCCCGGCCTGGTAGCCAAAGCTAGCCTTGGTTACAATCGCTTCTTGACCGATGAAAACTCCATCATCCCTAAAGCAGCGCTAAGCCCTCAATCCAATGAATTAGCTTCTTCCAATTTTGCCAAATCATCTTCCTCCGGTTGGATCATAGAACCGCAATTGCACTGGAGTAAAAAAATAGCAAAAGGAATTGTAACGCTGTTGGCAGGCACCACCTGGCAGGAAAGAAAATACGCAGCTACATCCATAGCAGCTACCAACTATACCAATGATTTATTGCTCACTTCGCTGGATGCCGCAGGTCACATCAATGCATCGAACAGTTATAGCCTGTATCGTTACACCGCTTTCTTTGGCCGTTTCAATTATAATTGGCAAAACAAATACATACTGAACCTCACAGGTCGCAGGGATGGCTCCAGCCGCTTCGGCCCCGGTAATCGCTTTGCCAACTTTTCGTCCATCGGTATGGCATGGATATTTTCGGATGAACCATTTTTTAAGAAACTAAGCAACATCGTAAGTTTTGGAAAATTAAGAGCAAGCTATGGCTCTACCGGTAATGATCAGATCGGCGATTACAAATACCTCGACCGGTGGCGTTCGGCTTTCAATTCTTACCAGGGTTATCCCGGTCTGGTACCGTCTGCTCTCTACAACCCCGCCTATCAATGGGAGCGCAATAAGAAATGGGAAGCCGCTATTGAATGGGGCTTCTTCAGGGATAGGATTTTTTTATCTGCCGCATACTATCGCAATCGAAGCAACAACCAGTTGATCAATTACAAACTGCCCAACCAGTCGGGCTTTTCATCCATCATTCAAAACTTGCCGGCATTGGTTCAAAACACCGGTCTTGAATTTTCACTTACCTCCAAAAATTTTACAACAAACAAGTTTAGCTGGACCACTTCCCTCAATCTCACGTTCCCAAGGAACAAGCTTATTTCATTTCCCGGCCTGGCAGAATCGGGTTATGCAGCAGTCTATAAAGAGGGATTACCACTCAGTATTTTCTCAGGATTCAACTACCTCGGTGTTGATCCGGCTACTGGTGTGTATACGGTGCAGGACATTAATAATGACGGCCAGTTTGACAACAGTGACTACAAGGTGCTCGGCAACACGGATCCAAAATATTATGGCGGTATACAAAATAGTTTTACCTATGGAAGTTTTGAGCTAAGCATCTTCTTCGAAGGCAGGAAACAATTAGGTAAAAATTACCTGACCAGTTTGTTGGGCAATCAACCCGGCCTCGCTACCAACCAGCCGGTAGGCGTACTGGATCGTTGGCGGCATCCCGGTGATATTACCACGGTACAAAAGTTTTCCAGCAGCTACAGTGGCACAGCGGCATTTGGCGCATATTATTTCAGGAACTCAAATGCCATCTATACTGATGCCTCGTTCATTCGTTTAAAAACCATCTATGCTGCTTATAACATCCCATCCCATTTTTTAAGAAAGGCAAACATCGAAAGCCTGCGCATTTACCTGCAGGCACAAAACCTGTTCACCATCACAAGCTATCTCGGTTCCGATCCTGAAACACAGGATATACTCGTTCTGCCACCATTAAAAACAATCGCCTTCGGCATTCAACTTAAATTTTAAAATGAAACCCCAACCCTCCATCCCGTCAAACTCTATCTGCTGTAGTTCACTAAGCCCCCTCTCTCCTGAGCTTGTCGAAGGACGGAGAGGGGTTGGGGTGAGGTCTAAAAACTTAATTATGAAACAACACATCAACATTCCAATTGCAACCATAAGTGCATTGCTCTTGCTATTCTTTACAGGCTTAATGTCCTGCAAAAAATTCCTGGCCATCCCTCCTTCACAAACAGAAACCCAAACAAAACAAATCTTTGAAAACGATGATGCCGCTGTGTCAGCTACTACTGGGTTATACAACCAAATGCTCACCAGTAATCTTTGGCTGGCCAATGGCGGCGTTACGGTATACAGTGGGTTGTCAGCCGATGAATTGGTAAACACCAACTCAGCGATGGCTGTAGATGGTTTCACTGCAAACACGCTGATGCCGGATAACGAGATACTGGCAGCTAATTTTTGGATACCGGCCTATAAAACCATTTACCATGCCAATGCAATTCTCGAAGGTTTGCAGAATACTTCAGCCTTAACACCCGCTGTGCATAGCCAGCTACAAGGAGAAGCCTTGTTGGTAAGAGCCCTCCATTATTTTTACCTCGTTAATCTCTTTGGTGATGTTCCCTTATTAATAACATCAGGCTATCAAATAAACAGCCGTTCTCCCCGTAAAGAAGCTTCGGTCGTTTATGAACAAATCATCGCCGACTTGGAAACAGCAAAAACACTGTTGAATGTCAATTATCCTTCGGCAGGCAGAACAAGACCCAATCAATTCACGGTAGAAGCGCTACTGGCAAGGGTGTATCTATACAAAGGGGATTGGTCAAAAGCAACGATAGCGGCAACGGCAATCATAGATGCAGGCCTCTATGAATTGGTCACCGACATTGACCAGGCTTTTGTAATGGATTCACCGGAAGCAATCTGGCAGCTCGTCACGGACAATTACAATACTGCCGAGGCAGCGGCTTTTATTCCGGCACTGAGCTTTTTCAAACCTGCTTATGTTGCAACGGACCATTTATTAAATGCGTTTGAACCCGGTGACACCCGAAAAGAAAAATGGCTGAAGCTAAGTACCGCAGGTGGTCAAAACAATTACTATCCTTTCAAGTATAAAATGCGATCGGCTGCACCCACTACTGAATACTATATGATATTTCGACTGGCAGAACAGTTTTTGATTAGGGCAGAAGCCCGGGCACAGCTGGGTAACATAGCAGGAGCAATAGCAGACCTTAATATCATCCGTCACCGCGTCAGCTTAGGTGATACTCCGGCAAATAATAAAGTGAGTCTTTTAGAAGCTATCCAACACGAACGAAGAACAGAGCTCTTTGCCGAATGGGGCCATCGTTGGTTCGACCTGAAAAGAACGAATACAGCAGATGCCATACTGCAAACAATAAAAGCTCCTCACTGGCAGCCAGCTGACACACTCTATCCAATCCCATTAGCTGAAATAAAAACAAATCCATTCCTAATCCAAAACCCCGGCTATTAGTTCTTTAAACATCGGGATTAAGAAAACTGTTGAGAGAAGCGTTAAGCGGCGCAAATGATGAGTAGAATTACAAAAGTTGAAGTCACAGTAGTGCAAAAGCTTAATCAGGGTACGGTCCCGAAAACGGGCTGTAATCGTTTTCGGGGGTCCTTTTTGGTTACTTTTTTGGACAAGCAAAAAAGTAAAAAGACAATCATTTAATTAAAATCAACCCCATGCACACCTTAAAATACATTGCCCAAATTGGCCTCGTGTTAATCACTATTCAAACCCATTCCCAGCAAAAACAATTATCAATCGGTGATAAGCTTCCCTTACTCACCTTGCCCAACACCATCAACAACAAATCGGGCCATTTAAACTTCGCCGATTACAAAGGCAAATCCATTATCCTCGATTTCTGGAACCAGCGTTGTGCTCCCTGTATCGCCGCCTTCCCGCACCTTGATTCACTACAGCAACAATTCGATAATGATATACAATTGATACTGGTAAACAAAGAAAGTAAAGACTCAACAATTAATTTTTTTGCCCGGCGAAAAAAAATAAAAATGCCCTCGCTGCCCATGATCACCGGCGACACATTGTTGTCATCTATGTTTCCGTCCGAAGGTTATCCCTATCATGTTTGGATTGACAGGAACGGGACAATCAGCTATTTCTCCGGCGGCTATAATACAACAGTTAAACACATCTCGGATTTTTTGGAAGGAACTAAACTAAAATTGAAAAATCCAACATTCACAAAACGAAATGACAACCCGGCAATGAATACCACAATGCAAAAAGGATTGATATACTACTCGGCAATCTCCCGATGTTCCAATGAACTGGATATCGGTAATGTTATGGGAGAAATAATAAATGAAGGCAAAGCCGTAAAACTCTCGGTGAATTGTTCTTCAGTGTTGGATTTATACAAACTTGCTTTTGAGGAAAAAGGAAAATACAGCTTCGCAGCCCAATATAGTTTGAATCTACAGGTAGCTGATAAACATTCTTATATCCCGCCTCTTAACAACAATAAAATGGATGATTGGCTGGATAATCACGCATTCAATTACCAGTTGATAGTACCGGCAGCCATGGCCAACAATCGTTTTAAAATTATGCAACAGGACCTCCAGCGTTTTTTTGACCTGGATGCAAAGATTGAGATTAGGAAAGTTAAAAGCCTCGTACTTAAACATACAAGGTCTATGTCGTCTTCAATCAAACCGGTTTTACTAAATGGAGATTCAGCTTTTCATTTTATCAATCAGCCGCTAAGCGATTTAATAAATTTTTTAGAAGGTTGGATTGCCTATGAATACCCGTTTATTAATGAATTGGATGAAATGATTCTCATAAATGCAATCGTGAAGGCAAGTTCTGTAACACCCTTGAACCCATCTTCCCTGATGCAGGACCTTCATTTCTCGGGCCTTGAATTGTGTTGGGAAGAAAGGGATATGCCTGTTCTGTCTTTAAGCCAAAAGAAAAACCAATAATAAAAAAAGTAGCCGCATAGCGGCTACTCCTTGTTTTCTCATGTAGTCCTTTGTCAAAAGTAATTGGCCTGGCTTAATTATTGGGGCTTGGGCGTCGAAGCATCATACGATGTGGTTGGCAAGCTTGGCATGCTGGTAAATCCCCGCAGGCAATGCTTTTGATTGACGTCTGCACAGCCGTCATTGGCTTGTGCATCAGCTTGTGTCAATTTGTTACCGGAAAATACAGGTGATGCACCAGAGGGTACTCTTCCTTCCGGCACACTATAGTCAACAGCAAACCAGAAATACTCGGTAGGCCGCTGTTCTTTCTTTTCTTTGTCGCCGGAAAAAGAACTGAAGCCAATAATAATACCTGCAGTTAATAACACGGCAACAAGAGGTAAAATGAATTTTAATTTGATCATAGTATATCTTGCTTTTATAATCTTAAAAAACAATAAAAACTCTAAGGTTAATGCTCTCCAATATTTATCCAGGTTTCAAGCTTTACCTGCATCATGCACGACAGGTTAAAGTTGCATCACATCTATGCGGCATGCATTATGGATTCAGGACTATTAATTAGGAATGATCGTTATTCTTTTTTCGTAACTGGCCCGGGGGATAGCCAAAATAATTTTTGAAGGCTTCCGAGAAATGGGCATCAGTTTTGAACCCGAGGGCAAATGAAATTTCTTTCATCGATTGATCACTGTTTTGAATCTGTTGCTCGGCCAGCTCCATTTTTATAGCGAGGATATATTGATGAATAGTGGTTCCAAAATACAATTTAAAATATCGTTTCAGCTGTTCGGTATTCAGGGAAAAAGTTTTGGCAAGTTGTACAACGGTAAAGTTTTCGTCCACCTGCCGGCGTATCAATGAATCGATACTGATCATTTTCTCAATGACAGTCTCGGGTATAATTTCTCT
Organism: Terrimonas alba; assembly: GCF_042434975.1. Classification (NCBI taxonomy): domain Bacteria; kingdom Pseudomonadati; phylum Bacteroidota; class Chitinophagia; order Chitinophagales; family Chitinophagaceae; genus Terrimonas; species Terrimonas alba. The sequence goes on from NZ_JBHMQM010000009.1 coordinate 237,720, forward strand.
TTTTTGACCAGTTGCAAAGCTTTCATAAAACAGCACAAATAATTCTTCACATTTTAATCGCAAATACAACTTTTTGCGCCCCGTCGATATTGGGAAGTATAGCATATGCTGTACGATGCTGGCCATATGTGAATCCAGCTTTATCACGTCTTGCCTGCGAGAAGATTTATCAGGGTTTAATCTCGTTGTTATAGTATGCTTAGTGCTGTATAACAGTAATAACAATCTTCCTTTCCCTGCAGGACAGCGCAGTTCAACCGGTGACTGATGGCCCGACAAAAAAGGAATTCGGTAAACAAGTAATGACTTTTCAAAAACCTTAGCATAATTATTGTCAATACTGGCAGGCCATTGTATAAGTATTTTTAGTTCATCATTGTTGGAGGAGGCTTGTATAAAAAAAGATTGTTGAATATGATAGTCACCTAACCACAACAGGCATTCTCCGGTATCAATAATTTGAAACTGGCATTGTCCTGTTTTCGTTTCGGCAGCAATATGTCGGGAATATACTTGCTCATGGCCGTTGCTCACCTGCTCATGCTCCAGCAGCACTTCACTCTCATGGCTCAGTAGTTTCACTTTCATAACAAAAACGCTGCTAATCATTCACTCCACCTGGAAAATAAACAGAACCTCTCTCGTACTTCGTATTCCTACCTCTTACTTCATATCTCGTATCCTGTATCTAATATCTCGTATCTCGCATCTCGTATCCCGTATCCCGCATCAAGCCTTATATATCCCATTCTTTATAGCGTAGATCACAATACCTACCACGTTCCTGGCTCCGATTTTTTGCATGATACGGTCCCTGTACTTTTCAATAGTTCGGTGTGCCAGGTTGGTAGCACCCGCTATTTCCTTACTGGCATATTGTTCGCAGATCAGCCGGATAATATCAAGCTCATTATCGTTAAACTTGATTTCCTGTAAGTTTTTAAATAGGTTGGTTTTAGTGGCAGCAAGCATTTTACCAAGTTTCAACGAGGTGGAGTTACAGAAATACTTTTTTCCTTCGTACACAGATTCAATGGCATACACCAGCTCTTCTTTCGTGGCATTTTTTCGCATATAACCTGCTACATCCTGTTCCATCATATCGGCAATCAGGTGTTCATCTTCATACATTGTAAGGGCAATAATTTTGATCGTTGGGTAATTTTCTTTTAAGAATTTTGCCACTTCTATCCCGTTAAGCGAAGGCATCTGGATATCGGTGATAACCACATCGGGCACTTCTTTTTCAATAAGCGATAAAAGAGTAGCACCGTTTTCGGCTTCGCCAATGATTTTAAGATGGTCATAATGCCGGAGTAAAAGATGAAGGCCTTCTTTAAACATGGGGTGATCATCGGCTATCATCAACGTAATAGGTAGTTTCATATTAATCAGTTAATGGTATTTCCAATAAATATTCAGTGCCGCCATTTGTACTATATTGAAGGCGGCCTCCAAGCATTTCAATCCTGTTTTTTAAACTGTCCAATCCAAGCCCTGTTGAATTGGTTGAATTGATCGCACCTTTCATTCCTATTCCATCATCTTTACAATGCACGTATAAGAACTGCTTCCTTTCAAAAAGCACAACCTTAAGGTTCTTTGCCTTCGAATGCTTAACGGCGTTATGAACGATTTCCTGCACCATCTTGTATACCTGTGTCCGTAGCACTACAGGTATGTCCTGCTTTACATGATAGGCATAGTGCAATTGAATAGATGTCACCTCTTGGTATTCATTGAAAAAATCTTGCATGGCAGCATCCAGGCCTTTTTGCAGTAGTCGTTTAGGTATAAGATTCCGGGCGATTCCTCCAAGCCTTTCTGTTAATTCTTCTATATGTTGATTGGCTCTTTGCTGCAAAGTCTTGTTTTCCTCATCTTCCGTTTCTATTTCACTGATCTCGATTTTGGTAATGGAGAGCAAAGGCCCGAGTTCGTCATGCAGGTCACTGGCTATCCGGGTTCGTTCTTTATTTAACAAATCTATTTCTGCCAGGAAATGACCTTTCTGTGTTTCATAATATTTCTTTAACCGCCTGATAATCGTAAAACCAAAATAGCCAAAAACGATTGCCAGTACAATACAGGAAATCAATACCGCAGTATATATTGAGTTTTCAATGGTATCCATAACAAGGCAAAGGCAAATAGAAGGTTCGTAAATAAATTTATGTAAGCCAGTATTTCATAAATCCTGATCCTGAAAAAACTACTTTTATTTAACCCATAAATCCAAAAAGCTTCTACCATAACAGAGTAAGTATAAAATATAAGCAATCCCATGCAAATCAAAAAGCCAGGGTGCAGGTACAGTTTTCTTTTAAGTGGAAATATTTCCCGGTTGATCTGTTCAATACTGAGGAAAACAATAATAAAAGAGTATCCGATTATAAAATAAGAAACAAATAGATGCTCCTTCCTGGTGAAATAAAGTTCGGCCAGCCATCCGCTTATAAAAAGAGTCTGCAGTAAAAAATAAATTTGTTTACTCCTGAACAAGCCCCACCTGTAAAACTGCCATCCTAACAATAGCGCTGCTGTTAAAGAGTATAGGTTAAAGCTGCTGGAGTTGGAATATCCCTTGGATACGAGCGCAAAACTCGTAAGCTCGTTCACAAAACCTGCTCCCATTAGCAAGACAAATGGCAAATAGGCTAGATCAGTTTTTTTGATCCTGATCCAGCCTATAATAGCTGCAATTCCAACAGACATACTGAAAACAGCATTGGTGAGAAAGCTCATGCACTAAATTTTTAAGTGTTCAGTGGCGAGGGCTCCGCGCAAAGGTCAGGACATCGTATAGCCCTGTCAATTACCGAATCATCCTCTTCAGTAAGAGAAGCGCTACTATCAGGCAGGATATCCGCATTGGCTGCATCTACACCTACAATAATAGCATGAATTTTAAGATCTTCAGACATTCCGTAATAAATTCTCAAGCCCATGCATCCTGATTTACCTAGTACGGTATCAAAGGGTGCTCTGTCGAAAGTCTCCGAAATGCAAAGAAGATTTTGACCTTCATAGTTTGTTTTTAAAATGTTTTCTTTTTGGTTTCTGTACCGCTGGGTCATTACTGCGGCTTCAGCTACGGGAATAAAGTGGTTCATAAGGAATGAATTTGTTACAGCACAAAAATCTTTTGTAACCATCTCCTGTGAAACCTGGCTTCCACGACTGTTTTGTCGCATTTCCACGACTTATATCAGGTCTATAGCATTAACACGGGTGAATAATACACCTGCCTGGCGTATTAATGGGCTGGATGCTATTAAAGGTTCTTATAAACTTTGAATAGCCATTAACCTTAAATATCCACCCATGAAAACTTTACCCACCCGTATTGTTATTTATCCAAAGGATATTGTCAACATCACCGGTCGCCGCGAACGTACAGCACGGAGCCTGTTACAGAAAATCAGGAGTGCATTAGGAAAGCGGTCACACGAATTCATTACCATCAAAGAGTTTTGCCTTTTTACCGGCATCAGTGAGGAATTGATAAAAGATTTTTTGCAGGACTAATTTGAAAAATCGCTTGGATATGCTATACCCCTTTCTAAGTACTCTCAACGTTTACCAAATAAGAGGAATGATTATCCTTCACCGCCTAATTCTCTTTCATCTTCTTCGATATTATCGTCAAGGTCAGTGGGTGTAGTCTTATTCTCGTAGTCCTTATTCTTTTGCATATCCGGGGATGATTCTGTATCGGTACCCTTTATAGGCGGTTTATCGTCATGACTACCGACAAGGGGGTTGGTGGCTTTTTTCTTAGCTTTTGCCATATATCAAATTTACAATTTTCCTTATGCAGTTGGCGTCTCATAATAGGATGGTTTTTTTGAATTTAAGTAAGGAGCGGCTTGGATGAAAAAGACCCCACCGTTGGGTAGGGTCTTCTCTACAATAGAAACTGACTTAGGATCTTTTCCACCATTTAACCAGTTCTTTCATCAGGAAAGAAATGATAAAACTCACAAGGGCTCCAACTCCTGCCAGCACCGCGGTTTTAATCACATCCCCGCTATTGATATTAGCCAGTATAATGGTAATGGTTCCACCTACAGTTCCTGTTTTCGTATAAGAATGCTCGTTCATCAGTATCGCTCATTTTTAATCGCAGTTTGGCTCACGGTGCTGGCAACCGTAGCTGCTACAGCCAGGTAACCGGCAAGTTGTGTTACAACTACGGGTAGGGCTACAGGTGCAGCGAGCACACCTGTGCTGATGGCGGCCATGGCAAGGCCAATATTCCTGAGCTTTCTGAAAAACCTTGGCGTTGGTTTATTCATTCTTTTTGCAACCTTATTCATATTACTTTAATTGAAAGGATTAAGAAATAAGTATTCGGTCTTTATGAATCATTCAACAGATGGGTTGTAGCTCAACATTTACAATACCATTGCTTACCCGGCTGCATGAAGCATAGGTTTTTCTTCGTTGGTTCAAAATTTCAGAACACAACATTGATCCCTTGAGGGAAGTTGCTATGAAACGGGGTAAGAACGGTAAAGTAGAAGTTGAAAGGCCCTTACAAACCGTTCACCTTCACCAGTGCAAGCGCATTAAATGCACCGTTTTTCAACGGGTACAAAGCAGCGTTTACCTGCTGGTAAAACTCAATTCCCAGTGCAAGGAAAAGAGGGTGAGTACTGTTGGCAGCGATGGTGTTATCAAGATTGATAACGGCGGTAGCTGTTGCATTCCACGGCAATTCAGCAGTTGCGCTTGTGACCACCTCAAAGGTTTCATTTTCAAAATTGATGCTGGCTCCTGCTGATACAATTTTGAAATGAGTAGCTCCGTTAGGAGCAGCAACCATGTTGGCCGGTATAAAGGAAGGAATTTGAACAGTCAAAGCTCCGGTCACCCGGTCAACAGTACTGGTATACGGTGCAAATAGTGTCGTACCCAATTTACCATTGCTGTTAAATTCAAACCCTTCCAGTAATTCAGCTTCGCCATCGATCACGTTGCGCATGCCTCTTACATTCACTGCATCTGCCTGTATTACCTTCATCATTTCCCTTGTCAATCTTGCTATCATCCGGCTGTCAGCTGTGTTTTGTAGCAGGGATCGAAGTGCTGTTCTTAACACTTTTCCGGCTATACCAGCTCTGCCAAATTCGGCTCCGTTTTCGCGGGTGCGTTGAAAGGCCGGGTCAGTAGCGATGCGTTGTGCATCAACACCGCCTTTTTCCCTGGCCAGGTATCCATCACCTGATTTATAAAAGGTGATGTTACCAATTGTTCCTCTTAGTGGGATTATCCCTTTTTGTTGTGCCATGATTAAAAATTGAAGTAAAAAGATCAGCATGTTTACCGGCACATCCTGTTTAAGCCGCATCATGATGTTTGCAATTGCACAACAAGAATACAAAGCACCTGTAGCGATTAAAAACCAACGGGCCGCTTTGGCCGTTTATGCCAACTAATAACACTAAAGCTGTTTCTTACCAATTCGGCCGCTTTGGCCGGAATTGTGCAAGACAGGTTGCTTTTTTGCTATATGGCCGATCCCGGTCAAAGCCCACTCAAAGGCCCGGATAAAGCGTTAAATCAGTCATTCGACTAGCGGTTTGAGAAGATGCAGATCGCGTTATAGGAAGGGTGAAAACAATCCTTCAGAATCAGGTAAACCATGACGCGGGTTGGCGATTTGAATCAAGAAAATTTATGACTATACCATCTGGTTTGCGGAAAATGACAACGCTATAAAAGGTTAGCGGCATTTATCTGTGAGTTTCTTTGACAGCTAAATACCGCTGTGGCCATTACTCCCCACTGATTTCTTCTTTTGACTTTGATTTCCACACCTTATGTTTTGCTCCATCCATCTTTACGATCTTCGGTGTAAACCTGCCCACGATGTCAACCAGGTGTTGCTGGCTCTTCATCACTACTTCGATGTCCTTATAAGCAAAAGGTGATTCATCTAAGCCGCCACCAATCAATTTTACACCGTGTTTTTGCAATTCATCTTTCAATTGTTTATCAGTAACCGAAGCCATGGCTTTGGTACGGCTCATTTTTCTTCCGGCGCCATGCGACGCAGAGTTGACAGAAGCTGCTTCCCCTTTACCCTTTACAATAAATCCATCCGCCGTCATTGAACCAGGAATAATTCCCAATACATCTTTACCGGCAGGTGTTGCTCCTTTACGATGAACGATCACTTCTTTCTTCCCCCCTTCGACTCCGCTCAGGCTTTCTTTCCAGGCAAAGTTGTGATGGTTCTCAACCATCTTTAAGGGTTTTCTTCCCAACTGCTTTGCAATTTTATCATGGATCACATGATGACAGGCTGATGCATAATCACCGGCAAGGTTCATCGCATGCCAGTATTCAATGCCTTCTTCTTCATCCAATGTCAGCCACGCCAGGTTTTTGGCGTCCTGCGGCAAACGTCTTTTGCTAATGGCAAGCTTGGTGTAATGATTCGCAATATTTGCTCCCAGTGCTCTCGAACCGGAATGTGACAATAAGCCCACATACATTCCGGGATCAATACCCAGCACTTCATCACTTTCTGCAATCTCAATTACACCAAACTCTACAAAGTGATTGCCTGACCCGGAAGAACCTAATTGTTTCCACGCCCTTCCATGCAGGTTCTTCAATAAGGGCAATTGATAAAATATTTCATTGTCCATCACCTCATGATCAGCGGCACGGTCAAACTGTGCGCCGCTGCCAAACAGTGTAGCTTCATTGATCTCTCTTGCAAAATAGTTTTCTTTTTGCACCAGCTCCTTTGGATCAATATCAAATACACTCAGGCACATTCTGCAACCAATATCAACTCCTACTCCATAAGGGATCACAGCATTTTCTGTTGCCAGCACACCGCCAATCGGCAGGCCATAACCGCTGTGCGCATCGGGCATTAATGCGCCGGCGACAGCGATCGGTAATTTAGCCGCGGTGTACATCTGGTGCATGGCACCTTCCTCGATATGTTCCTGGCCGAAGACATTGAACTGGATGCCTGAATTATTTAATGATAAGGCCCCCTCTAAATCTCCCCCGCCAGCCGGCGGGGAGACTTTTGAAGACTCCAATTGCTGTATAAGCTTTTCTGCTATTGTTGCCACTTTTGGATCATCTTTAAATGCTCCTGGTTTCTCCAATATTCTCTTTAATATTTCCATCACTTCTTCCTTTGTATCATGTTTAAAATTCTTTTGCATTGTATTCATGGCAATGCTGATCACCGGGCCTTCAGGGTAGCCGATGGATCGTAGTTCTTTTCCTTGTATTTTAAGTTTCACTAATTCGTATTTTAATTGTTATAAGAAATAGAAGGGGGGTCTGTTTTATCAGGTTTTACCAAACCTCTTTCTTCTAAAAATTTCATCCAGGCTTTTGCCCTGTCATCACTATGGCATGCATAAATTCCCTGCCAACTACACAGTTTTTTGGGAAACCCTAACGTTGTTTTAAACTTCAATTCCAGCAGTTTAATAATTAGGTAAACGCCGTCCTCTCTTCTTCCTCCACCACCGCCGACAAATGCATCAACGACGTCATATTTAAGAACTTCATAAATACCTGGAAAGTATAAATTACCTGAATTATCAAAACAATTAATTCCTGTTGTCTTCAAGTAATATTCATACACTTCTTTTTCTGCCATCGAGGAATATAGATTAAGAAATTTTACGAGCTCTATGGAGTCTTGAATATTTACGCTAAACCCAAAATCACTCTCAAGAAAATGAAATTTATCATACGTCTCCAATAAAGTATCCCCCATAAGAATTTTCATCGAAAGTCCTATCTGCTGATAACCTATTTTGCCGAACAGTTCTTGCATCTCCCTCTTTTTGTCATCATCTTCTTTCTTACTAAACCTTATTGATTGGAATTTTACTTCCAAATTTTTGACGCCATACTGCCGGTTATTTTCTCTCCCAACCCTTTCCCCTTTTAACTTCAAAGATGGAACTTGGCGATAAGTTCCAAGAATTTTATTTATTTGTTCCTTTATATCCCGATCATTTGTTGAATTTAAAATTGCCTTTAAGTTATTGATCGTTGCTTCAGAAGAATTCTCAAATTTCCGTCTATACTTATTGCAGATCCCAATGATACCTAGATCATCAAATAATTTTGCCTTCTTTAAGTACAACAACAAACTTTTTTTATCAGAACAAAGGGATTTCCACTTACGGGAATAAAATTTATCAAGGACTCTCCCAATAGAATAAGTAAGATCCCACTCTTGTCCATGAATCAACCCGTAGTATTCAATTGCCGTTACTGTTTCCAGGTTGAGATTTTCAATTATATAATTTTCAAGACGGTATCTGGACCTATAATTTAACTCTTGCTTTAATTTATTCAAGGAGTCTTCTAGCCATCCTTCAGCTTTATAAATTATTTGATTATCCCGGCAATACTGCGTCAACAAAACAGCTTGCCTTAAGAACTTATAAAGAAAAGTTGGTAACCGATGATTATTGTCAATATCATTTGCTTCATATTCTTTCGCTAAACTTTTAACGACCGACGTATCCAACTGGATCAATTGCATATATGCATCTATAGCAATTGAATCCTCCTCCGAGTTTAATAACCCAAACAAAATTTCCTCCCTTAATTTATCCTCAGCTTCGTCTTTAATGTTCTCAAAAAAATTCTTCTCGTTATTCCATCTATAATCTGCATAATGATTTACCCAGTAAATCAGATAATTCAACCTCGCTGTTGCATAATAGTCATCCTTGTAAAGAAATGTGGTCTTTCCATTTCCATCAGGTACTCCCAAATCCAGATGCGTAAGACTTTTCATCAAATCAAGAAACTCCTCGTTATCAGAATCATATCGGTTAAACCTGGACCTATTCCTGTACCATGCGGAAGCGATCCACATCAGGGCCTGAGGGTCTTTGTTTAATAATAAACCGTCTATTTGATTCTCATAGTACCAATCAGGATATGGAGATCTGACGACGGTTGTATCTATGCGTTCTAAATCGAATGTCGAAAGATTCTTTAACTGATACACCGTTTTTCGTCTTCCAATTTGAGTGATAAGAAATCTACCGCTCAAATCATCAAATTCGACCCTTCCGCTATTCAAAACTTTCAAAAAACTCTCAGAAGATATGGTTGAATCTATCTTTAACTCATCATCATCGAATAAACAGTTTTCCTCAACTATTCTAATTGCTATACCTCTTGCTGTATTCGGATAGAGATGGTAGCCTAAAAATTCCTGAACAAAAGTGGTGTCGTCAAGGAATTTTGCCATCTCTTTTAATGATTCAATGTTTCCTTTTATGACTCCATCCTCAATTTTATATAGATTAGATTTCAAATCATTTCTTTGAGAATGACTTGAAAAAACAATTGCTATCATGGAAAACAGAAGAATAATTTTCTTCATAAGCCAGAGTTGATTCTTTAAATTAAACATTCATATATCATCTTACCTGATGATTCTTTGTTAAAGATTACACAAGCTTTTTGACTATTGCCCAATAGCGAAGAACCCTGAAGTGTGCGATGCTTCGGCTTCGCTCTGCACAGGCTACACAGCCGATGCCATTAGCACTGCAGCCGGAGACATAAATATTTTCTTCACTGATCTATTCAAACACAACCGTCTTATTATTATATACAAACACCCGGTCTTCAAACAACATCTTCAGCGCTTTGGCCAATACGGCCTTTTCAATTTCCTTGCCGGCAGTTACCATAGCAGCAGGTGTAAACGTATGATTGACCGGTATGATCTGCTGTTCAATAATGGGCCCTTCATCAAGATTATTGGTTACAAAATGCGCCGTAGCACCGATCAGTTTCACCCCGCGGATAAAGGCCTGCCGGTAAGGATTGGCCCCCACGAATGCCGGTAAAAATGAATGATGGATATTGATGATATTCGGCGGGTGTTTGGCTATAAACTCCGGCGACAATATCCGCATAAACTTGGCCAGCACCAGGTAATCGTATTCATACTGCTTCAAGTGATGTTCCAGCTCCGCTTCAAACTGCTCTTTGCTTTTCTGTTCATGACTGACATGTATAAACGGCACACCGAATCTTTCACATATATCCTGCAGCACAGCATGATTGCCGATAACAGCCTGTACCCGGGCGCCCAATGTTTTGAAATGATTGCGTATTAAAATATCACCGAGGCAGTGATACTCCTTTGTCACCATCACCACTATTTTCTTTTCGGGCTGGGGGTTTACTGTAATAGCCGCATCAGCAGGCAGTACTGCCTTTAATTCATCATACAGTTTGCCGGCATCGGAATGCGAATCGGTTGCCAGTCTTAAAAAAAACTGTCCTTCGATGGTGTCCACATGTTCCCGCATGGAAAGTATGTTGATGCCATTGCCGGCCATCACCTGCGCAATAACCGCTACCAACCCAACCTTGTCTTTGCACTGAATAAGAATGATCATATCATTATAGTCTTTACAACAAATGTTTTACTCCTGCTTGTTTACCTCATAAAAATACTTTAGAAAAGGTTGCCAGCCGTCCGTTTGCTTCTCCACCGCGGCGGAACGCAATGCCTGGCTGGCAACCATCATTACTATTTAGGCGGCACGAAGATCTGCTTCAACTGTTCTACCAGCATGCCATTGCCGCTTACACTGATGCTGCTGATCTTATCTGCGATTGTTGAGACGTATTCCATCTCTTTCAGCTTCCACAGCATCGCATTTTCTTCCATCAGTTTGGCAGTGTTCAGCAGGCTACGGGTACTTGCAGTTTCCTCACGACGCATGATAGTATTAGCCTGCGCTTTCTTCTCAGCGATCAATACCTGGTTCATGATCTTCTTTACATCACCCGGCAGGATGATATCACGGATACCAAAACCATTTACCTCCACACCCAATGCAACTGCTTTTTCCTTTACCTGTTGCAGGACGAAAGGAGCAATCGCTTCTTTCTTTTCCAGCAACTCATCAAAACTGTAACCAGCTACATATTCACGCAGTGCCAGTTGAAAAGCCACATACAATTGCTTATCGTACTCTTTGTTCATCAACACGGCTTTTTCAATATCAGCCACCTTGTACTGCGCCCAGGCATTGATACGCAAAGCAGCCTTGTCCCTGGTCAGGATTTCCTGGCCATTTATTTCCAGCTGCTGCTGACGCATATCCACCCGTGCAATATGAACGGCAATATTGTTCTTCCACCAATAATATACACCGCTATTCAGCACTTTATCAAACTTACCGTTAATAAACAGCACAGCCTTTTCATAGCTCTCAACACTTAGGTTACGAACATAAGGCGCTACATATTTGCTCATCAAAACGGACCGGTCTATGTTTTCAGTGATTTCGATCTTACTGATATCAGCACGAACAAAATCATACTGAACAACTGATTTCCAGAAAGTGTAACGACCAGCGGTCAATACCTGTTTTAGCAAACCATTTTCATACTGCAAAACAATCTCGTTGTCTCCAACTTCTACTACATGCAGAATGTCTGCCAGTATAGCGTCCTTCAGCAGGATGTTCAGTTCAACCGGCGCAATGAACGGCCTGGTCACATCATAGAGGTACACATTTTCATTTTTCCAGAACCAATACTTACCGGTCAGCAATACACGCTGATAAGCTCCATTCTTAAATACCAGCGCTACCTGGTATTCGTTTACTTTTACTCTTTTCATATTGTTTGTTTTTAGCCACAGATGAACACAGATTTACACAGATTTACACAGATTTACACAGATGATCATTTATGGCTGTTCAAAATTTTTTTAATAAAGTCAATGTTGCTCATCACCCGGTAATCGCGGAAAAAGATTTCAATCATGCTTTCTATACCAGTTTGTCATCACTCAACTGCCGGGATGTTCACAACAGTTTTACAATGAAAAAGTGATACATTCCACATGATTGTTTACCTGCCTGCAGGTGCTTACCAGGTTGCAGCATTTCCAAAACTTTCCCATTCAAGGTACTCGTTCTTTCAAGTCCTCATCATGATACATTACTGCATCATATCAGGAAGTCATAGGCCTTACTGCCGATAAACAACATTGACTTTAATTTCTCTCACCATTTGAGAAGTGGTGTACTTCTTTTCCTCTACATTATCAGTGTAGTGCTCTAACCAACTGAGCTATCCAGATTATGAGCCTGGAGCAGGAGTCGAACCTGCGACCCTTGTTTGCGTCTACCTTTTCGCCATCATGACTTATCGTGAGTAGGATTCGAACCTACACGTCTGTGGTCAGACAAACTAGTGGGGATTACATATTGCTGCAACAGCATACAGCGGGTTACTACTGCTGCACTATGGTGTTTCTTTGAAACACTCATCCGGTTTGCTGTCAACATGCAAATTCCCATCTTGCCGTTAAGCAAGCTTTTGTGTTGATTTGAAATCAACAATATTGTCAAGAACTTTGTCTACACCATGATTTGAGAAGATTAGTCACGGTTCAGACTTTTTAATTCATCAACTCTGCCTGTCGCCTGAATCCGACCACTTCTGTTTTTTCAATAGGCTGAGTTTTCTCGTTTGGATTTGCGATCTCAGCGATGGTCATCGGCTGATTGATTACCGTATCAAATCCAAAGTGCTTTGATAACCGTTGTGCCTTTTTTATTCCCAGTTTTTCAAATTCATATTTGGCGATCAATCTTCCTTTTCGCAACAGGGCATTGTCCACCATCGTCAGCGAACTGTTGAACGTACAGATCAGTTGCACATTCAGAAAATCTGCCAGCAGGCCGTCAGAAATATTCAACAGGTTCGACACCGACGAACTGCTGTTGTGTCTTCTGTCCATGATGATATTCTCCGCATCTTCAATAATCAAAACAGTGTTCGGATTGTCGATCAGCAGTTCGATAAAGTCAGGGTTCATCAGGTTGCCTGCAACCGATGGAGACAAGAACAACACTCTTTTTTTGATCTTACCCACCAGGTAGCGCAGGTAAGTCGTTTTACCTGTACCCGGCAACCCGTGAAGCAACACAATGCCTTTATCATTCTTCTGGCTTAGCCTATTCCTGATCACTTCATCTGTTTCTTTAAAATCATCTTCATAAAAAAGATCAAGGTCCAGTTTTGTCCGTTTAATCTCCATCGCTTTCAACCCCAGTTGATTCCTGTTCTGCACAATCAGGTTGATCTCGAGTGGTTGCCTTCGCTGTCTTTCTTTGAACTGTATAGCAATCATAAAAATTGCTTCTACCAATTCCGGTTGCTGACCGTCATGCAGGATCTCGCAATAATAATCATCCACCTCCAGCACAATATTTTTATTCATAATGATGATCGTCTTGTCAAACTCAAACCGCTTTTTAGCCTTCTTGTACCATCTCGTTTGGTGAATGTTTGCTATACTGCCTGCAAACTTTTCCCTGATCGCGGCAAAGGCTTTTTCTCCATTGATCTGCCCGATATAATTTATACTCGGTAGCAGGTTGAAGCTGTACAGGTAAAGCATTTTAGCATCCAGGAAGGAATCGGTAAACACGTTGTTGGCGCTGATCACTTTCTGGTTATATAGATTGTCCATTTTGTTTAATTTTTTAACCCTCCAAACCTCCCTAAAGGGAGGCTTAGAAGACTCCAGATTATTTTAAATCTTTTAATTACTGGCGACTCCAAAGTCTCCGCCGCCTAGCGGAGATTTAGGGGTTTACCACTTTATTTGCACAATTGGAACTCGCAAAAGCTTCCGGCTTGGCTTTGAAAGCAAAGCCCATCCCAACGATATAACCCATGGCTTCTTTCAATGCATCATTGCTTTTGAAGTTAGGGTTGGTGTTGATGTCGGCATGCACTTCCAAATCCACACTGTAGCGGGAAAAGATATTGCACAGGTCAAAAGCCACTTCAATGCTCTTACCCACTTCCACCAGCATCCGTTGTTTGATACTCATCTTTTGTTGAGTGATCTCATTATGCATATACATGAAACCGCCCTTTCCTTTCCGGATGAATACGATCACGGTGGCAAACTCAATGATCTTTCCTTTTACCTGGCTATCGGTACCGATGCATACTTTCAGCTCATGACCAGCTTCTCTTTCACGCATCAATACATTAGTTACTTCTTCGGCAATAGGAATTTTAATTCGTTCGCCGTTTAATTTTCTCCATTTCTGCTGTACCTGTTCCATTGTTTTATCATTTATCATTCAGCACGGGTTGAAGGATTCGAACCCTCATCCACAGATTTGGAGTCTGTGATGTTAGCCATTACAATAAACCCGTAAATGTGGTACTCATCCCGATACCTATCGGGACTTAACTGGATTTTCAGTCCAGTGCCTAGACCATCTCTGCCAAAGCACCATTTGTTTGTGATGAATATTGACTGGCCATTATCTGCTCACCTGCCTGCCGGCTGGCAGGTGATCGAATTCATCCATCACAAACATTAATTTGCCGCTACCTGCCTGACAAAACCAATAGATGGCTCAGGCGTTGCCAATCTGAATGCAGCCAAATTTTTGATCAGCTCATTCGCCCATGAATGTTGCTGCGGTGTATGCAACACCTGGCAATAATTGTTTCCTAATTCTATCATTCTCTTATTGGTCAATATGAAAATGGTATTGTTAAAAAACATCTTTTTTTCGCTATGCTCATAATAAGAGTGCTGGTAAGTATACAACACTTCATTGGCCAAATTTTCGGTGATGAAAGCAAAGGCTTTGGAAATATCTATCTCCCCGATAAAGCTTACACAGCTTATGGCATCAAACTCCAACGCATACAACGCCTTTACTTCCACAAAATGTCCATTGAACAACCCTGTCCATTCATTGATCTTTCTTTTACAATTTCTCCAAAACATATTATCCGTTTTAATTTGTCTAAACCGGGATTTATAGGATGATTAGGATTACCTGGGTCATCTCATCAATCTTATACATCATGGCCATCTCAGTTCAGATAGTTAGTTGATCCCTGATAGCTATCGGGTGTTCTCCACATTCACCGTGTCCTGCCTTTAATGGTCATTCATTTGGAAAAGTATCCCCGCTGTATCTCACGGGGAATACTTGTTTCCTCCTTCTGCACATAATAATTTCTAAGGCCTCGTTCCTTTCGCTTTGCGGTACTCTATTTCGTTGTTGATCATCTCCACCACCAGGTGAATCAGTAATACAACCAGTATAAATTTCATCTCCTACCTTCCTTTATTTTTTTCACCGGCACAAAAAAGCCCGGTCAGTTATGACCGGGCTATCTTTTGTTCAGCACACTATGTGCCTACTCCTGGATATACCACGGTCGTTTATATTCATTATCATTCTCATTGCCTATGGGCACAATACTTCTACTTGTTTGTACATACCAATAGCATTCGGATGACAGTAGCATCACGTTCATTGCTTTTGTAAATCCTTTATGTCGTAATTGTTTCAACATTTTTATACGGTTATTAAGATTCAAAATCAACACAAGTCATATAAAAGCAACCTGAACACATCTTTATAATCCTCAGAATCTTCTCAAACCTGCCTGACAGCGGCAGGTCATGATTCAGACAAAAAAACACCGCCCCGATTGTGATCGGGGCGGGGCCTGTATTTCATTGAGTTCGTTTTATCAACTTATTCTGCAGCATTACATGCCCCGCAACCAGTATAGTCTCCTTTGGGACTAAACCAATTCACTGATTCAATATGTAATTGTCTGCGTAGCATGTTTATTAATTTGCAATGCAAAGATTGAAATTATTTTTTGTTGTCGCCAAATTTTAGAGAAGAAATTTTAAAAATAATTTTTCCTTAAGAATTAAAACCGCTGATTTGTATTTCTTTCATGTCCCAATATCCCAATTCACTTATGACTAGTTTTACCTCGTATGAACCAGCAAAAAATGTTTCATCACTTCCCATCCTGGCCGTGGCTTTGTATTGGCCTAGCACATAACAATTGTTTTCTTTTACAGTGCAGTCATCAACATTAAATTCAGTCATTTCAATTTCATCAAACAATGACTTGAACCTGTTTATCCTTTCCCCGTATAATTTAAAATCATTGTAGAAAAGCCCATTGAAAATAAAACCATCTTTAGCATAATGTATATCATAAAAAAGATCAGCTTTCCGGAATATATCATTAAATAAATCTTGCTCTACCAATCTTGAATTATCATACACAGGATCAGGATGAAACTCATCATAAATAAAATTAGTGGTCCAGCCCGGCAGATTCATATCATCCGTCTCATGTTCAAACAACTCTTCGGTAGTAAACCGATAAAGTTCTCTTACTGAAATATTGGGACTGCAAACACTCAGGTCAATACCATGTTTGTCGAGATATTCACTCAATTGATTCCATGCGGCTTCAATATCTTCATTTGCAATTTCTGCTACAGGTTTAAAATGCTGCGGTCTGCCGATTTTATCAAATACTTTGATGGTCTTATGACCGGAAAACTGTTTTTCAAAAGCCATTACATTATTCAGAAACTGGTTTTCTATTTCCGTCGGCAGATTAGTATTGTCATTACCAGCGAAATGTGTTCCTTGTTCCAGCATTAGTTTCATTTTCAGAAACTCGTTTTCTGCTTTAAGCTTTTCGTCTCCTTCAAGATGATTAAAATCTTCCATAGCTGGCAATTTTTATGAAAGCTACTGAAATTATCAACAAGTATTTTAATGGTTGTCACCCGAAAATACATCCGGGATCAAAGGCATATTCCGGGTCGTACCGCGGAATTAAAACATCAATTTTGCTTAAAAATGCCTGATAATACAGGATTGGCATACTGAAAAATTAAATACCCGGGATGCATACATGAAGCTGTTTAAAGTCATTAGCCTACATGATGATGCTATAGCCCGCCGGTATAATGGATTGGGAGGTTCAAGATGGGTGATGACCGTTGCCCAGCTATTTGCTGAAAAAATAATTACCCAAAACGACATCAATGATTTTTCGGATAAAACGAAACAGGTGATTTATTTGTGGGCAAGGTAATTTTTTAGAAGTTTACCTCTTCAATAGCCGGCATTGCATCATAGGTTCTACCGTTGAGGGTTCTTCCAGTTTTCTTTTTATTCGTTCCGCCCCATTGTTTAAAAAAGAATGCCACTTTCGCTTTTTCGCATTGCTGTTGTATATCCAGTACCCAATCAACATCCATCGGTCTAGGTATTCTTCCGCTTTCTCCTCCAACAATTACCCAATCGATTTTCTTAAGATTTAGTTTTTTCAACGGACCAATTAAAGGCTCGCAGGAAAGAAACTTTGTTCTTGCATTTGTTTTACGAAGATCATCAATTCGGTGCATCACTCTTTCATCTTCAACCGACACACCCATCCAGACATTATGAGTCCAGTTTAACTCTTTATGATATTTCAATAAAATGTCTGATCGCTTGGTTAGCACCTGGAAAGTATGTTGAGGACAGTCATTCATTGTCTGAAAAACCTTCTTGATAAACTCGAGTGGCACGTCCTTATGAAATAAATCACTCATTGAATTCACAAAGACAATCTTTGGAGACTTCCATCCGAAAGGTGTCAACAATGCATCTTCATGTGTTCTTATCTTGAAACCTTCTTTATACTTCTCAATACCCATCGCCTTTAACCGACGGGTCATTACTTCCGCATAACAATATTTGCAGCCAGCAGAAATCTTATTGCAACCAGTGGTCGGGTTCCAGGTCATTTCGGTCCATTCGATTGAAGATTGTGCCATATTTACCTTTTTCTAAAAATATAAGTAGCTTTTTTTGATTTATATTCAGTATAAGTTAAACCAAAACCAGGTGTTTTATCCATGGATATGCCGTTATAATCTGTAATTTCAATTATTTTGTTTGCTTTCATTTCACGAAGTACTTGGCTCATGTGAGAAGCTTTAAATTGATTACGCAAGGTAAATTCATAAAGTTCGATATTAGATACCTGTATCATCGAGCCAATTAAACTTCTAAATAGTTTCTTTAAATTAGAAATACTGATATTTTTATCATACTCCGTAAGCGTTTCACCGAAAAGTGTAGACTGATCGCTTCTTTGGTTAAATCCTTTGCCTAAACTATCGTTCTTCCATTTTGCCTCGATAAATTTCTCCAATCCATAAATGTGATGCCCGATAAAGAAAAGTGCATAATAATTTGCTTTGTTTCGCTCTATATAATGCGAAGCGGTATAAAATTCTCCGTTAAAAGAAAATGCCTTTCTTAATTCTTCTATATAGTCAAAAATATTTAGGTTAACTTCAGTTATCACTTTGGAGCTCGTCTCAAAAAAGCTATGGATAAATTTCCTAAGATTCTCGTAGGCCTTCTTCTCATAATCGGTCAAGGCTTCGTCAGTAAATCTCTTCATATGGGCAACAGGCAAAAATAAAATCACCTCAGATCTTCTTCGTTTTAGTAACTGATATAATTTGTCCCTTTCTATTTTTGAATAACCATAGGGGTCAATAAAAACTAAACTCCGCTCCTTATCCGAAAATCCATTAATTTTTTCCCCAACTAAATCCATCATTTCTGATGCATCTAAATTAAAAGGAGTAATCTTACAATTTTTAAAGGGCAAGCTTCCAATTAGCTCACTAACAGAGTATACTTTATTTTCATCAAAATCATTAATAAATAGATTTACCCGCTTACTGACTTGTCCTCTTTGCTGGAAATAAGCTTCGTAATCCAATACGCAGGAAGCTGCTATCAGCGGACTACCCATATTCCCATCATCATAAATACCTGTGCCACAAAAAATATCAAAAATATTTATCGCTTCGATAAATTTTGAGTGCCCAAGAATTGGTAAGTATTCTTTTAAATAAGTCTTGTATAAATCAAGTTTTGCTTTTGAATGCGGCAGGACCAGCTTTTTTGGATTCTTTTTTGACATAAGCCGTAAGTTATCTATAAATATAACCAACACTTTTTGTCAAAACAATCTCCCCTGTTCCCCCGGCCGCCTGAAAATACTCGTATCAAGATGCCATTCCTCTGTATTCATACCATACAGCTTTCCGTATTTTTTATATTGCTGCGCTACCATTTGCGCAATGGCTCCTTCTCCCCTCATCCGTACGCCCCATCGGCTATCATTTACTTTTCCATCGTGGCTTTGCTCCAGCAGGTGCCACACTTTATCCGCCCGGTCAGGAAAATTTTTATACAACCAGTCATGGAATAAAAATTTGATAGCACCATTCAACCGAATAAAGGTATATGCCGTAAAGGTGGCGCCGTTATCTCTCGCCTCTTTCATGATGCGTTGCATTTCATGTTCATTTAGTCCCGGAATCATCGGTCCCATCATAATGCCCATACGAACACCGGCGCTGCTGAGTTCATTGATCACTTTCAGTTTTTGTTTGGCTGTCGTTGTTCTTGGCTCCATCACCCTTCTCAGATCTTCATTAAAAGAAGTAATGGAAACCATCGCCGATACGATTCTTTTCTTCGCCATCTCCTGCAATACATCTTTATCCTTTAGTATCCATGAATTTTTTGTCAGTATTCCCACGGATTGGTTAAACTCATTGCAAACTTCCAGTAGTCCTCTTGTCAAACGATATTTTTGTTCGGCAGGCTGGTAACAATCTGTATTGCCGCTTAGCATGATGGGGGTAGCATCCCATTTCGGGTGCATCAAAAATTTTCGAAGCAATTGCGGCGCATTTTTCTTTACTATTATCTTTCTTTCAAAATCAAGACCGGCGCTATAGCCCCAGTATTCATGCACATTGCGGGCATAGCAATAGATGCAGCCATGTTCACAACCGGCATAGGGATTCATACTGTACATCATGCCCACATCGGGGCTGTCCACTTTATTCACAATAGTTTTTGATTCCTGTTCGATGTATTGTGTAGGAAGATTTTCTTCGCTCCAATCGTCGATGCCCTCAATATGCTCTCTTGTTCGTTCATTTTTCAAAAAACGATTCTTCGTGTTGAACTGCGCACCCCGGCCCTGCACGTATTGCTCCGACTCTTCTTTATTTTTAGCAGCGACTTTAAAATGATCCTGCTGTAAATTTTCAGACATAGATATTTGGTTTTTGGTCGTTCTTCAAAACAAAAAAGGAGAATAAAGAGTTATCCCACTCAATCACTTAACACATTATCTTACTCTCTATTCTCCTTTGTACATTCCCATCCCACTTTATTGGTTATCGTTACTGCTTCTATCCGAATAACTCCCCCTGTTTTGTCAACACCGGTAGATTTTGAAATTCAAATCGTCTTACCGTTTTATACTTCTTTTCTCCGACGGGTCTTCGTAACAATGCCATTTCATTAGCAATAAACCGCCCGGTGAAATTTTTATTACTGTATTCGAGCCAGCCTTTCTCATACTGCCAGGGTTGCAACTTTCTTGCAACCGTTACATGGGGTTCCATAATAAAGTGCGGTTTATTTTCATCATTCAATTTCATCAGCCGCTGGGCTTCACTGCGCACTTGTTTTACCAGGCTTTGAATGGGGACTTTAGAGGCAACATTAATAAAAATGGTGTGCGAAGGAAAGCTGCCAAAATCCTTTAATTCTACTTTAAATGGCGGAAATGCCATACCGACCACCTTCAGCCGGTTGATCAGCCGCTCTTCCATCATTTCATACTGCACAAAATTGGCCAGCGTTATATGTGGTCTGCCCCATTTGGCCTGATCTGATTGGTATTTGTCACCAAACTCTTCCTTAACCTTTATTATTTTGTTCCATAATTCTTCATGGGGACTTAATACGAGCAAATACTCATTAATTCGATAGCCGGGTAAGGTTGTTGTTATATCCAGTTGCATAAGATTAAGTATTAATTGAAAAGATTGTTATTTACTGGTAGTTGAAATCTGCTTACCACCCCGCAGCCATCAAATTGATGGTCCCGTTTGAGAAGTGTTAACTCACAGGCAGCAAACGTTTCAACAAAAGTTTTCTGCGAATAATCCACCATCGCCTTTTCATACACTTTCTCAGGAAGCCTGCGGGCAATGGTCATATGTGGCCGGTTACACAAATAGACCGGCGGACAGCCATTTGACCGTACATAGGTGTCAATCACCCGCAACTGAGTAGCCAATCTTTTGAACGGCTGATGGTCCTGCACCCTCAGGTAAACGGTATGAGGCGGAAATCCACTGTAATTATTTAATGTTACCGGGAAACTGCCATGCTGTAGCCCGATACGTTGAATCCAGCGTATCAGCGTTTCTTCCATTTCCTCACGAGCCATAAAATTGGCTACTGTAATGTGTGGCTTTGTTTTGATAGAAACTTTTTGCCGGTATTGCTCATAAAAGCATTGCTTTTCTTTACTCACTTTATTATATACTTCATCATCTGGTTGAATGACCAATAAATACTCCTTCATGCCCCTGAAATTGTCAAAAGGCATTTCTGGCTGTATGAATTCCTGCTGCATAAAGAAAATTAAGTATGATCAAATATTTAGCATAAATTTACTAAAATTTTTAGCCAATCAAAAAATCTTTTTTATGGACAGTGAAGAGTTTTATGGTGCAGCCTACAAAGGCTCAAAGCAGTTCACCCAAAAAGAAGTAAAGACCGCCAACGCTACTGGCTTCGGCGCCGCGGCCGATGATTATATGGAACGCGGCATCGATTTGAATGAGCAACTGATCATGAACAAACCTGCCACTTTTTTCTTTCGTATGAACGGGGAAGCGATGGTGGGTGCCGGCATCTATCCGAACGATATATTAGTGGTAGATCGTAGTGTGAAAGCAAGCAATGGAAAAATCATCATAGCGGCGGTAGATGGAGAATTGCTGGTGCGTCGCCTGCAATTAAGTTTTAATAAAATGATATTGGCTGCCGAAAATAAAAATCATCAGCCAATTGAAGTGGGTGAATTTAGCCAATACAATTCCTGGGGCGTGGTGACTTGTGTGATACATGTGCTGGACAGTTCACTGCAAGCTTACCAGGCGAACAAGAACAGCAAAATGCAACGAACAGCAATATGAAAGGGTGCATGCCGAATTGTCGCTCGCATTAACCACAGAGATTCACAGAGTTTATCACAGAGAACACAAAGATTTTCCAGTGAGCTTTGACCCTTCTCAGTGTTCTCATGATCTATTCTTACCTGTTTATACAGCGACAATTTGGAATGCACCTATATGAAATGAGTCTAAAAAAATTCAAATAAAATTCTTACTCCCGATAGCTATCGGGACGATGAAAATTTTATGGCGAACCTATCTGCCGACAGGCAAGATTACATGTAGCCCAGCGTTGAAATAAAAATAAGCACATGAAAGCAATAGTTGATTGTAATAATTTTTATTGCTCCTGCGAAAGGTTGTTTAAACCGCATCTTGACAATAAGCCTGTTGTTGTTTTAAGCAACAACGATGGTTGCATCATTTCCCGCAGTGATGAGGCGAAGAACCTGGGTGTAGAAATGGCAGGTCCTTACTTTATGGCGAAGCCGTTGATTAAGAAACATAATATAGCCGTATTTTCTTCCAATTACAACCTGTATGGCGACCTGAGCTGGCGGGTAATGGAAACGCTTAGGACGATTGTAGGCAAACAAAATGTGGAAGTATATTCTGTAGACGAAGCCTTTTTAGATCTCAGCATTTTTCCGGTAGAAGACCTTCCTTCTATTGCAAAGCAAATAAGAGAAACCGTAGAGCAATGGACGGGTATTAAAGTGTCAGTGGGTGTGGCGCCTACGAAAGTTTTAGCAAAACTGGCCAATCGTCTGTCGAAAAAAAACAAAGAAAAAACAGGTTGTGTAATGGTACTTGATACCGATGACAAGATCATTGCCGCATTACGCAAAACGGAGGTGGGTGATATCTGGGGAGTAGGCCATCAATATGCCAAAAAGTTAAAAGAACTCTGGTGCATTTATGACGCATTGCAGTTACGAAATATGAGTGAAGAGTTTGCTCACACGCACCTCGGCGGCGTAGTAGGGGTACGGTTAATAAGAGAGCTGAAAGGAATTCCGACAAAAGAAATGGAAGATGAGCTGACCACAAAAAAAATGATCGCTACCACCCGCATGTTTGGTAGCCCTGTGGGTAATATCAGCGATATCAAAGAGGCAATAGCCACTTACACATCGAGAGCAGCCGAAAAGCTCAGGAGACAAAAAAGTGCAGCCAAAATGATCAGCATTTTTGTCGTTGCCAAAGAGCAAAATCACCTGATTGATTTTAGAGATCGTTATACAAGCGGCACCTTAACCACTTCCGTGATGCTTCCTGTTGCCACATCTTTTACCAACGAGTTAATCAAACCAGCCGTTGAAATGGTCGATAAGATTTTTACAAAAGGTGTGCTATACAAAAAAGCCGGCGTCATGCTGAGTGGTATTGTTCCTGACGAATCTATCCAGGGAAATTTATTTTTGCCCGATACAAAAAATTGTGAGCGAAAGTTGATGGACATGATTGACAATGTCAATTTCAGTCAGCGGGATGATGTATTAAAATTTGCCGCCAGTGGAACAACAAGAGACTGGAAGATGCGGCAGGAACTCAGAAGCCCCCGGTATACGACCCGTTGGAATGAGCTGTATGCAATTCATTAACCAAACAAACTTGTTTGCTTGTCTTTTTGCTCGCTGATAAACTTCGGTTTTATCAAATTAAGTCCGCATTCCTTATTCAGTTTATCCACCAAATAAACAGTTAACTCTGGCGAAGTAGCTTCATCGTGCATATGCATAAAAAAATATAATTCTTCTAATCCATTTTCCAGCCAGTATTTCACTCGTTTCACCCAGGCATCACTTCTTGTATAGTCGCTTGGATGCAGGCTATTGCCTACATAACGGATAAATGCTTTCGGAATCGTTAAGTGCATGTGGGCGCAATCCCTGCGCCCGGCTGTGTCGGTGATCACCGCCCCGAAATTGTTATCCCGTAAAAATGCAAATAGATCCGTCCTTTCTTTCTCTTTGCCGAACCAATCGGGATGCCGGACTTCCAGGAAGAACTGCAGGTCCTTTGGCAGTGCCGAAAGAAAATCAAACAATTCCTGTTTCCGTTTGGGAGAAAATGTATCACTCACCTGTACAAAGACGGGGCCCAAATGTTTTTCAAAAGCAACAATACCCCTGAAGAATTCATTAAGAAGAGGGTGCCTTGCATCTAACTTTCCCTTATGTGTCAATCCCTGGTACATCTTGGGACAAAACAAAAAATCCTTTCCTTTTGCTTTCTCAGCCCATTTACGGATGCCCGGCTCACCATAAATTTTATAATGCGTAGCGTTTAATTCAATACAATTATAATGCTGAACATAATGCTGCAAAAAATCTTTCTCCCGGGTTTTTAGCGGATATATTTTTCCAACCCATTCTTCCCTTCCCCATTTAGCGCAGCCCAGATAAACTTTAGCATTTTTAGCGGGCTTTCCTTTTAGTACAGCCTTATTGAAAGCAGGTTCTGCCGGTAAAGAAAAATCAATATGCGGCAATTCATTTTCATCTACCCGTCCAAATTCCATACTGTTATTTTATTCCTTCAAAAGTACTCAATCAGGTCAACAGAGTTATCAGGAAAAAAAGTACGCCGGTGAATTAAGGTGCCTAAATAACACAGGGAACTTTTCTAAAAGGCCTGGTGCTGTCAAATCTCAGTTGATCAGGTTTAGCAAACAGCGTCGTGTCATTTTTTTGTGTCACTTCACCGATGGCAGGCCATAGTTCTTCGCCATTTATCTTCCAGGCAACCTGGCGAACGGAAATTATTCCTTCTGACTTAAACAGGTACCAGCCTTTTATAATATCTCCGGACTGCTCTGCCATTACCGTTCCGTCGTTACGATCTTTCTGGTAAATGGAATAAGATAAAGCACCCGTTAAACTACTGCCCTTTTTTTGTAACTGCAGCGAAGATGTATCACGTTGTATTATTTGAGAATAACAACCCGATGACAGAGTATCCTCTGCTACGATGCTGGCAGGAGGAGTTATAGAATCTTTTTCTACTTGTGTAGAGGTTTTTCCTTCGTTATTGCAAGAGCCTGCCAGTAAAACAAAGGCCAGCAAGGCTTTAATACCCTTGTTCATAACTATCATTTTTTGAAATGACAGAAATAGTTATGCCAAACTGTAAAGCATCTCTAGTTTTAGGAGCCGAATTAATTCAAGTGCCGCATCAGTCGCCAGTATTTCTTTTTACAGCATTTAATAATTTAAAAAAGAAAAAGGTGACTTACTGGCCACCTTTTTGCTTTGCCTCTAACATTGCGAACTAGAAAAATCCAAGCTTTTGTTTATTATAAGAAATAAGCATATTCTTAGTTTGGCGATAATGATTGAGCATCATCTTGTGTGTCTCTCTACCAAAACCAGACTTCTTATAGCCACCGAAAGGAGCATGAGCAGGGTAAGCATGATAACAGTTCACCCAAACCCTTCCCGCCTGTATCGCTCTTGGTACCTGGTACATTTCATGTGCATCTCTTGTCCAGACACCGGCACCCAATCCGTATAACGTATCATTAGCAATAGCGATAGCTTCTTCTACTGTTTTAAATGTCGTCACAGCAGTAACAGGCCCAAAGATCTCTTCCTGGAAAATGCGCATCTTGTTGTGGCCTTTAAATATGGTAGGCCTGATATAATAACCATGTTCCAACCCACTGTTTTGATGAAAGGCTTCACCACCACATAACACCTGCGCTCCTTCCTGCTTACCGATATCCAGGTAGCTCAAAACTTTATTATACTGGTCTTCTGACGCCTGTGCGCCCATCATCACGGTGCCATCCAAAGGATTTCCCAGTTTGATTGCCTTCGTTCTCTGTATCACCCGATCCATGAACTTCTCATAGATTTTCTCATGCACCAGTATTCTTGAAGGACAGGTACAAACCTCACCCTGGTTCAGGGCAAACATCACTGCGCCTTCTACAGCCTTATCAAAAAATTCATCATCGGCATCCGCCACCGATTCAAGGAAAATATTGGGACTCTTACCGCCGAGTTCCATCGTTACCGGTATTAAGTTCTCAGATGCATATTGCATGATCAATCTGCCGGTTGTTGTTTCACCGGTAAATGCGACTTTATTTACTCTCGGAGATGATGCTAATGGTTTACCTGCCTCCGGGCCGAAACCGGTCACTACATTCAAAACACCTTTTGGCAAAATATTACCGATCAGTTCCATCAATACCATGATGCTGGTTGGTGTTTGTTCTGCAGGCTTTACTACCACAGTACAACCGGCAGCTAATGCCGGGGCTATTTTCCACGTGGCCATCAATAATGGAAAATTCCATGGGATGATTTGTCCTACTACTCCGATAGGTTCATGCAGGTTGATACTGACAGTAGTTTCATCATGCTCACTTACCGTTCCTTCTTCACTACGAATAACACCGGCAAAATACCGGAAATGATCTATTACAAGTGGAAGATCCGCGGCTCTTGTTTCCCGCAATGCCTTTCCGTTATCTATTGTTTCCACGACAGCGAGATACCCGAGGTTATCTTCAATTACCTGTGCTATTTTTAATAATAAATTACTGCGATAACTGGCTGCTGTTTTTCCCCATGATTGAAAAGCGGATTGCGCCGCATCAATAGCTTTATCGATATCTTTTGAATTGCCGCGGGCCGCTTTTGTAAATACTTTTCCGTCGATAGGTGAGATATTATCAAAGTATTCACCGCTATTGGGCGCTATCCACTCACCGTTAATATAATGATCGTATTTGTCTTTAAATTTTGGCCGGGCGGCCACATTGGATTTAGGGGCTGAAGTTGTTGCTGTGCTCATATGTAAGCGTTTTAATCGTTAAAGAATACCCGAATTTTTAAAATATCCGGTCAGCTATGGCGCATTTTTGTACTTATTTGTAGCACAATCGTACCAAAATCATTTGGCAGATTAAAAAGAATAGCTATTATTGAGCTTACAAAAAAATGTTGTGGCTGCCAGGAGTTATTTAAATAAGATTGATCTTACCCAACCCAAATACCTGCAAACGCTGGTAGAAAATCGCCGTGTTTTTAACCTGAATAATTGCGAGCTGAATATTTTTGAAAGCTACCAGGAAACCTATCGTGTACCCTTAACCTTTAGTGACTTCGTCATTACCAGTATGGTGCGTGGAAAAAAGGTAATGCATCTTTTTGACAAACCTTCATTTGATTATTTGCCGGGTGAAACCGTTATTGTTCCCGCCAACGAAACTATGGTCATTGACTTCCCCGAAGCACAGGCGGAAAATCCTACACAATGTATCGCTCTTGCAGTTGATGAGCGATATGTAAACAACACGTTGCAGTATCTTAATACTTTTTACAATAGTGACCGGTCGGGAGAGCATGAATGGAAACTACAATTCAATCAATATCATTTTGACAATGATACTGAAGTAACAGATTTGATCAACAAGCTAATGCGGGTCTGCAGCAGCGGAGACAAGGCTAAAAATATTTTTGCAGATCTAAACCTGAAGGAATTACTGATACGTCTCGTACAAAGCCAGTACCTGCAACAGGTAAAAATCGAAAGTGGTAAAGACTCGAATCAAAACCGTCTTCACTATGTGTTACATTATATCCATGAGCATCTGACTGAAAAAATTGCAGTGGACAAACTGAGCCGCCGTGCTTATATGAGCCGCAATTTGTTTTTTGCCTGGTTTAAAGAACAATTTGGTATCACACCGTTGGAATACATCAATAAAGAACGAGTAAAACTGGCTAAGCAATTACTGGCTGATAAAAATAATAGCATCACCAGTGTAAGTTTGCAATGCGGTTTTAGCGATGTCAATTATTTTGTTCGCCTGTTCAAAAAGACTGAGGGTATTACACCGGGAGCATATAAAAACTGTACCCTGAATTCATGATCCCCTTCATTCAACCCTGAATGAATTTGAGGCCGATACTATTTCCCCATTAGCATTAATTCCCTGTAAAACAATTAAGAAATCGCCTTTTTTATCTGAAGTATAGAACTGCATTGAAGCATTGCCTGATTCATCAATTGGTACATTTGGATTCCAATATAGTGTACTTCGAAAATCAGGAATCCGTTTTTGTCTTTCACTTTCCTGGTCATACCTGGGAGAATAAAATTCCCGTTGTAATTGCAGTCCATCATAATCAATCGCTACAAGCCCTGGTGTCAATTCAAACCCATCAAACTTACCATTATAGGTTTCGAAGCTGGCAATGCTTTTAAAGTTTACACCTCCTACCAGGTATTTACGGGGAACTACGTCCAGCTTTTTTACTTTTAATGGATCATAGGAAAATATTTTTTGGAAATCCATCAACGGTACACCGTCGAGCAAAACAAGCAACTGGTCATTGTAAACTGTCTGTGAAACTTCATCATATATGCTCATATAGAGCTTACCTCCTCTCAATACGACATTGATTGGCGTTACATACTCCCGCAACACTTCTTCCATTGTAGTAAAACGCTTATACTCATCCAACCGGTATGAGTATTCTGCTTTGCCAAAAAAAGGCAGTGTGTCTGAAAATGCAGGTGCAGTAAACCGACGAACACTATCAGCCCTGTAAATGTTCTGTACCTGCATAGAGATATTTTTATCAGTTAGCCGTGCTTCTTCATTTTTCGAAATGGCCAAATAGGGAGGCGATAAATTCATCTTTTCGTCTGAGTAAGACGTCAATACATCTACACGATAATTGGTTTGTGGTTCTGTTCCGGCCTGCACTATAATTTCTCCGGGGCCATAATAATTTTTTACATCAAACCATGCAACACCTTTACTGTCTGTTTTTGCAACAGAAAAACCAAATGGCGTGGTAGAATAAGATAGAAAACATTTAATACCCGGGGCAGGTTTTCCATCGGTGATATGCGTGATCCGGGCGGCAACCAGGTGACCCCTGTATTCAGGAATGAATAACCCGTTGCCGCCCCCGGCAGGCGAAAGAACCTCTTCCCATTCAAAACGCCGCCATCCCTGTGTAAGTAATAAATTATCGATCCCCTCTTCCACAGCCGCGTCATTGGAAAAGTAAAATCCCGGTGATTCAATGGATCCTTTTAACTCATCGCCAAGCCAGGTATAACTGACTATATCTTGCTGATCGGATTCCCCCAAAGAATCGAGCTGGTATACGGCTATTGAATAATTGTCGTTTTGATGGTTTTTATTACTTGTTGGATAAATGTCCAACTGAATTTTTTGTCTTGGCTCATAAATAACCTTATCACTTTTAAGACTTACATTGCTTACAACCTTCGGTCTTTTAAAAACCAACCTTTCGCAAACCGGCCTCTGACTGGCGTTGAATAAAGTCAAGTAGCTGATACCATCACCCAGGTCTTCTTTATTAACGTACAGTACGAGGTCACTTTCGTAATTGATAAAACCAGCTTCCGCCTTTTTAATTTGCTGACGGGTATGCGCCATCAAAAAAACCCTTTCTCCCCGAATAGCGACATCACTGCTTTTAGCCCGGATAAGTATCTTTATCCGTCCATCCCTGTTGTCCGTTACGCTCATTACATAACCGTGGCTATACGCTACTGGTAAAGCAGTGGTAAATATTTTTCCTTCCGGCAGTAAGAATGTGATTTTATATTGCTGATCCTGCTGTGGCTTCAATAAAAAACTACCCATTCCAAACTTGTGGGGCGAAAAATTGGCAATGGTGTCACCGTTGTTACTGGTCAATATCCCACGGGCATCAATCCCCTTGCCATTTTGATCTGCAATTTTAAAAGCGACTTTGCTTTCTATTCCTTCGACAAGGTTTCCACCTTCGGGGAAAAAAGCCGCTGTGATATAAATAGAATCCTGTTGAACCTTCTTTTCCGCAGGTTTAATAGTATTTACGATACTAACTACTTTTTCAAAAAATGATTTCGCACCTTCATTTCTCATCCAGTTGGTATAAGCTCTTAACACGTAATTATCTGAATTCAATGAGAGAGGCAAATAAAGAGAACCAGATCCACCTTTTTTAGTCAATTCAATTTTTGCCTGGAGTACAGGTCTACCGGTTCTGTCCAAAACCTCCAGATAAGCTACTTTACTGAAGTGGAGCGGTTGATTATTTGAAGCATCGACGCTATATAATTTGAACCAGATAATCTCACCGGCCAGGTAAAAATTTTTATCGGTATGTAGATACAGTTTTTCCTGAACTTGTTGATGATTGGCACTGGCAAATTTTTGCCTGATATTTTCAAACCGGTCTTCCTGGGCTAATAATACAAACGGCATTATTATCAGCGTAAAGAACATCAAGCCGGATAAAAAACGTTTTTTTTCTTCGTTCATTTATATTCAAATAATTTATTTAGTTGACAGACGATTACCAATAAGAAGGCCTGATAAGCGAACCATCCCTCGCCGTACACTCGACGCATGGTTTAGTTGAAAATTTATAGTGAGAGATCGTATTAAATGGAGTAAATACCGCACCATAAATAGAACCGTTA
The DNA here is from genome assembly GCF_042434975.1 of Terrimonas alba. Classification (NCBI taxonomy): domain Bacteria; kingdom Pseudomonadati; phylum Bacteroidota; class Chitinophagia; order Chitinophagales; family Chitinophagaceae; genus Terrimonas; species Terrimonas alba. Next base: position 268,102 of record NZ_JBHMQM010000009.1, read on the forward strand.
CCATCATATGCCGCCTGGATACTATCAGGATCATTTTTAACAAGTATTTCCGGACAGTCTTCATAAAAATTCCACCAGTTCAGTTCAGATCTTGAAATAAATCTTCTCTTTTCGCTTACCTCTGAGGCCGATATAAAGCCTATCACTAATTCACCGGGGGCGGAAACACTGTGAATATTTCCTCTTAATTCGGATGGCTGCGCATCAAAAATAGTACCCAGGCTTTCAGAATTTTTTTTCATCATCTCATAGAATTCATACCCCTGTTTATCCAGCGCATATTGCCGAATTAAAATGCTATAACGAACATCCAATTTCTCATCACCATTGAAAAGAAAAGCAATTGGAGCCCGATGTATAATATCTGACTGCAATCGGGCCGATGATCCTAATAAAATGGAATTTGATACATCATATTTCCAGCAGGTAGCCACCGCTTCATCCAGTGTCCGTTTGCTAACTACCCCGTTTACATACTTAAATTCAGAATAATAAAAGGTTCTTATTTCCCATGTTTCATCATACTCCCAACGATAGTAACGGGTATTATTTCCAGGGTCATGTGTATCTACATTTAACTGCACACCTTTTTCATCCTGTTTCCAACTAATACTGTCAATAACAGGCGTGCTTCTCGCAGTAACATAATCGGATAAATATTCTTTGCCTCCGGCCGTTTTTATTCGTAACCGATATTCATTGTTGATAGCAAGGCCCAGGTCGGGAGATGAATAAACACCATCGCCTGTCATAGTTAATGTCCTTACAGTGTTATCCTTGCCTTCAACTGTTACCTGTGCATTGCGTTCGCCCTGCAATCGGGCTGTATCATCGAGCTTAAAAGTTCTGGAGAGCCGGATATTTGTAGGGCCTGCTCCCGCGATCAACACTCCTTCTACTACCAGATACGAGTCTGCAGAGGAAATCACTATGGGTTTATAAACCTCCTTACAGGAAAATAATGCTATAAGCATCCAGCATACCAATAAAATTTTCAGATTGCTCATTTTAGAACCGAATATTAAAATTTACAAATGGCAACATGCTGCCGAAAATTGACAACTTATATCCATTGACTAATCCATTCTCCGAAATAAAATACACGGAGTATGGGTTTTTTCTGCCCAATAAATTGTATGCACCTATCGTCCATGAATTATGCGTTTTCTGGTTGACTTTATGGTTACCGTCTATGTTCAATGAAAAATCTGTGCGTATGTAATCAGGTATGCGATAAGCATTCCTGTCAGAATAGAGCACTCTTTCTGATCCTGCATAGTAATACCTGCCAATCGGAAGTGTTATCGGCCTGCCTGTGCTGTAAGTAGAATTTAATGAGACGCTAAAGCGATGATTCACCCTGAAATTTCCGGCCAGTGTTACATCATGCGGTTTATCATAGTTGGCCGGATAGTATTCCCCACTGTTCACCCGCAGCTCAGGATCCTCTGTATTTGTTTTTAGCATAATGCGGGAATAGGTATAGCTGATCCATCCATTTAATTTTCCGCCCGGTTTTTTTATTAAAAACTCCAAACCGCAGGCTTTACCCTTCGTGTTGATAACACCTGTTTCAATAGTATGGTTCAATAATAATTTGGCTGCCGGTTTATAGTCGAGGTAGTCCTTAATATTTTTGTAGTACACTTCAACCGATGTTTCAATCGTATTGGCCTTTAAATTTTTATATAAGCCAAACGACACCTGGTCACCCTGTTGCGGTTTTATATTGGGATCGCTCAGCTTCCATATATCAGTCGGAGCAATAGCCGTTGTATTTGACAACATATGAATGTACTGCCGCTGCGTATTGTAAGCGGCTTTGATTGAAAAACTTGTAGTAAATGCATATCGTATGGAAAATCGATATTCAGGTCCATAATAATTTTGAATAGATTTTCCTTTTCCAAACTGCTTTGTTTCTGTTACATTACCTGGCGTGACCGGGAGCCCGGGTGCATAGTAATTTATAGTTTGTGGCCCGAGATAATTAAATAGCGAGTAACGCAACCCGGTGCTTACCGATAGTTTATTAGTTGGAGTAAACCGATGGGTAAAATATATATTGCTTTCAAGGCCCTGTTCATCTTCTACCAAATCAGGACTAACAATGGAATTATCATCATAAGGCTCATAAGAACCCGGCTGAAGATTATAACGAATAGCACCAGCCCCAAAATCAAAAGAATGCTTTTGATTGACATAGTAAACAAAGTTGGCTTTTGCATTTAATTGTGTAATTCCAAAACGTAGCTTAAAGGCCGTCTCCTTATCTTCCCGCCGGAATACTTTGTATTTATACTGATCGAATCCAATAATAAAGGCGGAGCTAAGTCTGTTATTAAAATTATGTGTCCATTTCAAACTAAAATTGCGGTTTGTGTAGGCATACGTCGTGTCACTGTCGAGAGCAAAGCGGTCATTGCTGAAATACCCTGAAAAGTAAAGATTGCTCGAGCTATCGACCCGGTGACTTATACCAAGATTCACATCCTGGAAAGAGGCCCGGCTATCTTCATACTCAGATGGAAGAAGCCCCAACAACCAATTGGCATAAGTGCTACGGGCACCAAAAATAAATGACGTTTGATCTTTTGCGATCGGCCCTTCCAGATGCACCCTGCTGGTAATAAGTCCAATACCCGCAGAACCGGTAAGCTTTTTTTTATTTCCTTCGCGGCTGTTTATATCTAAAACCGATGCTAACCGGCCACCAAACTTTGCAGGTATGCTGCTTTTATACAATTCTACATCTTTTATCACTTCGGGATTAAAGGCAGAAAACATTCCGAAAAAGTGAGAAGGATTATAAATCGTAGCATCATTGAAAAGAATAAGGTTTTGATCGGCTGACCCACCCCGCACATTGAAACCGGTACTGGCCTCCCCCACTGTTTTCACACCCGGCAAACTTGTAATAGCCCTCAATACATCGGCTTCCCCAAATACTGCAGGCACTTTACGGATATTATCAATGCTCATTCTTTCCACGCCCATTTGCACCCTGTTTATGTTGACAAGTTTTTTGGATGAAACGATCACTTCTTTCAAAGTAGTTACTTGTTCCCGGATATCTATATCCAGTTTGCCGGTTGAATAAACTGCTAATTGCAATTTTGTATCCTTCATACCTATGGCCAGGATATTCAACGTATGCTTACCAGCCGGCACGGTGAGAGAATAGTTGCCATAGGCATCTGTTACTGTAGAATGTTCATTGCTAATGAACACTGACGCATTAATGAGCGGTTCGCCCGATCTCGCATTCCGTACAGTACCGGTCAGGATAGCATTTCCCCTGACAGTATTCGTTTTTACTCCTATTTCGTAAAGTTTGCTTTCTGATGTTACTACACCAGTTTTTTTGAGTTCCAGCCCATAGTCAACGACAGTGTCCTTCATCGAATAAACAGGGGTTTTTCCCTCAGCCTGGAAAAATCCTTCCGGCAGTGTCGTAACAATTTTAATTCCTTTTGTGACATAAATCCTATTATCTCTGTCTATTGAAAATTGCAGACCGGTATTGTGAAATACCTTCGTCAGTACTGATGACAGCGTTTCGTTTTGCACTACCAGGTTTATACTGGTAGAATCGAGCTGAGCAGCATCGTAATAAAAAAAACAGGGTGCTTGTGATTCTATTTGCTTAAAAAATTCCGGCAACAGCAGACTATCAAAACGTCCGCTTATCACTATTTCTTTTTTACCCTGTGCCATGATCACCAGTGTAAACAATAAGAAAAAAGAACTGATTGCCAAATGCTTTTTCATTCTATTTACGCAGTTGATTATAGTATTGGGCAATAGCAATAATCGCCTTTTCCTGGTCGTCTTTATATCTTATACCCTGCGATTTCAGGTGCTTTATTATCGCCTGCCTGTTGACTTTTAAGATATCGAATAAAAATTTCTGTCTGTGAATGGGATGATAAGCGCCATCTCTTAAAATAAAATAACGGGTGGCTGAAACAAACTTTCGTTCGACTCTCATGTCAACGATATTTTCTTCTATTTTTTTACTGCGATGCACCAGGATTGTTGCATTTCCTTCGACAAGGTGCTGATAGAATCCTGGTTTTAATACATGGTCTTTATCAGCATTAAGCCGAACAAAATTCAATCCGTCAAAACTGAATTGCGCAATTCTCCCACTAAACAATCTTATTGGAGTTGAGCCTGGGTGAAGCAGAATGACATCGTCCTGGTAGATATCATACATGATCGAAACATCATGATACCAGGTGCCGTCAAATAATATGGAACCTTTTTGAAAAGCCGTAGAGGGATAAAAAGCATCACCAACAATACCCGGATAACCCAAAAAAACCCTTCCATTGTGAATAGCAAGTGTTTCGCCCTGATTGGCAAAATAGAAAGCCGCAATGCTGTCTACACCCGGGCTATCGGCAATTTGTGAATGCTGGCCCTCAACAATAAATGGAAGCAGAAAAAAGAATACAGTTAGTTGTCTCATATGCTATCACAATGTTTACAGTATTTCCCGGATGAAAAAATTATTCGGAAGTTGATGAAATACTAAAGACCGGCTTGCATTTAACAAAATACCGCCTTTATCAATTCAAAAATCCCTCCGCTCGGATTTTATAGATGAACGGCGATTTTCATGTATCGAATTGAGGATATTGGCTTTTCTACTGTTTGCTTTTCTCGCCATACTCACTGATCAGCTCGGCTACAAGGGCCGTCCAACCCGTTTGATGGCTGGCGCCTAATCCCCGGCCACTGTCGCCATGAAAATATTCGTAAAAGGTTAGCAGGTGCTGATTGCCCGGTTGCTCATAAAACCAGCTATACTTTCCATACAAGCGGCGCTTCTTGCCATCTCCATTTTGCCCAAACAAGCTGATCACTCTTTTGGTCAATTCGTTGGCTACTTGTGTTAGATTTATTTTATTGCCCGATCCTGTGGGGTACTCGACGAGCAACGTATCGCCATAAAACTCGCCGTATTTTCGGATAGACTGAATGATGAGGAAGTTAATGGGCATCCACACGGGGCCTCGCCAGTTGGAATTACCACCAAACATGTCGGAGGTTGAATCACCGGGATCATATTTAATGCTGTAGATAATTCCATCCACTGTCACGGAGTAAGGTTTCTCTTCGTGGTATTTGGATAATGCCCTTATACCGCCGTCAGATAAAAACCCGTTTTCATCCAACAGGGGTTTGAGTAAGTCCACCAGCCTGTCCTTCGGAATCAGTGACAATAAAGTTTCACCGTCATTGCTTCTTTCCTCATTGGGCCAAAATTTTTTGTTCTTCTTACGGTAGTTCTCAAACCAGGTTATACGCTTTTTGAAATCGACAAGCTTATCCAACACTTTTTTACTGATCGTTGAAACCGCATAAAGAGAAGTGACACCGACGATAGATTGAATGCGAAGCGGAATGGGATCATTGCCCGTCACACATAAAACATCATAAAAGAAACGATCCTCTTCATTCCAGAGACCATGTTGGTTGAGTGATTCGGCTATTAATACAAAGTGCTCAAAAAACTTGGTGGCGGTATCTTCAAATGAAGGATCCTGCATGGCAATTTCCACGGCTATATCCATCATATCCAAAGCATAGGTGCCCATCCAGCTTGTACCATCGGCCTGTTCCAACTGCATTTCACCGGCAAAATGAAAACTCCGGTTAAAGACTCCAATATTATCCAGGCCCAGGAAGCCGCCTTCAAAGATATTGTTTCCTCTTACGTCCTTTCGGTTGATCCACCAGGTAAAGTTGATAAGCAGTTTTTGAAATACTTTTTTTAAAAAATTAATGTCGCCTTTTCCGGTTTGCTTTTTTTCAATATTGTATACCTGCATCGCCGCCCATGCCTGCACCGGTGGGTTAACATCACTGAAGTTCCATTCATAAGCCGGCAATTGCCCATCCGGTTTCATATACCATTCACGCATTACCAAAAGCAATTGATGTTTGGCAAACGTGGGATCAACTACTGCCATGGAAATACATTGAAAAGCCAGGTCCCATGCCGCGTACCAGGGGTATTCCCATTTGTCGGGCATCATTATGATGTCCTGGTTTTTCAGGTGCGTCCAGTCATTATTCCGGCCCGTAAGGCGGTTATTACTAATAGGGGTGATGCCATCTGTTTTATTCAACCATTCTTCTACATCAAAATGATAGTATTGCTTGCTCCACAAAATACCAGCTAAGGCCTGTCGTTGTATTCTAGCCATATCTTCACTCATCCCCTTTGGCAAAATCGCCGCATAAAATTCATCAGCTTCCTGCTTACGAACGGAAAAGATGTCCTTGAACCCACGGGCAAATGGATTATCCGTCATTTTATTGTTCAGCCGGCAATAAACTGTTTTAGTTGCTCCTGCCGCTATTCTCATTTTATAAACCGGGGAAAACTTGGTACCTACCTGCTTTTGAGAAAGTTCTTTAATATTCTCTCCATTGATAACTGCATCATGAAAGGCATCTTTTACAAATATGGATTCATTGGGTACGCCTGTTACTTTTTCGGTATTGGTTTCATTCTCGGTAAAAAAACTCTTTTCGGTGGGCTGAAAATAAAAATAATAATTACCGAGTCTTTCATGTTCGGCCTTTACCGTTGTTTTATTTACATAAGTGATTGAAGGTCTCTCTTTGAAACTTCCGCCATCCCACCGGTTATAAAACCATAAGGTAGGTAATACATGAATCTCCGCAGCCTTGCTATACTGGTTGGTAATATCAATTTTTATAAAGATGTCCTGCGGACCTTGCTTAGCGTACGTTACCAAAACATCAAAATACTGGTTATTATCGAAGACACCTGTATCCAGTATCTCATACTCAGGGTCCTGTTTGTTTAGTTTTTGATTTTCCTGTCTTAGCTGATCATAAGGGAAAGCCTGCTGCGGGTATTTGTACAAATACTCCATGTAGTAATGCGTAGGAAGATTATCGAGGTAATAATACAACTCCTTCACATCCTCACCATGATTACCCTGTGGATTGCTCAAACCAAAAAGCCTTTCCTTCAATATGGGATCTTTACCATTCCAAAGCGCTACGCAAAAACAAAGATTGCCAAAAAAATCAGATATCCCGGCAAGGCCATCTTCGCCCCACAAATAAGTACGGCAATGTGCATGATCGAATGGAAAATAATGCCAGGCATCTCCGTATACGCTGTAATCTTCCCGCACCGTACCCCATTGTCGTTCGCTCAGATAGGGTCCCCATTGCACCAAAGGAATTTCTTTATCGGCATTCACCGCAAGGCGCTGATGTTCTACTGTCATTCAGAGTATTTATCGTCAAAATAAGATGGCGAACAACCATGTTGCTATAAAAGAATTTTCAGGGACAATCATTTACTATCCGATAAAATTAACTCATAACAGGCAAAAAAGCGCAGGATGTATAGAAGATGTATAGAAGAAGTCGTTATTGATACTTTTTTTGCAGATCGACTAATATTTTCTTATCGCTATCAGTTAAAACTTGAGTTGAATCATTTTGCACGAAATGCAATTTGAATGATTGAATAGCATTTTCTTCTTTTTTGATATCATAACCGATAATGCGCAATGCCTGCATAGCATTAAAATCAGCAGGCACTTCCACATTGGTTGTATCATACCAATAGCCAAAACCCTGTTCTGCCAATTTTTGCCAGGGAAAGTTGCGGTTAGGATCAACCTTTCTTCCCGGTGCTATATCAGCATGACCAATAAAATTGGCTATCGGAATAGTATAGGCGTTCTTCAATCGTTGTAACAGAGCCAGTAATGTATTAATCTGCGCATCGGTAAATGATTCAAGCCCGTTATTGTCAATTTCAATACCGATGCTGCTACTATTGATGTCAGATGCATTACCCCATTTACTAACGCCGGCATGATGTGCCCGCAACAAATCATTCAACATATGATGCACTGTTCCGTCTTTGCAAATAACATAGTGAGAACTTACCTGTGTACGGGGCAATGTAAACGTTTTTAAAGTTTGTTCGCAACTGTTTTGCGCTGTATGATGAATGATTACGTAATTAGGACGCCGCATGCTGAAATTTGTGGTACCGACCCATTTGGTAGCATAAAGCAAGCCGACTGAATCTTCCACGGGATATTCACGCAACAATTTCGCATAGGCCTTTGCCTGTTTCTTATAGCTCTTGTTTGTTTTGCTGTATGAACCGGGTGCACAAGCTTGTAGAAAAACCACTGCGGTCACAGATAGGGTAACGACCAAATATTTGAACATGACACTTAACGATTTCAGTGAAAGATAAAAATAATCCTGTTTATGGCTTAAACCCTTGGGTGCATTCCAAATTTTCGCAGCGTTGTCGCTTACGCTATTACAAAAAGGGAATGCTGCATCCCCCCTGGGAGGGGAAGAAACAGTTTAGCATAAGAAAATTTCGATGGGGTGGGTTTGGGTTATGCGAAAATTTGGAATGCACCCTAAACCCTGAATTATCACCGCACCGTTGTAAATATGAGTCCGGGTAACGATTCCTGGAATTAATTCTTTGCGGGCTAATTAATATTTTGAAGTGCTGGAATGATATGATCCGTTTGTTTGTCCCAGCGGGACAATAGGTTGGTAGAAAGAAACAGGTAATGTTTTTTTATGCCCCATAGGGGCGTCAGGTGATGATTGTTGAAAAAAATAAAAATCAGATCGGCTCATTAAAAATATATTGTTCGTCATATTCCACCTCAAATGCTTTTAAAAAAGCCCTGTATTCATCTAAAAAAGTTTGCTTTTTATGATGAATTTCCTGGTTTTGAATGTAAGAAATTACCCGGGGTAACTGGCTTTTAGCATAAGAAAATGCACCGTAGCCGCCTTGCCAGGCAAATTTTTCTTTCGTCAATTTATTATGGTTGATCCAGTTTGTACTCTCTGCTTTAACAACCTGCATTAATGAGGAAATGGATTGATTCGGACGAAGTCCTATCAGGACATGCACATGATCAGGCATGCTGTTAATCTGTAACATTTTGTGTTGGTTTCTTTGAAAAATTCCGGTTACATATTGATGCAATCTTTCTTTCCATAAAGCATCAATCAGGGCTGCCCTGTATTGAACTGCAAAAACAAATTGAATATGCAATTGAGTATAGGTATTGGCCATAAGAAAACATTTTAAAAAAGATAAAACATTTCTCTGAATCACCAACCGTCCCTATAGGACGCAAGAGGGATCATTTTCCCTTTTTGTTACCTACCTGTTGTCCCTACGGGACAGCTAAATTATTTAGGCCGGGTCCTGCACCTCAAAATATTAATTAACCTCTTTGCGGCATCCTTATAAATGGCCTGGATATTGTCTGTAATTTTGAAAAAAAGATCCACATGGCAACTAATCAATTTAAATTGCAAAAACCGTGGGAAGATGTCAAAGAGGATTTGAAGGAAAATAATATTTACCTGACCGATGAAGATCTTAACTATCAACCGGGGCAGGAAGATGCGCTACTGGAACGCCTTGAGAAAAAAATGAATCTTAGTAAGGAAGAAATAAAACAATTAATAGAAAGCATCTCTGCCAACGAAGGAAGGGCTTCCTGAAAAGGAATACGGTTAAGATGCTTTTGCCTTTTTGCTTAGCGTTTGCCGCCCGGTTTACGATGGTAAAATTTTCGATTGGGCCTTTTGCCGCCTGTTCTTAATCTTGGGTTATAAACAGGGCCGGGTCCGAGCTCAATGGGGATGCCTGCTTTTTCTACTTCTTTACCAATGAGTGCTTCAATGCCGGCAAATTTGTTTTGTTCTTTCTCTCCTACCATTGTAAAAGCCATTCCATCCGCTTCCGCTCTTGCCGTACGTCCAATCCGGTGTACATAATCTTCACCATCATGCGGCACATCATAGTTTATCACCAGGTCGATCGTATCGATGTCAATACCGCGGCTTAAAATATCGGTAGCTACCATCACCGGTATCCGGCCGCTTGTAAAACCGCCTATTACACTTTCCCGTTGCGACTGCTCTAAATCGCTGTGCATTTCTTCAATCGAAAACCCCGCCTGTTTTAACATCCGGGCTAATTGTTTTACATTTTGTTTACGGCTGCAAAAGATCAACGCACTTTTATAAGGCGTACTCTTCAGTAAATGTTTTACCAATGGAAGCTTCTGCTCTTCATGTACGACGAAAGCTTTTTGAACAATTTTTTCCGGTGGCTTGGAAATAGCAATATTGATCTCTGCAGGTTCATGTAAAATATTCCTGGCAAGCTGCCTGATCTTTGGCGGCATGGTGGCCGAAAACAGTAATGTCTGGCGTTTTACCGGCAATGTTTTAATGATGCGGGTCAGCTCATCATGAAAACCCATGTCCAGCATTCGGTCCGCTTCATCCAATACTAAAAATTGCAGGCCTTTCATGGACACATAACCCATATTCAGGTGGGCAATCATGCGGCCGGGTGTACAAACAATAATATCGGCGCCTGATTGTAACGCCTTTTTTTCAGCAACAAAATTCTGTGCATCATTACCCCCATACACTGCGATAGAACTAAGATGCGTGAAATAAGAAAGGCCTTCCAAATGTTGGGAGATCTGTATCGCCAGTTCACGGGTGGGCACAATCACCAGGGCGCCAACCTGTCCATCCACATGATTGCTCAGTAGCTTATGAATAACGGGCAATAAAAAAGCCGCTGTCTTGCCAGTGCCCGTCTGGGCAGAAGCAATGATATCTTTACCGGCAAGTATGGCTGGAATAACCTGTTGTTGTACTGGGGTGGCTTTTTCATAGTTAGAAGCCTCAATCCCTTCCATGAGGTTCGGATGAAAATTAAAATCGGTGAATCGCAAGTTGATAAATTATTAATGTGAGGCAGGTTGCTCCTGCTTTTTGGAAAGCGCAAAGATAGTTGAACGGGGGGAGGATACAATGTGGCGTCTTTCACTAATGTCCGGCACTGCAGCTTTTTATCACTTCCTTAATCAATCTGATAGCGGTGTCAAATTTAAGCTATTGGCGAGTTGCGCATATTTCTATATGGCTTGACAAAGAATGAGTTGAAAAAATTGTTTGGTAGTTGGAGAAGCGTATTTTAGCGGTAATACAACTGTTAGCACAAGCTTATGAAACAGCATTCAGTATTCATCTTCCTTTTTTTCTGCTTACAGGCTACGGCGCAACCTGTCAAAGATAAACTTGTTGGAGACTGGAAGTTTTATCTCAAAGACAAGACAAGTTTTGAATTTTTAAGACTTAGTTCAGACGGAACAGGAATAAAATGTTTTGGACAGACCATCAATGGTAAAGATTCTCTATTCCTAAATCATGTCACGACATTATTAATCACAAATTGGCTAGTTGAAAAAAGAAAACTTTCTATTGAAAGCGAGAACGCCGTCAGTTTTAAAGTAAACCCAGAATACATACTTGATTTGGACGACAATAATATCCTGAGGCTGGAAGGTGAGCATCTAATTTTTTATCTATATCCAAGTCATTTAAATCGAAGTGAGTTTAAGAGAACTGTTATTTATCAGAGAGCAGATAAAATCCCCAAAGACTATGGTGTGAAGACGGCAAAATGTATAGTAGAAGACAGGCATCTTTTTTCAATACAACAAATTGATAGTACAACTCAACTTGCAACCTACAAAGGGTTTGATGATCTAATTCCATATATCGTTAGCTGCAATAATGGCTTTGAGTATGTTCAAAATTATTATGACCCACCATATAGTTTGACAATTCCAAATTCAATTCATAAGTGGTCATTTGGATTTGGAAATAAAGAATTCTACATTTCATTTAATTCAGATGATGGTGACACAAGTGAAACTTCAATAGTAATTTACTATGACTTTGACAACGAACTAAAAACCTTTTTTTTCAACCAACTTAATTCAGGTAAGGTTAAGAAAAATGTAGTAAATCTGAATGGCTTGACTATTTACAAGACCCAATATACACAAGACAAATTTGAGGGTAGGATTTTTTATGACAATCAAATAATCATAATGTATTATACTAAAAACGAAAAAATACAAGATGATCTTCAAAACTCTTTAGCATCGTTTAAGTATAAAGAAAATATCAACTAGTTTGACTAAAGAAAGCCTGTGCCTAACATCGCTTGGCAATATGGTGACTTCCGAATATAACCTGATCGACATTAACGCGGATGTGTTGCAGTTCCGATTTTCCGGATCACAGATGAGCTTTGGAATATAAACTCAGCATTATATCTTTACCGGGCACAGGTTCGGGCTGATGAATCACGGAATACCACCACATCGCCAAGCCCTCGACGTTAGCTTAAATTTTATGTCAACCCAAAGTCAACTAAAAACTGATAAAAATGAATTTTCCAAGCTAGAAAAGTTCCTAGTTGGGCTTGCTATCACATTCGCCATTTGGGGTGCAGTTACAATAATCGGATCGGTCTTTTTATTTAAAAATGCCGAAACATTCGATGTTGATAAAAAAATAAACGACGAAAAATTTGGAAATTTTGGTTCGTTAATTAGTGGGACAGTTGGTGCTTTATGGAGTCTTGTGGGAGTAATTCTTTTTTACATAACCTTACGATTACAAAGGAAAGAGCTTGCTTTCCAACGCGAAGAATTGGAATTGACCCGAGGTGAGCTACAAGGTCAGAAGGAACAAATGATTCGACAAAACGCTACGTTAATTCAACAACGATTTGAAACAACATTTTTTCAATTACTGACCTTACACCATCAAATTGTGAATGCAATGGACCTGAGGCGTCAGGGGGCTATAACTCAACAGGGTAGAGATGTTTTCAAAAGCAGATACGCTGATGTAAAACGAGAACTTTCAAAAGTTTCGATTCAACAAGAAATCGAAGCAATTTATCTCAAGTTTTATAAAATTTATCAGACTGACTTTGGGCATTATTTTAGAAATCTATACCATATTTTAAAGTATGTTAATAGCAGTGATATTTCCGATAAAGAAAAGTATAGATATAGTACACTGGTTAGGGCCCAATTATCAAGCGATGAGGTATTGATGATATTTTACAATTGCCTAAGTAAAAATGGAATTGAAAAGTTTAAACCCTTAATTGAAAAGTATCATTTTTTTTAAAAATCTTCCAATAGACGACTTAGCTCACGACGGACATAAAGAACTTTATAAAATTAGTGCGTTCGAAAAAAATACCAACGGTTAAAAACTCCCGCTAACAGGGTTTTTCTACTATGATGGCTGACGTGTTTCTGAAATTCATGTAAAACATACCGATGAACTTACAGAATGGTTTACCCGACAATAAACAGCCGGGCTGGTTTAAATCAAACTTCATTCAATAATGTTGGAAACCTTTAATGAGGGTTGCCTGGTGGAGCTTCCTTAAGCCCTTGCTGATTAATCCTCCTGCAGGGGCGAGACACACTGCTCCGCCGATGTAAAAAAAGAATATACCTTATAAAAAAATCACTCTTCATCTCCTTATTAAACCGCTAAAATAAAAAACATCTTCTGCTCCGCCGCTTCAGCTATCTTTCCCGGTTTATAAGCGATACATGCAAAAAGTCCTTTTATTTTTTTTGGTATTCACTTTATCAACTGTTTTGCTGGCTCAGCCTGCACAGCCTGGCATTGATAAATTATTAGTTCCGGTTGTTAACGACAAACAGCTGCCTCTTGCTGATGCAACGGTTGAGCTTTTGCGCAGTAAGGATTCAGTTTTGATAAAAGCCGCCATTACCGATACATCAGGACTTGCCTCCTTTCAACAAGTGGCTGCAGGTGTTTATTTATTGCGTATAAGCTCGGTGAATTACGGAACACACTATTCACCCCCGGTTCAGGTATTGGCCGACGAATCAAATGAACGATTGGCGGCCATTGTGCTTTACCCGGCAAACACTCACCTGCAGGGAGTAACTGTTTTATCCAAAAAACCTTTTATCCAGCAACTGCCCGGCAAAACAATTATTAACGTAGAAGCGGCTATCACCAACGCAGGCACAACGGCCATGGAAGTGCTGGAAAAATCCCCGGGTGTCACGGTCGACAAAAATGGCAATATCAGTCTCAAAGGCCGATCGGGGATATTGATCATGATCGATAATAAACCCGCTTATGTCTCCGGCACTGACCTGGTCAATATGCTGAACAGTATGAGCTCAAACCAGGTGGAGACTATTGAATTAATTACCAATCCGTCAGCGCAATATGATGCAGCAGGCAATGCCGGCATTATTAATATCCGCACAAAAAAGAATAAACAAAAAGGGTTTAACGGGAATATCAGTCTTGCCTATGGCCAGGGTCGCTATTATAAAAGTAATAACAGCGCTTTGATGAACTATCGAAATGGCAGATGGAACCTGTTTTTTAATTATAGTATGAATGCCAATAAGGGATTCACCGATTTGTACGCTCTTCGCAGCTATTATAAGCCCGACGGAAAAACAATCGAAACGCTATTGGATCAACCATCCTGGTTTACGAATGCAAGCCGTAATCATACTGTTCGTACGGGTATAGATTATGCTATAAATAATAAGACAGCCATTGGCTTATCGCTGACCGGCATCAATTCTTCGCGGAATGGAAGAGGCAACAACACGGCCATCTGGAAAGATGCACAAGGAACAACTGATTCCATAATACAAACTACCAATTCCAGTAAGAACAGATGGAAAAACCTGGCGGCCAATTTTAACTTCCGACATTCATTTTCGACTAAACAAGAGTTGACGGCAGATATTGATATGCTGAAATATGATATCAACACTCACCAGGCATTTCAAAACAATTTGGATGAACCGGGTGGTTACGAAGAAGCTTTCAAAGGAGATCTGCCCTCGCTGATTGATATTGTTTCGTTCAAAGCTGATCACACTGCACAACTTCCCAATAGCCTGAAATTGCAAACAGGCATAAAAACTTCTCATATCTCGACGGATAACACGGCAGCTTATTTTTACAAAGATGGTGCGCAGTGGAAAGAGGACCTGGGTAAAACAAATCATTTTCTCTACACGGAAAATATTCATGCCGTATACAGCAATGCCGAAAAAAAGACAGACCGTTGGACATTACAGGCCGGACTCCGGTATGAGCTTACCAATTATAAAGCCAACCAACTGGGCAACAGCCAGCAAAAAGATTCAGCTTTTTCCAGGAACTATAATAGTCTTTTCCCTTCCGCTTCCATCAATGTTGAAGCGGATTCGTCCAACCAGTTTATGCTAAGTGCGGGAAGAAGAATAGACCGGCCGGCTTTTCAAAAACTGAATCCTTTCTTATACATCGTTAATAAATACACTTACCAGCGGGGCAATTCATTGATAAGGCCACAATACACCTGGAACACAGAGTTCTCCCATGTTTATAAAAATATTCTTACGACAACTGTTGGTTATAGCATAACCAACGATTATTTCTCACAGCTATTTATCGCCAACAGTGACGGCACAGTTATTTATACAGAAGGCAATTTTAACCGGATGAGAAATATCAGCGCCTCTGTAAGCGCTAATTTTTCTCCGCTCAACTGCTGGTCATTTACAGCTATGGCCCTGTTCAATCACAAGCGAATTGAAGGTGTATTATGGAATGATTATGTCGCTTCCATCGGGCAAATGAATTTTAATATCAATAATCAATTTCGTTTTAAGAAAGACTGGTCTGCAGAGCTTTCCGGTTTTTATACCACCAAAAACCAAAATGATATCCAGGAAATTTTAGAACCGACAGGGCAGGTAGCGGTAGGCATAGCGAAGCAGGTTTGGAAAAATAGGGGAACAATTCGACTGACGGTGCGGGATATTTTCTATACACAAGCCATGGAAGGCCTCACACATTTTGAGCGGGCTGATGAGTATTTTAAACTTCAACGGGACAGCCGGGTTTGCACCCTGGGTTTTGTGTATCGTTTTGGTAAAAGTTTCAAGTCAACCAAAAGATATTCCGGGGGTGCAAGCGATGAAATGCAACGTGTAGGCAATGGGAATTAATTTTTGTTTTTATGTAATGCGCCGATATTTTTTTCCACCCGGGCATCGTGGGTAACTAACTGAAAGCACCAAACGTTCCGATGGAACGTTATCCCTTGTCTCGCATTTTTTCAACCCACGAGTCGTTCCTGACGGAACGATTATTTTTATTTAAGGGGGTAATTCATCCGAGTTAAAAGAAAAATAAAGAATGAATATGCTGATTTAATGCACATTAATTTTTAACGTCTGAAAAATTACACGAGTATTGGGGTGCATTTCAAAATGTCGATTGGGCTAAAGCCCAAATATAATGTGTGATTCTATTGCCCCGCCTTTAAAGGCGGGGCAATAAGGCAGAAAAAGTCAGCGGGCTTTAGCCCAACGAACTTATTTCAACAGCGACATTTTGAAATGCACCCGAGTATTGTATGTAAGAATTAAAACGGTAAATTGGCACACATTACCATTAATCATCAGGTTAGACATCTTCATGCGGTATATTCCTTTATTCTTAGGTATGGCATTTGCGTTTGCCTGCGGTTCTTCTACAGACCAGTCAACTGATTCGTTGGCGACAACCAACAAGGTCATTACGATTCAGGAGGACAAAGACACGCAAATCCAAGTCGTCAAAATCGATTCCCTGCATCAACAAACCGTTGTTGAAGAAACCCGTCCTTATAAAAAAACAATACTGACTACAGAATCAACAAAACAGGTTTCAGAAAAGGTAGACTATTTGTCTTTACCACATTCAACACCCACGACTTATAAAAACGCTTCGAATCTTGTTATTGAAAATGTTCAGTTCACTAATCCATCCGGTAACAACCTTGTATTGATAAATTGTACGAACATCATCATTCGCAATTGCTATTTCGGAGCAAGCAAAGAAGAAGCTATCAGTATTGAAAAAGGCAGCAAAATAACGATTGAAAAGAACCTGTTTGCCAATAATAAATCCTGTGTATATTCTTACAATACTACTGGTGGCATTGTCATCCGCAACAATCAATTCATCAATATCAAAGGGCCGCACCCGAGGGCTCAGTATGTTCAGCTTAATTCCTGCACCGGCGGCGGCAATGTGATCGAAAATAATAAAGGAGAATGCTGGCCGGGAGAATCCAACCCCGAAGACCTTATCAGCATTTTCAAATCAAGGGGAACATCAGATAGTCCCATTCTTATTCGCAATAATATCTTCAGGGGCGGCGGCCCGTCTGAATCAGGCGGTGGCATCATGACGGGTGACAACGGCGGCGGAAATGTGATTGTAGAAAATAACATATTGGTTGATCCGGGGCAATATGGGATAGCTGCTTCAGGCGGAAACAATATCATCATCCGTAACAATAAAATATTTGCCCGGCCGCAAAAATTCACCAATGTTGGGATCTATGCCTGGGCGCAGGCAGACGCAGATTGTAAGGACATTGAAATTGCTAATAACAACATTAATTACACTTCGGGCAAAAATGGTGAGGCAGAAAAAAACAACCTCTTTATCGAAAAAAATTGCGGCGCCGTCAGGGGTGTTGAAAGCAACAGGTTTACTTTGACTCTGGAGGAGCTACAACTACCCTCAAGGCTGATTGATTTTATCAGCGCTGAAGAATTGCGGCTTATCAGGGGTAAAAAATAAGTTTCTTGTTACAAATCTTATTGACCCGTTTTCAAAAATGGCCTTAGCAGGTCGATAGGTATTGGAAAGATGGTAGTAGAATTATTTTCTGTAGCGATTTCTCTTAATGTTTGCAGGTAACGAAGTGTTAATGCACTGGGCTGGTCAGCCAGCACCTTGGCCGCATCAGCCAATCGCTGAGAAGCCTGGAATTCGCCTTCGGCCGCAATTACTTTTGACCGTCTCTCCCGTTCTGCTTCGGCTTGCTTGGCCATCGCTCTTTGCATTTCCTGTGGCAGATCTATTTGTTTCACTTCCACGTTGGTCACTTTTACACCCCAGGGTTCTGTATTGGTGTCAATGATTTGTTGCAGTTTCTGATTTATTTTTTCCCGTTGTGAAAGCAGGTCATCTAATTCTGATTGCCCCAACACACTTCTTAATGTGGTTTGAGATATTTGGGAAGTGGCAGCTAAAAAATTTTCTACCTGTACAATCGCTTTTTGCGGTTCTATCACCCGGAAATAGACAACCGCATTTACTTTGATGGAAACATTGTCCTGGGTGATTACGTCCTGCGGCGGCACATCCAGTACTACTGTCCGTAAACTAACTTTCACCATTTTATCAATCACGGGTATCAATAAAATCAATCCCGGACCTTTTACACCGCCACCGCCAATTAACCGGCCCAGCCTGAAAATAACGCCTCGCTCATATTCTCTTAAAATCCGTATCGCACTGGCCAAAATAAAGACAACAAACAAGATAATAGCGACGGTTGCTACAGGGAATTGTTGCATATAAATATTATTTTAAGTTTTTGCGATCGGTTCTACATACAGCTTGAGATTCTTTAGTTCCTTCACCTTTACTTTTTCCCCCTTAGCGATTTCACCCGAAAGTGATTCAGCATTCCATATTTCTCCTTGCACCAATATGGTTCCCGTAGGGTTAAGCGATTCAATTACTTCCCCCATATACCCAACCATTGCTTCTTTTCCGGTGGTTGTCTTTTGTCGCTGGGCCCTGATTCCTGCACCTACAATAAATAAAAAGAAAGCAGCCGACACCGTAGTGGCTGCAATGATCAGGCCGCGGGATATCCTCGCAATTTCCAAAGGTGATCCTGACCGGATCAGCATCATGGAGCCAAGCAACAACGAAATAACACCACCGATAGCCAACAAGCCATGACTTACTATTTTAATCTCCAGGAGAAAAAGAATAATTGCAAAAATGATCAACGCTACACCGGCATAGTTTACAGGAAGGGAATGCATGGAATAGAAAGCAAGGATAATGCTGATCACACCAACGATACCCGGCAAGACAGCACCGGGGTTATACAATTCAAACATAATCCCGTACATACCCACCAACAAAAGGATATAAGCGATATTCGGATCGCTGATAACATCCAGCAGTCTTTCTATAAAACTCATTTTGTACGACTCGGTTGTTGCATTCTTCGTGTTTAACTCATGGGTGCCGCCATTCAACTGCACCGTTTTTCCGTGAACCTGTTGCAGCAGATCTTTTTCATCTACGGCAATAATATCGATCACCTGGTTTTTAATGGCTTCTGTTTCGGTAATGGAAACACTATTGCGTACTGCCTCTTCCGCCCATTGCAGGTTGCGGTTTCTTTTTTCTGCTATAGTTCGGATAAAGGCTGCAGCATCATTAGTAGCTTTTTCATTCATTGTGCTGTCCATAGCGGCCTGCAACGCTACCGGGTGGGCAGCGCCGATATTAGTTCCCGGCGCCATAGCGGCAAGATGTGCGGCCAGCGTAATAAATACACCTGCCGAACCCGCATGTGCTCCGGACGGCGAAACGTATACCACTACCGGTACCGGGGAATCAAGCATATCCCGGACTATTACCCGGGTTGATTTTAGCAAACCACCGGGAGTATTCAGAAGAATGACCAGGCATTCCGCTTTTTCCGCCTTTGCTTTTTCAATGCCATCATGAATAAAAGCAGCGGTGACAGGATTGATAGAACCGTCAATTTTCAGGGAAATAACCTTTTGCGAAAAAGTTACAGTGGGAAAAAGCAACAAAAGCAAACCATATCGTAGAATAAGCTTCATGCAAACCGTGGTCAAATGAGGCGATCCGGCTGAAAAGACCTACTGTAATTTACTCAATTCCGCAGACATCTGATCATTAGTGATTTAATTGAATAAATGGAAAAATAAAAAGGATAAAAAACCGTTGATGAAGCGGAATTGACTGTTAATTCTATACGAATGAAAAAACTACTACTTGCTTTTGGCTTTCTACCGCTTGTGTCTGCGGCTCAAAATTTCCATTTTTCAGGACGACTGGGTATTGCCAATTACCAGGGCGATCTCAAAAAAAGCTCCGTTTCTCTCTCCCAGGCGAAATTGTTTTTTTCACTAGGCGCCCGATACGATCTTTCGGAGCATGTGATGGCCCGCAGCTACATTAGTCTTACAGGCTTGCAGGCTGACGATAAGAAAGGAACGGCAGCCATGCAACAACGCAATCTCAATTTTAAATCCAAAATTTTTGATTGGGAGTTGACCGGCCAGTATAGTTTTTTTAGCCTCAATGATAAATGGTGGACGCCTTATGTATTTGCCGGCATTGGGCTTTTTCATTTTAACCCTTATACAAAAGATACGAACGGAAGCAAGGCCTTTTTAAAACCACTAAGCACAGAAGGGCAAGGCTTCCTGCCGGGAGTTAAAGAATATAAATTATGGCAATTCAACCTGCCGTTTGGAGTTGGAGCAGAATATTCGTTGAATGAAGATATGCGACTGGGCCTTGAATTGGGCTATCGCAAACTTTTTACCGATCACCTGGATGATGTAAGCGGAAACTACGTGGATCAAAGCAAATTACTCACTGCGAAAGGGCAGCAGGCCGTGGACCTTGCCTATCGCGGTGATGAAGTGGGCGCAGGTCCTTATCCTTCACCTGATTTGCTGAGGGGTAAACCTAAAAATAAGGATGGTTACTACTATATTGCTGTTACCTATACAGTGCGTTACTTTTTTGATAAGTATAAACAGATTGCAGGTTTACCCGGCGGCAAACGATCAAAAAAAGTGGGTTGCCCTGCTACCAGGTTTTAACCATCCATTCAACTAATTCGCTTTTTATTACTTGCTTCCACCCATTTGTCCTTGTGACACTCATCACAAACATGTTGTTTGGCCGGTGTAAGCTTCATTGTATTCCCGCAGAACACACAGGCATAAAAACCTTCTTTAGTTATCTCCTCATATTGTTTTTCTAAAGAGTCAGGCAATATGGGTAAACCATACTTTATCTTGTCATCGGGATAAAAAAAAGCACTGATACCACCATTGGTTTCAATAATAGCAATTTCCACTTGTCCCAAATGGGAAACTCCTTTTAGTCGCAGCTCTGCAAAAAATTCATCCTGTCCTAATGCTTCTTTACTAAAATTATCAATGGCAAATTTTCCTTCTTTCACCAGGTAAATAGGTTTGCCTTCCACCATTCTCTCGACCTTTTTATTCTTTCCGACAAGGTAAGTGACCCAACTATATAAACTGATAACGATAATGAAAACGATAACGACAGGAATCAATCCGACCTCCTTATAAAACATCGGATCACCGGCTGCCGAACCCAGCCCAATGATAACCACCAACTCAAATACGGATAACTGCCGGACTCCCCGTTTACCCAATATGCTTAAACTAACCAGGATGATGGCAAACATGATAAACGAACGAACAAATACTTCAGGTAAAAAGCTCCATTCCTCGCTGCCGAGTAATAATTCTTTCCAGTTGAAACTTTTGATTTGTAAGAAATACATAGTTTACATATTTCTGCGATACTGCCCACCCACTTCGTAAAGCGCATGGGTTATTTGTCCTAAGGAGCAGTATTTCACTGTTTCCATTAATTGCGCAAAAAGGTTACCGTTATTGATGGCTACGGTCTTTAATTTTTTTAGCTCATCCTCGCTCCTGTTTTCATTTCTTTTCCAAAATGCTTGTAACGCTTTTATCTGTTGTTCCTTTTCCTCGGTCGTACTACGTATCACTTCACCTGGAATAATTGTCGGACTCCCTTTTTTATTCAGAAATGTATTTACACCGATAAGTGGTAACTCACCCGTGTGTTTCTGATGTTCGTAAAACAAACTTTCTTCCTGTATCTTATTACGTTGGTACATTCTTTCCATCGCTCCTAATACGCCACCTCTTTCAGTAAGCCTGTCAAACTCGGTCAATACAGCTTCTTCCACCAAATCAGTTAACTCCTCGATCAGAAAAGATCCCTGGGTGGGGTTCTCATTTTTGGCGGTTCCCAATTCACGATTAATGATTAATTGTATTGCCATTGCCCGTCGCACACTTTCCTCGGTGGGTGTTGTGATCGCTTCATCGTAGGCATTGGTATGAAGCGAATTGCAGTTATCATAAATGGCATACAATGCCTGCAGGGTCGTTCTGATATCATTGAAGTCAATTTCCTGCGCATGTAAACTTCTGCCGGATGTTTGAATATGGTATTTCAACATCTGGCTGCGCTTGTTCGCCTTGTATTTATATTTCATCGCCTTTGCCCAGATACGTCGTGCAACTCTGCCAATAACGCTGTACTCGGGATCCATGCCATTGCTGAAAAAGAAAGATAGATTGGGTGCGAAGTCATCGATACTCATACCCCGGCTCAGGTAATATTCTACATACGTAAAACCATTGGCCAGCGTAAATGCCAGTTGGGTAATAGGATTGGCGCCGGCTTCAGCAATATGATAGCCAGAGATACTAACGCTGTAGAAATTTCTCACGTTGTTTTCGATAAAGTATTCCTGTACATCACCCATTAGTTTCAATGCAAACTCGGTTGAGAATATACAGGTGTTTTGTGCCTGGTCCTCTTTCAGAATATCGGCCTGCACCGTTCCCCTTACCTGCTGCAATGCAACCTGCCTGCATTGCTCATAAATCGCAGCGGGCAAGATTTCATCACCCGATAATCCCAATAATTTTAAACCAAGCCCGTTGTTACCATTTGGCAGTTCACCCGGGAATGATGGATTATTATAAACCGGTACCGGATGGTCTTTATATTTCTCGTTTAGAATCCTCTCTAGTTCCTTTTCCAGACCCAACTCAACCATCTTTTTTTCGCACTGCTGATCGATAGCTGCATTTAAAAAGAAAGCCAATAACATAGGCGCAGGGCCATTGATGGTCATACTCACCGACGTTTTCGGATCGCAGAGATCGAACCCACTATATAATTTTTTTGCATCATCGACAGTTGCAATACTTACTCCACTGTTGCCCACCTTGCCGTAAATATCGGGGCGATTATCAGGATCTTCACCATATAAGGTCACGCTATCAAAAGCAGTAGATAATCGTTTGGCTGGCTGATCAACAGACACATAATGAAAACGCCGGTTGGTTCTTTCAGGACCACCTTCCCCGGCAAACATTCTTGTCGGGTCCTCACCTTCTCTTTTTAATGGAAATACACCGGCTGTAAATGGGAAGTGGCCGGGCACATTTTCCTGGGCCTGCCAGCGAAGCAGGTCGCCCCAATCTTTGTATTTAGGGAGAACTACTTTGGGAATTCTGGTGCCACTAAGACTTTGGGTAGTCATAGCTTGTTTGATGACTTTATCCCGCACCGTGTATTCATAAAAATCTTTCTGATACTCCTTAATTTTTTCGGGCCAGTTAGTAAGCAGCTTGCGGCTTACGGGAGTCAATTGATCGGTATAGAAATCGATTTGTTTTTGAACCTCACCCCCAACCCCCTCTTCAGGGAGAGAGGGGGCTTTAGACTCTGACCGTTTGAATATGTCTAAAACTCCATGGAGTTGATACAATTTTGAAGCAATAGCCGCCTGGTCTTTTACTAATTGATCGTAGGCGCGGTTGTTCTCACTGATCTCACTCAGGTATCTTGTCCGGTTAGAAGGAATAATAGCCTGCGAAACTTTTGCCGTTTCTGAAAAATGAAATTCACCAAAGCTCACACCGGTTTTGACTTCAATTTTTTTCAGTAATAATTCAAACAAATGGTTTACGCCATCATCATTAAACTTGCTGGCCACCGTACCAATGATCGGCAATTCATCATCTTTTGCCGTCCATAGACCATGATTGCGCTTGTATTGTTTTTTTACATCAGCCAATGCATCCAATGCACCGGCTTTATCAAACTTGTTTAAGCAAACAAGGTCGGCATAATCCAGCATGTTGATTTTTTCCAGTTGCGATGCGGCCCCATATTCCGGTGTCATCACATACATGCTGACGTCACAATAGTCCAAAATAGAAGCATCGCTTTGCCCTACACCTGCAGACTCCAGTATGATAAAATCAAAGCCAGCGTCTTTGCATATATCTATTGCATCCTGCACCGCACCACTTAATGCAGTATTATCATCTCTTGTGGCAAGACTTCGCATATAGGCCCGCGGATGAGAAATAGCATTCATTCTTATCCTGTCGCCCAGCAATGCACCACCTGTTTTTTTCTTGGATGGATCTACAGAAATAACAGCGATAGTTTTATCCGTAAAATTTTGAAGAAACCGTCTAACGATTTCGTCGGTTACTGAAGATTTGCCGGCACCACCGGTACCGGTAATGCCGAGAACAGGGACGGCCCCCTCCAAACCTCCCCCCATGGGGGAGGCTTTAGACTCCGACTGTTGAAGTATCTTTTCTTTTATGGCTGATACTACTCCATTTATATTCGAGAGCACTTCATCGTTTGTAAATCTTATTACCTGAAAACCCAATTCCTTTAGCCTTTCTGTTCTTTGTTGATCACTCTCTGCATTTTCTGGTAATTGATGAATATTTCCATCTACTTCGATTACCAATTGATTTTCTAAAGAAATAAAGTCGGCAATGTATTTATCAATGATATGTTGCCTTCTGAATTTTATCCCATTCAATTGTTTATCTCTCAAAAACTGCCATAACACATTTTCAGCTTCAGTTGATTTCTGCGATCTGTGCTCAAGTGCAAACTCTTTTAACTTTTTATAGTAAAACTTGTCGCCTGTTTCGAAATATCCATGGTTTGCTTTCGGTTTTCCATTCAATAATTGTTTATACGGTTCCCCCTTCTCAGCAAGTGTTATTATCCTGGCCACTTTCTTCACATCCCTCCACTCTCCGAGTACAAAATGTTTTTCCAAATTCGCAGAGTCTTCGAAAGTCCCCTCTTTGGGAGGGGATTTAGGGGAGGCCGGGGCCTTGGCCGTCTCACATTGTCTTATCACATCTTCAATCATTCCCTCCAATCCCATCTTTCTGCCATCATCGGGGCTATAAATTTTTGCAATACCATAGTTATGCAGCTCTTGTATTTCAGCTGGTAAAATGGTTCCGCCACCACCGCCAAATATTTTGATATGACCGCAACCACTTTCTTCAAGCAGGTCTTTCATGTATTTAAAAAACTCCACGTGACCGCCCTGGTAGCTGGTAATGGCAATTGCCTGCACATCTTCCTCGATCGCTGTTTCTACGATTTCCTTTACACTGCGATTATGACCCAGGTGAATGATCTCCACACCCTTGCTTTGCATGATCCGGCGCATGATATTAATAGCGGCATCATGACCATCAAAAAGGGAAGCGGCAGTGACGATACGAACTTTATTTACAGGCGTATAACTCATAGATCGGCAGCGTTAATCGCTGCAAATGTAACTGTAAAAAGCTAATGACCGTTAGTGTTGCTGGTAGAAGATCATTTCCCTACATTTGAGCCCATGCAAAATCTTACTGAAGCCATCCGCGACCTCTATATAAAATGGAAAGGAACAGCTCCTGTTTCCTTAGACGTACTGCCACAATCTGGAAGTGAACGCCGGTATTTTCGGTTGTACGATAAGGATGGATTATCCGTAATTGGTACCTATGGCGCCAATATAAAAGAAAACGAAACCTTTTTTTATTTCTCCCAAAATTTTGGGGAGAAGAAGCTGGCTACCCCGGAGATATTAGCTATCAGCGACGATAAACAATTTTACCTGCAGGAAGATTTTGGCGACGTGTCTTTACTGAACAAGCTGGAAGCCGGTGGTTTTACCCAGCCAGTTTACGATCTGTTTAAAAAAAGCCTGGGAGAGCTGGCCAGGTTGCAGGTAAAGGGAGACCAGGGACTGGACTACGATCAATGTCTTACCAACAAGGAATTTGGCAAGCAGGCTATCATGGCCGACCTTTTGTATTTCAAATATTATTTCCTGGATGCTTTGCGAAAGCCTTATGATAAACAAAAACTTATCGATGATTTTGAAGCCTTAAGTAATTACCTGACACATACGGAATACAAATATTTTATGTTCCGTGATTTTCAAAGCCGGAACATTATGGTGAAAGATGATGTTCGTGAAGACACAAACATCGGCGTTAGTAGTGACACTAACCGCGGCGTCAGCGTTCATTTTATCGATTACCAGGGTGGTATGAAGGGAGCGCCGCAATACGATGTAGCCAGTATGCTCTGGCAGGCAAGGGCCAATTTACCGGATGAGTGGAAGTATAATTTGCTCGAAGATTATATCGATGCTTTTGAAGACACCATCGGTCAAAGCGTAAACCGGAATATTTTTCAAAACCAGTATAACGGCTTTGTGTTAATCCGATTGCTGCAGGTGTTAGGAGCATACGGGTTCCGCGGCTTATTTGAACGCAAGGCACAGTTTCTTACCAGCATTCCTCTGGCTTTGAAAAATTTGAAAGAGTTTTTCCAAAACCAAAGTCTCGGCATTGTGGTACCAGAGTTTAGTAAGGTGTTGAATCTATGTGTAGCGGATGAGATCATTGAACAATTCACTCCCGTCCAGGCAACGGAAAAAACGCCGTTGGTTGTTAAAATAAAAAGTTTTTCTTACCGCAATGGTGTACCACCAGATGACAGTGGCAATGGCGGAGGATTTGTTTTTGATTGCCGTGGCATCCTGAATCCGGGTCGTATTGAAAGTATGAAGGTGCAAACAGGAAGAGACAAGGCGGTAAAAGATTTTTTGGAACAACAAACCAAAATGACAGAATTTCTCAATAGTGTCTTTGATATTGTAGATATTTCTGTGGAAGATTATATCAAACGTGATTTTGAAAGTCTTTCTGTAAGCTTTGGGTGTACCGGTGGCCAACATCGTAGTGTATATGCCGCTGATGCATTGGCAAGGCACCTAAGAAATAAATTTAAAGTAAACATAGAGTTGCAGCACCTCGTACAGGATGCAAAAAATTGGATTAATACCCCCAGTCCCTAAAGGGGAGTTTGGAAAGAGACTCAAATTGGTTGACTAATTTTTATGAAGAGGAAAATGCATAACGAAGCATTCAAGCCATTTCATTATTGCGAAACAGTAAAGGAAAATGATAAGCATAGAGAATCCTTTTTATGCAAAGATGGATTAACCATTATTCGGTTTGACAATAAACAGGTGGTTAAAATTTGGAAAAAATAATAAAGCATATTGAAGATTTTATTTTAAACCGTAAAGATGAACAGGAACAATAATAACTCCCCTTTAGGAGCTGGGGGTATGATCTTCAGTGCCGGCCTCGGCACCCGTTTCAAACCGTGGACAGACAGCCATCCAAAAGCATTAGCCCCGGTAAACGGTAGACCATTATTGCAACACAATATTGAATATTTAGCTAAATACGGTATTACCAATGTCATTGTAAACGTTCATCACTTTGCTGACCAGATAATCGATGCGGTAAAAAATAATGGCGGATGGGGTAGCAACATTATCATTAGTGATGAAACCACTGAAGTATTGGAAACAGGCGGCGGTTTATTAAAAGCAAAGGACTTGTTTACCCCCGGTGAAAAATTTATTACCTGCAATGCTGATATTTTAACTGATCTCAACCTGCATGATTTAATTGCATTTCATGAAAAACATCAACCCCTGATCTCATTTGGAGTAACCGACAGAAAAACTTCCCGCAATTTTTTATTTGATGAAAGCGGTCGGCTTTGTGGCTGGATCAATAATAACACAGGTGAGCGACGCATTTCTATTGACAAACCAAACCTGGTTCAAAAGGCCTATAGTTGCGTGGTAGTTTTTGAATACGATGTTTTCAGGCTGATGCCGTTCACCGGGAAATTTTCGCTGACTGATGTGTATCTTGAATTGGCCAAAGAGCATACTATTTTAGGCTATGATCACACCGGCGATAAATTTGTAGACGTTGGTAAAACGGATAGTATTGCTAAAGCAGAATCCTTATTTCCCTGAACATTCGGGAATTTTGCGACAGCGGTCATCGTAAAATCAGCCGTTTATCATTTTTTCCTATAAATATTCCTAAATAGCTGGTTAACATTCATCCGCATGTAGCCATTTTTTCTATCTTTCGCCCTTGTATAAAAATTTTTGAAATGAAGAAACTTGCTATTTGCATCGTTGTGCTGATGACAACGATCGGCACTTTTGCACAATCAAATTACAATGCAAAGGAGGCCTTCAATCCCCAATTTTATCCTTACCCCGGCAATGACTTTCGTAGCGCCAGCGGCGAACCCGGTCCAAAATACTGGCAAAACCGTGCTGATTATAAAATCAACTGCACATTGGATACAGGCACTCACGGCGTCAGTGGTGACGTAGAAATTACTTATATCAATAACAGCCCGGACAACCTGAAATTTTTGTGGCTGCAATTGGATCAGAATATCTACAAGAAAGATTCACGGGGATCTGCTACTACCACAGAAGCGGGTGGCCGTTGGGCCAACAATGCCTTTACCGAAGGGGATATAATTAAGTCAGTAGGCGTCGAAACAGGCGGCAAATCCTATGCAGCAAAATATACCATCACCGATACCCGCATGCAGGTTTGGTTGCAGGACCCATTGAAAGCATCAGGAGGAAAAACAAAGCTCAACATCAAATTTAATTTTACAGTGCCTCAGTACGGAACGGACCGCATGGGGAGACTGAATACAAAATATGGCTGGGTATATGAAATAGCACAATGGTTTCCCAGGCTTGCGGTGTATGATGATATACAAGGTTGGAACGTGCTGCCTTATTTGGGCGCCGGAGAGTTTTACCTGGAGTATGGCGATTTCGAATACAATATCACTGCGCCATCCGATTTAATAGTAGTTGGTTCGGGTGAATTGCTGAATCCGCAGGATTGCTTTGCGGCCGACCAATTAAAAAAATACAACCAGGCAAAAACAAGCGACAAAACAGTTGTCGTTCGCAGCGAAAAAGATATTACTGATAAAAAAGCACCGGCTAAAAAAGGAAATATTACCTGGAAGTTTAAAATTCAGAATGCAAGAGATGTGGCCTGGGGTGCATCTAAAGCATTTATACTGGATGCAGCAAAGATCAATCTGCCAAGCGGGAAAAAATGTTTAGCGATCAGCGCCTATCCTGTTGAAAGCACAAAAGACAAAAAAGGAAACGACTGGCGCAGGTCTACTGAAATGGTAAAAGGTTCTATTGAACATTATTCCAGCAAATGGTTTGAGTTTCCTTACCCGGCCGCGACGAACGTAGCGGGCATTGTAGGTGGCATGGAATATCCCGGTATCGTTTTTTGTAGCTATACATCAACAGGTACCGGATTGTGGGGCGTTACTGATCATGAGTTTGGTCATACCTGGTTCCCAATGATAGTTGGAAGCAATGAGCGAAAATATGCCTGGATGGATGAAGGCTTCAATACTTTTATCAATGACCTGTCAACAGAAGCATTCAACAAAGGAGAATTTAAGCAACAAAGTTTTTTTGAAGATCCCTCCTCATCCTTTATGATCAAGTATACATTTGGTGATAAGATGGATGGTTTATACACGACGCCTGATGTGATACAACAGGAAAACCTGGGCGTGGCAGCTTATATGAAACCGTCAATGATGTTGCATGCACTGCGTGAAGTGGTATTGACACCCGAACGTTTTGATGCGGCATTTAGAGAATACGTAAACCGTTGGGCCTTCAAACATCCTACACCCTGGGATTTTTTTCATACCATGGAAAATGTAGCTGGAGAAGATTTGGGCTGGTTTTGGCGGGCCTGGGTGCTGAACACCTGGAAGCTTGATCAATCTGTAAAAGAAGTGAAGTACGTAAAAAACATCCCGGAAAACGGAGCAACCATAACATTGGAGAATCTTGAGAAAATGCCCATGCCGGTAACAGTGCTGATCAAAGAAGCGAATGGTAAAGAACACAAATTTGACTTACCGGTGGAAGTTTGGCAACGTGGACCCCAATGGACATTTGGCGTTCCTACCACCAGTGAAATAAAAGAAGTGGTGTTAGATCCGGATAAAAAATTGCCGGATTGGAATAGAGATAATAATAAATGGAAGAAAGCGTTTTAAATTCAAGCCCCGGTTGATAGCCGGGGTTTTTAATGGGCTCATAACTTCAATTAACAATGGGCTAAATTTGGACAAACAACGACATCCAGATATAATTGTTAGCGGTAATTGTGATGCAACCTCAGGAAATTAGAAATATTTACTCCATATTTTCAAAGTATAAGTTGACGAACCCTGTTACTAGACACTATTGCCCAATATTTATCCGAGAATGACAACACATAAATCCCTCATGATATACTGAAGGATATCTGATATAGACGCTGACAGATTTACCTATATCGAGTAAATTGCTACCCCATCCATTTGCAATTACAAAGTGACATCCAAAACAGTTAAACGGCTTCAAAATTGCTCCTAAATTTTTGTACATTTGGTTATTCCCAATTTTGAAATGACAAGAAAAGCTATCATTGAACGAACACTAAAAGCAATCAATCAGCTTCCCGAAGACAAAGCGGAGGAGATTTCCGCTTTTGCCGATTTTGTTATTAAACGTTACGAAGAGCAAAAACTCGGTGAAGGTATTCAACACCTGGTATCCAATAGCCGGGCTTTTGATTTTCTAAAAGATGAAGAAGACCTTTATACCGAAGACGATCTAAAGGAAGTTTACAATGGCTAAAGGGGATATTGTACTCATTACATTTCCATTTACTGATTTAAGCGGCAATAAACTCAGACCCGCCGTGGTACTTGCAGGTACAAATGCTGATCTTACAGTCTGTTTCATAACAACTCAAAGCCAATGGCAGGAACCCACCGATGTAGTGCTTTTGCCAAATTCGACAAATGGGCTTAAAAAACAATCACTGATAAAAGCCAGCAAAATTGCAACTTTAGACAAAACATTAGTGAAAGGGCTTCTGGGCAAACTAACCTCAACAGAACTTACAGACTTAAATAGCAAACTAAAAATATTCCTTCAGTTGTAAGGCATATTTGAAAACTTTGTTTATAATGCTTGCACCAAATCTTCCAGCGAAATTTCCTCCAACACCTCTCTCTTCGGACTATCATCATGCTTCTTCCATTTAATCAGCCGGATAAAACCGTTTTCAATTTCAATACCCGTGATATCACCATCAATAAAACAACAACAGCCGCTATTGAAGTAAGAAGGTCTCATTTGCAGGTAATCGACCGATACAGCGGAGAACTCCAATTCCCTTTTCTTTATCTCATTTTGCAATTCATTTATCCTGGTTGTATCACGCTGCTTTAACGCATATTGCAATTGCTTGTATAAACGTTCGATATGCGTAAGGGATAAAAAAACCGGCTGATGGGTATGTCCCGTTATCAGCAAAAGATTCTTTTGCCTGGCCGACCATTCATACATGATCTCATTGTGCAGGGTCTTTGTTTCATTATTATAAGCGGCTGTATTTGGATTGATGCGCAAATAAGCCTGGAAGGGGGCCCAGATTCTCGCTACAAAAAATTTACTGAACCAGTTACCATCACTTTGCGCATCGCCCTGGTGACCGTGTGTACAAAAAATATGAAAAGGCCTTTCGCCAATCTTTACTTCCAGCACCAGGCCTTCACAAATTTTTACTTCCTCATTATAAATCTTCTTCAACTGCCACCAGGCAAAGGGGTCATTTCCCCAGTATAGATCATGGTTACCAAATACTTTTACAAAAGATTTTCTGGCAACAAATTTTTTCTCTGCTTCAAATGTTTCGGGATAGCTGTCTTTTACTTTACCCAGCATATTTTCCCACAACTCTTCGCTATCACCCAGCGTAACAAAGAAAAATCCCCGCTGATTATAATAGTCTAACGCCGCGAGATAATTTTTCTCCGCTAATACAAAATCATCTGCACCATCCCTGCCGCCTTTGTGCTGATCGGAAAAAATAATAAACCTTCCATCAAATTGATTGAAAGTAATGACCGTTCCTTTTTTCCCAGGATGCGCTGCAATGTCTGCATATAATTTGTCAAGCGCTTTAAATATCCGTTCACGTTCCGGTCTTGACGAAAATTTCTGCGTTGCCCACCGAACGGGTCTTAACAAAAGATATCGCAGAAATTTTCGCATGCAGGAAAAAATAGTTGAAGTATGGGATCATTATCCAATTATAGCGATCATACTTATCTCAACATTCACAAACTTAGGCAGCGCCGCTACCTGCACGGTTTCCCGGGCGGGAAAATCACCATTAAAGTATTGACCATACACTTCATTAATATCACTAAACTGGTTCATATCCGTAATGAAGATGGTTGTCTTCACCACATTATTAAAACCAGTGTTCGCTGCTGATAAAATAGCTTTCAGATTTTGCATAACCTGGTGCGTCTCTTCCTGCACATCTCTTTTCTTCAATTCGCCACTTACAGGATCGATGCATATCTGGCCCGAAATATATAAGGTGTTATCAGCTAATATTGCCTGGTTATAGGGGCCAATTGGTGCGGGTGCATTGCTGGTCCTGATGACTATTTTATCCATAGTGCTAATTTAAAATTTGCTCTGGCGAATATAGCTTTATGCGTTTTCTTTGCAAAAAATTGTCTATGCAGGTATTAGTAGTAGCCAATGGGACATTAAAAGATGAGTTGCTGATGAATGCTCCCATCTTACCTGCGTTCAAATGGATAACACATCCCGGCGAACAAGACAATACCAACTATGATGCCTGCATTGATTTAGATTTTGACAACACGGCTGCAAGGATTGACTGGTTAAATCAATTGGAGTCTCCTTTAGTGATTATTAATTCGGTGGTCACGCCTTTGCAACAAATTCAAACCAATTTTATCCGCGTCAATGGCTGGAACACTTTTTTACAAAGACCCGTTATTGAAGCTGCAGCTATCAACGAAAACAATAAACCAATAACAGAAGAGTTGTTCCTGCTCTTTGGTAAGAAGACACAATGGGTACCTGACATCATTGGGCTTATCACACCCAGGGTAATTGCTTCCATTATCAACGAAGCTTTTTTTGCCTTGCAGGAAAATGTCAGCACACCGGAAGAAATCGATATCGCCATGAAATTGGGCACCAATTATCCATTTGGCCCTTTTGAATGGAGTGAAAAAATTGGATTGAAAAATATCTATGCCTTATTAACGGAATTATCCAGGAGCAATAAAAGATACCTTCCGGCTGATTTATTGAAACAAACCGTTTTAAATTAACAATGGGGAATATTTTACATATAGATACTGCTGTCGATACTGCTTCTTTTTGTTTGATGAAAGATGGCGAGCCGCTTCTATTTGATATCAACAACAATCAAAAGGATCATGCGGCCTGGCTTCATGCGGCTATTCAAAAAGGGATTGCTGCTACAGGGCTTACCATGAAAGATCTGGACGCCATCGCTATATCCATTGGCCCCGGCTCGTATACAGGATTACGGGTGGGTTTGTCCGCAGCTAAGGGTTTTTCTTTTGCATTAGGCATTCCATTGATCACCGTCAATACACTGGAGATGATGGCACATGCGGTTACTGAAGAAGCGGATCTTATATGCCCAATGATTGATGCAAGAAGAATGGAAGTGTTTACGGCCCTGTACGATAAAAACCTGCAGGAAGTCGCAAAACCAAGTGCTATGATATTGGATTCGAATAGTTTTAGCGATCTGGCCGAAAAAAATATCATCGCCTTCACGGGAAATGGGAGTGAAAAACTGAAAAAGATCCTTGCTCACCCTCATGCGATTTTTAACGATACCATGGCAACCGCAAAAGACATGGTAGCCATTGCAGAAAAAAAATATGTTGAAAAAAACTTCGCCAACCTCGCCTACGTTGAACCCTTTTATATCAAAGAGTTCCATACCACAATGAAGCTATAATGCATAAATTATTACACATCTTAACAATTTTAATTTCAAAAAGCAATCATGTATAGTTATTTTTGCAACTTAGATTTATCAGTTATTTAATCAGTTATAACTATGAACAACTACACGTTAACATTGAATGCGGCCCCTGATAATGGTTTATCCTTAAAAGTGGATTTGTTGAATGTGAAGAAGGCTTCTTTGATTTTAAGAGCCATCAATCACAAACTTCGTCAGCAGATACTGAAGTTGATTGATGAACAAGGTAAGATCACTGTAACTGAGATCTATGTGAAGCTGAGACTTGAGCAGTCTGTAGCATCCCAGCACCTGGCTATCCTCCGCAAAGCGGGGTTTGTAAAAACTGAAAGGGATGGCAAATTCATTTACTATACCATCAATGCAAGCCGGATTGAAGAAATGAACAAATTTGTTGAATCGTTGTTGAATTAATCGGTTCTGCTAATTCTGTCAGGGAAGCCAATGGCTTCCTTTTTTGTTTTCAAATCAGGTAATTTTGCCTGTTAATTTTTGAATATGTTCATTAAGCAATTATACACCGGCTGCATCAGTGAAGCGGCTTATTATATTGAAAGTAAAGGAGAAGCGGCCGTCATTGATCCGCTTCGTGATATTGAGGTTTATCTCGACCTGGCCAATGAGAGAAAGGCTACTATTAAATATATTTTTGAAACGCATTTCCATGCAGATTTTGTAAGCGGGCATCTTGATCTTGCCAAAGTGACCGATGCGCCAATTATATATGGCCCTGAAACTGTCACAAAATTTAAAGCCCGTATAGCCAAAGATGGTGAACAATTTAAGATTGGAGATCTGACATTACAAGTATTGCATACACCAGGTCATACGCTGGAATCGACCTGTTATTTATTGAAAGATGAAAATGGTCAAGATCATTGCATATTTACCGGCGATACCTTGTTCGTAGGCGACGTGGGTCGTCCCGATCTTGCGCAAAAGGATTCAACAATAACTACTAACGACCTGGCGGGAATGCTATATGACAGTCTGCAGCAAAAAATTGTTCCCCTGGCTGATGATGTAATTGTCTATCCTGCGCATGGCCCCGGTAGTTCCTGTGGTAAAAACCTTGGGCCCGATACAGACAGCACTATCGGTGAAGAAAAGCAATTTAATTATGCATTAAAGGCAGCGAACAGGGAAGAGTTTATAAGAATAGTAACGGATGGTATTCCACCACCGCCTCAATATTTCCCCATCAATGCCCGCATCAATAAAGAGGGATACGACAGCCTTGATGATGTATTGGAGCAAGGCATGAAGCCATTATCGGTGGCTGAATTTAAAAAAAGGATGGAAGCAGAAACAATCGTCCTCGATACGAGAAACTCTGCTGAATTCACACAAGGATTTGTGCCGGGTTCGGTAAGCATTGGCCTCAATGGCAGATTTGCCGAATGGGCTGGTAGCCTGTTGCCTTTTGATGTTCCGCTATTGCTGGTAAGCGATCCCGGTAAGGAAAAAGAAAGCATTATCCGTTTGGCAAGAGTCGGGCTCGACCAGGTGCAGGGATACCTGGAAGGTGGTTATGCTGCCTGGAAAAATAGCGGCGAACCATCGGACATGATCATTGAAGTAGAAGCGGACGAACTGATGATGGATATCCCTTTTGATAAAAATCTTGTGGTGGTTGATGTTCGTAAACCGGTGGAATATGCCGAGGGTCATCTGCCAGATGCTATCAATATCCCCCTGAACGAAATGACCGATCCGGCGAGTATGGCAAATATCGAGGACCGTCATAATTTATATGTTCATTGCGCCAGCGGCTATCGCAGCATTATAGCAGCATCGCTTTTCAAGCGCCAGGGCATTCACAATCTTCGCAATGTTATTGGCGGCTGGAATGCAATCAAAGAACAGGAAAAAGTGGAGATAGTGAAAGATGCGAGTGTGCTGAACTAGCAATTACAGAGCCGGCCTGGGTCGATGAATGATCCGCTTAAGGTTGTTTATTGAATTATTGCCGGATATCCTTCTTTCCATTCGTGTCTCCATCGTCTGTGACTCCATAAATAGTTAGAAGGGTTTTTCCGGATAGTTTCTTCCAATACATTTTTATAGAGTAATGTCAGCTCTTCTGCTGTATGGGCTTCCCCGTTTTCAGTAATGGGAATAGCCCTGAATGAATAGTAACCTCTTTTTGTTTTTTCAAATGCTACAAAAACTACAGCTGTATTGTTTTTTACAGCACCCCTGGAAGGGCCCGTTGCAAATGGAGCCGGTTTGCTAAAAAAATTTAACCAGAATGAACGGGCAGGGGCGCCGGGATTTTGATCGGCCGCCAATGCCAGAATATATTGGCGGGAAAATACAGTATGCATTTTGCTACTGAATTCTTTGGCTGAGATTAATATAGTGCCATAACGGCTCCTGATATCATAAAATATTTTATCAAATATTTTATTGTTGATCGGCAGGTAAATAGCCACAAATGGAATTCTGAGAAACATAGCATAAGTAAGGTTGGCAAACTCCCAGTTGAACTGGTGGCCTACCATGATATGAATATTATTGCCGTTATCAATTAACTTATTGATATGCTCAAAATCACAATGACTTCTTTTCAGCACTTCTTTCTTGCTTATTGAGATCATTTTGATAGACTCAATAAACGTATCTGTAAAATTGAGGTAAAACTCTTTGGCAATTTTTTGCCTTTCCTGCAAGGACTTTTCCGGAAAAGCAATAGCAAGATTGTTTAGCACCACACCCTGCCTGTATTTCATGATTCTGTAAAGAATAAAAAAAGCAAAATCAGAAAGAAGATACAGTACTCTTAAAGGCAACAATGAAAGAGTATATAGAAACCCGTAAACGATATAGTACAGAACCACGATTCTTTTGATTTATATGGATTTTGAGGAACGCAAAGAACCACGAATTTTTTTGATTTATATGGATTCTACGAAAATAAAAATGGTCACTTTTGAAAGCTCCTTTAACATCCCCTAAATCCGCTTTTTAATCCATTAAATCGTGGTGCTGTCACAGTACA
Source organism: Terrimonas alba (assembly GCF_042434975.1). Lineage (NCBI taxonomy): Bacteria > Pseudomonadati > Bacteroidota > Chitinophagia > Chitinophagales > Chitinophagaceae > Terrimonas > Terrimonas alba. The sequence goes on from NZ_JBHMQM010000009.1 coordinate 304,882, forward strand.
ATATTCTGAACAAGTTCGCTCTTATCCGGGTAGTCCGTATTGTAGTGCAATCCCCTGCTCTCTTTGCGGAAGCTGGCCCCTTTTACAATCAGGTACCCAACGGTGATAAGATTGCGCAGTTCCAGCAATTGTGGTGAGAGGGTGGCTTCTTCGTATAATTTCTCCGTTTCTTCCCACAACAAATCGAGGCGGCGCATGGCTCTTTGCAAACGAATAGTGTTTCTTACAATGCCAACATAATCACTCATTACCTGCTGTAGCTCTTTCAAGCTTTGCGTTATCAGGATCATTTCTTTGGGCTCACTGGTACCCTTTGCATTCCAGTCCGGCACATTTTCTTTAAAGGAGACGTCGCCAGCTTTTTCAATCACATCCAGGTAGCAACGATGAGCAAATACCATGGCTTCCAGCAGTGAATTACTGGCCAGCCGGTTTGCTCCATGCAAACCAGTACTCGAACATTCACCACATACATATAAATTCCGGATAGATGTTCTCCCCCATTCATCTGTTTTGATGCCCCCACAGCTATAGTGTGCAGCAGGCGCCACGGGTATCATATCCTTTGTAATATCAATGCTGGCACTCAGGCATTTTTGATAAATATTGGGGAAATGCCCGATGAATTTTTCTTTTTCAAAATGCCGGCAATCAAGCCAAACATGTTCTGTACCGGTCCTTTTCATTTCACTATCTATTGCCCGTGCAACAATATCTCTCGGCGCCAGGTCCTTTCTCGGATCGTATCGCTCCATAAACGCTTCACCTTCCTTATTACGAAGAATGCCGCCATCACCCCTTACTGCTTCAGTAATGAGAAAGGCCTGTCCGCGCAGACCCGGTTCATACAATGCTGTAGGATGAAACTGGATAAACTCCATGTTTTCTATCCGCCCTTTTGCCCGGTAAACCATGGCTACTCCGTCGCCGGTTGCAATAGAAGGATTGGTGGTAGTCCGGTACACTTGTCCATTGCCACCTGTTGCCAACAAAGTGAATTTTGCCAGAATCTTTTCAATACGATTTGTTTCCAGGTTTAACACATACACCCCATAACATTCGGTATCTGGCGCAGACTTGGTAACAAGGTATCCCAAATGGTGTTGCGTAATAATATCGACTACAAAACAATGTTTGATGATCTCAATATTTTTTTGAAGAGAAACGGCTTCCAATAAAGCCCGTTCCATTTCCCAGCCCGTAATATCTTTGTGATGAATGATGCGAAATTCCGAATGACCACCTTCTTTACCTAATTTATAATCGCCATCTTTTTCCTTATCAAACCTGGCGCCCCATTCAATTAACTCTCTCACCCTGTCAGGGCCTTCTTTCACTACGATCTCAACAACTTCTTCATTGCACAACCCGTCTCCTGCTATGAGTGTATCTTCAATATGCTTTTCGAAACTGTCCTTCTCCAGGTCATTCACTACAGCTACACCGCCCTGCGCATACTTTGTATTGGTTTCATCAGCAGCAGCTTTTGTCATTACCAGTACTTTTTTTTCAGGAAATTTTTGGGCTACTTTCAAAGCATATGTCAAACCCGCAATGCCCGTACCTATTACTAAAAAATCTGTTTGCAGCATTTAATTAATATTTGTGGGCAGCTAAGTTACTATTCTGTGCATTTCCCTGATATTTTAATCATTACAATAAAAAATCTGGTACTTCATCTTTTACGATTTTCGTTCGTAACCTTCCTAACCGTAAAGTGGTATTGTTTTAAATTACTTCTTCAGCTACCTTAGCGCTCCACTTTTACTTTACAAGTCATTCTTTCCACCCAGAGCTGATTTATTACTTATTGCCTGTAGCAGCAATTGAATTGTGGTTCTGATCAACAAAGCCCTTAAAAAATTATCGCAGTAAAAACCGGTAAACAAACCCGGATAGAAATCTTTTGCATCATCTGAAGATGAATGTAACTATTAACCATTAAACTTTTATTTTATGGCAAATGAAATGAAAACGCGGGAAACAAGTCTTCCCTGTTGTCCCGACTTAATCAAGGACGATCATTGTGATGTGATCAACTTCAGCAGAGTACTCACTTATCCAACTACTGTAAATGTAGCCGGGCGCAGAAGGGTTTCAGTAGAAGTGATCCTTCATTTTAAATTCTCCCGATGTACACTGGGGCTTACGCTTGGTGACCCGGCGTACAGTACCACATTATTACCGGGAGAAAAAGTAAGACTGAGCACTACCGACAGGCGCAGCCGGTTTAGTTATGACAGTGAGACTAAAGTGAGCTATCGAAGCGAGCAAATTTCTGAAGAACAATATTACATGACAGCGGTACAAAAGTATATGGCCGATGCTTCTGCCGCCCAATCTGGTCATGCTGAAAGTTCATCAGAAGGTCACTGGGATTTTCATGGCGATGCGGAAGGCAGTGTAAACCCTTTTAGTTTAAGTGCCAGCGCCAGCACCAGTGCCAGTGGAAATCATAACAATCATTCCGTAGCGGATTACCTCAACCAGCAAAAATCGCATGTACAAAGCTCCGCATCACAGGCAGTAAGCGCTACCCGTAAGGCTCACTCCGTTTCTATTGGCGAAGTGAGCAGCCGCACTCATATCGAAGGCGAATCAGAGGACCATTTTGAAGCGTCATCAAGAGAGTTCACTAATTATAACAAATGTCATGCGGTAACTTATATCTTTTACCGGCTGAATAAAAAACAAAAAATAAAATTTGAACTCGTAGCTATCGAAAGAAGGGTATTGGATGATAATGCGCCTATTGGCGGTGTATTACAACCAGGTGCCAGAAAGGTCCCCATCGCATTAGTACCACAGGATATTCCGGCTACAGTAACAATTAAAAGAGCAGCCGAAATGGCGACTGCCGCCGGCATGAGTGCACGAAGCGCCAATGTTGAATTTGCATCTTTCGCTGCGGCTCCGTCGCCGTTATTAACAAAGCCCGTTTTTACATCTGCCCAAAATTTTGGAATACCGATTGAAGGTGAAATCCGCAACCAGGCACTGAAAGAAGTCGATGAACAACTTATGGCCAAAAACCTGATTGATAAAGCCGGTAATGTAACCAAAGAAACAAAACAGTCCATTGAATTTGAATCAGAATTTTCGTTACCCACACCCGGCATTATTGTAAAAGGATGTTTGGATGATTGTGATGTATGTGAACCACATCTGAAAGAAAGAATGCAATTGGAAAATGATCTGCTTCGCAAGCAAATAGAGCTACTGGAAAAATCACAGGAGTACAGATGTTGTCCACCTGCGCCGGTGATCAGTGATTAAGAAGTGATCTGAATTTGGCGTATTCAGCGTTCGCTTAGAAGCATTAGGAAGATCAACGAATGGTTACAATTCCGGTATTGAGGGGCTTTATCGGGCTTCAACAGCATTTTATATAATCAAAAAATAAAACCTTGTTTTTTGTTTTATCAATACTGGTCACCTGGCGGTTAACGCATTTATTTTCTAAAGAGGACGGTCCCTGGAATATGATCTATCATGTCCGCAAAGCAGCCGGAGCAGGTTTTTTCGGAAGCCTGCTCGACTGCTTTTATTGCCTGAGCATCTGGATAGCTTTGCCTTTTGGGATTTGGCTTGGAAACAACTGGTGGGAAAAAATTTTGTACTGGCTGGCTTTATCCGGCGCTGCCTGTTTACTGGAACAATTCACAACGTCTCATTTACGATCAACCAACAAACCTGACTATAAAGAAGATTAAAAAATACAACCATGTGCAATTGTGGTAATAAAAGAAATGAATTTAAGCAATCATTAAGCGGAACGGTAACTGATGAAAGAGTGAAGTCACAACTTTGGCCGGATGTAAGTTTTGAATATACGGGCAATAGCGGGCTGACCGTTACCGGTGGTATCACTGGCAAAAAATACCGTTTTAATCATAACGGGGATGTGCAATTAATTGACTATCGTGATGCATCAGGTATGATGAGCATACCGGTGCTCAGAAGGTTAAAAACCGCTTAGCGATCCTGCATGAATTAACTATCCTCGCCGATATAAAGAATGGTTCCTTCCACTATAAAAAGTTGTGCCAGCCCGTACGTCAGCATGATTGCAGGGACGGCTATTTCGAATGGCTGATAAAATTTATTAATCGCCAGTATGGAATCTGAAATGACAAATAAGGCCGCACCCATCATCATCAATCGTCCTGCGATCTTATTTTTTATAAATAACATATGCATGGCCAGCATAAACATAAAGCTGATCACTATGCCATATATCCTGACGGGTAACTTCATCTCCCCTAACCAGGGTGATAAGATAGAAATCAATAAAGCATAATAGATGACAACTATCAGCAGCAAGTACCACCTGCTTTTTACATTTTCTCTTATACGAACAAAATGAAAAAATAAAATAAAAAAGAGATGCGCCAGCAGGAAAGCAGAAAGACCCAATAAGAAAAAAATGGAATTATCACCTTGTAACATCAGTAACACATCACCCAGCCAGGAAAATAGCAATGCGGTAATAATCCATTTTTTTAAATCGCTTTTTACATTCCGGGTTTGCAAAATGAAATACGACAATAACCAGATTACAATTAGCGGTTTAAAAACATACTCCGCGATCTTATAATTTAGTTGTATTGCGGTAAGGTCAGCAAGAAGAATGAGGATAAAAACAATGATCCGGTATTTTTTTCTCATGATGGCAGGCTTGGTTGGCCATAAATGTGTACGATTACTTACAGCTAAAAATAAGTTTTTATTTGAATCGGGTTAAGGTGCTACCCAGGCATCATTTTCCTTCAACAGGTTGATGAGCTCTTCTACCGCTACTTCACTGTTGACATTTCGCTTCATTACTTCTTTGCCTTTGTATAAGGTAATTTTGCCGGGACCGCTGCCCACATAGCCAAAATCTGCATCGGCCATTTCTCCCGGGCCGTTGACGATGCAACCCATGATGGCAATTTTGACACCTTTGAGATGATTGGTTCTCGAGCGGATCTTTGCAGTTGTTTCCTGCAGGTCAAATAAAGTGCGGCCGCAACTAGGGCATGAAATATATTCTGTCTTCGAAATCCTCGTTCTCGTGGCTTGTAATATGCTAAACGCTGTATTATTGATGAATTGCTCCGTCGACTGATTATTCAGATAATTCCGGCCGGAAGAATTGACCGTCGACAGATGACTATTGACTGAATTGTAAGAATCAGATGTCATGCCCAAACAAATTCCATCTCCAAAACCATCTAGCAACAAAGCGCCAGTTTCCGTAGCAAAATGAATCAGGTGCTCATCTGCCGTTTGCCAGTCGCTATCTGTTATCAATACAACAGGGTTATTAATTTTTCTCTCCATCAACTCGATCAACATGCGACGAACGGCGGGCATAGTATGCGGATGCTTGCTGCCCAGGCATAATACAACCGTTTTATCGTTGGCGAGTTCATCTAAATAAGTAAATCCATTTAAAGGAGTGGCTTCACTAAAACAATCCAACATCACGAAATTTAAGGTGTCACTTTTTGTTTCGGCTTCCAGGTATCCTTTTGCTTCGTAAATGGGAAAATATTTTGTCTTATCAGTAGTGTTATCCCAGTGACCCGGCCATGTAATGACTTTCAACGTACCTGGCAAAGCAAAATTTAGTTCGGCCTGACCCGTAAAAATATAATCCGCCGCTGCGTCACTAATATTCCATTTATCGGTGGCTTCATCATAAGTGTAGCCCACATTTTGCAGGTGAGAAGGAGTGATCGCCGGTATCTTACTCATATCGGCAATAACAACCGGCACATGCTTACCGCCAATATTGTCAATTTGAAATGTTTCCCTCCGTTGATAGTGAAATGGATCATAAGGAAGATTGCGGTCTGAAGTCTGAGGTATGAAGTCCGAACTTTCTGACTTCTGATTTCTAGCCTCATATCTTTTCACCAAATCCCTGCAAACAGGTATTTCCAGCTCGGGGTCTTCTGTTAGTGAAACCCTGATTGTATCGCCCAGTCCATCTTCGAGCAATGTACCAATGCCAATCGCACTTTTTACTCTGCCATCTTCTCCATCACCTGCTTCTGTTACTCCCAAATGCAACGGATAACATTCACCAAACTCATCAAACATAGTTTTCACCAGCAAACGATAAGCCTGCACCATTACCTGGGGATTGCTGGCTTTCATACTCAATACAATGTTGTGATAGGTTTCCGCTCTTGCTATACGCAAAAACTCCATGGCACTTTCCACCATACCCATGGGCGTATCACCATAGCGGCTCATGATGCGGTCACTCAGCGAACCATGATTAGTACCGATCCGCATAGCAGTTCCATACTCTTTACAAATTTTTATCAACGGAGTAAACCTGTCGCGGATACGATCGATCTCTTCTGCATAATCGGCATCGCTATATTCGATAAGCTCAAATTTTTTCTTATCAACATAATTACCCGGATTCACTCTCACCTTCTCTACGATTCGTGCCGCAATTTCCGCTGCATTGGGCGTGAAATGTATATCGGCAACAAGCGGTGTATTATACCCTCTTTTCCGTAATTCATTTTTTATGTTCAGCAAATTCTCTGCTTCCTTTTTAGATGGCGCCGTAATACGCACCAGTTCAGCGCCGGCTTCAATACAGCGAATAGACTGTTCCACCGTTGCCATCGTATGCATCGTATCGGTTGTGGTCATCGTTTGAACGCGGATAGGATGAAAATTGCCCAGCAACAGATCGCCGATTTTTACCTCTTTGGTCGCAAGTCGTTTATATTCAGTTAAAGAATTACAATATAATTGCATAGAAAATTTGCTGATTGAAGAAAATCAAGCAAAGTTAAGCAAACTGCCTTGTAGGGAAGACTGACACCGGCAATTGTGATGTGATTATCCGGATTATTACCAATCCTTTGGCTGACCACCTCCGGATTTTGATTTTTCCTTCTGTAATCTTTCCTGGACTTCTCTTTCTTTTTGCTCCAGCAATTTAAGCCTTTGCTCAGCCTCTTTCTGGTTCATTTTTGGCTGGGGCTTTTGTTGTTGTTTTTGCTGTTGCTTGTTTTGTTTATCGTCCTTTTTGGGGGTTTTCTTTTTAAGTTCTAATAATGCCTTTTGTAAATTTTCTCTTGCTTCTTTATCATCCGGGTCTTGTCGTAAGGCGTTTTTGTAGGCTTCAATACTTTCATCCAGGTTTTTCTGACCGGAAAGAATGGCTCCTTTATTGTAATAGCTTTTTGACTTCAACAGGCGGTCATCGGTCTTGAACGCAACATCGTTAAATACCTTAATTGCCTCCTCTGATTTGCCCTGTTTTTGCAAAGCCAGTGCCCGGTTATATTTGGCAGTATTATTATTAGGATCTTTTTTCAATACCTCATTATATACCGCTTCAGCCTGCTGGTATTGCTGCTGTTTATATAAATCGTTGCCTTTTTGAATTTCTCTTTCAACTTCCTGTTCCTGTGCCGTGCTTTCCTGTGCCCGCAGATTTGCTGCAGCAATTATACATAGTAATGCTATCGTCCAAAAGCTCTTCATGCCTTCACCTTCTTTATTTCTGGAATAAAATACTCACCAAGCAGCAATAACAACATGGCTGCTGCAAACAACCAATAATAGGCTTTGAAATTAATCAGCGAAACATCTGTAAAGGCTTTGGTTTCTATTTCAGACAACTGCTGGTGTAATAACCGAACAGCCTCATCACTTTCCTGCAGTCTTATATAAATACCGTTAGTAGCTTCAGCGATCTGCTTCAATTCTGTTTCATTTAATTTGGAAATAACCTTAGCACCGGTGGCGGGATCAACCTTGTTTTCTCCAGTCACGGGATCAGGAATATAGGAACCGTCCGGTGAACCAACTCCAACCGTATTGATCATCATTCCCTGTTCAGCATACTCCCGGGCAGTTTTTAATGCTTCCGGGTCATGGTCTTCACCATCCGAAATTAGTATTACAGCCTTGAATCTTCTTTCTTTTGTATTAAAAGCGAAACTGCTTCGGCGTATGGCCTCGCTGATCACTGTTCCCTGTTGCGGCACGGCCTCTGGGGAAGCAGATGAAACAAACATCCGGGCAGCACCATGGTCTGTGGTTAATGGCATTTGCAAATAAGCCTTACCGGCAAATAATACGAGGCCAATGCGGTCATTCGGCATCGTGTTCATTAGTTTGCCGATGAGTTGTTTTGCTCTTTCCAACCTGTTTGGCGCAAGGTCTGTCGCCAGCATACTTTTGCTTACATCCAATGCAATGACCACGTCAATGCCCTTTCGGTTCATCCCTTCCGGGCCGCCGGGCTTGCGCAAATCCATGGCCATAATGACCCCCGCTGCAAATGCAATACTGATCATTCCAAATTTCAATGCAAAGAGCCCCGGAGAATAACTTCCCATCAACACTTTGACCAACTTTGCATCCCCTATCCTTTTTTGCACTTTCTTTTTCCATCTTACCAAAAAAATAAAAAGCAACAGGAATAAAATAACCCCTGCAAAAAGCCAGATAAACTCTTTATGAAAAAATTGAAACCCCAAAGAGTGAAATGTATAGTGGTAATTTAAAAATTTACAGTTCAAGTTAAACAAAGATCACACCAAACAACATGCATTTTTGCCTGATTTGAAACGAAAAAAAACGAGCGGTTTTACGTGGTGCCTGTCTACATTTTCCCTTCCAGGAAACCCAACTGTTTTAAAATATCTTTCAGCATTTTCATTCTCACGTTGGGCATATCGAAATTGGGGTCGGGTGACTCTACATTCAAAACAAAAAAATAAGGATGCTTATTTTCTTCGACCCAACCGACTATCCAGCCCAGGTGTTTTCCTGTTTTTTCATTCCAAAATGCCCAGCCCGTTTTATAGGCCAGCCGGTAATTAGCATTGTTTTCGAAGAGCATGGCCCGTTTTACTGTTTCCTGGTAAGTTTTAAAAAAAGGCAATTGGTCAAAATATAATCTTTTCACCAGGCCAAGCTCTTCATCAGGTGTTATCTTCAACGAATTATCAAGCCAGAAGGTATCAATAGCTGAAGTGATCTTTTTGGTACCATAACTTAACGTATCCAGCCAGCGTTGCATAGTGTCCTTCCCTATCCGGCGGGCCACCTCCTGGTAGTAGGGAACGGCTGAAACCCGAAACGCTTCATACATGGTAAGATCCTTATTCCAACTATCAAACGGTCTTTTAATGCCATCCCATTTTATCACCATGCTATCATTAGTAATCACACCTGTTTGCAACCCAATCAACGAATTGACGATTTTAAACGTTGAAGCAGGCAGGTAGCTGCTGTCACGATAACGGGATAAATTATATATAGTGAACTTTCCTGTTCCGTTATCCATCAGGGCAAAACAACCCGTTGCCTTATTTTCATCGAAATATTTTCCAAGGCTGTCATCCACTTTTACATTATTAGGAGAGCAGGCCCCCGCAACAATAGCCATCAAAAAACAATACGCAACAATTTTCATCGGCAAAAAAATTTTGGCAAAGTTAGCCGCAATGAATGGGGTGACAAGCAGCAAATGTTAAAATAAAGACCCAATAGGATATCGTGATCGAAATATCACTGTCAACTAATAAAAAGCTTCGAATGGGTGGAAGTGATGAATGACGGGAAATGGGCTCCTTCAAAAGGTGAGCAATTCGTAGATATGGGTATCAGGGGATGAAATTAAAATTTCTTTAACTACTGCTGCTCTTAATAATCATTTTCTCATTGTGAATTCTAAATATAAAAGCCGCCTTTGTGTTTATAATGCTTTACGCCATGGCAATCCCTTTTGGCCGCAGCACAAGATGCCAGGAAAAAAATGGATAATGCAACAACTGCAATAAAAAGAAGCACCCTCTTCATACCAATGTTTTAAGAATAGAGAAAATAATAATAAGAGATCAAACTAATTTTCGGTAGAGTTGCTTCATCGTGGAGAAACTAAAAATACTATTTCTTTCCTATTTAACGGAAATAGAAATGATTTGTTTTTGAACCAGTCAAAAATTTCCTGGCGACCTTGAACCCCCGATTTTCTCTACATTTATGGACTCAAAAACCAAACCTTTAATCATGAAACATTTATCTCCCTTTATCGGGTTCGTACTAATCTTGGTGCTGGCTTGTAATAACAATAAAAAACCGGGTGTCACCGTCACCAGCGAAGATGGGAAAACAACGGCTACGATTAATACCAACGAGCTGTCAAAAACCGCTGATGCCTTTCAGAAGAAAGCAGAAGAATTACAAAAATTATCGCCTTATACACTCGACCAGATGAAAGCCATGCTGCCGGAGGAATTAGCTGGCACCAGGCGTTCAAAATTTTCCGCCAATAGTGCAATGGGTGCAGCTTTTGCCGAGGCTGACTATAAAATCAACGACTCAACCGACCTTGAATTGAAAATTTTTGATTGCGCCGGGCAGGCAGGCGCCGGTATTTATAGCATGCAGTACCTGGGCATGATGAATTTTGAGTCAGAAAGTGATGATGAATACACCAAATCCGTTGACTTCAAAGGCGGAAAAGCGATAGAGCATCTCAATAAAAGAAATAATCGTGCTACACTTACTTACCTGGCAGGCGACCGGTTGCTGGTAACACTGGAAGGAAAAAACACAGGTGTAAATATGCTGAAAAAAGTAGCCGGCGAATTAAGTTTGAAATAATCAAATCCGGAGGAAAAGCACTCCTGAACAAAGGGGTGGGTTTCTTTTGAACGGCAGTGTATGTAAATTAATTTGATTAGATAGTTTTCCGCATTTACTAATATTATTTTACCCATCTGTCTTTGATTGATTTTTCCGTTTTGATATTGTTTATTTTTAAGCAAACAACAACTAGCTATATGAAACGCAGAGAGTTTATTCAGTCCTCCTCTACTTACCTCGCAGGTTTAGGTGTTGCCAGCTTTTTACCTCCTGATTTATTGGGCAGCAAGGTTAGTGCAGCCGACAAGGTCCGAATCGGAGCTATCGGCATTAATGGCATGGGTTGGTCAGATTTGATGAGCCTATTAAAAGATCCCCGGGCAGAATGTGTCGCCTTATGTGATGTCGATAAAAATGTATTGGACAAAAGGGTTGGCGAACTCGCTCAAAAAGACATTAAGGTAAAAGCAGAAAGTGATTACAGGAAATTGCTGGGGAATAAAGATATCGATGCCATCATCATCGGTACGCCAGATCACTGGCATTGCAATATGATGATTGAAGCCTGTGCAGCTGGTAAGGATGTATATGTTGAAAAACCTGTCGGCAACTCCATCGTAGAGTGCAACACTATGGCAGCGGCTCAAAAAAAATACAACCGGGTGGTGCAAGTGGGCCAATGGCAACGCAGCAATAAACACTATGCCGATGCAATGACATTTGTTCACTCGGGTAAATTGGGTAACGTGCGCCTCGTAAAAGCCTGGGCTTACCAGGGATGGATGAAACCGGTAACGGTGAAACCCGACGGCACCCCGCCTCCCGGCGTGGATTATGAAAAATGGCTGGGCCCCGCACAAAAAAGGCCGTTCAATGAGAATCGCTTTCATTTCAATTTTCGCTGGTTCTGGGACTATGCCGGCGGATTGATGACTGACTGGGGTGTGCATATGATCGACTATGCCTTGTTGGGCATGAAGGCGTCAACGCCAAAAGCTATTATTGCAGCCGGGGGAAAGTTTGCGTATCCTGATGATGCTTCAGAGACACCGGATACATTGACTACCGTTTTTGAATTTGAAGGGTTCAACCTGCAATGGGAACATGCTACTGGTATTGATGGTGGCCCATATGGAAGAAATCACGGCGTTGCATTTATTGGCAATAATGGCACATTGGTAGTAGACCGTGATGGTTGGGAAGTAATTCCGGAGGGTCAAAAAATGGAAGCTGTGCCCCTACAGAAAAAATCAGATGATGGTCTGCTATTGCACACTAAAAATTTCCTGGACGTCATCCAGTCAAGAAAATTAGATGACCTGAAAGCACCGATTCAGGCGGGCAGTCATGTTGCCACCGTTTGTCAAATGGGCAATATTGCCTATAAAACAGGCAAGAAGATTTATTGGGATGCCGGGAAGAATAAGTTTACCGATAATGATGCGAATAAATTTTTAGCAGCAGAGTATCACAATGGATATAAAATACCGAAAGTCTAAAATAAAAGAAGCGGGCCTACTGGTCCGCTTCTTTTAATCAAAGACGAATGCATTTACTTTATCACTTCCAGCTCTTTCCCAACTTTTGTAAACGCCGCAATCGCTTTATCCAAATGTTTTTGCTCATGTGCGGCGCTTAACTGCACCCTGATCCTTGCCTGGCCTTTGGCCACAACCGGGAAAAAGAATCCAATCACATAAATTCCCTCTTCCAGCAATCTGGCAGCAAAGTTTTGCGCCAGCACTGCATCGTATAACATGATCGGAACGATCGGGTGATCACCGGGTTTAATATCAAATCCCGCTTCCGTCATTTTGGTGCGGAAATAGTTCGTGTTGTACTCCAGCTTATCTCTCAATTCAGTTGTTTCGGTCAGCATATCCAACACGGCGATCGATGCCCCGACAATAGAAGGCGCCAGTGTATTGCTGAACAAATAGGGCCGTGACTTCTGACGTAGCATATCGATCACCTCTTTTTTCCCAGAGGTAAAGCCACCGGAAGCACCGCCAAGGGCTTTACCTAAGGTCCCTGTAATAATATCGATCTTACCCATTACGCCACGATACTCATGAGTTCCCCGTCCTGTTTTCCCCAGGAAACCGGAGGAATGACACTCATCTATCATAATAACAGCATCATATTTTTCAGCGAGTTCCACAATCTTATCCAATTGGGCGATGGTACCGTCCATACTAAATGAACCATCTGTTACGATGATGCGACTACGGCATTTTGAAGAGTCCTTCAGTTTCGCTTCCAGGTCATCCATATTGTTGTGCTCGTAGCGAAAACGTTGCGCCTTGCACAGGCGAACGCCGTCAATAATAGAGGCGTGGTTCAATGCATCAGAAATGATGGCATCCTCTTCATTGAACAGCGGTTCAAATACGCCGCCATTGGCATCAAAAGCCGCGGCATATAAGATCGTATCTTCTGTGCCCAGGAATTTGGAAATTTTTCCTTCCAGTTCTTTGTGTATATCCTGCGTACCGCAGATAAAACGAACGCTGCTCATCCCATAGCCATGCGAATCAATGGCGGCGTGGGCGGCGGCAATTACTTTTGGGTGAGAAGAAAGGCCCAAATAATTATTGGCGCAAAAATTCAAAACCGTCTTGCCTCCCACTTTTATCTCAGCTCCCTGCGGGCTGGTAATTACCCGTTCCGTTTTATAAAGACCGGCGGCTTTTATTTCCTCTACTTCTTTACCTATCCGTTGGGCGAATTTTTGATTCATTCGGTTATTTTTTATTTTTTGCAGTATGGAACTTACAGGCCAAATTTTTCCCTGTCTGCCGACAGGCAGGATTTTTTATTAAAAAGGGAATGAAAACTTTGGCTCGTTCGTTTCATAGTTAAAATTTGAGCCGCAAACCTACGTAAAGTTTTCAGCCCAATATGAACAACCGTTTGACTAAAATAGCCAGCCAATATTTCTAACAATGATCATGCAGTAAGAAGCGCCGGGCGAACGCAGCATCATTTCTGCAATTCCCACTCATTTTAAAATCGACTCAGGGTATTTCGCCCCCCATTTTCCGCATTTCATTGGCAAAATTCCGCTTCCCGTCAATTATTGTCTTTTATGACTTTTACAAGGTTTTACCTTTACTGTAACATTTTGACGGTTTGTGCCGTCAAATGTCAGAAACCAGCCCAACATGAGATTGAAACCTACCATACAAATCTTGCTGACCGTGCTTGCCATTGTGGGTATTTTCCTGGTATTCCAATCTTCTACGCCGGTTTCTAAAGGCGATTCCTGCGATGAATCAATGAACGACTGCTGCAAAAAGAAGACAACCAGCGACAAAATGATTTGGGAAAACCTTTCACAGCAGTTTTTTTCCTCGTTATAAGCTTGGAAGGGTAAATTTTTCTCCCGATTGTAACTTTTTTCTATTGTTAACCGTATAAACTAAGAATCCGGGCTCATATAGTAATTTTGAGCTAACCGGTTACCGGCTGTTTATGACTGAAAGGGAATATAACGAATGTGTTAATACTTACGCAGACAATGTGTATCGCTTCATTGTGAAAAACCTTCGCCATGAAGAAGATGCAAGGGATGTGGTACAAACCGCCTTTGAAAAAATGTGGCGCAACCGCGCCGAAGTGGATGTGAAGCGATCAAAATCCTATCTCTTTACGGTAGCTTATCATCAGATGATCGACCATATCCGGAAAGTGAAAAGGATACAACTGAAAGAAGAGTTTACCGAAGGCTCGAAGGTGCAGGACCGGCCAGCCAATAACCTGAAAAAGGTATTGGAAGAAGCGCTGAGCCGGTTGAGCGAAACACAACGGTCATTGGTTTTATTAAAAGACTACGAAGGATATAGTTATGATGAAATAGGACAGATAACGGGCCTGAGTGAAAGCCAGGTAAAAGTGTACCTGCACAGGGCCAGGGTGCAATTGAAGGAATATTTGGTAAAAATTGAAAATGTAATATGAGGTAAGAGGTCTGAAGTCAGAAGTCAGAAATTCCATACAATACCTTCTGGCCTCCGGCATCAGGCTTCCGACATCGGACATCAAACATCATGAAAATTAGCCGTCATAATTACGAAGAGTATTTTATCCTTTACCTGGATAATGAGCTGAGCAGTGAAGATCGCAGGGAGGTAGAACTTTTTGTACAAGATAATCCCGACCTGAAAACAGAACTGGATCTGCTGCAGCAAAGCCAGTTGATACCGGACACGTCGATTGTTTTTTCTGACAAAGAAGAATTGATGCGTGTATCCGGCGCTGATACTATTATAAATACCGCCAACTACGAAGAATGGCTGATCTGCTATGTGGACAATGAGTTGACACCTGCTCAAAAAATAGCTGTTGAAGAGTTTGTTGCAGCTCATCCGGCCATCCAATTGCAATTGGATATTTTGCAAAAGACAAAACTGCAACCTGAAACAATTATTTTCCCCGATAAAGAATCATTATACCGGAAAGAAGAGAAAGTAAGAGTTGTTGCCATTCATTGGAGACGTATCGCAGTAGCTGCTGCCTTATTATTAGCAGTAAGTTCTACCGCACTTATAGTAATTAATAATAAGAAGGATAAAGAAACCGGTGTAGCAGAAATCAAACCCGGAGAGAAAAAAAATATGCCCGGTAATGCAATTGATCAACCCGCAAATGTGAAAAAGCAGGCAAACGAAAATAACGAGCTTGCCAATAATGATCTCATCAAAAAAAATACTGATCCTCACAACAGCGTTGTTGCCATAAAAGAAAAAAAGACTGAAAGAAAAGAAAAGACGAAACAACAATTGCCCGTTGAAGTGAAGCAAAATGATGCAGTAGTGGCAAAGACAAAGGAAGAGAAGAGAAAAACAAATGATCTGCCACAACCGGTTTACAATCCGAATGTAAACAAAGAGCTGAATCAAACCTCTATTGCACAAGTTGAAACTCCTGTCAAAGAATCATTAACAAATTCTAAAGAAACAAATCAACCCTACATTGTAACTCCCAATAGCTCACATCCGTTAGACAATGTAATAGCGGCATCGTCAAAAGAATCGGTAGATCCGATTGACGATGAGCAGCCAGGCAAGAAAAACAAACTCCGCGGATTTTTCCGGAAAGTCACCCGGACGTTTGAAAAAACCACCAATATCAAGGCGACAGATGAAGATCGCTTATTGGTAGGCGGGCTGGCAATTAAATTATAATTTCACTTTTTTTAAAACAGATTTATATGAAATGAGCCATAAAAATTTTCGAGCAAATTCATAACAAATGCGATGAAAATTTTTATGGTGAATTCCATGTGACCAAAAAAGCAATACAAATTAACACATGAAAAGGTTTTTTATCCTTGGCATCGCATTGTGTGCTATAATGACTGGCTTTGCACAAAAAGATACAACTTCCAAACAAGCACCGGATACAATTAAAATTGGCGGCATGGTGATCATTCGTGAGGCGGGAGGCAATTATGACAGCACGAAGAGCCGCAACAAAATATTCCGCATTAATAATCGCCGTAACAATGATAAGCCTGCCAACATCAGCACCAACTGGTGGATCTTTGATATCGGCTTTTCTAACTATGTGGACAACACCAATTACACTTCTGCCGTTACTTCCGGCTTTGTTGCACCAGGTATTGGTGAAGAAGACCTGAAGGCAAGGGCCGGTAAATCAAGAAATGTAAACATCTGGGTATTTATGCAGCGGATCAATATGATCAAGCATATTGTAAACTTAAAATATGGATTGGGAATAGAATTAAACAACTATCATTTTGAAAATAAACAGATCCGGTTTAATGAAGCCCTGCCAAGGATAGATAAAGGTCATACTGATGTTGCTAAAAACAAACTGGCTGCAGATTATCTTACAGTCCCCCTGATGCTGAACTTCAATTTCACCCCTCAAAAGCGGCAAAACTTTGGCATCAGTGCTGGTATAAGTGCCGGTTGGTTATACAGTGCCCGTCAAAAAATTAAAAAAGACGGTGATGTTGATAAAACAAAAAGCGATTTCGATCTCCGCAAATGGAAGCTTTCTTATGTTGGAGAAATAGCCCTGGGCCCGGTTAAATTATATGGATCTTATGCATTTAAAAACATGTTTGAAAAAGGAGTTGATCTCACCCCTTATAATGTTGGTTTCCGCTTTAGCAACTGGTAAAGAAAAAATACCACGTAAGAGTCACTGAGCGTTAATAAAATCAACGATCATTTTTCACAACTGCATTCTTTATTTATACACATCCCGCCGAAAATTTTCAGCGGGATTTTTCTTTGCACCATTTTTGCTAATTGCGTATCCTTGTAATACCAACTGGCTATCAGTTGACAGGATGTGAGGCGCAGGCCGGTAGCTTAGTTGCTATTACACCGAACGCTATAGTTAACTTTTAGCGTTCGGTGTAAAGTTTTCGTTAAAGAAATCCACATCGAAAATAAATAAATCTGTACCACCGTTTGATAAGAGACGGTAAAGGATAGACTATGAAAAGTATTCTTTTATTCAGTTCCGTATTATTAGGAAGCGGCCTGTTGCTATTCAATTCTCCTTCATCAAAAAATATTGTTTCAAAAAAACTAAATAAGCGGTCAGCCGGCGCTGGCCCGGTGGGCGCCATTTCAATTCTGATTGACAAATCGGATTATGAGTTGAGCGTATATGATGAAAAAGGTTGGTATGCTACTTACCCTGTCGTATTTGGCAACAATAGTCTTGATGATAAAAAAATGGAAGGCGACAACAAAACACCGGAAGGCAGTTTTAAGATCGTAAGCAAACGGGTACATGAAAAATGGTACCGGTTCCTGGCCATTGATTATCCAACCAAAGAAAGCTGGGAAAAATTTAATGCCCGCAAAAGACGGGGTGAGATCCCGGCCAATGCCTCCATTGGCGGTTCCATTGGCATTCACGGCACCTGGCCCCGTGAAGATTTTGTTATCGACAAATATAAAAACTGGACCATGGGGTGCATTTCCATGAAAAAAGATGATGTATTGGAAATATACGCCTATACCCCCATTGGAACAAAGGTTGTCATTCGAAAATAAATAGCTGGCTGATCCGGTAAAATGACCAAAATATTTTCTCCAAAAAAAATCTGCGGGATATTAAAAAAATAATCTCAATTTAATTTGTAGGTCATACAAAAAAACCCTTAGTTTTGTTTTAATAAAGGGAACGTTTACTGTCCGACTCTTCTAAGCCCTATAACCCGCACTTTATCTAAATTTTCTGCCCGAGTTTTTGAATCGGTTTTCAGGTTCTGATTGTACCAATGATATTGGTAACTATGATGACGTGTTTTCAAAACCAATCATAGGTGTGGGTGATCCATGCCTGTATAACGGGAAACTTGCCATATGCTAACAATACACGCCAGGCTTTGTTGTGCAAGGCCGCAGCTATACATCCATAGAGAGGTATTATTATTGGATCATTCTCCTCCTTAGCTATTCTCACTATTTTACTAATTGCTTGCCAGCAAAATAATTTATCCAAAGCCATTAATAATCCTTAACAACATTCACATCTATTGACAAATTCTACTTCACTAACCCACCAGGATTATAGCTTTTTTAAATCCCTGCTACAACATCAGTACTCTGAATGAAAATTTATCATCACTACATCCTCTGAGAAACAAGGCTAGAAAATCATATCGTTCACTTCTAAAACCTTGTTTTATGACGTGTACAATTAAACACCAAACCAATACCGTTTCAAAATGCTTACTTAAGCTAAAAATTCTACTGCTTCCTTTCTTGTTAATTTTTTCCTTACAAACTTTTTCCCAGGGATATACTACAGTTGATTTTCACCAGGCACAAAATGACAGGGGCGGGGCACAAACCTATGTCATTGACTGGGTCAATGGTATCCTGAATGCTACGCATACCGATTATTTTGAAGGCATCGGTGTGCCGCAAAGAATTGTACTTACCGGCATTCTAGCCAATGCCGCCAACTCTAATCCCAATAAGCACTCTTTAAGATTCCGGGTTTTGGCGGAAAAAGATAAAAAGCATGCTTATGATTTTCCCATCTCCTGGGAACAGGCTTTTAAAACTGCGGAGGATATCGGCAATGGTACTGTCAATGAACTGATAAACCTGTTTAACCAACAATGTGATCCGGCATTTAGCGCAGCGGGAGCTGCTGCCTGTGCTGCACTGACCGATGGTGTTAACGATTTTGTTCAGACGGCATCTTTTCCTGATGT
>NZ_JBHMQM010000010.1:0-227453 GCF_042434975.1 Terrimonas alba
CTAACACTTAAATCAACAGAACCGGTGGTATTGCCAAAGCAAAGCACATCCACTTTTGAAGAGGTGAGAGCCAGGGCCGCAGCAGGCTGCCCAATGGTAACAGAAGTAGTCGCTGTACAATTATTGTTATCAGTAACGGTAACGGAATAAGTTCCTGCAGCAAGGGCGGTGATGTCCTGTGTAGCAGCGCCATTGCTCCACACATAAGAGTAAGGAGTCGTACCACCACTAACAGTTAAGTCAATGGACCCGGTGGCATTGCCAAAGCAAAGCACATCCACTTTTGAAGAGGTGAGAGCCAGCGCTGCAGCAGGCTGCCCAATGGTGACCGAAGCGGTAGCTGTACAATTATTGTTATCAGTAACGGTAACGGAATAAATTCCAGCGGAATTGACAGTGATTGAGCTTGTCGTAGCTCCGGTGCTCCAGGAAAAAGTGCCACTTGTTGCACTTGCAGTTAATGTTGTGGTTTCATTACAATTATTTGTTGCCGTTATAACCGGATCAGGCGGCCCTGTTTTGGGATTTGCGGTTCCGGAACCGGCTGCGCTTGTACATCCATCTATCGTTTGAGTTACTGTATAGACCCCGGCTGTATTAACCGAGATGGAGTTTGTTGTGGCGCCGGTACTCCACAAAAGAGATCCGGATGCATTATTAGCCGTTAATGTCGAAGTCCCATCACAGTTGTCGGACACTATTACGTCCGGTATAGGTGGAGTTGCCTTTACTGTTATAGTTACAGCTCCCACTTGAGGGATTGGCAGACCTGTGCCATTTGCGTCTCTAACTGCGAGCAAGGCTACTATAAAGGTTCCGGCATTAGTTGTCGGGAATAATAATTGAACCGTATTGCCTGAACTAACTAGTGAAGTTTGCGTTAGGCCGCCATTTATCGAGTAGTCAAAACTATATTCGGGAGTGCCGTTAGCACCCGTAAAAGTAATGGACGGCTCAGACCCATTCTGACAAACAGAAGAATTATTTACAGAGATTGTTGCCGTCGCCTGACCGTTTATTGCCGAGTTGCAAAAGAATAAGACGATAAGCAAAAGCAAAAAATGCCTTGCAGCCATTAGAAAAGCAGACGCACTAAGCCTCGGTTTAGCGGTAGGTGGATATGTATTCAGGTCAGAACACATGTAATTCTCAGTAAGCGGATGGTGGTTGTATTTAAATAGGATTTGGCTTCAATCAATGATAAACCTGCAGTTTTGCCGGGTAGGCTGCTTCATTGTTGTAAGCAAGCGTCCGATAAAACTCTGCGAAGTAATCACCCGGAGAATTTTCCAAGTGGTACTAAGCTGCTACCTTTTGATGTTTGGGTAAAACAGGATGCTGATAGTGGCGAAATGCCAAAAGTTTGATGAAGAGGACCAACACAATTCCCTGGTGTAGAATTTTTCATGATTTGGATTTTATGGTTAACTACTTAACTACGTGGTACTACTTAGTATAACGTAGCATATGCGAATAATAATATACACATGGTGATTTAAAAATTATTGTTCGTAAAGTCACTATTGGCAACTGTGTAATTTTACTTTGTACATTTTCTGTATAGTTATAAAAACGGATTAATAAAAAGTGGAAAACAGCCGCGACAGGGTAAGCCGGAAACTTTTACATTAATAGGAAAGGTTCCTGTAACTGGCTGGCACTGAGTTTTCGGGTGGAGGGCTGATCATCTTTTTCCGGGCAAAAATCCAACAGGATAATATTACCCTTTCGCATATCCAGGCTAAAACGGCTAGTTTTTCGGTTGACGGTCACTTTTATATTAAGAAGGTATTCAAACGGGACAGGTTTGCGGGTAATCTCCTTTCCGTTGTAGTTGATTCGTACGCCCTGTACATCTTGCGACAGGTTGAGGTTTCCCTTAGCCAGAGAGTCCTTATTATCAATAATGTAATTGGTAAAAATTGGGCGGTTGTTGATCGAGAGGCTGACCTTGTCTTTATTAAAACATCCTCCCAAAATAATATTATACTCAGATCTTTTCAGAGGTTGTGCAGAAAGGATCAGGGTGAAGGTGATCATCAGGATGGTCAACGCGGTCTTCATAGATATCGCTGCCAAAATAAAAAACATTCTCCGTTCATGCAAGTAGCCGACAGCATTGTTTTTTAGAACCGGCAAACTAAATGGTTCGTAAAACGTAATTCATTTAGTTGAATGTCATACTTAAGTTAAATAGCGGTCCATATTTTTTCGGCCTACCTGATTACTGTTAATATTGTGGCCCGTAAGAAAATTCACAGCTGATTCTTTTTGACCAAATACTATTACAATGCGCAATAAATTTTTGCTTATCCTTCTTTTCTTTTTCACCGGGCTGACAGTTAAGGCACAACAGAAATTTACAATCAGCGGTACCGTCTCTTCAAAAACTAAAGGTGAGACCGTTATCGCCGCCACGATAAAAGTTGGGAACGCCAGTACCATCAGCAATGATTATGGCTTTTATTCCATTACCCTTTCTAAAGGAGAATATATCCTGGAGGCAACAGCAGTCGGTCTGCAACCATTTTCGGAAAAAATAAATGTTGACCGGGATATTGTGCTGAACATTTCATTGGAAGACGTAGTGCGGGATCTCGATGAAGTAGTAGTGTCATCCAATTCCCGTACCCGCAGTTTAACTAACCCGCAAATGGGAATGGAGAAACTTTCGACAAAAGATATCCGGTATGTTCCTGTTTTATTGGGCGAGAGAGATATTTTGAAAGTGGTACAGCTGCTGCCAGGCGTGAAATCGGCCGGAGACGGAAATAGCGGTTTTTATGTCAGAGGTGGTGCTGCTGATCAAAACCTGATATTACTGGATGAGGCTCCGGTTTACAACGCCTCACATTTGCTGGGATTCTTTTCTACATTCAATTCAGATGCCATCAAGGATATGACGATGTACAAAGCAGGTATGCCGGCCCAATATGGTGGCCGGTTATCATCGGTGTTGGACATTAAAATGAACGAAGGAAATAACCAGGCTTATAATGTTAGTGGCGGCATTGGTCTTATTTCTGCCAAATTAAACATAGAGGGACCCATACAAAAAAATCGGTCTTCCTTTTTGGTAACAGGAAGGAGGACTTACGTAGATGCTTTCTTAAAACTGTCCAAAGATTCAACGGTAAATAGTAATAATCTCTCATTTTATGATTTTAATGCAAAGGCCAACTATATATTGGGCAGGAAAGACCGGCTATACCTGTCCGGTTACTTCGGTCGTGATCAGTTGGGTGTCGGCAGCACTTTTGGATTAGCCTGGGGCAATGGTACCGGTACGGTTAGATGGAACCATATTTTTGGGCCTAAACTTTTTTCCAACACTTCACTTATTTACAGCAACTATAATTACAAGATATCTATTCGGAGTGGTGCAACCGATTTTGACATTTTCTCACAGATACGTGATTGGAATTTGAAAAAGGAACTGCAATGGTATATCGATAACCGGAATAGTATGCGATTTGGTGTAAATGCAATTTTTCACACCATCAGGCCCGGTGAAGTAACCGCTACGGCCGCTTCCAGTATCAACAGCAGTAACCTGCAAAGAAGATACTCATTGGAGAATGCAGCCTATGTAACAAACACCTGGAAAGCCTCCGATAAAATCAATCTTACCTATGGAGTAAGGTTAACGGCTTTCAGTATTTTAGGAAAGGGAGATTACTACGCATTAGATAATGATGGTGTTGTGACGGATACATTCAGTTATAAAAAAGGTGAGATCGTCAAAACTTACTTCAATACGGAACCAAGAGTGGCTTTGAGCTATCAACTGAATCCCGTGTCTTCCGTCAAAACATCGTATGTCAGAAATATTCAAAACCTGCATTTAATTTCTAATTCTACTACGGCAAGTCCAACAGATAAGTGGGTGGCCAGTACCAATATTATCAAGCCCGAAATTTCAGACCAGGTTTCGCTGGGTTATTATAGAAATTTTGGTGAAAATCTATATGAGTTGAATGTGGAGGCTTATTACAAAACCATGCAAAACCAGGTGGATTATAAGGATGGAGCTGATATCTATATCAATTCTGATGCAATAGAAACGCAGTTGCTTTTTGGAAAAGGAAGGGCTTATGGAATTGAATGGTTATTTAAAAAAAAGCTGGGAAAATTTAGCGGGTGGTTGAGTTATACCTTATCAAAAACGGAAAGAAAGATTAATGGTATCAATAACAACAACTGGTACAACGCCAGGCAGGATAGAACGCATGACATAGCGGTAGTAGGAATTTATCAATTGACTAAGAAATGGACGCTTTCGGCTAACTGGATCTATTATACGGGTAGTGCGGTCACATTCCCTGCTGGTAAATATCGCATCGATGATCAAACTGTTTATTATTACACAGAACGAAATGGCTATCGAATGCCGGCTTATCATCGCCTTGATATTGGTGCTACATGGATATTAAAACAAAAAAGAAAATTTTCTTCCGAGCTGACCATTAGTTTGTACAATGCATATGGTCGTGAAAACGCTTATACAATAGAGTTTCGTGACAATAAAGATGATCCGGATAAGACCGAAGCAGTGCAAACAGCCTTATTCAAATATATTCCGTCGGTTTCTTACAATTTTAAATTTTAGAGCATGTCTTTTAATAAATCGATCAATTTAAAAAGAATTTTCACATGGTGTTTTGCAGGAGCAACAGTTTCAGGTTTGCTGAGTTCCTGCCAAAAAGTAATTGAAATAGATACTAGAAATGCCGAAGAAAAATATGTAGTGGAAGGTGTGGTTACTGACGAAGCGGACAAAAGTTTTGTCAAGCTATCCACAACGAAAAACATTACTGAAAACAATGACTTTCCACCAGTAACAGGAGCCACAGTACTGATTAACGATAATAGTGGAAACAATATAATTCTTAGCGAGACATCCCCGGGAACCTATACAGCGCCGGCACTTGTCGGTTCACCAGGCAAAACGTATTCACTGGACGTCACAGTGAATGGAGAAAAGTTTACGGCGACTTCAACTATGCCGCAAAAAATCAATCTGGACACTCTTTTTATATCAGATGAAATACTATTTGGTGAAACCAGGAAGCTTGCCAATATCGCTTACCAGGATCCGGCTGGCAAAGGACAATGTTACCGGTATGTGCAGTATGTGAACGGTAAAAAGAACAAACCAATTTTTGTCAACAATGACGACTATTCCGATGGGAAATATGTTCAGTCGAAATTGTGGTATTTGGTAGACGAAGACGAAAATCCTGAAGAAGAAATAAAGTCGGGTGATACGCTTACCATCGATATGCTTTGTATAGATCCCGCAGTGTATAAATATTGGTACAGTGTTTTTCAAAGCGCAACAGGCAGTAGCCAGTCTGCTTCACCAGCTAACCCTGTGACAAATATTAAAGGAGGCGCCCTAGGCTATTTTAGTGCACATACTTTGCAAACAAGAACCGTGGTCGTTCCGTAAGAGAGCGATGAGCTAACAATCGGCCGTTGATTGACAAGCCAGAATCAGAAGATACCAAAATATACTGAACAAGCTCCCTGAAATTCCCATTAATCTTATTGATCCAAAAAATCCCGGTTCAGACAGACAAAAAAATGGGGCCAGGATAAAAATCCAGCCCCGTTTTAAAATCCAATATCCTATGAAAAACCAAGACAATATTAGTTCGAATGTTTCATAAACACAATACCCTAAAACGGGTATTTTTCCACTTTCTTAAAAAATGGTAGCCAAATAAAATTTTGCCATATCAAAAAGCTCTCTATTTTTGCACCGCGAAACACAAAATGATTTTAAACCTGCATATACATCATCATCATCATTTTACCCACCGGGTAAGCTGTGATGTTTTTATGTAGTATGTCAACATAATTAACTTTCAAGGGCTTACCATGGCGGTAGGCCTTTTTTATTTTCTCACCCTTAAAGGGGAAAACAACATGAAACGCCCACATAAAATAGTTGATATACAGAACGATATTTGATTGGGCGTTCCATCTGACCAAATTAAAACAATAAAAAATAAACAGATGAAACTGAAAATAGCGATCCAGAAATCAGGCAGACTTCACGAGGATTCTTTACGATTATTGAAAGAGTGTGGTATCGACATCTCCAATGGGGGTAACAAATTAAAATCATCAGCCGCCAATTTTCCGCTGGAGGTTTATTTTTTACGGGACGATGATATCCCGCAATACGTGGAAGATTCAGTGGCAGACATCGGCATCGTGGGCGAGAATGTGGTATATGAAAAGAAAAAAGAAGTGGACGTGATGGAAAAATTAGGCTTTGGTAAATGTCGCTTGTCAATAGCTATTGAAAAAGGCGATACCTATAACCGGGAAAATTTGAATGGGAAAAAGATCGCTACCAGTTATCCAGTCATTTTGCAGGAATTTTTAAGGACAAACAATATCGATGCGGAGATCCACGAGATCAGCGGCAGCGTGGAAATAGCACCGGGAATAGGGCTGGCAGATGCGATCTGCGATTTGGTCAGCAGCGGTTCAACTTTGTTGACCAACGGCTTGAAGGAAGCAGAAACTATCCTGGAGTCGCAATCGGTTTTGATCCGGAATAAAAAGCTCGATCCCGAAAAACAACGCCTGCTGAATAAATTGTTATTTCGACTGCGATCAGTAAAAAAAGCAAAGAATAATAAATACATCTTGCTGAATGCTCCCAATGAAAAATTAAAAGACATTATCTCCCTGTTGCCAGGCATGAAAAGTCCGACCGTATTACCATTGGCAGAATCCGGATGGAGTAGTGTACACAGTGTTATCGATGAAAATGATTTTTGGGACATCATTGAACAACTAAGAGAAGAAGGCGCACAGGGAATATTAGTGGTGCCTATTGAGAAGATGATAGTTTGAGGAGGTGAGAAGTCAGAGGTCAGAGGTCAGAGGTCAGAAGTCAGAAGTCAGAAGTCAGAAGTCAGAAGTCAGAAGTGAAATAGGGCAATAAAATTAAATTAATTCGTGACCGAAATGATTCATCGGAAAAATAATTGATTGTAAATGCAAATAGTAGAATATCCAACAAGAAATGAATGGCCGGAATTGCTGCAGCGGCCAGTGATGGAACAGCTTTCTTTAGAAAAGAAGGTGAAAAAACTTTTGTCAAAAGTGAAGAAAGGAGGTGATAAGGCTGTTCGAAAAATGACAAAGGACTTTGACGGAGTAAAGATCAAAAGATTGTTGGTGAGTGAAAAGGAAATTCAACAGGCGGTTACAAATGTGCCGGATGAATTAAAGGAGGCTATTACAATTGCCGCCAATAATATCACCACCTTTCACCAATCTCAATTGTTGTCTGAATCCCTGGTTGAAACAATGCCGGGTGTTAAATGCTGGCGGCGTTCAGTGGCTATCGGTAAGGTGGGCTTGTACATACCGGGTGGCACAGCTCCTCTCTTTTCCACCGTATTAATGTTGGGCATTCCCGCTAAACTCGCTGGTTGTAAGGAAATCGTTCTTTGTACCCCGCCGCAGAAAGATGGGACCATTAACCCCGCAGTGTTATTTACTGCGCGGTTAGCGGGCATTACTAAAATATTTAAAGCTGGTGGAACTCAGGCAATCGCTGCGATGGCGTACGGAACAGAATCTGTTCCAAAAGTGGATAAAATATTTGGACCCGGCAATCAATATGTCACCTGTGCCAAGCAAATGATCCAGTCGGAAGGTATTGCGATTGACATGCCCGCAGGACCCAGTGAGGTTTGCGTGCTAGCCGATGAAACTGGTAATCCATCTTTTATCGCAGCAGACCTTCTATCCCAGGCTGAACATGGTCCAGATAGCCAGACATTGCTGGTTACTACATCACCAGTCCTTGCTAAACAAGTGAAAGCTGAAATTGAAAAACAGGTGAAAGAATTGCCCCGTGAGAAGTTTGCTTCGGCATCTTTGACAAATAGCAAGGCAATTGTTCTTGGGTCATTAGAAGATTCAATTGACCTCGTAAATGAATATGCGGCAGAACATCTTATTATTTCCTGCGCTGGAGATGAAGCAATTGCTCAACAAATCATTAATGCCGGGTCTGTTTTCCTGGGAAATTATTCGCCGGAGAGTGCCGGGGATTACGCCAGCGGCACCAATCACACACTTCCAACCAATGGTTTTGCCCGGTCATACAGCGGCGTCAGTGTCGATAGTTTTGTAAAAAAAATTACCTATCAAAAGCTCAGTAAAGAAGGATTGGCTAATATCGGCAAAACAGTTGAGCTGATGGCAAAGGCTGAGGGCTTGGATGCGCATGCGAATGCGGTTAGTATTAGATTAAGAAACTAAAAAATAAAGCGTTCCCGGTTTCCTGTTACCAGTAACAGGAAACCGGGAACCGGGAACTGGTAACTATATAAAATATGAACTTCGATTTAAATAAACTGGTCAGGGAAAATATAAAAAAGGTAAAAGCCTATTCATCGGCAAGAGATGAGTTTAGCGGCGAAGCAAAAGTATTTTTGGACGCCAATGAAAATAGTTTGGGTTCCCCATTGACGAAATGGTACAATCGCTATCCTGATCCGCACCAACAAAAATTAAAAGCCTCCATTAGCCGGGTAAAAAATGTTGATCCAAAAAATATTTTTTTGGGAAATGGCAGCGACGAGTGTATCGATCTTTTATACCGTTGTTTTTGTGAACCGGGAAAGGATAATGTGATCATTTGTCCCCCCACCTATGGAATGTACGAAGTGAGTGCTGCGATTAATGATGTTGAATTGAGAAGAGCAGAATTACTTCCCAATTTTCAACTGAACCTGGCGCTGATTGAAAACTTGATTGATGACAATACCAAAATTATCTGGATATGCTCTCCCAATAATCCAACTGGCAATAGCATTAATTACCCGGATATCGAGATGTTGCTGAATAATTTCAATGGTTTAGTTGTTGTTGATGAAGCCTACATTAATTTTTCCCGGCAGCATTCTTTGCTAAAAGAATTAAATGAGTATCCGAACCTGGTGGTCATGCAAACATTTAGCAAAGCATGGGGTTTGGCGGCATTGCGGTTAGGAATGGCCTTTGCATCAAAAGAAATTATTGAATTGCTCGACCGGATCAAGCCGCCGTATAATATCAACCAGGCTACCCAGGATCTTGCTTTGGAAGCCCTGGAAGAAGTAGGACAGGTAAACGATATGATCAGGGAGATTGTAGCGATGAGGGAAGAGTTGATCAATGTCTTTCAGCGGATGCCGTTGGTAGAGAAAGTCTATCCGTCAGACGCTAACTTTTTGCTCGTAAAAGTAAAAGATGCCGTTGATGTATATGACTATTTGTTAACCGAAGGTATTGTGGTTAGAGACAGGAGTAAGGTGCAACTGTGTGACGATTGTTTGCGTATCACGATTGGAACAGAAAATGAAAACACATTGCTGGTCGATGCATTAATCGATTATATGAAATCAAAAAGATAAATTATGTCGAAACGGGTTTTATTTATTGACAGGGACGGAACACTTATCAATGAGGCGCCGCCTACGTACCAACTGGATTCGTTTGATAAGCTAACGTTTTATCCGGCTATGTTTGAATACATGGGAAGAATTGCCAGGGAATTGGACTATGAATTAGTTATGGTGACCAACCAGGATGGTTTAGGAACCGAAAGTTTCCCCGAAGAAACATTCTGGCCGCTTCAAAATCTTGTGATGAAAAGCCTGGAAGGAGAGGGAATCTTTTTTTCAAAAGTATTTATCGACAAATCATTTCCTGCGGATAATGCTCCAACCCGTAAGCCTGGCATCGGAATGTTGACTGAATATCTTAATAATGATAATTATGATATACCTAACTCATTTGTGATCGGCGATCGTATCACCGACATTCAGCTGGCAAAGAATATGGGTTGTAAAGGGATCTGGCTGAATAATGATCCAACCTTGGGCGGTGGCGAAGTAAAAGATAAGGCAGAGGAATTGCGCCAATCGACAGTTGCGCTGGAAACAACCAATTGGAATGATATTTATGCTTTTTTAAAGAATGGTTTACGAAAAGTATCCCATGAGCGGAATACTAATGAAACGAAAATCAGTGTTCAGTTGAATATGGATGGAAACGGTAAAGCGTCCATACATACTGGTCTTGGATTTTTTGATCATATGCTCGAGCAAATTGCCAGGCACGGGAAACTGGATCTTTCTATCCGCTGCGATGGCGACCTGCATATCGACGAACATCATACTATTGAAGATACCGGAATCGCATTAGGAGAAGCCTTTGCAAAAGCACTGGCTGATAAAACCGGTTTGGAACGTTACGGTTTTGCTTTGCCAATGGACGAGGCGGAGGCAAAAGTTTTAATCGATTTTGGCGGCAGGAACTGGCTGGTTTGGAACGCAGAGTTTAAAAGAGAAAAAATCGGCGAGATGCCAACAGAGATGTTTTTTCATTTCTTCAAATCATTTAGCGATGCGGCCCGCTGCAACCTGAATATCGAATGTAAAGGAGAAAACGAACATCATAAAATTGAAGCGATCTTCAAAGCGTTTGCGAAAGCGATCAGGATGGCAGTGAAGAAAGATCCGTTTAGCAATTACCTGCCCAGTACAAAGGGGGTATTGTAGCCGGAAGTGAAAAGTGAAAAATCAAAAGTGAAAATAACAGATTATAAGTTTTGAATAATTCGTGAGCATTAGTGTAATTCGTAACAAAAAATGAGTATTGTAATTATAAAATATAACGCAGGAAATATCCAATCTGTCTTATATGCATTAGAACGGATAGGAGTTGAAGCTGTTGTTACTGATGACCCGGATAAAATAAAAGCCGCAGATAAGGTTATTTTTCCGGGCGTTGGGGAAGCAAGTACGGCTATGCAATACCTGCGTCAAAGGAAGTTGGATATGCTGATTAAAGAGTTGAAGCAACCCGTACTGGGCATTTGTCTGGGAATGCAGTTGATGTGCAGGTATAGTGAAGAAAATGATACGGACTGCCTGGATATTTTTGATGTATCGATAAAGAGGTTTAAGACAAATGATCCTGCAATAAAGGTTCCCCAGATTGGATGGAATAGTATTTACAATCTTAAAACTTCATTGTTTGAGTCAGTGCCGGAAAACTCTTTCATCTACTCGGTGCATAGTTATTATGCCGAACTATGTGATGAAACAATAGCGACCTGCCATTATATTCAGCCCTACAGTGCCGGGTTGAAAAAAAATAATTTCTGGGGAGTGCAGTTTCACCCGGAGAAATCAGCAAATATCGGCGAACAAATTTTGAAAAACTTTTTATTAGCCTGAGATGTTGATCAAGGAAGTTCCGATCGAAAAAATATTGCAGATCCGACAACAGGTAATGTATCCAAAAGAAACATTGGAGTTTGTAAAGCTGGACGATGATGCTCTCGGAACGCATTTAGGATTATACCAGGATGATCGTTTATTATCGGTGATTAGTTTGTTTGAAGGAGATGGGACGATACAATTCAGAAAATTTGCGACGATTACGAATGAGCAGGGTAAGGGCTATGGAACAAGATTGCTTCAATATGTGATGGATTGGGCAGTAAAAAATGAAAAGAAAATTATTTGGTGTAATGCCAGGCTATCTGCAACCAGTTTGTATGAAAAATTTGGAATGCAGCAAACAGGAGACAGCTGGGAAAAATATGGTATCGAATTTATAAAAATGCAAAAACAGTTGACTTAATATGCAGCTAATACCGGCGATAGATATAATTGATGGAAAATGCGTGAGGCTAACCCAGGGAGACTATGAGCAGAAAAAAATTTACAATGAGCACCCGCTTGAAGTCGCTAAGCAGTTTGAGGGTGCTGGTTTGCAGCGATTGCACCTGGTAGATTTGGATGGAGCTAAACAAAAGGCAGTAAAAAACTGGAAGGTGCTTGAGATGATTGCATCTAAAACAGGCCTGGTCATTGATTTTGGTGGAGGCATTGCTACGGAGAAGGATGTGAAGGTTGTGTTTGAATCAGGAGCTGCGTTTGCGACGGTGGGCAGTATGGCTGTGAAAAACGAAGCTGAGTTTGTAAAGTGGCTGATGATTTTCGGTGGGGAAAAATTTCTGCTGGGTGCCGACGTAAAAGACAAAATGATCGCCATTCATGGATGGCTCGAAACAACCGATAAAAGCATTTTTAATTTTATTGAAAATTATAGTAAGAAAGGAGTGAGCCAGGTTTTTTGTACCGATGTCAGCAAAGATGGAAAACTGGAAGGACCTTCTGTTGAATTATATACTGAGATCATAAAAAAATTCCCTGGGTTGTTTTTTATTGCCAGCGGTGGTGTGGCCAATGTAAACGATCTGCATACATTAAAGGAGATAGGATGTAGCGGAGCCATTATTGGGAAAGCGATCTATGAAAACCGTATCAGTCTTACTGACCTTAAAAATTTTGCCTGAGAATGCTTACAAAAAGAATTATACCCTGCCTGGATATCAAAGATGGCAGAACAGTAAAAGGAACCAACTTTGTAGACCTTCGTGATGCGGGTGACCCGGTTGAGTTGGGAGCCTTATATGCGAAACAGGGAGCTGATGAATTAGTTTTTCTGGATATAACAGCCACTGTTGAAAAAAGAAAAACATTGATTGACCTGGTGAATCGTGTTGCGCACAACGTTAACATTCCCTTTACGGTTGGTGGTGGCATTAGTTCTGTTGAAGACGTTAATAGCTTATTACAAAACGGGGCGGATAAAATTTCGGTGAATACAGCCGCTTTTAAAAGACCTTCGCTGATCAATGAACTATCAAAAGAGTTCGGGAGTCAATGCGTGGTGCTGGCAATCGATACAAAAAAAGAAGAAGATGGAGAATGGTATGTGTACCTAAATGGCGGAAGGCTGAAAACAGATACAAAATGTTTTGACTGGGCCCGGCAGGGCGTAGAAGCAGGAGCAGGTGAGATACTGCTAACGTCTATGAATCATGATGGAACAAAAGCTGGATTTGCATTGGATATTACGAGGCAACTGGCAACTTCTTTACCCGTGCCGGTTATCGCAAGCGGTGGCGGAGGTAGTATGAATCACTTTGTAGATGTATTCAAAGAAGCAAAAGCTGATGCAGCATTGGCGGCAAGCATTTTTCATTTTAAAGAAATTGGTATTCCCGAACTCAAGGATTATCTCGCAAACAGTAATATTTCAGTAAGAAGATAAATAGTCAATAATGAAATAAACCATAAAAATTATCGGGCAATTTATAACCAACGGCGATGATAATTTTTACAGCGAACCTGTCTGCCGACAGGCAAGATTCCATCTGGCCAAAAAACAATAAAAAATAAACAGATGAAAATAGATTTTGCAAAATATGATGATGGATTGGTTCCGGCCATTGTACAGGATGACATCACAGGCAAAGTGTTAATGCTAGGATTTATGAATGAGGAAGCATTTAATAAAACAAAAGAGATTGGTAAGGTCACATTTTTTAGCAGGAGTAAAAAACGTTTGTGGACAAAAGGCGAAGAGAGTGGTAATTTTTTGTTGTTGAAAGAAATTATGATTGATTGCGATAGCGATACATTGCTTGTTAAAGTTAATCCCGTAGGCCCTGTATGCCATACAGGTGCGGACACTTGTTTTAATGAAACGAACAGTGGTGATTTTTTACAAACACTCACTGATATTATCAGGAAAAGATTCGATGATCGTTCAGCCAAATCGTACACATCGGGTTTATTTGATAAAGGAATAAATAAGGTAGCTCAAAAAGTGGGCGAGGAGGCCATCGAGCTGGTAATTGAGGCTAAAGATGATAACAAAGAGCTATTTCTGAATGAGGCGGCTGATCTATTGTTTCACTACATGATACTATTGCAGGCCAAAGGGTTTTCATTGGACGATGTTAAAAAGGTTTTGGCGGAGCGCCATAAATAGCTTCTGCAATTCAGTAAAAATCGGGCTCACCGCCTGTCAACTCTTATGGGGAAGTGATAACTTGACAACCTTAGTAGAAAAATGAACATTGTATTGCTAACCGTATTACATTATTTTAACCAATCGCTAAGAATGTTCAAACTGTTATGTTTATTTGTCCAATAAGGTAATAAGGTTCTGCAGGAAGAATGTGATTTTTTTTTATTAAGGTTGCCTGAATTGAATGAAACCTGTTTGTAATTATGCCCAATAGCGGACAGAACGTTGAAGAGTGCGACGCAACCGGGGTTCAAAGTAGCAATACAGCCGGCTTCATAAATAGAAAATGCCTACTCAATAATGTTTCAATTATTGATAACACATCTTGCTCAGACATTTTTATTTCGACAAATACAAGTAGTTTTGGCCCTTCAAATTAAGATATGATTCGTAACAACTGGACTAAGGAAGAAATCTCGGAAATTTATCACCGTCCGCTGCTTGATTTGATCTATGAAGCAGCAACTATTCACAGGAGTAATAATGACTATAGTGAAGTGCAGATCAGTAGCCTGATTTCTATTAAGACAGGAGGCTGTTCAGAAGACTGTGCTTATTGCCCACAGGCGGCACGATATCATACGGGTGTAGATGTTCATGCCCTGATGAAAGTGGAAGAAGTAGTGGAGACTGCACAGAAAGCCAAACAGGGCGGAGCTTCCCGTTTGTGCATGGGGGCCGCGTGGCGGGAAGTAAGAAACAACCGCGACTTTGACCGTGTATTAGAAATGGTGAAGGCCGTGAATGCAATGGATATGGAAGTGTGCTGTACACTGGGCATGCTAACATATGAACAGGCCGAAAAATTAAAAGAAGCGGGGTTGTATGCTTATAATCATAATGTAGATACTTCCGAAGAGAATTATAAAAACATCATAACCACCCGAACCTATGATGATCGTTTGCAAACACTGCATAATGTTCGCAAAGCGAAACTAACGGTTTGTTCCGGCGGTATCATCGGATTAGGCGAAACGGTTGAAGATAGAGTGGGCATGTTGCATACACTTTCCAATTTGCCTCAACATCCTGAATCGGTTCCTATCAATGCATTGGTAGCGGTAAAAGGAACGCCGTTGGAAAACCAGGAAAGAGTTTCAGTATGGGATATGGTAAGAATGATCGCTACTACAAGGATCATTATGCCAAAAACGGTTGTCCGTTTATCTGCAGGAAGACTCGAAATGAGTTTGCCTGAACAGGCTTTATGTTTTATGGCAGGGGCCAATTCCATTTTTGCAGGAGATAAATTATTAACGACACCCAATCCATCTTTCAATGATGATATGCAGATGTTTGAGCTACTGGGTTTGAAACCCCGGGAAGCTTTTAAGAATGAAAAGAAGGTAGTTGAAGTTGAAAGCTGATTGCTTAAATAAGTTTGTTACCGGTTGCACTGAGCGATAGTCGATGTGTTACAGGTAACCAGTAACCGGTAACTGGAAACATTTTTTCTTCGTGGAAACATCATCCAAAACAATTAATGATTCATTGCAGGAAATTCTTGATAAAAGAAAAGAAGCTTCCATGTATCGCTTTCTGCAGTCGAATGAGGGGCTGATTGATTTTTGCTCGAATGATTATCTGGGCTTTGCACGTTCTGAAAAAATAAAACAACGTGTAAGACAATTGGATGTTGGAATAAAGCATCTATCAGGGGCAACCGGTTCCCGTTCCATATCGGGCAATACGCTTTATGCCGAAGAACTGGAACGATTTTTAGCCCACTTTCACAACGCCGAAGCAGGCCTGCTTTTTAACTCGGGCTATGATGCCAATGTGGGTTTATTTTCCAGCATTGCCAAAAAGGATGACACGCTGGTTTGTGATGAGCTGATCCACGCCAGCATGATTGACGGTTGCAGGTTGAGTTATGCGAACCGTCTGAGGTTTGCTCATAATGATACTGCAGATCTGGAAAAAAAATTGCAGAAAGCAAAAGGAAACATGCCTGCCGGCAAGGCAGGTATTTTTGTTGCCATCGAATCAGTGTATTCAATGGATGGCGATATGGCGCCGCTTCCGGAAATCGTTTCATTGTGCAAACAATACAATGCCCATTTAATTGTTGATGAAGCTCATGCTACCGGTGTATTCGGAAAACAGGGAAGGGGACTGGTGAATCATTTCGGGTTGGAGCAGGATGTATTTGCAAGGGTGCATACATTTGGCAAAGCTATGGGTTGCCATGGCGCTGTGATCATAGGCAGCAATGTACTGAGAAATTATCTTATCAATTTTGCCCGATCATTTATTTTTACCACGGCGCTGCCACTTCATTCCCTCTTTACCGTCAGAGCCGCTTACGAGCAGTTGCTGTCAGCTGATTTTGACAATGCCTACCTGCATCAGTTAACTGATTATTTTAAAAAAGGATTAAACATTCCAGGAGATACATGGCTTATCAATAGCATCAGCCCTATTCAAAGCCTGGTAATACCCGGAAGCAAAAGGGCCAGATATGTTGCCGGACAATTACAGGCTAAAGGTTTTGATGTGCGGGCCATTGTCAGCCCTTCTGTTGCTATTGGGAAAGAGCGGTTACGGATAAGCCTTCACCTGCACAACACCACGGAAGAGGTGGATGAATTGAAGCGTACATTGAATCAAATTCTTTTTTCATGACGGGAATTGTAGTAGCAGGCATCGGCACGGATATCGGAAAAACTTTTATTGCAGCCATTCTTACTGAAGCGCTGGAAGCTGATTACTGGAAGCCTGTACAGTCGGGCAACCTTGACTTCACCGATACGGATTTTGTCAAGCAACATATCAGTAATACCAAATCCTTTTTTCATCCCGAAGCATACCGGTTGGCAACACCCATGTCGCCACATGCGGCAGCAAAAATTGATGGGACGATAATAGAATTTGATAAACTTGCTCTTCCTGCATCTCGTAATACAATTGTTATAGAACCAGCAGGGGGATTAATGGTTCCGCTGAATGATAAGCAACTGAATATTAATCTGCTTAAAAATTGGGGACTTCCGGTTGTATTGGTGTCCCGGAATTATCTCGGGAGTATTAATCATACCTTACTATCCATTGAAGTGTTGAGGCAGTATGGTATCGGGCTGGCAGGAATTATTTTTAACGGCGAAAGAAATGCATCAACCGAAGATTTTATCCTGCAGTACACCGGAGTAAATTGTATAGCGAGGATCGATCACGAAAAAATCATCAGCAAAGAAACCGTAAAGCGGTATGCGGATAAGCTCCGGGAAAAATTGAATGAACTTTTATGAGAAATCTTTCAGCGAGAGACCAGCAGGTCATCTGGCATCCCTACACGCAGATGAAATTAAGCAATCCACCGATTGGCATTACAAAGGGAGAGGGAGTGTATTTAATTGATGAAGCCAATAACAAATATATTGATGCTGTTTCCTCCTGGTGGGTCAATATTCACGGGCATGCGCATCCCTATATAGCGCAAAAAGTGGCTGACCAGCTACTGAGACTGGAACATACGATTTTTGCCGGCTTTACACATGAGCCGGCTGTATTGCTTGCTGAACGGTTGCTCGGCATTCTGCCCAACAACCAGGCAAGGATATTTTATTCCGATAATGGTTCTACAGCAGTGGAAGTAGCCGTTAAAATGGCCTTGCAATACTGGAATAACAAAGAGCAGTCCAAAAATAAGATCATCGCTTTGGAACATGCTTACCATGGCGATACGTTTGGGGCCATGTCGGTAAGTGCCAGGAGCTCTTTTACTGATCCGTTTTCATCCCTGCTGTTTGATGTTATTCATATTCCTTTTCCGGCAAAAGGAATGGAACATTTTGCGCTTGATGAATTAAAAGAACAAATTAATACCAACAAAGATCAGATCGCGGCATTTATCGTTGAGCCATTGGTATTGGGCGCAGGGGGCATGCTAATGTATGATGCTGATACCTTGGATCAAATGATCTATACATGTAAGCAAAATGGTATCATCACCATTGCGGATGAAGTAATGACCGGTTTTGGAAGAACGGGAAAATTATTTGCATGTGACTATATTGAGACAAAGCCGGATATAATTTGCTTGTCAAAAGCAATAACAGGTGGTACAATGCCATTGGGCGTTACCTCCTGTACACTGGAAATTTTCAATTCCTTTTTATCGGATGATCGCTCTAAGACTTTTTTTCACGGTCATTCCTATACTGCCAATCCTGTTGCCTGTGCAGCAGCGCTGGCGAGTCTTGACCTTTTATTAGAAGAGGAATGTATCCAAAACATTCAGCGAATAACAGCGCAACACCTGCATTTTATCAAACGAAATAATAATACAACTGCATTTAAAAATCTTCGTTGCACCGGTACTATCCTTGCCATTGATTTTGAATCACCCGAAGAAACATCCTATTTTAATTCACTTCGTGACAGATTGTATAATTATTTTATGGACAAGGGCATTCTTTTGCGTCCGTTAGGGAATACCATTTATATAATGCCTCCTTATTGCATTACAGAGGATGAACTGATACAGGTTTATAAGGCGATTGAAAGATTTGAGCTGGTCAACAGGTAAATTTTTCGGAAAGTAGATTTAGTAATACTGGTGTTTTTACAATTGTATGACTAAAGCGAACCAAAGCATATTTCAAGTGATCTCTAATAATTTGCTTTTTATTGTCAGAATTATTGACTTTTTTTGCATGATTGTTCTGGTGGTTTGATTCACATCAATTTAAAGTTAGTAGCCGTATATCTAAATGGAAAAAATTACAATTCTTCTTGTCGATGATCACAAGCTGATTCGGGACTCCTGGGCATTTATTCTCAACAGCGATTCAAGATTTACTGTTATTGGCGAGACAAGTTCGGGAGAAGAGGCGATA
The DNA here is from genome assembly GCF_042434975.1 of Terrimonas alba. NCBI lineage: Bacteria > Pseudomonadati > Bacteroidota > Chitinophagia > Chitinophagales > Chitinophagaceae > Terrimonas > Terrimonas alba. The sequence goes on from NZ_JBHMQM010000010.1 coordinate 18,750, forward strand.
GAAATAGCCAGAGAAAAAAGGCCGCAGATTGTTCTTATGGACGTCAATATGACCCCAATAAATGGGTTTGATGCGACCAGGCAGATTCACAAGATTTCGCCTGAGTCCAGAATTATTGCCGTATCCATGCATACTATGCCTGCTTATGCAAAGCGTATGTTGCAATTGGGAGCCATGGGCTATGTAACTAAAAATTCCTCAAAGGAAGAAATGGTGACGGCAATCATTGAAGTGAATAATGGCAAAAAGTATATCTGTGAAGAAGTAAAAGCTATTTTAGCTGAGCAGGAAATGGATGAAAACTCTGATGAGTTAAATAATCTATCCCGCAGAGAGATTGATATTATCAAGCTGATAAAAGAAGGACTCTCGTCAAAAGAAATAGCATTACAACTGGATATTTCTCTGAAAACAGTAGAAGTGCACCGTTATAATATTCTCAAGAAATTAAAACTGAAAAACACGGCTGCATTAGTGAATTACATTAATACCAAAGGCCTTTAAAGAATTCATTCAATCAACCTTATCCCCTGAAACGGTAGTTTGCCTGCGGGTTACCCGGGCAACCATTTTTTCTGGAAGAGTAACAGGAGGTAGCTAAAATTGCCGTAAGAGCTATCATTACAAGTGCGATAAGAGAACGAGTTTTCATTTTGATGACTGTATTATTGTGTTTTAAAACGTGACTAAGCTTTATTTATTTTGCAAATTTAAAAAATGTTTCTCCTATTTTACTGTTTTTGATTGACTTAGACCTTGTTAAATATAAATAAATGATTGAATTTAGGGCTTGTTAAAGAATACTAAACAATTAACTTTACCGCTCATACATCATATTATTATATACATTATAAGAGAAATTGCTTAGCTCATGTTGAAATTGATAAAACCACTTGCATCGATCGACCTCGAAACCACCGGTGTTAACCTTGGAACAGACAGAATTGTTGAGATCGCCATCGTAAAAATCCTAACAGATGGTAGCCGGATAGTGAAGCGAAAGCTGATTAATCCAGAAATGCCAATCCCCAAAACATCCAGTGATATTCACGGTATTACTAATGAGATGGTAAAAGATGCACCGACTTTTAAGCAGGTAGCACATGAATTGAAACAGATTTTGGATGGTTGTGATATTGCGGGTTATAACAGCAACCGGTTTGATATTCCGCTTCTTATGGAAGAGTTCCTGCGGGTACAGGTAGAATTTGATATGAAGGGCAGAAGATTGATAGATGTGCAAAAGATATTTCATCAGATGGAGCAAAGAACACTGGGAGCCGCTTATAAATTCTATTGCAATAAAACGCTGGAAGGGGCACATAGCGCTGAGGCAGACGCTTCAGCGACTTATGAAATTTTGGAGGCACAGACCCAGCGATACCCCGCTCTTGGGAATACTGTTGAATCAATTATCAAAGCCATTGGCGAAGATGTGATTGTGGATTTTGCCCGCAGATTCGTTATGGAAAACGGGGTTGAAGTCTTTAATTTTGGTAAATTTAAGGGGCGGGCTGTGTCTGATGTTTTAAAAACAGAGCCCCAGTATTACGACTGGATGATGAAGGGAGATTTTCCACAACATACCAAGCAAAAATTGACCGAGATTTATACCCGTACTATGTTGAAAAAGGCCTGATTAAACAGGACGCCGTGTGAACAATTTAACATAGCAATTTTTTTTGATTATCGTATATTCGTTACTTCCGTTTTTTTAATGGAAAAATTAGTAATCATACCAACATATAATGAAAGGGAGAATATTACTAATATTCTTCATGCCATCTTCAACCTTGGAGAGGGATTTCATGTGTTGGTTATAGACGATGGTTCGCCTGACGGAACTGCTCAAATAGTAAGAGAGCTGCAATCAAAATTTTCCCATCAATTATTTATTGAAGAGAGAAGAGGTAAACAAGGATTAGGTACTGCCTATATTTATGGATTCAAATGGGCGATGGCCAATAACTATCGTTTCATTTTTGAAATGGATGCGGACTTCTCACATAATCCTTCGGACCTGGTTCGTTTGTATGATGCCTGCAAATACGAAGGAGCTGATGTAGCAATTGGTTCCCGTTATGTAAAAGGTGGTGGTGTTGTTAACTGGCCTTCTAATCGCATTGCCTTATCCAAAGGTGGTTCACTTTATACAAGGCTTATCACCTGGATGCCGATTAAAGATCCAACGGCCGGTTTTATGTGTTATCGTAAAGAAGTACTGGAAACAATTAATCTTGATGAGATCCGCTTCACCGGTTATGCATTCCAGATAGAGATGAAATTTGCTGCGTGGAAACTTCATTTCAGGTTGAAAGAAGTTCCGATCATTTTCCAGGACAGAACATACGGTGTTTCTAAAATGAACAAGGGAATTGTAAAAGAAGGAATACTGGGTGTATTAAAACTTCGCTGGCATAGCTGGTTTACCAATTATCGTAAAAGAGTCAAAAACACTGATCCCATTTCCATATCTGCTTCCTCCCCGCTGCACAAGAATGAGATGGTACCTCAAAGCAAATAAGGCATTGCTATTTTTCAAAGTTCAATTTACTCTTACTGATATTGCCCGCATTTCTTAGTTTCGGTGAAATGAAGAAAGCTTTTCTCCAATTACATATAGCTGTTTTTTTAGCCGGGTTTACGGGTATTTTGGGGCGTCTTATATCATTAAATGAAGGAATGATTGTATGGTACAGGCTATTATTTACAGCGGTGACAATGTGGATACTGTTTGGTATGAGTAAAAAGATAACCAGGCTATCAGTTGTAGAAGTTCTGAAGATCAGTGTGGTTGGGTTTATTGCTGCAATGCATTGGGTTACTTTTTATGGGTCTATTAAATACGCCAACGTTTCAGTAGCCTTGGTTTGCTTTTCAGCTATCGGTTTTTTTACGGCCATTTTTGAGCCACTGATTTTGAAAAAGCGGATTAATTGGACAGAGATGTTATTAGGCATCATGACGATTGCCGGTATCTACATTATTTTTCACTTCGATGCAAAGTATAAAACCGGTATTATAATCGGCGTTATCTCGGCGGTGTTAGCTTCTTTGTTCCCTATTTATAACAAACAGTTTCTGCAGCGAATGAATGTGGAGACGATGCTTGCCTGGCAGCAAACGGGTGGCCTGGTTACTTTGTCAATACTTCTTCCTTTTTACCTGGAGCAGTTTCCGGTTGAAAATTTTTTTCCGGGTATGGAAGATTTTTTGTGGTTGCTGGTTCTATCATGGCTTTGCTCGGTGATCGCTTTTCAGTTTTCATCCAATGCCCTGAAACGCTTGTCAGCATTCACTGTCAATCTCTCCTTTAACCTGGAACCTGTGTATGGAATATTACTGGCTTTTATTGTCTATAAGGAAAATCAGCTATTGAGTAAATGGTTCTATGCCGGGTTTGCCATTATTGCTGTTGCACTGATTGTTCATGTCATCATCCTGGTAAGGCATGAGAGAAAATTGGTGGCAGGTGTTGCTGTTTAAAATAGCAGGTATTAATGATTCATTTCATCCGATGCCCGCATCAATAGCGATTGTAGTAACCGCCTTTAAAAATTTTTATACTGTGGAATCTTTTTTAAAGTCCCAAAAATCGTGGTTCTCGGTTATCTTTAAAGCTTTAATTTTTTCCTGCATCATGAGATATATTTTATTTCTTGTTTTGTTTTTCACAACACAACCTGTGATGGCCCAAAAAAAGCCGCTGGATCACTCAGTTTATGATAGTTGGCAGAGTATCGTGCAAAAACTGATCAGCAATGATGGTAAGTGGGTAGTGTATACGATCGATCCCCAGGAAGGCGACAATGAACTGGTGATACAATCCGCCGCGGCTGATGCAGTGTATAAAAAATCAGTGGCAAGGGGTTATAATGCGGTGATAACGGAAGATAGCCGTTATGTTATTTTCCGGATCAAGCCTTTTTTCAAAGAAACAAGGGAAGCGAAAATAAAAAACCTGGCCGTTGGCAGGCAGGGAAAGATGACGGAGGAAATGCCCAAAGATTCACTGGGGATAGTAGAATTGGGAAAAGATAGTGTTTGGAGAAAAGCCGCAATCAAGGGCTTCAAGACGCCGGAAAAAAGTTTTGGTTGGCTCGCCTATCACCTGGAAAAACCTGCCGATGCGAAACCAAAAGCCGACAATAAAAAAGTAACAGATAGTCTCAATAAGATAATCGACTCTTTGAAAGCAGTGATAACTTCTATGCCGAAGGGAAAAGCGAAAGGAAAAGATGATTCTATTGTGTTGATTGATGAACTGGATGGTTATGATGCAGAGGGAGATGAAGCCACAGCTTCTCCCGAAGCCGGTACTGAACTCCGGCTGAGAAACTTAAAAACAGGTAACGAAAAGTCATTTAAAAATGTAGTGGAATACTTATTCAGCAAAAACGGTCAAAAACTTTTGCTGGAACAATCCCGTGATCCTAAAGATTCGCTCAGCAAGATCATGGTTTTATTGTATGATCTGAACATTGGTATTATCGACACATTGAGCCGCGGTGGTAACGATTTTAAAAATTTCGTTTTTTCTGACGATGGATCACAGGTCGCTTACCTCGCAGAAAGAGATGCCGGGCCAAAGGACCTGGAGAAATATTACAAAGTTTGGTACTTCAAAGAGGGGATGGACAGCGCCTCAGTACTCGTAGACAAAAATTCCGTGGGAATGGTATTGGGCATGACCATCAGCGAAAATGCGACACCCGGGTTCAGTAAATCGGGTAAGCGTATATTTTTTGGCGTAGCACCAATACAAGCGCCAAAAGACACCTCATTGATTGAAATGGATTTGGTAAAGCTGGACGTTTGGCACTACAATGATGACTATTTACAAACCGTTCAACTGAGCCGCCTGCAACGGGATTTGCAAAAGAGCTTCCTGTCGGTTTGTGACTTCGAAAAAAATACTATTCTGCAACTGGCCTCCGAAGAAATTCCAACTGTTTTTCAAACTAACGAGGGTGACGGCGAAACTTTTGTAGGTGTAACTGATGTTGGAAAAAGATTGGAAAGCCAATGGACAGGTAATACCAAAAAAGATATTTATGCTATTGATGTAAAAACGGGTAATAAAACACTGATTAAAAAAGATATGCTGGGGGTTATATCACCCAACTATGTTTCACCAACCGGCAAGTATATCATGTGGTATGACAACAAAGCCAAAAATTATTTTGCATGGGATGGAGACCGGACCAGGAATATCACTGCCAAAATAAAAGTACCATTGTATGACGAAGAAAACGATTCGCCGGTAGAACCATCACCCTACGGAATAATGGGTTGGCAAGAAGGCGACTCAGTGGTATATGTTTATGACAAGTATGACATTTGGAGAATTGGATTAGGGGAAACTACTACAACAGCAACAATGTTTACTGCTGAGCGGAAAAATAAAATTGCCAGTCGGTTTATTCAGACAGACCCGGATGCTAAATCAATAACGGCCGGTCAAAAGTTGTTGTTCAGGAAGTTTAATGAAACAACAAAGAATTCGTCACTTGTAGCCCTCGATCTTAATAATACCCGGAGAAGTTTCCCCTATGTGTTCGACGCTAAGTTTAATATTGGAGGTATTGTAAAATCAAAAAATACAGACGTACTGATTTATACGAAGGAAAATTATAAAAGGTCACCAGATATTTATGTTGGACGGGGAGTTGAACAGCGGGAGGCCGGTGAACTTGCGTCCAATCAATTCACGTTTTTGGAAAAGCAACTTTCTTCTATCAATCCTCAACAAAAAGACTACAACTGGGGATCTGCCGAACTCTATAAATGGAAAACATTTAAAGGCAAATCATCCGAAGGCATTTTATATAAACCTGAAGATTTTGATCCTTCCAAAAAATATCCTTTGATTCTTTATTTCTATGAAAAACTATCTGATGGATTGAACAATTATATTCCGCCTGCACCCACACCAAGTCGCTTGAATATTTCATTTTTTGTGAGTCGTGGTTACCTGGTTTTTGCCCCCGATATCAGGTATACAATAGGTCATCCGGCTCAAAGCGCCTATGATTATATTGTCAGTGCGGCAAAGGATTTGGCAAAGCATAAATGGGTAGATGCAAAAAATATTGGCATACAGGGACAAAGCTGGGGCGGCCTACAAGTGGCGCAACTCATCACCATGACTGATATGTTTAAAGCAGCATGGGCCGGTGCACCAGTTGCCAACATGACGAGTGCCTATGGAGGTATTCGTTGGGAGAGCGGCGCTAGCCGGCAGTTTCAGTACGAGAAAACACAGAGCCGAATTGGCGCCACCTTATGGGAAAAGCCACAACTCTATATTGAAAGCTCTCCTTTATTTCATTTGCCCAAAGTAAAAACTCCGCTGGTCATTATGGCAAACGACGCCGATGGTGCAGTGCCATGGTACCAGGGAATCGAACTCTTCACGGGTATGCGACGTCTTTGGAAAAAAGTATGGATGTTGAATTATAACGGTGAAGCTCATAATCTCATTCAGCGAAAGAATCGAAAGGATATCCAGATAAGGCAACAACAATTCTTCGATTGGTTATTGAAAGGAGACAAGCCAGCCAAATGGATCACCGAAGGTGTTCCTGCTGTTAAAAAAGGAAAAGACTGGGGATTGGAGATAATTCCATAAGTTCAAAAAGTTTCATAGGTTTAAAGTGCCTGAGTCACCAACTATCAAACCTTTTAAACTTTTTACGCGGCCTGCTCAGTAATAAACTTCACCAGGCTTCTTTTTGCAATAGGCAATAAAGTTTCATCAACAGGAAAACTCAATTCAGTGTCGATGGAGTAAACGGCCGGATTGGGCAACTGGTTAAAATGTCGTATTAGCTCTGCTTTTGTTTGCTCGTAAGTGCTGCTGATGCTGCGCTGCCATTTATTGACCAACACCGTTTTGATACTCCGGTATTTTTCATCATGTTTTTCAAAAATAGAAAGACGATAGTGATAGGTCCGTGCAATTTTGGTGTTGCCACTTGTTAAAAAGAAATATCCTTCTTTCAGGTCAAGCGGAATAATGCCAACAGGGTTGATATTGATCTTTTCTTCGACGAATTCATAAATACCGGCGCCGGTTTGCAAGGTCATCTTTAACGTATCGGCGGCATAATGGATGATCTCCTCCAGTTCCTGCATCAGTTCGTCATCTTCAATCATTTGCTGATACAAAAGCTGCAGTTTTTCCATTTGAATGCCGGTCATCTTTTTGGGAAAATGTTCCTGCAAAAATTTTTTGTTCTCCCGAAAGGCGACCAGGTTGTGATAGTGAAAAACAACGTCAGCCAGCTGGGGATACAGTTTATTCTGGTCAAAGTATTTGTTTACTTCCTGCAGATAGGCGAGCAGGGTGTATTTTTTCAACTCAAAGTCGATATAGCCTTCGGCAAACCAGGTTTCAGATAATTGTTTCATAGTGGCTGGTGGTTTAGTTATTCCAATTTACAAAAAAGAAGGAATATTTAATAACAATGCTGCATGGTATAATCATGCAGCATTGTTAAAACTCTTTTGCCACGATCTTAGAGTTGCCAACTATATTTCTCTATCAGGATTGAAATTTTCCAACTCTTTAGCCACAGCGGTCAGGAATGTAGCTCCGAGACTACCATCGACAATACGATGGTCATAACTCATCGACAAATACATCATGTGCCGGATTGCTATGCTGTCGCCCTGGGATGTTTCTACAACAACGGGCCGTTTTTTAATTGCCCCTACCGCCAATATTGCCACCTGGGGTTGATTAATAATAGGCGTTCCCATCAGGCTACCAAATGTTCCCACGTTGGTTAAGGTAAATGTTCCTCCTTGTGTGTCATCTGCCTTTAACCTTCCGTTGCGGGCATTATCGGCAAGGCCGTTTACTTGTTTGGATAAACCAACCAGGTTTAACTGATCGGCATTTTTTATTACAGGCACAATTAAATTGCCACTAGGCAAGGCAGTTGCCATTCCTATATTAATATCTTTTTTCAGAATTATTTTATCTCCATCCAGTGAGCTGTTGATAAGCGGAAACCTTTTAATACATTTTACAATGGCTTCAATAAACAGCGGTGTGAAAGTGATCTTCGTGCCCTCTCTTTTTTCAAATTCCTTTTTTACCCGATCACGCCACAGCACAAGATTGGTTACATCGGCTTCTGTAAAACTGGTTACATGCGGACTCGTATGTTTGCTGCGGACCATGTGATCAGCAATCAGTTTCCGCATCCTGTCCATTTCAATAATCTCCACATTGCCGGCATAAGTAGTGATTTCTGAATCCTGGCTCCTGAGTTGAGGAATAGCTTCTTTAACTATTGCAACCTGTTGTTGAGTTTCAAGTTGAGCCGCGGGCCTCACTACTTTCCCTTGCTTTTTATCATTGACATATTGTAAGATATCTTTCTTGGTTACACGGCCTTCATTACCCGTCCCACTTATTTGTTCAAGCTCGGCCATGCTCACCCCTTCGCTGGTGGCAATATTTAATACCAGGGGTGAATAAAAACGATTGGAGAGGCCATTTGCTGTTGGTGATTTTAAGGGTGTTGCTGTTATTGGAGCAGGTGATGCTGTTTCAGCTTGTTTTATTTCCTGGATGGGTTGAATTGCCGGTTGAGGTGCTACTGGAATGTCTGTAGTAGCAGTTGATTCCGTGGTATTGCTTTTAATTTTGGCGATTACTGCACCAATCGGTACCACATCATTTACATTAAACAACAGGCTTTCGATCACACCTTCAGCAGTACTTGGTACTTCGCTGTCGACTTTATCGGTAGCAATATCCAATACCGTTTCGTCCATTTTAACAGGATCGCCTGGTTGTTTGTGCCATTTTAAAATGGTCGCTTCTGTAATACTTTCGCCAAGTTTTGGCATTATTAAGTCAACTATCGCCATAATTATTTTTTATTAGGTAATCAGCGACAAAACAAAACTCATCGTCCCTTGCACAGTTTATCCCGGACTTGCTTCGGGACACACTTCATCTTCAAATTAATGGGCAAGTAAGACAAGCAATTTTTTGACCGGGCAAAGGTAATGATTTGGGCATAATGATGCGATCAACCGTTAGTCAAAATGAATTTTCTGAGAAAATTGAGGGCATTGACAGCCGTCATTTCTATATTGCGTTTCCTGTCGAAGCGCAAATTGAGTTTTATCGTTTGGATTTTTTCCTTGTTGCCGGCAGCTATCCAAACAGTTCCTACCGGTTTCTCATCAGTGCCGCCATCAGGTCCCATAATGCCGGAAGTGGCCAATGCATAATCAACATTCAGTTTTGTTAGCGCACCCTTCACCATTTCCTGTACAGTTTCTTCAGTTACGGCGCCATACATTTTTAAAGTATCGCTCTTTACGCCCAACATATTTTCTTTTACGTCGTTGGCATAGCTAACAATGGTGCCTTTATAATAGGCCGAAGATCCGGCGATACTTGTAATAAGATGGGCTATATATCCACCGGTACAACTTTCAGCCGTACCCAGGGTTTTATTTTGAGCTTTCAAGATTTTGCCGATCACAATTTCGAGGCCTTCATCTTCATTGGTTACTAAATAATCTTTTACCAGCAGCTGGATTTTTTCAAAATAAGGTGTCAGCTCTTTTTCAACGGCCTCTTTGTTGTCGCCGGTAGACGTGAGCCTTAGCCTGACCATACCATAGCTGGGCAGGTAGGCGAGTTTAATATGCAAAGGAAGTGAGCTTTCGAAATCAAGCAACAGTTCAGCGATCATTGATTCCCCCAATCCGGCTGTAAAAGCGGTGCGATGTACTACCGCTGGCATGGTGTACTCTTTTAATAAACGGGGAATGACCTCGCTTGTAACTAAGCCTTTCATTTCATGCGGCACACCGGGCAATGAAATAAAAATTTTTTTATCGGAGTTTTTTAATTCCCCGCCTTTAGCGGGCTGGGGGGCAAACCACATGCCCGGAGCTGATCCTCTTGCGTTATGTAATACGGTACATACATCAGGAACTTCCGCCTGCTTCAGGTTTCTTTCCAATATTGGACCAGGGCGGCGGTAGACTTTTTCAAACAGATACTTTACGTGGTTCAATACATTTTCGTCCACAATCATTTTTCCGCCAAAGTATTTACACAGCAACGGCTTGGTAATATCATCGGCAGTAGGCCCAAGGCCGCCTGTGATAATAATGATCTGCGATTGTTTACCTTCTTCGTCCAATGCCTGCCAGATATCATCCCACACATCACCCACTGCCACTCTGCGGCGTACCCATATGCCGATCTTATTTAATTCCTGGGCTATAAATGCACTGTTAGTATCGATGGTTTGGCCAATTAATAGTTCATCACCGATTGTGATAATAGAAGCGTTGATAGTTGAGGGCATAATAAATATTAAAGGCCGGTATCGTAATAAATTTCAGAAAGGGGAAATTGAAAATTGATAGTTTGTATATGAAGTGACGTATGAGTTTCATCTATGTTTTCAAACTTCCAGGATTCATCAGATTGTCTTCGTGCTACCTGAACATATCTTTTCAATGAGTCAATCATTATATATTCTTTCAGTGAAGGAATTTGCTGGTAAAAGAAAAATTTTCTTCCCTTATCAATACTTCGGGTTGAAGGTGATAGAATTTCGAAAATAACAGATGGGTTTAGCAATGTATCAAACTGGTCATCCTCCAGTTGTGGTTCGCCACAGACAATGCTTGCACCAGGATACATATAGGAATCATAGGAAGGAGTACTGATACGCATATTGGAAGGTAATACACGACAGTTTTTGCCTTTAAGAAAATTTCCAATATTAGCGATCAGGTTGCCATCAATCCTGTTATGATTCAAACTCGCACCGGACATAGCCAATATTTGGCCATGATAGTACTCGTTTTTATATTCAGCAGCCCTTTCTATCGTAAGATATTCCTGTGGCGAAATAAAATTATACTTAGGCGCCGGTTCTTTAACTTCATTTTCCATATTTCAAATTTAAATCTTTTTAGTTTTAGCATAAATAGAAGTTACTAATGATGAGATTGTTTTTTGTTGCCGGTTGCCTGTTACTGGTTATCAGTTCGTTTGCACAGACGATAAATCAAAAATTGAAAAAAGCTTTCCAGCAATTTGAAAATGATGATCAGTTAAAGCATGCGATTAGTTCCCTGTATGTGATCGATGCTAAAACTGGTAGGGTGGTTTTTGATAAAAACTCACAAGTTGGTTTGGCGCCAGCATCTACACAAAAAATTATTACAAGTGTGACGGCATTTGAGTTGTTGGGGAAAGATTATAGATATAAAACAGAATTTGGTGTTGTGGAAAATAACAGCGGCAAAAACCTTTATATAAAAGCATCCGGAGATCCAACATTTGGAAGTTGGAGGTGGGAGTCAAAAAAAGAAGAGAATGTTTTGAGGAGGCTCAGCAAAGCCACTGATGCTATTAAATTCGATAGCCCTACAGTACTGGTGGATGCGAATGGGTGGAGTAAGGCGCAGGTTCCAGATGGCTGGATATGGCAGGATATTGGGAATTATTATGGCGCTGGAGCTTCGTATTTAAACTGGCGGGAAAATCAATATGATATTATCTTAAAATCGGGAAAAAAAATTGGGGATACCGTAGACGTGGTAACAACTAAGCCGGTTTTGTTTTCTCAATCTATAAAATCGGAGCTAAGTTCAGCAGCAAAAGGAACAGGTGACAACGCTTACATTTACCTGCCAGTGACGGAGTCTAAAATAATTGTCAGAGGTACAATACCCGTAGAAGAAAATAATTTTCAAATATCTGGCGCAATGCCCGATCCTGGACATCAATTTATAGAATCATTAAGAGTTGCGTTAAAGGATAAACTTTCTTTGAATTCGAATTTGCCATCAGTTGATCTTTATGACCCTACAAAAAGTAATCCAAGAATATTTCATACAGAATATTCTCCATCCCTCGATTCCATCATCTATTGGTTAAACAAGAAAAGTATCAATCTCTATGGCGAAGCATTGATAAAAACTTTTGCCTATGAAAAAAAAGGATTTGGCTCAACTGATTCTGGTGTTGCAATTGTAAAAGATTTTTGGAAACAAAAAGGTTTAGATGAAGAAGAGCTGAATATTTATGACGGCTCAGGCCTTTCACCGCTTAACCGGGTTACTACTCATGCACAGGTCGAGATTTTAAAATATGCAAAAACCAAAGACTGGTTTCCGCATTTTTATAATTCACTGCCGGAATACAACGGTATGAAAATAAAAAGCGGTACTATCAATGATGTAAAGGCGTTTTGCGGCTATCATACAGCTAAGGATGGATCAGAGTATATTTTTTCATTTTTGGTCAATAATTATAATGGGAAAGCTTCGGCGTTGGTGGGCAAGATGTATAAAGTACTCGATATATTAAAGTAAGGGGTAGAAATGGAAGAGCGGCAATCTAATATTTGACAATTAGCCTATTTTGTTCCCTTAATGCAAGGATATGAAACCAGTTATTATCGGCATCATCGTACTATTTATGCTAGGTTGTAATAATCAAACAAAAGAAGCTTCGCCAACGACCCATCAGGAACTCGCTGACTTTTTTGAAAAGTATTATGAGGAACGCCTGCAATGGTATCCCCTCGAGGCTACAGCAATTGGTGATCCCCGTTATAATGATAAGTTGGCAATTGAATTTTCAGATGACTATCGTGCTAAGCTTCGTGATTTTTATTCACGATATCTCACTGAAGCAAAAAAATATAACCGGGATGAGCTGAACGAAACTGACAAGATCAATTATGATGTATTTGTGTATGAGACAAAGATGAACCTGGATGCATTGGCATTTAAAGACAATTATATTCCTTTTCAGCAGTTTTATGGCCTCACCTTAACCATGGGCCAATTAGGTAGCGGCGGCGGTATCCAACCCTTCAAAACGGTAAAGGACTATGATGACTGGATTAAAAGAGCTTCAGTTTTTCCTGCCTGGGCTGACAGTGCCATCGGTTATTTTAAAAAAGGTACAGGGGCTGGTGTCGTATTGCCCAGGTCGATCGTGGTGAAAATGATTCCCCAAATGAAAGCCATACCCGCGGCAAACATTAGGGAAAGTATTTTCTATGGACCTATTGCCAAACTTCCGGCAGCATTTAGTGACGCTGATAAATCAAGACTCACAACAGAGTTTGAAAAACTGATCCGGGCGCAACTGGAACCTGCCTACAAAAAACTCGGTGACTTTTTACAAAATGAATACCTGTCTAAAGCGAGACAGAGTTCTGGCATAGATGGTATACCCGGCGGTAAGGAGTATTATAGTTTTTTAGTAAAGCAACAAACGACTACGGATAAAACACCGGAAGAGATACATGCGACTGGTCTAAAAGAAGTAGAGAGAATAAGTGCGTTGATGGATAGCGTGAAAAACTCAACGGGCTTCAGGGGATCACTGAATGAGTTTTTTGAATACATGAGAACGGACAAGAAGTTCATGCCGTATAAAACTCCAAAGGAGGTGCTGGATGCATTTGAAAAAATTCACCGGACCATGATACCGTACCTGGCAAAAATGTTTAATCATACACCAAAAGCTGGTTTCGAGATCAGGCAAACAGAGGCCTTCAGGGCAGCCAGTGCCAGCGCAGAATATTTACAGGGTTCGCCGGATGGAACCAGGCCTGGTATTTTTTATATTCCTATCATCGATGCAACCACTTTTAACACCACGAGCGGCATGGAATCATTATTTCTTCATGAAGCAATTCCGGGACACCATTACCAACTTTCACTGCAGCAGGAAGATAGTTTGTTGCCAAAATTTCGTCGATTTGGCGGTAATAATGCTTACGTCGAGGGTTGGGCACTCTATTGCGAATCGCTTGGAAAGGAGTTAGGATTGTATACTGATCCATATCAGTATATGGGTGCGCTGGGTGATGAGATGCACAGGGCCATCAGATTAGTGGTTGACGTTGCAATTCATTCAAAAGGAATGACGAGAGAAGAGGCGATCAAATACATGATGGATCATGAAGCGATTAGTGAACAAGGCGCCATTGCGGAAATAGAACGCTATATGGTTATTCCCGGCCAGGCATTGGGCTATAAAATTGGTGCTTTGAAAATAAGCGAACTTCGCCATAAATATGAAAAGCAACTGGGAGCTAATTTCAACCTTGCGGCATTTCATGATGAAGTGTTGAAAGATGGAGCTTTGCCCCTGAGCCTTTTGGAAGGGAAGATGGACAAATGGGCCAATAACTACAAACCATAAATACCATTTTATGAGTGAACAAAATTTTAAAAATCATAGTCGTTATATACCGCTTTGGCACCTTGTAATTCCAACGGTACTATTGGCCTTATTGATTGGTAGTATTATCAACCTCGTTCGTTCGGATGCTCATACACACTACTCAGCCGCACTTATTGTAGTGGTCGTCATTGTGTTGATAGGCTTTTACTGGTATATCCGCTGGTTTGCATTGCGTGCACAGGACAGGGCTATTCGTGCAGAGGAGAATTTCAGACATTTTATTTTAACGGGCCAGCCATTGGACCGGCATCTTCGGATGGGGCAGATCATCGCACTTCGGTTTGCCAGCGATGAGGAGTTGCCTGCTTTGGCAAAAAGAGCAGTAGACGAAAAACTTTCTTCAAAAGATATTAAGCAGGCGATAAAAAACTGGAAACCTGATTACAATCGTGTCTGATTAAAAACCAAATCGACGGAAAAAGGAAAGATCCATATCGATCAGCCAGGGTGACGCGATGGCGGCCAGCCAAATTAAAAGGATAAAAATTTTTCCAACTATCGATACATCCTGGATCAAATGCCGGTGAAGAAGGCTTTGAATAGTTGACATTATTTTTTCTTCTTTCGCACTATACTCAAACGGAGGGGCAGGAGCTATATCTTTAAAGGCAGAATGTTCCTGTATTAAAATATTCCTGATCTTCCAGTAATCTTCATCCGGCAGCTCGTCATAGTTCAGATCGAGGTCAAAACCCTCTGTTTCAATTTTTTTCTCGACAGCAGTTAATTTATTGTCCCCGATCATTCGAAATAGCATCATAGCGGGGAAAATCAGTAATGGATAAAACGGCCGGCTCATGCCATACAAGGCAAACCAGGTCAGCACGCCGATAGATAGAAAAACAAAAACTTTACTTAACCAGCTTTCTTCATCTAAAAACACACGGTTCAGTAATTGACCGCCATCCAATGGATATACCGGGAAAAGATTGATCAGGTTTAAAAAGATCGTTAACAGAGAAACCGTGTAAAAGGAAAGACTGCCAATATATAAAGAAGGATTGTATTTATACAGAAAGTACATGATAATTCCTGCGATAATTCCCGGAAGTGGTCCGGCTAATAGAATCACGGCAGATTCTTTTTGTGATACTTCCCTTTTGCTTCCGGATACATATGCACCCAGCAGGGGAATAAAGAATATGCCCAGGTCCTTGTAGCGGTAAAACTTCATGGCAAAGAAATGCCCCAGTTCATGAAAAACCACTATTGCCGTAATCAGCAACAACATTTCAAAGCTGTGAAAAATATAATATCCCAATATCAGGTAAAGCGCCAGGCTGGCGATCGAGCGGAGCCAGATATTACCCGGCTGCTCTTCAGGTTTTTGAAATTTGGGCGGATAGGTAAACGATGTTTCCGGAAAAGCAGTTTGCTCTTCATTGCCATCAAACCGGGACGGTTCTGCTAAATTTTCCATCCTTTAAAATTAATTAAAATAAGGCTGAAGTTTTAGTAATAGTTGCTCCGGCATGGTGGTTCGTTTCATTGTTTTTGACTCCATAAAATACAAAATCACTTTTCCGTTAACGAGCAGGTCTCCTTTTTCATTATATACCTCCTGGTGAAATTCTATTTTATGATGAACCGGCAGTTCTTTTAGGATTACTTTGACAGTTAACAGGTCATCATATAAGGCAGGCCGGAGATAACGGCATTGTACTTCGATCACGGGCATAATCACGCCCATTTTTTCCATGTCTGCGTAGGTAAAACCCAGTGAACGGATGGACTCTGCACGGGCCACTTCAAAATACTGAAAGTAATTACTGTGATAGACAACGCCCATCTGGTCAGTTTCCGCATAGCGAACTCTTACCTGTGTTTGGGTGGTAAACATTTTTAAACTTGAAATTGAGCATTAAAAATTCTTTTTTAGCAAATCATTGACAAGAATCAATTTTCAGTGCCCAACATTTATTTCCATTATTTTGCAATGAAACGGTCCAGGCTGATTTTACCGGGGCCTGTAAATAATAAAGCCAGGTAACCCATCAGGTATAAGGTAGCCGTTTCTCCCTGGCCAAAGAAATCACCTTTATGTGCGTAAAACAGGGCTACCGCCATGGTAACAATGAGTGGGATACACGCCAAGCGGGTAAACAATCCCAGTAAAATAAAAACACCACAAAAGAACTCTGCAAAAATGACCAGTGCCATGGAGGTGCTATGACCAATATGAAAGGGATCTGCAAAACTGGATGACTTAGATGCAAATGTTATCAATTTGCTATAGCCGTGTGGTATGATCAGGCCGCCAAGTGCCAGGCGCAACAAAAAAGTAGCGAATGCTATTCCATTATCAGTGTACTTAATACTGAAAAGTCTTTTCATGGTTGGGAATTTTGGCTGCAATAATACATAAGAATTTTTAATTGACTTAAAGGATGTGGAAATGAGTATTTTGTTAAACAACCTATAATATAAGACTTATCCACACCTGTTTGGAATGATCTTTGGCCACACTTGAAATAATTCGAATATTCGCAACGTTATCCCCCAACGGATTAAAGGACATACGGAATGAAGCAATCATTTTTTCTTGCAATTACTATTGCACTATCTCTGCCTGCACTTAGCCAGCAAACCATTTATTATTCCGACCCGGCTGAAAAATTTAAAGAAGCAAAAGAGTATTTTCAAAAAGAACAATACAGCCTGGCTTATCCATTGTTAAAGGAATTAAAACAGGATGTCAGGGAAACAAATATTGCGAATAATTCGGTCACCGTGCAGGAGGTCAATTACTACGCTACCGCATGTGCCCTGAAGCAGGGAGAGAGTCGGGCCGAGCAACAAGCGATTGACTATATTGATCTCGAAAAAAATACGGCAAGGGTTCAAATGATGAACTACCAGCTTGGGGAATTTTATTTCCGCGGGCAAGACTTTAAAAAAGCAGTTAATCATTACGAACAAGCCAATATTGCGAACCTGAGTAACAAGGATATAGCTCAAATGAAATTTCACCAGGGCTATTCATATTTTACATTACAGGATTTTGCAAAAGCCAAGCCGTTATTTAATACCATCCGCTCCATGAAGGACGATCCGAACTATTTGGATGCAAACTATTATTATGGATTCCTGGCTTTTCGTGACAAGCAATACAATGAAGCGCTGCAAAGTTTTAAAATTGTTGAAAATGAAAAAGACTATGCAACGGTAGTTCCCTATTACATCGCACAGATCTATTATATCCAGGGAAAAAAGGAAGAAGCATTGAAATATGCGGAAGCTAAGATCAAGACCGGGAAGTCGCAGTATTATGATCTCGAATTAAAGCAAATGATCGGCCATGCTTATTTCGAAAGAAAGGAATTTGATAAAGGGTTGCCTTACCTGGAAGATTATGTGAAGCGTTCACCCAAAGTTCGTCGTGAAGACTTATATGAGTTGTCCTACGCTTATTACATGAACAATGATCTGCCTAAGGCTATCGAAGGATTCAAACAGCTGAGTGGTAAGGAAGACACGCTCAGCCAGAGTGCAATGTACCTGCTGGGTGATGCTTATTTGAAAACGGGGCAAAAGAGTAATGCCAGAAATGCTTTTCTTTTTTGTGCTTCTAACAGCAGCGACCGCAAGCAGCAGGAAGTGTCGAAATTCCAGTACGCAAAACTATCTTACGAACTAGGTTACCAGGATGAAGCGCTGAATGGTCTTCGAAATTTTTTAAATGATTATCCCAACTCCACCTACACTACAGAAGCAAAAGATTTATTGGTGGCAGTATTGACCAATACCAACAACTACCGGGAGGCAGTTGCTTTGTTGGACGGCATGAGTAACCCGACACCCAATGCAAAAAGATTATATCCAAGAATCCTGTATGGGAGAGCGACTGAATTTATTAATGATGGCCGGTTGGCTGAGGCAGAAGAATTACTGGACAAAGCATTAAAAGATCCCAATAACGCTTCTGTATTACCGCTGGTTAGTTTCTGGAAAGGAGAAATCGCTTTCAGGAATAACAGAATTGATGATGCTATTAAATATTATAATGCATATGTGAGTGGTGGTTCGCCAGCAAGCGGAGAAGCTAATGCTAATACAGCCCGTTATAATCTCGGCTATTGCTATCTCCGAAAAGAAAATTACCCGGTAGCCCTGACATTTTTTGAGCCGCTGGCAAAAAGTCCGGCATTAAATTCAGACGAATTGACACAGGATGCTTACCTGCGGGCTGCCGATTGTTATTACATGGGAAAAAACTACGGCAAAGCCAAATCTATGTATGAGAATGTTATCAAATTTTCATGGCCCGACGAGGATTATGCAACTTATCAAAATGCAATGATTGCTGGTATCAGGAGTTCGAAGGATAAAATTAGCTTGCTGAGCACAATGACCAGGAAGTTTCCAACTTCCGCTTTAGTTACCGATGCTAATATGGAAATCGCCAACACGTATATGGCCGATGAGAAATTCAGCGAAGCGATTCCTTATTTGAACAATGTGATAAAAAATGGCGATAATGCCAGTCTTAAACCAAGAGCTTATTTGAAACTGGGCACTGCTTATTACAATTTAAATAATAGTGCGGAAGCATTAAGGCAATACCAGGCTTTGGTGACACAGTATCCCAATTCGCAGGATGCGGCAGATGCATTGGATAATGTAAAAACGATATATATAGAAATGGGTAAGGCGGATGAGTACGCAGCGTTTATGCGTAATGCAGGAAGGCCTATTAGTGTCAGCACGGAAGACTCCCTTACTTATGCCGCAGCAGAAAGCCAGTTTGCCAATGGAAACACTTCGGCAGCTTTGAACGCCTTCAATAATTACTTGCAAAAATTTCCTGATGGGGCCTATTCCATGGATGCTAATTTTTATCGGGGCGAGATATACAGTGGTAAAAAAGATTGGAGCAATGCTTTATCAGGATACGAAGATGTGGCTTCAGATGCACCTAACAAATATGCAGAACGGGCAATTTTGGCTGCGGCCCGTATTAATTTCTTTGAGTTAAAAAATTATGGGAAAGCTGAAACATATTATACCCAATTGGGACGTGAAGCATCTACCCAGGAACATAAATTGGAGGCCATGCGTGGTTTATTGCGTAGCCAATACCAGTTGCAGAAATGGACAGAAGCAGCCGCAAACGCAAAAGATCTTTTAACTATTAAAGGCAGCAATACCGACGACAAGGCTCTTGCAAATATGGCTATTGCAAAATCTTTTGCCGTAAACCGTCAGTATGACCAGGCCATTGCCAATTTTAAAACGGTAGTGCAGTTAAATAAAGCAGCGCTGGCCGCAGAAGCCAGGTATGAAATAGCGGAAAGCTGGTTTGCATTAAACAAATTGGGCGATGCCGAAAAAGCCGCGTTTGAAGTAATTAATAAATCGGGGTCCTACGATTATTGGATTACGAAAGCTTACATCTTATTGGGTGATGTCTATTTCAAACAGAAGGATTATTTCAATGCCAAAGCTACCTTTCAAAGCGTAGTTGATAACACAATTGAGCCGACACTGAAAAGTGAAGCTCAAAGCAAACTGTCGCAGGTAATCGAAGAAGAAAGCAGGAGCAGCAAAGTCGGAAATTGATGAATGTGGAAATTTGAAAAAGTACTAATGAGCTGATGAAATAAATGATGAAATAAAATAAGAACGCTGATAACAAACAAATTGAAAAATGGATATTCAAAATAACAGGGAGTCTTTGATTGTCCGGGTCTGTGTGATGGTGGCTTCCCCTTTTGGGGGAGGTCGGGAGGGGGCCAGTCTAAGGTTGATGAAAGAACAAACCGTCAAAATAGTCTTCTTATTCGCAGGTGTGTTTTCGATAGGCACTTCCTGGTCGCAAAAAGATACTACAAAGCCTAAATCTGTCGATATCACCTCTACTTTCAAACCTGAGTTGAAAGAAACCGGTAAATTTATTTTTAATGCGACACCGCCGACAGCAGATACCACCAAACCCCGCTTGCAATACGATATTCCTAATCCCAATCTTTTATTTGGATACCAACCCGGGTCGTTGAAACCCCTGGCTATGCAAATTGATTCAGCGGGTAAGTTTGGTAATGCGAATTATATCAAGGCCGGTTTTGGAAGCTTGAGAACACCGTATATACAAGCCGGGTTTTCGTTTGGTGATGGCAACACAGCCGGCGCCAATATTTATGCAAAACATGTTTCTTCACAGGGGAAAAGAGAATACCAGGATTTTACGAATACGCAGGTGAGATTGAGTGCTTTTTATAAGACAGCAAAAAACCTGGAATGGACCGGAAGTCTTGGGATGAAGCAGGAAAGAACTTATAAATATGGTTACCAGCCTGAGTCGCTGTCGTTCGTGAACGATTCTATTCGCCAGCGGTTTCAAACGATTTCTGCAAGGGTTGGCTTGCGTAATATCAACAGCACCGAGTTTGGTTTAAACTACTCACCGGAAATAAAAATTGACATCTTTGGCGATCATTTAAAGAATAATGAAAGCAATACAGTAGTTAATCTTCCGCTGGAGAAAAACATCGGAAAAGACTTTACGGTTAATCTCGGTTTAACATTCGATCTTACCCGTCTTTCACCAAAAGACAAATCAGCAGTGAATAATACAACATGGTATATTTCTCCGGCTGTTTTGTATAAAAGCCCTTCCTTAAGATTGCAGGCAGGTATACGTCCCTCATGGGATAATTCAACTTTCAAAATGTTTCCCAACATCCTGGCCGAAATCGGAACCTATGATCAGCGCTTTACGTTCCAGGCCGGATGGACAGGTTATATCCGGAAGACAACGTTTCAATACCTCGCCTCACAGAATCCCTGGCTTTGGGCGCCCACTTCATTGTTGAACACATGGATCGAAGAACGCTATGCAGGATTTAAAGGTGCAGTAGGCGATCATTTCACTTATAGTGCCAAGGTAGCTTTCAATAAATTAAATAATCAGCCTTTATTCGTCAACGATACATCAGCAGCAGGCGATGGTAAGTCATTCCAGGTTGTGAATGCAAAACGGGTAAATGTGTTGAACCTGGGCGGCGAGTTGGGCTATACGGTGGAGGAAAAATTTTCAGTCATCACCAGTCTTAGTTTCAACCAATATACCGGTTTGCAGGAGCAGCGAAAGGCATGGGGTTTACTACCTCTCGAATTAAATACTGCACTTCGCCTGCAGGTGATAAAAGATCTGTGGTTAAAAGGTGATCTGTTTGCCTGGAATGGTCCCCGTTACCTTCGTAGGGATGGCTCAGACGGTAAATTAAAAGGAGCGGTGGATTTAAACGCAGGACTTGAATTCAAGATTCAAAAAAATATTAGCCTTTGGACACAGTTTAATAATATATTTAATAAGGAATACCAACGATGGAACCAATACCCGGTCTACGGATTTAATTTCGTTGGTGGCATCATCTTTTCGTTCGATCAAAAGAATTAGTAATGGGCGGAGAATTGTATCAATATCTTGTTTTACACAAAAAGCTGAATATTCCCGGTGTGGGTACTTTCTTATTGGAAAGAAAACCGGCTGATATTGATTTTGTCAACAAGATGGTGAATCCCCCGGCCTATACTGTTGCTTTGCATCACGGCAATACTGCTCCATCAGGGAATGTTTTCAGCTGGCTGGCCGCTGTACTTAATGTCTCTGAAACAGATGCAATACGCCGGTTTAATGATTTTGCCTTCGATGTTAAGAATAGGGTGATGAGTGATGGGAAATTTCACTGGGAAGGCGTGGGTACGCTTAGTAAAGGAATGGCCGGTGAAATCCGCTTTGACCCATCGTTAAAAGATATGAAAACGGGAACGCCTGTTCCCGCTGTAAAAGTGATCAGGGATAACGTTGAGCATACAATGCTGGTAGGGGAGCAGGAAAAAACTTCTTCCGAAATGATAGAGCTACTGGCTCCGTCAACAGCCAGAAAAACCTACTGGTGGGGAATAGCATTGATTGTTGGCTTACTGGCTTTCATTTTTATCGCTTTGTATCTTTCTTCCAATGGGGTAGATACTTCTTCAACCGGTAATCAAAAAAAGGTTACTCCCAACGAGGAGTCGGCAACGTATAAAACAGCTCCTTAATTTTTGACTGGTTTGTTTTTCCCCATAGTTTATTGTCTAAGATTGTGTCTAAAAATGTAAAAGTAGAACGCTGATTATTATGATTTATTAAGATGAAATCAGCGAAAACCATCATTATCTTACCATATCTGCGCCTGCCTGCCGACAGGCAAGTTCTAATCGGAAAAATTTAAACAACTTCTAACTCGGGTTGAATCTTCCCTATCGACAGGCAGGTCTTCACCGGAAAAATATTCACTATCAGCCGGTATAAAAATGAATATTTTTTATGACGCATTTCAATTTACTTTGCTGCCTGTTTTAACAGTTATTTTCAATGACCGGAAGAATACATTATCAATTTTGTCCTGTTTGTAATTCTGCAGCTATCCATCCTGTATTGCAGGTAAAAGACCATACTGTAACGGGTGAGATGTTTGCTATTTATGAATGTGCTGATTGTTCGCTTCGTTTTACACAGGATGCGCCGGACAGTAATCACATAGCGCCTTATTACAAAGCAGAAAGCTATATTTCCCATACGAATACTACGAAGGGATTCATCAATAGGATTTATCATTTTGTAAGAAGAAAAACAATTGTTCAGAAAAGAAAATTGATAGAGAGAACTACGGGCTTGAACAGGGACAACCTACTTGATGTGGGTAGTGGCGTTGGCTCCTTCATTCATGAAATGAAGCAACACGGCTGGATGGCTACGGGCATCGAACCGGATGCAGATGCACGGAAAGTGGCTCATGATACCTATTCTCTTGAGCTTGCAGAAGCAAATCAATTTTATCAGCTTCCCGCTGATCATTTTGATGCGATCACTCTTTGGCATGTATTGGAACATGTACACGAACTTTCAAAATATGTTCAGCAATTGAAGGCCGTATTGAAAGACACTGGAAGAATTTTTATTGCTGTACCAAACTACACGTCCGGCGATGCAACATTTTACCAGCAATATTGGGCTGCTTATGACGTGCCGAGGCATTTGTATCATTTTTCTCCCCGTTCGATAGAGAAACTCATGGAACGACATGGGCTGGGTATCCTGGCCTATAAGCCTATGTGGTATGACAGCTTCTACATTTCCCTGTTGAGCAGCCGTTACAAGAATGCCCGCCTGCCGGACAGGCAGGGAAAAACAAATTGGATCGCCGCTTTTTTCAATGGCCTGCAATCCAATTTTTCGGCGTTATTGGATAAGAAAAAATGCAGTTCCGTAATATATGTGATTGGAAAAAAATAAAAAACCGGAAGAAGCATAAGATTGTAATACGCAAATTTATTTTCACTTTTCACATTTGCCTTCTCACTTCTATTAGCTACTTACTTAACTCTATCTCGTATAGCTCCGGCCATTTTTTACCAGTGATATAGATTTTTTTGGTAGCGCTGTCATAGGCTATACCGTTGGGCACATCAGCCACCGGGTCTTTTGCCTTCACCCGGGTCCATACATCGGTCAGATCAATTTTACCAACGATGGCGCCGCTGCCCGGATCTATTTTTAAGATATAAGGCGCCTGCCATTGGTTAGCATAAATATAACCGTCAATATACTCCAGTTCATTCAGGTTGTAGGAAAGACTGCCACCTTCGGTGACAGATTGTGTTCTCAACAATTGAAAAGTAGACGGATTATAATAATAAAGATTGCTGCTGCCGTCACTCACAATCAGCTCTTCTCCGTTTGTGGTAATGCCCCAACCTTCTGTATCCAGCGGAAACTCTTTTATCTTCTTAAAATCCTTCAACATGTAAACAAACACCACTTTTTCCTGCCAGGTAAGTTGATAGATCGTGTCACGCAGGATAGTGATGCCTTCGCCAAAATATTTACTATCCAAAGAAATTTGCTGTTGAATTTTGCCGGTGTTGAGATCTACCTTCATTAAATGAGAATGTCCTTTTTCGCCGGTTCCTTCATACAAATTCCCTGCATACAATTGCAAACCCTGGGTAAAGGAAGATGTATCATGGGGGTATGTTTTTACGATAGCGTAGCCAATTGCTTTTGGTGGAGCTGCTGCAGGAGTATTTACAGTAGAGTCGTTATTGGCGTCAGTATTGCCGCAGGCCGCAAGTAAAAGAATCGTAAGGGCAAAAAGAATAGATTTCATTTATTATTTCATTGAGTTTGATGGCAGCAGGCAAAAATAAGGGATGACTGCTTTTGGATTTGTTAAACGTTGGCGGACTATTTTTCAAGACTCGTAAAATTACTATCTAAAAAATTGATTGCTAATTCATAAAATGTTTTATATTTGATTTCAACAAGCGAATACTTCGTGACCCTCTGAATTCATTATCCCCCGAACACCGCATAATTCTGAATCCTTAGCTTTTATTTTTCCAATGCCACGTGAAGGCTCATGGTCAATTGTTATTGCCATGTATTACCGATTACCCGACTTATTGAGCTATGCGGATCTACCTACTGGCATTTTTGCTACTAATCAGTACCGGCCAATTAATGGCACAAAGGGAATGTTCGTCTTTTGACTATCTCGAAAGCGAAGCCAAAGCAAATCCTTCCGTTAAATATACTGTAGAACGAATCGAAAGTTTTATTCAGCGCCAATTAAATAAAGCATCCGGGTTAGCGGGGAGGCCTCATGTTGGCAGCGTCATTAAAATTCCCGTAGTAGTACATGTTCTCTACAATAAAGCTTCAGAAAATGTTACCGATGAACTAGTGCTGGAGCAAATAAAAATCTTAAACGACAATTTTCGCCGCCGGGCCGCCGATACAACTAATACTCCTGAATGGTTTAAAACAATTGCCGCGGATTGTGGTATAGAATTTCAACTGGCCACTTCTGATCCCCAACGGAGGGTTACTACCGGCATCGTAAGAAAATATACCGCGGTAACAAAGTGGAGTGCCGATGATCAAATGAAGCAATCCGCAAAAGGTGGCGCCGATGCATGGGACACCAAAAGCTACCTGAATATCTGGGTTTGCAACCTGGCCAGTATTGCCGGGTATTCCAGCTTTCCCGGCGGACCAGCAGATAAAGATGGTGTAGTGATTGCAAGAAATGTTTTTGGAAGAAGCTCGAGAGCCGGTTATGAACAGGGCAAAACAGCCGTGCATGAAATTGGTCACTGGCTGGGCTTAAGACATATTTGGGGTGACAGCTATTGTGGTGATGACTGGGTAAACGATACGCCGAAGCAAGGCAATTTTACACCAGGTTGTCCTTCGGGCATACGACCTTCCTGCAGCAGTGGCCCGCACGGTGATATGTATATGAACTTTATGGACCTGACCCAGGATGGATGCATCAATCTATTTACCGAAGGGCAGAAGGAAAGAATGAGAACTTTATTTGAAACCGATGGTGCAAGAAATGGCATTCTTTCATCAATTGGTTTATTACCTGCCCTATACGCCGCACCGGAACCATTTGAAGAAGTGCCAACCACCTTGCAGGCGAAAATATATCCCAATCCTGCTACCAGTGAAATTATTCTTGACCTTTCCTACGACATTAGATGGATGGGGCAGGTTGTAAGAGTAATTAATTTACAGGGCCAACCGGTGACCCAGGCAACTGCTAATACTAAATTAGTTAAGATTGATATTGCTAAACTTACTCCCGGTATTTATTTCCTTTTGGCCAAAAAAGAAGACGGGGAGACGATCAAACAAAAGTTCATAAAATTGTAGAACAACCATCAACTTCATGTTGATCCGGGGTCGTTGCAAAACGACCCTTTTTATTTATACAAACTGTTCCAGCAAAGCAATTCTTTTTTCAATCGGTGGATGGGTGGCGAATAAATTATCCCAGGATGCTGATTTATGAACCGATGGTGTGGGGTTATCAATAAATAACTGCGCTACATCGCGACTTTCTACCGCCTCAATCATGGGATCGGCAGAGATTTTTCGTAAGGCCGATGCCAACGCGTAAGGTTTTTTGGTGATTTCCGCGGCGCCGGCATCTGCCAGGTACTCCCGCTTGCGGCTTATGCCAAAGCGGAGCAAAACAGAGATCAAATAAGCAACAGCAGTAATGGCGATGACAATAAGAATGATAGCCCCGCTTCCTTTTCCATTTTTGTCACTTTTGCGACCAGCAAACCGGAGACTTCTGAAAGCCATTTCGGCCACAAATGAAAAAATGCCGACAAAGATGATGGAAATGATCAGCAGCCTGACATCACGATTGCGGATATGCGATAGCTCGTGTGCCAAAACACCTTCCAGTTCTTCATCCGACAATTTATTAATGATACCTGTTGATAAAGAAATAGCATAAGAGTTACTATTAATGCCGCTGGCAAATGCATTTAACGAATCGTCTGCAATGATATTAAGCTTGGGCATTTTCATGCCCTGCGAGATACAGATATTCTCGAGCAGGTTGTAAACACGTTTATTTTCTTTCCGCTCCAGCGATTTCGATCCCGTCGCCATCCTGATAAAAGCGCTATGCCCGGCCCACGCAATCAGGAACCATATTCCCACTCCAATCAAAACAAAGGGAATAATCCGTATAAAATATTGATTGGCCTGATCCGTGTCATGCTCATTGGTAAAAAATAAGATCGCATAACACATTGCCAGTAGTAAAACCGGGAATGCGATAAGCAGTAAAACAGAGTTGAGGTTGTTTTTTCTGATCTGGCTAAATAATCCAATGTATTGCATTTATATTCTCCGCCAACTGGCGGACCAGGGGCTTTTAGAATTGAATTGTTGGTGGTTCTTCCATTTGTTTGCGGGTATCTGTACCAAGATCAAAGAAAATTTCACGAAGGAAACCAAAATTCCTGGCGATCATGTTGCTGGGAAAAGATTCCACGGCGTTATTGTATTCAGTAGTGGCGCCATTGAAGAAACGCCGCGAGGCGGCCAGTTTGTTTTCAATATCGCTTAGCTCTCCCTGTAGTTGAAGAAAATTTTGATTGGCCTTCAGATCAGGATAGGCTTCTACCTGGACTCTTAATCCCTGCAAAGCCGCACCCAGTTGCTGTTCCGCTTTGATCTTATCATCAATTGTATGAGCGGCCATCGCAGCCGACCGGGCTTCCGTAATCCGCATCAACAATTCTTTTTCGTGGGTCGCATAGCCTTTAACGGTTTCCACCAGTTGTGGTACAAGGTCGTGGCGTTGACGCAGCTGAACATCAATGTCAGCAAACGCATTTTGTCGCCGGTTGCGAAGTTTCACCAATCCATTGTAAAGACTGGTCAACCAAATAGAGATCAATACAAGGATGGCGATGATAATAATTACTGCCATTGGTAGGGAGGTTTAGTGGATCATGAAATTAAATAAAAAACCGGGAACTGTTTGAAGTTCCCGGCGGCAAGCCTAAGCTTCCATTTCGCTAAAATATTCGGATAAAAAACGCTTTCATGTCATTCCATGATGCAGAGTCGGCAGCAGCATCATACTTAATAGGTATTTTAAATTTTTCACCCATGGCGGTAGCATTGGGGTTGGTGAAAGCATGTACTGCACCTTCATATGCTTTAAAGGTGTATTTGGCCCCGACAGAGTCCATTTGTTTTTTAAACATATCCACTTCCTTTTGCGGTACAAAAGGATCAGCGGCGCCATGGCAAACCAATACCTCTGCTTTTAATTTTGATTTATCCAATGGTACACCCAGGAGGTTGCCATGAAAACTTACCACGCCTTTCAGGTCTTCGCCCATCCTGGCCAGGTTCAGTACCTGCGCACCTCCGAAGCAGTAACCAATAGCCGCAATTTTGGTAACATCGGTTTGAGGATAGGTTTTTAGTTTTTCCAATGCTGCGTCAAACCTTGCTTTGGTCATTTGCGGGTCTTTATAAAATGGTGTTGCATATTTTCCTGCAGAATCCGGGTTGTCCGCCGTTTTACCATTGCCATACATATCTACCGCCATAGCAATATAGCCCAATTCGGCCAATTGTTTGGCGCGGCTCTTAGCATAATCATTTAGCCCCCACCATTCATGAATAACAAGAACGGCTGGTCTTGCTCCTTCCTTGTTTTCATCATACACCACGTAGCCATTCATGGTTGTGTTATCGCCTGTATAAGTAACATTATCCTCTTTGAGGCTTGGTGTTTTTGTAGTAACTGAGTCTTTCATTTCTTTTTCTTTTGGTGAACTTTCGTTGTTACAGGATGAAAAAGAGATTGCAAGAATAAGTATCGCCAGGTTGAAAAGATGTTTTGTTCGCATGGTTACAAATTTGGTTGACAATAAACTTGAGATCATTAAAGTTCCGAAAAAACTTGTTGACCACGATAATTTGTGCTTTGATTATTTCATCCAGCCAAGATGGGTATGTTTAAAATCATCTTTATACTTAAGACCATATCCCAATAAACGGTCGAAAGAGGAGTGGGCAAATAAAAGTGCACCGGCAAGCAACATAATATCTTGTTTCAATAAAAATCCGGCAATAGCGATTGTTAAGGCTATTCCTTTGTGGTGAAAAATATTATAGGCAAAAGCTCCCACCCGTGTATTGACGAAGTAAGCTGCAAATGAAATATCGGGTGAAAGAAAAAGTAATAGCCATGCCCACCAGCTAAACTCAACGGGTAATAAATCAAGGACAATGATGCCAAGTGCCATTTGGGCCAGCTCCTCCAGTTGCAATATTTTTTTCACGATTTGTGTTTTACAGCACAAAGATGTTGCAGGTGAAGGGCCCATCGCATTAACAAAAGATAATAAAATTGAAGGGGCTATTTTTTCTGTATCCTGTTTCGGATACGACTAAGGCTAACAGGAGTGATGCCCAGGTAATTGGCGATATAATGTTGAGGAATGCGTTCCAGGATTTTTTGTTTATTACTTTCTATCAGCTGCTGGTACCTTTCTTCCGGGCCGAGCATCAGCAAGCCGACCATTCTTTCTTCCAGTCCGATAGCCAAATACTCCGCCAACAGCCTGCCAAAACGTTCCCATTGCCGGCTTTGTTTGTAAAGCGATAAAAGTGTTTCATAACTAAAAACCAACAGGTCACAATCAATCAGTGCTTCAATCGTCAACTTGGAAGGCTGTCCGGTAAGACAACTCATATAGGAACTCATCAAATGATTTTCAAAATAGAAATAGGTCGTTTTCTCTTCACCATTCCGGGTGTAATACTGTCTTAAGTTTCCCCGGATCACAAAGGCAATATTTTTTTCACGTTTACCTTCTGCAATAAATGCCTGGCCTTTTTTGAGTTTTTTTTCCTGCAAATGAGGTGTAAGCAGATTCCATTCATCATCACTTAACAGGACAAATCGTTGAATGTAACTTCGCAGCATCGACGCTTTTTCCAATGAGATCATATACTGAAGTTAAGACCCAAGTTAGTGATAGAAGATAAAACGCCTGGTGTTTTATTCATGAATGATTTTCCAGTTGTCACTGCGGTTTATGAGCCGTTGCTGTTTTGGGGATGGGCAATAAAGTAAAAATTGTATAACCGGCAAACAGTTTTTTCCTCATTTCATTATCTTGTATGCTTATTAAGAAAATAGAATGATAAAAAAATATTTCTTCTTTATTGGCGCCGCCTTTTTATTTATTCACTCCCGTGCGCAGATGAGTGGCAAAATGGATTTTGAAAAATACAATCCGCCGTCTACGTTGGTAGTGCCTGAGCATAAAGTGACTAAAGCAAAATATCCTTTTATTGATGTACATAATCATCAATTCAGCATGCCTGATATGGATTTAAGCAGCCTGATTACAGAAATGAATAAATTGAATATGAAGATAATGGTGAACCTGAGCGGTCAAAGTGGAGATCAGATCAAAAAATCAATAGCCAATATAAAAGATCACTATCCCAAACGATTTATTGTTTTTGCAAACGTTGATTTTAAAAATGTAGGTGAACAGGGGTGGGGCGAAAAGGCTGCCAGGCAATTGGAGACAGATGTGAAGAACGGTGCTAATGGCCTGAAGATCTACAAGAATCTTGGATTTTCTGTCACGGATATTAGTGGCAAACGGGTAGCAGTAGATGATCAAAGACTTGATCCTGTTTGGGAAAAGGCCGGAGAATTAAAGATTCCCGTATTGATCCACACGGCTGATCCAAAATCATTCTGGGAGCCCATGGATGAGAATAATGAACGCTGGCTGGAATTGGCCACTCATCCAAATCGTAAAAAAGACGATGCACATCCGGCTCCATGGGACACATTGATTGCGGAGCAACACCGTTTATTTAAAAGTCATCCAAAGACCACATTTATCGCCGCCCATTTTGGCTGGTACCCCAATGATTTAAAAAAGTTGGGACAGTTACTGGATGAAATGCCCAACGTGGTAGTGGAGTTTGGTGCCGTAATTGCTGAATTAGGCCGACAGCCAAAAACTGCCAGCCAATTCTTCACTAAATACCAGGACAGGATATTATTCGGTAAAGACAGTTGGGTGCCCGACGAGTATGCTACTTATTTCCGTGTGCTGGAAACGGAAGATGAATACTTCCCTTATCATAAAAAATACCATGCATTCTGGGCCATGTACGGGATGGGCTTGCCGGATACGATTTTGAAAAAAATTTATTATAAAAATGCCTTGCGCATCATTCCGAATATTGACAAAACGTTGTTCCCGGACTAACGGGTTTTAATAAACTAAATGAAAAATAATAATTCAGGGTTATTCTCAAGGGAATAAGGAATAGGATAAAATGACAATATGTACCTTGCGCCCTGAATTTTTGAAGTGATGTATTACATTGTTTTCGGCTTGTTGTATGCTCTCTCTTTGTTTCCGATGAGGGTGTTGTATTTGTTTTCCGATCTTACCGCTTTCATTTTCTATTATGTTGTTGGTTACCGAAAAGAAGTGGTAATGGATAATTTGTCGCAGGCATTCCCGGACAAAACTGAAGCGGAACGAAAAGTAATCGCCAAAAAATTTTATCGCAGTTTTGTTGACCACTGGGCAGAAACGGTAAAACTGCTTTCAATCAGCAGGAGATCGTTAAATAAAAGGATAACCGGCAATTTTGAAATATTTTACCAATTACATCAATCAGGCAGATCAGTACAGGCAAACCTGGGACATTTTTTTAATTGGGAATTAATGACCCTGCATGCAGGCATCAACCAGCCTTATACTTTTCTTACCGTATACCTGCCGCAGAGTAATAAAGTGATGAACAGGCTTATTCTTTACATCAGGGGTCGGTGGGGTAATCCTTTGTTAGCAAGTTCTGACATGGCCCGTGCTATTATCCCATGGCGAAAAAAACAATACCTGATTGCTCTTGGTGCTGACCAGCGTCCCGCATTCCCGGATAATGCGTATTGGCTAAATTTTTTAAACCGGCCAGCGGCTTTTGTAAAAGGGCCTGAAAAATTTGCCCGCGGGCAAAATATACCGGTCGTGATGATGACCACTACCCGGAAAAAAAGAGGGCATTATCATTTTGACTATTTTTTGTTAGCTGATGAGTTAAAGCTATTGCCCGATGGAGAATTGATCAGGCGGTATGTGCGGCACCTGGAAGAAAATATTCGTCTTCAGCCTGAACTTTATCTATGGAGTCACAAACGCTGGAAACATCAGTGGAAACCCGATTATGAGAATATGTGGGTAGATGATGTTCCGCCTATGGCGTCCGGTGCAGATTGATAAATATGGGTTTTCGGGTGGGTTTAGTTAAAGATTCCAGCCGAATAACTGTCCATATATTGGCGATAGTAATTCTTTATTGTTTGACTATAGGTCCTGCTATAATCGAGCAGCTTCGTATGCCAATCGGCGGTATACCCAAATGCGATAAGATCATCAGGGATAGCTGCGCCTTTTCGACCGGCACTTCTCAGTTGCGCAGAAGCAGTAAGAATGGCCATATCATTAATGACCCGGCCCAGGTCTTTTGAGTTATCTCTTATCAACTTAAAATCTATTTTATCAGAACTGGGTTGTAATTCTCTTATAACATAATCCCTATCTCTAAAACGGGCAGAACCTAGCAGTGCCGGCGAATTATTCTGCATATATTCTTCTATCGTGCATATGCGTTCCGATTCACTTGACCATTTGGGTTGAGGTATGGCTATATAGGGTAAGAGGCTTGATGCGCTTACTTCTTTCATATCAAGCAGGAGAAAGTTGTTTGATTTTTCTGAATGCTGCAATAAAAAGCAATAACGATTAATACCTATACTTCCCGTTCCTGCAATACGGAAAGCAATATCAATGCAGTGATATTGCTTTAATTTTTTATTGTTGGCACTCCATTCCCCGATATGGGTGTACAACTCTTGTTTCAACTTTTCATCTAAAGCATAGTGGCGATCGTTATCGATTAAAAGTCTTGGTTTGTATTTTCCACCCGTTATTCTGTCACGTAGCAGTTCTTTTGTTTTTCTTTCGGCAACATGGGTTAGAAATTCCCGGACTACACCTTTCGCTACCTGGGGTTCTATATACAAGGCTTTCCCTTTCCTCAGGGTATGTGAGTAGGTATCCAAAAATAAAGTGGCCAGTTTTTCTGCTTCAGTTGTAGTAATGTGCAACGAATCGAACGCAACAAAAATGCTGGTGATCAAGCGGGCAATTTCCCATAATGCAGGAGCCAGTATTGCTTCGCCAAAATCATTGAGGTCAAAATACACCAAC
The DNA here is from genome assembly GCF_042434975.1 of Terrimonas alba. Lineage (NCBI taxonomy): Bacteria > Pseudomonadati > Bacteroidota > Chitinophagia > Chitinophagales > Chitinophagaceae > Terrimonas > Terrimonas alba. The sequence continues at coordinate 51,646 of NZ_JBHMQM010000010.1, forward strand.
CGGTTATTGCCTTTAAAACTGCCAAAATTTTCCAGGTGCAGATCACCGCAGATCCAGGTTGCAGGCGAAGCGGGAAAATTATTGCTATTGTTAAAAAGATCTTCATAGAACAAATGGCAGGTGCCGCGAAAGAATCTGAATTCATTTTCTGCAAGCCTTGCATATTTAACCTGCACGGATTCTTTCAGCAGTGATTGATTGAATTCTTTTATTCGTTCGGTTACGGTTGCCATAAGAACAAAAATGTTTGCTTCAATAACAAACAGGGTTACAAAAGTAATGATGAAAACCTCAGTGAAAGAGCGGGACTAAACTTCCTTTCTTTCTCTTACCTTTGCGCACTATGACACAAGAAAAATTACAGGATATGCGGTCCCGCATTGCCGGGATAAGGAGGTTTCTTTGACGTCGAGAACCGACGATATAAAATTGAAGAAGACAAGCAGCTTTCGCTAAGCCCCGGGTTTTGGGATGATAATAAGCGGGCAACAGAAATCTTAAAAAATACCAAGGTCAACGAATACTGGGTAAAACTGTATGAGACAACGGAAACGGCTGTCGAGGACTTTGCTGTGCTTTTTGAGTTTTGGAAAGCGGGTGATGCTACGGAAGAGGAGACGAAAGAAGCCTATCAAAAAGCATTGGATATGCTGGATGATGCAGAATTCAAGGCCACATTGAATGAACCCGAGGATGAATTACCGGCGGTTTTACAAATCAACTCTGGTGCCGGCGGTACCGAAAGCCAGGACTGGGCCGAAATGCTGGCCCGCATGTACCGCATGTATGGTGAAAAACAAGGTTGGAAAGTAACGGAATTGGATTGGGTTTGGGGCGACGGCGCTGGTATCAAAACAGCCACCTTACAGTTTGATGGTGAATTCGCCTATGGCTTCTTAAAAGCGGAAAGTGGCGTTCACCGGTTGGTACGCATTTCGCCTTTTGATAGCAATGCAAGAAGGCATACCTCTTTTTGTTCAGTGTTTGTATATCCTCTTGTCGATGATACCATCAATATCGAAATCAAAGATGCCGACGTGAAAATGGAAACGGCACGCAGTGGCGGCGCAGGTGGTCAGAACGTAAACAAGGTGGAAACAAAAGTGATGCTAACGCATATTCCAACGGGTATCGTGGTTGTATGTCAAACGGAGCGGTCCCAGCTAGGCAACCGTGAAAAGGCGATGACGATGTTGAAAAGCCGTTTGTATGAAGAGGAGTTGAGAAAGAGAAATGAATTGAGGGATGCTACGAATGCGAATAAGAAAAAAATAGAGTGGGGCAGCCAGATACGCAGTTATGTTTTTCATCCTTATAAAATGATCAAGGATCATCGCACGGAGTATGAAGTAGGAAATGTACAACCGGTAATGGATGGTGAACTGGATGGTTTTATCAAAGCATATTTGATGAGTGAGAAGGAAAATACAACCCCCTAAATCCCCCTACGAAGACTCTGAATGTTTGAATATTAAAAACAATGAAATTTTCACTGAGCCTGAAACTTATTACTAAAAATACAATCACATTTAATCACGCAATAAGTCCCGACGTGCCGGGATTTGGAGGGTTTTAAACATGAGTATAGGAACATTTTCATATCCAATGCCGGCAAACGAACCGGTACTCACATATGCACCGGGATCTCCGGAACGAAAAAGATTGAAAGAAGTATTGAAGGAGTTGAAGAATGAAGAGACTGATGTGCCCATGTATATTGGAAGCAAAGAAGTAAGAACAAATAAAAAAATAGCTCTTCATCCGCCGCATGAACTAAGACATACCCTCGGTTATTTTCATACCGGTGAAGAAAAACATATCGAACAGGCGATTGAAGCTGCCCTTGCAGCAAAAGAAAATTGGGCAGGCATGAGTTGGGAAAACCGGGCTGGTATTTTTTTAAAAGCAGCCGATCTTATGGCTACCAAATACCGGCCATATATGAACGGTACGACGATGCTTGGTCAAAGTAAAAACGCATTCCAGGCCGAGATTGATTCGGCTTGTGAGCTGATTGACTTTTTGCGCTTCAATGTTCATTTCTTGAGTGAAATATATAAACAGCAACCGATCAGCAGCCCGGGCATGCACAACCGGATGGAGTATCGTCCGTTGGAAGGATTTGTATTGGCTGTAACGCCATTCAACTTTACAGCAATTGGTGGCAACCTTCCTACATCAGCAGCCATGTGTGGAAACGTGGTTATATGGAAACCGGCTAACACACAAGTATACTCGGCGCAAATGACGATGCGGATTCTGAAAGAAGCCGGTTTGCCCGACGGTGTTATTAATTTAATTTATGTCGATGGTCCCACCTTAGGCAAAGTATGTTTTAATCATAAGGATTTTGCCGGTGTGCATTTCACTGGTTCAACCGGTGTGTTCAATAATATGTGGGAAACCATTGGAAAGAATATGGCTATGTACAGATCTTATCCCCGTATTGTTGGCGAAACAGGCGGTAAAGATTTTGTAGTAGCACATAAAAGCGCCGATCCTGATGTAGTAGCTACAGCTTTGTTGCGTGGTGCATTCGAGTTCCAGGGACAAAAATGTTCTGCTGCATCAAGAGCTTATATTCCAAGTAATATTGCTGAAGAAGTAAAAAAGAAACTCATTGCAGGCGTAAAGAGTTTTAAAATGGGATCGGTGGAAAATTTTTCCAATTTTATCAATGCCGTGATTGATGAAAAAAGCTTTGACAAGATCAAAACTTATATCGATAATGCTAAGAAGGATAAAAAAGCGGAAATATGGGTAGGTGGTAAATGTGATAAAAAGGAAGGCTATTTTGTGCAGCCCACTGTTATAGAAGCAAAGGATCCGAAATATGTAACCATGTGTGAAGAGATCTTTGGTCCCGTGTTGACGGTTTATATTTATCCTGCCAATAGTTTTGACAAGACATTAGAGTTGGTAGATACAACGTCTCCCTATGCATTAACAGGGTCCATTATTGCCCGGGACAGGGCGGCTGTAGAGTTGGCAACTGTAAAACTTCGCAATGCTGCTGGTAATTTTTATATCAACGATAAGCCTACCGGCGCTGTAGTAGGGCAACAACCATTTGGGGGAGCCAGGGCCAGCGGCACCAATGATAAGGCTGGAAGCATTTTAAATTTATACCGTTGGTTAAGTGCCAGAACAATAAAGGAAACATTTAATCCTCCTGTCGATTATCATTACCCGTTTATGGGAGAAGAATAGAATCAGCATAATATTCATAAAGAAGCTTGCAAGATTTTGCAGGCTTTTTTTATATAAGCTACATCACTTCATTCTTCACTATTATCACGCGTTAACTTGTGAGATCATTAATGTAAGAAATTGATCATACATTCAGTAAGCTGTACTTCAACGATAATAAAATGAGTGGTTTTACGCAATTTGGATGCTTTTCATGTAAAGTCATTATTAATTTAAGTCAGTTGATTTATGTTTGCGCCCGATTTTATTAACCATTAAATCAATTTTAAAAAAACAAATTATGAAAAAGATTTTCTTAGCGATTTGCATTATGGCTTCATCGGCGGTTTTTGCTCAACAAGGAAATAACCAAATTGGTGTAGGTGCAGATGTTGGTATACCTACAGGCGATTTAGGTGATGGAATTAAAACTGGATTTGGGGGTTATGCCAAAGGTCTTTTTGGTATTGGTGAAGCGGGCCAGATAACTTTTACAACCGGGTACACTACTTACAAATTTAAAGGGGGATTTGATGGTAACTATCATATTGTTCCCTTATTAGCAGGTTACCGTCATAATTTCAGTGGCTTTTATGCCGAGCCTCAAATTGGTTATGGTATTTACGGAAGCAAAATCACCGGCCTGGGAAGCAGTTCTGAAGGCGCTTTTACCTGGGCGGTTGGATTTGGCTATGTTGTAAGCAATGTTGACTTCGGAGCCCGTTATCAGAGCGGTCACAAAGATGGATCGTCAACTGCTCTCGTTGGTATTCATGTTGGATATAACTTCTCGCTTGGTAGCAAATAAGCTAAAATTGATATGATTTTTTTAAAAAGACCGGAACTCCGGTCTTTTTTGTTTTTGCACGAGTAACCGGAAAATTTTCGGTGACCAGATAACTGTAAAACACAATGCTGTATTTTATAGCTATTTGGCATGATTTTTAAAAACTTATAAGGTGGGTACCTTATGTAGAAATTTTTATTTAAATCATGCATTTATGAAACGACTATTTTTTGTTTTCGCAACTTTATTTTTTTCGACGCTATTTGTGTCAGCACAGGAAACACATTTTGGCTTGAAAGCCGGTTTAAATGTTTCCAGTGTTAATAATTCGCCCGGCACTGACTATGAAAGTAAAGCGGGTTTGCATGTAGGCGGTTTGGCGCATATTCATATAAGCCGTCATTTTGCGTTGCAACCGGAAGTAGTATATTCCATGCAAGGAGGAAAATTTGACGATGTTAAATTGAAGCTGAACTACATCAACATTCCTTTACTGGCCCAATACATGGTAGATAATGGTTTTCGGTTGCAGACAGGCCCGCAGTTGGGGCTTTTGGTATCATCGAAACGGGAAGAAGGGGATGTGGAAGTGAATTTAGAGGACAATTTTTCCACAGTAGACTTCTCCTGGGCCTTTGGAATGGGTTATCTTTTCCCCTCAGGGTTTGGTTTGGATGCCCGGTACAATTTGGGGATTAACGACATCTATGAGCCAGGTGCAGCCAAACTAAAAAACAGTGTTTTCCAGGTTGGCCTTTTCTACCAGTTTATGCACAACAATGCAACGAAAAGAAAATAAAAAGCGAAACGATTTTTTAATAAAGCCTCTTAACGGAGGCTTTATTATTTTTACAAAAATTATTTACTTGAAATCGATTCTTTCCGAACAGCAACTGGCGATAACTATTAAACGGCTGGCCCACCAAATCCTGGAAAATAATAGCGAACTCACAAATACGGTGTTAATTGGCCTGCAGCCAAGAGGGATTTTTCTTTCCGACAGGGTAGTGGCGGAAATAAAAAAGGAATTTCCAACGGTGCCTGTTGCTTACGGAAAGCTCGACATCACCTTTTATCGTGATGATGTGCGAAAGGAACTTCATATTGCCAATCAAACAGACATTCCATTTTCAATAGAAGGGAAAAAAGTGGTTCTTATCGACGATGTGTTATATACCGGCAGAACGATAAGAGCTGCATTAGACGCATTACTCGATTTTGGCCGACCCGAAAAAGTTGAGCTATGTATATTGATCGATCGTCGCTTTAGCCGGCAGCTTCCCATACAGCCGGACTATGTTGGTAAGGCAATCGATTCCATTATTTCACAAAAAGTAAGAGTGCTTTGGAAAGAACGGGACGGAAAGGAAGAGGTAATTATATTAGATTAACGTCCAGGGGGCAGAAGACTGAAGTACAATGTCAGGCGTCTGACCTCTGACCTCCGATTTCGGGCTTCCGATTAAATGTTTTTCCCTTAATTTCGCTTTTTAATGCAACTATCTACTCGACATTTACTAGGCATTAAAGACCTGACGGCTACAGACATCTCCCTTATTTTACAAACAGCAGAACAATTCAAAGAAGTTTTACAACGTCCTGTAAAAAAAGTGCCTTCCCTGCGTGACGTTGTGGTGGTAAACCTGTTTTTCGAGAATTCTACCCGCACCCGCATATCTTTTGAGCTGGCTGAAAAGCGTCTCTCCGCGGACACGATTAGTTTTACTGCTTCGTCATCCTCCGTGGCAAAAGGTGAAACACTACTGGATACGGTGAATAATATTTTATCGATGAAAGTGGATATGGTAGTAATGCGCCACAGTGCCAGCGGGGCGCCGCATTTTTTGGCAAAACATATTCCGGCCGCCATTATCAATGCCGGAGATGGTATCAATGAACACCCGACGCAAGGATTGCTTGACGCCTTATCCATCAAAGAAAAACTCGGCAAACTCGAAGGGATAAAAGTGGCTATCATCGGCGATATTATGCACAGCCGGGTAGCACAAAGTAATATTTACCTGCTGAAAAAAATGGGCGCAGAAGTTACAGTTTGCGGGCCGCCCACATTAATACCAAAATATATTGCAGAAGCACTGAATGTAAACGTTAGTTATAATTTGAAAGAAACATTGGAGTGGTGTGATGTGGCCAATGTGTTACGGATTCAGTTGGAAAGACAAAACCAGGTTTTGTTTTCTTCGTTGCGTGAATATAACCTTGCTTATGGGATCAGCCGGAAAATGCTGGATAGCCTGCATAAAGAAATTGTGATTATGCACCCGGGCCCCATCAATCGTGGTGTAGAACTGGACAGCGATGTAGCGGATAGCAAACAATCCATTATTTTGCAGCAGGTAGAAAACGGCGTGGCGGTTAGGATGGCGGCTTTGTATTTATTAAGTCCCCAAACCGCCTGATCCTTCGGCGTGCTCAGGAGGGCTTAGTGAAGTATATTTATAAATTTATTACAATAAACCGATTCTCATTTTGTGGAGGTCTTAAAGTCCTCCCTTTAGGGAGGATTTAGGAGGGTTTCTTTTATGTCCCGTATTTGCTTGTTTCCCGGCACCTTTGATCCGCTTACCCTTGGCCATGTTGATATCATTAACCGGGCTTTGCCCTTATTCGACAAAATAATTGTTGGCATAGGAACCAATGTTGCCAAAGCACCCATGTTTTCGGCGGAGCAAAGAGTAGCCTGGATCAAAGAAATCTACAAGAATGAATCAAGAGTAGAAGGAGCTTTTTATGAAGGATTGACAGTAAATTTTTGTAAAAAAATCGGGGCTAAATTTATCCTGCGGGGCATTCGTTATGTCAGCGATTTTGAATACGAAAAAACGATTGCTGATGCTAACAGAACGCTTGATAGCAGCATCGAAACGATTTTTTTAACTGGCGAACCGAAGTATACGTCCGTAGCGTCTACCATTGTTCGGGATATTATCCGCAATGGCGGAGACGCCAGCCATTTTTTGCCCGACGTAGTGTCGAAGTCAATAACAAAGTAAAGTCATGAATATTTGGTACAACAAAGAATTGGTGATTGATGATCTGCATTCTTTTTTTAAAGGTAATATGGCAGAACATCTTGGCATCGAGTGGCTGGAACTGGGCGGTGATTTCTTAAAAGCAAAAATGCCGGTTGATCATCGGACGAATCAGCCTTACGGATTGCTGCATGGCGGCGCCTCCTGCGTGCTTGCTGAATCTATTGGCAGTATAGCTTCGGCTATGGTCGTTGATCATTCACAATTTGTTTGTGTCGGACTTGAAATAAATGCAAATCACGTTCGCAGTGCAAGGCAAGGATATGTAACCGGTGTTGCCCAACCTCTTCACTTAGGTTCTAATACACATGTGTGGGATATTAAAATTTACGATGAGATAGGAAAACTGGTTTGTATAAGCCGGCTTACTGTCGCTATCATTCCACGTAAAGAATCATTTAGACCTACCAGCCTCTAATACGTCAACCACTGATGGAAAAGCTTCTTTCATGTATTTTAAAAGATCCTTGTCGCTAACCCAAATCACTTGTTGAATATCTTCTTCGGTTTGTGGTACCAGGCCCTGGTTGCTTTGGGTTTTCATCTTGTACCAATGCGACTCTTTTAAAATAAATTTTGTTCCTTCATGATAGGTGTGGTAAGTGACCAGTAGCGGTCCCAGCAGTTTTATATTTTGTAAACCGGTTTCTTCTTCCACTTCCCGTACGGCACATTCTTCAAGGCTTTCGCCTTTATCCAGCTTACCTTTCGGAAGATCCCACTTGCCACGGCGAAATATGAGGAGATTTTCAGCCTGCCCATTTTTTACCAGTCCGCCGGCAGCCTGCACCAGGGTAAATTTTTTAAAGAAAGCTTTTTTCAACTCTTCCAGGTTGGGATGAAAAAAAACACCGGCATGAATTTTTTCCAATTGCATTTCATAGATCATCGACTTGACCGTGTGGGTATCTAATTCATCGATGAATACAGCATCGTCATGATGTACAAAAGGCTCCACCACTTCATCGATATTGTCGCAGAGAAACAAGGGTTTGTCGTTAAAGTAAATTTTTATATACATATTTATAAAGATACAGGGAACAAGAAAGAAATCAAGGTACAAGGTACAGGGAGAAAGAATACTACTGCCTGAACTTGTTTCCTGAATCTTGTCCCTTGTTCCTTTATCTTTTTATCTTCGCCGCATGACAGATACGAAAACAGTTGCCGAAAAACTATTACAGGCTAATGCGGTAAAATTAAATGTAAAAGAACCTTATACCTGGGCCAGCGGATGGAAAAGCCCCATCTACTGCGATAACCGAAGGGTTTTATCGTTTCCCTTTACAAGAGATTTTATAAAATCAGAATTGTGTAACGTGGTTTTTTCAAAATTCCCGGAAGCTGAGTTGCTGGCGGGCGTTGCAACAGCCGGGATTGCATGGGGAGCTATGACAGCTGACCAATTGAAATTACCCTATATATACGTAAGACCAAAACCCAAAGAACATGGGCTGGGAAACCAGATCGAAGGATTTTATGAAAAAGGACAGAAAACAGTGGTGATTGAAGACCTGGTGTCAACCGGGAAAAGCAGCCTGCAGGTGGTAGATGTGCTAAAGGAACAGGGACTGGAGGTGATTGGCATGGTGTCAATTTTTACCTATGGTTTCCCGGTTGCAGATGAAGCCTTTGCCAAAAGTGGTATCCAGTATTATTCCCTTACAAACTATCCGTCGCTTATCGAGCTGGCGGTAGAGAATGGAACGGTGTCTGCGAGTGAGCAGGATGTTTTGTTAAAATGGCGGGACGATCCTGCTAATTGGAAAGGAGTTTTGTAATTTGGTTTTTCAAAATGTACAGAATGAAAATTTTCATAGCACTGGTGATGACCTGTTTTTCAATGGCAGCTTTTTCGCAGCAAAAAGTTGTTGAAACGGCAAAGATCAAAACCCCCAATGCTCTTTGCGAAGCTTGCAAGCCGAGAATTGAAACATATGTAAAGAGAATTGATGGTGTCCTCTCCATTAATGTTAACTATCGCAAAGGTGAAACAACGGTAAAGTACCTAACTGATCGTACAAACATTGAAGAGATTAAAACAGCTATAGCCAATATGGGCTACGATGCAGATGATATTCCGGCCAATGAGGAGTCGTATAAAAGATTACCAAAAACCTGTAAGAAGTTTGAAGATGGTGGCGGTCATCCAAAACCAAAGGTGCCAGCCGCTGAACCTGCTCAATAAATGAATTATCCCGGCGCCTGGCCGGGATTTTTATTGGTAGTTTAATTTTCAGAAGATATTCTGTAATACCACAAATCCGTCTATCAAATTCAAGAAAAAACAAAATGACCTTATAAGAGCAGCCTGTTATTTATTTGAATAGCTCACGCAGATTTTGCTTTCCCTGGTAGTTTAAATTAAAATTTCTAAAAATACCGCCTTTGCCTGCTTTGGCCCTGCCATTGATCCTGATATTTACTTCTTCATTTAGCAGAGCAGTTAAAGAATGCCTGAGTACCTGCTTCATATCTATCACCAGCTTTACCGGTACCAGGAAATCACTATTAGCCGGAATGTTTACCAGGGAGTCAACCATGAAATGACCGAGATAGGTGCTATCCATCCAGGCGTCACCTTCTGCTTGTTTTAATTGCCCTTTAAAATTATTGGGATTAAAATAGCGCATGTCCAGGGTGACGGATGAATTAGAGAAATTTAGCCTGTCGCCTTTTACATTCTCTATATTCTTAAATACGGGGTCTTTCATATCCCGGCAGGACACAAGACCGCTTACTACAAGTAGTGCCAGCAATAAATTTTTCATGATAGTTGCAAAATAGGTAATGTGTTTTTCATTTGAAAATCAGGCCTGTTAAAAAACCGGGAATGATTCAAATAAGCTACTGGAACATAAAACCCGGTTTTTCACGTTCTTTGTATAGAAAATACGTTGATTATGCGGCTTGTTTTTTTGTTTTTGCTTACCATTTCTTTCCAGTCATTTGGACAATGGAAGGATTTTATCATCAGTGTGAGGGGCGATACATTAAACCGGGTGGATATGAAGGGTAAAAAACAGGGCCCCTGGGTGATTCATGTAGATGAATTGAGAGGCGAGGAGGGCTATGATGAACAGGGCTATTTTATTGATGACAGGAAAGATGGTAAATGGGTGAAATTTTCACTTATGGGTGATAAACTATCGGAAGAAAATTATCGTTGGGGCAGTCTTGATGGGAAATCAAGATACTATTCACGCCGCGGCGGTTTGATTCGTGAAGAAAGCTGGAGGGCCATTGAACCCGGCAGAACTTTCGATACCGTGGATATATTGGACGTGATTGATCCAACCAAAGTAGTGGATAGGGTAGTAGTGAAAGTTGAAGGTTCTACGATGAAACACGGCACCTGGAAATATTTCGATCCGGAATGGGGCACCATTTTAAAGACAGAGGAATATTGGGCTGATAAAATCAAGACCGGCGATGCCTTGCCGATAGCCGGTTCTGATGATGACGAAGAACTTAAGCCCATTGGTTTTAGCGATCCGAAAGCAAAAACTGAGGCTGCAGGTAAAAAGACGGTTCCCAAACCCCAGGCTATTTTAGATTATGAAAAAAAGAATAAAAAGAAAAAGATAAAAGTGAGGGATGGAAGTACGGGGTATTAAAAAATTGCTCCTTAGTTAATAATAAAGTCAATGTAAAAATCCATCGATAATTTTTTTCGATGGCGTGCTGAATTGGTGAAATAGACGTATCATTTTATTTTTTTCTTCAACCATGCATCGGTTTTTCTTATAAACGGGGCCGACTTGTCCGAAAGAATTTCCTTGTCGATTGTTATTAGATAATGGCAACCGTTTTGAATACACAGATCATAAAGATAATTGTCTTTTGCGTCCTTTGACAGCCGGTATATATTGTGGGGTGCATATAGAATGATAAAGGGAGAAATTAACTGTATGATCTTATCTGCCTCGCTGGGGGTAAAATTGAACCCTGATATCAACGCTTCATGTATTTCACCGAGCAGGTAGTTGTCCCGCATATACAATCAAATTATTATTGGAAATATAACGCAGCAGGGTAGAAGTTTTAAAATGTCCTGCATACTTTACCCATACGCAACTCTATCAATGCAACATTTTTTTATTGTTGGCATATCTGTTATTGCGTATAAAAGTGGTGAGTTTTACAATTTCGTCATCAGTCTTTTTTAGTGGAGCTTTTTTTTTCTTCAACCGGGCTTCAAAAGCTCTCATTTCTGCAAGGGCATCCGCAGAGAATAGTTCCATACGCAGCAATTGTTTTTCTTCTGCTGATAGTTTTTTTATCGCTGATAATAGCGTTTTAAATGGAGATGATTGTACTTTTTCTTTTACGACACGCATATATTCTTGTTACACTATAAATATAACATTTTTTAGCGCCTTTTTTACATCGTATTCATTTTGTCAAAATGACTTCTGAAAAATAGTAACTGGTATTTAATTGCATTACCCCAGTAATTCCAATCATGCTTACCGGGGCGTTCAATATAGTCATGCGGGATTTTTAATGCAACCATTTTCTTATGCAGGTCGTGGTTGATAGTATAGAAAAAATCTTCGGTGCCACAATCTATGATTATCGCCAGGGAGTCTTTTGGATAATTTTCAACAATATTGATGACGGAGTATTGTTTCCAGTTATCCGCATGAGAAACGGTATCGCCTATGCGTTTGATGATATCGAATTTGTTTCTGGATGCATTTAAGTCAACACCCCCGCTCATACTGCCACAGGCGCCGAATATATCGGCATGGCGAAATCCTAAAAAAAGTCCGCCATGACCGCCCATGCTCAACCCGGTGATAGCTCTTCCTTTTCTTCCTTTGATGGTTGGATAATGTGCATCAATATACTCAGGTACTTCTTTAGCGATATATGTTTCGTATTTCATGGATGAATCAACAGGGCTGTCAAAATACCAGCTGCTATAATCTCCATCCGGACAAACGATCATCAATTTATATTCATCTGCATATTGCTTTAGTGCCGGTACTTTTAAAATCCAATCGCTATACTTACCACTGTAGCCGTGTAATAAGTATACAACTGGAAAGACTGTTGTTTTGTCTTTTTTCTTTCCTGGTTTTATCACTATGCATTTGATATTTTTCGACATAGCCTTACTGTAAATAACCACGGTATCCACAATAGCAGCCGAGGAGTTTATGGCAAATGCGATCAACAGTATAATGATGAAATGCTTTCTCATGCATTAAAGATAAAAAAAGGAGGCATTCGTTTGTGAATGCCTCCGCTATTAATGATTCAATTATTGCTGAACAGGAAACTTAAAATCCTTTCTTTTCTTTTGCTTTCTGCATCGGGTTAATGCCCTGACTTTGTCCACGGGCTGCACCGGCTTTTTGTTTGAAGATCGTGAATTTAGAAGGCTGTGGTATCTCGTTCCAGCTGTTATTATCCGTGTTGATATCAGCTGTTTCCCTGAATGGGTCCAATTTGATGGAAGCCACTTCTTTATTTTTCACAAATGTCTTCACCACTTTATTTTCATTGTGGCGCCAAACCTGTGCGGGAATGCGATCTACTTCTGTAGTGCCATCCTTATAGGTCCACTCAACGATGATTGGCATTACAAGGCCGCCTTTGTTACTGAAAGTAAGTTCATACATATTGGCATTGCCATACTTTTCTTTTTCTTCTGCATTCAAAGCCTCTGCTTCTCTTGCAGGAAGTTTTACCTCATAGGAGGTGCTGTCGTAAGGCTCCAGGCCACGGGCATATCTCCAGTAAAAGTCACGCAGCGTGGTATCAGCATCGGTTTCAAAGCGAAGACCGGCGCCACGGTTACGAATTTTTGAAAGATCATCGTAGGCAGATGTTTGTGGTTTGTCAAGCTTACGGGTAATAGTTCTTTCTTTTGAATCAGGCGGAGCCGCTGCCAGGTCAGCTTTTGCAAACTTTACGGTATCCAATGAAATATCGCAGGCATCCGTTCCATAGAACCAACCTCTCCAGAACCAGTCAAGATCTTCACCACTGGCATCTTCCATCGTACGAAAAAAGTCAGCTGGTTCAGGATGTTTAAAAGCCCATCTTCTTGCATATTCCTTAAATGCATAGTCAAATAACTCACGACCCATGATGGTCTCACGTAACATATTCAAACCAGTTGCAGGTTTTGTATACGCATTGGGCCCGAAGCCGATAATGTTCTCAGAGTTGCTCATGATTGGTTCCAACTGATCTTTGGGCAGTTTCATATAGTCAACAATTGTATAAGCGGGGCCTTTGCCTCTAACGGGAAATTTGTTATCCCACGATTCTTCCGTCAGGTATTCAACAAACGAGTTCAATCCTTCGTCCATCCAGCTCCATTGACGTTCGTCACTGTTGATGATCATCGGGAAGAAGTTGTGTCCTACTTCGTGGATGATCACACCAAGCATTCCATATTTTGTTCCTTCACTGTAGCTACCATCTTTTTCAGTACGACCATAGTTAAAGCAAATCATAGGGTATTCCATACCGTTTGCCGCTTCTATACTTTGCGCTACCGGGTAAGGATAAGGAATAGTGAATTTGGAATAGCTTTTAATGGTATGAGCAACAGCTTTGGTAGAAAAAGGACGATACAAACCATAAGCTTCTTTTCCATAAAAACTCATAGCCATGATTTTTTTGCCTTCAACTGTTACCGGCATTGCATCCCAAACAAATTTGCGGCTACTGGTCCAGGCGAAATCCCTGACGTTATCAGCTTTATAGATCCATGTCTTTGTTTTGGTGCCTGCCTGCCCGGTAGGCAGGCTTTTATTTTTTTCCGCAGCTTTTGCTTCGGCTAGTGTAACTATTTCAACCGGTTCTTTGCTGGTTTGCGCTTTTTTCCAGCGAGCCAATTGCTCAGGAGTAAGGTTAGCAGCATAGTTCAAACATTCCCCTGTCGAGCCTACTACGTGGTCTGCAGGCACGGTCATTTGCACCTTAAAGTTGCCAAAGGTCAACGCAAATTCACCACGGCCTGTGAACTGGTGATTTTGCCAGCCCTGGAAATCGCTGTACACACACAGTCGGGGATACCATTGAGCCATCGTAAACAGGTGGTTGCCATCTTCCGGAAAATATTCATAACCACCGCGTCCGCCATCAGACATACGATCAGAAATTTTATAATTCCAATCGAGTTTGAAAACGAAGCGTTGGCCGGCTTTTAGTTCTGCAGGTAATTCAACACGCATCATCGTTTTATTGATAGTGTACTTCAATGCCTTACCTGTAGCATCTGTTAATTTAAGAATGTTGAAACCAAAGCCATTATCAGAAGTAGTGGACGTAGCTCTATCCAACTGTTTTGGATTCACCTGGCTGATCATCCGGTTGCTGGTCTGATAATTCGCATTTTTCAAATTGTTGTGCTCGTTTTCATCCAACTGCAACCAGAGATAGGTGAGTGTGTTAGGCGAGTTGTTAAAATAAGTCACCGTTTCACTACCGTTTAGTTTCAAATTCCTTTCATCCAGTTCGCATTTGATATCATAATCGGCACGTTGTTGCCAATACTTTGGGCCAGGAGCGCCACTGGCAGTGCGGTATTCGTTTGGCGTTGGCATGATGCTACCCAACTGTTCAAACTTGTTACCATGATTGCTGCCCGGATTGTTTTGAATGTTCTGTGCGACTGTTGCAGAACCTAATCCGGTCAGCATCATTAAAAGAGGACCAACCTTTTTCATGTGTTTGTTTTTATTGTTCATTTTAGAAAATGCAATGGTTTTTTAGGCAGGGATTCTTTCCAGCGCAATTTTTAATGCCAGGCTGAATACCGATGCCGATAAAAATATTACCCAATCTTTCCTGTTTACTCTCGAGAGATTAACAATCAGGTAGGCTGCTATTAATAAGATGAATACGACAACAATTTGTCCCACTTCGAGCCCTACATTAAAGCCAAATAATCCCCAGCCAATATTCTGATCCTTTGCCAGCATAAAACGAATAGAGTTGGCAAACCCCATTCCATGTATCAAACCGAAAAAGAGGGCCAAAAAATAATTGACGCGTATGGACCGCTCCGTAAATTTTTTTTGAAACAAATTAGATATGGCAGTTATCACGATGGTTACAGGGATCAGGAACTCCACCCAGTTTGAAGGAAATCGGATAATGTCGAATACACTGAGCGCAAGTGTTAGCGAATGACCAATGGTAAAAGCTGTTACGAGGATCAATACCTGTTTCCAGTCTCTTAGCAAATAGATAGCAGCAAGTGCCGCTATGAAGAGCTGGTGGTCCAATGCATCAAAGCTGATAATATGCTCCCAACCCAGTCCAAAATAAAACCCGAAATCTCCCATGATTGTTTTTAGAGGGTCGGCCTGTAAACCGTTCCTGTAATTTTAACGTCGTGTATTTGCAAGACTTCAAAATAAGCCAGACTTTTGTAACCAAAAAAAAATTTCTTTTAATGGCAACATTGTTCAATAAATGGCTTTTTGCCTTACTTATTCCGGCCGGTATATATCCAATGGGAAATGAATATGAGTGGAAACTCTTATCGCCGGAAGGAAGCGTGAATGCCATTCACCCTTTGCATGTAAGTGTGACCGAGATCAATCACAATGCCGGTGAAAAAACACTGGAAATAAGCTGCAAGTTGTTTACAGATGATTTTGAAAAAGTGCTGGGAATGAATTATAAAACCAGGGTTGACCTCATCAATCCGCCAGACAGACCGGCCATGGAAAAACTAGTGAATCAGTTTGTACAGGGGCATCTCAAAATAGAAGTGGATGGAAAGCCGGTTCAATTCCACTATCTCGGCTACGAAAAAGATAATGACGCTATTTACAGTTATTTCCAGGCTAATGATATACCTGTCGCAAAGAAAATAGAAATTACCAATAGCCTGATGCACGAGCTTTATTCAGACCAGATCAATCTAATGCATGTGATAGTGGGTGGAAAAAGAAAAAGTACGAAGTTGGATTATCCTGAAAAAGAAGCGGAGATTATTTATTAGGTTCAAAAGGTTTAAAGGGTTTAATACGTTTAAAACGGGCATTCAACTTCTGGAACTTTTTGAACTTCTTAAACCTATTCAACTAACTTACTCTTCCATTTCTTCTCTCAGCGCTTTACTGATCTTTACCATTACCTTGTCGATGCGGTGACCATCCATGTCGATAATTTCTATAGCAAATCCTTTCCATTCCAACGTATCGCCCGTGTGGGGAATACGTTCCAACCGGTGAAGGATAAAGCCAGCCAGCGTATCAAATTCCTGTTCGCCTTCATTCATCCATTCAGCCTTTTCGAAACGGGTAAGAAAATCATAAAAAGGTATCTGCGCATCTACAAGGAATGAGCCGTCTTCCCGTTCAGTAATTTCATAGTCCTCCATATCGGGTTGGGGCATTTCTCCGATGATAGCTTCCAAAATATCATTAAGAGTGATCATACCCAATATGCTTCCGTATTCATCCACGATAAAGCAGGAATGCAGTTTTGATTCCTTGAACTTTTCCATCACCTGGAAGGCCGTATTGTTTTCCGGTACAAACAAGGCAGGACGCATCAGATCCTTAAATAAGATATTATCATCACTTACATACATGTCCTTAATGGCCACAACACCTTTGATATTGTCGATCGAATTATCACAGATTGGGTAAATGGAATGTGGCTCGCCAGTTATTTTTTCTTTGATCGTTTCTTCCGTGTCATCCAAATTAAACCAAATGATATCGCTGCGATGTGTCATGAGTGAAGTAATATTTCTATCGCTTAGATGAAATACCCGCTCTATGATTTCCTGTTCGGTTTCTTCAATGGTTCCCTGTTCGGTTCCTTCACTGATGATGGCCTTGATCTCTTCTTCAGTTACCTGGGTGTCGTTGGGTTTCAGACCGAAGATCTTTACAATAATATTGCTTGATTTACTCAGCAGCCAGATAAAAGGATGCGTGGTGACGCTGATAACTCTCATTGGCTTAGCTACCGCTTTGGCTATCAATTCAGGACGGGAAAGCCCCAATCTTTTCGGCACCAGTTCACCAAATACGATTGAAAAATAAGTAACAATAATTACGACAATGGCAGTAGCTATTCCCTGACTATAAGGAATCAGCGCCGGCCATTGATTGAGAAATTCAGAAAAATTATCGGTGATTTTTTCGCCTGAGTAAATACCAGTCAGGATACCAATAACGGTTATACCCATCTGTACTGTGGAAAGAAAAGTTTCTGGTTTGTTGGCGAGCTTAAGTGCTTCTTCAGCTTTTTTGTCTCCCTTGTTTGCCTGTACTTCCAACCTGGATTTTCGTGCAGAAACCAACGCAATTTCGGCCATCGAGAAAAGGCCATTTAGCAGGATAAGGCCTGCCAGAATAAATATTTCCATTTAAGAAGAAACAGTTGATTGTACATCGAAGATAGCGATTCCGTAGCGCTTATTGAAAAGAGTGCCGGTCAGGAATCCACAAATCATTCCCAGCAATGCGCCGCCAAGAATATCGAACGGATAGTGTATGCCAATGTATATCTGTGCATAAGCAACCAATCCTGCCCAAACAAACGCAACAGCCGCCCAATTTTTTAACAAAGGTCTCGCTGTTAAAAAAAAGAATGTTGCCAAACCAAAATGGTTAGCAGCATGATTGGAAACAAAACTGTAGCCCGTAGAACAATGATCAGTTAACAGCCGTACATGTATATAAAAATCCGGATCACCGCAGGGGCGTATGCGTTGAAAAACATGTTTGAAAAGGTTATTACCGATAATATCTGTCATTGCGATTGTAGTAATAAAGAATAGAATCCACCAGGCACCTTTACCTTTGTAATTCAATAGCGCAAAAACACCAAGGAACAAATAAAGGGGCGCCCAGTTAAGTGCATAACGCATAAACGGCATCAGGCTGTCAAAAACAGGATTGGCTAGTGTGGTGTTGATTTGAATAAACAACCATTGATCCCATTTTTCAAGATTTTCTAGAAGAGAAAGCAAAAACATGGTGCCAAAAATACCGATTACCGTTTTAATGGGACAAAACATGACAAAGATTAACGAACTGACTATTGCCCGAACCGGGGAAATTATCTTCTTTTGCAATCTTCAATTTGCATAAAAAATCATAACAGATCTTCATGTTAAAAAGGTATAAAATACCGAAAACAATACTCTGGGTTATTAATCTCTTTTTAATATTCCTGTTGATCTTTACATTATTCCGGTTAGCTACTTATTTTGCTTTTAAGCCCGACAATCTTTCATTCCGGGATCTTATTCCTTCTTTTTTGATGGGAATACAATATGATCTTCGCTGGATTGCTATCATATTATTGCCGATTGTAATAGTTAGCATGTTTCAGCAGTTTTCACCTTTTTATTCGGCCCGTAATAAAAAATGGTGGACCTGGTACCTGGCTGCGGTCACCTTTGTTGTGTTTTTCTTTTTTGCCGCTGATTTTGGCAGCTTTTCTTACAATCATACCCGGCTGGATGCCGGAGCGATGAATTTTGTAGAAGACCCCGGTATCTCATTAACAATGATGTGGCAAACCTATCCATTGTTTTGGATGGTAGTTGGATTATTGATTACCGTTCTTCTTTTTCGCTGGATGTATCGTAAGAGTCACTGGCGGGTCATCACCAGTACGGATGGTCTTAAAATTCCGTACAAGAGGAAATTTTTTATCATCACTGCAATAATACTTTGTGTTTTTATTTATGGAAGAATTGCATTGACACCGCTTACCTGGAAACAATGTTTTGTATTCGAAGACAGTTTTAAGTCGTATCTCGCATTAAACCCGTTGCAAAATTTTTTCGCTACGCTTAAATTACGCAAGCCGGAGTTCAACGAGCAAAAAGCAAGAGAGGCATTTCCCGTCATGGCAGAGTGGATGCAACTACCCGATGCAACTAATTTTTCTTACCGCAGAATTATTTCCCCCGGCAGTAAAGCATTGGAGAGCCGGCCGAATATAGTGTTGGTGATGTGCGAGTCGTTCAGCATGTATAAAAGCACGATGAGCGGCAACCCGCTAAACACTACTCCATATTTTGATTCACTTTGTAAAAACGGGATATTTTTCGAACGTTGCTTTTCACCTCACTTTTCTACAGCAAGAGGATTGTTTGCGATAATTACGGGTATTCCGGATGCACAACTGTTCAAATTTTCAACCCGCAATCCGCTGGCAATAAAGCAGCATACCATCATTAATAATTTTGAGGGTTATAACAAACATTATTTTTTAGGTGGCAGCCCGGAGTTCAACAATTTTGGCGGCCTGCTTAAAAACATTGATGATTTGCAGATGCACACGGAGGGAAATTTTAAATCACCAAAGGTCAATGTTTGGGGTATCAGCGATAAAGACCTTTTCCTGGAGGCGAATAGCGTTTTCAGGCGACAGCAGAAACCTTTCTTCGCCATTATTCAAACCTCGGATAATCACAGGCCGTATATGATACCGGCCAACGACACGGATTTTGTAAGATCAATTGTATCGGAAGAAGAACTGGTCAAATATGGATTTGAGTCGCTGGATGAGTATAATACTTTTCGTTATTCCGATTACTGCTTTAAAAAATTTATGGAAGCTGCCGAAAAAGAGGTTTATTTCCATAATACCATTTTTGTTTTTATTGGTGATCACGGTGTGGCAGGTAATGCTGATGCAGTGTATCCTGCAGCATGGACAAATCAACGGTTAACAGACGAACATGTACCGTTGTTGTTTTATGCACCTTACTTATTAAAACCACAGAAAAGGAGTGAAGTAGTTTCCCAGATTGATGTGCTACCCACGATAGCCGGCATGGTTCAACAACCTTATGTCAACACTACATTGGGCCGCGATTTGTTGGATCCGGCTAAGAAAAATAATTATGCTTTTATCACCAATACGGCAGGAAGAATAGGCATGGTAACAGATGATTACTATTTCATCAAAAACCTGAACTTCCCTGATACCAGGATGGTCCCCATCCATTTTAATGATTCTGTGTATACCAGGGAAAAGAGAGATTCTGTCCGCCAGAGTTTAACAACTTTTACATCCGCATTTTTTGAAACGGCCAAATACCTGATCATGAATAATAAAAAGGAATAGGCTGAAGCTCTTAGAAAATGAACGGATAACCAATTCCCAACTGGAATTGTGCGCCTTTAAAAAAGGGATAGCTAAACCATTTGTTTTGATATTGTGCATCTGAAAGCGCAGGGCTTGGATCTTTTATTCGGTATGAATAATCAAAGCGGATGACAAAAAAATCAAAGTCAACACGGAGACCGCCACCGGCGCCAATGGCGATATCTTTACCCAGGCGACTTAGTTTAAATATTTCTTCTTCCGGCCGGTCGGGTGCTTTTTTCATAAACCAAACATTGCCCACATCGGTGAACAATGCACCGTTCACTTTTATCCCTAAGGGTTTTCCGATGGGAAACCTGTATTCAGCATTTGCTTCCAATTGAATATCGCCGTAGCGGTCGGGTGTGCCGAACTGACCCTTGAACTCTTTCATTGTTGAGCCGGGACCGAGACGCCGTAATGCCCATGCCCGCATACTGTTGGGGCCGCCACTAAAGTATTGTTTGAAAAACGGAAGATTATTTCTTTTATCGGGGCTGCGTGTAGAATTAAATTCATAACCCGCTCCTGCAAAGGCCCGGAAGGCCATCGAAGCTTTAGGAAACCGAATCAGCCTTGCAAATTCGGCGTCAAGCTTGATAAAGCGATAAAGATGACGATCCAAAAATGAATTGCGGATTAGTCCGGTGATAAGGCCCGACTGTTCAAGGTTTGCCCGAAAAACATTTAGTTTATTTGTTTGCCCACCACTTAATGTTAGGTTGACAATAACAGAAGAAATAAAGCCATCTGTAAATATATTGCGAAGCGATGGGTTGTACTTAATCAGCGTATCAAGACTATCCCGGCGTACCAGGTAGGAATATTCGATATTCGGGATCTTCACATTCACTAATAATTTTCGTCGTTGATATTCGTATCCCCAGGATCCATTGATAGTAGTAAGATTATACAATAATCGCCTCTCTGTATTGGCAGCTGTGAATGAAAAGATAGTTCGGAAATTATCCCGAAAATTTTCGGGGATAAGGTTTGTTCCCGGAACAAAACGTGGAAAATAAATATTATGGTTGAAGCTGACCTGTTGTGTCTGGATGAATTGACCGGCTCCTTTTATATTGCCCAATTCAATGCCATAACGAAGGTTCGAATTCGTCATGTTAGCCGCTTTTGCAAAGTTTCTGTTTTGCAGGCTAACATTTACGCCTACGCCAAAAAGATTGCCTGCAAAAGCACTTTGGTTGATGCTGCCTTCAACATTGGTATCAAATGAATATTTTTTTTTCGGTATAAGGCGAATAACAAAATCAACCGTATCTCTCCGCGGAACCTGGTCAATACTAACTGTTCGCCAGGCGCCAACTAAATCTAAACGATTGATTGTGCGAATATATCTGCGCTGGCGATAGAGACTATCTTTTGGTAAATAAATATTCGGCGGAAATATTTTTGCTTTAAACCTGTTGCGGTGTTGGATAACGGTAAGTCCTTCTACTACTTTGACTTTGCGAAGGAGGCCAACCGTGTCCGTGATGTAATCGGGGTACACCGTTACATTACCCATATAAAACTTAGTGAGTTTTACACTATCGATAGTTCTCAGTCTGAGTTCCAGGTTAGCGGTTGGATTTTCGCGGCGCTCCTTCAGTTTTTGCAATATTTCTAATTGCTCAAAAGGATCCAGACCGGGTTGCAATAATGAGACGTCCAGGGTATCCCAAAGACCAACCAATTCGTCACGGGTAAACCGGAGATAACCGGTATTTCTATATACGTCGGTTAGCCGGTCAAGCTCGTTTGAAATAAGATTTTTTGCGAAGGGGTCCCCTTTTTTAATTAATGCCTGTGATTTTGTTGAATCAGTTATATGCTGAAGATCGGGATGGCGAAGATTATAGTTGATAGAATCAAGATGCACTTGTTTGCCCGGTCGCACGTTAAAATTAACCGTTGTGCGAAGTTCATCTTTCCCTTCCGGTTTAATTGTGTGATCATAGTAAATTGAATCACTAAAATAGCCATGTGACCTCAACAACGCCTGCATAAACATGATAGATTTATCCGCATTGGCGCTATCGTAAACGGGAGGATTTTTCATCACACTCCAGAGAAGTTTATCCAATTTTCTTACCTGCATGCTATCATCCAGCTGGTCTTCGAGGCCAGCCAGCAGTGATTCCTTTTCTTCTTTTGAAAAATTACCTATTAGGTTGATATTTGTTTTGTAGACAAAAGGTTTTCCGGGCTGGTATCTTTTTACAATGGTGCAGGAGGCAAACACTCCAATGGCGAATACGACTAAATATGCGTTGAAGAGTTTTCTATAAAACAAAGGCTTGCCCGATAACATAAATAAATTAAAACAACAATGCTTGGTAAATCGCAGGTCAAATATATCCAAAGTTTGGGCCAGAAAAAAGTAAGGGATGAAGAAGGAATGTTTATTGCGGAAGGACCAAAGATTGTTGCTGAATTACTCGAATCCGACGCTTTGGAAATTTCCGAACTGTTTGCATTGCCGGACTGGATTGCCGCCAACGGAACATCCGTCAAGGCAATAAAAACTACCGAGATCAATGAAAATGATTTGGGAAAAATTTCACAGTTGTCCACGCCTAATAAAGTAGTAGCGGTAATTAAAAAGCCCGCCAATAACAAAACTATACGTACCAAAGCAGCTTTGTCTTTGGTATTGGATACAATACAGGACCCGGGAAATTTAGGCACTATTATACGTATTGCTGACTGGTTTGGAATAAAGCAGATCATTTGCAGTAAAACTTGTGCGGATATTTATAATCCTAAAACCGTGCAGTCAACCATGGGTAGTATAGCAAGGGTAGGAATAGTATATACCGATTTAGTGGAGTGGTTAAAGCAACACAAAGACGTTCCCGTTTATGCCGCAGCGTTGGAGGGAAAGGACGTGACGGCGATGAAAAAAATAACGGAAGGGCTGATCATTATCGGCAACGAGTCAAAAGGAATTTCAAACGAGATATTTGAATTGATAGATGTAAAAGTTACTATTCCCCGGATTGGCAAGGCCGAATCGTTAAATGCAGCTGTTGCCACGGGAATTATTTTATCGCATCTTGTATGATCTGAACCTTGATTTGGAGGGATTTTTAAGATTGAAAGGAATTTCTCTTTCAAGCCTTGTATACCGGAATACAGTTCACTATCCTCTTAATCCATTTAATCTCCCAAAATCCTGGTTCAGACTTTAACTAAACCTGATCGCTTTCACGGGTTGAATCTTTCTTACCAGTACTGACGGTATCATCAATATCAGGAAGCAAACGATCAATGTCCCGATACAAATAGCGGCAATCTGCCACCAAACGATTTTGACAGCAGCCTCACTCAGGTAGTAAGCGTCTTCCTGCAATTTGATAAAGCCGGTTGTTTGCTGCAGATACAAAACGCCCAATGCCACCACCAGTCCCACGACGATGCCGGTAAGCGTAATGATAAGAGAGTGACGAAGAAAGATTTTTTGTACGGTCCAGTCGGTAGCACCTAATGCCTTCAACACCCCGATCATCCGCACTCTTTCGAGTACAAGGATAATAAGACAGGTAATCAGGTTGATAACAGCGACAATGATCATAAATGCAATCAGCACATTGCGGGTCACATCCTGCATATTCAGCCAGTCGAAGATATTCGGCGAAACGGTTCTTACACTTTGTGCATCCCAGGTGGGAGGGAAGTCATCCATGTAATAAATTTCATCGGCTACTTCATCTATCTTTTTGTAATCTTTTAAAAATATTTCATAGCCGCCGGCTTCGGTGCGTTGCCAATCGTTTAATCGTTGAATTAGTTTAATGTCGCCGATGGCAAATGTTTTGTCGTATTCTTCAATTCCTGTTTTATATATACCGGTGATCGTAAGCCGGTCAGGACGCAGACTGCCGTCAGGACGAATGAAATAAATAAAGACACGGTCGTTTACTTTTAGTTTCAGCTGGTTGGCCGTGTACAGGGAAATCATAATCTCACGGCTGTAAGTGCTGTCATTAAACTGTATTGGCCTCCCTGCCTGGATAAATCGTTTCAGATGGGCAAAATCGTAAGTGCTGTCAAACCCCTTCAGCAATACCCCTTCGATCTCATCTTTTGTTTTTAGAATGGTGTATTTGGTAGCAAACGGGTAGATGCTTTGAATAGCTGGATTTTTCCTGATTTCATCAACGAGAGTATCATTTTTAATAAGCGGTGTTTCTTCCGCAATCAAAGCTTTAAAAGGCTGCTTTTCCTGCATGCGGATATGCCCCCAGAAACTAAATACTTTTTGGCTGACCTGCTCCTGAAACCCGTTGGCAAATGCCAGGGTTATAATCATTACTGCAACACTGATAACAGTGGCGACAATCGATAAGCGGATGATAAAGCGGGAAAAGGATTTCTGCTGATTAAATGCGATGCGGTTTGCTATAAAGCCTGCAACCTTCAAAATGAAATGTTTGTCTTAAATTGTTTAATAGTGTATTCAAAAATAAGCCGAAACGTATATTTATCTGCTTTTTTACCCTTTTTTCACAATATTGTGAAGGTTATAATCGGGGCATCCAGCCCGGTGCCACAACACTTAACTGCTGCCATTGTATTAATTATTTTTAGAATGAAAACGATAATTGCTGTTCTTTCCATCTTTGCTTTTTACATAGCCGGGGCTCAAATACCCGATCATATTTATCAACCCAATATTCATACCGCCAAACTACACAAGTATGGAGATATCTTTAGTTATCCTATTATTAGCCTGAATAGCGGCGAACAACTGGAATTACATTTTGATGACTTTGATGCCGATGTTAAAAGCTATTATTACACCTTTCAACTTTGCAATGCGGACTGGAGGCCGGCTAACTTGCCTGCCTTTGATTATATCCGCGGTTTTCAAACAACCCGGATCACCAATTATCGCTATTCATCTATTTCTTTTACCAAATACACCCATTACCAGGCGATTTTACCGGATCGAAGCTCGACTCCCATACGCTCCGGCAATTACCTGTTGAAAGTATTTTTGAACAGCGATACCTCTAAACTTTATTTTACCAAACGGTTTTTGGTGGTGGATAATAAGGTTGCTATTGCAGCACAGTTAAAACAGCCATTCAATTCTCAACTATACCTGACCGATCAGCGGGTGCAGGTAGTGGTGAACACTGCGAATGCAAGAATCAATGCTATGTCACCACAGGATCTCAAAGTAACGGTGCTGCAAAATAATATTTGGCCCACGGCGGCTATGTTTGACCGGCCTACCATTTATCGGGGTAACTATTATGAATATAACAACGATGTCAGCAGTTTCCAGGCGGGTCGGGAATGGCGGTGGATTGATCTGCGGAGCCTTCGGTTGATGAGTGATCGTATGCTAAAACTGGTGGATACGAATGATGCAAGAACAGAAGTATATGTAAAGCCCGATGCCGAACGGAAACAACAAGTGTATGTTTATTATCGTGACCTGAATGGCATTTATACCATCGAAAATATGGATGGCAATAATCCTTACTGGCAAAGTGACTATGCCTATGTTCATTTTACCTATATGCCACCCGGGGGCAGGCAGTATCCAGGCAAAGACATTTATATTTTTGGGGAGCTTACAAATTATTTACCCAATGAAGCTTCCCGTATGGTATTTAACGCCGACAAGGGAGTTTATGAAAAGACACTTTACTTAAAGCAAGGGTATTATAACTATTCCTATATCACATTGGAAGGAGGAAAGGAACCGGGGAATCGCTTTTCTTTTGATAATACCGAGGGCAATTTTACTAATACCGAAAATAGTTATACGGTGCTGGTTTATTACCGTCCATTCGGCGCCCGGGCTGATGAACTAATAGGTATGGCACAATTAAATACATTAGTTGGAAGATAGAAAAGCAGTTCATTTTTCAAATATTCAATTAACAATCATCCCTGCTTCCCTATCTTTGCGCCGGCAGGTCTTACACGACCAGCTCCTGCTGAACCCTCCCAGGGCCGGAAGGCAGCAAGAGTAGGTGGTTGAGCGGTGCGATGTGAGGAGCCTGCCTTTTTTTACCCCCTAACCCCCTGAAGGGGGGATATAAATCTTCAGGTATCTTCAAACGTTCAAACAATAATTTCCCTTTGGGGAATAGGGGTTTATGAAGTTTTTTATTGATACAGCCAATCTTGCACAGATCAAAGAAGCCCATGATCTTGGAATTTTAGACGGTGTTACCACCAATCCTTCCCTGATGGCAAAGGAAGGTATCAAAGGACAGGAAGCCATCATTAATCATTACAAGACTATCTGTGAAATGGTAGATGGCGGCGATATCAGCGCTGAGGTAATTTCAACTGATTTTGACGGGATAGTTGAGGAAGGAAAGAAACTGGCGGCTATTCACCCAAACATTGTCGTTAAGGTTCCAATGATCAAAGATGGGGTAAAAGCGATAAAATGGTTTACAGATAACGGCATACGGACCAATTGTACCCTTGTATTTTCAGCGGGCCAGGCCATATTGGCTGCAAAAGCCGGAGCGGCATATGTATCACCCTTTATTGGTCGTATCGATGACAGTAATTGGGATGGTGTAGACCTGATAGCGCAGATAGCACAGATTTATTCCATACAAGGTTATAAGACGGAGATTTTAGCTGCATCAATCCGTAGCGCTTTGCATATCGTTAAATGTGCTGAAGCCGGGGCTGATGTGTGCACCTGTCCGCTCGATTCTATTTTAGGTCTTTTAAAACACCCACTGACAGATATCGGGCTGGCGAAATTCCTGGAAGATGCAAAGAAAACATTGTAAGAAGAACTAATATTAAAAGCAAAGCCGGTTTCTGACGAGACCGGCTTTTTTTATGTTTATTGAGCTCAGACTTTAGGTAAGAAATTTTATTTATTAACTAACCTCTCCTTCTTGATCTTTTGATTTCCCGCATTACTTCCTCTTTTGTGGGCAACTCCGGATCGGGTTTCTTTTTTACCCAAATCGTCTTTTCGATCCAAAGTGAGGGGTTACTTTTCAATACAGCTTTTACGGTAATCTTATCCAGGGTACAGTTGGCCGGTACGATCAACTCATTACCTGAAAATTTGTAATCAGATGAGCTGAATTGAATCTCTTTGTCCGTCAACGGCAGCCACTGCCCGTTCGACATTTTACCATCTACATTAATGTAATTATGTGTGCCTTTTTTCAGACTATCGGTATATAAGTGGAAATAAATGCTTTCTACTTTTTGCGCCCTCAACTGATAACCTGCCAAACCAAGGATAGCAAGGAATAAAATTCTAATCACTGCCGGGAGATTTAATGTTCATATGACGACGTTCCCTGGCTAAAGGTACGGCTCCCAAAAGGGTTAACATTTTTTTACGGGCCGGTTCATCAGACAAAATCCCTGCCTTGTGAATTTCAGCAAGCGAAATAGGCCATTGGAATTGGCTACCCGAAAGCTGCCAGTGTGTCTTGTGCAGCATGCTTTGGTTTTACGCAAGAGGGGCCGGTCTTTCGGTGTGACAGAGCAGGCATCTCTATACCACCCCGATGATCAAAGTGACCAGGCTTGAGTTTTCGACCGGCTAGTCTTTTCCTTGGGTTTAAGTCCGGCGAACTTGAGGAAAAGAGTAGGAGACGGAAATTTGTATTCATAGTAAACTTATTTTTTATCAAAAAGTATTAGCAATTGGAGCTGTAACTGAACAGCAAATGTATACTAAATAAAGTAGTTCATTTTTTTATAACAATTAGCTAATATTCAAAATAAAATGTTTGTTAATTAAAATTTAATAATCTAATAAATGGCCAAAAATTGGATCTTAAAGGGAGGATTAATGTCTAAGTGATAATATTCTAATTTTTTAATTTTAATTTGTTGAAATATAGTATGTAACGGTTGTTTATTGAAAAACATAACTAATTTAGAGTGGTATTCATCAATAATTGCATTTGTTTTTAGAATGAAATAAGGTTGACCGGTCGTTTCGGGATGCAGTTATGTACGAACCGGGTTGGGATGTGATTTCAAAGAGAAAGTTGCTGATTGAATATTGCTTCAAAAGCCAAAGCCAGCTTGAGTAGTTTTGAATGCTGATTGAAGAAGTACGTTCTACCCGGGCAGGAAGCCGGGCAGACGACCGTCGGAAAAAATGGCAGGAATATTCCTCTAAAAGAAAAAGCTTCAACGGAGTCGTTGAAGCTTTTCGGTCTGAAAAAAATATTTTATAAAGCTAGTTTGCTTCCCAAACCAGGGCGCTAGCTCCGAGAATGGCGGCGTCAGATTCCTTTAAATGACTGATCAGGATCTTGACTTTGTTCTGGAAAACCTGGATCAGGTTTGCCTCCATATGCTCCTTGGTTGGTTTTAAAAGAAGGTCGCCGGCCTTGGTCAGTCCGCCAAAAAGTATGATGGCTTCGGGGCTGGAAAACATCACGGCATTGGCCAAAGCGAGTCCTAAAATCCTGCCGGTAAAGTCGTAAATATACCGGGCCAATTCATCGCCCTTGATGGCCGCTTCGTACACTTTTTTGGAGTCAATTTCTTTTTTGGGAATGTTTCGGAGTATGCTGGGCGTGTCTGTTTTTTCCATTAGGTCAAGGGCGGTATTACTAACTCCTGTAGCCGATGCATAGCTTTCCAGTGACCCTTTTTTTCCTGTTCCCGGGTGCACCCTGCCGTCCGGAATGATGATGGTATGACCGAGTTCGCCGGCAAAACCATCATGACCATAGATCAGGTGGCCGTTGGCGACAATACCGCTTCCGACGCCTGTACCTAAAGTGATCATGATAAAATCCTTCATTCCCTTAGCTGCACCATACATCATTTCACCAATAGCCGCAGCATTCGCATCGTTGGTCAGGGTTACCGGCAACTTGAATTTTGCTTCAATCAATTTGGCCAGGGGAATAATTCCTTTCCATGGGAGGTTAGGAGCATACTCGATCGTTCCGGTATAATAATTACCGTTTGGAGCGCCGACGCCGATTCCTTTCATCCGGCCAATGCCACCGGCTTTTTCTATTAATACGGATAAGGACGAATACAGTTCATCAATAAAACTATCTACGTCTGCATGTTTCTTTGTGGAAATCTCACTTGAAAAAAGCACATTTCCGTCCCTGTCTACTATTCCAAATTTAGTTCCTGTGCCTCCAATATCAATTCCTATTGCCAGTGCCTGCAAGCCGGATTTATCAGCCATCGTGTTTTATTTTTATAAATAAGCCCCGTTACTTTTTGTCGTAACGGGGCGATAAATGTACGAAGTAAATGAATTGATTTGTTTATTTAGTGACCTGCAGTTGCGATCTCTGCATCATAATCTATTCCTTGTTTTTTCAGAATTCCTTTCACAGCAAACGCAAAGAATGCCAAATAAGCAAAGCAGATAACTGCAATAATATAGGATTGATGAATGCCTATTATATCGGCTATTTTTCCTTGAATAGGAGGGATAATTCCGCCTCCTAAAATCATCATAATTAAAAAAGCAGAACCTTGGGAGGTATATTTTCCCAGCCCGGCAATAGAAAGGCTAAAGATGGACGGCCACATAATGGAACAGACCAATCCTCCACTTAAGAAGGCGTAGATTGCAACCGTGCCCGTCGTCAATAATCCGATAACCATTGCTATCACACCCAATAGCCCAAAAGTGAGCATAGTTCTGGCAGGTTTATTTTTACTAATAAAAAATGCTGCTATTTGGACAAACACGCAAATAATATAATAATATAACGGAGTCATATCATATTTAGCCAATGTATTAATGCCAATCAATATTCCAAAAGCTAATAGGGGTACAAAAAACTGTAAAACAGTTTTTGTCTTTGTTGATAAATTGAAAGCATTGATTGCCCCCGTCCACCTGCCGATCATAAGGCTGCCCCAGTACATTCCAATGAAAGGAGTAGCTTCCGAAGCGGAAAGAGAACCAAATTTTTCCTGTTTTAATAATTCGCCCAAATTGCTGCCAATAGCTACTTCAACTCCAACATAAACAAATATGGCAAGCATTCCCAGTATTAGTTGTGGATATTGCATAGCTCCCCAGCCCTCCGATTTTTTCTTTGCACTTGCGAGAGCTAATAACAGTCCTATCACGACTACTGCTAAAGCTCCAATCAGCCATTTTAAACGATATGCTTCCATGGCATGTCTTTCTTCAATCGTTGCATTGGTAAGGTCAGTT
The DNA here is from genome assembly GCF_042434975.1 of Terrimonas alba. NCBI lineage: Bacteria > Pseudomonadati > Bacteroidota > Chitinophagia > Chitinophagales > Chitinophagaceae > Terrimonas > Terrimonas alba. The sequence continues at coordinate 81,935 of NZ_JBHMQM010000010.1, forward strand.
TTATAGCTGTCAAATACAGGGATAAATAAAGCAATCAATAAGACAGTCATTACTATTAACGTATAAAGAGCTTTATTGGCCTTCTCCGTTTTTTCTAACAGGATGCCAGAGGGAACCTTTTTTGAAAAATAAAATAAAGCAGCAGCTCCGATAAATAATACACCAACAAATGAATAAAGTATGATAACTTTTGATAAACTTAGAGAAGCTATTTTTTCATCCGTGATGGCAGCTGTAGTTCCAAATAAAGCAAGAGCTACAACCAGAGGACCAATAGAAGTTCCAAATGAATTTACTCCACCTCCCAGGTTGACCCTGCTGGTACCAGTGGCAGGGTCTCCTAATAAAATAGCAAAAGGCTGGGCCGCAGTTTGCTGTAATGAAAACCCTAAAGCAACGATAAAAAGTCCGATAAGCATTCCGGCGAAGCTGTTCCCATTAACTGCCATGATCATTGCAGCAGCACCGAATGCAGAAAAAAGTAAACCATACACTATACTTTTTTTATATCCCCATTTCCCCACCAGGTCCTTACCCCCAAAAGCACCGTAAGCAAACAACAAAAGGGCTCCAATATAATATGCGGTATAAAAAGCGAAATCAATTAACTGGCTTTGAAACTGATCCAGGTGAAAATAATGTTTGCAAAAGGGGATAAATACGCTGTTTCCTGCAGCGATAAAACCCCAAAAGAAAAAGACTGTGACTAGTGTTCCAAGAGCTCCGTAGTTGGTTGGTGTTTTTGCAGTCATAGTATCAGTTGATTTTAAATTTATTTAAGCACTGAAAATAGAAATAAATCAGTTAGTGAAAAATTTTAAATTATCGCAGTTGGCAAATGAGAAAAAGACCTTAATTTGAAAATAATTACTTCAAACAATTTTTTTTTGAATGGAAATTGTACATGTTTCAGCAGAATGTTATCCCGTGGCAAAAGCCGGCGGTCTTGGAGATGTAGTAGGTGCGTTGCCGAAATACCAGGCCGAATTAGGTCACGTTACAAAAGTGGTAATGCCGATGTATCGTACAAAGTTTCTTTATCAGAACAATTGGGAGCTGGTGCATGAGGGGGGGCAGAATCTCGGATCATATTGGTTTCATTACAGCGTCATTCGTGAAAAGACAAACAAGCTCGGCTTCGATCTTTATTTAATAGATATAAATGGACTGCTGGATAGAGAAAAAATTTATGGTTATGATGACGACACAGAACGGTTCACAGCTTTTCAAATCGCCGTTTGCGACTGGCTGAGCAAATGGGAGCATGCTCCGGATATCATACATTGCCATGATCATCATACCGGGCTTATACCTTTTATGGTTAAGCATAGTTATCAGTTTCGCCTGAGGCTGGCTGACGTTCCAACGGTATTTACGGTACACAACGGTCAATACCAGGGGTGGATCAGTTGGGATAAATATTATCTTATTCCTGCCTATGACAGTTGGAAATGGGGTTTGCTGGATTGGAACAATACCATCAACCCAATGGCCTCCGCTGTCAAATGTGCCTGGAAAGTGACAACCGTTAGTTATAGTTACCTTGATGAACTTAAACATTCGGCAAATGGCCTGGAAAATCTTTTTGAATATGAAAAAGGAAAAAGTTTTGGCGTACTCAATGGTATAGATACAGAGGTGTGGGATCCGGAAAAAGATAATTTCCTTATAAAAAACTATGACAAGGAACTGGTAGAAAAAGGAAAGAAGAAAAATAAGAAAGAGATCTGTGACCAGTTTGGTCTTGACCCCGAAAAGCCACTGATCGCTTTTATCGGCAGATTGGTGGGAGAGAAAGCTGCCGACCTGTTGCCTGAAGCTATTTCCCAGTCAATTTATCACCATCATGGTAAGGCCAATTTTTTGGTGCTGGGTTCAGGTGAGGGTTATTTGGAGGAACAACTGGATCACATGAAGCACCACTTCAATGGATATTATAACTCCTATATTGGATACAGCGAGCCACTGAGTCACCAGATATATGCTGGTGCTGATTTTCTTTTAATGCCAAGCCGGGTTGAGCCTTGCGGCCTAAACCAGATGTATGCCTTACGCTACGGAACGGTGCCAATGGTCAGAAGCGTTGGCGGATTAAAAGATACCATTAAGGACTTTGGTGACTGGCAGGGCTATGGTATTCGCTTCGACCAGGCTAGTGTTGGTGATATTACGTACTCTGTAGGAAGAGCAATCGATTTATATACGAATAAGCCCGACCTGTATCAATGGATGCGTAGCTATATGATGACCATCGATCATTCATGGGATTCTTCGGCACAACAGTATATTGATCTTTATAAAACTTTGAAATAACATTTAAAAAATATTCATCAAATAATTTTTTGTTGGAATTTTTATACAAATTGTTACTTAACTTTTCTGCATAATTATCAAAAACAAGTTTGCCTATGTCAATTTCTAAAGAAATACTCACAGTAATATTAGGTGGAGGTGCCGGATCAAGATTATATCCATTGACAGCAAGCCGTTCCAAACCGGCTGTTCCGATTGCAGGAAAGTATCGGCTTGTGGATATTCCCATTTCTAATTGCATGAACTCGGGTATTAACCGCATGTTTGTATTGACGCAATTCAATTCGGCATCGCTAAACAGGCACATAAAAAATACTTACCATTTTAGCGCCTTTAGTTCAGCCTTTGTAGATATCCTGGCAGCAGAGCAAACTCCGGACAATCCTACCTGGTACCAGGGTACGGCGGATGCTGTCCGGCAAAGCCTTCGTCATATCACTCCGTTTGAAAGTGAGTATGTATTGATCTTGTCAGGCGATCAATTGTATCAAATGGATTTCCAGGAAATGCTGGACAATCATAAAAAAACAGGAGCGGACATTTCCATAGCAACCATTCCGGTTGGGGACAGGGAAGCTCCGGAATTTGGTATCTTAAAAAAAGATGAAAATGGATTGATCACGTCTTTCATTGAAAAACCAAAGAAAGACGTGTTACCTGAATGGGTAAGCGATACCGGTGAAGAGATGCAGAGAGCCGGCAGAAAATATCTCGCATCCATGGGTATTTATATATTCAATCGCAAATTGTTGTTCGATTATCTACAGAATAATTACCTGGATGCAACTGATTTTGGGAAAGAGATCATCCCGCACTCTATTGACAAGTGCAAAGTAGCAAGCTTCCAGTATGATGGTTATTGGACTGACATTGGTAATATTTATTCCTTCTTTGAAGCCAACCTGGGATTGACAGCCGATCTGCCCGACTTTAATTTATTTGATAACAACAGGGCCATTTATACACGTGCCCGGATGTTACCTCCCGCAAAAGTCAGCGGGACAACGTTGGAGAAATCGGTTATTGCTGAAGGCTCCATCATTAATGCATCACGTATGGACACCTGTGTTGTCGGTATACGTTCCCGGATAGGGCATGGATCTACAGTGAGGAATACCTATATCATGGGTAGTGACTATTACGAAACGCTTACTGATATTGCAAAAGATAAAGCACAGGGTGTTCCCTTATTAGGTATTGGCAACCGTTGTTATATTAATAATGCCATTGTAGATAAAAACTGCCGCATCGGCGATGATGTTCGGATCAATGGTGGTTCTCATTTGGAGAATACGGATCAACCACTCTATACTATTAAAGATGGAATAGTAGTGGTTAAAAAAGGGGCAATCATTCCAAACGGGTTTGTTATTTAGCCACTCATTTTGACGGAATGGTAATGGTTTTAACTGGTAGAATTTCCGGAACGGGGGAATTTTTTTCTCAATCCGAAATGTGTACTTGTTACATAATATTATTATCTTCCCGGCCTAAAGCTAAAAATTAACGACTGCTATGGCCTCCTCCTCTTATATTCTGGACAAAGATGATCTTGTTCCCAAGCCTCATTTAAGTTTTTGGCAAATATTCAATATGAGTTTTGGGTTTCTTGGAATTCAGTTTGGATTTGCGTTACAAAATTCTAACGCCAGCGGTATTCTAAGAAATTATGGTGCGGATGTGGAGCATTTATCCTGGTTTTGGTTAGCTGCCCCGTTAGTAGGATTAATTGTTCAACCAATTGTAGGGTATTACAGTGATAAAACATGGAACCGCTTGGGTAGAAGAAGGCCATATTTTTTAGCAGGGGCCATTCTTTCATCAAGTGCTCTTACATTAATGCCTAATGCAGGGATACTCGGAAGCATAGCTCCATTAGTAATCATAGGTGCCGGGTTTTTGATGATCATGGATGCCTGTTTTAACCTGGCGATGGAACCGTTTCGTGCATTGGTGGCAGACAACTTACCCGACTCTCAACGAACACTTGGCTTTTCTGTTCAAACTTTCCTCATCGGAGTAGGAGCCGTGGTCGGTTCTTTTTTACCTTATATATTAAATAACTGGGTAGGTATCTCAAATGAGGCACCTGCGGGAGTAGTAGCGGCCAATGTAAAGACTGCTTTTTATATTGGCGCCGCTGTTTTTATTGGGAGTATTATCTGGACCGTTATAAAAACAAAAGAATATCCACCTGCGGAATATGAAAAATACCATGGGAAAAGTGAAGAAAGCCATGCAGGCATCATGAGCATTTTTGCCGATCTGAAAAAAATGCCAAAGACCATGAAGCAGTTAGGATTGGTTCAGTTTTTCAGTTGGTTCGCTTTGTTTGGTATGTGGGTTTTTACCACTGATTCGATAGCAACACATATTTTTCATTTACCTATAGAAGATAAAAGTTCAAAAGCATACCGTGAAGCGCAGGATTGGACGGGTGTTATTTTCGCGGTGTATAATGCAGTGTCCGCTATTTACGCTTTGAGTCTTCCCGCGTTGGCTTCCCGCATTGGTAGAAAGAAGACGCATGCACTTTCGTTAATCATTGGCGGTGTTGGACTGATCTCATTTTTCTTTGCTCCCAATAAAGAGTTCCTGATCTTTTCGATGGCTTGTGTGGGAATAGCCTGGGCAAGCATCCTGGCAATGCCTTACGTAATTCTGTCGGGTTCGATACCTCCGGGAAAGATGGGAATATACATGGGTATCTTTAATTTCTTTATCACCATGCCTCAAATATTAAATGGAATCGTCGGCGGTCCGATGGTTAAAAATGTGTACAACAACCAACCCGTATATGCCATAGTATTGGCGGGCATTTTTATGCTATGTGCCGCTATAAGCGTTATCTATGTTTATGATCCCGGTGCTATGCGCATTAAAGAGGAAAAAGCCCTGGCTTAAAAATTTTGAGCGAGGAAGTCAAGTGTAACACAAACTTTTCTCCGGCAAATTTCAATTTGCCAGATCCCTTAAAACTTCAAATATGAAACCAGGCATGATAATTTTTTCTCATCAGGGGAATGATTATTTGCGAGGTTCCATCCCGAAGCAGGTTCGCGACGTCATGACCAAAAACCTGTCTGCCGACAGCAGGCAATAAAAAATAAACAGATGAAAAAAAGGCATTTAGCTATTTGTGCTCTTCTTATTATAAGTGCTCCTCTTTGTAGCCAGGATTTATATCCCACACATTGGTGGGTAGGAATGAAGAATCCAAAACTTCAATTGATCATTCACCAGGAAGGAATAGCGGAAAAAATTCCTATGTATAAACTATCTCCTGCGGGGATGAAATTGGCGGAAGGAGTAACCTTAAAGGCAATTCAGCGGGTTGAAAATCCCAATTATGTTTTTCTTGACCTGGTCATTGATAAAAACGCAAAGCCCGGCGAGCGAACTTTTAGTTTTGGTCCAGCATCTAAAGCGGTCAAAATAAAATATGAATTAAAAGCCCGCAATAAAGAAAATGGCAGAACAAGGATACAGGGAGTAACACAAGCCGATTTTATTTACCTGCTCATGCCGGACAGATTTGCCAACGGCGATCCTTCCAATGATTATTTTGCTGATATGCGTGACACAGTTCACGCCAGGGCGAATCCTTTCGATCGTCATGGTGGTGATTTAAAAGGAATAGAAGATCACCTGGATTATTTCAAAGAGTTGGGAGTAACGGCTATCTGGCCAACACCCGTGGTTGAAAATGATATGACAAGGACACAGGAGGGTGGTGTATCACGAAGCACTTACCATGGTTACGCCTTTACCAATCAATATGCAGTTGACAGGAGATTGGGTGGTAATGAAGCGTATAAAAAATTGGTGAACGCAGCACATAGTAAAGGAATTAAATTTATCCAGGATGCGGTGTACAATCATATTGGTGATGATCATTGGTCGATAAAAGATATGCCAATGAAAGACTGGGTGAATCAATGGCCTTCGTATACCAATTCTTCATATAAAGATCAACCGATCGTTGATCCCTATGCATCGGACATTGATAGAAAACTTTCAGTTAATGGGTGGTTTACTCCTTTTATGGCTGATCTTAACCAGCGAAATCCATTGGTGGCTAATTTTTTGATTCAATACGCTATCTGGGCTACCGAAGAATTTGGAATTGATGGCTGGCGGATCGATACTTACTTTTATAGCGATGGTGAGTTCTTAAATAAAATCAATGATGCATTGGCGAAAGAGTTTCCGTCACTAACCGTATTCGGTGAAACCTTGGTACCTTCTGTTGTAAATGCCGCATGGTTTTCAGAAAACAATCTGAATGTTCCCTTTAAGCATAATTGCCCGGGCATTACTGATTTTCCGCTTACAAATGCAATGATCGATGCATTGCGGCAACCTTTTAGTTGGACTGATGGTGTTAACAGGTTGTATTCTACTTTAGCACAGGATATCCTTTATAAAGATCCAACACGGAATTGCATTTTTTTGGATAATCATGATTTGGACAGGATCTACTCTGTCGTTGGTGAAGATTATAATAAATATAAAATGGCCGTCAACTGGCTGCTTACACTAAGAGGTATTCCCCAAATGTATTACGGCACTGAAATCCTGATGAAAAATTTCAGAAACCCCACTGATGCTGAAGTGCGTAAAGATTTTCCGGGCGGGTGGAAAGAAGATACAGTCAATAAATTTACAAAAGAGGGCAGAACAGAGCAGGAGCAGCAGGCATTTACCTATGTGTCTTCCCTGGCTAACTTTCGCAAGACTTCTTCAGCTATTGCAAAAGGAAATCTGATGCAGTATGTGCCGCAAAATGGATTGTATGTTTATTTCCGGTATGATGCAAAGCAAACAGTGATGGTGATTTCCAATACCGGCGATAAATCAATGAAACCTGATTGGAATTATTATGCAGAGAGGATAACAGGGTTTAAAAAACTAAAAGATGTTGTTTCCGGAAATAGTATATCGTTGGACGGTTTTGAAATAAAGCCGAAGGAAAGTTATGTTTTTGAATTGTTGAAATAAAAATCACTGGATCAAGAATCATCATTTGCCGATAAACTAGATGACAAAAGCGAGGATCAGCTTCTGACCATAGCTTTCCCAGCGGGTCAAAGCAGCATTGAGTGCAGTTACCATCGAAGCCCTGGTTTGCTTTTTACCTTTAGTAGCAGGAGCGATGGATTTTGCATTTACCTCCTGGCTAACTCTCGTCGCAAACCAGGTAGTATGCAAACGGGGGATACCCATTCCCAATATCATACCAGGCAGTCCGTGAATGCCTTCCGGGCCACCGCTAATCATGATCTCATTGGTATAAAAAGCAAAAACAGCAACCGTGTCAAATAAAATACCGATGGCTTTCCGGCACTCAAAACCCGCGATATTTCTTGTATCGGCAGTTATCTTCCATTTGATCTTCAGGAGGCTGTCCTGCACCAGGTAAGTTTCTTCATAGATGGGTTTTTGCGTAATCGTAGAGCCGTTACTATAATCATTAAATACGGTATTTTCATCTGCAAAAGGTTTGAACCACATATTACGGGGAATATCCGCTTCTTTGGTTCGCTTATAAACGGATTTATTTCCTTCGCTGCTGAAATTGAAATAACTGATTGTCTCCTTTGGGATATATTTTTTGCTCTGTTCAAACCACTCAGGTTCTAATTCCTTCATCAGCGGCCATACAGCCACCGTTTTTGCATAATCAATGCTTACCTTATCTAAAAAGACCTGTTGCGCTTTTATTACAAAACAGGAAAGCAAAAAGATAAAACACAGTGCGAATTGCTTTTTCATTTGTTTAATCTATTGTTTTTACCAAAAATCAAATTGCCATCGATGGTCATTGCTGATGCGTTAAAGAAATAATTTATTAATTTCTTTTATTGTTTTTCCTGCCCCGGCATTTTATTGAAATTCCAGGAAACTGTCAGCAGGAAATAACGGCTAAGCCTATCATAGCGTTGCTCGCTGATAAAGTTGCTGTTGATGGTACGATTAAAGCCAATGTTCTGGTTCAGGATATCATGAGCGACAAGACCCATCTTCAGCGATTTATCTTTCATGAATTTCCGGCTCAGCTCGGCATTCCAGACCGTAGTATTTACATTATTCGCAAATGCAGCGGTTTTTTGCCGCAGCTCCATTTCTACATTCGATTGCAGTTCAACGTTCCAGGGAAGCTTTACATATCCTTCGGCCCGGCCACCATAGGTCCAGTAATTATTATCCGCTAAAGGGCGAAGAGATGATTTCGAAATAGTCCGTGTAACCCTGGGACCTATATTGAAATTATATTTTTCCTTAACGGAATACCGCATAAAATAACGCAAGGAAAGATTTGCATAAGTATTGATGTTTTCTTTTCCGTTAATATAATTCTTTGATTGTCCGCCATTGGCCTCAGGCGATAAACTATGATTAAGTTTTTTATCGCCTTCTCCCGAACTCCAGTAGCCATAAGAGTACCAGTTATTATTTCCATTTACGTTGACCGGAACATAAGTAGTTTTTCCAAAAGAATCCGTTTGACTAAAGTTAGTAATCGAATTTTCAGAAAAGTTAATACCGAAGCTCATGTAAGCGTACCGTCCGCTGAGCACTTTATAATCATTAAAATGAGCATTCAAGCTATGATTAAAACCCACTTTAAGCTCGGGATTACCAATATAAATACTTAAGGGGTCGTCGTTATTTCGGAGTGGTTGCAGTTGGGTTATCGTAGGCTGCACAGTATTGCCCCGGTAAGAAAGCGATAGATTAGTCTGCGACCTTAACTTATAGCGGATTTGCACCTGTGGCGTAAAGCCAGTAAAATTATAAGTGGTTTTTTTCCCAAGATCAAGATCTTTAAGATTTAACCGGATGGCGGAAAGACCTGTTCCGAACCCGAACGCCAGCTTTTTTGCCATATACCTTGCGGTAATTGTTCCGCTATTGGACAAGGCATCAAGATTAAAATTATTGCTGAATACAGGATTCAGTTCGGTATACTTGCCATTGCCATCCTTGTCGAAACTATTCCGGTGAGAAGCAGACTGGTTACTGTTCAAACTATATTCCGAAACGATATTCCATTTATCGTTCAGCGGTTCGTTATAAGTAATCTTGGTACCGATGGTGTTTGAATTGCCGCTATTGATCTTTTGCTGATCTATAACCTCAACCGAGTCGGGATTGCCCGCACTATAAAAATGACTTGTTGATGATAGTATGCCATCCTGGTCGTCCTCGACAATGCCTAACCGTAGGGTAGCTATTAACTGGCGGTTCTTCTTTTTAAATAGTTGTTTGTAAGTAAGAGCGTTGTCCAATTGTCTTTTTTCACTGTTGAGCTCATTAGTTCGTGTGTTTGTATTGACAAACTCCGATGCTTCATTTAACGCCTCGCTGTAACTATCGGTAAAAGAATTTTTCTTTTTATAAATACCTGCAACGGTATACTTAATCGAAGCCAAAGAATCTATCTGCCATTCGTATTTTCCCCGCACGGCATGTTGTTGTGAAAGGCCTTTGCTTCTTGAAATGGAATTATTGAAAAAAGTGGTATCCTCTAATAAAGTCTGTGAAAGATTTGTTGTTGTATTGGTTGTTTCAAGCCGGTTATACAGGTAGGAGAGATTTAATTTATTTTTATCCTCTTGCCATTTATTGCCAAACAAAGCACCGACTGTATACGCATTGGGTAAACCCCGGAGGCTCCAATCCCTGAAATCGTTATCATTATCTCCATAACTATAGTAATAACCACTGATCTCATCGTATTCGTAATCATCTTCAATACCCAGTTTATTCCTTTCTTCCCAGCCAAGGCTGCCTGTATTAATATTGCTTTTTGTAGCGTAGACTGATATCTTTTTGTTCCCCTGGAATTTATTAAACATCAACTTGCCATTGTACAGCTTATTGAAATTACTGCTGCCTTCTACTTTTCCGAAATAACCTTTCCTGGCATTTTCTTTTAATTTGATGTTGATCGTTTTATTACCGCTACCTGATGCTCCAATACCTTTTAACTGGTCCTGTTCCGATTTCGTATCATATACCTGCACTTTGTCCACTGCTTTAGCTCCAATATTCTGCGTGGCAATGGTTGGGTCATCGCCAAAAAACTCTTCTCCATCCACCAGCACCTTATCTACTCTTTTACCCTGTGCAGTTATTTCACCCTTACTGTTTACCTGCATGCCGGGTATTTGTTTCAGCAATTCTTCTACTGTCGCTCCTTCCTTTACATGAAAGCTATCCGCGGTAAATTCAGTAGTATCCCCTTTGATGCGCATAGCAGCATTGGTTCGAATCACTACTTCTTTTAACAGGAGACTGGCAGGTGTAAGTGGAATAACGCCAAGGTTCAATAGTTGTTTATCCGGTACAGTGATCTTATCTGAATAATCCGCAAACTTTGGAAAGCTGACCAGCATTACATATTCACCCGGCTCCAGATCACTCATACTGAAACCGCCGTTGGCATCGGTACGGGTGAATTTTACCAGTACAGAATCCCTATTGCTCAAAAGAGCAATGACGGCGTGGGGGAGATTTTTCTTATCCAAAGTATCCCGGATAGAACCTTCAATGGATGAAGTCTGGCTGAATGCTTCCTGCAAGATAAAGCATAGCAGGAGAACAAAAAGAAGTTTTCTCATTACTATTTGTCTGTTGGTGTAAATAATGTGCTAAATCAAAACCTGCCTATATCATTTTCAATAACCTAACAAAATGCTGCTTCTTGTTCACCAGCGTAGTTTTTGTGCTGTCAAATACTCATTAAAGAGAGTAATGAAGAAAATAAGACGTAATAAAAACCCTGTAAAGAAATTCGCTGTTATTTTTCTTCAATACCCGGTGATCCTTGCGTGAAATATTATAACGACATATTCCACAAAGCCTGTTGTCCCCACTTACCCCAGTCCTTTGTTACTTTTTCAACATCTTTACGAATGGCAACAAATTCTTTTTTCTTTCCTTTTTGTGGTGCCATAATCTCTCTTACGTCCACACCGGCCACCTGTAATTTCGTTGCAATATAGCTGGTAAACATGCGGGGAATGGTAATGCCCAATATCATTCCCGGCAATCCGCTTATTCCCATGGGACCACCACTTATCGTTATTTCATCCGTATAAAAAGCAAAAACATAAACACTGTCGAAGATGATACCTGTTGCCTTGCGACAGTTAAAGCCAGCAATCTCCCTGGTTTCATTGGGTGTAAGTTTCCAATCAATTTTCATTAACTCACCGGCGAGTAAATAATTGTCACCGAGAATGTATCTATAATTGGCAAAAGATCCTGTTTGATAGTCATTGTACCATATGTCATCTTCCGGGTTGCTTACGCCAAACCCACGGGGAAGTTTGGTCTTTTCATCATACCGGTCGAACTTATAAACGGATTTATTATCATTGAAAATGTACTTGAAATAAGTAGTAGAAAACTGCGGGATTTTGTCCTTCCACATTTGCACCCACATGCCTTCATCTCCCAAAGCGCGGTGATTATTGGTACGTACTTCAAACTCGATGGCGCCTGATTCAATAAACTGTTGGGCATTTACTATACCTGCCAGGCCAATCAATATTGCTAAAAATATTTTTTTCATATTCCTCAGTTAAAGATTAAAATCAAAATCCTTGTGGTTTGCCATTTTTTGAAATATTCCAGGTCACAGTCAGCAGCCAAAACCGTTTCAATGTATTGTAATAAGTTTCAGTAAAACTGTAACTGTTAAAGCTACGGTTGTAACCCCTGTTTTGATTCAGGATATCATACACGCCAAATTTGAATTCCAGCTCATTTTTTAAAATGCGTTTGATCACATTTGCATTCCAGGTTGTAAAGCTGTTATTGTCCGGGAAACGAGGGTCCTTTTGTCTCATCTGGAAGTTTACATCTGAACCAATCTCCACTTTACCGGGCAAGGTTACACGTCCTTCAGCCCAGCCATTGAGTTGCCAGTATTCAGCATTAGCGGATGAGTTAACTGATGCCTTGCTTTTATTATAGGTGAAATTGGGGCCAATATGGAAGTTGTATTTGTCAGCCACATATTGGCTGATATTTATGCGCACACCATAGCTGGTTACATCTGTTTTGTTCTTCACCGTGCTGTTGGTTTTTGCATCTCTTACAAAGTCGATGTTGTGGTTGATGTTTGCATTAGGACCAAAACCAATTCTCCATTTTGTCTCGGGTATTTTGAATCCATAATCGCTATACAAATTCAAATTGTAGATGCCGTCTACGTTTACTGTCTGATAAGTTCTTCGGCCGGCGTCGTCAATAGTGCTGAACTGCGTAAACGCATTTTGCGTCATATTGAAAGACAATCCGCCCCAGAGATTTTTTTCTTTTAACGCATTCCATGAGCTATAGTTCACATTGAATGAATGGCGAAATGATTGGTCAAGGGCCGGGTTACCCAAATAGACATTTAATGGGTCAGTATTTACAGTTATTGGCTGCAATTGTTCGAGTGTTGGAGCCTGCGTAGAGCCATTATAGTTAAACCGAAGGTTTTGACTTGGTTTTATCTTATAGGTTAAGGAAGCACGGGGAAAGAAGTTGGTGTAATTATAATTCCTGGTGATATCGTCCGTAATATTTTTCTGAACGAAATGACTGAAACCAACTGCGCTACCGAAAGAATAAGTGTATTTCTTTTTATTCACCCTAAAGTTTAAGCCCGGCGTATTAACAAGGCGGTTAAACTCAAATGAGTTACTTAAAGAATCTATCTGGTTATTGTATTTACCTGAACCGTCATCTTCGTTGGTGATCCGTTCGTTGCTATTAGCGTTATAGCTAAAGGAGTAGCTTACTTCCAGGTACATGTCTTTGAGAAGCGGTTCCGTATAGGCAATCTTTGTGCTGACGCTTTTTCCTTCATTATTACGAATATTCTGTTGGTCCAACGTATCCCGGCGATCAATTATTCCATCTTTATAAAAATTGTTTAATGAATATAGGTATCCATCATTTTTTGACCGGTTCCAATTTAGATCCGTATTAATTGACAGCGTACGGGAAAGTTTTTTGAATTTATGTTTCCACAGGAGGGAAGTAGTTACAGCATCATTGACCGCATCGTTATTTGTTTTGCGGTTGCTGTTATTAATCGAATCTTCTTTATCGGTAAAAGCTTCAGTATAATAATTATTTCTTGTCAACGATTTTCTTTCATTGGCTCTCGTCGTCCATTTCAGTGTATTGTTGGAGTCGATTGTAGTCTCCATCGTAAAATTCAGTGCATGCTTATTTGTGGACGAATAATTATTGCTTATACTGTTTGTGGACCAGCTGGTGTCAGGCAGGAAGGTTTTGGAAAACGTTCTGGTTACACCCGGCGAATTTACTTTAGAGAATTTGTAGCCCCCATTTAAGCTTTGCTTGTTGTTATTGAATTTATCGCTATAATGCAGGCCTCCATTCCAGTTCCTGGGTATGCCATTTCGCCCACCCCAATAGTTGTCTTCATTGTCCCCGTTCCAACTCATGTACATACCACCATCATCGCTTATGCCGGTTTCAACTCCTTCCATTCCGCCGCCATAATTATTCGCATCTTGCCAATCGAGGTTAGTTTGTCCTGTATTGCTAAGGATGCCGTATCCTGCTATTTTTCGCTTGCCCTTAAAGGCGTTTAGCATAATAGCGTTGTCGTATTTGTCTTTTAACCCACCGCCCGCTTCGACTTTTCCAAAGTAACCTTTCTTTTTGTCTTCCTTGAGTTTTAGATTGATCGTTTTGTCTTTTACCCCATCATCTATTCCGGTGAATTCTGCCTGCTCACTTTTTTTATCAAACACTTCCACTTCTTTTACCACATCTGCCCGCAGGTTTTTAGTAGCAATGCCGGGGTCAGTGCCGAAGAATTCTTCGCCATCCACCAATACCTTAGTCACCTTCTCACCCATGGCGGTTATTTTGCCATCTTTATCTACCTGTATGCCCGGAAGTCTTCGGAGCAACTCTTCTACGTTAGCACCTTCCCGCACTTTAAAACTATCGGCCGTATAGACCGTGGTGTCTCCTTTAATCCGGATGGGCGAACCGCTCTTAATAATTACTTCTGCCAATAATTTGCTCTTGGGAATCATCTTGATTTTACCAAGATCAGTAACCCCGGTGTCCTTAACCTGGATTTTGTCAAAATAATCGCCGAGATAAGGGTGGGTGATCATAACGATATATTCTCCAGCCTGCAGGTTGGGCAGGCTAAAATTTCCAGCCTTGTCGACACGGGCAAATTTTACAAGGACCGAATCTTTGGTCCTCATCAGGGAAATTACTGTGTTTTGAAGATTCTTATGATCTACTTCGTCGGCTACAGAGCCTTTTAGGCCACTTGATTGGGCAATTGCAAATTGAATAAAGCCGGTTAGAGCAAGAGCTAAAATCAGGAATTTTCGCATGATGGTTTTGGTATAAGATGCAAAATATAGTTTATCACAAAGTCACAAGCTACATTTACATAAACAGCACAAAAATGCTGATTTACGGTTGATAATTATTAATGACATCTTTATTGACCTGTTAATATTTCAATAAAAATGTGTAAGTTGTATGGGACTCACAACCTTTAAAATTCCATACATATGAACGGGAAAGAACAAGATATTGGCGAAGACAGACAATTCAATAACGGCGGTGCTGACCAAAAATTATCTTCATCCTTCGGGAATGTTTTTAGTGAGCAGTATAGTTCCGATAAGAAATACGAAGACATGCATTTTATTGATACGTCAAAACCCGTGTGGAATTACTCACTGCTCAGCGATGACGATGTCAGGAATTTTCAGCAGGGTACGCATTATCGTTTATATGAAAAGTTTGGTTCGCATTCCATGCAGCTAAACAATGTGTGGGGAATGTATTTCTGCGTATGGGCGCCAAATGCAACAACGGTCTCTGTCGTTGGCAACTTTAATCACTGGAAGGACCATGAATATGAGCTGCAACCACGCTGGGACAATAGTGGTATCTGGGAGGGTTTTATACCAGGCTTCAAGCTGGGTGAGGTTTATAAATATAACATAATAGGATTCGAAGGAAGAAAAACGGTGAAAGGCGATCCCTTTGCTAACTTCTGGGAAAAAAGGCCCAATACTGCTTCCATCACCTGGGATATGTATTACGAGTGGAAGGATAGTGAATGGATGAAAAAGAGAAAAGAGCATAATGCATTGGATGCTCCCTGGAGTGTTTACGAGGTTCACCTCGCAAGTTGGCAGCGGCCAGATAGAAATGATGAGGAAAGTTATAATACTTATGAGCAGATAAAAGAAAATCTTGTTCCCTATGTAAAAGAAATGGGCTTTACCCATGTGGAGTTAATGCCTGTGATGGAACATCCTTTTGATGGAAGTTGGGGATACCAGATTACAGGATATTATGCGGCAACATCACGGTTCGGCAACCCCCAGGGGTTGATGGCTTTAATTGATGCATTTCATGCCGAAGGAATTGGTGTGATCCTGGATTGGGTGCCTTCGCATTTCCCCTATGACTCGCATGGCCTGTTTATGTTTGACGGCACACATACGTATGAGTATGCAGATATGCGCAAAGGGTTTCATCCTGATTGGAACAGTTATATATTCAATTATAAGAGAGGGGAAGTAAAGTCGTTTCTAATCAGTAACGCCATATTCTGGTTTGACAAATTTCATATTGATGGCGTTCGGGTGGATGCGGTAAGTTCTATTTTAAAATTGGATTATTCCAGAGAAGAAGGAGAATGGGAGCCTAATGAATTTGGTGGTAATGGAAACCTGGAAGCTATTGCGTTTATCAAGGACCTGAACGAAACTATCTACCGTGATTTTCCTGATGTGCAGACCATAGCAGAGGAAGCGACGGACTGGCCCGGTATTTCAAGACCAACCTGGCGGGATGGGCTGGGTTTTGGAATGAAATGGATGATGGGCTGGATGCATGATACACTGGATTATTTTAAAATAGATCCGCTGGGAAGGCAACACAACCAGGACAAGTTCTCATTCAGCATGGCTTATTACTATGATGAAAATTTTATGCTTCCCTTCAGTCATGACGAAGTGGTGCATGGGAAAAGCCCAATGCTGTATAAAATGCCGGGTGATGAATGGCAAAAGTTTGCGAACCTCCGCCTGATGTATACTTATATGTGGACCCATCCGGGAGGTAAGTTGTTGTTTATGGGTGATGAATTTGGACAAACAAGCGAATGGAATTATAAGTCGGAGCTCGATTGGTTTTTATTTCAATATGATTCACACCGGCTTTTAAAAGACTGTGTTGCTGATCTTAATAAATTACTGAAGAAGGAACCAGCTCTATACCAGAACCAATTTAATCAGTATGGATTTGAATGGGTGGACCTTAACCACCGGCAGGAGTCGGTCGTCTCTTATAAGCGAGTAAGTAAAACACCGGGAGAAGATGTATTGATTGTTTTAAATATGACTCCGGTTGTGCGAAACGATTGGGAAGTAATTGTAAGAGGAAAACCTTATAGTGAAGAAATATTTAACAGCGATCACAAAATATATTGGGGTACCGGCAACGTTTATAATCCTGATATTCGCTGTGAGCTGATCAATAAGGATCAAAAAACTTATAAGATTAGAATAAATTTACCTCCACTGGCTGGCGTAATTCTGAAATAGATGACGGATTTTTGCCGGCAGGCAACAAGAAGATAGGACAGGGGTCTTGTGATTATTGATACTTAAATCTATCTTGCATGCGATACCCTTTTAAAATAAGGCTAAAGCCCAATCCAATGATCCGTAACACCCTCACATCCCTCGTATGTATGTGCAGCTCTGCGCTGGCATTTTGTCAAAATTCCAACCCGGATAGTGCCAATTATTTTTTGCAAAAAGGATTGCAGGAAAAACAGGTTGGTCGCAGAATGGAATCGCTGAAGAATTTTGAAAAGGCGTACAAATATGATAGCACTAACAAGAGCATAGTAAACGAACTGGCGATTGCATATCACGATCTTCGCAAGTTTACACATGCAAAAAATACTTATAAAAAACTGGAGACACTGGGGGATGCATCACCGGCTATTTACAAGCAGTTGATGGATCTTTCATTTAGTCTCAAACAGAGCGATGATGTAATCGTGTATGCTAACAAATTAAAGCAGGCCGACCCCAGTCAAAAAATAAGTTTTTATGTTGGGAAAGTGCAATACGATCAGGAAAACTATGGCGAAGCTATCAAGTACCTTACTGCAGCCATGAAGGAAGATGAATTAAATGCTGAAGCGCCTTATATGATTGCCCGTAGCTATGCCGATATGCAAAACTACAAAAACAGTATTCCCTATTTTCAAAAAGCCATTGCCCTTGACACTACAAAAAGCAATTGGATCTATGAGCTGGCACTTATTTACTATGCTATCCATGAAGATAAAAATGCCCTACAGCACATGCTGCTGGCAGGTGAGAAAGGATACCGGAGAGATAATGATTACCTGGAAAACCTTGGCGTAGCTTACCTGAATGCAGGTGAATTGGACAAGGGAGTTGAAATACTGGGAGAAATATTGAACAAACGTCCCAGCGATATGAATATTCTCAACATGATTGCTGAAGCTTATTACTATAAAGGGAAATTTCAACTCGCCATGGATTACTGGGATAAAATTCTCGGTTACGATAAGCAGAATGCATCTGCGCTTTACATGATTGGCATGTGCTATCAAAAGAAAGGTGAGAAGGAAAAAGGGCAACATTTGTGCGACAAAGCCATCGAGATGGATCCAAGCCTGGCGGCGTTGAAGCAAAAGAAACAAATGCCTGGTGGGTTGTAGAAAGATAATCTAATCTAAGACATTTAAGAGAAGAGAGAAATGACAGCGACGGCTGTCATTTTTTTTGCAATAGAACCTGGTTTGGAAAACGAAGTTTTATTGATTTCTGTTATCGGATGGTAGAACAACGGCGCTAAATATTCAAAAAAAATGAAGGCTCCGGAAAGGGCCTTCATTCGATGATAATTTCAAAAAGTTTTAATAATTGCTGTTGTAACCCAATGGAATTTTAATTCCGAGATTCACAGTAAAATGAGCAGGTATTACGTTTTCAACATAAGAGTTGCCTACTCTATTGGCAGGTAAAGCTAATCCGGCTTCTCCAAAAATGGCGGGTGTGCCAATTTTATATTCGCCTCCCAGTCCCAGGTTAATGGTAAAACCATTTTCTTTGGTTTTTTCAACCTGGTCAAGAGGGTATTTATAAACATTTTTATCGTAGCTCCCTGTGATATCTTCTTTATAATTAGCCATCACATAGCCTGCTCCAAACTGGCCATAAAAACTTCCGGCGGTTTCCTCATCTCCAATAAAACGATAGTTTGCCAGCAATAAAATCGTTTTAAAATTGTACTTGATTTTTGAATCGACCATAATGGTGTTATCATCGTCATCGGCGACTGTTACCATGCTATTTTGTTTAATAGGCAATCCATAAGTAAATCCAAGATGGACAGTGGCTTTTTCGTTAAGCTCATAACCGAGCCTGATTTGCGCACCGGGTGTTGACTTTCCGAAATCGCCTTTGTAAGCGGTATAATTAGCAGCCGCACCAACTGAAAATTGTGAGAAAGCGTTTGCACTGATAAATGCAAGGACGAGGAATACGTAAAATTTCTTCATAAAATGGTTTGTTAATTTTGCTGCAAATAAATAATCCAATTTCCAGAATGTTAAGCACGAGCCTATTTTTTGATATAGATCAATATTTGGCAATGGCTATTTGAAAATTGGGAATTTATTTATTCTTATATATGTATGGACGGATAATCTATCTATTGTACGGTAACTTTATAATAAAAATGAAACGCAGGCATTTTTTATTTTTAACTACCGGCCTGACGGCTGTAACAAATAGTATGGCTGAAAAATTAAGATCTCCGGAGACTTTTTATTTCGAAGATGACGGAGAGATACCTAATAGCCGGTATCCAATGTTGTTGTACCGGGATGTGTTTAATCAGCGAGGCGATGATGGTGCAACCTGGCTGGAACAAAAATTCCTGACCAATAACTGGAGTAATTCCTGGAGAAACGGCATTTTTTCTTTTCATCATTATCATAGTATCACCCATGAAGTGTTGGGCATTTACAGCGGGTCGGCGATAGTCCATATGGGTGGAGAAAAAGGAAGAAAGTTGGCAATAAAAGCAGGTGATATAATAGTAATTCCCGCCGGCGTAGGGCATAAAAATCTTGAGTCAGATGATTTAGGTGTTGTAGGCGCCTATCCCAATGGTATGATGTGGGACATGAATTATGGCAAACCGGCGGAAAGGCCGAAGGCTGATGAAAACATAGCAGCTGTTCCTATACCCAAGCAGGATCCTTTACTCGGAAGCAGAGATGGGCTTATAAAAATATGGAGTTAAAAAACCTACATTCTCTCCGGTACCTTTATTCCAAGCAGGCTCATGGTAGATGCGATGATATTTGCAGTGAGCTCACACAACTGTAAACGGAGTTGCTTCTTTTCTTCAGATTCAGCACTTAAAACAGAATGATCGGTATAAAAGGAGCTGAAGGTTTTGGCAACTTCATAAATATAAACAGCTAACGAAGAAGGATTATGTTCCAGAAGAGCTTGTTCAATAATTGAAGGGTACTGTTCCAGCAAGACAATCAATTCTTTTTCTTTGGGCAACAAGCCCCCAATCGCCAACTGCAGACTGCCAACTGCTCTTTCTCTTCTTAAAATTGATTTTATTCTCGCATGTATAAATTGTATAAACGGCCCGGTGAATCCATGAAAGTCGATACTCTCTTCAGGATTAAATACCATTCTTTTTTTAGGATCCACTCTCAATAAAAAGAATTTCAGGGCGCCTAATGCAATGGTGTCATATAACTCATTTAGTTCACCGGGATTAAAGTCTTTTACTTTACCAAGTTCTTCTGTTTTTTCCCTGGCCACTTTTTTCAATTCTTCAATAATATCATCCGCATCTACAACAGTCCCTTCCCGGGTTTTCATTCGCCCCGTAGGTAGTTCCACCATGCCATAGCTGAGGTGATAAATGCCATCTGCGTAGGGTTTGTGTAGTTTTTGCAGGATCAGCTTCAGCACCTTCATATGATAGTTTTGCTCGTCAGCTATCACATAAAAACTCTCGTCATAATGGAATTCTTCAAACTTTTGATCGGCAAGACCGAGATCCTGGGTGATATAAACGGAAGTGCCGTCTTTCCGCTGTACAATCTTTTCATCCAGTCCATCTGCTGTAAGGTCTATCCAAACACTACCATCTTCTTTTTTATAAAACACTCCTTTTTGTAATCCGTCTTCTACGAATTCTTTCCCCAACAAATAGGTATCACTTTCAAAATAATTTTTATCAAAGTCGCTACCTATTTTTTTATAGGTTTCATTAAAGCCTTCGTACACCCAGCCATTCATCTTTTGCCAAAGGTTTCTCACTTCCGGATCGCCTTTTTCCCAATCAATCAACATTTGCTGGGCAGCTTGCATAATGGGAGCATTTTTCTCAGCATCATCTTTTGACATTCCATCCGCCATCAATTTTTCAACTTCTTTTTTATATTCCTGCCCAAACAAAACATAATAGTCTCCCACAAAATGATCGCCTTTCATGCCTTCTGATTCAGGTGTTTTGCCTTCACCGAATTGCAGCCATGCCACCATTGATTTACAAATATGAATGCCTCTGTCATTCAAAATAGCGGTTTTAAAAACAGTATGCCCCGTCACTTTTAGAATTTCTGCGACGCTCCAGCCGAGAAAATTATTTCTTAAATGCCCGAGGTGTAAAGGCTTATTGGTATTAGGAGAGGAGTACTCAACAATCACCCTTTTACCATTCGCAGGTTGATGACCTATGGTTTGATCTGCATACGATGCCTGAAGAAACCCTGTCCAATAATTATCAGCAACCAACAGGTTTAAAAAGCCTTTGATCACATTGTAAGATGTAAAAAGTTCCTTATTGTTTTTTACAAGATATTCGCCAATTTCATTTCCCAGTTGTTCGGGCGATTTTTTAAGTTGTTTAACAAATGAAAAAAGCACTAAGGTATAGTCACCCTCAAATTCGGGTTTGGTCTGGTTGATAGTAAGGTCTTTTTCAGCAAAATCGTGGCCATACAGGTCTTTCAGGGCTGTTATCACCAATGGCTTCATCTTATTTACAATGCTCATCCTGGCTGTAATTTTTGCTGCGAATGTACGAAACCCTGCATGAGATTATCGCCAGTGTTACTACAAACAGAAAACTTGCAATATTTTTACCGGGTTAATGAGACGTCATATTCATAGCGCCAGGGATTTTATACTGCCGGTTATTGATTTTTTCTATCCCCCTTTCCGCAGGGTCATGAACCTGCAGACCTTCCGCTATGCCGCATCGGGTGGTGGTAATACATTGCTTGGATTTTTAATTTACTTTATAAGCTACCGCTATATATTGGAGGAAAAGCAATTTCACTTTGGCTTTTATGCATTTAAATCACATACGGCCGCCTTATTCATTTCCTTCCTTATTACTTTCCCGATTGGTTTTTTTATGTCGAAATATGTTGTCTTCAACGATTCACAGATGAAGGGGCGAATACAACTGTTCCGGTATTTCATGATTTGCCTTTTCAACCTGGCGTTAAATTATATTTTGCTGAAAATATTGGTGGAACGTGCACAGGTATACCCCGTATTCGCACAGGTGTTAACGACTTCTATTGTCATCTTGTTCAGCTATCTGGCACAACGGCATTTTTCTTTTAGGGCAAACGCTATTGAAGAAGAAGCCGGAGGATGATAATTTGTTGCACAGGCGATTGGCTGGCCAGACGTAATTATAAGCTAAAATCAATTGACTCAACTTTGACAGAAAGGTCCCCGCTGCAATTGCTCCGGATAACAAGTGATTGATTCAACGGATAAATACCGATCAGTTGAATATCGTCGATCTGTCCATAGCTGCGAATACCTTTTATCCATTCTTTGTTCAATTGTTCATTAATTTGAAGTTTGGCGCTGTCGATATAGGTGTTGAGATCGAATCGTGTATTCTTACTTATTTCATTGATGATTCTGCGGCTAAATAACCACTCGGATGTTTTGAGCAAGGCGTCTTTTGATTTGATGTCAAAGTCAATATTTTTTATTTCCAGGATATGCGTCTCCTTCGTGTAGACAGGTTTGCCGGTGAGATAAAAAGTACCATTGTCGGTACCGGTGAAATTCACCTTGATGATTATTTTTTCATTCCCCGTGCCATATAGTTTACAGTCCAAGATGATAAATTTCTTTTTCACCGGGCCTTTATTAAAATCAAATTCTTTATTGGCAATATGCCGGTTGAGAATGGTACTAAGCGAATCATAGTTCAACATGGCATCTAAAAAAATAGAGAAGCCTTGCTGGCGGCGAATCGAACCAATAGCAGGAATGGTGGATGGATAATCGACCGGTTTTTCAAAACTTATCGCGGGTCTTGCTGATAATCCCAAATACACATACAGGGAGTCATCTTTGGCGTAAAGATTATTGATCTTTATTTGCCGGGGATTTACCTGCAACCAGCCCATATCATAAATATTGTAAGCCTTTGCCAACTGGTTCCAGACTTGTTGAAACTGCGGCTTCAGATCAATTGTTCCATAATTTCTTTCAAGAACAGCTTTGGCCGTATCCAACTCTTCTTTTAGCCCTGATAAAACCTGTTTGGTGATATCCTGTCCCCAAAAGCAAACTTCGCATTTATCCATTGCCTGCGGCTCATTTCGGTTGATGGCCAGTTTCACTTTGTAATCAGGTAGCAAGGTTAATGAGTTGGTAAATGAAACATTTACTCTTCTTTCGGCTTCGTCAAAACCACACCTGCACGGAGATGTCCACGGAGAAATGGCGGCACCTGCTACACATACCCTTGTTGATCCAATGATCTGGTAATAGCCGGTGAATCCCAGGTTTAGCGACGTGCCAGATGCTTTCATTTGCAAAGGGCTCCTGCGAAAACGGTATTTATAACGGGTATCGCAGCCTTGCTGCACCCAATCAGCTGGATAATTAGGAGACGTAAATAAAGTGTCTACCTGGCTTTCGGCCATTGCATACAAAGGGTTCAAATTGATCTGTATAGGAATATTGATCTCTGAATCAGGCAGCGAATCCAGTTTGAAATTGGTGATGGCCAGTGACGGTCTTTCAGGATTTATCTTATGCGAACAGGAAATACAAAATATAATCGATGTTAAAAAAATGAATGCTTTTCCTTTCATACAATACAACATTAGTTCGATAAAAATAAGTAAAGAAAGGAAAAGGGCTTATAGACGAATTGTTAAGTTAGGTTGATCGTTGTGCCGGCTGAAAAGTCAACAGGCGTCGTTTAATGCTTTTTGAAATTACTTTTTTAGTTCGCAGCTCACCATCCAGTTCACACCAAGTTTGTCGGTGAGCATACTGAACCTTGATCCCCAAAACGCATCATTAGGTGGCATGGTAGCCTGTCCACCGGCTGAAAGTTTTTCAAAAAGGCTGTCCACTTTTGCCGGTTCATCCACTTCCAGCGATAGTGCGACATTATTACCTTTATTGATCTTGAATTCATCAAACGTATCGGATAGATAGATTAGCGTATCGCCGATCTGCATTCGGGCATGCATGATCTTGTTTTTTAAATGTTCCGGGGTGTCCATTGGGCCTTCGCCCATCCGGCTAAGCATGATTACTTCACCACCGATCACTTCTTTATAAAAATTCAATGCTTCTTCGGCCTGGCCGGGAAAATGCAGGTAGGTAATAATTTTCATGTGTTAGTTTTTATTTTTTTGCCACATGGAATCTTGCCTGTCGGCAGACAGGTTCGCCATAAAATTTTCACCTGCCGGCAGGCAGGTCAGGGGTTGGTATAATTTGCCTCGAAAATTTTATGGCTCATCTCATATTGAGTTTTTTAAAAGTGAAATTATTTTAAATGTTCGATCTACATATTCCGTGGATTCTTCCATCCTTTACCCAATCTTTCAATCACTCCTTTTATCCGTTCATTTCTTGTTTCATCTCTTTTGGCAGTAACAATCCATTCGATGTATTCTTTCTTATTGGTAAAAGAAAGGTTGTCAAATGTAGCTGCTTGTTTTTTATTTTTTTTGAAGGCTGTTGCCAAATCATCGGGTAAACGGACTTCCTTTGTTTTAGGATCAACCCAATTAAATATTTCCCGGACTTTTGGTTTGGCTTCCTTCTTTTTATCAGCGGCTGTTTTTGCACGGAATCCAAATATCGACCATGTATCATTAAATGAAATAAGACTTATCCAGGTAAGTTTATCGCCTTCGCTAAGCAGGCAATCCCATCCTTTGTCGCGGGTAAGATCGGTTTGCACACCTGATGTGCCTTTGGGATAATATACCCAAACTATTACATCATCCTTAACCAGCTTCATCACCTTACTCATTTCCTTTTCCAACCGGGCTTTTGTTGTCACAAACCAATGCACCTGGTCATAATCTTTTCCTGAAGAGACAATTTTTACGCCAGCTGGTAAATTGGTCAATTCTTTTTTGAAATCAGTGGGTGCATTTAGGGTAAGAAGCGTGAAATTTTCTTTGATGCGTAGTTTTTGTGAAATGGTATTTGCCATGGCAAAATTTATATCTCCAAATTAAGTTTATCCTCCCAAATTTGATTTATCGAAACCTGCTTAAATGGTTTTGATGACGTGGTACAGCATCATAAAACAAATAACCAATTTTAAAAAAGAGCCCATAATAAAACCAACGAAAGAGCCCAGTGCTGCCCTAAATGATTTTTTTGAATCCTGGCCGGCGATCATTTCTCCCACAAAGGCGCCAATAAATGGACCTATAATCACTCCCCATGGCCCCATCCAGAAAGCCAGCAGGAAACCAATGGTGCAACCCCAAATGCCGTATTTGGTGCCGCCAAATTTTTTGGTTCCCCAAACCGGGATCAGGTAATCAAGTATAAGAGAGATGACAACGACGCCTGCCCATATCCAAAGAAACCGGCTTGTAAAAGGATCAGGCTCCCGGAAGATTTGTATAAATAATCCTATGTAGGCAATTGGCGGTCCCGGAAGTAAGGGGAGGAGACTCCCCGCTATCCCCGCCAAAATCAAAATTATTCCCAGTGTTATCCAGAGCCATTCCATGTTTTTATCCCAGGTTTGAAGTTTGTAGTCGGATGTTGAAGTTAGCGAATCAATGTTGAAGAATATTTCGGCAGAAACCGGCAAAAGCACACCGGCAGGATTGTCAAACTTAAAACCTACTTAGGCATGAGGTAAAAAACAACCTGCCAATTTTGCACATTTACGCCTGACGGCACAATGATTGTCATTTGATTGTCGTCCCGGAAAATGGGATAATAAAAAAGTGAAATTTTAACTATGGCAAAGATAATTGGAATCGACTTAGGAACTACTAATAGCTGTGTTGCCGTTATGGAAGGTAATGAGCCAGTAGTAATTGCCAACGATGAGGGACGTCGCACCACCCCTTCGGTAGTGGCTTTTTTGAAAAATGGTGAGCGTAAAGTGGGTGATCCGGCTAAACGCCAGGCTATCACAAATCCTCATAACACGATTATGAGTGTAAAACGCTTTATGGGACGTCGTTTTGATGAGGTAAATGAAGAAATGACTCACTGGAGCTACAAAGTGGCGAAAGGTGACAATAATACCGTGCGAATTGACATAGACGGGCGCCTTTATACTCCACAGGAGATTTCTGCTATGGTGCTTCAGAAAATGAAGAAAACGGCAGAAGATTATCTCGGCCAGGAAGTGACAGAAGCTGTTATTACCGTTCCTGCCTACTTTAATGATGCGCAGCGCCAGGCTACAAAAGAGGCTGGGGAAATTGCCGGTTTGACAGTACGTCGTATTGTCAATGAGCCTACCGCTGCAGCTTTAGCATACGGTTTGGATAAGGGTGGTAAAGATCATAAAATAGCCGTTTTTGACTTGGGCGGTGGTACATTTGATATTTCCATCCTGGAATTAGGTGACGGAGTATTTGAAGTAAAAAGCACCAATGGTGACACTCACCTCGGTGGTGATGACTTCGATAAGGTGATCATGGACTGGTTGGCCGACGAATTCAAAAAAGATGAGGCCATTGATTTGCGTAAAGACCCAATGGCCTTACAACGCTTGAAAGAGTCTGCTGAAAAAGCCAAAGTGGAGTTATCATCTTCTTCAGAAACAGAAATCAACCTGCCGTATATCACTGCTGTCGATGGAGTGCCTAAACACTTAGTGAAGAAGTTGAGCCGGGCAAAATTTGAGCAATTGGCGGATAACCTTTTCTCCCGTTGTTTGCGCCCCTGTGAATCTGCTTTAAAAGATGCAGGCATGAACACCTCTGAGATTGATGAAGTGATTCTTGTAGGTGGTAGCACACGTATTCCCAAAGTGCAGGAGATTGTTGAAAAATTCTTTGGTAAAAAGCCGAATAAAGGCGTTAACCCTGATGAAGTAGTTGCCGTAGGCGCTGCTATACAAGGTGCGGTATTAACTGGTGAAGTAAAAGATGTGTTGTTGCTGGACGTTACCCCGCTTTCATTGGGTATTGAAACCATGGGAAGTGTGATGACAACCCTGATACCTTCGAACACAACTATTCCGACAAAGAAATCTGAAGTATTCTCTACAGCCAGCGATAATCAGCCGGGTGTGCAGATCCATGTGCTGCAGGGTGAACGTTCAATGGCAAAAGATAATAAGAGCTTGGGTATTTTCAACCTCGATGGTATCCCACCGGCACCAAGAGGTGTACCGCAGATTGAAGTAATATTTGATATCGACGCCAATGGTATCTTACATGTAACGGCAAAAGACAAAGGAACCGGTAAAGAACAAAAGATACACATTGAAGCGGGTAGCGGATTGAGCAAAGAAGAAGTGGAAAAAATGAAAGCTGAAGCAAAAGCCAATGAAGCAACAGATAAAGCCGAACGAGAGAAAGTAGATAAACTCAACCAGGCAGATAGCTTAGTGTTCCAAACTGAAAAGCAGTTGAAGGAATACGGCGACAAAATTCCGGCAGAAAAAAAATCAGCTATTGAAGCAGGAGCTGAAAAGCTGAAGGCTGCTCATAAAGCCCAGGATCTGGCAGCAATCGATTCAGCAATGACCGAACTGAATGCGGCGTGGACTGCAGCTAGCCAGGATATGTATAATGCTACTCAACAAGGACCAGGTCAGCCCGGTGCTGAGCAACCACACGATGGTGCTGGTGCAGGTGCAAAAGCTGATGACAATGTAACGGATGTTCCTTACGAGGAAGTGAAGTAATTGTCTGAACCGGGATTTTAGGATCTATTAGATTTTAATAATAGGAAATAAGAAAGCCCTTGCAGCAACTTGCAGGGGCTTTTTCATGTCATAATCTTAAATGCTGGGTAGCGTTGCGGTGAAATGTTTACGTGTACAACTAACCGGAAAGAATTACCATTCGCTAATCAAAATATACATTTCATTCATTATAGCTATTGATAGGGCTAGGGGCAGATGTAGCTTTGCATCGTCAATTCGAAAGAATGACTGATTTTTCAAAAACCTGATTAATCATTAAACCTTAAATAAACTTTATTATGAAATGTGATGTAATGCCCCGCCTGGTGCAGATTGAGAAACGTGAATTGCAAAAATTATGTACTGAGGTAAAAGAAACATTGGCGAAAGAAGTAGTGGTGAATGAGAAGAAAAAAGTTTCTTTCGGCGCAGCAGATCTATGGAATGCAAGAAGAAGTATGAACACAGCTAACCGTCTTTGGAAAAACAAAACAAGAATTTATCCATTGGTATAGCGTTATTATTCATGCTATTGTTTCTAAATGATTTTGTTAAAGCAATCGTAAACATAAGGGAGATACCAACATTCCCTTGCTAATTGCATTAAATGCATTAGCTTTGCGCCATCAATTTGAGCAGAGTATAGTACTTACTTACAACCGGGTGATTTAGCTTGCAGCTTGCCTCTTCTAACGATTCTTAATTGTTTTTTACCTCAGTTGCTCAGAAATATTTAGTAATTAATAAAAGGAGATATAATCATGAAGAGTGATGTTATGCCATCTCTTATACAGATGGAGTATGGAGTATTGAAGGAACTGCTAACGGAAGTAAAAGAAACTGTAGCGACCGATGTTAAACTGCCCGAACCAAAGAAAAAAACTTTTGGAATAGTTGATCTTTGGAGCATTCGCAGAAATAATAAAACGGCAAGTAGACTGTATAAATAAATAAGAAGTTTATTGAGTTCCTTTTCCCTGATTTGGGATACAAAAAGCAAAGCCATCCGCTGCGGCGGATGGCTTTTTATGACTTAGGCTTTTATGATTATTGATCGCCCAGGATAACAATCAACGCATAGATAACACCGGGTAGCCAAAACAATAAGGTCAGTAAAAGACTGATCCAGAATTTGGTGTTGATCTCTCCCTGGTGAAGGTACACAGCCAGTGGCGGAAGTAAAATGGCAAGTATTACCAATAACAATGTATTAGTGCTGGGCTCGGAGCCTGCTTTTTTCGCTGCTTTATAAGCTTTAATTTCTTTTTTCGCATCCTTTATACGGCTCTTTCTTTCTTTTTTTGAGAGGCTTTTAAATTCGCCCAATGCTGCTTTGACATTAGCAGGATCAGGTTCTGAAGAAGTGCTGGTAGTAGAAGAGGGAACTACCATGGCGGCATTAGAAAAGCCGGTGGCTGAGGTTATGATTATTGCTACTGCAATAAAAAAAAATAAAGTTTTTCTCATCTTCATTTGATTTAGGGTTTTGAATGAATTGCGGTATAAAATTATTGTATTTGAAAAGCAACAAAAAAATAACCCACAAAAAGGGGGCTATTTTTTTATCACAATACTGTATAACTAGCTTTAGATAATGTCCATTGCTTTTACAAACGCTGTAGTTTGAAACGGAAGTATAAGGGTCAGCCATTCCCAGTGACTGTATATAGCAAAGGCTAGAGCGGCGGTACTTGCGAAGAATAAGAGCCAGTAAATTCCTTTATACTTCTTTTGTTGTTCCATAAGTTTATTTTTTGTGGTTAGGATCAGCTAAATCGCTGCAAAAATAGGCAGCGACAGCTAAATCAAAAATTGTTTTTCATCTGTTTATTTTTTATTGCCGGCCTGCCGACAGCCGGTTTTTGGCCATGACTTGTCCCGAACCTACGTCGGGATGGAACCTCGCAGACGATCATTCCTCGGGTGAGAATTTAGCATGCCCGGTTTCAAGTGCTTTTTGAACCAATTTTTCTAAACAGAAAAATAACGGCGCAGCAGAAAACACCGCCAATCGCTATGAGCCAATTCAGGATAACGGCAAAATGATAAAAAGCAAAAGTACTTTCATCAATCACAGGGTGCCTGAGCCATTGTAAGAGGTAAAAGTTTTCAATGATGTCGCCTGCCCAGGCCAGCATTTGCAGAAATGCTACAATCAATAATAGTTTAGAAAGAGGGGGTGAGGTTGTTTTTACTCTCGTTATCATGCAAAGACTGCTTATACCGGGATAAGCCCCTGCCATAAATGCAAAGTCAAAGTATAGGTGATAACCTAAAATTGTTCTCACCCTGTTATCAAGGGAATTGAAGAGGTTAATTATTCTTTCCCTCGGGTAAAATATCTCCAGCCCGATTATCGTGAATTTGTCTTCACCAGCCCAAAAATCCGCCTCTATCCACTTCATACAAAAGGCGGTTCCTAAAAACATTCCAAGGCTAAAAAGAAATAGCTTGTTCCAGTAATTAGTCCTCAAATTCATGTAATTAGGAAGATTTTTTGGAGTTTCTTGAAATAAAAATACGAACCTTGCATGTTTTATTATACTTTCGTTTTACAACGTGTCCCCTGGACACAGTTTAAAGAAATAATGAACCAACGCTGCTATGTATCTTCAGTTTTATTTGCGCTTTCACACGGAATTTGGACAGAGCTTATGGATTGGTGGTAATACTGAAGAGCTGGGGATGGAGGTCCCTGCAAATGCAATTCCCATGCTATACCTGGATGATGAGTTTTGGCAGGCTACCGTCTCAATTCCTCAAAAAAAATGGCCGAAGAAAGGTATCGTTTACAAGTATTACCTGAAAACAAAGGACGGTGAACTGATAGGTGAGTTGGGACATGACCGGGTGCTTACTAATTTTCCCAAAACTGTCGAATCAATCAAGATAATTGATACCTGGAATCACGCAGGAGAATATGAAAACGCTTTTTTCACTGCTCCATTCAAAAACGTTTTATTAAAGCATCAGCAAAAATCAAAGTCGAGATCGGAAAAGCAGCATACTCACATTTTCAAAATAAAAGCTCCTTTACTAAATAAACACGAAGCAATATGTTTGTCAGGTAGTACAGAAGCTTTGGGTAACTGGTCAGCGGAGAATCCAATTCTCCTTTTGCAGGAAGACGATTGGTGGTCCCTCAGTATTGATCTGACCGGTTGCAACTTTCCCATTGCTTATAAGTATGGAGTATATAATTCGAAAGAAGAAACATTTATTAATTATGAAGCTGGTGCTAACCGTCTTCTGCATGCCGATTCGTTGCCGCATTCGATAACAGTATTGCACGACGGTTTTATACGGTTGCCAAATGATACGTGGAAAGGGGCTGGCGTTGCGATTCCCGTTTTTAGTTTGCGAAGTAAAAATGGTTTTGGAGTAGGTGAGTTTGCCGATATCAAATTGCTCGTTGACTGGGCAAAAGAGGCGGGACTAAAACTAATCCAGATTTTACCAGTAAATGATACAATCGCTACCAATACATGGATGGATTCTTATCCTTATGCGGCAATTTCAGCCTTTGCTCTGCATCCACTTTATATTAACCTGGAAAAAGTGGCCGGAAAAAAATATAACGAGTTGGTCAATTCATTAAAAAAGAAACAAAAGCAACTCAACGAGCTACCAGAGGTTAATTATGAGGAGGTGATCAGGTTCAAATTAGCTGTTTTAAAAGAATTGTATCATGCTATTGGTTCGCCCTCATCGGAGGATCATGAATACAAGCATTTTTTTGAAGATAACAAGCATTGGCTCGTTCCTTATGCAGCTTTCTGCTATTTACGGGATAAATATGGTTCCTCTCATTATAATGAATGGAACACTCATTCCGTATATGATAAAGACGCGATCGATAAATTGTTTCATAGCTCATCCAGTAAAAAAGACATTGGCTTTTACTGTTTTGTCCAATATCAATTGCATCTTCAGTTAAAAGAAGCGGCTGACTATGCCCATAAAAAAGGTATTGTTTTAAAAGGTGATATTCCTATTGGTATTTACCGTTATGGATGTGATGCGTGGGTAGCTCCGGAACTATACAACATGGATGCACAGGCAGGAGCGCCACCCGATGATTTTACGCCGATAGGTCAAAATTGGGAGTTTCCAACTTACAACTGGAAACGAATGCAGAAAGATGATTTTGCCTGGTGGAAGCAACGGTTTGAGCAAATGAGCAACTACTTTGATACGTTTCGTATCGATCATATTTTAGGGTTCTTCCGTATCTGGAGTATTCCTGCCGACGCTGTGCAGGGTATCATGGGTCGGTTTGTTCCCTGTATTCCTGTTCACTATGTTGAGTTCGGGGAAAATGGAATTTGGTTTGATGAAGCCCGGTATTGTGAGCCATTTATCAATGAGGAAGTGTTGAATGAGGTATTTAATGGTTTAAAAGAAAAAATAAAACAGTGCTTCATTGTTCCGAATGACCGGGGCGGGTATGATCTTAAACCAGAATTTGCTACCCAACGAAAGGTGGATGCATGGTTTGAAAAACAGGAAGAAACAGAAGAAAACAATCGGCTTAAATTGGGTCTTTACGATCTTATTTCCAATGTGATTTTTTTCAGACAGGAGGGATCAAGAGGACAGGAATTCCATTTCCGCATATCGATGGAAAAAACGTTGTCTTTTAAATACCTGATTCCCCATGTGCAGGAGAGATTGAAGAATATGTATATTAATTATTTCTTCCGGCGCCAGGATGAATTTTGGAGAAAGGAGGCAATGCATAAATTGCCAAGATTGAAAGAAGCTACGAATATGCTTATTTGTGGAGAGGATCTAGGAATGGTACCACATTGTGTTCCTGAAGTGATGAAGCAATTGGGGATACTTAGTCTTGAAATACAAAGAATGCCAAAGGATGCTGCAAAGGAATTTTTCAATCCGACTGAAGCTCCTTATTTGTCGGTTATCACTCCCTCTACGCATGACATGAGTACTGTTCGGGGTTGGTGGGAAGAAAACCGGGAAAGAACGCAGCATTTTTATAATCATGTACTGGGACAATGGGGCGATGCACCTTATTTCTGCGAGTCATGGGTTAGCCGGGCAATAATATTACAGCACTTATATTCACCGGCTATGTGGAGCATATTTCAATTGCAGGATATTTTGGGAATGAGTGAAACACTCCGTCGCGAAAACCCTCATGATGAGCGAATAAATAATCCTGCCGTGCCTAAACATTATTGGCGATATCGCATGCATATTTCACTGGAAGATCTTATTAAGGAAAAAGACTTTAACGAAGAGTTGAAAGGATATGTCATCCATAGTGGACGATAAACTCAGGCTCTTTTATTCCAACGATTTCTTATACACTTCCAACGCTCGTTTCCTGGCAAACTCATGTTTCACTATCGGAGTCAGGTAATCGGGGCTGAAGTTTTTGATCCATTGGTTTATATATTTTAGTTCGGGATCAAACTTTCTTATTTGTTCAGCAGGATTGAAGATCCTGAAATACGGTGCTGCGTCGCATCCGCTTCCTGCTGCCCATTGCCAGTTGCCATTATTGGATGAAAGCTCATAGTCCAATAATTTTTCAGCAAAATAAGCTTCTCCCCAGCGCCAGTCTATCAATAAATGTTTTATCAGAAAGCTGGCTACAATCATTCTTACCCGGTTATGCATCCAGCCGGTTTTATTCAATTGACGCATTCCGGCATCGACGATAGGATAGCCTGTTTCACCTTTGCACCATGCTTCAAATTCCTTTTCGTTGTTTCGCCATTTGATATGGTCATATTTTGGCTTGAAACTGTGCGTAACAACATGGGGATAATGAAAAAGTATCATCATGAAAAATTCTCTCCATATTAACTCATTTAGCCATTGTTCATTCAGGTTACTCGCCAGTTTTACCAGTTGCCTGACACTAACAGTTCCAAACCGGAGATGAACGCTTAGCCGGGTGGTGCCTTCCATACCCGGTATATTGCGTGTCTGTTGATAATGTTGGATAATTTTTTCGTCGATGACCGGTATAGGATTTACCGTTTCTGTTTTTTCAAACCCCAGTTCTGTTAGGGTGGGAAAATGATGTGGCCCTGTTGGGAGCAGGCGATCCAAATGTTTTTCAGACGGAAATTGACTTATTCCCTGTTTTTCAAAATGCAGTTTCCATTTTTTTGAATAAGGAGTATAAACATTGTATGGTTTACCATCATCCTTTAGTATGTCTGATTTTTCAAAAATAACCTGGTCCTTGAAACGGTGAAAAAGGATGTTTTTTCCCTTGAGGAATTTTTCAATCCTGGTGTCCCGTTCCATTGCATAAGGCTCATAATCATGATTGGTAAAAACTTCTTTTACATCAAACTCATTGACTATTTTTTGAAAAGCGTTTAAAGGAGTGTTATTGACAATATAAAGTGCTGTCCCTTCTTTTTCCAGGAGTGCATTTATGTTTTCAAGCGCTGCGTGTATAAAGGCAACTCTTTTATCTTTCTTTGATGGAAGTTTGCCAAGAATATCAGTGTCGAAAATAAAAATGATTAAAACCGGGAGTTTTGCTTTCAACGCGTGGTAAAGCGCAACATTGTCATCCAGGCGCAGGTCTCTTCTCAGCCAACAGATATTAATTTCTCTCATGTAGTTTTTTCTGATTGCCCGGGAATAAGATAGTTGCAGAATATCTGCATTTTTCAAAGTCAATGTTGATCGACGAAGTGTTGCATTACTTTGGGTAAACAAATTTTCAGCCATTCAGTATAGTTATCCGGGTTTTCCAGGATATCCTCATGAAGGTCTTGCAAGGTAATATATTTCCAATCCTTTACTTCCCTGGGGTTTGGTATAGGTGTAGCATCACATTTTCCAAAATATACATGATCGTATTCATGTTCTGTCAGGCCATTGGTGAATTGTGTTTTATAGATAAAGCTAAACACAAACGAGGAATGACACTCTATGTTTAGTTCCTCTTTTAAACGACGGGAAACCGCATCGTCAGTCTGCTCACCGTTTGTGGGATGACTGCAACAGGTGTTGCTCCATAAGCCAGGTGAATGATACTTGTCGTCTGCTCTTTGTTGCAGCAGTAATTCGTTTTTTGAATTGAACAGGAAAACAGAAAAAGCACGATGCAGCCTTCCTGTCTGATGTACTGTTAGTTTATCCAGTGTTCCAATTTGATTGTCTTTTTCATCAACAAGTATTAATAATTCTTTATCCATTTAATTTGGTCTTTAAACAGGTATGATGCCTTTTGCCAAATATAAGCAGGATAGTTCTTTACTAATTTAAATAACTTCGTCGCCATTATGAAATTGGCTTATTATCCATATAATTTAAAATTTCGCCACCCATTTACTATTTCGAAGGGTACTAAAACACATCAACCTACATTGATTGTAGAACTTGAGCATTTTGGAGTTAAAGGTTATGGCGAAGCCCCGGCTATTACCTATTATAATATTACAGTGGAGAAGATGATAGAAGACCTGGAAAAGAAAAGGCCGGCCATTGAAAAATTTGCCTTTACCGAACCTGACCGCTATTGGCATTACCTGCATCACCTGTTGCCACAAAATCCTTTTTTGGTTTGTGCCCTGGATATAGCTGCATGGGACATGTTTGGAAAACTGCAAAACAAAAGATTATATGAAATATGGAAAGGTGATATTTCAAAAAACGTATTGACAGACTACACTATTGGTATCGATAGCATAGAAAAGATGGTTTATAAATTAAAGGAAAAGCCATGGCCGATTTATAAAGTAAAAGTCGGGACCGCGGATGACATCGGTATCGTCAAGGCTTTGCGGGAAAACACGGACGCTATTCTGCGGGTAGATGCCAATGCAGGGTGGGATCTCGAAACTGCTTTAAAACTAATTCCAGCATTAAAAGAGTTAGGAGTTGAATTTGTAGAACAGCCACTAGCCAAAGATGATTGGGACGAAATGAAGATATTGTATAAAGAATCCCCGCTTCCGCTTTTTGCTGATGAGGCCTGTGTTTTTGAACAGGATGTCGAAAAATGCAAAGATCATTTTCATGGCATCAATATCAAACTAACAAAATGCAGCGGCATTACACCTGCTTTGCGAATGATCAAAAAAGCAAGACAGCTTGAATTGAAAGTGATGATTGGTTGTATGAATGAATCAACTGTTGGCTCGGCGGCTATTGCCCATTTACTGCCTTTTATTGATTATGTCGATATGGATGGGCCGCTACTATTAGAAGAAGATGTGGCTACGGGAATTGATTATGACATGGGTAAAATAATTTATTCAGTCCAGCCAGGACTAGGTATAAATTATTGTGGACTTTTTAAAAAATAACAGTTTTTTTTATCCACCTGTGGGTCTAATAATTCGTTTACATATACAGTAACTTATAGCCTCCGGCCTTAAATTTGCACTGTTAAAGTTCTAAACGTTTATTATGAAGAAAGCCTGGATATTGATCCTTTTATTAGCCTTTTCCCATTTTCTTTTCGCACAACGCTTTCATATCGGCGTTTTTGGCGGTCTTGCCGCTTACAACGGGGATCTTACCAGTAAAATATTTCCGAAAAAAGTTACTAACGGTGCTATAGGAATAACTGCCAATTATGAACTAACTAATAATATCATGCTTCGCGGTGGTTTTACTTATACCGTAGTCGGCGGAGCGGATCGCTTCAATAGCGATTCAAGTCTTCGGGCTCGCAATCTTAGTTTCGAAACTGCAGTTTCCGAATTTAGTTTATTAGGGGAATATTATCTGCTGAGTTTAAATGATCATCGCTTTTCGCCATACGTTTTTGCCGGTCTTGCTGTTTATCGCTTTAATCCGTATGCGTATAATGGCACCACGCAAAAAATTTACCTGAAGCCGTTAAGCACTGAAGGGCAGGGATTGCCCGGCTATGCCGAAAACAGTCCATACAGTCTCACCCAGTTTGCCATCCCTTATGGCGGCGGTGTTAAGTTTGCAGTTACAGATAATCTTCATCTTGGTCTTGAATTAGGATTGAGAAAACTTTTCACTGATTATTTTGATGACGTAAGCACAGTATATGCCGATCCTAATGATCTGTTAGCCGGCAGAGGGCAATTATCTGTCGATATGTCCTACCGTGGAGATGATGTAGGTATTGCAGGTTACCCGGCAAAAGGGGCACAACGGGGAAGTCCAAAACGTAAAGACACTTATTATTTCACCGGACTTCATCTTACATACCGCTTGGGTGGTGGCAATTCATCTAGCGGTGGAATTTTTGGTGGCGGCGGTGGCCGAAAAGCGCCGAGGAATAGCACCAGTTGCCCCGTAAATGTGTACTAAAATTTTTTTCTTCTTAACTATTCCAACATTCTCACACAGGCTGTGTTGTACCTTTGCGTAATTTATTGAAGACATGGCCTATAAAAATCAGCAGCAATTTATTGAAGCACTGGAAAAAGCAGGGGAGCTTGTTCGCATCAAAACTTACGTTAATCCAAAGCTAGAGATAGCGGAGATCACCGACAGGATGAGTAAAGAGCCGGGCGGTGGAAAAGCAATACTTTTTGAAAATACCGGCTATGATTTCCCGGTGCTGATGAACGCCTATGGCAGTGAAAAAAGAATGTGCATGGCGTTAGGTGTGGCGCATTTGGATGATACTGCCCGGGAAATTGAAGAATTATTTAAGCTGCTTGCGTCGCCGAAAGAAAGTATCCTGGATAAATTAAAGTTGTTGCCAAAACTTGGCCAGTTTGCTTCGTGGATGCCAAAAGTAAAAAAGGGGCGGGGCGAGTGCCAGGAGGTTGAAATGAGCCAGCCGGATATCACTAAACTTCCGGTTATTACCTGTTGGCCTAAAGATGGTGGTCCGTTTGTTACGTTGCCCATCATTCATACAAAGGATCCGAACACCCAATCAAGAAATGTCGGCATGTACCGGATGCAGGTTTTTGGTCCCACTTTGACCGGTATGCACTGGCATAAGCATAAAGTATCTGCAAAACACTTTAATGAATATAAAAAATTGAACAAACGCATGCCGGTGGCAGTGGCGTTAGGTGGTGATCCTGTTTATGCTTATTCGGCGACAGCGCCTTTGCCGGAGAATGTAGATGAATACATGCTGGCAGGTTTTCTTCGCAAGAAAAAAGTGGAGCTGGTCAAATGCATCTCCCAACCTGATGTGGAAGTGCCTGCTGATGCAGATTTTATTATTGAAGGATATGTTGATCCTGATGATGAGATGATATGGGAAGGGCCCTTTGGTGATCATACAGGCTATTATTCCTTGCCGGATTGGTATCCCCGTTTTCACATCACAGCGATTACGCATAAAAAAAATGCAGTCTATCCCGCAACTATCGTTGGTATACCACCGCAGGAGGATGCATGGTTGGGAAAAGCTACCGAACGGATATTCCTTGCTCCCATCAAAATGACCATGGTGCCGGAAATCATCGACATGGAAATGCCGGTAGAAGGAGTATTTCACAACCTTGTTATTACCAAAATAAAAAAAGACTATGCCGGCCAGGGACAAAAAGTAATGAATGCCATGTGGGGGGCCGGGCAAATGATGTTCAACAAGATATTGGTGATCGCAGATGAAAAGACTTCCATTACAAACTATCCTGAACTGGCCAAAAGTGTTTTTAAAAATTTAAATCCCGCTACAGATATTTATTTTTCACAAGGCCCGATGGATGTATTGGATCACAGCTGCAGCAAACTGGGTTTTGGCGGCAAGATGTGCATTGACGGAACAGCAAAGTTTGATGAGGAGATAGATGACAGTGTGCAGTTGACAGTTGACACTAAGCTGATCGAAGTGGCGCAGTTGGCAGGCGGGATGCTTACTTCAAAATTTCATGAAATAAAAGGGGTGAATGTTTCATTGCTAAGAAAAGAAATTTCCTGTCTTATTATTTCTGTTGAAAAAAACAGAAAGAACCATATAAAAGAATTGCATGAACAGATTTGCGAATTGGCGGAAATAGAAGGGGTAAAAATTATCTTATATGTCGAGCATACGGTTGATGCTAATGACTTGCCAACTGCTTTGTGGCGTTTTTGCAACAACCTAGATCCTAAACGGGACAGTTATTTGTACCGTCGGCCAATCAGCATCCGGCAACCGGCAACCGGAAACCAATACTTCGCCTGTATGGGCTTGGATGGCACAAGGAAAACGAAAGAACTGGATGGTTTTTACCGTGATTGGCCTAACATAATTGTGGCAGATGACGATACCATAAAAGCTGTTGATGAAAAATGGGAAGACCTGGCGATAGGCCCTTTTATTTCTTCCCCTTCATTAAAGTTTAAAGACCAGATGTATGGTGAGGAAGCCATTGTACAATAAAATGCAAGGTTAGTCCTTCAATCTTTTCAGCTGTCAACTTTACGCTGTAAATTGCTGTAAAAATAATTTATCGATGAAACGCCCATATAAAGCTTTTGAAACAAACGGGGATGTTGACAGGGCATTCCATTCGACCAAAATAAAATAAAAAATAAACGGATGAAACGAGTTTGTGCGGTGTTGTTCGGTAGCCTCATATCAATATTTTGTGTTGCTCAAAAAAGCAATACAGATAATACGCTTCTCTGGAAAATAAGCGGTAATGGCCTCGTTAAACCATCTTATATTTTTGGCACTATTCACATGCTGTGTAAAGATGATGCTATTCTTAGCGATAGCCTGAAGCGGGTGATCAGGAATGTAAAAGAGGTTTATTTTGAAGTAGACCTGGACAATATGTTTGAAATGCTCGGCATGTTGTCTAAAATGAAGATGCGGGGTGATACTACTTTACAGGATCTGTTGAGTGAAGCCGACTATGAAAAAGTAAAAAATTATTTTGAAGAGAAGGGTTCCATGCTTCCTTTCAATATGCTGGAAACTTATAAGCCGATGTTGGCTGCTTCTACGTTGCAACAAGGCGGTCTCGCCTGTGAAGCTACAGCCATGATGGAACAGGTGATCATGGAAGAAGCAAAGGAATATGGCAAATCCATTAGGGGATTGGAGAGCATGGGCTACCAGGCGAGTGTGCTCGACAGCATTCCTTATAAGTTACAAGCTGAACAATTGGTAAGCTATATTGATAATGCAAAAAAAGGTCATGGTGAGGATAAAGAGCTATCCGACATGATGAATGCCTACAAGCAACAGGACCTTCAAAAGCTGGAAGAAATGTTGATGAAAAGTGATCCCAGCATTTCAAACTACACAGATATCCTGCTTTACAACCGCAATCAAAACTGGGTAAATAAATTAAAAGATATTTTACCTGGTAAGTCGGTGCTTATTGCAGTAGGAGCAGGCCATCTCCCCGGAAAACAAGGCTGCATTAATCTTCTTCGGAAAGAAGGCTACAAAGTAACCCCTGTGAAGAATACCATTAACAGAATGCGGGAAATTTAATCTTATCGGGCAGTAGAAGCCGCCTTGAAAAGGGAGGCTAACCAAGCGTCTTTGTTGCCTGGCCGATCAGGATTCCGTTATGCCAGAGCTGAAAAGTGTGAGTACCCTTCTGGCATTTTTCGGTGTCTATAGAAAACAGTAAGTGCTTTGCTTCTCCTTTGGTATAGTCAAACCGTATTTTGCGGGTGTATTTTTTTTTGCCTTCATTTTTCGTATCAAAACTCCCGCTATCCCATACGGTACTTTGCAGTACCTGCCCATCCGGTTGAACTAACACCGTAGTTAATTCGGCGTTGGTAAATTGAGTAATGCGGTTTTGAACCACGAATGACGCAACAAACTTATCTGTCTTTTTTGCCCGGGACGTGGATTCTTCACTGGAGCCTTTTAGTTCAATAGCATCAATTTTAATATCGGAAGCAATAAAAATAGAAGCAAGATTTACTTTTTCTATCAACGACTGGTTTTCGTCGCTGAGGCGACGGATGTTTCGCTGTAGCGTGTCTACATTCAACGTTAATTGTTCCAACACCGCGCTGATGTGTTTTTTTTCATCTTCCATACTCAGGTTTTCGCCATTTAGCTCGTCCACCCGTTGTTGCAGTTCATTAATTTTTTGCTTTGCCAGGCTAAGGTCCGACTTTGAAAAACCTTGTTTATTTAAAATTCCGGCGATTTCCATTTTCAACTGATCGATTTCGTTTAGCTTATCATCCAGCCTTATTTTAAGAGAATCGACATTTACCCGTGATGAATTCAACTGGTAATCCAGGTCGCTGATTGCGGTTGAATATATTTTAGTCAGCGAGTCTTTTATTGCATCGGCTACCGCAGCGGAATCCTTTACATAAACTTCGGTGCGGCGCTGGCTGTATATGGTCTTATCGTAAATATGATAGATCCAGGTGCTCACCAACCCGATCGAAAGCAGTACCAGCAAGAGAGATTTTATATCTTTTATTTCCCCGGGCATCTTTCGAAAGATAAGCATATTGCCTTTGTTTACAAGCAGCGGAATACCGGGCATAAAAAAACCGTCCCGATAGATCGGGACGGTCGTGTTGCGTAAGAGTGCAACTTCGCTTTTAACCGAATAAACCACCTTTTTTCAGGGTTCTTACACCTTCACCGATTTTGAACCCGTTATGATAAACTTCAATTTTGTAATCACCTCTTTGGAAATCTTCCTGGCGAATAGGGAATGATACAGCTTTACGTGTACCTTGTTCGTACTCAACTGGTACTTTAGTAGTGAACTCCCTTTCACCATCAGTACGTGTAGTCAAAGTAGAAGAACCCAATTCAGTACTAGTTACTACTTTACCATCAGGAGCTGTAACCATGATATACATGTCAGCAGGACCTGATCTTGCAATACGGTTTTCGATATCAAAAGAAACAACCAGTTTGTCAACTTTTTTTGCTGTAGAAGTAGTTTTTTCTTTACCGCTTTTCTTTTCGTTCACCGGAGTGATCTGAATATTTGAAGCGCTGAAAGTTGAACCTACATCCACAACTTGAGTTAATGCTTCTTTTTCAGCACTTGAAGTTTGAAGATTTTGCTCCAACACTTGCTTTTCACTAGTAAGCTGAGTGTTGTTAGCTGTCAATTCCTGGTTTTCACCAGTCAATCTTGATACTTCTGCTTCAAGACTTGCGATCTGGTTGTTAAGGTCAGCGATCATTGCTTTCGCTCTTTTCAGATCAGCTGCAGTAGCATTTTTATCATTTAAGATACGTCTGATCTCCGCTTTATTTGCATCGATCTGTTTTTGCAATGTGCTTTTTTCACCTTGCAGGTTGTTGTTGGCTCCTGTGATAGAGTCCAAACGCATTTCAGCGTCATCATATAACAACTTCAGTGAGTCACGTTGTGTCATATAATTTTCAGACTGGGTCTGAGCAACCTGTATTGTTTCACCTGTTTTGTTTTTGTCGTATAACAGGTAACCCCAAGTACCCAAAAGACCGGCAGCAAGAATACCAATCAAAAGATTCTTATTGCCTCTATTCGGAGTACGAGGTTCATTTGGAGTCGCCGATGGATAATTTGTGTTTGTCATACAAGTGGGTTTTTAAAATGATTTTAGGTTTACTATTATTTTATTAGATATTATTTGGTTTTCAAGGTAGTTTACGGTTCCGTAGATTCTTTCGTTGTCCTCAATTCCGAAAACCGTGCCAGAAAAAATCGTAATGCAGAAAAAGTTTATTTTCAACTTAAACCACGTTCGGAAACCCTGTAACTTAGCGTTTTATGGCAATTGACAAGATAATAACAGAATGGAAGAAAAGCGTCTTTAAGCCGGTTTATTGGCTGGAAGGCGATGAAGAATATTTTATTGACAAAATAGTTGACTACGCTGAACATCATATTTTAAAAGAAAGCGAGGCATCGTTTAATCTAACCGTTTTTTACGGCCGTGATACTTCCTGGGCCGATGTGGTAAATGCCTGTCGCCGCTATCCCATGTTTGCAGAAAAGCAGGTAGTGCTTTTGAAAGAAGCACAGCATATGCGTGACATTGAAAAACTGGAGCCTTATATAGAGAACCCGCTTTTATCA
Organism: Terrimonas alba; assembly: GCF_042434975.1. Classification (NCBI taxonomy): domain Bacteria; kingdom Pseudomonadati; phylum Bacteroidota; class Chitinophagia; order Chitinophagales; family Chitinophagaceae; genus Terrimonas; species Terrimonas alba. The sequence continues at coordinate 124,474 of NZ_JBHMQM010000010.1, forward strand.
ACTGTATTTGTTGTTTCCTATAAAGACAAAAAAGTTGACGGACGTTCTAAATTGGCAAAGCTGCTCAAGCAAAAAGCGGTATTGGTTACTACCAGGAAAATTTACGATAGTCAACTGCCTGAATGGACGCAGGAGTTACTACAATCAAAACAATTATCGATTTCACCAAAAGGACTGGCGCTGCTGGTGGATCATATCGGTAACGATCTCTCCAGGATAGAAAATGAAATAGAAAAAATTTCGATCAATCTTGGAAAAAGAAAGACCATTACCGAAGAGGACATCGAGGAATTTGTCGGTGTAAGTAAAGACTTTAATGTCTTTGAACTGCAATCGGCATTGGCCCGGAAGGATCTGGCAAAAAGTATCCGCATCATCCAATATTTTGAATCAAACCCCAAAGCAGCGCCCATACAATTAGTTCTTCCATCTTTGTATAGTTTTTTCAGTAAAGTATTTATGGTATTTGGTGCTGGCGGTGGTGATGAAAAAGCCATTGCAGCAGCTATCGGTGTCAATCCATTTTTTGCCAAAGACTATATACAGGCTTCCAGGGTTTACGATTACCAGGGTGTGGAAAGGATCTTATTATTGTTGCATCAGTACAACCTCAAAAGTATCGGTATTAATAATGCCGGCGCTGAAGACGGTTCCCTGATGAAGGAAATGGTTTGTAAAATGATCGCCTGAGCAACGATCGGTTTATCGTTTACAGCCTAAGCCGGCCGTTCATGTATTTAAATGACAGTTTACTCCTTAGTCCCCGGGGTTTGCTATGAAAAGCTTTTCTTTGCACAATTATTTTCGGCAGAAAACCATCTAAGAAACAAATAAAAGAAAAATGAAAAAATTATTGGGCTTTTTGTTGGCAGCTGGAACGGTGGCATTGACCAGTTGCGAAACCACCCGTGAAATTTCCTTTAACAAAGACGGTAGCGGTACCCTGGTCACTACTACAGATATGAGCAGCCTGATCGGCATTGCAAAAATGTCTGGCCAGGGAAAGGGAATGGATAGTGTTGACAAAGCTATCGACACCACTATTTCTCTTGATAAAATGGCAGATAGTATTCCTGATCTCTCGCCTGAAGAAAAAGACCTGGTTAGAAAAGGCGTATTAGGGCTTAATGTTAATATGACTGACGAAAAACTCATCACCAAACTCCAGTTCCCCTTTACCTCCGGGGCACAGATCAATAAATTGGATGTTATTTCTTCAAAAGTGATGCAACAGGCAATGAAAAAACAAGCCTCTGCCGGAGAAAATGCGCCACCCATCCCGGATGATGAAATGCCTAAAAACTCAATGGATGATTATTTCACGACTACTTACGGAAAAAACCTGATCGTAAAAAAACATATCCCGGAAAAATATGCAAAAGTGGACGATGATAAAGGCATGCAGGCTTTGAAGGAAATGGCAGGCCAGGGAATGCCGATGAGCAATACCCTGATCTTTAATTTGCCCAGTCCCGCAAAAAAAGTAGAAGGTAAAAATGTAAAACTATCTGAAGACAAAAAGAAAGTGACGATCGTAAGTTCTGTAGATGATTTCTTTGATGATATAACCAAGCTTGAATTCCGGATAGAATACTAAGCAATATGTAATAGGCAAAAGGGCAACACTAAAAAAGTTTGCCCTTTTGCTTTATAAAAAAATCAGGCTGAAGATTGCCAATTGTTTATTGCTAATTGCCTGTTATTTCACAATACTTTCTGGCTGTCTACTTTATCCTGGTCAATTTGCCTGACCAGTTCATCCAGTGAATCAAATTTTATTTCTTGCCGTAAATATTTCTTTACGTATACCCGCAGTGACCGGTCATAAATTTCACTATTGAAATCGAAAAGGTTTACTTCTATCACCCGTTTTTTCCCATCTACCGTGGGGCGAAAGCCAATACTCATCATTCCTTTGATACGCTGCGAACTCCCGGTAGACGGCTGGTTTTTTCCGGTAAGCGTTTGAACATTTTCCACCAACTCGGCATATACGGCGTAAATACCGTTGCCTGGGGTTATTTTTTCTTCATCCTGTATTTTAAGGTTAGCGGTAGGGTAGCCCAACTTACGTCCCAGTTTATCACCATGAATCACTTTACCGGTAAAGAAAAATTCATAGCCCAGTAGTTTATCTGCTATTTCTATTTGGCCATTCAGCAATGCCTCACGGATGCGGGTGGAACTAATAGAAATTTCATCCAGCACATGTTTGGGAATTTCTTTTAGCTGGTATTTGAAAACCGGGGCCAGGTTTTCCAGCAAGACATAATCACCCTTTCTTTCTTTACCGAACCGGTGATCATAACCGATAATAATAGTATGCGGGTGGAATTTATTGACCAAAAAATGTTCAACATAATCTTCGGCCCGCTGGTTGGCAAAGGCATCGGTAAAAGGCACGATAACGAGATGATCTATTCCGAGTTGCTCCAATAAACCGATTTTTTCTTCCAGTGTGTTAATCAACCGGATGCCCAGTATCGTGGAGGAAACGATCTTCCGGGGATGGGGATGAAAAGTGATAATAACCGTTTCTCCATTAATAGCCTTTGCTTCCTGCTTTAGCTTCTCAATGATCTGCCGGTGCCCCATATGCACCCCATCAAATGTGCCTATCGTGATAACGGAGTTATGAAACAAGGGCAGATTTTCTATATCATAGTGGACCTTCATAAAAGTGAAGCAAAACTAATTGAAAAAGCTAAATCAAGATGTGATGTTTAATAGTCAGTATTCGTTACCAGTTTCCTGTTACCAGTAACAGGAAACTGGTAACTGGTAACATATCCCGTTTGGTTGCATAAAATCAATTAGGAATCTTTCAATCCGTGTTCTGTTTCTTTTTAGCTTTGCCGCACAAATTTGGATATGAGTTTATACGAGAAAAGAGGTGTATCAGCCCAGAAAGAAGAAGTACATGAAGCAACAAAGCATCTTGACCAGGGACTTTTTCCCAAAGCGTTTTGTAAAGTATACCCGGATGTACTCTGTGGCGATAATAACTGGGTAAATGTAATGCATGCAGATGGTGCAGGTACCAAAAGTATCCTGGCTTATCTATATTGGAAAGAAACGGGAGATGTATCGGTTTGGAAAGGAATAGCCCAGGATGCGATCGTGATGAATTTGGACGATTTGCTTTGTGTCGGTATCTATGACAACTTTCTTTTTTCTTCCACCATTGATCGTAATAAAAAAAATATCCCGGCCGAAGTGCTGGAAGCGGTTATCAATGGTACGCAGGAGTTTTTTGATAACATGAAAGGTTTTGGCGTCAACATCAACTTCATGGGTGGTGAAACGGCGGACGTTGGCGATGTGGTTCGTACTATTGCCGTCAATGGTACGATGACTGCCCGCTGGCCGAAGGATAAAATCGTTACGAATGAAAAGATAAAACCAGGAAATGTGATTGTTGGTTTAGCGGGTTTTGGCCAGGCAAATTATGAATCAGCTTACAACAGCGGTTTAGCCAGTAACGGGCTTACAAGCGCCAGGCATGATGTGCTGAATAAGGCTTATGGAAAACAATATCCCGAGACGTTTGACAATTCGCTTTCGGCTGATGTGGTTTACATCGGACCTCATAAAATGACGGAGGAAGTGGAAGTCGGAAATCAGTCGTTGGAGATCGGAAAACTTTTGCTCTCACCAACCCGAACCTTTGCTCCTGTGATGAAGGAACTGTTGGAAAATCATTTTGACAGCATCAACGGATTGATCCATTGCAGCGGTGGCGGGCAAACCAAATGTTTGAAATATGTTCCGGAAAATGTTCGCATCGTAAAAGACAACTTATTTGAACCGCCGGTTATCTTCCAGTTAATACAAAAAGCCAGTGGCGCCGATAACCGTGAAATGTACCAGGTATTTAATATGGGAACACGGCTTGAAATATACACCAATGAAAAAGACGCTGACAAGATGATCAGCGTCGCTAAAAGTTTTGGTGTGGAGGCGCAGGTTATTGGCAGGGTAGAGGAGAACAAGAAAAAGGAATTGGTAATCGACGTAAAAAACAACAAGCTGGTTTATTGATCAGGTTTGTTGTTGCTGCATGCAGAAGATCTTATTATTGTTTTACTTTTTGAACTGCTTCCCTGGTTGGATAGCCGATGACGGTCACTTCTTTTACCTTGTTGGGTTTAGGAATGCCATAGCCAGCCACTTTTACTTCTTCGATTCGTTTTGATGAATCTTTAGGATAACCTGCTACCGTAATTGGTGCATGGTTTGCGTATCCTATAGCAACTACCTCACCTTTTTCAGTGGGTTTTGGAATGCCTGACACTATCACTTTTTTTGTTTGAGCTGGTTTTGGAAAGCCAACAACTACTACTTCATTAGTTGTTTTTACACCCTCTTTAACTACCCCGGTGACGTCACTTTTTTTGCCGGGAATAACGAAAGTAAATGGCTGCTTCCTGTAAGCATTTACTTTAAATCCATTTTGTATACCTGGGATCCAGCGAGGTCCTTTCTTTATCGCTTCCACCACCTGTTCCTCCATGCCATAACCATGTTTTGTCAAGGGCTTCACATCTATAATTTCTCCTTCTTTATTGACCACAAACCGGACAAACACGGTATAATTTCCGGATGGGGCACCGTTTTGTATTGGCAGCTTGGTATCAATATGTTTTGTGATATGGTTTATCCATGCTGTTTGGCCGCCCGGAAATGAAGGCTCGATTTCCAGTTTTTCAAAAATTATATTATCGTCCTTTGATTTTGGTACAGTGTCGGTCATTAATTGTGATTGATCCGGGTTTACGGAAGTTTTAGCATTTTTATATTTTACTATTCCTTCCAAAATGCTCCTGGCAATTTTTTCCTGGTTTGTTTTGTCAGTCACAAATTTTATGTCTTCCGGGTTATTAATAAATCCACATTCTAATAAAATAGCCGGACAAGAACTCTGATCCAGAACATATATTCCTGTTTGGTTTCGGATTCTTGCTTCGGTCCTGGTTTTATAGAGTGATGATAAATTTTGCAAAATGGCCGAAGCCAGTATTTTATCTTCGGTTGCTTCCCGGTTTTTTGAAATATAGGCTTCAAAGCCTGAATATTTGTTTTGGTTTTTTTCTGGTGTTGCACTGAGATGCAGGGAAATAAATGCATCAGCCTTCATCTCCGTTGTCAGGGCGACTCTTTTTCTGAGTGCTTCATTTTTATCGTGTACAGCACCTGGAAATTTATCGTCTTCCCTGGTTAACACTACTGTAATATTATATTCACTGGCTACTGCTTTTACTGCTTTAGCCAGTTCGAGTGACAATTGTGCTTCTTTATATTTTTCATCAGGCGACTTAGCTCCCGGATCATTACCCCCATGACCTGCATCAACAACAACAGTGATTGGTTTTTCAGACCATATAGTCTTATTATTTATCTTGTTTTTGTAGGTAAATGCAAATAGGGTGACAGTGATGGCTGCCAACGGTAATACCATTATTTTTCTCAGGTATTGATAACCTGTTTTTTTAGATGAGGTGAGCATAGTAATACGCCTTTTGATTTGGTTATGGAAAAATGGATTGGTTAACCTTGTGTTGGGAGAGCCTAATACCTGCATGAGCAAAAGTTCAGCATAGTCCCATTCCTTATTTTCTTCAACGGCAAACTTGTCAGCCAGGAATTCATGAATAGTTTTTATTTCTTTTTTTAAAAGATGGAAGAAAGGATTTATCCAAAATAATATCGTGATCGCCTCAAGGAAAATAGTATCCCAGCTATGTTTTTGCCGGATATGAAATAGTTCATGCCGGAATATTTGCTGGCCATTATCCGAATTGATCTCGATTTTATTGTTCCAAAAAAGCCAGCGGAAAAAAGAGAAAGGAGTAGCAGGATCAGTTGTAGCAATAAATTGGATATTGTCCAGTTTTTCTTTTGGATAGATGTTTATCATGCGAACGATTCTACATAATGCCAGAAGAAACCTGACAAATAAAATCACTCCCACGATGATGTAAAGAAGTGAAAGAATATTTTTGAAAGAAAACCATGATTCTTTCGCCGTTATGGTTGTGATCACATCATCTTCTTCAAAACCACTGGACGAAATAGTGGTTAGCGTTTTTAGGAAGATTGGTTTTGTTGTAGTATCATCAAAATACACGGGAATTTGCAAAAACGGAACAATGATGCTGAGGACTACAATAGATAACAGATAGTATCTGTTGTATTGATGAAATTTTTTATTTCGCAGAAAAAAATGATAATATCCATACAGTATGCCTGAGCTGATAATTACCTGGAGCAGGTAAAGCAATATCGTTTTCATTTCTTAGGGTTTTGCTGTTTTTTAATTTGCTGTAAAAGCGTCTCGAGTTCTTCAATGGAAATGTTGTTTTCCTTCACCATAAAAGACACCACATTACTGAACGACCCTTCGAAATAGCCTTTTACCATTTGCTTCATGGTGCGTTTTGAATATTCTTCCTTGCTCATCAGCGGATAATATTCATGTTGACGTCCCAATACATGAATGCCAACAAATTCTTTTTCCACTAAAATCTTTAAAAGTGTGGCAACAGTATTTTGGTGAGGTTTTGGTACAGGCATTGCTTCTACAAGATCCCTGAGAAATGCTTTATTTAATTTCCATAAAGCCTGCATTACCTGTTCTTCTGCTTTGGTCAATGTTTTCATACATGAAAAAATTACAATTCAAACGTATAACTAATTTTTTAGTTTAACAACTAAATTTTTAGTTTAATAAAAAATTGAACTCCTCTTAGGATAGAATCCTTTATTTTGCAACAAAAGTTGGAAATAATGTCAGAGCCGATTATTGAAATAAGTCATGCCAATATATACCAGGGTAATAATCTTGTGTTGCAGGATGTAAATCTTACGGTCAATAAAGGAGAGTTTGTGTATTTGGTTGGTAAAACAGGAACCGGCAAATCCAGTCTTTTAAAAACACTATATGGTGAGTTGGCATTGACTGAAGGAGAAGCTACAGTGGCTGGTTTTAGCATTCGCAACCTGGATTGGAGAAAGGTACCTTACCTGCGCCGGACATTGGGAGTTGTATTCCAGGATTTCCAATTACTGACTGATCGCAATGTAAACAACAACCTGAAGTTTGTTTTAAAAGCAACAGGATGGACCGATGAAAAACTGATGGATGAAAAAGTGTTGGATGTGTTAGACAAAGTGGGCTTGAAGGCGAAAGGTTTTAAAATGCCTTTTGAATTGAGTGGCGGTGAACAGCAAAGAGTAGATATAGCCCGTGCCTTATTGAATTCTCCCAAACTGATCCTTGCAGATGAGCCTACGGGCAATCTTGATCCTGAAACCTCTGATGAGATCATGAATTTGCTGTTTCATATCAGCCGTGACTTTAATACATCCATTGTAATGGCAACGCATGATTACATTGTGGTGCAAAAATTTCCAGCCAGGACGATAAAGACAGAAAGAGGAAGGGTGATTGACAATGCTACCATAACCATTGAATAAGCTGGCGGGCATTTTTTTCATTGTCATAGGTGGATCCCAGCAATTGCTTTCGCAGAATGATTTCCTCTCTTGTAAAAGGTTGGTGATACAATTGCGTAATGATAGAAGCAAAAGCATTTGCCGTGCTGCCTATATGGCAAGCATCTTCTAATCCTGTACCTTCTACCATTTGCTGGTTCACCACACAATGTCTTCCCTCAAACAATGCATGTAATAATTTAAGCCTGATGCCGGTTACTTTTTTATTGAAGCACGGCAGCACATGTATTTGCGCTTTATGAACAAGATCATTCATCTCCGATTCAGCAGGGTCTGCCACCAGGCAGGTATGCTGGCAAAGCCCGGCTAATTTCTGCAATCTTTTCGATGGTTTTTTTCCTGCAATGACAAAAGGAACCCTCGCTTTTGTAAAAACCTCGCATAGCAGCCATAATGCTGCTTTCTCATTTTCAATTACAGAAAGATTGCCATGATACAGGCAAATGCATCCCTGACCCTCTTGTCCATTTACTTTTTGCCAGCTGGGGAATGCAGGTAGAAACTTTACTTTGTCTAACTTATAGTCGTGCTGTAGCAGTTGAATATCATTTTCCGAAATACAGGCATAAACACAATCCTGTGGCAAATGATGCGTGTATTTCTTTAGAAGCCTGCTTTCATTGTAAAAAAATATTTTTTTGACAAGGCTATGTTCGGCCATTGCCAGTTCTTTGTAATAAATGCTTTCTTCATTGTGCATCCGCACAATAATTTTCCGGGCTTTCAAATCCAGCTTTGGTAATATACCCGTGCAATGAATGCCTTCCAATAATATCGGGTGATTATCCTGTTGCAGCCTTTCAATCAATTGCTCATTGATGCGGGAGGAAACAATGAATGGTGTCTTTAGCGAAAATCCTGATGGATTGTTCTCTCTTTTGTAAACACTGATTGTTTCACAAAACTGGTTTAACTCATTGGGATTACCCCTTTCATTATAGCTGAAATAATGCAGGTGAATCCGGATACCAAGCTTGTGAAACATTTTGATACGATTCATCATATCAATAGCGCCGCCATAATCAGCAGGCCAGGGCACATCGAGGCATACGATATGTAAATAACGATTCACCTATTTAAAAATGGATTGATAAAAACTGAGCAATTTTTGTTCTTCATGTTGCCAATTGATTAATTCTCTCTTTTGCAGGCAATTTTGCTGCAGTTCATGATACAAAACATCATTTTCGAGCAATAGGTTCAGTTGAGCCGCAATATTGCTGCTGCTCAAATCTTCAATTAGAACAGCAACAGGAGAGTTTTTGTTTATTTCCCGGTACACAGGATAGTCTACGCCCAACTGGGGGACGCCAGCATGGATATAGTCAAAAAAGCGGTTGGCCAGTGAAAAATAATTGCTAAGACCTTTGTTTTCAAACAAGGTGAGCCCAATCCAGGCTTTATACAAATATTGCGGAAGTTGATTTGGCTCTATTTTGCCGAGAAAGATTATTTTTTTTTCAAGCCCGTATTTTTTTACCAGTGCTCTTGCCTGCTCCATGAAATTTCCATCCCCGGCAATCAGCAAGCGGGCATTTACCTCTTGCATGGCCGGGATGACGGTTTCAAAGCTCCGGCCTTCATTGACTGCACCCTGGTAGTAAATATATTTCTCTTGTTTTTCCGGTATTACAAATGGCTTGAGAACCGGCGCATTTTTGATAACGATATATTCACAGCCATACATTCGTTTAAACTCTTGTGCAATTGGCTCATTTACCGTGTAGCCAAGTTTAAATTGAGGAACAGTTTTTCGTTCAATGCCTTTCCAGATTTTGTAAACACCCGGCCGTTGTACAATTTCCTTCATCTCGCAAAAAAGTTCATGTGCGTCGTACACTCTTTTCTTGCCTTTAATTTTTGATACCCAAAGACAGGGTAAAATAGTATCCAGGTCTATCGCACAGATAAGATCCATTTTTCGGAAGAGTAAATAGAAGAAAAGCCGGATGTTGTATTCGGCATAAAACATTTTTCCTTTGGAAAAAAAGCAAAACAATCTTTTCTGCGAAAAGGGCATTGCCCGGAGCTGCACAGAGTCTTTCATTTTTCGGCCAACCAATGTCACTGCAAAGCCATCATTAGCTAACGAGGAGCAAATGCGTATCATTCGCTGGTCGTAGGTGAGGTCGTTAGTTACTGTAAATACAAGTTGGCGCATAAAGCGCCAAATATACATTCCTGCCGCCCAATAAAAAACCTTCCGCTTGTACACGGAAGGTTTTGTTTCTACATGTGATTATTAGACCTCTTCTGTATGTTATCTCTTTATTGTTACCGGTTTATTGCCCCATATTCATTCCTTCTGTTGCACCTCCCTGGTCGGCTCTTGTATTTTTGCGTTTGAATAAATTAGGGTCAATTTTTCCAAAACGCCAGTTGAAGTTGACACGAAGAATTTGCGGGTCACGACGACGGAACGCATCCTGGATAATGAAAGAGGATTCCGAATGGATGTCTGAGCGGCGTGTTCTGAAAATATCGTTCATATTTACTGAAACAGAAGCAGCCCTGTTTTTTAAAAATTCATAGCGAACAGCGACATCTACGCCATAGTTAGGACGAACATATCCTTGTGAAGCAGAAGCCGGACCTCCAAACATTGGTCCCATTCCCCGGCCACCACCGCCGCCACTGCCGCCGGGAGGCAATACTGTTTTAGACTGGTAATCACCGGATAGCTGAATGGAAACATTCTTCGGCAATTTGAATGTATTATTCACTTTTACGAAATAGCTTGTCAATCTCGGCTGGTCCGTTTCGCCGGCTAAATTGATCTTTACATCCGATGTATAAAGATTGAAATTGGGTGTAAACTCCCACCATTTAGTAAAACTATTTCTTGATGTTAATTCAATACCGGTGACATAGCTCGAATTGGCATTAATGAACGTAGTCAATGCAATGGTTTCGCCGCCTGAACCCGTGCCCCGTTCCTGGAAGCTGGTGATCAGATCGTCGGTATGCTTATAGTAAATGGATGCGAGGAAATTGCCTTTATTCTTAAATGTTTTTTCATACGAAAGCTCCAGTGAATTGGTGAATTCCGGTTTTAGTCCCGGATTACCTTTTCTTGGATTCAGCCTGTCTGATGAATCGGTGATCGGTGTCAGTTGCCAAAAGTTGGGTCTGTTGATCCGACGGCTGTAGTTCAATTGCAAACTTTGGTCATCACCCAATTTTTGAGAAACAAAAATGCTGGGAAAGAGGCTTACCGGAAATTTAATATCGAAGGTTTCGCCGGTTTTCAACAACTTGCCTTCATAGTTTGAGCTTTCGGCACGTAACCCCAATTGATAACCAAATGCTCCAACCTGGTTGGAGTAAGCTGCATAGGCGGCATATACCTGGTCATTGCTTTCATAATTTGTTTGCGAAGTTGGTTGCAGCACCCACAGCCCATTATCATCAACATAAAAAGCACTGGCGCTATTCGTTTTTCTCAACTGTGCCCGCAAGCCCATTTCTATTTTCGACTTATCGTTAATGGGATTAACAAAATCGGTTTGTATCACCAAATTTTCATTGTTGCCTCTTACCTGTTGCAGTTGCTTGTAAGTTCCGACAAGATCATGCGCTGGTACGCTAAATGTGTCGGTAACAATATTGCTGTTATTGGAGTTTTTACTTTTATTATAGGTCGCATCCGCGGTCCACTCACGGCCGGCCCTCGGGAAGTTATGCTTAAAGCTAATGGTAGCGCCAAGATTGCGGAAATTCCCTTTCATATCGGAGCTGCGATTGTAAAAAGAGCTTTTAGCCGGAGAATATAATGTATCAACGAGGATATCGCTTTCCGTATGCGGTTTAAAACTGCCCCTGGCGAAATTGGTACTCAACGATAAGGTGTTCCGGTTACTGATAAAATAATCCAATCCGGCACGGCCAAAACCAAATTGCCCCATTTGAACTGAGCGATCATTTTGCAGAATATAAGTATCCGGGTCGTCAAATAAATTAGTACGGGTTGTTTCGCCGGTGCTTATCGATTTTCGTTGATTGAACATACCGCTGGCAAACAAGTTTACCTTTTGCTGGCGAAGATTAATATCGCCTCCAAAGCCCACACGGCCGCGGGAATCCACATTGGTTCTTACATTTCCATTGTAGCCAACCTTTTTTTCTTTTTTGAGCACTACATTAAGAATTCCAGACGTACCGCCAGACGCATCAAATTTTGCTGAAGGATTAGTGATCAATTCAACAGTTTGAATAGCATCAGCCGGAATCTGCTCTAGTGTGAGAGTAGTAGGGCGTCCATCCACAAACAGTTGGGGTGTATTATTCCGCATAGTGACATTGCCGTCAATATCTACATTCAATGATGGAATATTACGCATAATGTCTACTGCTGTCCCCCCGGCCGATACCAAATTTTTGTCTACATTAAATATTTTGCGGTCGATTCCTAACTGTAATCCCGGTCTTTCAGAAGTAACTGTCACGTTTCCCAATACTTTTTCTTCGATTTCAATTTTGATGTTGCCAAGGTCTTTATCTAGGGCATTCATCATAGCACTCGGGTCACCACCTCTCTTTAGTTCAAAGGAGACATTTTGGGTGAATTCTTTATAACCGATGCCGGTTACTTTCAACTTCAAGGGACCGAATACAGGCACATTTTCAACGGTAAAGTCTCCATTGGCCCGGGTCAGCATACCACCTATTACTGTTTCTTTTCGTTGTTTGGTAACAGTGTCAAGTTTATTTTGTATAAGCTGAACAGATGCATATTCGACTGGTTTACCTGAAGTAGACTCGACGATTTTGCCGTACAAACGTCCGGTTATCGATTGTCCTTGTCCACGATTTCCTCCTCCAAACCGGGGCTGAGCAAATGAAATTGCTGTAAAAAATAAAAAAGAAGCAGTAAAAAAATATCTCATAATATGTTGTGTGAAGGTTTGAATATAGGTTGTGTGAAGATTTGACGCCCAAAATTGCCAGAACTTGCTGACAGCGTCATGACTATTACACGAATGGCATGAAATGCTATCCGAATTGACCTTCGGGAGTATTTAACCAGTTCAGGAGGACAGTAAAATGATGGCTAGTTGTATAAGACCAATTAGCAATCCAATACCAGCACCAAGCATAGATGCTGATCTTATTGGCCTATTAAGCTGTGTGTAAACAAGATTAGTAAGCTGTTCCGGCGAAATGGCTTTGATCTTTTCTCTTACGAGGTTTTCAATATTAAACTGCTGTTTTAATGTGCCACTAAACTGCAGCATTACCCGGGGGAAAAGGTCCTCTATTTCCCGGATAAAAATTTCTTTTAATGAACTGATGGTTTTGTCGCCAATGAACATGCTGATCATGGGCATTTGTTCTTTGAGCCTGTTGCGAAGAAAATCATCCATATGATTTTCAATAAGCGGTTTTACATTTTCAAAATTTTTAGGATCGCTGATTTTTTGTTCCAACCCCTTAAGGTCTGCAAACTGTGTAGCTGCATAGTTTGAAGCAGCCCTGGCTATCTCTTCTTTTCGGGCAGGAAATACCCCGTGGATTTTAAGGCCAAAAAAAGAAATTGGCAGATAGGGTTTAAAAAACAACTTAACTGCCAGGTTGATAGTGAGCCAGCCGACAAAAGCAGAAAGAAGGGGAATGGAAAGAAGCCAATAATTCATTCTTGGGACTTAATAAATTAAAAACCCCGTTCGCTTCTGACGAAATCGGGGTTTGGTAGGGTGGCTAACCGGGCTCGAACCGGCGACCCTCAGAACCACAATCTGATGCTCTAACCAACTGAGCTACAACCACCATTTTAGAGCTGCAAAAATAGGTAAAAAAGGGAAGTAAAAAAATTACAAATAATAAAAATGAAGATGCTTGAAGTAAGAGAAGGGATATGAAAATCGGATCTTCGGCCCGATAGTGGTACGGCAAAAGAAAGTATGATCAGCGGTGTGGGTATAACAAAAATGGTCTCTCTGATTTCCGACTTCAGGCTTCTGACGTCCTACTTTCCGCTTATCAAAAACCATTGTTAAAAGGACGTAAAAGCACTAAAACCGTTGATTTTGCGTTATTTTTGGATATGCATAATGCACTAAAATATTTATTGAATATGAAGCGACTTCCGATTGTGATCATGATGATTGTGGCAGGATCATTCCTGGCATTTCAAACTATGGGAACTGGAACAAAGAATCCGCCAAACAAATATGAAGAAATATTGAAGCTGGTTGGAAGTATGTTGACCCAGGCGCATTTTAGTCCGCAGGACATAAATGATAATTTTTCCAGGAAGATTTTTTCCAAATACCTGGTTGATCTCGATCCTGAGAAAAATATGTTTTTGCAAAGCGATATAACAACACTGCAAAAAAAATATGAAACGAAAATTGATGATGAAATAAAAGGAGCACCAGTAGAATTTTTCCAGGCTGCTGGCAAGGTGTTTAATACAAGAATGGAGGAAGCGGCAATTATCTGCAATGAAGTATTGGCTAAACCGTTTGACTTTACCATCGATGAGCAGGTAACGCTTGATGGCGATAAATTGGAGTATGCCGGGTCTGCAAATGAAATAAAAGAACGCTGGAGAAAAAAGCTGAAATACCTGACTTTGGAGCGCTACTCCGATTTACTTGACACGAGAGAAAAGAATAAAGGTAAGGAAGGATTTGTTGCCAAAACAGATGCCGAGCTTGAAAAAGATGCTCGTGAAAAAGTGAAAAAAATCATCGACCGGTTGTTTGAACGTTTCCGTTTCAAATTCAATGATGATGACAAGTTCAATGTGTTTGTCAATGCGATTACCAATACAATGGATCCTCATACAGAATTTTTCCCACCGGTAGATAAAAGATATTTTGATGAAGAAATGAGCGGTCGTTTTTTTGGTATTGGTGCACAATTGCAATATGACGAAGGCAATATTAAAGTAAGCAGTATTGTTGCCGGAACACCAGCCTGGAAATCAGGTGAGTTGAAACCTGGTGATATCATTCAGAAAGTGGCTCAGGGCAAGGAAGAGCCTGTCGATCTTACCGGTTATTTGGTAACAGATGCAGTTAAATTGATCCGCGGCAAGAAGGGAACTGAAGTTAAGCTGACGGTTAAAAAAGCCGATGGTTCGCTTAAAGTTGTTTCTCTTATTCGTGATGAAATTGTGCAGGATGAAACATTTGCCCGTAGTGCTATTGTAAAAAACGGCAATTCCAAAATTGGTTATATTTTCTTGCCTGAGTTTTATGCAGATTTTGAAAATGTAAATGGCAATCGCAGTTATATCGATGTACAAAAAGAAGTTGTAAAATTAAAAGAGCAGAATGTTGATGGGATCGTGATAGATCTTCGTAACAATGGCGGAGGATCTTTATATGATGTAGTACAAATGGCAGGTTTGTTTATCGAAGACGGGCCAATAGTACAGGTAAAAGACAGGGAGAACAGGCCGCAGGTTTTAAAGGACAAAGACAAATCTGTTTTATATACGGGTCCGCTGGCAGTGATGGTAAACGAGTTTAGCGCATCTGCTTCCGAAATATTCGCGGCTGCTATCCAGGATTATGGACGGGGAGTGGTTATTGGAAGTACTTCCACTTATGGTAAAGGAACTGTGCAACGCAACATAGGCCTCGATCCTGAAACAGGTTTCTCCATGTCTAATTCGGAATTGGGAACTGTTAAATTGACCTTGCAAAAGTTCTATCGGATCAACGGTGGTTCTACTCAATTGAGAGGTGTTACCTCTGACATAGTTTTGCCAGATCAACTCGAACACCTGAAGGTGAGAGAAAAGGATAATCCTGATGCATTGCCATGGGATGAGATCAACAAATCCCCTTATTCAGCCTGGAATGCCGGTTATGATTTGAAGGTAATTCAGCAGTTGAGCAACCAACGTATTGAAAACGATCCCGCATTTAAGCTAATAAAAGAAAATACCGAGTGGCTGGCCAGCCAGAATGATAAGCAATATTCATTGCAACTGGATAAATACAAAAAAGAACAAAAACTAATCAGGGCCACCTTTGCGCAAAATGAATCCCTGATGAAGCTGAAAAACGATATCAATGTCTCAGCTCTTCCGGGTGAAACGGATCGATGGGCAAATGACAAATCAAAACAGGAACGATTTAACCAGTGGTTGAAAAATTTGAGAAAAGATATTTATCTCGACCAGGCAGTTAAAGTTGTGAATGATGTGATCAACCAGCAAAACCTGGTAAAAGCAAAAAAAGGAGAGGAGCTGCCTAAGAAGGCTTTTTAATTGATTTAATTCTTGTAGTACACCTGGTGATATTTAATCCTGGTAAAGGATAAATATCACCATTTTTTTGCCCCCGATTAGGCTTCATTTCATATAGTGTCATAAAAATTCCTGTTTTTCCAGGCTAATAAATAAATTTATGATTTATTCCTGCTGAAACTTAAGGTCGCTTTTTACTAAGTTGACTTCTATAGATAACCCGTTTGATATTGGTCAGGTGAAGGAAGAAGATAATTTGTAAATATTAAAAAGGGGATAGCCAATGGGACGGCGGTTGCAAACTCTCAATAAAAAAATTATTCAAACATTTCATACTTCGTCTTAGGTCTTCGTTCGTCCAGCCAGCGAAAACCCTGCAATTGCATTTCCTGCGGGCTTTTTTGTTTGATGGGCCAAATGGTACCGGTGACGGCACTGCGAAATACTACTTTATCCAGTTCTTTATTTTCAAAATAAATATCGATGATATCACACTGCGACTGGTTAATGCCCGTATAGGCGCTGTCATCATCTTGTATATAATAGATGCATTCCGCAAAGGCCTGTGCCCTCACCGAATCAATATTACCATCAATAAACCAGCCGTCCATCCGGCTTGATTTTATTTGGTTGTAAACATCATCTTCAAGCCGGTTAATTAAAAAACTGTTTTCAAAAGCTTCCACCTTATCCGCTTTCTTATTTTTTGTATACAGATGAATAGTATCACCGGTGATCTGGCTTTTTTGTGCCCATACTACCGGGTCCTTATATAACCGGAATACGGAATCCTTAAAGGAGTAGAAAAGACTATCGCAGACGGATTGTAATGAATCGGAAAAGATGCGGACATTACTATAAGCCTCAAAATAACGATTGGTGCTGTCTTTTTCATTGACAACAAGTTGCCTTCCCTTCGCAGTATCCGCCTCCGGCAATTTGTTCTCCACCGAAATATCCATTGGCTTTTGAAAGAAGGAGCTATCGGACCTGCTGTTTTTGATACTGTCATTCCTGTCGATCACTGCCAACTTTTTTTCCACCGCCATATTTTTCATTACTGAATCCATTCTTATCAGCGTATCAGTAATTGCCACAGTCAAATTGGTGTCAACTGTGGTAATACCGATACTGTCTTTTTCATTGATGGCTACTACGTTCGTTCCTTTGATGGTATCTATTTCCAGCGAAGTTTTGCCAAACCTGTCGGTGAGGCGAGCTGAAAAAAGCGTATCAGCCGTAATATAAATGGAGTCTTCCTGCTGCTTGATGATCATAAGTGGTTTACGGGTGGCCAGCACCGCTTCCGTTTTTCGGTTTTGATAGATCAGCCCACCAATGATGGTAGTTCCCTGTGCCGTATCCCTTACAACGGCATTCCCCTCAGCCTGGTACATGCCGGTGCTATCGTCAAAAGCAATGCGATTACCAGTGATGAACCGGTTACCATCAATGATCTCAGGCCGCTGTCCAAATTCTGCTTTGCCCGTTTGTTGATTATAATAACCTTCTCTTGTTTTAATGATACGGCCACTGCTATCCTTAATGGTAGTTCTGGAAATGAACCGGGTGCTTTGGGTTGTCGTGTTATAAAGTAAGGAGTCGGTGTCGATAGTATAAGCCGGATCTTTCAGCAGCACATTTTTCTTAAAATACACATCTTTCAGATCGGCATAATAATAACCTTCCTGGCTGGTAAGCACCGATTTTTTATTGACCACCTTACCGCCATTTTTGTAGGTGCCAAGGTTGGTTTCCATATCATACTCCAGGTCGGGAGTGGTAAGAGTCGCCTTACCATCAGTTAATTTCACGTTGCCGTCCAGGTAGGCCAGCCTCGACTTACTGAGATAGCGAAGATGGTTAGCATAAATATGCGCCGTGTCTGAATCATTGATGTGTACCTTTCCCCATGCTTCGAATATATTGGTGCGGGAGTTGATTACACAACTATCACAATAAAACAAGGCAGTTCCCTGTCTTAGTTTTACGTCGCCAGTTACGATGGTGAGCCTTGTACTGTCATCCAGCGTTTGAAACACCAGGTTGCGGGTATTGCTAAGTATATGAACCTTTTTGGTGGTGTCTTCGGCAACAGTGCCGGGACTGTTTTGCGCAAACACCCAATGGCCGTTTAACAGCAATAAAAAAATAAGTAAGCGGGAAAATTTATTGTAATTCATTATCGACTCACCGGGGAACCGTATCTTTTTTCAGGGGCGAAGTTAAAGCCCCACCTTTATCTTTTTTGCCAAAGACGGATAAATTAACGTAGCGTTTGGGATGTGCACGAAGATCATCAATCAGTATTTCTGCGCTCAGGATGGCATCATTGAGTTTATCATACAATTGCCTGTCATTAATTAAAGCTCCGAGTGAACCATCTTTACTGGATATCTTGGTAATAGTTGCTTTCAACTGCGTCATTGCTGCTTGCAATGTATCCATTGTTTGCTGCAGGTCAAGCTTTGATAATTTATCAGTGAATTGTTTTGTATTGGCGACAATGGCTGTAATACTATCATTGTTATTTTTCAGGTTGCCTGTGATAGCATTTACATTATTAAGAGTGGAAGCCAGGGCACTGTTCTGTGGGTCAAGGATTCTGTTTAGCGAACTGGTGGCCATATCAAGATTCGCAATGGTATGCTGCAGGTTTCGTTTCGCACCTGCATCAAATAATGTATTGATATTTCCAAATACACGGTTTAGCGAATCCAACGAATTCCTGATTTTTGAAAGTGTGGGAGAAACTTCTGCGGACAACCCACCAAAAAGGCCTTCATCTATTCTTGTCTGCAACACATCACCATCTTTTAAGTAGGTGGTAGCATCACCTTTTTCGATAATTATGGAGGAGGAACCCAAACCACCTAAAGGCGCGGTGATATACGCCACGGAATTGCTGGGAATATTGACATCACGGGTGAGGCTGATGGTGACCTTGATGCCGCTGACATTTTTATCCGTTTCTTCCATGTCATACACTGTTCCCACAGTGAGGCCATTGATCTTAACCTCGTTTGCCTTGGCAAGTGACCCGAGTTTCGAAAAAACTGCGTAGATCTTGGTGGTATTGTTGAAAATGTCTTTACCCTTTAAAAAATTGAAGCCGATGATGAGCAGGGCGAGGGCCACAACGGTGAGTACGCCTACTTTGGTTTCGTTTTTAATCTTCATAATGCCGGTTTCGTTTCCCGGCCGGCAAATTAACTAATTATTTTTAAACGCTTTAGTTACATTTTCTAACATAAAAAAATGGGTGAAGACCGTTCACCCATTTTCAATCAATTTCTTATTACTCATTTGAGGTGCTGATGCTTCTTGATTCTATCTTTTGTTTATAGGCTTTAAAAGCATTCACCAGGTCCTCCACCATCTCTTCCTGTCCCTTTTCACTATTGATATATCGTTCATCTTCGGGGTGAGAAATAAAGCCCAACTCTACCAAGATACTTGGCATGCCGGTCGCCTGCAATACCCAGATACCAGCATGATTTCTTTGTTTCACTCCGCGGCTAAATCTGCCTGAGGCGATAAATTCTTTTTCTACGAGGTCTGCCAGGTTCAGACTTTTTCTAAAATAATTTTGAGCATAAATAAGCATTCTTGCTTTTTCTGCAGGATCAGAAGGATCAGGCAATGCTATTGTTAAGGTAGAATCCTGCTCACCATATTCTTCGCCAATCTTATTGACGGCACTTACTTTCGCATCATTTTTATTTACCGCCCAGATATAAGTTTCGGTACCATGGGCGGGATTCGGAGATGTCCAATACCGATATTGGGGAACCTTCTTCGTTACCCTTCTTCTCTTTTTTCCCCTACCCACATAAGAAGTTACCGATTTATAACCGGCAAATTCCCTGTGACGGATATGAGGTGCCGAATTGCAATGAATAGCAATAAAAAGATCTCCGCCGGATTCGTTGGCCAGGTTAGCACGATATCTTAAACCTTCGTCCTTGGTTCTTTTATTGCCTGCCATTACATCCGTAGTGCGGGTATAAACGATTTTCAGATCAGGAAACTCTTCCTGCAATGCTTTTCCAAATTTCAGCGAGACCGCAAGACTTACATCAGCCTCGTTAGAAAAACTGCCTCTCGCCCCGGGATCAATTCCTCCATGGCCGGGATCAATGATGAGAGTTTTTATTAGAGCAGCCTTTGGTGATGGCTGTTGGTTTTTGCCGGAAAATGAAAAAAGTAAGATAGAAAGCCCGATTGGAAATAAAAATAAGACACCTCTTTTTACCATTCTTTTCATGTTTATTAATGAGTTATTTCTAATCTTCACAAATTGTTTAGCATTGAAAGATTTACTTTTGTCACTACACTATGAACAGACTGCGCAAATTTAGTTTAAATATTTTTTCTAAAACAGTGTTAATAGCTGTAATTCTGTTCGTAGTAACGCCGCAATCACAGGCCCAACGTATTCCTCCCAAAGACTTTGACAGTCTTTTAACAAAAAAAGCTGACACCATAAAACCCCGCATTGTTCCACCTAAAGATTCTGTCACCATCATCGCTTCCGACACCATCCCAATCAACGATACAATTCCGGGTGACGATTCGCTACAAGTACAAAAGATAGACACGTTTTCCTTAAAGTTATCCAAAGACACATTGAGTGCACCGTTACAGTATTATGCGGAGGATTCAGTAGTAGTCATGATAAAATCAAAAAAAATCTACCTGTACGGAAAGACCAAAACAGAGTACCAGGATATCACATTGACAGCACCAAGAGTGGCGCTTGACCAGGAGACTCAATTACTGACAGCCTATAACAGCAAAGACAGTACAGGTGCCGTGTTGGAAGATGCCGTTTTTAAACAGTCGGAAAATGAGTTTACCAGCGATACCATTGTGTACAATTTTAAAACTCAAAAAGGCCTCACGAAAAACACCATCACCCAATCCGGTGAAATGTTTGTGCATGGTGAGCTGGTAAAAAAAGTGGACGATAATGTCACCTTTGTAAAAAATGGCCTGTTTACGACCTGTAATCT
The DNA here is from genome assembly GCF_042434975.1 of Terrimonas alba. NCBI lineage: Bacteria > Pseudomonadati > Bacteroidota > Chitinophagia > Chitinophagales > Chitinophagaceae > Terrimonas > Terrimonas alba. The sequence continues at coordinate 145,207 of NZ_JBHMQM010000010.1, forward strand.
TGATGAGCCCCATTTTGCTTTCAGGGCCAACAAACTAAAAGTGATCAATAAAAAAGTGGCTGTATCCGGTCCTGCTCATCCTGAGTTTGAAGAAGTGCCTATCCCGGTTTATATTCCATTCGGCTTTTATCCCTTAAGCCAGGGACGTAAATCTGGTTTATTGCCGCCACAGTTTGCTACCAACGAACAATTTGGTCTGGGATTGGAAGGGCTGGGTTATTACCAGGTATTTAATCAATATTGGGATACAAAATTCTATGGCAACATTTATTCATACGGTGGTTGGTCGGCAAATGTCAATCCTACTTATCGAAAGCGCTACCGGTACCAGGGGTCGTTGAATTTTGGTTTGCAAAAAACAAAGCGAAATTTCAAAGGAGATCCGGACTTCTATTCCAACAATAGTTACACATTGACCTGGAGTCATGCTGCAGATTCCCGTGCCAGGCCGGGAACGACATTTTCTGCGAATGTGAATGCCAGTTCAACCACCTATAATGAAAATGTTCCGAATGATCCAAACCTGAACATTCAAAATCAGCTGGGTTCGTCTATCAGCTATTCAAAAACATGGGCCGATAAACCCTATAATCTTACCGTAACTGCTAATCATAATCAAAATAATCAAACCCGCCTGGTAAATGTAAGTTTACCGGATGTAGGTTTCACTGTGAGCACACTTTATCCTTTCCAAAGCAAAGAATTTTCAGGATCAAAAAAATGGTATGAACAATTAGGGATTGCTTACAATGGCAATTTCAGGAACCAGGTTTCCTTCTATGACACTGCTTTTAAAGTAAGCGACCTGATCGATACATTGCAATGGGGCGCACAACATAATATTCCCATCACCTTATCATTGCCGCCGATATTAGGCGGAGCGATTGTGGTATCACCGGGTGTAAGTTATTCGCAGGTGTGGGTACAACAAAGATTGCAACGGGAATGGGATACCGCAGCAAAAAAAGTAGACAGCACTGTTGAAAAAGGTTTTTTTGTAGATCAGCAAGCAGCCTTTAGTTTGAGTTTCAATACTGCGCTTTTTGGAACCTACCAATTTAAGAAATCTGCTCTCCGGCACGTTATCCGGCCTACTTTAAGTGCCAACTATAAACCCGACTTGTCAAGAAAATATTATAAAACACGTTCAGGCCTTGATAGCTTGCAGATCAATGAAGCCGGTTATAAAATTCTTGCACCACAGTTGCAGGGCGGTATGTATAGTGGCTATGGCAATGGAAGAAACGGCGGCTTGTCCTTTCAACTGGATAATAACCTGGAGATGAAGGTGCGGAATAAAAAGGATACAACGGGTGAAGAACCTACTAAGAAAATAAGGCTGATAGATGGGCTTGGTTTTTCAACGGCCTATAATTTCCTGGCGCCAAAGTTTAAGCTATCTCCTTTCAATTTATATTTCAGAACGAATCTTTTTGACAAAATTAATATTAATGCCAGCGGCCTCTTGAACCCTTATGAATCAGATTCCCTTGGTCAGAATATTGATGAATATGTATGGGAAGATGGCGGCTTTAGTCTCGGCCGTCTTTCATCCGGAAGCATCTCTATGTCAACCACCTTTCAAAGCAAGCCAAGAGATGAACAAAAGGACCAGGCCAAAAAAGAACAGATGGAGCAGGATCTAAATGATCCTGTGCTTGCTGGTGACAGGCAAAGATTGTTGGAATATATGCAGCAAAATCCTGCGGAGTTTGTTGATTTCAATATTCCCTGGCAGGTGAGCCTTTCTTACTCTTTATATTTCACGCAGACAATCAAACCGGACTACAGTGGTTTTACAAGCCAGGTAAGATCGAGTGCCAACTTTAATGGAAGCTTTAGCCTCACACCCAAATGGAATTTTAGTGTCAACGGGTATTATGATTTTGATACGAAAAAATTGCAGCAATTCAGTATGTCCATCAATAGAGAAATGCATTGCTGGCAGATGTCAATAAACGTTACACCTATTGGCAGCTATCGCTTTTTCAATTTCACCATCAGTCCCAAATCGGGAATTTTGCAGGACCTCAGGATCAATCGTACCCGTTCTTTCTTTGCGGGCTATTAGTGACTGTGTTTAACAAAATAATCCTTCATAATTTCAAAAACCTTTTCTTTCAATTGCTCTGCGGAAATGTTATTAGACTCTATCGGTTCAAGAAAATGCATTTCTAATTTTTGCGGAAGAAAAAAAAAGGATTTGTTGATAGGCAAAGCTTTTTTGGTATTAAAAATTATCGTGGGAATAACAGGGGCCTTTGTTTCTACTGCCAGTTTAAACGCTCCATCGTAAAATTTTTTCAATGGCTCTGCGGTCCTGTTGCGGGTGCCTTCCGGGTAGATGCACATGTGCATCCCCTTTTTCAAAACTTTTTTCATCTCTTCAAAACTCTGACGACGACTCGTTTCACTTTTTCTGTCAACCAGGACCGATCCTTTTCGGTAGTACCAGCCAAAGAGCGGTATTTTGGTGAATGATTTTTTAGCGATTGTTTTATTAGCTCCCGGTACAAAAGGACAGGATAGCGGCACATCCAGTAGCGAGTTGTGATTAAATGTAACAATATAAGTCTTGCCCTTTGCAAAGTTCTTTTTACCTCTGATTGTAACAGGGCAGCCGACTAATGTCAGCCATACCCGCATCCATATTCTCGATATCCGGATAAAAATGTCTGTGCTTTTAGGTTCGGGCAACAGGTACATGATCATCGATGGAATAAACACGATGAGAAATGTGCCAATAAAACTAATGATGCCCCAGACAGCCCAGATGCGCCCAAATATGTTTTTAAATATCTTCATTTAGTTAGTTTAAAGATGGTTTACAAGTTCAAGTGTTCACAAGTTGATTTCCTGTCAACTGCCGGAAGCATCAAACTTGTAAACCTGTAAACCCGTGAACCTGGAAGTGCTATTCTATTTCTTTGAAAATAGTTTGTTTTAAACCAGGCCATTCGTCTTTAAGCACACTATAGTAAATCGATGTGCGGCGGCGATTGTTCCACATGGTCATATGGCTGCGCAGTATACCCTCTTCGATGCCCCCAACATTTCTCAGGCCTTGCCTGGCCCTGTCGTTGAGTACATCAGTTTTAAATTCTACTCTTTCAAAATGCAATGTTTCAAATGCATGCCGCATCATGGAAAACTTCGCATGTTTATTGATGCCGGTGCTGCGAAAATCTTTGCCCAACCAGCTCCAGCCGATCTCCAGCCGAAGGTCATGATACGAGATATTGCCCATGCTGCTGCTGCCGGCAATTTGGTTAGTAGCTTTGTTAATAATAGTGAAGGGGCGCCTGGTTTCGGCTTTTTTATCTGCAAAAGCCATTTCCATCCATTTGGTCAACTGATTTTCATCACCCAGGTTTAATGAAAAATATTGCCACATATCCGGGTCCTGTTTGGCCAATGCGAGAAAACTTTCATAATCTTCAGGGGCAATGGGCCGCAGAATGACCTTATTTGTTTCTAATACGAGGTCCGGTGGTATCATGTTGAATTTTTAGTGCGCAAAATAAACCAATTATAAACTCCAATCGACAGGATCGATGCCTTTACTCATTAAGTATTCGTTGGCTTTTGAAAAATGTTTGCACCCAAAAAAGCCATTGAATGCCGAGAGTGGCGAAGGATGAGCGGCACGTAAAATCAAATGTTTGGTTTCATCAATTAGTATCCGTTTATCCTGTGCAAATTTTCCCCAAAGAAAAAAAACAACATGCTCCTTTCGGTCGGAGATTATTTTAATAACGGCATCGGTAAATTGGGCCCAGCCGATTTTGGAATGGCTCATCGGTTCAGCAGCCCTGACCGTTAGAGAGGCATTTAATAGAAAAACACCATGTTCGGCCCATTTGGTAAGATTACCGTGATTGGGGATCTTCATGCCGATGTCATCATGTAATTCTTTAAATATATTAATCAATGATGGAGGTGGAGGCACTCCATTTTGAACAGAAAAGCAAAGTCCGTGGGCTTGTCCCGGTCCATGGTAGGGATCTTGTCCAATAATTACCACTTTTACTTTATCAAAAGGAGTAGTGTTGAAGGCACTAAATATCTGGCTGCCGGGCGGATAGATGGCTTTGCCCTGTAATTTTTCTGTTTTTAAGTGTAACGGAATCTGTTGAAAATAAGGCTTGTCAAATTCTTCATGTAATATTTCTTTCCAGGAAGGCTCGATCTTAACATCCATCTTTAAGATTGGTTTGGCTGCAAGCTAAAAAAAATATGTAGTGTACCCGAAGCAATGTTTAGATAAGTAAATAAAAAGTCATCGTTCTTTTTTCTGATAAGCGGCGAAGTGGTATATTTGCGCCCTGCTTTAAAAAAATGGTCCGGTAGCTCAGTTGAATAGAGCATCCCGCTTTCAATCGGGAAGGTCATAAGCTGAATGTTATTTTAAAGTTCTTAATTATTTTGGTCCGGTAGCTCAGCTGAATAGAACATCCCGCTTTCAATCGGGAAGGTCATAAGCTGAATGTTATTTTGAAGTTCTTAATTATTTTGGTCCGGTAGCTCAGCTGAATAGAGCAACTGCCTTCTAAGCAGTAGGTCATTGGTTTGAATCCAATCCGGATCACATTTTAGCGAACCCGTTAAAGGTTCGCTTTTTTTATGCTGTACATTTCCCATTCACTATATGCCATATTTTTCCAGGAATAGAAGCATCTCTTCGAGTGCGCCACTGCCAAGCATAATATTGAGAATTTTGTAGATAGCCCTGTACGGCATCGAATAGGGTCTTACGAATTGCCGGATCACTTTTTTTTCCAGCCGGACAGGAACATCAAAATTGATAGTCGTGCAATCGGTTTTGTCAAGCTTTGTTTCAAACCGGTTAAACTTTTCTTTTGTATGCGTAGAATCGGCTGAATCATAGCCAATGTTTTTTATTTTAGAAACCACAGGATGTACAGAGTACAGGTCGTATTTGAATTGATGATAACACCAGCGGATGGCCCAGGAATTGATTTTGCCTTTTACCTGTTTGGTAAGTAGCCCTGTCATATCGGAGCCCATCCTGTTAAATGCCCTACGGGTAGAACGGCTTCGCATTAGCGCCGAATAATCTTTCACTTCCCAATCAATTTCTTTCCACCGGTCAATCCAGGTACCCCAACCGCAGGAATTGGCCCTTTGCGTAAAGTACACGCTGTTTTCATCCAGTCCCTTTATCGGGATACTAAAGCCGGTAATGGAAAATATCTTTGGATTATTTTGGTAATAGTCAAGCCCCTCATTCATGTACACCAGGAAATTGTGGCTGGTAACCAGGTCATCTTCCAGCACAATCACTTTTTCATATTTATTGATCACCGCCGTCACTCCATTGATAATGGAATTTGCCAGTCCTTTATTGCCGGGAGCTTCAAATATGAATACGTTTTTAAAACCAGTGACGGTTTTTAGGTAATCTCTTATGGCAAGGATAGCCGCCTCGTCTTCCTGTTTTTTAGCTCCATCAGAAAAAATATAAAGCTCACTTTCGGAAGCAAGGTAATTTTGTTGCAATGATTCCACGGTTTGCTTAAGGGTATCAAGTCTTTTATAGCAGAAAAGAACGATGGGAGCAAGCGTTTTCATAAAACTGTTTGCAAAAGATTTAAAGATGGATACCAACAAAGGTTGTTTAAATTTAATGATTAAAGCCTTACTATGCAAATTCTTATCGCCAGAACGAATTAGTTGCAGATTTATATTTAGTAATGCTTTCCTATAAAAGATCGATTTCTCAAAGTGAATAAACCTTATTGCGTTTGCAGGCTTGTACCTAATTTAGCCAATGGCATCCCGTTTGTATTTTATATGGAAACAGCTACTATGCGCCACAACAAGTATTTGCGAAGATTATCGTGGGTAGTTGTTGTATTATTCATTTCTATTCCTTCATTTGGTCAATCAGATTCAACCAAACCGCCTTCTCTCGATAGCCTTATCCGCCGGCAAAAAGGGATCATAGGCCAACTGGCAAAAAACCTGCTCACAGATACTTTCGAAATTGATCCCGGATTATTAAGAAACGATATACCCTTTCAACGATATAAGGACCGGGTAATTCGGCATATAAGAATTCAGGTGCTTCGTTTCGGTGTACCCATTGCCGATACTACCAAAAGAACTGACAAAGACCTGGGGGGGATTAAAAAGTTGGCGAACAAACTTCACCACCAGTCAAGGGATTATGTCATCCGCAATAACCTGTTCTTTTCAGAAAATGAAAAATTATCACCTTATGTAATGGGTGACAATGAAAAGCACCTGCGTGACCTGCCGTTCCTGCAGGATGCAAAAATCAGGGTGGTGCCGGTAAGGGGTAGCCGTGATTCTGTTGATATCATTGTTCTTTCAAAAGATGTCTTGTCCGTCGGCGGAAGCTTCCGGCTACACAACACAGAAAGTCTTTCTCTCCGGGCAAAAGAAGATAATTTCATTGGCTGGGGCGATCGCTTTCAAATGGAAGGCTTGTTTGATATGAAGCGAAAAGAAAAATTTGGACAGGGTTTCGAGTATATCAAACGAAATATCTATGGAACCTTTGTCGATGGTTCTGTAGGCTTTCTCAACTTTAATAAGTCATTTAGCAATGGGGAACGGGAAGAAGAAATTGCCTACGTTCGTTTTGCCCGCCCATTGGTCAATCGTTATATGAAGTGGACCTATGGCTCAGAAATGGAAATGCATAAAACAAAAAACTATTATAACACAGATTCACTGTATGATTCGGATTTCAAATACAAGTATCGCCTCATGGACGCCTGGGTAGGGTATAACCTGGATGCAGGTTACCGAAAAGACAATGACCGGTGGCGCCGTTTAATTGGCCTGAGGGTAGTAAACAAAGATTTCCCGGTCAAACCCCTGAAGTATGCCAATGAGTATTACTATAGTTACGCAGACCTGCAGGCGGTACTGGGAAGTTTCTCCTTTTTCAATCAAAACTTTTATAAGACCCGGTATATTTATGGCTTTGGAAGAAACGAAGATGTGCCGGAAGGTATAGAAGCTTCTTTTACGGGCGGGTACACTAAGAAAAATGGCCGTGAAAGGCCTTTTGCCGGTGTTAGTTTTCAGCGATATTATTTCAATCCCAGCCTGCATTATTTCAATTATAACCTTCGTGCAGGAACTTTTTTTTATAAAGATCAATTCGAAGATATTGACCTGCTGGCCGGACTGGATTATATCAGCCGCCTGCATTATATGAGAGGAAAATGGAGACAACGCTTTTTTTTCAGCATCAGTGCTACACGGCAAATCAACAGTCTGCTGAGTGAACCGCTTCGGCTGGAAAGTGAATTTGGCTTGCCCGATTTTAAAAACAATAACGAGTCAGGCAATACCCGTTTATCATTCAAAGGTGAATCTGTTTTTTATAGTCCCTGGTCCTTATTGCTTTTCCGTTTTGCACCCTTTGCTTTTGGCAATGTTTCCTATTTGAACATTAAAACAGAAAATGTTTCGGATCCGAAATTATATTCGTCCATTGGGGGCGGCGTTCGAATCCGGAATGAGAGTTTGATCTTCGGCACCACCGAATTTAGAGGTATGTACTTTCCGCGGAAAAATTTTCGCAATGAAAGCTGGCGCATCGAAGTCAACACCAGTATCCGGTTTAAGTACAACCAGGAGTTTATCAAACGGCCGGAATTTGTCAGTGTGAACTAGTGAGTAGCGAATGCTGAGTTTAATATAAAAGCCGGTTACACCAGATCAGTAATTAGTCGTTGAAGGCGGGTAGTGAATTCATTTTATTTGAATCATTTACTTTTGATCATTCTAGAAATTATGAGTAATGATTTTAACTACGGCGTAGATCAATTAACGATTGCCACAGTAATAGATATAGCCTCAGAAAAAACAAAGGCTGTTCTCAATGAAACAGCCATCCGCAACATAGAGGCAAGCCATCAATCGGTAAAAGAAATTGTAGAAAGCAACAGAACGGTGTATGGGGTCAATACAGGTTTTGGCATTCTCGCCAATACTTCGATTTCGGATGAAGACACAGCAACCTTACAGTATAAAATATTACAAAGCCACAGTGTGGGTGTCGGGGAAGCTATTCCTGTAGAGATTGCGAAGATCATGCTCATCACTAAAGTGCATGCACTGGCACAAGGCTATAGCGGTGTTCAACTCCAAACGTTGCAACGAATTCTCTGGCATATTGAAAATAACATTATCCCGGTAGTGCCGGAGAAAGGCAGTGTGGGCGCCAGTGGTGACCTGGCGCCCTTATCACATTTATTTCTTCCGCTGATCGGGTTGGGGAAAGTTTTTTATAAAGAAGAAGTGAAGGATACCGCGGCAGTATTGCAGGAAATGAATTTGTCACCGATCCAACTCGGGCCAAAGGAAGGCCTGGCATTGATCAATGGCACACAATTCATTTTGGCCTTTGCCGTCAAAGCAGTGCAGCGCATGCACAATTGCCTGGAAGCGGCGGACATCATTGGTGCTATGAGCCTTGAAGCGTTAACAGGAACCAAAGCTCCCTTTGATGAACGATTGCATCAGCTACGTCCATTTGCCGGCAATCAATTAGTAGCGCAACGGCTGCGATTGTTATTGCATAACTCCGCCATCATGCAAAGTCATATTGATTGTGGCCGGGTGCAGGATCCCTATTCGCTGCGTTGTATGCCACAGGTGCATGGCGCATCAAGGAACGCCTGGCTGCATTTAAAGGAATTGACAGAAACGGAGCTGAATGCGGTGACGGATAATCCCATCATATTCTCTGCCCATGACACTATCAGCGGCGGCAACTTTCACGGCCAGCCTTTAGCCTTGCCATTGGATTATGCTTGTTTTGCAGCGGCTGAAATTGGAAATATTTCTGACCGCCGCTGTTATTTATTGCTCGAGGGAAAATGGGGACTTCCCATGCTGCTGATGAAGAATGTGGGGTTAAACAGCGGCTTCATGATTCCGCAGTATACCACCGCAGCATTGGTCACAGAAAATAAAACCCTGTGTTTCCCTGCCAGTGCGGATAGTATTCCTACCTCGCTGGGACAGGAGGATCATGTGAGCATGGGCAGCATCAGCGGCAGAAAATTGAATAAAGTATTAGACAATCTCGAGTTTATATTAGCCATTGAATTATTAAGCGCATCACAGGCCATTGAGTTTCGGCGGCCGCATAAAAGCAGCGAGATACTGGAGTTTGCACATGACTATGTACGCAGGCATGTCGGCTTTGCAGAAGAAGACAGAATTTTTGCGGAAGACATTAATAAAATCAAAAATATCATCAGCGATTTCAGCTTTGTGAATAAAGTAAATGATTTCGCTACGGGGAAAAATATAGAACTGAACAAAGGATTTGAATCATTTGTCTGAACGTCTGAACTGGGATAGGGTGGGATGTGTGTGATTTCTGAGATAGTGGATTAATTCATTAGACACAGTATAAATGCTTCCAATTCGCAGTCCCAATTCTCTGGGGTGCGATCCGGTTCCCACTAATCCCAAAAATCCTATCAATCCCGGTTCAGACAATTTGTTAAATTCTTTCTTATCCGGCGTTGTTTAAGAATCTTTTTAAACTAGCTTTTCTACATTTAGTCTGTAATTAAAACCGAATTATATGCGATCACTAATTCTACGTTCTTTCTCCATAACAGCTATCGCTTTATTATTTATCCAGGATGCCGGTGCACAGCGTGGCCGTGGATATTATCGTCATTATGGTTATGGTCCTTACCGGGGGCAGCGGGTTGTTCATATTGGCGGACCAAGAGTTGTTATTCCTTATGGCGGTATCAGCTTTCATTACTCCAATGGTTATTATTACCGTCCCTACGGCAGTTATTTCAGGGTAGTAGCTCCACCTATTGGTATACACATCAATATTTTGCCCCGTGGTTACCGCAGAGTCTATGTCAGGGATGTTCCTTACTATTATTATGGCGGCACATACTATCGCCCCGGCACCAGGCCCGATGAATATGAAGTGGTAGATGCTCCATTAGGTGCTTCCGTACCTGATCTGCCCAATGGCGCAAAAGTGGTTGTCATCAACGATCAGAAATATTATGAACTCGACGGCACTTATTACAAAGAAGAAATCAGGGATAATGATGAGATCTGGTACACCGTTGTTGGCAAGAATGGCAAGTTGAATACGGATGAAGAGTACGAAGATGATGCGCCCTATATTGGCGATACAGTCAATGAATTACCACCTAATTGCAAAACAGTGGTGGTAAATGGCAACCGGTATTATGTTTCTCCCGATGATGTATATTACGAAGAAATTGGTTCGGGTGATAACATCCGCTACAAGGTAGTAGGCAAGTAAGTTTCTGCTTTATTATGGAATATTTCAATGGCTCTCCACCCCGGTGGAGGGCTTTTTTGTTGTAATGTTTCCCCACATTGAGTAACAACCGGCGTTGATTACGCTATAAATTTAATGGCACTATTGTAGCGGTTTAAATACCTGGTGCAATGCACTTATAAATCGCAGAACCCATGATCAAAGACGGACCGATCGTAGTTATTGATGATGACGAAGACGATCATGAAATAATGCAACTCGCCGTAAAGGATCTCGGAATCGTGAACAAGCTGATTTTCTTTACCAGGGCTGCTGATGCATTTGAATACCTGCAAACAACCCGGGACAAACCCTTAGTGATCTTCAGCGACGTCAACCTTCCGCAGCAAAGTGGTGTCGAATTCAAACGACAGATCGATGATGAACCATACTTACGGGAGAAAAGTATTCCCTTTATTTTCTTCTCCACCTTCATTGATCGCAGAACCGTTGATATTGCATATAAGGAATTAACTATCCAGGGCTATTTTCGAAAAAGCAGCAGCTTCCAGGAATATAAAGAGACCATTAAGCTGGTCATTGATTACTGGTGTATCTGCCAGCATCCTAACTCATTTACCTAATCAATCATCGCTAAATCCGCATTACCCTTCAGCAATTTTGTCTTTTGCCAAAAAGATATTTCTTTGCCTCTTTGTAATTATCAAAGCAGTCTTTAGTTACGACCAAACATATTCGTTGAAAATGAAAATCTCACGTTGCATCTTTGCTCCTTTTTAACTTTGCGTGAAACTCTTATCCCCCTAATCCAAAAAATCCCATAAATCATGGTTCAGACAACATACGACGCCATCAAATACAAAACACCCACCGGCAACACTCTTACCTGTAAGGGCTGGATACAGGAAGCGGCCTTAAGAATGCTGCTTAACAATCTCAATCCTGAAGTGGCCGAACGCCCCGATGAGTTGATCGTCTACGGTGGCCGTGGCAAAGCGGCCCGCAACTTTGAAGCCCTCGATAATGTTATTGCTGCACTAAAAATTTTGGAGAATGATGAAACGCTGCTGATACAAAGCGGGAAACCGGTGGGCATTATGAAAACACACAAGGATGCTCCGCGGGTACTTATCAGTAATAGTCAACTTGTACCCAACTGGGCCAACTGGGATCATTTTGACGAACTGGAAAAGAAAGGCCTGATGATGTATGGCCAGATGACCGCCGGTTCCTGGATCTATATTGGCAGCCAGGGTATCGTGCAGGGTACTTATGAAACTTATGCAGCTATTGCTGAAAAATATTTTAACGGTACACTCAGGGGCACACTTAACGTTACCGCCGGGCTCGGTGGTATGGGAGGCGCACAACCACTGGCCATCACCATGAATGAAGGTGTGGCATTGATTGCAGAGGTGGAAGCGTGGCGCATTGATAAACGTATCGCTTCAAGATACCTCGATGTAAAGATCACCGATATTGACGAAGCCATCAACCAGGCACTCGAAGCAAAGGCGGCAGGCAAGGCCATCAGCATCGGTGTAGAATGCAATGCCGTTCATTTGCTCAAGCGGATGGTGGAGCGCAACATTGTTCCCGATACACTCACCGACCAAACGTCGGCGCATGACCCGCTTACATACTGGCCGCATGAAATGACTTATGAATACGCCAAAGTATTACGGGCCGAAAATCCCAAACAGTATATCGACTATGCTTACAATTCGATGCTGCTGCATGTGCAACTAATGTTGCAATTGCAAGACAAAGGCGCTATCACCTTTGATTATGGCAATAATATCCGGGCGAGGGCGCAGGAGCGGGGTTTACAAAATGCTTTTGACTTTCCCGGATTTGTACCGGCCTATATAAGACCTCTCTTCTGCGAAGGCAAAGGTCCTTTTCGTTGGGCTGCGCTTAGCGGAGACCCCAATGATATTGCCGTTACCGACGAGGTGATCATGAAGATGTTTCCCGATAATAAGGGGCTGATCCGGTGGATGAATATGGCCAAAGAAAAGATCGCTTTCCAGGGATTGCCGGCACGTATTTGCTGGCTCGGCCAGGGTGAAAGAGAAAAAGCTGGTCTTGCTTTTAATGAATTGGTGAGAAGCGGAAAAGTAAAAGCGCCGATTGTGATTGGCCGTGATCATTTGGATACCGGTTCGGTTGCTTCGCCGAACAGGGAGACCGAAGCCATGCTGGATGGTAGTGATGCCGTCGCTGACTGGCCCATCTTAAATGCATTGGTGAATACAGCCGGCGGTGCCAGTTGGGTTTCTTTGCACCATGGCGGTGGAGTAGGGATGGGCTATAGCATCCATGCGGGGATGGTCATTGTGGCCGATGGTACAGATGATGCTGAAGCACGTCTTCGCCGGGTATTAAGAAATGATCCGGGTATGGGAGTTATTCGCCATGCTGATGCGGGCTATGAGGTAGCTAAAAAGACAGCGAAAGACTATGACTTAGACATAGCCGATAAATTGGCGAGAGACTAAAGCGGTGGAAGTTCCGATCATTGTGTCGGGAATATGAGATAGCTTAATTTACCTTCGATTATCTTTCATAATGAGGTTTCTACAATAAGTTTGACTACATATGCAAAACAAACGTTCCCGGCTTGTGTGGAATTACTTAATAATTCTTGTTATAATAGGATGTTCGGAAAGCAACAAACTTGATTCATGGCTGGGAGATTACAACTATAGCGAACCGCCAATTAAATCTTTGGCTGGTTACAATATGGTCATGTCATGGGATCTATCGGTTAACAAGATTGATAAATTTTATAAGGCCATCTTAAATGTGAATGGCCAGCAAACGACTTTTTCTTTGTTAAATGACCTGAAAGGCAACGATTCGACACTCTACGTAATATATGACCAATCCTTGTCCGGAAGAGACCCAAACTTACAAAAGGGAGATACACTATTTGTGCTATCGAAAGCGGCAATTGGAATTAAGACAAAATGGAGTGAACTCTCGCCAATACTTTCAGAGCAACCGCCAAAAGAGTGTAATTGTTTTGTTTTTGCCGGCGTTAATGAAAATAATAATACACTGCGGGTATCCCGATAAGATCAATTCGCTTGATTTCTGAAGTCTGTCTTGCCAAAACTTCTGCTATGTACAAGTAGATACTTTCCAGTAGAAACCATAAAATGCATAATGTTTTCAACGTTCCAACGGAACGTTTGGTGCTTCGTAATTTCCAATGCAAGCACAATGCGTTCCTCCGGAACGCTACGACCCTTCATTATTTTGTCTACCCATGATGTGTTCCTCCGGAACACAAAGCCAATTGCTATAGGTTTCTTACCATCATTCAATTGATCCGGATCTGTCGTTCTCATTTGTTCCGGAGGAACATTTTATTGGTAGAACTGTGAATGAAAATGTTTCAACGTCCAGCGGAACGTTTGGTGCCTTTCCATATTCCCAATGCTAGCACCATGCGTTCCTCTGGAACGCTGTAACTCTGCATTATTTTATCTACCCACCGTGTGTTCCTCTGGAACACAAAGCTGGCTATTACAATATTTCCGATCAGGTCTGTTGGTGGAAGAAACCACCAATCTTGTTCCTTGAGTTAGAATGTCTCATTTTGTTCCGTAGAGCTTGTCCTGCAGAAGGCGGGAGACATTTTATTGGTAGATCCCGTGAATAAAAAATGTTTCAACGTTCCAGCGGAACGTTTTGTGCTTTTTCAAATTCCAACGTAAGCACCATGCGTTCCTTCGGAGCGCTATAATCCACCCAACGTCTTTTCTATCTCTAACATGTTCCGACGAACATAACGTTTTGTATATTTATTTTCCTTATCCGCTTTAAATGGCTAACACCTATACACAACTCCACATCCAATTTGTATTTGCGGTTAAATATCGTGCGGCTTTAATTCAAAAAGCATGGAAAGATGAATTGCACAAATATATTACCGGCATATTCCAGCAAAATGATCACAAGATGTTACAAATAAACAGCATGCCGGATCATATTCACATTTTCATTGGCATGCGGCCTGCACAATCCATTTCATCATTGGTGCAAAATGTAAAAACGGAAAGCAGCAAATGGATTAAGGAAAAGGGATATTGTTCGAGGCCTTTTGCATGGCAGGAGGGATACGGCGCATTCTCTTATTCAAAAAGCCATGTGCCGGATGTTATCAGGTATATCCAGAACCAGGAGGCTCATCATCAAAAAGAAACTTTCCTGGATGAGTACAGGCATTTTCTAAACGCTTTTGAGATAGAATATGATGAGCAATATTTTTAAAGAGCCGGTATAAGGGAAGCTTATAAAATTCTTCGAGCGGATGATATGTCACTTAGAGAAGTTTTATTTTTCTTAATCCATCCACAACGCCAGCACACAAAACACATCGATCACCAGCAGCGTCCACGAAACATCTTTGCGTTTACCCGCCGCCAGTTTCACAATGGTCCAGCTTAAGAAACCCCAGATAATGCCCTGGGTGATGGAATACCTGTTTCATACACCATCTATACATGTTGAACACTTTTACTACGCCATAGGGTGGAATGCGTGATACGAGGGAAGGTGTATCGTTCAAAAAAATGACGACGGCTGCCGTCAGCGGTAGTTTGACTTTCAGCGGGTACTACAACTGAAGAAAAAATTACATGCGGAAAAAATGGGCTATCCACCAATGCGATTACCATTCTCCCGGCGGTGGAGGTAAGATCATCGCTGCTTACCCTGGGTGTAATGATGCGGCCAGTGCTACTGATATGTATCCCCGACGAGTGAAAGTAGCCTCCGAACGACTTATCCATTAATTAACTCCTGTTTTTGTTTCCTTCTTTTCAATCTTTACGACAAACAAGTCCTAAGGCGTCGTACCCGGGCATTTACTGATTAACAGGATTCTCATCTATTACCTACACATAAAACCCGGAACAAGCCGAAAATCCGATCAAAGAGTAGGCGCTTTAAATTTTACTATTATGATACCGTTAGTAATTGCTCTTTGGGAGCATGCCAATTTTCAAGGTCGTAAACGCTTATTTGTTACTGATGCTTCCGACCTGGGCCGTAATGCATTTAATGATAAGACATCCGCCATCGGTGTACACCCCGGCCCTGATTATGCTGCATGGAAAGCAGCTAATGGCGGAACCGAGCCAGTTGTAAGTTTATACGAACATGTTAATTACGGAGGCGCTGCTTTGACACTCAAAGCGGGAGGCTATGCAAATATTCATACCCTTTACAATTTTGGTGATAAGATATCGTCATTACGATTTAATCCACCAGTACGATTGCCCGGAACCATTGCTCCCATTCCGATCTACCTTGAATTATACCAACATACCAACTTCCAGGGAAACCGGCTGGTAGTTGTTGAAAATTCTGTCAACATTCCACAGGATTTTGGTTCTGAATTTAATGATGTGGCCAGTTCAATAAGAGTATTCAGGGGACCTAATTATGCGCAGGGAAATAAGGCGGAACTTTTCAGGGATTATAATTTTTTAGGTGGTAAAATAGAATTAGATCCCGGAGATTATCCAAATATTGCTGGCGCACCTTATGGTTTTAATGATGTGGTGAGTTCGATACGAATCAGGTAATTGATTATTGACGTAATGATAAGCTCACCCCGCCAACCACAAGTTTTAATTTTTTACCAGCCCTGCAGGTGTATTCACCTGCAGGGTTTATTTGTTCATTAGCCTGAATGATTTTAGACGGTTACAGGACAATTGATTGAATAATTCATTCCATCCACAACGCCAGCACACAAAACACATCGATCACCAGCAGCGTCCACGAAACATCTTTGCGTTTACCCGCCGCCAGTTTCACAATGGTCCAGCTTAGAAAACCCCAGATGATGCCCTGGGTGATGGAATAAGTAAAGGGTATCACTACCATGGCAATAAAAGCCGGGACGGCTTCATCTGTTGTCAGCCAGTTGATCCTGGTGATGGGGCGGAGCATAAATGCACCGACCAATACCAATGCAGGAGCTGTAGCAATGGCCGGAACCATGCTCAGCAAGGGAGCCAGGAAAAGAAAAGGAAGAAAGAGCAGTGCTGCAACAATAGCTGTTAAACCGGTACGGCCACCTTCTTCGATACCTACGGCTGACTCGATGTAAGCGGTGCCGGGACTGCTGCCAACAACACCGGCAATGGTGGTGGACATCGCATCGGTGATCAATGCTTTTTTTATATTTCGCGGATCACCATTTTCATCCAGCAGGTTGGCTGCTTCTGTTAACCCGACTAATGTTGATAAGCTGTCAAACAGATCGGTGAATACAAAGGCAAAGATGACGGGCAGTACGCTCCATTGCAGTGAACCCAGCAAATCCAATTTACCAATGAGGCTAAAGTCCGGCGCTGCCACCACACCTTTGAAGTTGACTAATGTTTCGCCGCTCCACCAGCGGCCAATGCCAGCCGCCAGCAGTGTTGTTACAATGATGCCGATGAGAATGGCGCCTTTTATTTTTTTCACCAGCAGGATAGCGGTGAGCAACACACCGGCAACAAAGATGATGAGCGTTGTATTCAGTGGCGCATGACCAATCAGCGTAGCCTCATTCCTGGTCACAAAACCACCGTTTACCAAACCAATGAGGGTGATGAATAAACCAATGCCCGCCGCTATGGCATAGCGCAAGGGTTTGGGTATGGCTTTGACGATATAAGTGCGGATATTAAAAACCGACAACAACAAAAAGAAAATACCCGACCAGAACACGGCGCCCAATGCCGTTTGCCAGGGCACGCCCATACCGATCACCGCTGTATAAGTAAAAAAGGCATTCAGGCCCATACCCGGCGCCACTACAATGGGGTTCTTTGCATATAACCCCATCAACAGCGAACTAAAAAAACAAACCAGCACCGTAGCCGTCAATACCCCACTAAAGGGCATACCAGTTTGACTGAGGATGGTGGGATTTACTACGATGATATAAGCTGTGGCAAGGAAGGTGGAGATACCGGCAAGGATCTCGGTTTGGAGGGTGGTTTTATGGTGGTGGAAATTAAAATCGAGGCGCATGGTTAAAGATAGTCACAAACATAATTCGCTGCATCGAGTCCGTGAAGTTGCAAAGTAAAGCGCTATTTATTTAATCGGGGTGTAGTACTTTCATTTTACTCGTTCGTACAAAGACCAAAACGCGTCGTTGTGTTCCTAGAATATTTCTGACACCCTAATTAGGCAGAGAATTCTTTACTCCTTTTAGTAGAAGTCTTCTAGCTGTAATAAAGCTCTCAATACGTGCCTATAGGCAAAAAGTCATATTTTAACTTTAAATCAAGTTGCAATTAAATCACTGTGGTTTTTGAGACAGTCAATAATCCTTATTGAAAGCTTCTATCGTTTGTTTTTATCGAACCACAATATTATTTTTAAATTTCTAAGTTAATTTATTATGACTAAAATATCGATACCGAAGGGATTGCCTAAATCAAAAATTATTCAAGAATTATCTATTAAAGTCGAAAGCCGAACAGATTTGCAAATAAATTCATTGGGGATACTTGAAGACTTTAGAAAAAGGGTAATTGAAGAGGTAAGACATATTAATGAATTATTTCCCGAGTATACTCCACACGATGACACATACCATTTATCAAGGTTGTTTAGTATTGCTGATCTTGTTTTAGGGGAAGTACTGATTGAAAGTTTAAATTCAACTGAGCTTTTGATTTTATCATTATCACTATATGGACACGATTGGGGGATGGCTGTTTCGGAAGTGGAAAAGGATTTAATTGTTGAAGATAAAATAAGAGAGGGCTTTGAAAAAAACGATTTTGCATTATTAACCGAAGAACATTCGAAATTTCAAAATTTCCTAAAAGAAAACAATTATTCTGACCGCGACTCATTTCCATTGTCAATTTGGCAAGAGTATGTCAGAAACTCGCATGCAATGCGAAGTGGGGAAAGAATAAAGAAATACTTTGAAAAAATTAATCCAGGCCTCGGCGAAGCGGCTGCTCGAGTTTGCGAAGCTCATTGGCTTGACTTTAAATATTTAGAAGATAATATTATATATCCTACAAATTTTGCGGTCTTAAGTGAAAGTGTAAACTTAAAGGCTATAAGTGTATATTTAAGACTAATAGATCTGTTGGACATTTCAGAAGATAGAACTCCTTATATCATTTGGAAGTTTGTTGCCCCCAAAAATTTGCGCTCAAAGATGGAGTGGGAAAAGCACAGATCAATACATTCTATATCCAGCTCTTCTTACCAGGGCGGAAGAGTTATTCAAATAGAGGGAAGTACCAAGAGTAATGATGTTTATGCTTCTCTAATGGATTTGAAAGCTTTTTGTGAAGACCAGTTGAAAGGTTGTAATGACCTGCTAAGTCAGATCAATATTAATCGCTATAACCTTGATTTATTTAATATAAATTGGAGAATTAGAGCTATTGGATTTAAGCCAATTACAATTCAATTTGAGTTTGACAGACAAAGAATGTTTGAAATTCTAAGTGATGAAATTTATCAGGGAGATAAATATGTTTTTTTAAGAGAACTTCTGCAGAATAGCATCGACGCTATCAAATTTAGGAAAGAAGTTTTAGAAAGAAAGGGAGGAATGAAAACAAGTATGAGTGAATTCGGATTGATTGAAATTAATGTTACCCAATTGGGAAACGGGGATGCCGAGATCATAGTTTGCGATAATGGTATTGGGATGAATGAGTACATCTTGAAAAATTATTTAAGCGTAGCTGGGAAAAGTTATTACACGAGCGATGATTTTAAGAACCTAGGCCTGCGTATGGATCCAATTTCTAAATTCGGCGTTGGAGTGTTGAGCTGTTTCATGGTGGCAGACAGAATCGACATTGAAACTTATAGAGAGCCATATTTATCTTCAGTTTCTGAAAAATTAAAAATTCAAATCCCCTCTGCCACACACCAATTTAGAGTTCAAGCATGTAATGACGTAGACAATATTCCAGGAACTAAATTCAAAGTTTATGTATCTCGAGAGAAATTAGCGGATAACAGTCATGGTACAGGCATTGAAAAGTTAGAGGTAACTAAATACATTTCAAAAATTGCTGGATTTGTTGAAATACCCATAAAAATTTCGGAAAATGCCATCAATACTTTGTTAATTGGTCCTTTCGAAGATGAGAGCAAATTTTCCAAAAAGTTTAGTGGCTATTCAATAAAAAGAAATGAACTTTCTTTTCCGTGGGCGAAAGTCTTTCAACCTCAAAGTTTGGAAGCTGCGAAAAGGCTTTTTAAAGAAAAAAGTATAGATATTCAGAATGACTTAAAATTTGATGGCGCTTCAGGGAAGATAATAGTGCTTGAGCCTGTGGATGACAAAGCGATAATCACGAGTGACAGTCATGTTTGGCCTAATGCAGAATTTATCATAAATAATGAAAAAATAAAGGTGAATGATGAATGGATTGAATATGGTCGCAGAATCGTAGAGGACGGGAATGATGCAAGATTTGGGAAAAGCGCTACTACTCAGCCGCAGTACCAAGTTTATTTAGATGGTATTCTAGTAGCTAACATGTCTTCTCCGGATACTTTTGAGAATTTTGACGAAGATATCAATGATGATAAAAGCTATCGAAGCAATTTATTTGAAGGATTTTTTCTAAACTATAGGCATGACAATTTGTTTTGCTTGCCATATATAATTGTAAACTTTTCTAAAAAGGCATTCAATCAGATTGATATATCAAGAACTGAATCAGTCGGAAAAAATAATAAGTGGGAATTGAAATTATGGAAAATGTATCGTTCCTATTTAAAAAAAATATATGAACCGAGGCTTTTAGCTTCAAAGCCAAAGGAAAGGGCATTTCTTCTAGCTCATCTCATAATTTTTAAAAGGATTAGTTTATTAAATGTTCAGGATTTACTGCCTGTCGAAGACTTTGTAGTACCAGTAATAGGGAATAACGGAAGTTTTAAATTCAAGGAGTGGCGTTCCTTTTCAAACAAAAGTATTTATCTGCAACCCGAAAATTTTCACCATTTTGATAATAGGATAAAGCAAGTTATAGAAAATAAAAAAAGGATAAAAGGAAAACTGGACAATTGGAAGGGTGGGGATTTTATCTGTGCCGGTGTATCGCAAAGAAGCGAACTAGAGGATTCTTCGCAAACTAGACTAATATCTAAAATGGTTCAGGAAGTCATCCATAAAACCCATAGCTTAAAGTCGATAAGGTTTTTAAATTCTCCATGGAAAAATTCGCCACCACTAATTCAGAAGGTTTGTGTGCCGAACGTTTTGAGTTCCGTCAATTCTGATAATGAAATAGCAGTGTTAAATAAAGGAGTGTCGGACGTGGATAATATTTCAATGCTTGAACTTACAGTTTTTAATCATATATTTTGGCAAAAGAGGATCAAAAATTTTAGATTGAGAATCCCTACATTCTGCCTTTTTGAGAAACCTTTTGAAAATCAATTTTCTTTTGCTTTTGACTACTTAAATTTTAAGCATCATAACACTAAGTTTTTGATTCAGGTTTTTTGCAATCTTGAATTGCACATTAGGGATAAAGAAACCAATAAGGTAATCTCAGGGCAAATACTTGACGTACTGCAAGAGTTACCTTTATTCAATTACGGTTTGAGGAGATGTACCTTATCTTCACTTAATGCGTCATTTCAGAGAATTTACGAATTTTCACAGATTCTAAATTGGAATATAAGGTATGTCCCATATGTCATTGACAAGAGTTCGTTTGTAGATAAATCAATAATTCAAAACGGAGGACAAGTGTCTCAAAATTCTCCTTTTCATTGGAATAAACTCATTCCAAATCTTTCAAACTACTCGAGGATATTGAAGTAAGTATTGCGCCGCATGTTGTTTTCCTCAATTTAAAAAAGCGTAACAAGGAAGTATGCCGTACCAGAAAATAACAACCTGCTGCCTTAGGTTTCTATTATACACAGTGTCCGTAAAAACTAGAAAGCCCCGGTGCGTGTTACGCAACGGAATATTTGTTTAAAGCATCGCAAAAAGCGGTAATATGTCGATTAACAAATTGACTTATGAACAAATTAAAAAGTGACGCACAAAAAAGCATCACCCTTCGCCTTGGTTTCTGCCCGCAGAAAATAAAAATATACCGGAAGCATTGCTAAACGTTATAGAACCAAATAACTAATGACGGCCTTTCTTATAATGTTCCAATAACTCATCGCCGCCAAAATCATTTTGCAGATCCCTGATCACCGTGTGAATATGGTTAGCGTTGTTTTGAGTATTGTCATACTCAATAATAATAGTGGGGCCATGTATGCGGTAGTAATGGGGATTACCAATGCCCTGCTGCGGTGCACCTGCCCAGGCAAACCGCAGGTTATTCAATCCCGCAGTCTCTATTTCTTTCATCATATTCATAGCAAATAAGCGGGTATAACGATGAATATAAACACTCAGTAATTGTATAAATATTTTTTGTTGGGTACTACTTAGTTCGCTATATAAAATCCCTTCCGGCTGTTCAATCATTGCTTTCCGGCTCGCTCCTGTAATAATTTCGGACGGAGCTTCCTTATCAATGATTGCTTTTTTTTGTTGGCCCGCATCAAGGGAATGTAATAAAGTAAAGCTAAGCTCCGTTTCATTTTTCAGAATATGTTTTCCTTTTTCCGGGCCAGATAATACAATGGCAGGATTGGTTCCCAGGAATCCGGGTGTGCCGGAAACAAGCGAATTGTTTTTTACAGAAAAATTAAATGAAACATGATGGCCTTCCAGTCTCCATCCCCAGATGGAATCGTTTGCCGGGTTACCAAAAATGGAAAAATAATATTTGCCGGGATGACGATAATCATCATCTGGCGGACGGCCTTCTGCTTCTCTTAGAATGCCTTCTAATTGTATGACGGCAGTTGTTTTTGCAAAACCTGTGTCACTGAGTGCAGTGCGCAATAAGTCCATTGCCGCCTTTCGTTGTACTTCGGCCAGGTCTTTTAACGGAACACCTTTCCTGCTCTTCGGAACATAATGCCAGTTGTATCGTTCCTTTTCATCAAAGTCAAACTGTATTTCATTTTTCTGCTTTGCTGAAAGTGTTTTTAAAAATTCATTAGCGGCCGCAGCCATGCCACCCAGGTTTTTTCCGGCCGGTTGTGTATCGGTGTTATTATTATTTGATTGCGACTGACAGGAGAAAAAACTTCCTGTTATAAAAAGAAGGATGATTATGACAGGTTTCATAAATAAGATTGACACACAATCATAAAATTATTTTATAAAAGTAGTTAAAAATAAGAAGTACCCGTTCTGCTGCGATGGTCAGGGTCCGTAAAAATTAAAATGCCCCGATTGGGGTCTTCACCATAATCGTTAACTTAAGACCCCTGCGTCCTTGCACTTAAGGAATACTTCCAGCGCCTCTTTTTCGCTTCCTGACAAGCTCGTAATACTATAAACACTATCAGCGAAAAAGCAGCGCCTCCCGTTGCTCCCGCATATTACGTAGCGGAGTCTTCGTCCTTCCACTCCGGATAAAAAAACGACGTATAAATTATTAGCGTCTTCCGGTGCGTCGGCCCGGCAAAACCCGCGGAGCGTTGGTGTTTGCCTTGAACTTTTGGTTCTTTTGGTTCAAACCAAAAGAACATAAAAGAAAAAAACATCTGCGGTGATCAGTAAAGGTGCCAACCCGTGTCTGCGAGCCAGGACCTTTTTATAATATTATGGAAAGAAAATAAGCCACTCAGGAACGCTCCGCTGGGAGCATTTTGTATCCCTTAAACTCAATCTAATATTTCTTAAGTTAACGGCTATGGTGACTTCACGCAACGGAATATTTGTTAGTTAAAGCATCGCAAAAAGCGGTAATAGTTCTTTATTTAAACCAATGTATTGACCTAACTGTGTTTCCTGAACCTGATCAGCGAAGCTAATCCCGCTATTCCAACCAGTGCAAACAGCAGTCCATTATTTTCAAACGGTTTGTTTTTTATACCATGAGACACTGTTGCATAAGTTGCCTCTGAAGGAATGAACTTTTCTTCCTCATCATTCAGCACAACGTCCCAGTCATTATAAGTTTTGCCAGTTAAATAAGTAAGCATTTGCATCTCGTCGGAACGACGTTGTTTTAATTCTTTCAAATACTTTTTTCCGGCATCACAGGAGAAGTCGCCTGTGGCAGGATGTGTAATGATATACCTTGCCTGGAAGTTTTCCGTATTAGGCGTTACCTGGAACATAAGGTCTTGCGGAAACTTATTGCGGTTATACCTGACATGTAAACGGGTAAAATAAACATTGTCTGAATAATCATCATCTTCTTCCTCTATATCGTTATAATCATTCCAGTCGCGGTTGATCCACCAGACTCCTGCCTGTGCCAGGTCCTGTGCCGATGGCGCTGTGGCTACGCAGGGATCGCATTTCACATAATTCTTCGGACTTACATCCCATGCATATTCAAGCATGGTAACTGCTTTACCTTCCTTGTCCCATTGGTGCTGGAACAGGTTAGCATAAAAATTTCCAAAATTGTTTTGAACAAACAAAGGAATGTTTTTCCCGGTAGGCAATGAAACAGTTCTGTAGTTGGTGGATTCAACTCTCCCTTTTTTGGTAAAGGCATAAACAATCATATCCTGGTCGCCATCTGCATTGGCCATTCCCAATCTTATCGGCAGCATAAATTTTGGTGAAGAAAACCTGATCTGGATAGGCCGCAGAAAATTGCCGGGCAGTTTTTTCTTCTCTTCTTCATTTACCTTAACGACAAAAAATTTCAGATTGCTTTTGATATAAGGCTCCAGCACTTCATCAGCACCCGCCGGTATTTTATAACCATTTTCATCCAGCCATGTTCTCAATCCTGAACTTTCTTTAGCGCTAAGGATCAGTATATCGTATTCGCCAACAAGATATTTGGCTTCTATTTTTACTCCCAGGTCTTTTCTTTTCGCAGTACCATAACCCGTAACCACCACCTCATTCAGTGCTACACCCGGGGCCCTGCCTTCCAGTTTATAGTTATACTGCAGACATGGATTCTGATCATAATACTCCACTAATCTCGGTTTGCTGTAATCATTCAACGTATTAAATATTTGCTGATCCACTACTTTGATATCATTCCTTTTCAATACAACGGGTACAGGCACTACCATTGCAAAATCTTTCAAATTGCCTTTGAAATCATTATACATAGTGATGACATTCCGGTTGCCATCCCTCACCAAAATGACTTGTGATGTTTTATTCTTCAGTGTACCATCGGCCTTACTAACATAAAAGCCGCAGAAAGCCGCTGCTTCATGGCTGATCATACCGGCAAGGATGGCCAGTGCAGCTAATTTTTTTGCAGAAGGGTTCATGATTATTTTTTTTAGTTGATTAATAAAGTTGAAATGAATAGTAGATGTTGCCCAGGCAAAAGTTTTGGATTTAAAAATATGATCGAGCAAAGGCACCAGTGGTGCAGCCGCTACCAATACCCAAATGATCGTATTGTATTTCCACTTAAATGCGGAAAGATAAAAGGCCACACCCGCAATCAAAACGGCCCATAATATCCTGGCAACAGAATGATTGGGCGATGTTCTTGGATCGCTGATCATAAAAAAAGTAAAGAGCAATAAGCTTCCGGTGCTGACAGAATGAATAAAATGATCCATCGGCCATCCCAATATATAAACCTGTCGCCAGTACAGGAGGCCCACATAAGTAACCAGGAAGGCCAATGAAACATCTAATTTCTGAACCCTTGTGACCACAATGGTTCCCAGTGTGATCGCCCCAAAAAATATGACTGCATTACTTCCCCACTGACCCGGAGTAAGCCAGGCGTCATTGGTTAAGAAAATAGTAGCTACAATACCGAAGGCTGAGGGATTGAAAATATGTTTATGGTTCCATTTGAAAATATACTTTGAGGCTACGGTGAGAAAGGCGGCCAGCAGGCTGATCCACCAATCGTTTGTCTTTAAAAGAAGACAAAGACTCATAGCGCTGATGAGTGAACTGAATCCCCAGCGATTAAATTCACCGGGCTGCAAAAAGCGTTTTGATTTAAAAGAATCGACGGTATACTGGAAGAACAAACATCCTCCAATGCTGATGAAATAATGCAGCCAGTCAGCATGCCAATGCAGCATAAGGATACCATAACTGAGAAAAATTGCCTGGAAAACCACCTGGAAATACCGGGGGTCTAAATGCAGTTCTTTTCGTTGCATAAGCTTTGTTTAAATTCCAGATGAAGCAATGCGGAGAATTACACAAGGATTTTTGAAAAATTTTTCCGGCATCCCGGGTTATCAAAAAATCGTTCCTGTTGATATGGATTTTCAGTTATCTCAGTATCACCCCAGGTTGCCCGATAAAACAAACTATCTTTATTTTAAAACCGACCATGAGAAAATTATTCTTCTTCTTTTACTTGTTTGGTTGCTGCGCACCGTTTATGGGCTGTAATAGTGTAACGCCTGAAAAATATTTTGACATTGCTGTGCTCAACTGTAACAGGCTGCACGGCTTTGCAGGTACGGGTATACAACGGGAATTAGAAAGCCCATCAGTAAAAATGATCGATGGTGATAAAGACAAAATCGCTCCAATGAAACGAACAGAAGTGATCGACGAGAAAATACAGTTTATCGAAGAGAACAGGGGACAGCTTAAAAAATTAAACGAAACAGACGATACCCGTAATATGCTGCAGGCATCTATTGCCTTGTATGATTATGTATTGCCGGTATACAAAAATGAATACCGCCAGCTTGCCGCGTTATACGATGAGAATGCTCCGAGGGAAAAAATTGATTTGCTTGTAAAATCTATTTCCGACAAACATTATCCAAAATTTGTAAAGTTGTTCGGCAAACTGACAGATGCAGGAAAATCATTCGCTGCAAAACACCATATTAATGTACAATGGGATGTACAGACTTCGCCCCGGTAGTTGGTTAAATGTGATGAAGTTTGCAGTCGGTAAAAAATCGTTTGTACCATTCTCTTGTTGATTTGAAAAAAGCATAATAAGGGCAACATGCCGTACCAGGAAGCAACACCCTGATGCGGAGGTCAATTGTCAAAGCAGGTAGTCGTCACTAAATGCCTGCCTTACCAGCCAGGAAATGAAAATGCCGGTTTACCCTTTTGTGTGCTTCATTGGCATGGAAGGTTGAATAATACTTACGCTGTTGGCCCTGGTATCATAGAATGAAGCATAGGTTCCATTGAACGCAATAACCTTCAATAAGTTTCGGTAAATTCAATAAGCCAAACCATTTTCTTTTACCCAAAACAACCAACTGCCATGAAAGTCTTGCCTGCAGTTGTATCATAAAGCAGGTTGCAACTGATCTTTTTCTTATTCCGGAGAAAAGAAAAAATTATTTTAAGCAGTAAATTAATTATACCTTGGATATATCAGTGATCCTACTCCTGCACTAACTATTAGTCCTGCTCTGTTTTATCATTCACTAAAAAAGCATTTATGAAAAAGATAGACAAAAGCCGGCTTGTAATAACGGTAGCCATCTTATTGATCCTTGTTGCCTGCAAGGGACCTGACAAAAAAGAAGCGCCAACTGAAACAACCGACACCACCAAAACGGCAACTTCAGAACCGGCTGCACAAGACGCTGTAATGGATGCGGTAAAAGCGGCCCCTGACCTTTACAAAATATTAAATGATACAATGGGCATACGCGTTGTCGAAGTCACGTACAAACCCGGCGATTCGTCTGTGCTGCATTCTCATTCTGACCTGGCCGCTTATACGGCAGCAGGCGGTACCATAACGTTTTATGGAAAAGACGGGACTAAAATGGAGAATGAAATGAAGACGGGAACGAGTTTAATAAGAGCCGCTGAAATACACAGTGTGAAAAATACAGGCAAGACACCCGTTAAAGTGATATTGGTAGAAGTGAACCGCCCGGCACAAACCACGTCGCGGGATGCCACCATGGATGCAACAAAAGTGGCTCCGACATTGTACAAATTAAAAAACGATACATTGGGTATAAGAGTGCTGGAAATTAGTTATAAACCAGGGCAGTCATCTGCTATGCATTCCCATCCTGACAATGCGCTTTATGTGATTGAAGGAGGAAAAGGCGAGTTTACAGGAAAAGACGGGACAAAAAATGTGATGGAATTTAAAAAAGGGATGACAGCGGTGGGAGCTGCGGAGACACACAGTGTGAAGAATGTTGGCACTACAACGCTGAAAGCGATACTGGTGGAAGTGAATCGTGCTAAGTAAATATTCTTTTGTCATGGTTCTATAGCCGGAACCCTATCCTTGCAAGCGCAGGACGGGTTTCTTTCTCCCCATCGTGATTAACCCACCAATCAGTAGCGGGAGGAAAATGGCAGCTGCCGGGTGCAACTATCATTTTTTTTTACTGGTAAAATTGAATTGGTAACCAACCAGCATAATATATTGGTAAGACCACCAGTGCTGACGGGCACGTCCACTTCCATACAGCAATATGTCGGTATAATTTGCATAAGCACCTTTAAAAGTAAATTCGGCAACCAGGCTTTTGACGAGTACAGCACGCAGGCCGCTTTCCACACCAGCCACATAGCCAGAAACATGATATTTGTCATTACGTGGTTTGCCAAACAACCATATATCTGAATGCGGAATAACCAAACCGATTCCGGGTTTTACTAAAATATCAAGCTGGTATTTTTGATTGTCGCTTTGCCATAGACTTTTTCGTTTCACGACATTAATCATCCAGTAATTGGCGCCATGGGTATGTTCGTATTCAATAAACCCCGGATGCACCAGGGTGTCTTTATCCAAAGATATTCCGTCAATACTTCCTTCGATATGCACCCGCTGTCCCTGTTTCAAAATATATTTTGCATGATCAAAATTGATTTCAATGCCCGTGTTTGGTTTGTTTTTAAAAAACAAACCCAGGCGTACTGAATACTGCGGCGCATCAATGCCGCGGCCAATATGCAGGTCATTATCATCAATGGCTTCTGCTTTTACCAGTTTGAAATCGTAATTGGCGGTTTTGAAATCTTTGAAATGGATGGTGCTGTTAGTATAATAAGCACGATGCCAGCCGAAGGTAAAATACCATGTATTTTTTGGAGAAGAGTTTTGCGGTTGTGTAGTTGAGGTTTGAGGAAAGGATGCGGTGATGGTGACCACTAGAAATATTGAAATAAGTATTTCAATTTTCATGGCTTACTGTTTTCCTATGTCAAAAGTACTATTTCTCTGTTGGGTGTTATTAGACTTAGCCATATCGAAACTTTGCTCTCTTTGCATATTTTCTTGACGCTCTCTGCGGTAAAAAAATATCTAACCCCAAAGAGAATACAAAGCCTGCCTGTCGGCAAACAGGTTTTTCGCAAAGATCCCTTGGGTGTTATAGATGTTTACAACTCCTTTAACTCCTTTCTTCAGTTCGGTTACATAAAATATTTATACAGGCTTTTGTCTTCACCTTTCCATTGCGCAATTTTAGCCAGCGCATTGATCAGTGGCTCCTGGAACCAGTGCGGCATGCCAGGGAGGTATGATTGGCTGTAAGCGAGCAACAGGCACATATGCCAGGGATTCTCGGTCATGTCATTTTTCAACAAGCCATCATTCATGAGCCCGTATGCGACCCTTAGTGTTTTTTCCAGCCCCCCGGCAGGCATCACTTTTACCAATAGCACTGATTTGTGATCAAGGGCATTTTTAAAATAGTGCAGGTCTTCTTTATTCGCCATCGTGGTTTGCCCTTTATCCAATACAATTTCTTCACCATTCCTGCCAATTTTTACGCTGCCTTCCACAACAGTAAACTGCTCCACAAAGCCGGTATGATAATGCCAGTCGTTGCCGCCGTGAGGTTCCAGCTCTACCTGCACCAGTTCATAGGCATTGTTGGTTTCAGTTCCTGTTTGCACAAAAGTAGCCGAGTAATTGCCTTCATGGTTGTAAATGGTTTTATCGGCCCGTTTCCCTACAGTGTGGTCAAGCTTGGGCAGAAAGGCGGCAAACAAAATAATGCCGACCCAGGCGGCTGTGAGTAAAAAGACCGGCAGTACAAGTATACTGTAGACCAGTTTCATCCACAACCTGGCATTTCCACGCCAGATGCGTACTACACCTACGGGATAAAACAGGAGTGAGAGCCTATATTTCCATTTGCTTTTTTGTGCAGTTAATCCAGCTTTTTCCCCAGTACGTACCGCATCGGTGGCGATGTTTTTCATGTTGCTTTTAGTTTTAAGCAAAGTTGAGCAACGACAGCACCCTGCCTGTTTAGATCAACGGATTAAGATTTAGGAAAAATGGATAAAATCAATCTGACTCAATGGGACCAGTACTTCGGTACTACGGAACAACAATTAGTTCATAGCAGTGAACGCTATACGCATTTCACCGTAGAGTTTCAACAGCCCGGCCTTGCCACAGGCAAGCTGAATGCCATCAATACACCTGGTATGCTGTTTACTGAATTGTTTATGGAAGCGGAGCAACCTTTCAGTTTATATGATGCTGTGCCTAAGGAAACGGCCGAGTCGGTATTTGTGTTGAAAGGAGATGTGGAATCCCGGTTCGGCAACCTGCAGGAACCTTTGTATTTTGGCAGGCAGCAGCACAACATACAGTATAGTACCAATTTTTCCGGCACACATATTATTCATTCGCCACAGTTCCATGCATGCACCATCACCTACCATCCTGGTTATTTAAACAGCCTGGCGGAAGATGAATCAAGCGGCGCCCTTGGTTTGTTTTGTAAACACCTGCAAAAGAAGACGCATTTTCTTGGCGCTGCAGGAGGCCTCTGCTGGCAGCAGCGCATGGTGGAATTAATAACGGCTATACGGCAATGCTCTTTCCAGGGCATTACCCGTTATATTTTTATTGAAAGCAAATTGCTTGAGCTGTTTGTGCTGCAAATGGACCAGGTGCATGCGCTACAATCCAATCCCGCGGAAGTAAGTTGGTCAGCAGCCGACAAAGAAAAACTATATGCAGTAAAAGAATATATAGCAACATCCTACCTGGAGCCATTGAGCTTAAAAGGGATTGCCTGTCGGTTCGGGCTTAATGAGTATAAGCTAAAGAAGGGGTATAAACATTTTTTCCGGACCACGGTGTTTGGCGAGATACACCAGTTGCGTATGCAACAGGCGAAGCAACTGCTGGCAGAGCGGGTCATGAATGTTACAGAAATTGCATATCATATCGGTTACAACAACCTCAGCAGTTTTTCCTATGCGTTTAAGAAGATGTTTGGATACAGTCCGGGCAACGTGTAAAAACGTTGGTATGTATATTACAACGCCATACTTTGCTCATTGGTTACCGGTGGCAGGTTTCCCAACGGGGTGTTCAGCAGAAGGGCTGTTATTAAAAAAGAAACAGAACCCAAATTTGTACTGCCATAAAATAAATAGTTTTACTCTACTAAATAACTATTTATGAAAACACAAAAGGACAAAACGATCGTTCTGCATACCTACACGGATACGCTGGAAGCTAAAATGATCCAGGATAAACTGAAGGTAAATGGGATAGAATCTTTTCTGAACGATGAAAATGTATTGGGTCTGGATCCGGTGGGTGGGGTAGAGCTTAGAATATTTGAAAAGGACAAAGACGCAGCTGAAAAAATCATTGCCGGATAATGGGTTTGCCAGTAAAACTCAGCAATCCATAGTGTTTAATAAATAAAAAAAGCAACTGCAAACTTGCTGACGGCCAGATCTTTTCTGATGGCATTTGCAAATGATAAAAGAGCCGGCAACTATTGTATTGATAACCGGGATTAATATAAAATTTATCTGTTACTTTTTAGAATAAATTCCTGTCAGCACCGGCAACACCGCTGCGATTTTTTATCAATCTACAACGTAAAAAGTAAAAAGCTACAAACCAGCCGGTGAGCAGCTTTTAATCATGTTAATAGTTCTGTAAAATCATTTTGCGAATCATTCTTTGATTGTTGATGGTTACTTCGCAATAATAGATACCATTGGCCCAGTTACCTCCATCGATATTCACTTGTTGTAAGCCCTGGCTCATGGTACCATTCTGAACTTTCTTTACCAGGCTGCCCTTGGCGTCATACATATTTATGCTAACCACAGATGGCTGAACCAAATTGAATCTTACTTTAAATTGACTGTTGAAAGGATTGGGAAGGGTTTGCAATTGCGCTTGCATTTCAAATGCCGGTTCCGCATTCTTAACTTCATTGTTCCGTCTTTCAGAAAGATTCATTTCTCCTACATAATAGGACCGCATCATTTCATGATCCTCGTGTGAAAGAATGTGACAGTGCCATGCATATAGTCCTTCGATATCAAATTTGGTAATTACCCTTGTCACTTCACCCGGAAACGTCACCCAGGTATCTTTCCACCCTTGTTCATCAAGACCGGGAGAATTGGGTTGACCAATCAAGCGGATATCGGTTGGTTTACCATTTTCCTCATCCACGCTGGCTGAGAATTTCTGACGATTTATTAATTGCATAGTTACCCCATGCAGGTGAATGGGATGTGCATCCTCGGTTTCATTATAGATCTCCCATATTTCCGTACTGTTCAGCATCGGGTTTTCAGTTATCGGATCATGCCATTCCAACACGCCATCTTCCACTGTTCCCAGCATGGGTTTTAACCGGTCGTATTCATCTTCTGCTTCAAAAAGAATGAGTTTGCGTGCCGGTAAAGTGGTTTCAAGAGGAACAATCGGCGGACGTAATGTGGCAGGTACACTGGTCAACGGGTAATCAGGATTAAGCGGTTTGGTTACACTAAAAGCCATGATACGTCCCGTTGTTTGCGGATTTACAGCCGATCCTTTTGGGAAGGGCGTTTTGGCATTGTTGCGTACAATGATGGTTTGTCCCCATAAAGATGGATGCGAAAAATCCAGGATGATATCCTTACGTTCGCCGGGGGCGATAAGCATTTGCGTTAACGGAACCGGTGATGGCAGCAAGCCATTATCCGTAGCAATCTGTTGAATGACTAGTCCGCTTGAAAGAAACAAATTATAAAACCTCGAATCAGAACCGTTGAGGACACGGAAACGGTATTGCCTTGGCTCTACTTCCAGTATGGGCCATGTTTTCCCGTTTACCAGAATAAAATCACCAAAAAATTCAGGCAATATGCTGGGGTTTGGCTGCTCTGCTTCTTCGGGCATAGAGGGATAGTATAATTGCCCGTTTGTGGTAAACATCCTGTCCTGGATGACTAACCCTAAGTCAAAAGGGGACGCAGGAAGTTTGGCTGTGTTTTGCAAATTCATTTCATTATTGTCGGTCAATAAATAGTACCCGGCAAGACCTGCATAAACATTCAAACGGGTAATTCCCAACGCATGATCATGATACCAGAGGGTTGCAGCCTCCTGTGTATTGCCGTAATAATAAGGTGTTAAATCACCTTTGATAAAACCAGGGCCTTTCAAAGCAAAATTAGGAGTAAACCATGCATCGGGTAAGCCATCACTTGCTGACTCCGTTTGTCCACCATGCAGATGCGTTACTACCGGGATTCCAGACTGCTGCCAGTTGGTGATACCGCTTAATGCCCAATGAAGGGTAGGGTCAAGCGGCAGCAAATGTGGTAATGGTTGATTACTGCCATTAACAAGGTTGTTTCGCCAGAATATTTCAATGGGTGTATTTTTTTTTGCAAGGATAGTAGGACCGGGATAAGAACCATTATATCCCCAAACTTTTGTTTGCATAGGTTGTTGGGTAGCGGGGTCTACCAGGCCCAGCCATTGATCGAACTGTGAAATACCAATGGTAAATAAACCGCCATTGCGTCCATCAATAACCGATGGAACAGGTAGCGGGTTTACAAACTGGGATTGTGTTTTTGGATCCAGCGTCGTTTGTGCCGATGCCGGCAAAGTCAACGATGATAAAAAAATCATCGGGCCCAGCCATCGTTTAGAATGAATGGTAAAGAACTTTTCCATAATGCCCGTTTTGGTTGATTAAATAAATTATAATTTATTGATGATAAGTTAGAAAATGAACCTGGTTTGAAAAGTGACAAGGGTCACCGAAACTGATGAGTCTTATCACTTGAATAAAAAATGATGATGAAAATGTACAGACAAGGATCAGTTGGAGTATTGCCCGGCATCGGTTAGCTCGTGGGTAGATATGTGGGAACCTATTGGATCGACGTGCTACAGGGATGGTAAGTGAATAACGGGTCCACCCAACACACCTACCCAATGCAATGAGACGTCTGCGAAACAAAAAATCCTTCCTAATTTTATTGCTAAACCAGTGGCAAATGAAAACACGTTCTCTGTCGCTAAAAGTTTCACCAGTGATTGGTGTTGTTTCAGCTGAATGTATTATCCCGGAAAATAGCCATTGCATTATAACTCTCGCACACGGTGCAGGTGCTGGTATGAATCATTCTTTCATGGTTACGTTAGCACAATTACTTTCAGAACAAGGCATCGCGACGTTGCGTTTCAATTTTCCATTTGCTGAAAATAAAAAAGGAAGACCCGATATTCCTGCGGTGGCTCATGCAACTATTGCATCAGCGATTGCTAACGCACAGAAATTATTTCCGGAGCTCCCGCTTTTTGCAGCAGGAAAATCATTTGGCGGACGAATGACTTCTCAATATTTGTCGGCACATCCCGATGCTGCCGTAAAGGGAATTATCTTTTATGGTTTTCCCTTACATCCCCCGGGCAAGCCATCAACTGAAAGAGCGGAACATTTAAAAGAAATAAAGACACCGATGCTGTTTTTACAAGGAACCAAAGATGAATTGGCCGCATGGGATTTGATAGAGCCAGTATGTAAATCGCTAAAGTTTGCTGAGCTGGTAAAAATAGAAGGAGCGAATCATGCGTTTAAAGCCGGGAAGCAAAATATTCTGCAACTACTTGCCGACAAAACAAAGGAATGGATTGCGAAAATGATAAAGAAATAGCGGTTCAACAACAGACTAACTAAAGAGAAAGAACTCCTGCAGCGCCTCTTTACTTCTCATGTCGAAGGATGGTTCAAGCCAAAAGAGCATAGAAAGAATTTATTTTCACATTCTTGCCAAACAAAAAATATTTGTGAACGACGCCGGTTGATGCAACATATTTTCAACAAACACTACATTAAATAAGTAGAAAGGATTGTTTATTTCCCTGTAACATTTCTCTGTTTCAAAACGTTAAATCCAATTAGCAATTCGTCCAAAGTAATCTCCATACTTTAAAAAAACATCAACAGCCATGTCAACAAGATCCTTCAAAGCCATATGGCTTCTTTCAGTCAGCTTTCTTTTTGGCCAATCTTTGTTCGCCCACAATGGCAGTGTAGCCTATGCTTATCCGCTGGGTAAGATCAGGATTGACGGTGATTTCTCCGACTGGCCGCAGAATGCCATGAAATATAGGATCAGGAAAAATTTATCAGATGCGAAACCGAAAGATGACACTGATTTTTCCGGTTTTTTCCAGCTTGGTTATCGCCTTGACAACCGGTCCCTGTATATTGCTTTTACAGTAACAGATGATGATTTTATAGAAGATACCAGTCAAAATGTGCGATGGAATTCTCAGGATGGTCTGGAACTAAGCATTGATGCCAGGCACCTGCTCTCAGGTTCAGGCGTGGCTTCTTTTATGTACAGTAAAAAACTGCGCAATACCAACAATGCCTTTTATGATCCCTTTGCAAAAAGCGCAAGCTGGGATATCATGGAGGTTGCTATTGTTACCACGGGTAATAAACGTTTCTATGAGTGGCGGATCATGTTGGGTGATCAGTTTTCTGTTGGTAAATCTATTGGCTTCGATTTCCATGTTTTTGATAAGGATGGCGATGGAAGTTTCTCCTATTCGGCCTGGGGTAAAGGTGGTTCGAAATACATGAATCCAAACAGCCTGGGCGATGTGATCCTCTTGCCTGCTCATGTAAAACTGGCAACGCTTTCGGGAAATGTGGGCTGGGACAAACCAATAAAAGTGCCATTGCCTGGTGAAGTTTGTATCAGAGCTGTACAAAACCCGGGACTTTGGCTGGAAACCGAATTGGATAGTACAGGAAATTATTCGGTAAACATTCCGGCAGGCAAATACGAAATCATGTTGCCGGATGCTTATTTTTTAAGCGGGGATAAGGTATATGTTGCGGAGCAGAAAAAGCCGATTGTTGTTTTAGCCAAAGCAGGACAAAAAACAACTGCCGCCAGGGTCACCATTCCGGGTTCACCCGCACCCGATTTAATTCCCGCTAAAGCTATACTTCCTGATTTCAGCGCTGCGAACGCAGAAGAAGTGGATCGGTTTATAACAACCTATCAAAAGTATTACGGCATTCCCGGTGTTTCGCTGGCTTTGATTAAAGATGGGAAAATGGTTTATCATAAAACGTATGGTGTCCGCAATACAATGACTGGTGATAAAGTGGATGAAACGACGCTTTTTGAAGCAGCTTCTATCACCAAGCCGGTGTTTGCTTTTGCGGTGCAACGACTCGCAGAACGCGGCGTTATTGATCTTGACAAGCCCCTTTATCTTTATTTGCCCTATGCAGATATCGCATCCGATGAACGTTATAAGCTAATGACCGCAAGACATGTATTGACACATCGGACTGGTTTCCCCAACTGGCGATGGATGAATGAAGATGGAAAACTGAATCTTAAGTTCACACCCGGCACTGGTTATGGTTATTCAGGCGAAGGATTTGAATACCTGAAAATGGTGATAGAAAAAATTACCGGCAAGAAAGTGGAACAGGTATTACGGGAAGAAGTGATCGAACCAATAGGTCTTTATCATACCTTCTTTTCCAAAAATGATTCGTTGCAACAAATGGTGGCATTTGGTCACTATAATGGGTTGCCGAGTAATAATGATTTGCCCGATTCTCCGGGCATGGCTTATTCGATGCATACGGAAGCCAGCATATTTACCAGGTTCATGCTGTATTTATTGGAACAAAAAGGACTGAAGGCAGCAACCTATGACACCATGTTCCAAAAGCAATCCGACTTCAACTATGATCCCGGCGATGAAAAGCCAAAAATACCGGCATATATGGGCATGAGCCTGGAGATCCGTGAAACGCCTTTTGGAAAATCTTTCGGACATGGTGGTAACAATGGCGATTTCAAATGCAAGTTTGAAGTGTACAAAGATTTAAAAATGGGCTATGCCATTTTTACTAATTCCAATACATCCGATGTGTTACTGGAGTCGATGCGAAAGTTTTTGGTGGAAGGGAAAGATGAGCCTTAAATGGTTAGGACAACAGCGATCAACTCTTTCAAAATAAAAATTTTATCACTCCGGCAAAGCGTTGTCAAGAAAATAGTTTTCTGAATCGGCAATATAATCCACCGGGTTGGGCTGCAGGGTTATTCTTGCCTGCGATGCATAATAGGCGCTATCTTTTGCTTCAAAGCCTTCGGGGCCATCATAGCTGAGGATCCAGATAAATTTATTTTTCTCCCGGACCACCCACGCTTTTTCGATTGTAAAACCATATTTGATTCGCAATGGATAAACACCTTTTTGCCAGGCACTGACGAATTCATTCATCTTTCCCCGATTAATCGTGAATATCCGTACTTGGGTTGTTTTTACTTTTTTTTCTTTTTTGGCTGGAATAAAATTTACAAAGAGAAAAAAGGCAGCCGGGCAAAAGAAAGCCGGAAGAATCAACTTTTTCATGGTTTAGTTTTTGATTGTTTTTTTTCTAAGTTACCATTCAAAAACCGATTTGTTTCAAAACAGGAAAGTATTCCTGCATTCTTCTGAAAAGTTTGCCTCCAGGTATTATTTTTACCGGAACTATGAACAACGGGGAAAATATGGAATTTGAGATGCTGGCTCTTTTTGAGATGACGCCGGATCTTGTATGCATCGCCGGAGAAGATGGTTATTTCAGAAAAATAAATCCTGCTGTAATCAATAAATTGGGTTACACGAAAGAGGAATTGTTTTCCTGCCCGATTTCCACTTTTATTCACCCGGATGACCGGGACTATACAGCGAGGGAAAGAAGTCAATTATTAAAGGGCAAAACCCTGCTGAATTTTCAAAATCGCTATGTTGCAAAGAACGGAACCGTGATCTGGCTGGAATGGACATCGGTCTTTTTGCCAGATAAAAAAATCGTGTTTGCCATCGCAAAAGACATTACGGCAACCAAGCATCGCGAAAAGGAAACAGAGGAAAAGTATCACACTTATAAAAGCATGGCCACTCACTTTAAAAGCCGTGCGGAAGAAGACAGAAAATACCTGGCGCATGAATTACACGAGGAGGTGGCACAACTGGCAGCGACAATAAAAATCCATATTGCGGGTATCGGTCATCAGCAAGCCGGCTTACCGGAAACGGTAAAGGAAAAAATAGAAGAGACCTTGTCGCTATCCGACCGGCTGGTGAGAACGATCCGAAGAATTTCCTTTTCCGTCAGGCCGAATATGCTGGACGATTTGGGTTTTAATGCCACTCTCGAATGGGAATGCAAGGAGTTTCAGGTATTAGCCGGGATACCCTGCAAGTTTATCAGCCATTGTACCGAAGATGATCTGCCTGCTGGCATTAAAATCGATTTCTATCGTATATGCCAGGAAGCGCTGAGTAATATCATGGAACATGCAGCAGCTAAAACAGCCACTGTGATGCTGCATTGCAACACCGATACCATCATGCTTAGCATTGCCGATGACGGTATCGGTTTTGATGTTAAAAGACATTCATCATCTCCGGGGTTATTGAATATGCAGCAACTGGCCGTTTCGATCAATGGCCGGCTGAGTATAGAAAGCGAGACAGGAAAAGGAACGAGGATTTCAGTGGTTATAAAAAAGAGCGGTTAAATTTTGCCCGATTTTTTTACGGTCGGGCTAGGGTAGTAGGTTCAATTTTTTTTATACATGAGAATTCATCAAGTCATAAAAGAAAAAAATGGCCGGTATGGTCTTTCGGCTCCTATATAAGAAGACACTAAAAACTATAACTTCATGCCATGAAAAATTTGGTTGCAATTTTTATCGTTTCTTTTTCTTTTGCCGCATCAGCACAGGAACATACACCTCAACTATTAAAAGGACCCGCTGGCTGGGAATTTGAAAGATTTGCGTTACCTCCTGCATTTGCGCCTGGGATTACATATAAAGGTGCAGAGGAGCTTCGCTTTGCGCCGGGAATGTTCAACAAAGATTCAGCAGCTTATTTTACTTATGCGTTCGTGGTTCAACTTGACGATGTTACGGCTATTTCACAAACCGATATCCGGAATTATCTATTGAACTATTACAAAGGCTTGTGCAGTGTTACAGCAAAGGATCGTAACCTTGTGATTGATACATCCCAAATAACTGCTGCTGTAGAAAAGAAAAAAAACACAGGTGCGAGTGAAACCGTTTACAATGCTTCGATGAATATATTTGGAGTTTTTGTTGATGGCGCCCCGGTAAAATTAAATTTGGAAGTGAAAGTTTTACTGGATACCGCAGCCCACAAAACTTATCTCGTTTTTACTGCATCTCCTCTCGAAAAATCAGCTGTTATATGGAAAACGCTTTACCGGATTCAAAAGGAATTTAAAAAGCCGGGGTAGGAGTTGTACCGGTGTGACAGAATGCATATCGGTCTTGTTTTTTTAATAAACTAATCTTAACCACAAAGACACGATGGCAGCTGAAATATATTATGCGTTTTACCGGTAGATCCACAAAAGGATTGGTTTTTCTGAACGTTGGATGATACGGGAAAGCCGGTCAAAAAAATTATACGACACCATCGGGCATCCTAAACTATTACAGAGAACCCGTGGAAAAATTTCTTCATCAGGTACACAATCGTATCCATGAATAACAACTCCTCTCGAAAAAGCATTGGAGTTACTGTTGTCAAGGCCATGAAGCTTGAATGATTCACCGTATTTGCCATTGTAGAAGACGCCGACTTTATAGCGACCCATAGAACTACAACCACTATTGGCAACGTTGGAGAACCTTGCCCGTGAAAGAAAGCGTTCTTCGCAACTTCCGTGAGCTACCAAACCTGAATAGGCAACCCCGCCTTTATCAAGATCGTAAACAAAAAATCGATTTTTGCCACTAGGAATACTCATATCAATCAGAAAACAATAATCGGTGGAGTAACCCTTCTTTTCTGCGTATTCAGCCATCTCGTTGGCCCGGTTGCTTAAGCTCAACAAAGACTTTTTTACCTTTTTTTCAGATTTTTTATTTTTTTTCGCAGTAACCTTTGTCGATTTCTGCGTTATTTTAATTCCGGCATCGGCCGTTTCAGTGGAGGTATTTTTATTGTCAGCGGTGCATGATACCAGAAGAAAAAAAGATGCCATCAACAACAGTAACGAACCTGTTTTTTTCATAGGAATGAATTTTGATCAAGATAAAAAAATCGCCGGGGAGCCGGTGAATAAATACCACATTATCAAATGTGCATCGAGAAATCAGGCGACCATTGTCGGGATACTACGAGAAATAATACGAGGTGGTAGATTGCAGAAGCATATCATGATTAGCATGCGGATGAAATCGGCTGATAAATTCACTATCGAATAATGCGATGGCTCATTGATCATAAAACTGGCAGATGGTTTGTAGGACTACTTAACAAATTAATGAGTGCAACCTATGAGATGGATGATTCTACTGATGACGTCGCTTTTATCCCTTACGGGTTATGCGCAGGCAGAAGCTGATATAATTATCGGGAAATGGTTAAAGACTTCCAAGGAAGACTTAATTATCGAAGTATCCAAATCAGGTGATGAATACCTGGGGAAGATAACCTGGACAAGAGACAATGATTCTGCCAGGCTTAAAGGGTTTCAAATCTTGGAAGGGCTGAGATATGCTACTGAAGAAAAGGTGTGGGAAGGCGGAAAAATTCATCATCCAAAATCATCAGGTACTTATCAGGCTACTGCCAAAATCCGGTCAAATGGGACGCTTGAAGTCCTCGCCTACAAGGGGTTTAAATTTATTGGTAGAAAAAAATATTTCCGGCGGGTTAAATGAAAGTGTAATCATTTCAATCAGGTGTCAATCATCTCCGCTTTTACTTCTGGAAACATGGAAATTTAGAATGAAATATTTCCAATCATCTGAACCTTTTGTTCCCGTTAATTGTTTTTTCGTTTTAAAACCCTGATTATTTAAAATAAAAAATATGGAAGCTACAGAACAACTGGACTTAATGGTAAAAATGACACTCAATGCATGGGACACACAAAACAACCAGCTTAATAAATTAATCGGCTCTTTATCAGATGAACAATTTGCCAAAGAAATTGCACCGGGTAAAAATACGGGTGTTTATTTGCTGGGTCACCTGGTAGCAGTCAGTGACGGACTATTGCCGTTATTGGGTTTTGGAGAACGATTGTTCCCTGAATTGGAGGAGCCTTTTATTAAAACGCCCGATAAATCGGGCCAGTCAATGCCGCCTGTTTCAGCGTTGAAGGAAAAGCTACAAAAAGTGACTGCGGAGTTAGCGGCACATTTCCAGGCTTGTACGGCTGATGAATGGCTTAGCCGGCACATGGCCATTTCTCCTGAAGATTTTGTCAACGAACCGCATCGCAATAAATTAAATGTAGTTATCAGCCGCACCAACCATCTGGCCAATCATTTGGGACAAATGCTTTTGCTGAAATAATTTGTTGAATAATTATTCGGGAATATTCTAATGAATTGAACGGGAAAAATCAACTTAATCTCAGTTATGCTTACATCAACAGCACCAATAACATCCTGGCGAAAGAAAGAAATTGTGCAGCAATACCTGGCTGAATTATCAAAATATATTCAGGATCTCAAAGAGGGCAAAACGGATGAAGTGCTGGAGATAAGAGATTTTGCCGGTATGTTACATATTCACCCGGTTCACCTTAGTCATACAATAAAAGAAGTAACTGGCCGGTCCACCTGCGAACTGTTTGAAGAACGGCTCGTGAATGTGTCAAAGGAGCTGTTGCTGGACAAAAAATTATCCATTGCCGAAATAGCAATCCGCCTTACTTATGACCCTTCTAATTTTACCAAGTTTTTCAAAAAATTTACCGGTATGACGCCGAAAAAATTCAGGTTAGAAAATCTTTCTACTGTATAAAATCTTAAATGCTCACCATTTTTTCTTAAGCAGTCACCATTTTCTTCAGTCCGCCCCGAGGAATTTTGTGTTCTAAATAATTAATATGTCAGTACAACCGAAAATTGCTGTAGTAACAGGCGGCAGTCGTGGCCTCGGAAAAGATATGGCGTTGGCCCTTGCCAAAAAAGGGATAGATGTTATTCTTACCTATCGATCCAAAGAATCAGAAGCGATGGAAACAGTAGCGGTTATTGAGGCAATCGGCCAGAAAGCGACAGCCATTCAACTCGACATGAGTGAATTTTCGTCGTTAGATAATTTTGCCAAACAGCTAATGAAAACTTTACAACAAAAGTGGCAAGTCAATTCATTTGATTTTTTGATCAACAACGCCGGCATGGGAGCCACCGTTCCTTTTGAACAAGTAACGGAGGAGTTGTTCAATGATTTTTTAAATGTTCATTTCAAAGGCATTTATTTCTTAACCCAAAAATTGGTACCGAATATCAATAGCGGTGGACGAATCATCAATATTTCAACTGGCACTACCAGATTTACCAATCCTGGTTATTCGGTGTATGCATCAATGAAAGGCGCCATCGAGGTGTTTACAAAATACCTGGCGAGAGAGTTAGGAGCAAAAAACATTGCTGCTAACGTAGTAGCTCCGGGACCAATTGAAACGGATTTTAACAGTGCAGCGATTCGCAGCAATCCCCAGATGAAAGAGAGACTCAGTTCTTTGTCACCACTGGGCAGGGTTGGTCATGCCAGCGATATCGGAGGCGTGGTTGCTTTTCTATGCACAGAAGAAGCAGGCTGGATCAACGGGCAGCGGATTGAAGTAAGTGGTGGTATAAATGGATAGATTGACGTTTTTAACAGCAAAGCCGCCCTTCGAAGTTTTATTTAGTGAAGCGAAAATCAAAAGCCCCGGCATCACCGGGGCCTTCTTATTTGCTTCTCTTTTCTTATATCCAATAATTACCGTTCAATCACCTAATGATCATTCCCTAAAAAGATCTTAGTTTTCTTTCCTGCTCTTATTTAAAATGCGGAGAGCCTGATGATATTCCTGCAAAGTAATCCTGCCGCTAAAAAGAAGATTATACAACCTGTGCTTATTGACAGATTTTTCTGAACTATTTTCTTGTATTGATTCGTTTGTATTAAAACGCATAATTGATAATTTTTTAGTCACCTGGATGAACGATTATATTCATCCAAATGCGATTAATTAATAAATCTGGATAAAGGCCAATGATGCTTATGGCATCGGGTAAGCCATATTTTCAAAAGCTCTTCTGAGAATAACCAGGAACCGTTTCATAGTTTTCGTTTTTTTGTTCATAAAATAATTTTACTGGCAATTGGTTGAGCAACCATCAGGAGCGGCCCGTTATTGGCCGGCTTTCGAAGTTGGAGACTAGTACGATCAACTCTGGCACAAAACTAAAACAAGATGCAGGTCTGTTGAAATCAAACTATGCCCGGTTTATAGATGTTCACAGAACCAGCAATTTGCTAGAATGCTTGTGGGTAAAGGGTTTTAGTCTGAATATCTCACGACGTCCAACCGTGTTTATTGTTCAACATATGCCGGGTTCTTTCCTTTGTTTTAACATCAGTAGCACAAACATTTAGATTTTTCATCCTTGGGCTGGTGTCGTGTATCCTGACAAAGATTTATATTTAATAGATATTTTTATTAAACCAGCCCTGCAATGAACCAACGACTACGTTTTATTCCATTCTTACTATTACTGGTCCTATGGACCGTTCAACTCAGTGCCCAAACATCCGTATTACCCCGGAGCATTCCCGAAGACCAGGGTGTTTCTTCCAAAGGCATTATCGATTTTCTCGATGCGATGGATAAAAGTAAACATGAGATGCATAGCCTGATGATTTTGCGTCATGGTAACATGATTGCAGAAGGGTGGTGGAGTCCTTATCGTCCTGAACTGAAACACACTTTGTATTCGTTGAGTAAAAGTTTTACGTCGACGGCTGTTGGATTTGCCGTGCAGGAAAAACTACTGACGGTAAACGATAAGGTGATTTCTTTTTTTCCTGATAAACTACCGGGAAAGGTTAATGATTACTTAGCTGCATTGAGCGTGAAGGATCTGTTATCCATGTCAGCAGGTCAGGCCCCTGATCCAACAGGTCCGATCATTACAAAGGAAACTGACTGGATAAAAGGCTTTTTTGCAACACCCATAGTTTATCAGCCCGGTTCAGTTTTTTTGTATAACTCAGCGGCCACTTATATGCTTTCAGCTATCGTACAAAAATTAACGGGGCAAAAAATAGTGGATTACCTGCAGCCGCGGTTGTTTGGCCCATTAGGTATTCAAGGGGTGGATTGGGAAACTGATCCAATGGGCATCAACACCGGTGGCTGGGGATTAAGAGTAAAGACAGAGGATATTGCCCGCTTTGGTCAATTGTACCTGCAAAAAGGGAAATGGAACGATAAACAAATTTTACCTGCGGCATGGATAGAAGAAGCTACCAGCTTTAAGGTCGATAATGCACCGGATGCCAGTCAGGGAAGAAGGGATTCCAGTGACTGGGCCCAGGGTTACTGTTATCAATTTTGGCGTAGCCGGAACAATTCGTATCGGGGGGATGGCGCATTTGGTCAATACATGTTGGTATTGCCCGAAGAAGACGCTGTCATTGCCATTACCTCTGAAACGAATGATATGCAGGGGCAGCTCGATCTTGTTTGGAAATACCTGTTACCTGCTATGCGGGTTGATAAATCTACCCTTGATAAAAAAAATGCGGCCATTCTTAAAAAGCGACTATCCATATTAAAACTACCGCTACCTCTAGCTGCCGATAGTGCTTTTGTTACACCGGTT
Source organism: Terrimonas alba (assembly GCF_042434975.1). Classification (NCBI taxonomy): domain Bacteria; kingdom Pseudomonadati; phylum Bacteroidota; class Chitinophagia; order Chitinophagales; family Chitinophagaceae; genus Terrimonas; species Terrimonas alba. Next base: position 189,465 of record NZ_JBHMQM010000010.1, read on the forward strand.
ATTTCCGGGAAACAATTCAAAATCGAACCGAATCCTAAACAGGTTGCTCAAATCGGCTTTACTGAAAAAGATCATGTCATCACTCTTGGTTTGACCACAGAAAAGGATTCTTATCTGCTGAAGTTTGGAAAAGGGAAATGGATAGAAGGTATTACTGATTTATTAGGGCCATCATTGGTTGCAGGTGCTAAAGGACATTTTGCGGGCCTGCCACCCTCGCAGATAGCCGGAAGCTACAGCTGGAAAAGTGCTTCCCTGCTGGAAATGCAGTTGCGGTATATCGATAGCCCGCATACGTTGATAATGATCTTTCATTTTGAAGGAGATAAAGTTTTGGTAGACATGAAAGATAGTTTTGCTGCTCCTGATAAAAAAGTAACGTTGGTAGGGAAGCAGGGCCAATAAGCAGCCGTTGCAGGAATGTTCATTGAAAAACTCATTTTGACTGCAGCAGAAACGTCCGGTAGCGCATAAAAAAATATTAACTTCATAGAGTTAAAAAAAATTATGCCTATCTACATGGATGTACACATTGTTCCCGGGGTAAAAGCCAGGAACGTTGCGGAGGCCCATCGGATGGACCTTCTGCACCAGGAAGAATATGGTTGCAATTGCATGACCTATTGGATAGACGAAGGAAGAGAAAGCATATTTTGTTTAATCGAAGCTCCCACTAAAGAAGCGGTTGAAGAGATGCATAGCCGTTCTCATGGATTAATACCTAGTAAAATAATTGAAGTAAGTCCATCGCTGGTAGAGTCATTTCTGGGAAGAATATATGATCCTGTAGAAGCAGAAATTTCAGAAAATGGGTTAAAGGTTTTTAGCGATCCGTCTTTCCGTATTCTTTTGGTGACAACCAGCAACGACCCGGTTTTATTGGGCTATAAGCTGGGCGCTGAAAAGGCCGATGAATTGCTGAACAGGCATAATAGTATCATCAGGAAATATCTTGCGACACATGGTGGCAGTGAAGTCGAACATGGCGGAAATGGTTTTATTATTTCCTTTACCTCAGCTACCAAAGCTGTACACTGTGCCCTGGCTATTCAAAAAGATATAGACAAGGCGGATGCAGATAAGATTGATTTTAAAATGAGTCTCAATGCCGGTGAGCCCATTGAGAAGAGTAATAAGTTGTTTGGTGACACCATACAAATGGCCCAACATCTTTGTACCGTTGCCAAATATTTCCAGGTAGCTATGACATCTTCGGTGAAGGACCTGATATCAAAAGATTATTTCCAACGTTCCAACAATCAATTTTTTATCCTGCCGCCGCAGGATGAAGCGTTGCTGGAGCAATTGTTTACCAGGCTTGATGAAAACTGGCAGAATGCTGATTTTGATGTAGACGACTTTTGCCAGGCTATGGCCATGAGCAAGTCGCAGCTATACCGTAAGACAATTGCCCTGACGGGACTTTCCCCCAACATACTACTGAAAGAGTACCGGCTTGAAAAGGCAAAGGAACTGATGAAAAGGCAGCATCACAATATTGCCCAGGTCACTTTCGACTCAGGCTTTACCAGCCCGTCTTATTTTACCAAGTGCTTCAAAAAGAAGTATGGCCTTCTTCCCAATAGCTATATCGACCTATTACATTAGTGCCTGTTGCGACTGACTTAATTTTATCATTTTTTGAATGATTTGTAGCAGACCGCTTACCATTTGTTGAACGATTTGTTATAGCCTTCCGGCAGAACTGGTTTTTAACTTTAGGTATCATTTAATTATTAAACCAAGAGTTATGAAACAGATTACCAACCACTGCCTGATGCTTGTTGTTATTCTCCTGTTTACAGGGTCAGCCGCCCTGGCTCAGACATCAGCAAGCAATCCCAAAACAAAAAACACAACAGCAATGAAAACTTATCTTATTGAAAGAGAAATTCCCGATGCCGGTAAATTAACAGCCGAAGAACTGAAGGGGATATCCCAAAAGTCCTGTTCTGTTTTAAAAGAGATGGGACCTCGAATTCAGTGGATACAGAGTTATGTAACGGGCAATAAAATAACCTGTGTTTACAAGGCAGAAAATGAAGAACTGATCAGGGAACATGCAAAAAAAGGCGGCTTCCCGGCTAATTCTATTACCGAAGTGGCTTCAGTGATCAGCCCGGCCACAGCCAACTAACTTTTAATCCAACCAAAGGGTTGGTGCACCTCCATTAACAGCCCATGAGGCGACAGATTTGTAATAGGTGATTATGAAAAATTGCCCGCTTTTCGCGGGCAATTTTTTTCTCAGCGCATGCGTGGAATGAAAAATTGTATCAACAATCTTCAATCAATATGGATCAGGTATTTAACAGAACTACTCAACCTTCTTCTCTGCCTTCTCACCATTTTCCACAATATCACCTTCTTTGAAAAGAATATTTTTCATGATCGTTCTCCATTTTTCTTTTTTTCGCAACAGGAATTCCAGGTTCATAGCAAAGTGGATGAATTCTTCCTGTTGGGCTTGCATCATGATCTTTTTGGCTTCCCTGTCTTTTTCTACCGCTAAGCGTTGCTCATACCAATCAATGGCTTCCGCTTCTTCTATCAATGATTGTATCATACGGGCAAAGGTCCTTACCCGCTGTGGCAACTCCTGTGGCGGCTCGTGGTATTGATCAAATCCCATATTGTTTGTTTGAATATTTAATTAGGAATAAGGGTTACAAATTCCATGCTGTTTTTTTCATTGATTCATTTCCTAAACATTTCATCCGTCCGGTTTGTCAATTCATCACTGAGGTTATTTGTTTCAGCTTTGTGTATTCGTTTCTTTATGGGACTAAAATAAGTAACCATGAAATATGTAATCAAAGGAGCTGTGCTGGCGGTTATTCTTTTCCTCTTAATCGTTGCAATAGCTTAATCAACACATCGACCCGGAAAGAACGAACGGTTACCTGGTTTGACCGGTAACGTCAAAATGTATCACCATTCCCGACTTTTGTATAACAACCGGTTATCTTACTCAATTGAACTTTGTGCTATAAAAACAAAAGATAAATGGCACAAACAATTTTAATTACCGGAGCTTCCCGCGGATTTGGAAGAATATGGGCGGAAGCATTTTTACAAAGGGGCGACAATGTCATCGCCACGGCAAGAAATACAAAAGCTTTAGAAGGCTTAGTTAAAAAATACGGTGACGCCGTGCTGGCGCTGCAACTAGATGTTACCAACCGTGCACAATCCGTTGCCGTAGTAAAACAGGCGCATGAACATTTTGGCAGGTTGGATGTTGTTATAAACAATGCCGGCTATGGCTTATTCGGTACGATTGAAGAAACGACGGAGCAGGAGGCAAGAAGCCAGGTTGAAGCCAATGTATTTGGTTTGCTGTGGGTGACACAGGCAGTACTACCCATTATGCGGCAACAAGGACATGGCCATATCATACAGGTATCGAGTGTGCTGGGGATTGCTACATTGCCAACATTGGGTATTTACAATGCATCCAAGTTTGCCGTGGAAGGATTAAGTGAAACACTAGCCGCTGAGGTAAAAGATTTTGGTATCAATATTACATTGGTTGAGCCCAATGGTTTTGCAACAGACTGGGGCGGAACATCAGCTGTACATGCACAACCGATCGAAGCTTACAGCAGGGTGAAGGAGGCCTTCCAGCAAGGTTTGACTGAAGATATTTTTGGAAAGCCCGAAGCGACAACGGAAGCTATTCTTAAACTGGTTGACTCACCCAATCCGCCATTGCGTTTGTTTCTTGGAAAGGTAGCTTTGCCGTGGGTAAAACAGGTTTATACCGAAAGACTGGCAGAATGGGAAAGCTGGAATGATGTAGCTGTGAAAGCACACGGTTAAAATGATTTATCACAAGCAAAATATATAGGGTGGCGCTCTGTATATTTTGCTTTCAATTGTCACCAATGAAACATGTAAAGAGCTTAAATGACCTGCACAATGAACATGGATTTCCGCCGCCGGAACATCCGTTGTTTAGTTTAATAAAATGCGATGGAACCTGTGCCAACCCCGGCATCGAACATACGAGTGATTTTTATATGATCGGGTTTAAAAAATTTAAGTCCGGAACCATGCTCTATGGCAAAACAAAATACGATCATGACCGTGGCACCATGTCGTTTATCAAGCCTGGCCAGTTTGTTGGCATGCGTAATCTTGAATTAGAAGAAAATGGATTCATCATTTACGTTCACGAAGATTTTTTGATGGGTCATTCTTTGTATAATGAAGTAAAAAAATATGGCTACTTCGATTATGAAGTAAACGAGGCATTGCACCTGACGCCGCGGGAAGAGCAGATCATCTGGGAACTATTTCATAAAATGGAGACCGAGTATTATAATAACCCGGATGAATACAGTAAAGGAATTATTCTTGGCCATCTGGATTCCATTTTGAAATATGCCCAACGTTTTTATAAAAGGCAATTCATTAACCGCACCGAGATGTCGGGAACCCTGGTAACAAAATTCAATACTGTTCTCCGAAACTATGCGGAAAAAGGCTTGTTGAATGAAAGTGGATTGCCAACGGTAAAGGACATGGCTTTGCAATTGAATATTTCGTCCCGCTACCTGAGCGACCTGTTAAAACAGGAAACGGGCAAAACTGCTCTTGAACATATTCATATTTTTCTTGTTAATGAAGCCAAAAATTTATTAGTTGGTTCGGATAACACTATCGCCGAAACAGCTTACCGGCTGGGCTTTGAAAATCCGCCTTATTTTTCCCGGTTGTTTAAAAAAGAAGTAGGATTAAGTCCGAATGAGTACCGGGAAAAGTTTCTGAATTAATACAGTAGCCTTGTCAACTGCATAGTTCCCGTCATTCCGGGAAACCTCAGCTTTTTTAAAAGTGAAAACTTAATAAAGCAAGTTGATTTCCTAAAACCCCATGTTTATTTTTTAGCGGCCTTTTCATAGATATCCAATATGCCCTGCCTGATAGCAGGCCATTCGTATTGCGCCAGCAAATGTTTCCTGCCATTCAAAAATTTTATCTCCAGCGAAGGAGCATTGATTAATTGCTGTTTTGCAAAACTGGCATTCGACGTGTCGACGATATCATCCCTGGCGCCTTGCAGGTAATAAACCGGCACCCGGATATTTTTCCACAGCGGCAACATTTTTTCCAACTCTTGTTTGTGGTACAATTTTTCTGTATTGGCAGAGCGGAAAATGCGGGGAACGAACCAGCGCATTGACCAGTGCTCAATGTAGGGCGAGATACCAAAATAAGTTTCACGGCCGGGTCCAATAGCGGGGCCTGTCAATATCAAACCATCTACCAGTCCCGGATGGTCCATAGCCAATCGGCTGGCTATCGATGCCCCATACGAACTACCCACTACTATTATTGGATGGCGGGCACGATTAAGACTATCCAATATGGGACGAATCATCTCCACCTGTTTTTCAATACACGGTTCAGGATCACCCAGGCCGGAATAACCATAGCCGGGCCGATCTACCGCATACATCCTGAATCGTCCGTGCAAGGCACTGTCTTTATATCGCCGGCTGTAGTAACTGATGGACCCCGGCGAACCATGGAGAAACAATAAGGTGGGAAGGCTATCATTACCCGCCGCCACATAACGCAGCCTGCGACCATGCGAAGTATAATAATGTATGGTGGCATCAATGCTTTGGTCGGTAAATATTTTATTCAGTTCTTCATCAGACCGGCGAAACTGTACATAATGATCAAAAATGAGGCAGGCAATAACGATCATCCCGATCAATATTACCAGGACACGCAATGTGCGTCTCAACCATCGTCCTTTTCGTACCTGTTTTTGCATGGAATATAAATTTAGGAAGAGGTTTTATTTTTTTATAATAACAAAGAATTAAAAAATAACGAATGGGGTCCCACCGGATCAAAGTGGTATAACAGTTCTGCAGGTAAAAAAATCGGCCCGGAACAGTTAATTTTTATAGCAATGATTACTGGCATAATTTTATTGATCGCTAACGCACTGTTCTTTAATTCTAAAGCTCAAGTATGAAATATTTACTACTCCTGATTGCCGCCGTCATCACTTTTAATTGTAGCCCCAAACTTGCCCCGGATTCGGGCTGGGATCGTGGACGGTGGGTGCTGGTTGAAATGAAAACCGTGCCGGTGCAGCAAAGTGGCGGACGAAGGGACGCCACTGTTATTTTTGATGTAGCCCAAAAAACTTTTCGTGGAAATGGCGGCTGTAATCAAATAAATGGAAATTATCATGTGGAGAAAAATAATATCAGCTTTACCGATGTCAGCAGCACTAAAGTGATATGTGAAGATATTGAGTTTGAAAAAACCTTTTTGTCATTGCTTGGAAGTATTGACCGGTATGAATTAAAAGGCAATGACCTCCTGTTAAAAAGGAAAAAAGAAACAGTTTTGATATTAAGAGCCCGGTAGTTTATTGCTGGTCGTATTGGCTGAGTTCTTATTTTTGAAAAATTGATTTGTAACCAACAATAGCATGCGCTAAGCAGGTAATATACACTTATTCTGAAGCCCTGGGATGTAATAAAAATTCAACTATGGAATACAGGAAAGTCGGTAAATCGGATCTTGAATTATCAGTTGTCACTTTTGGCGCATGGGCTGCCGGAGGCTGGATGTGGGGTGGCACGGAAAAAAAAGAGGCCATTGATGCTATACGGGCTTCTTATGATTTCGGGATTACTTCCATTGATACGGCGCCAATTTATGGACAAGGAGCCAGTGAAGAGATAGTGGGTGAAGCAATAAAAAATATTCCAAGAGATAAAGTGCAGCTATTGACGAAATACGGGCTGCGATGGGACTTGAACAAAGGTGAATTTTATTTCAAAAGTAAAAACAACGAGGGCGGCGATATTGATATCTACAGGTATGCCGGCAGAGAAAGTATCATACTGGAATGTGAAAACAGTTTACGAAGGTTAGGTACTGACTATATCGACCTTTATCAAATACACTGGCCCGATAGCACTACACCAATTTCCGAAACAATGGAAGCCGTGGCCAAATTGCAACAGCAGGGAAAGATTCGCCATGCGGCCGTGTGCAATTATAGTATTGACTTACTCAAAGAAGCACAACAATATATTTCCATCGTTTCTAACCAGGTGCCTTATAGTATGGTGAAGAGAGATATCGAGCAAACCGTTGTTCCCTGGTGTATCGACAATAATATTTCTATCCTTGCTTACAGCCCGCTGCAAAGAGGATTGCTGACAGGAAAACTAAAACCCGGTCACCAGTTTTCGCAGGGTGATCATCGTGCGGACTTATATTTTTTCAAGCCTGAAAACATCGGGCGAACCAATGCATTTCTTCAGGCGATTAAGCCGTTAGCTGATAAGCAGAATGCTCCTCTTTCGCAATTAGTGATCCGCTGGACGGTAGAACAGCCGGGCATTACCATTGCACTGGTCGGTGCAAGAAACGCTGAACAGGCCATTCAAAACGCCAAAGCCCTACAGGTGAAATTGTCAACGGACGAAATTGATTTTATAACGCGGGAGTTAAACAAACTTGTTTTGATAAAGCAATAAAGTTGTTAGTCTTTCTTTGGTCCGAACGAATTGCCAGTTACCTGAATTTTTTAAGAAATGGCGCTACGGATTTGTAGAGTTCTGCATTATGTTCCAGGTACAAAGCATGGCCTCCTTCAACGAGTTTGACATGACTGGCGGGAAATCGCATCAGTTTATAATGATTAACGCCAATCGTATAGTCTCTGGTGCCACTAATGATCAGAACAGGAACAGAAATTTTCGCAGTTTTTGCCGCGAAATCGGAAAAATATTCCGGGTAGCTCCATAGCTTTTGCGCATACACATATTTTAGAAAAGGGAGGGCCATCAGGCTATCATCGTATTCCTTGCTTGTCTTCCTGTCAAACATCAATTGATAAACAATCCCTTTTTGCTGAAGCCGGCTGAATATTTCACCCCAGCGTTGAAAAAGCGGAATGGAATCATTGAAAAAATGTTTTTTATCCTGTGGATTATTTCCCAGCAATTCAACTCCTTTCCTGATTCCGTCTTTGGCAGTGGCCGTTAAGTTGATCGTACAGTTCAGGTAAATCATGGCTTTGATTGCAGGCTGATACTGATAGCAATATTCGGTAGCTAGTATGCCGCCAAAAGAATGCGCCATAACTATCCATTGTTTATAATCCAATTTTTGTCTTACCTCGTCAAAGTCTTTGACAACTCTCTCCAGTGAGTAGTTATTGTCTTTGGCTGTATCCGATCTGCCGCAACCCCGCTGGTCGAGATACACCAGCTGAACATCTTTTGAAAAAATATCGCCGCCTTCTTTTTCGAAATAAAATGAATTGGAGCCCGGACCGCCGTGTATAAACAAAACTGGAAAGCCCCTGCCCGAACGCTTCACAAATAGTTTAACGGAATCGGAAGTGGTTACATATAACGAATCAACAAAATGAGTTTGGCAAAAAGCAGTTGCAGAAAAGAAAATAAATATGGCTAAACAGGCGGTACGCATAAAAATGGATTGCGGACAAAACTATCATTATTTTCTGCACCCCCATCCACTTTAAGATAATCCTGTTTTATAGTTGAATGGCTATTGGCCGGCAGGGACATATTTGTTTACAACAATCCCGTTTTTATAAGCGGTTGAAGCTGCCAGTTGCAAGGGGTAGCTTTTGTTGAAAATGCGCATCCCGTCGCCGATGGCAATAGGGTTGGTATATAAATACAATTCGTCAATCAGGTTATGGTCAATTAATGACGAAACAAAGCCGGCCCCGCCGTATACTATAATATCTTTACCAGGTTTAGCCTTCAATGCATTGACCGCCGTAACAAGGTCCCCATTTTCGACAGTTACATTTTTTCCGCCAATTGTTTTTTGTGTTTTGCTGAATACAATTTTTGGCAGGATAACCATTTTTTTTGCAAATTCGAACTCGGGACTCTCCGGTTGATTGTTGACCACATTTTCCCAATAGTTAACAAATCCATCAGTCATCTTGCGACCCATCAAAATAGTATCACCGTTGTCTGTAAACTCATTGACGAAAGCTACCAGGTCGTCATTCCAGTCAAAAGACATCCAGTCTAATTGACCCTGCGGACCGGCAACAAATCCGTCAATCGTCATTTGCATTTGTAATTTCAGTATTCGCATTTTTTTATTTTTTAGAAGTTGTGATTGATTGATGATACAAAGTTGTCAATAATTTCAAATGGGCGAGGGTGGGTCAAACGACTTTTGAAGGGCATTTTGCGACAACTATTTTTTCCCGCAATCTCAAATCCTTATCCCAGTGATCTGAAAGTGTAAATCCATCTCTGATTTAAAAGCAGTAAATTTCTCCAACAAAAAAAGTTGTTATGAAGCTGGAAAAGTCAATTACGATTCTTTATTCAACCGATATAAAGAGAAGCCTTACTTATTATATGGATAAATTGGGTTTCGATGACAAATGGGAGTGGGACAGCCCACCGACATTTGGCGGAGTGGTGAAAGATGAGGTAGAAATTTTTTTCTGTGAAAAAGACCAGGGGCATCCCGGCACCTGGCTTTGTATTGTGTTGGACAACGTAGATGAATATTATGAAAGTATAAAGGACAAAGGCGCCAACATCATAGCACTACCGGAAAGCAAAGAATGGAATATGCGGGAAATGCTGATCAAAGATCCGGATGGCCATATCATCCGGTTTGGCCACCGGATAGAATGTGATTGATATATAAATTTGAAACCATGATCATCAGCCGCAGAAAATTTATTGCTCAAACAACGGGTCTTGCTGCCGGCTCTTTATTTTTTGCGAACGATTTGTTGCAGGACAAGAAACGATTAATGACGGTAAATGGCTGGATTACGAGGGAGCAGCCGGGGTTTTCACTGACACATGAACATGTTTTAGTTGATTTTATCGGCGCCGATTTAATTGATCCTTCCCGTTATAATGCAGAAGAGGTTTTCCAGGCGGCCTTGCCAAAACTTTTGGAATTAAAACAAAGGGGTTTCCAAATGATCATGGAATGCACGCCGGCTTATATCGGGCGTGATGTGAAATTATTAAAACGATTGGCGGACGCAAGCGGCTTATATATTCTTACCAATACCGGCTACTACGGTGCGGCAGGCGAAAAATATCTGCCTTCCCATGCATGGAAAGAGACGGCGGAGCAAATAGCGGCAAGATGGATCAGTGAATGGAAAAATGGCGTTGAAGAAGGCATCAAACCCGGATTTATAAAATGCGGAGTAGATAAATATCCTTTGTCTGACGTGCAGGCAAAAATGATCGATGCCGCGGCTATCACTCATTTGGCGACAGGGTTAACAATCGGTGTACATAGCGGCAACGGCGAGGCTGCCATGGAAGAATTGCGAATTATCAAGTCAAAAGGCATTAGGCCCGACGCATGGATTTGGATACATGCACAAAATGAAAGTGACCGGAAAGTACATATTCGTGCAGCCAAAGCGGGAGGTTGGGTTTCTTTTGATGGAGTAAATCGGGAATCTATTTCACAGTGCATAGATTTCTTAAAAGATATGAAAGAGCAACACCTGCTTCAACATGTTCTTTTATCCCATGACTCAGGTTGGTATCATGTAGGCGAACCTGGTGGGGGAACTTATAATGATTACAATACTATTGCCGACAAACTTATTCCTCAATTATTTCAAAATGGATTTACACAGCCCGAGCTACAACTTCTGTTTGGGGTCAACCCGGTAAGGGCATTTACTGTGAAAGTAAGAAGGATATAGTGTCGGCGTAGGAAAATATTCTGTCCCGGATTATACATTATCGGGATATGGATGCACCCATGGGCTTCTATAAGCTCGCTGCAAAAGTTTGGTTGCTTCTGTATCGCCGGTCACTTCTTTTTTTACCGGATCATATCTCAATACCCTGCCTCCTAACTGCATTGAGATATTTGCGAGAATACAGCTAGCTGTTGAAATATGTCCCTGTTCGATATCCGCTACCGGGTCTATTTTTTTATCAATGGCTTCCAAAAAGTTCAACATGTGTAACCGTGTGGCTGGTGCGGCATGCAATTCTATTTTCGGCTCCTGCAGGTCTGCCGGATATTTTTCCTTTTCATACACCACATCGCCATGTATTTTTTGTCCATCACCTGCGGGAACAAAATCGTATTTCATAGTGCTGCCCATCAGTGTGCCCTTTTCGCCATATATCTTAAATGCCCAGGGATATTCAGGGTCCGCTGCTGTGCCCCAACTGCGGTGTTGCCAAACACAGTTCAGGTCATCAAATGCAAAGATGGCTGTTTGCGTATCAGCAATATTGCTCTTGCCGGTTTTATCGACATATATTCCTCCTGTTGAACTGATACGGTTGGGCCAGCCCAGGTCAAGCATCCAGCGTACCGCATCAAGCATGTGGACACACATATCACCCATGATGCCATTTCCATATTCCATAAATGTTCGCCACCACCGGGTATGTGGCAGCCCGTCAAAAGGTCGAAGCGGTGCGGGGCCGGTCCACATTTCATAATCAAAAAAATCGGGTACTGACTGCACAGGCGGGTTACCGTTGCTGCGCATATGATAATAACAGAATATTTCGGCGTGGGAAATTTTTCCAAGTAAACCGGCGTCAACAATTTTCTTTTTGGCTTCGAGCAGGTGAGGGGTGCTTCTTCGTTGCATACCCACTTGTACAACGCGGTTGTATTTGCGGGCTGCTGCCAGCATAGCTTCGCCTTCCATGACGTCTACGCTGATGGGTTTTTGTACATATACATGGGCACCGGACTTTAGTGCGTCGATGGTTTGCAGTGCATGCCAGTGATCGGGTGTGCCGATCAATACAATCCCGGGCCTTTGTTCTGATAACAGCTTGCGGTAGTCGCCGTATAAAGCTGGTTTTTTCTTCGTTGCCTGTCGGTCACTCACCATTTGTGCAGCTTCTGCAAGCAGGCTCTTATCAGGATCGCAAAGAGCGGCTACTTCTATCGGTGCCACCTGCATCAGCCGAAAAAGATCGCTTTTACCATACCAGCCAGTACCTATCAATGCTACACGACGAGGCGGAGCTTCGTTCAATGCATCCAGGCCATAGCGGCTTATTGCAGCAAGGGCTAATGTTGCCGAAGTGTCGCGGATAAATTGTCGGCGGTTCAGGGGCATCATACATCTTTTATTTAAGGTGTAAACAATCGCTGTTTTAAAGTTAACCCCTCCTGCATTTTTAAAGAAATTTCTTCACTGAACCACCTGCTTCTATCTTTTTACACAAACAAAAAAAGGTGATACAAATCATCTGTATCACCTTTTTTTAAAATAGTTCTTATCAAGGTTTCTCAGGGCTCATTATTTTGCCTGGCTTTGATATCTCTTGTATTTTTTTGCACCGCAATGGCAGCAAAGAGACTAAGCACAAAGGCCATCGCATAAAATCCTTTTTCACTTTTTTCTATATCAGCGTTCCAAAGTCCAATAGTAAGTAATACGATTGAAAGGAGCGTAGTAAACCAGGCAATACCGTAATACAGGTTGGTAACCGGGATTCCTTCCATCTGGTCTCTTACGGCTTTCTGAACGGAAATAGCTGAAAAAAGGCCAAACATCAATACGGTGAAATAATAACCTTTTTCATTTAACTCCATTTCGGCATTCCAGAGGCCGATCAAAAAAGCAATAACGCCAATAAATAATGCTAACCAGGAAGCTGCGACAAAAGCCGCTGATGGTTGTTGGTTTTGTTTTTGTTCCATGATGGTTGTTTAAGGCAACGAATCTATTGTCCTGGTTGGGAATTTCTTTTGACCAAAATCAAAAACCGGTTCAGTGAATGTTAAATCCGGCTGCGTATCCTGCTCAATGTTTCCTGGCTGATGCCGAGATAAGAGGCGATATATCCCAATGGCACTCTTTCTAAAATATGCGGGGTTTGCTGCAGCAGGTTTTCGTATCGTTCGGTAGCGCTTTTGAAATGCGCATTCACAAATCTTTCTTCTAACCGGATATAATATTTTTCGTAAGCAATTCTTACCAGCCGCTCAATTTCATGATAGCGGTTAAAAAGATTTGTCAGGGTGTCTTTGGAAATGCTCCATAAAATACTGCCCTCCAGCAATTGAATATTTTCGACCGCGGGTTCCTGGGTAATGAAACTGTGAAAAGAGGTGACAAAATCCTTTTCAAAACCAAACCAATGCGTTATTTCTTTTCCATCCAGTGTATAATAACCTCTTAAAGCACCTTGCTGCACAAAATATAAATGACGACAGACCTTTCCCTCCGTTACTAAAAATGCATTTTTACCTGACACTACTTCTTCAAAACAATCGTACAATGCATTTTGTGCTTCAGCACTCAATTCGTAATAATTTTTGATATGTGTTAAAAGCTTTTCCATGTTATTGCTGCTGTTATTAACTAAAATTAAACTACAAAAAAATAGCTGATTAGTATTCTTAAAGCGTAAGTTTTTGAAACTATGGATGTCACCTGATGCTGCGACATACCAGCTAAAAATAGTATTAAGAATGCTAAGCCCGAATGATATCATTCATTGTTAAAAAAATTAACAATGAAATGGTATGGCACAGTCATTGTTTGACACCTTGCTCTTTTTGATGCATATGCTTAACCGGCAAATGATCTTTTCCAAAAACGTTTATTCATTAACCTATTTAATAACACTGTAAAAAAGGACATGTATGAAAAAACTAAAATTAGCAGTAGTTGCGTTGACAGTTTCATCAGGAGCACTTTTTTCTTTTGATGTATTGCAAAGCAATTCCATTAAAGGAACGGTGACACCCGCCGATAAAGCGATCCGGGCATGGGCCATGTCGCCAACGGATACACTAAATGCGGAAGTAAAGAATGGTGCATTTGAAATTCAAGGTGTAAAACCCGGTACTTATTCAGTTATCATCCAGGCCCAGGAGCCATATGCGAGTACCAGGAAAAAAGATGTAGTTGTAATAGCAGACAGCCTGGTGACAGATGTGGGTGAAATTGCACTACAGCCTAAATAATAAGTTGCGATCAATAACACCAAACACAAAAGCGGGTCACTAATTTAGTGGCCCGCTTTATGTTTAACTGTTTATTACAAGAGTATTTTCGCTTATATCATTTGTGTAAAAAGTATAAAGGAGAACGTTGATCGTTGAAGCAATTTTCGTTTAACCAGGATGCCACTTACTTAATTATCACCGTACCTAATTTCTTTGTGAGATCGATCTCCATTCCCTTTAAATGAATATGGGTTTGATGAAGCATTTCATACTCTTCTGTGGTGTGAGGTTTTTCGAGGTCAAGCTGGTTTTCGAGCAACATCCGTTTTACTTTTCTGAGCTTTAGATAATTGACCACGGACTCTACCTCTTCATTGGTTTTGTCCTCGTCTATTTTTAGAAATCCCATTAGCTGCTTGTCATTGCCTTTAGCGATGGTGCGCATAAAGTCTTCATAACTCTGTTGAAACAATTGTTTTTGAAAGCCGCTGTCCTGGCTGAATTCGGACCGCCAGCGTTCACTTTCTTCGTAGGGAAAGTTGAGCAACGAAACAGCGAAAGTACTTAGGTTGGTATCAGGGTGATAAATAAAATAGCTTTTGTTTGGTTCTGTTACTCCTTTTTGCAGCAGCTCCTTAAAGGTCGCCAGCAGTATCAACACATCTTTGTTATCAATCAGGCTTTCATCCATCATTTCATCAAAAATGTATTCGGCCACAAGCGTTGTGTCGTTCCATTTTTTGATGCCGTATTCTAATAGGATCCTGGCGAGTTCTCTTTCCTGTAATTCATCTTTGAACAGCAAATTGAAAGTTGCGTCGTCGTAATTGGTTTGTTCAGCTTGCCTGGCATTTTCTTCGTGTTTTTTTGCTTCTTCAAAGGGTAATTTCCTTTCCTGGGTGGCGATACGGTCGCGGATGAATTTATTGACGAGTGAATGCAAACCTGCCTCATCAATTTTTAAGATTTCGGCGCACTGCTTGATATAGTCCTGTTGCTTGGTAAAATCTTCGGCTTTATTGATGCGGGCTATGGTCTCTGCCATTTTCGTGACCACTTCCGCTTTTTTTACCGAATCGCTACCGGCATCCTTCAACGCAACTTCCAGTTGGAAGAGGATAAAATCTTTTTTGTTGCGCTGTACAAATTGTGCAAAGGCGGAAGCTCCCACTTTATTTACATAACTGTCAGGGTCTTCTTTATCGGGGATTAATACCAGTTTTACATTTAGTCCTTCTTCCAACGCCAGGTCCAGTCCACGCAACGCCGCTTTTATACCGGCCGCATCGCCGTCATAAACAATAGTAAGATTGTTGGTGTATTTTTTTACTAATCGAAGCTGGTCAGGTGTTAAAGCTGTGCCACCGGAGGCGACGACATTTTCAATACCTGCCTGGTGCAATGATATAACATCCGTGTATCCTTCCACCAACAAACATTCATCGGCTTTGTCGATAGCTTGCCTGGCCTGGTAAGAGCCATATAAAATTTTACTTTTTACATAGATCTCATTTTCCGGTGTGTTAATGTATTTGGGCGCCTTATCATTACTTTTTAATATCCTGGCACCAAATCCCAAAACCTTACCGCTGTGATTATGGATCGGGAAAATAACCCGGCCGCGATAATTGTCAATCAATTGTTCATTCCGTAAAACAACCAGGCCGGTTTTTAATAATAAGTCTGTATTGAATTGTTTGGAAATCGCTTCTCTCGCAAAAGCGTCACGTTGTTCAGGCGAATAGCCCAATTGAAATTTGCTAATGATCTCCTCCCTGAAACCTCTTTCTTTCAAATAGCTTAGCCCAATATCCTGCCCTTCGTCCGTTTCAAACAGCGTTTTGGAAAAAAACTGCCGGGCAAAATTGTTGATAATAAAAAGGCTTTCGGCAGACTGCTGTTGTTGACGCTGCTCATCTGTTGCAAAAGTCTCTTCAATTTCGATATCATATTTTTTGGCCAGCCATTTCAGGGCCTCTACATAACTATACTTCTCATGCTCCATAATGAAGCTGATCGAATTGCCGCTTTTGCCACAACCAAAGCATTTATAAATTTCTTTGCTGGGCGATACGGTAAACGAAGGAGTTTTTTCATTGTGAAACGGGCAAAGGCCCAGGTAGCTGGCTCCCCGTTTTTTCAATTTTACAAATTCGCCTACTACATCCAGGATGTCAATTCGGCCGAGTATCTGCTGTATGGTGTTTTGGGAAATCAAGATATTTTACTGGCTGCAATTTATCCAATAGCGGCTAAGAACCGAAATCATAATAACGGGTGATGAGTTTTAAATAGGTATATATTAAAAAAATAATGCAATACCGGCTAAACCTTTTCGTTTGATGCTTGTCTCACCTAAAATTTTTTTATGAAATTAATCTTCATCCTTTTGGCCGTCTACCTTGGGTCAACAGCACTTGCATCAGCACAAAACCAGGCTGGCGAGGACTCTACCGGGCTCCCCGGTGATAATTTTAGCCTGCAGGGGAGCCTGCAAATGTTTCAAAAAGCAGGTTCACCGGAGGAGTTCGAGAAATTGATCAATTCCGAAAATAACAGTGTGAACAATCTCGATCTGAATGGTGATGGAGAAATTGATTATGTACGTGTCATTGATAAATCAGAAAAAGATATCCATGCTTTTGTATTACAGGTGCCCGTTTCGGCAACGGAAAACCAGGATATTGCTGTGATAGAGTTGGAAAAAACCGGCGATACCACTGCGGTGGTGCAGATCGTGGGTGATGAAGATATTTTTGGCGAAGAAGTGATTATTGAACCAGACGGTGGAGGGGATGAGCAGGCTTTTCTTGACAATTATAACTATGGTTTAGCGCATGGACCCAACGCAAGTTATAGCGCTGCTGGAGCCAGGGTTGTTGTAAACGTATGGTTTTGGCCATCGGTTCGGGTTGTCTATGCACCAGCTTATCGTCCCTGGATTTCACCCTGGAGATGGCAGCATTACCCAGGTTGGTGGAGGCCCTGGAGACCGTTGGGATGGCATGTTTGGCGTCCAGGAGTTGTACACTATCACCGGCCATTTGTAGTGGTGCACACACATAGAGTAGCAAGAGCCCATGCATTTTATCGGCCCTACCGGGTAAGTTCGGTAACTGTCAGAACACGGCATGCAGCAGCCGTGGGAAATTATAAAGTGAGCCGGTCAAAGACAACGGTAACGGGTCCAAGGGGTAATGGCGTTACCAGGAAAACAACTACCGTAAGAGGACCGAAAGGAAAAGTAAGAGCCTCAAAAACAACGATCAGGAGAAGAAGATAATAGAGTATTGTCGAAACATGCTACGAGAGCCATCCATGGATTGGGTGGCTCTCCTTTTTATCTACACTCACTACTATTGCCATGTGCCAAAAAATTGCTCGCTCATACCAAAAAAGAGTTTTAATTTACATATACCATCCAGCACCCCGGGGAAAAATTGAGTAACGCCATATTTATTCACTTTTAAATTTAAAATCCCATGGTTCAGGTAGAAACTTCACAGCTCACAGGAGAGTGTAATGCCTGGAGAGAAAAACTTCGTCAATACCGCGACGAATTTTCAAAAAACAAAACAAAACTCCAGGACGCCGCCAGCCGAACACTCTCCAAAGATCAACTCCAGGACGTCGAACATCTCCACAATCAATTTCACATTCAGCTCATCAACATTCACGATCTTAAACATGCCATAAAAACACATGAGCAGAAGATGAATTATGAGATGAATGTCAACAATGGAAAATTGAACGGAGAAACAATGGCGGAGCATGAAAATTTATTAGACCAATATCAAAGCCTCGAGCTCACTTTGCAGGATCTTCGTGATGAGTTCGATGATTTTCTTACCCGAACGTCGTAGGAAAAGTTTTAAAGTTTGCAAGTTCAATAGTTCACAAGTTTGCTTATGCTTGTGACGAGACTCATGCACGGAAAAGATCTGTTGACGATACTGTTTTAGCATACCGATTCGAAATGGAACTTGTGAACACGTATAGACAAGTATAACAATTGAACAGGTAAACTTTCGTATTCATCTTTAAAACATTTTGCCATGCCAGAGTTTGATACCTCACATGTAAAAAATATTGTCTTGCTGGGCCATGCCGGCTCCGGCAAGACGAGCTTAGCGGAGTGCATGTTGTACGAAGCCGGGCTCATTACCCGCCGGGGAAATATAAACGATAAAAACACAACAGGAGATTACCACGAACTTGAACAGGAACGTGGTAATTCTATTTTTAGCAAGCTCCTTCATACCAAATGGAGGGGTTATAAGATCAATATTCTCGATACCCCCGGCTATGATGATTTTGTAGGAGAAGTTATTTCTGCGCTACGCGTTGCTGATACCGGCGTGATGCTTTTAAATGCCGTGATGGGAGTTGAAGTCGGTACCGATATCATCTGGGAGTACACCGAGAAGTTTAAGACCCCGATGATCTTCGCTATAAACAAGCTGGATGATGACGATGCTGATTTTGACAAAACCGTCAGGGAGGCAAAAGCACATTTTGGTAGCAAAGTGGTAGTGGTGCAATACCCCCGGCAAACAGGATCCGGCTTTCACGAGATCATCGATGTGTTGCGGATGACGATGTATAAATTTAAAGATGCCGGAGGTAAACCTGAAAAATTGCCGATACCCGATGAAGAAAAAACAAGAGCCGATGAATTGCATAAAGAACTGATTGAAGCCATAGCCAGCAATGATGAATCGTTGATGGAAAAATATTTTGATAAAGGCGAATTGGATGAAGATGAAATGAAAATGGGGTTGAAGAAAGCCATGATCAGTCATGATATCTTTCCTTTGTTTTGCTTGTCCGCAGAAAGAAATATGGGAAGCGGTCGCCTGATGGGTTTTATTGACAATGTTTGTCCCAGCGCCAATGAAATGCCACCGCAAACAACAAAGAAAGGAGAGAAGCTAAATTGTGACGCCAGCGGACCTCCCTGCATGTTTATTTACAAAACTGTTTCTGAGCCGCATGTGGGTGAGTTAAGTTTCTTTAAAGTTTATTCGGGTACAATAAAAACAGGAATGGAACTGGAAAATGAATCAACCGGAGTTACAGAAAAAATAACCCAGTTGTTTTTAGTTGAAGGGAATAAGCGGACCAATGTAAATGAACTGGTGGCTGGCGATATTGGTGCTACATTAAAATTAAAAAATACACATGTCAACAATACCCTGCATTCGAGAAGCAGAAATTACGAATTGCCTCCTATTGAATTTCCTCCGCCAAATATGACGGTGGCTATTGAGACACTGAAGAAAGGTGAAGAGGAAAAGTTATCACAGGCCATGCACCAGTTGCGGGAAGAGGATCCTACTTTGATGGTAGAGGTTTCACCTGAATTAAAACAAACGCTGATCCATTGCCAGGGAGATATGCACCTGGCGGTTGCGAAGTGGAAGATCGAACATAATCATAAGCTGGAAGTGAAGTTTGTAAAACCAAAGATCGCTTACAGGGAAACGATTCGTAAAATGGCCGATGCCAGCTATCGCCATAAGAAGCAAAGTGGCGGGGCCGGCCAGTTTGGCGAAGTATTTTTGCGGATTGAGCCCTGGCATGAGGGTATGCCCGAGCCAAAAGACCTGACTGTAAGAGGCCGGGATACTTATGATCTTGATTGGGGCGGCAAATTAGTTTTCTACAATTGTATTGTGGGTGGAGCTATCGATGCAAGGTTTCTCCCATCTATTCTGAAAGGAGTGATGGAGAAGATGCAGAATGGCCCATTGACGGGTTCCTATGCCCGTGACATCCGCGTAAGCGTATATGATGGCAAAATGCACCCTGTTGACAGCAATGATATCTCTTTTAAAATTGCGGGCTTGCAGGCATTCCGTCATGCATTTCAACAGGCCGATCCCCAAGTGCTGGAGCCCATCTACCGGGTGGAGGTATTATGTCCCGACGATCTTACCGGTGCTGTAATGGGAGATTTGCAAAGCCGCCGTGCTATTGTGGAAGGCATCGATAGCGATGGACATTTTCAAAAGGTAATAGCAAGAGTGCCGCTGGCGGAAATGGAAGGTTATTCTTCCTCATTACGTTCCATTACGCAGGGAAGAGCCAAATTCAAAATGCGCTTTGATGCATATGAACCGGTGCCATTTGATATTCAACGCCGGTTAATTGATGAATATAGTAAGACGGCGAAAGAAGAATTGGTTTGATTTTTTCTTGATACTGAAACCGGTCATTGAAAAGGTGGCCGGTTTTTTTGTTAAACTGTAAACACCATCATCTCACTCTCCGCCGTGGCTTTTGGTATCCTGATATTTTCTTCCTTTAAGCCTTCAAGATGAAATTGAATGGCATCAAAAATATTCTTTTCAACAAGAGCTTTTGTTTTGCCAGTAGCAATAACGCCAGGGAGATCCGGAACATACGCGGAATATCCAGTCTTTGTTTTTTCGTAAACTACAAGGTACTTTCTCATTGCTTATCAATTTGAGCTTGTTTAAAAATGCTATTCAATGTGCCGGGAGCGATATCATCCGTAAGTTTATGTGCAGCAATAGTAACAAGACCTTTTTTTACAGGATGTTTATATTGCTAGTGGCTCCCTTTTTGCCTGGCCAGAAACCATCCGTCTTTTCGATCAGTTTAATCACTTCCCGGGCTTTCATGGTCGAATTTACTAATATAATTAAGCGATAATAAATGCGCAAGTATTGTAATATGCCAAGCAGGCGCAACACGATTGAAGAAGTCATTTAGGGCATTTCTAAAATCCAGGCTTCGCAAATGCCCCCTTAATTTGTCGCATTTTCAGTCTTACAGTTATAAAAATTCATAGGAACTTTGTTTAAAACAGAAATTTATTATAAGCCGGTGGTGTTGTATTTTTAAACTACCAGCAACCGCAATTTTGTTGTGATGCCAACTGTCAAATTCACTTATGCGCTTAATCGTTTTTTTTCGGGATTGAAAGATACCCCGGCAACAGGTGTTACGTTGAAGGAAGTGTTGAAAGAAATGGACGGCAACTATCCGGGCATCCGCAATTATATTTTGGATGAACAGGGAAGCCTGCGCAGACATGTCAACATTTTTATTGATGGCAGGTTGATCAACGACCGGGTTGGCCTAAGCGATCATTTTACGGAGAAAAGTGAAATTTATATTATACAGGCTTTGTCGGGCGGGTAATTTCAACAATCAACAACTATTTTTTATGCAATCAACAATGCTGCTTGGCACCCGCAAGGGTCTTATCGCTTACCAGTTTAAAAATAATCACTGGTCGATGGAGAATCTTTCTTTTGAAGGAGCCCCCGTATCTATTGCCTATGCCGATCCCAGGACAGGCACCTGGTGGGCCAGTCTCGATTACGGGCATTGGGGTGTAAAACTTCATCGCTCAGGTGACAGGGGCAAAACATGGGAAGAAATTACGGCACCTGCTTATCCTGAAGGCGAAGAAGTCAAAGACGGGGTTCCGGCTGCTACCCGTTATATCTGGGCGATGTCGCACGGGGGTAAAAGTTTTCCATCGAGGTTATGGATCGGGACAGACCCAGGTGGTTTGTTTGTAAGCGAAGACAGGGGCAACAGTTTTCAACTCGTTGAATCATTATGGAAACACCCGACACGTAAAGAAGGATGGTTTGGTGGTGGTCGTGATCAGCCGGGCATTCATTCGATTGTAGTTGATCCGAGGGATGAAAATCGT
Source organism: Terrimonas alba (assembly GCF_042434975.1). Lineage (NCBI taxonomy): Bacteria > Pseudomonadati > Bacteroidota > Chitinophagia > Chitinophagales > Chitinophagaceae > Terrimonas > Terrimonas alba. Next base: position 211,120 of record NZ_JBHMQM010000010.1, read on the forward strand.
ATTCATGTCGGTATTAGCTGCGCCGGTGTTTTTGAAACAACTGATGCAGGAAAAACATGGGAAATACGCAATAAAGGCATGCGGGCTGATTTTCTTCCCGACCCCAATGCCGAAACAGGTTATGATCCGCATATATTGGTCGCAGCTCCAACCAATCCTGATATATTATGGCAGCAAAACCATTGCGGTATATTTCGCTCTGTTGATGGGGCAAAGAACTGGGTGGATATTGGCCAGCCTGAGGGGCCGGCGAGGTTTGGATTTGCGATGGCTGTTGCGGATGATAACGCCGATCAGGCCTGGGTAGCTCCGGCTAAAGCCGACGAAACAAGAACTGCTATTAAAGGTGCTTTATGCATTTGCCGCACAGATGATGGTGGTAAAAGCTGGAAGCAATTAAGAAATGGTTTGCCACAGGAAAATTGTTTTGATATTGTGTATCGTCATGCATTGGCAACTTCCGGTGATGCTGTTGCATTCGGCACTACTACAGGTAATTTATTTTTCTCACCTGACCGCGGAGAGAGCTGGCAGACGATCAATAATTATTTGCCGATGGTGCATTCGGTGCAGTTTGTGGAGTGAGATTGAATGTTTTTAGATGATAAGACTTTCGTATACTTAATGTTCCTGACTGTTACTTATGAAAACATCGAAGCGCATCAAAAATTTTTCGCCCGCTCATTTTGGAGACTTAAGAAATAATGCAGCACTTCCGATATTATCGTTGTCATGGTGCTATGAGAAAATTTTCAATATTTCTATTGCCAGGTATTTTATTGTTATCATCCTGTTGGGATTTTACGAACAATAGAATACCTGAACCTCCAATAATTCCACCTAAAAAAGTATGGGGTTATAAACCGGTATTTTCTGTCGATTCATCTATTTTGAAAATTGCGACTGTTGCCCCACAACCGGTAAGATTTCCCGGAAAAATATATATAAAGGGAAACCTGATCTTTCAAAATGATCTTGGCAGCGGTGTACATGTTATAGATAATTCAAATCCTTCCGCTCCGGCTCCGACAGGTTTTATTAAGATCTTGGGAAATTCTGAAATATCCATCAAAGGAAATGTGTTGTATGCTAACTCATTTACTGATCTGGTTGTAGTGGATGTAAGTGACTGGCAAGCTGTGAGGGAAGTAAAAAGAATAAAAGACGCTTTTTACCAGGGTGCACAGTCAGGGGGGTATCCTGCGCATAACTTTATACCCCTGCCTGAGCATGGAGTATATTATGATTGTCCCTGGCAATATGCAAATGGGCTTGCACATGTCCTGACCGGGTGGACCCGTGACTCAGTGTATGACAATACTTGTTATTATCCCTAAAAAAATTATATGCGCTTAGTGATAAAGATAATTAGTTCAGGACTGTTCTTATGGTTGATTACCATTAGCTGTACTAAGGACGGAAGTAAATCTGCTGATGCGCCTGGTACGGGAACAGGGGGATCATTGGCAAGGTTTACTATTGCGGCCAATCATCTTTACCTCGCCGATTATAACAGCATCGAAGTATATGATCTTGCAGATGCGGCTAACCCGGTTAAAAAAACGTCCGTGAATGTTGGTGGCTGGGGTATAGAGACTATTTATCCCTATATGGATAAATTATTTATCGGTTCCCGTGATGGAATGTTCATATATTCTATTGCCGATCCATCTCATCCTGTAAAATTGGGTGAAGCCCGTCATGTACGCAGTTGCGATCCTGTAGTAGCGAATGATTCTATTGCTTATGTTACGCTTCAGGGGGGCTCCCCCTGCGGGCCTGCACAAGACGGTTTGTATATTTATGACATAAAAAATGTTACCGCTCCTGTTCAAAAAAGTTTGTTTCCAATTTCTACTCCATTTGGCCTGGGGCTAAAGGATTCCGTAGTCTTTGTCTGTCGTGGGGGCTCAGGGCTTTCGTTGGTGAACGTTGAAAAGCCTTCTTCGCCTGAATTAATGTACACTGTTGCCGACGGAAATTTCAAAGACGTGATTCCTTACGATAATTTACTGATTTGTTATGTAAGTACAGGACTATTGATATATGATATCAGTGACTTGAAGCAGATAAAAAAAATAGGGACTGTTGATTATTAAGGTCACGGTTGTTCAGAGATTCTATTTTTTTAGAAACAGGTGTTGTCAACGAACATAGGAATGTTTTTACTTATTTCGGCACCACAGCCCCTTTATCAATCCATTCTTTCACTTTTGAAACAAACTCTTCGTGGCTAAGTGGTGGCGGCGTGCCGTAAGTCCAGCTATTTAATACCAGTGGCTCATGCTCTACATGATGAAGAAGATCTTTTTTAAAATCTTTGAAGCCGGTAAAGTTATTGTCTTTGAAATGAGCGGCTAATTGTGCAGGTGTTTTTCCTTCGAAGACCATTTTCCTGTTGGCGGGAGGCAAATGCCAGAGTGCATGACCGGGCGGCATGTGTTGACCTGGTACATGTTCTGATTGATGGCAATTCGAACATTTCATTGCATACACTCCTTTACCGTCAGGGCCTCTTGTTACATTTTGAGTATGAATATGACTATCGTCACCCTGCAAGGGTGCATCGCCTTTCGGGTGGCAATTCATACAACGCGGATGCATAAGAACTTTATAAGCTTCTTTAAACGCTTCTGCTGATTCCTGTTCTCTTTTTATTTCAGCATCAGTCTTATCAACGGAGTTAGTTGATTTTGCTTTTGTATCATTAGCAGGTGAAATCTTAATAGAAGCAGTCGTTTTTGTTTTATTCTTTAATGGCTGTGCAATGGCCACTGTAAAGCCTGATAACAACACAATGTATAGTACGTGTCTGAATCCGAAACGAAAATTCTTTTGCATAAAATCTCTTTTGGAGTTGAGAATTCTTACTTCATAGCGGCTGCCCTGTGAATGGCTTTTCTCACCCGCTGATAAGTGCCGCAGCGGCAAATATTGCCCGACATGCCCAAATCAATATCATTATCAGTTGGATTGGGTTTTGCTTTTAGCAATACCGCAGCTGCCATCAGTTGCCCGCTTTGGCAATAGCCACACTGCGGCACGTCTTCTTCTGTCCAGGCCTTTTGCAGCCGTTTGCCAATGGGATCATTAGCTAACGCTTCAATAGTTTTTATTTCCTGGCCTTCAGCTCTTTTAACCGGTGTGATGCATGAACGGATTGCGTCACCATTTAAATGAACGGTGCAGGCGCCACATTGCGCAGCGCCGCAGCCAAACTTTGTTCCGGTAAGTTCTAATGTATCTCTTAACACCCATAAGATGGGTGTTGAGGGTTCTACATCTACGTTGTATTCTTTACCGTTTACTTTTAAGCTTATCATGAGTAGTTTCTTTAAGTTTTTAGTTATTTAACCATACAAGGCATAGAAGAAATACAAGCATAAATCCTAAAATGCCTTGTATGTCTTGTATGGTTCAGTCATTGTCAAATAAAAAATAAAAAAGATGAAAGGAGCGTCGCAACAAAAGCTGACCCTTCGACTCCGCTCAGGACTGCAATGTCGCCGGCATCATAAAAAATCAAACTTTCTTTTTTAAATCAGAATCCTTGAAAGGAAGCTTATGAATCCGTTTTCCGGTTAATACAAAAAGTGCATTGGCAACTGCCGGAGCGATCGGTGGCACCCCGGGTTCACCGACGCCACCCATCTTTTCTTTACTGTCAACAATATGCACTTCAACGACCGGCATTTCATTCATCCTAAGCATACGATAGTCATGAAAGTTGCTTTGTTTTACTCTTCCTTTTTCAAAAGTTATTTCGCCGTACAATGCCGCTGTTATCCCGAAAACGACCCCACCTTCTATCTGGGCTTTAACAGTGTCCGGATTTACAACGGGGCCACAATCAACAGCGCCGACAACTTTATGCACTTTTACTACTCCTGCTTTTGGTATTGACACTTCAGCCACATAAGCAATAAAACTTCCAAAAGATTCGTGTACTGCAATTCCTCTTGCACGTCCCGCCGGTAATGGTTTACCCCAGCCTGATTTTTCTGCTGCCATTTCAAGCACTCTTTTATGGCGTGGATGTTTTTCAAGTAAAGAACGGCGATACTGGTACGGGTCTTTACCGGCGAGTTTCGCTAATTCATCAATAAATGTTTCCGTCACAAATGCATTATGAGAATGACCTACAGATCGCCACCACAAAGTAGGTACACCAGCAGGCGCCATGTTCCAGTTTACCTGCATATTGGGAACATGGTAAGCTAAATCTGCAGACCCTTCGACGGCAACAAGGTCAACTCCGTCTTTAATTAATGCGCCTTCAAATGGAGTGCCCGTAGCGAACGATTGACATACGATCTGTTGTTGCCAGAACAAGGGTTTACCTGAAGAATCAATACCAGCGCTGATCACATGATGTGCTGCCGGACGGTAATAGCCCCCGCGAATATCATCTTCTCTTGTCCATACGACTTTTACAGGATTCTTAATTGCTTTTGAAACCTGCACTGCTTCAGCTACAAAATGTGCATCAGGCACCGCACGACGACCAAAGCCACCACCCAATAAAGTAGTATGCAGCTTTACCTGGTTTGGTTTCAACCCGGTAATAGCTGCAGCAGTCATGGCATCTACTGTTTGAAATTGTGTGCCTACCCATATTTCACAACTATCCGCTTTTACATCAGCCACGCAATTGAGAGGTTCCATTGGTGCATGAGCTAAATAAGGCAGTTCATAAACTGCTTCTATTTTCTTTGTTGCCTTTTCTTTTGCCGCCGAAACATCTCCTTCCTTTTTTGCAGATGCTCCCGTTTGCCTGGCAAGCTCATCATATTCCTTTCGTTGCGTAATGCTGTCAAGCGATGCTAATGGGCCTTCATCCCATTCTACTTCCAATGCTTCACGGCCAAGCTTTGCTGGCCAGAACCCATTTGCAACAACAGCAATACCACGATCAATCTGCACAACATCTTTTACACCGGCAATTGCTTTTGCTTTATCGGCATTAAAACTTTTTACTTTACCACCAAATACCGGCGGTCTCGCAATCACGGCTGTTAATAGACCTGGAATTTTTACATCCAATCCAAAAATGGCGGAGCCATCAATTTTTTCAGGAGTGTCAAGACGTTTGGTAGGTTTACCAATGAGTTTGAAATCTTTTGCTTCTTTTAGTTTTACTTCTTTTGGCGCAGTGATCGTTGCTGCTTTATCTACTAACTCGCCATAAGATAGTTTGCGGCCTGTTACATCATGAATAACAAATCCTTTTTCTGTACGGCATGTTGACGGATCAACATTCCATGTTTGCGCAGCGGCTGCAACTAATAAATATCTTCCCGTTGCACCGGCATTGCGGAAACGATCCCATTCCACCCATGTACTGGTGCTGCCACCTGTGCCCTGCATGCCAAAGCCCGGATGATTATAAACAGGATCAACAGGAGCTGCTTCAATTCTCACTTTGCCCCAGTCGGCGTCCAGTTCATCGGCAATGATCATGGGCAAAGAAGTGTAACATCCTTGTCCCATTTCGGAATGATTCACAATAACGGTGACGATATTATCCGTACCGATTCGCAAAAAAGCATTGGGGGCAAAATCAGCCGGAGGCGCTATTGCACTTTTTAATCCCCTGCCAAAGGCAGGCAGGTAAAAACTCAGCAATAACCCGCCACTAACCGTAGCAGAGGTTTGGATGAATTTCCGACGACTGAGGGTGTTGATATCGTTCATAGATTCCTCCTTTATTTTTTGAGGATTAGGATAAATAAGGCAGCAATGTCAGGGTAGGAGGTGGATGCTTGTAGCGCAGGTCTGATTCACTGATTGAAGTTAGAACTATTTCGAATTAAAAAAAATAGATCATTTTATACGGACGCATCTCAAATTTTCGCTTATCTAAACCCATCCCCTTTTGAATTTTTGTTATGCGCAATCAGGTCCGCCTCTCCGCCGGAGGAGATAAAGATTTCATTAATTGCAAAAGCTAAGAATTCAACACCGCGAAAACCTGGGATGCACCCCTTACAACAACAATTTGCTTCGATAAAAAAAATAGTGACAAAACATTTGCCCCTATTCGGCTTACCAAATGACTGTAACTTTATACAGATTTGTTGGAACACAATTCACCATTTAAAAGAGCACAAATGGAACAACCTTTTATAACGAAAACAAGAATAGTCAAGATCAATCTTGGCCAGGGAACGGTTGTGGACGACCAACTGGCTGTGGAAGAGCCCTTGCAGATTGAATTGATCTATGGACCGGCAGCAATGCGCCAACGAAAAAATATAACTGTAACCATGCGGACACCGGGCCACGACCTTGAATTAGCGATCGGTTTTTTATTCACAGAGGGTATAATCACCAACAAGGAAGAAGTATTGCGTGTACAGCAGGACAACGCCGATGGTAATACGATAGCCGTGACGTTAAAAGAAGATATTGATCCGGGGCTTAAAAAGTTGGAACGGAATTTTTTTACCAACTCCAGTTGCGGTGTTTGCGGTAAATCAGGAATTGACAATATCAGGACGGTGTCTGCTTATAGTAAAAGAACTGGCGACATCTCTTTAAGAGCTGATCTTTTTTACACCATTTACGACAAGTTAAGATTAGAGCAAACGATGTTTGATTGTACAGGCGGGCTGCATGCTTCTGCTTTGTTTGATCAGCAGGGAAATTTTCTTTTGGTTCGTGAAGATGTCGGCCGCCATAATGCACTGGATAAGGCAATCGGCGCCTGCTTGCTGAATGACCAGCTGCCGCTTGATAACAATATTTTACTGTTAAGCGGGAGAGCAAGTTTTGAATTGATACAAAAAGCAAATATGGCCGGTATCAGGATCGTAACAGCGGTGGGAGCGCCGTCAAGCCTGGCGGTGGATTTGGCCCGGGAATGCGGTATTACATTGATTGGTTTTTTACGGGATGAACGATTTAATATTTATGCCGGTAAAGACCGCATCATTTTTAATAAGTAATGTTTCATGCAGGCAGACGATAAATTACATACATCAGCACCCGAAGAAAATCCCAGCGGGTTGACCGGGTTAAAATTAGGGCCGGTAAAAAAATCAGCAGCCGGTATACCAGCCGTGTTGTCGACCTTTAAACACATAGCAGCGGAACCGGGTATTATTCGTGGATGGAAGGCCCTGGCTAAAATGAATCAGAAAGATGGGTTTGATTGCCCGAGTTGTGCCTGGCCCGATCCTGATGATGAGCGAAGAGGTCAGACAGAGTATTGTGAGAATGGAGCAAAGGCAATTGCGGAGGAAGCAACATTAAAAAAACTGGATGCCGATTTTTTCGCTTTTCATTCTGTAAATGAGCTGGCTGCTTTGTCTGATCATGCTATCGGAAGGAAAGGACGTATTGCCCAACCCATGTTTTTACCCAAAGGCGCCACACATTATCAGCCGGTCAGTTGGGAAGATGCATTTAATAAAATTGCTGTTCGCTTACATGAACTCACTTCACCCAATGAAGCCATTTTTTACACGTCGGGCAGAACAAGTAACGAAGCGGCTTTTTTGTACCAATTATTTGTCCGCGAATTTGGAACCAACAACCTGCCGGACTGCAGTAATATGTGCCATGAAAGCAGTGGTGTGGCACTGACTGAAGCATTGGGCATCGGCAAAGGATCCGTAAAGCTGGAAGATTTTTATCATGCCGAAGTCATCATTATATTAGGACAGAATCCCGGCACCAATCACCCGCGGATGCTGACTGCGCTGCAAAAGGCAAAGGCGAATGGTGCTATTATTATTTCAATTAACCCATTGCCGGAAACAGGGTTGATGGGTTTCAACGATCCGCAACAACTGAAGGGATGGCTAGGCCATGGAATGGCACTCACCGACCTCTTTCTGCAGGTAAAGATCAATGGCGATATGGCATTGTTGCAGGCTATCAATTTGTTTCTCCTAGAGGAAGAGCAACAGTCGCCGGGAACGGTAGTTGATAAAGCGTTTATAGAAAATAAGACTGAAGGATACAGTGAATACTTTGCGCATTTACAAAAACAGGAAATAAACAGGTTGAGTAATATATGTGGAATCGATCCGGTTCAAATAAAAGAAGCGGCTTCAATACTGAAAGATAAAAGCAGGATCATTGCCTGCTGGGCCATGGGTCTAACACAGCATAAAAATGCAGTTGACACTATTAAAGAGATCGTGAATCTTTTATTACTGAAAGGAAGCATCGGTAAACCGGGAGCAGGTACCTGCCCGGTCAGGGGCCATAGTAATGTGCAGGGTGATCGTACTATGGGCATCTATGAAAATCCTTCCGCTGCATTTTTACAATCGTTAGAAAAGAATTTTGGATTCAGTCCACCCACTAGTCCCGGTTACGATACAGTGGAGTCAATCAAAGCCATGCAGGAAGGAAAAGCAACCATTTTTTTTGCGATGGGTGGTAATTTTCTTTCGGCAACACCTGATACAAAGTTTACAGCTGAGGCATTGCGAAAATGTAAACTGACCGTGCATGTTTCCACAAAACTGAACCGTAGCCACCTGGTGCATGGTGAAGAAGCATTGATATTGCCTTGTCTGGGAAGAAGCGATAAAGACATCCAGCAGAGTGAAGAACAATTTATATCCTGCGAGAATTCAATGGGTATCATCCAATCATCCAAAGGCGTTTTGAAACCTGTTTCGGATGAATTGTTGAGCGAACCTGCCATAGTTTGCAGGCTGGCAAAAGCTGTTTTGAAAAACAGCAGGATTGACTGGGATAAATATCTTCATCATTACGATCATATCCGTGACGATATAGAGAAGACGATTCCAGGTTTTGAAAACTACAATGAACGGATCAGGATCGCCGGAGGGTTTTATTTACCCAATTGTAACCGGGATGGCAATTTCAACACGCATTCACAAAAAGCGCATTTTAGTATTTCAAATGCCACCGCTATTGATCTTGCAGATGATGAGCTTATGATGATGACTATTCGCAGTCATGACCAGTTTAATACAACTATTTATGGGTTGGATGATCGCTACCGCGGCATTTACAATGAGCGGCGGGTGATACTGATGAACCAGCTTGATATGAGCAAAAGAGGTTTAAAGAAAGAAGATGTAGTTGATCTGTACAATTATTATGATGGTGTTGAAAGAGTAGCCAGGAAATTTGTGGTCGTACCATATGCTATCCCACAGAATTGCACAGCCACTTATTTTCCGGAAGCAAATGTATTAGTTCCGATTAGCAGTGTAGCTGAAAAAAGTAATACGCCGACGTCGAAATTGGTGATTATAAAAATAAGGAAGGTAAATAACAAGTGAGTTCCTGGTCATTGTGATCGGGAAATGTTCAATCACAATTTTTATTGCTCGTAAATATCTTTTCTATGCCCGATGGCAATGACCTCAACGGTAAGAATTTTATCAAATATGCTATAGATAATTCTGTAATCGCCCGAGCGAATGCGGTAAGCATCCCTGCCTTTTAGTTTTTTGTATCCATGTGGCCGGGGGTTATCAGCTAAACTATAAATCGCGGCTTTAATAGTTGAGTAATCTGGCTCATTGATCTTTTCAAGGACTTGATAGCTTTTGGCTTAATAGTAAGCTGATAAGGCATTTACTTTTTTTTGCGCTTTGCCTCAATGTGTTCAAAAGCCTTGTCAATGGGCAATGAAGGCTCTTTGGCTGTCATGGCTTCATCGTAGAGACGGATATCTTCCAATTCTTCAAGATCTTCCATGATCTTTTTGTACTCCTTCATAGGCAGTACCACCGAAAGTTTTTTGCCTTTGCTGTCTGTAATGAATTGCGGAGCATTCATAGTAAAAAATTTAAAGCTATTAAACAACGATTTGTTCAGCTAAATAATATTTGAAAATAATATTGGCAAAAATAATAAACTATGTGAGTAAAAAGAATCGGGGAAGCCTGGCTTAACTTATTAACTATGCCGCATTCCTTCCGCCACCCGGAATACATGCAGCAAATAAGGAAACAATGCATCCATTGTTTCTTCCACACCTTTGGTAGAACCGGGTAAGGTGATCACCAGTGTGCTTTTTATAAATCCTGCAATCCCTCTTGACAACATAGCATAAGGCGTTCGTTGCTGACCGTAGCTTCGTGCTGCTTCCATGATGCCCGGAATTTCCCTGTCGAGCAATGGCTGGATAGCTTCCGGTGTTACATCTCTCGGGGAAAGGCCAGTACCTCCAGTCAACAAAATAAGGTTATATGCTTCTTCACTCAACTGTTTCACTTTTGTTTGAATCAGGTCGAACTCATCGGGAATGATTTCATACGAAGCTGCAGTCATATTGAGACGCTCCAGTTTCTCGATGATTTTTTGCCCGCTCGTATCCTGTTTCTTGCCATGAAAAACACCATCGGAGCAAACAATGACAGCCGTTTTCAAATTAGTTGTGGCCTGGTCCCGAAAATCTGTCTTGCCGCCTTTTTTATTTTCCAATTTTATCCTGGAAATTTCAACTCCTTTATCAATGGGCTTTAGCATGTCGTAGATGGTGAGTGCAGTAACGGCTGCACCGTGCATAGCTTCCACCTCTACACCAGTTTTATAAATAGTATGTACTTCAACTGTAATAATGATCTTCAATTCATCCAGTTCGTGTTTGATAGCTGCATATTCAACCGGCAGCGGATGACAGTCGGGAATTACATCACTTGTTTTTTTGATAGCTAACAATCCTGCAGCTCTTGAAAATTCGAAGATGTCACCTTTGGGAACTTTTTTATTTTTGATGGCGTCGATGGTTTCCTGCTTTGAAACTGTTACAATTGCCGATGCAATTGCTTGCCTGAGTGTATTTGATTTGCGTGTTATATCGACCATGTTATATTTATAATTTCCGTTGCCAGGAATTAATCTGTGAATACTGATTTTAATTACGTAATGCTTTGACCTGTGCGGGTTTTACAATGCCCGCAACTTTATTTCCCCAGGAATTACGTACATAATTGAGTACATCGGCTACCTGTTCATCACTTAAATAAGAAAATGGGAGCATGGGGGTGTTGTACTTTTTTTTGTTCACCATGATTTCACCCGTCTGGCCTTCCAGGATGATTCTGATTAAATTTTTTGCAGGAGCTTTTATATAATCAGCTTTGGCAAGCGGGGGATTAATGTCCGGCGTGCCTTTCCCATCTTCCATATGACAGCTCATACAATAGCTTGCATACACTTCTTTACCACGTTCAATACTTTTAGCCAATTCATCGTTTTGGAAAAAAGAGCTACCGACAATAAAAATGCAGGGAAGGATTAAAATAATGCATACTAGTTTTATCATACTTGGTTATTCTTTTAGTGCGACGACATTTTAATTTAAAACCTCAAACTGTTTTGCAGGATCAATTTGATTGTCAGGTTCCAAAGCCCCTTTAGGGGTTATTTCCTGAACTTGCCGAAGGATCAGGGGTTCTCTTTCCATTGGTATGTTTCATCCTCAAATAATTCTTTTCCCCAAACAGGTAGTTCTGCTTTCAATCGTTCGACCGTTTCTTCACAAGCTTCAATAGCTGCCTTGCGATGTGCAGAAGAGGTGAAAACAAACAGGGAGATTTCCCCGGCAGCTACTTTACCAAGGCTATGATACACATGCATACAGGTTAGCTGGTATTTTGAAAAAATATCTTCTCTTATGTCATGCATTTTTTCCAGGGCCATTTCTTCATAGGCCGTGTAATCTATTGCCATCACTTTTTTATCAGCAATCACATCGGCCCTTACCTGGCCCAAAAAAATACTATGCCCGCCAATCGCTGTTTGTGAACTGTGTTTTTGAATACTTTCTGCTACAAAGGCAGCCGTAACCGGCCCTTGTATAAATATGTTCTTTGGTTTTCGATCTTTCATCCGGTTATTTTATATCGTTCATTTGTTGCGAATGCTGCTGATTTTTCCAATTTACAATGCCTCCTCTCAAACTATATATTTTTTTAGTGTCACCAAAAATACCTGATAAGAGGGTCGCAGCTTTTTTGCTCCGAATGCCCGATTGGCAAAACACCACTACCGTTTCCGCTTCAATCGCCGGCGTTGATTCTGCAATTTGTTTCAATGGAATTCTGAGATGATAAAACTCGTTTACTTCCGGCAATTCATCCAACTCCCGAACATCGATGATGTCAACAACCTTGTTTTCCCGAAGCTCATCGAATTCATTGCTATCAATTTCCGGTACTTCGGTGGTAGAGCCACAGAGCCATACATAATCCATTTTCTTAAAAGCCTCCTTGTTAGCGGGAATCAGCGAAGCTGTCTCTGTTCCTGGCGTTAACGTCCACTGGTACACCTGGTTGGTCAATGCATTATAGGTGAAAAGCTGGTTGGCCAATACATTCCCTATACCCGTTATCAGTTTAATCGTCTCATTGGCCATCATCGTGCCAATGATTCCCGGTAATACGCCTAAGACACCTGCCTGTGCGCAATTCAACACCTCATCTTCCTTTGGTGGAACGGGAAACAGATCACGGTAATTAACGCCCTGCATGGTGCTATCGGGGCGAACATTAAAAACTGCCACCTGCCCCTCAAACTGAGAAATGGCTCCATATACCAACGGTTTATCAAGCAATACACAGGCATCATTGATCATATAACGGGTCGAAAAATTATCGGTACCATCAACGATGATGTCAAATGATTCAAGGATATCCAGTGCGTTTTCAACAATTAGCCGCTGATTATACGTGATGATATTGATGTCGGGGTTTAACTGGCGCAAACCCGATGCCGCCAGTTCCGCCTTAGACAAACCAATATCCTTTACTGTGTACAACGGTTGCCGGTGAAGATTGGTCAGCGATACTGTATCATCATCAACAATGCCGATAGTCCCAACACCCGCTGCCACCAGGTATTGCAATACCGGGCAACCGAGGCCGCCTGCACCAATCACCACTACTTTAGCCCCCAGCAGTTTTTGCTGCCCCGCTTCGCCAAATTCTTTTAACAGCACCTGGCGCTGGTATCTTTCCAATGATTTAGTTTCTTTCATTTTTATCCGCCTGAGAAGGGTGGGAGAAGGGCTATTGTGCTTTCTCCGTTTAAAATGGTATTGGTAGTAATCGTTTGTTTGTCGACCGCCATGATGTATTTACAATCTGCAAGAGCCGGGTACCTTTTATTCAACTCATTCACAAGGCTATTGGTATCGGCAATATCCGTGAGTGTAAGCGTACTGGTCTTAATTATATCGGCCAGCTTGCCAAATATCAAAATTCGCATCTGCATAATTTACACGAATTTACTCCAGATAAGTGTTATAAAGAGATGCACTCAAAATTTTTACATAGCGGTGTTGTAACTGATGACCAGCTGTGTTTTTGTTTTACAACAAGTTCCAATAATTGCCATTTAAATAATTCTGTTTCCAGGACTATCCGTTTTGCCTAACTTCAAAGACCAAAATTTATCAAGATGCCAATTTTCGAACTACAAATAAACGGAAAGAAATACCAGGCAGACGTAACAGCCGATACACCGCTCTTATGGGTACTCAGGGATCACCTCGGGTTGGTAGGAACCAAATACGGGTGCGGAGTGGCCCAATGCGGAGCATGCACAGTACTTCTTGATGGAAATGCAGTGAGAGCTTGTATGCTTCCTGTTTCAGGAATCAGAACATCAAAAGTCACAACGATTGAAGGCTTGTCGGAAAACGGTGACCATCCTGTGCAGCAGGCGTGGGATGAAGTAGATGTTCCGCAATGTGGTTATTGCCAGGCCGGGCAGATCATGACGGCCGCAGCTTTATTAAAACGAAAGCCAAAACCGACTGCGCAGGAAATAGACGATGCTATGCAGGGCAATATATGCCGCTGTTGCGCCTATCATCGCATTCGTGAAGCGGTACAATTGGCCAGCACCAAAGTATAACGATCAATAAAATATGAGTTGTCAGTGGTGAATAGTAAGTATGTACTTCCAATAGAACGTTCTCACAACTGGCTACTCAGCACTCATACGAGATACAACTGTCACATTTAAATAACACCAGACCATGACAACCTTACATAAAACCAACCGAAGAGATTTTCTGAAAATAACTTCAATGACCGGTGGCGGTCTGCTGCTTGGATTTAGCTGGTTCAGTGCGGAGGCGGGAACTCCTATGATCATGAATGCCGCCAATGTTGCCGGCGAACTGGAGTTTAATAGTTATCTGTCCATTGCAACAGATGGTACTATCACTATATTTTCTCCCAATCCCGAGTTGGGTCAAAACATCATGACTTCTTTTCCTATGATTGTGGCGGAAGAACTGGATGCAGACTGGACAAAAGTGAAAGTAGTGCAGGCTCCGCTCGATACGAAAAAATTTGACCGGCAGCTCACGGGCGGTAGCGGCGCTATTCCCCATTCATGGAAAAGATTACGCACTGCCGGTGCTACAGCCAGGCACTTATTAATTGCTGCTGCGGCCAAACGCTGGAATGTTGATGTAGCGGAGTGCACTGCCAGCAATGGTTTTGTGATACATGCAAAAACGGGAAATAAATTCGGTTATGGTGAGTTGGCAGAAGAAGCTTCTAAGATGGTCGTGCCTGCTGATGTTCCTCTCAAGGACCGGAAAGATTTTAAACTGATCGGTAAAGCGATCAGGAATGTTGAAAATAAAAACATCATTACCGGCAAAGGAGTTTTTGGCCTGGATTTTCATCGCGAAGGAATGGTATTAGCCATGATACAACGTCCACCTGCTTTTGGCACAAAGATAAAATCCGTTGATGCGGCTGCGGCCAAAGCGATGCCGGGAATCATCGATGTGGTTACATTCAAAAACAACATAGCCGTCATTGGTAAATCCACCTGGGAAATCATGAAGGCAAGAAAGATATTAAAAATTGAATACGTAAAAGATGGCAATACAGAAAGCTCTGCCGATCACGATCAGTTATTCGCTTCACTACTGAACAGTGACAAAGCAACCGTCCGCAGAAAAGACGGAGATGTGGAAGCGGCGTTTAAGAACGCTGCTAAAATTATAAAAAGCGAATACCAGTGCCCCTTCATTCCGCACAACCCGATGGAACCCATGAATTTTTTCGCTGATGTGAGTTCTGATGGTGTAGAATTAGTAGGGCCAACACAAACTCCGGCCAGTGCCCGTACTGCCGTATCAAAATTGCTGAATATACCGGAAGATAAAATTACTGTAACGATCACCCGGCTGGGCGGCGGTTTTGGAAGACGGTTAAAGTTCGATTATGTATTGGAAGCTGCAGAATTATCAAGTATCATCAAAAAGCCAGTTAAGGTGATTTGGTCGCGGGAAGATGATATGATGGGTGGCAGTTATCGCCCCGCTGTTCGTTATCGTTTTGAAGCGGCATTGGATGATAAAGGAAATATGGTTGGCTATAAACTAAGAGGCGTAGGTATCAACCAAAATAACTCAACAAGAGAAAATAATTTTCCTTCGGGTGCAGTTGATAATTTGCTCATCGATACAGTCGAACATATTTCTCCCATCACGACAGGTGCATGGCGTGCACCTGTTACTAATTTTTTAGCCTTTGCGGAACAAAGCTTTTTAGATGAAGTGGCCTGGACGGCGGGAAAAGATCCCGTACAATTCAGGTTGGATCTTTTGCAAAAAGCAAAAACGAATCCTGTTGGCCAGACCTCGTATAATGTCAACAGGATGGAAACAGTGATCAAACAGGCGGCTGAAAAAGCAGGATGGGGAAAACAAAAAGGAGTTTCACAGGGCTTCAGTGTTTACTTCTCTCATTCATCTTATGTGGCACAGGTTTGTGACGTAATAATGAAAGAGGGGAAGCCGGTTGTTAAAAAGATTGTCGCTGTGTGTGATTGCGGTGAGGTCATTAATAAAAGCGGGGCATTGCAGCAGGTGATGGGCGGCATTGTTGACGGGTACGGACATGCGATGTATGGCAAACTAACTTTTAAAGATGGAGCGCCGGCACAAAATAATTTTGGCGCCTATCGCCTTATCCGCATGAAAGAAGTTCCGGAGATAGAAGCGCATTTTATTGATAATGGAATAGATCCCACCGGCCTGGGCGAGCCGGCCCTGCCGCCAACCGGCGGAGCCGTTGGCAATGCAATTTTTAAAGCAACAGGCAAGCGTTTAAAGAATCAGCCATTTATTGATGAGCCGGTATTTAAACCGGCGAAGGGGTTTTGAGGAGTTAGGGTTGAATGATTGCAGTAAAGTACAGCATTTGAGTTTTCAAGGGCCCTTTTTGAGGCAACGTTGAGGACTTGGCGTCAGACCGGACGTCCGGGTTCCAACAGGAGCAGTTTTGCCCCCAAAGCCCTTATGCTATATAGAAAGGCGTTTAGAGCAGGACAGTAGACCAAAATAACTTTGACTACAAAAACAAAAA
>NZ_JBHMQM010000011.1:0-74982 GCF_042434975.1 Terrimonas alba
CAAATGCCCTGCCGAACGCAAAGCTGTGGCCGTTATAGGCGATGTTAATCGACTGCTAAGTATGACGGAAAATAACAACTCGAAAGATCAATTTAAACAAATATTAATATTATGAAAAGGTTACAATTCAAAGTAAGCATCAATGCACCTGTAACTAAGATATATGATTTTATGCTTGGCATTAACAGTAAATCAACTTATGAACAATGGACTTCTTTGTTTAACCCGACATCTACTTATGAAGGAAGTTGGGACAAGGGAAATAAAATTCTATTTATTGGAGTAGATGAGAAAGGAGAAAAGGGAGGTATGGTTTCCAAGGTAGCTGAAAACATTCCCAACCGATTTGTTTCAATTCAACATTATGGTCTTTTAAAAGCTGACAAGGAAATTACAGAAGGACCAGAAGTGGAAAAATGGGCAAACGGATTTGAAAACTATACCTTCGAAGAAAACAATGGGACTACAACCGTTACTGTTGACTTAGACACCACTGAAGATTTTTTAGGTTATATGAACCAGACCTACCCAAAAGCACTCGACAAGTTGAAAGAACTTTGTGAAAAATAACAATTTCAAGAATATCTTAAAAATACAAAGAAATAAACACAGCCTATAACATCGGTCCTTTGGCAATATGGCGGCTGAAGTGCTTCTATGAAACATTTGGCAAGGTTCAACAGTAGGAATTCTTTTGTGCTAAAAATCCGCCACATCGCCAAGCCGAAAACCGTTAACGGTAATGCAAACCTTGCAGTTATGGTGTACAATATTTTAAACGGCGACTCCCTTGCTTACAGCTTTCCAGACGCAAAAATTGAAGGGGAGATTATTGTTGTTAGAGAAGGTCTTATTGACGGAGAATTATCAGGCGATAACCTGGATGACTTTTGGCAATCAAGAGCCAGATACATGAGAATAACAGAAACCGAATACAATAATTCTGTTGTAAAAGAATTTGAAAAAATAACGAATGCGCCTGATAATTCAGAGTTTAATCTTTGGTTTGAGTATGACTTGTTCTGTCAAGTAAATATGTGGTTCGTTATTTCAATTATCAATAGTTTGCTAATAAAGAAAAAAGTTTTTGCTGTTTATACTTCGTATTTAGACAAAACCAGCAAACAATTTTGGAATGGCTTTGGACCAGCAAATTCAGATGAACTTAAAGTTTGTTATGCAGATAGAATCCCTTTAAGTGAAGCCGACATAAATTTCGGGGAAGAGTTGTGGAAAGCATACAAAAACGGTAACCTTGAGGAGTTGACAAATCTCTCAAAGCATCAATCTTCAGCTTTTCCGTATCTGCAAGAAGTAGTAAAGGCGCATGTCGACCGCTTTCCAAAAGATGGGACGAAAGGAAGACCTGAGAAAGTTATTGAAGAGATCATAAAAAATATTTCTACTGATTTTCATAAAGTGTTCGAAGAATTTTGGAACCGCGAAAGCATTTATGGCTTTGGTGACATTCAATTAAAAAGTCTGTATGATAAAGTAATGCACTACCGCTAACAACTAAGAGTTCGTCGGGCACGAAGTGCCAACGATGAACTCTTAGTTGTACGAAACCTGCTGGTAGGCACTGTCTGTAATTATGGGGATTGGTATGAGGGAAAGATGATGCTGGAGAGAATGGAAATAATTTTATACAGTCTTTTATGCTTAATTCCAGACAGGGCTGTTTTTGTTTCCGGCCGTTACCTTATTTATCAATGTTTTTTTCAACAGTTTTTTTGAGAATGCAAATAGCGCTGCCATACCGCATTTTGCATTAAAAAATCATACAATGCATTCTAATAAATCAGTTGCCAGTTGTTGCCAGTAAACAGGTGGCGGTTTGTTTTTAAACTGCATGATGGTTTGCATGGTATCTTTTTTACTACAATGGCATTGCCTGGGATTAAAGGGCCCAGGTTTGGCCTTGGGTTTTATATAAGCGGGTTCCTACCGCTGCTTGCAATCAGGTGGGACAATTTTCAAAAAGATAAAATTTAAGCAATGACAAATCTCACTTCTATATGGCCTTCTTTTATTATTGAAAACCTGAAAATTTCGGTTTCATTCTATGTAGATAAACTTGGATTTGAAGTCCGGTTTATTGGCCCGGATGACGATCCCTATTGGGCTGTTGTTGGTCGGGACAATGTTTCTATCATGCTTAAGGCCGTCTCTGCTGATGTAAAACCCATCCCTA
Organism: Terrimonas alba; assembly: GCF_042434975.1. Taxonomy (NCBI): domain Bacteria; kingdom Pseudomonadati; phylum Bacteroidota; class Chitinophagia; order Chitinophagales; family Chitinophagaceae; genus Terrimonas; species Terrimonas alba. The sequence continues at coordinate 2,195 of NZ_JBHMQM010000011.1, forward strand.
ATTATGGGCGCCATGAGTGGGCACCGTGGGACGCATATATTTCTACTGCGGATCCGGACAAGTTGTTTGATGAATATAATTCTAATGATGTATCATTTAGCAAACCTATACATGACAACAGTGATAATTTAAGGGGTTTTGAAATAAAAGATGCTGACGGATATGTCTTGTTTTTCGGACGCCCCAATTCATAGCAATCAAGTTTCTGTTGTATTTTATTTACATGTTTGACAAAATGCTGTTCATGTCAGACAATGACGTAACGTTGATTATTTGCAAATAACATTAAATAAAAGGCACTGCAACAACATGGGGCTTTTCTGCTATGCTGGCTGACCGAATAAAGCCGGGCAACAGACCATAACATTCAACTGCATTAACTTTACTCAGCTTCGGTCCGGGCTGGCAAACCACGAAATATCAGCACAGCAGAAAGCCCTGGCCGTTACGCATAATGCTTTGGCGACAGTGCAAACGCTGGCCAGCCGGCAGAAGTGGACAATTAATTTAAACAGAATTGCATGAGAAAGCTAATTGCAGCAATCAATATGACACTTGACGGGTTTTGCGACCATACGGCAATGATTGCAGACGATGAATTACATCAACATTACAATGAGCTATTAAGAAATGCAGACACCCTTATATATGGCAGGATAACATATCAACTTATGGAAAGTTATTGGCCAACTGTAGTAAAAAATCCTACCGGTAACAAACCAACGGATGAATTTGCAGTATTAATAGACAACATTTCCAAGATTGTTTTTTCCCGCACACTGAAAAATGTTGATTGGAAAAATGCAAAGTTGGTAACGGGAGGTATTAAAGAAGAAGTTTTAAAACTCAAGCAACAGGAAGGCAAAAACATTTTTGTTGGCAGCCCTGGTTTAATAGTAGCCTCAATGCAACTTGACTTAATTGATGAATATCAACTCTGTGTTCACCCGGTTATAGCAGGAAACGGTTTACCATTATTTAAAAACATAAACGACAGGAAAATACTTAAACTCATAAAGACAAAAACCTTTAGCTCTGGCCAAATAACGCTTTACTATGAGCCGACAAAAAAATGACTGATAATATGACTCATAACTTGCAACGAAGAGTAGCACTTACGCATAACAGGGTATGCCAAAAGCGGGGCTGACAATACTATTGGGCTGACGGAAAGTAATTCAACATCTGTAATTCTATAAACCGGCAATGGCGTGGGCAGATGCTATTCCTCTTGCCATTAAAAACGTTGAGAATGCTCCATTTTTGACAGAAGAAACAAAAACAGGGTATGTTTTATAATAACGCGGCAAAATTCTATAATATAAAATAGCAATTGGATCAGGCGCATTTAGATCTGCTACGCCAACATGGGCTCCTATGCCAATAATAGTAAACTTAGATGTTATGATGGCAAAGCGAAAGATGTCGCTAAATGAGCTTTCCGAAAAAGTGGGTTTAACGCTGTCTAACCTGTCCATTTTAAAAACACGAAAAGCAAGAGCCATCCGTTTTAGTACACTGGAAGCAATATGCGAAGCGTTGAATTGCCAGCCGGGCGACATTTTAGAATATGTAAACGAAAAAAAATGAAACAAAGAATAGAAATATCTGCCGAAAAAAATTGGTTGGAAAACGACTAGCAATGAGGTTTGCAGACAAACCGGGACAATAGCCCGAACCGGTAACAAGCAGTTTGGCATTATAGCGGCCGGACGTTAAAAGCCCATCAGCTATCCTACTTTTAAACTTTATTACTAAATTCAACGACGAATTGCTATTGCCGCCACATACCTAATCGGTTAGTGATTTTTGTAACGGACAACCCAAAAGACACGAAAAGACTTTCACAAATAATATAACGACAGTGAAAACAAACAGAAGTGAAGACAAGTCAATAGCGTCTACCTACACCCTGGGTTCGCAGACGTTCTATCATGGCACAAAGGTCAATCTGAAGCGGGGAGACCTGATTGAACCTGGCTTTAATTCAAACTACGGTAAGAGGAAACAAGCATCTTATGTCTATCTAACCGCCACCCTGGATGCCGCTGTTTGGGGAGCTGAACTTGCCTTGGGCGAAGGACCCGGCAGAATTTACATAGTAGAGCCAACAGGCCCGATTGAAGATGATCCCAATTTGACGGACAAGAAATACCCCGGAAATCCAACAAAGTCATACCGTTCCCGGAATCCGCTTCGGGTTTCTGGTGAGGTCACAGACTGGCAGGGACACTCCCCGGAACAGCTCAAGGCCATGAAGGAGCACCTTGAGCGACTTAAGCAACTCGGTATTGAGGCAATCGGGGATTGAGCAAAAATGTGAGAATGAATTTGATACTTCAAAACTCTTTCGGATTGTTGTTGTAAGTAGCAATCTTTTCCGGTAATGATTTTCTTGTATTGTTATATCCACAACAAATATAAACTGCCGATTAAAACTCCTATAGCAGCTCCTCTTAAAAGAGTTGAAGTGTCGGATATTCCCGAGGCAATTAATGTGGATATAAAAAAAAATGGACCAATAGCTGCACTATTAAATAATCTGTGTTTTGCTTCGGTATGGTAGCACCAACTTATAGTGACTGTAAATTCATTATTCTTCTTTTGTTGTTGGTTTACTGAGAATGCAGGGCTGATGGATTTAAACCGTATGCCTGTTTGAAAGCATTGGAAAAATGAGACAGGTTTTCAAATCCTACATCAAGGTAAGCATTGGACGGTTTTATGCCTTTGTCTTTGATCAGGTGATATGCTTCCTGCAACCGTTTTTGTTTCAACCATTGCCCCGGTGTTGTCCGAAATATTTTCCCGAAGTCCCGTTTGAACCCTGCCCTACTTCTGCCTGTAAGTTTTGCTAACGTGTCTATGGAGACGTTGAACATATAGTTCTGTTGCATAAAGGCTTCCAGATCAATTTTGTGAGGCTCACTAAAATCAAAAAGCACATCCTTTACTTTAGGGCTAACCGTAAGCAGCAATTCTATGGCTTCCTTTGTTTTTAATTCCGTCAGCGAAGGCGTTAATCTATCAGGTGTTTCAAAGTAAGGTTGCAGTGAACCAAAGTATGCTTTTACAAACGGGTCAGGCGGTATTTCAAAAAAACCTGCCTCTATGTGTTTACCTGATGGCTCAATGATGTATTCTGTACTATACCTTCTTAGTATGTCCTGATTAAGGAAAATACTGATAGACCTGAACTCACCGTCTTGTGGCGGTACTTTGGTTGCTTTTACAAGTTGATTTCGTTTTATCAGAGAAAAAGATCCTGCCTTTGCTATTCTTGTCCCTTCGCTGGTGGTAAAATGCAACTCACCTGATAGTACATAGCCTAAGACATGTACGTCTACAAACTGTTCTGTCTGTCGCTGCATTTTACTGCCACAGGAGTAAAGTATATTGTCTATTGGTATACTTTGATAACCTTTTTGCATGACTCTTACTTTATGCTTAGCTGGCTGTGCAGCACTTCATCCAATTCACGGTCTGACATGGTTTTCCGCATAGATAGTATTTCTTCTGCCATAAACCCTGCTGCATACCGGGTTTCCGGCTGTTCCGCTGTGATTGCCTTTTGAATGAGTTCAGCGATCACTTTTGGTTCAATACCCGAAGTCGCATCTACTGACGTAAGCATCTTTGCAAAGTTCTGTGCCATTTCTTTGTAACGGCCATTGCCTGATACCTTCAATAAATTGTTAGCTGCAATACCACCCCATTCTGTTTTGATGCCACCCGGCTCTATCACAATAACATCTACACCAAACTGCCTTACTTCATTACGCAAGCTATCACTTAATGCTTCCAATGCAAATTTGCTGGCATGATACCATGGCCCCAATGCTGAAGCAATTTTACCACCAATGGACGAGATGTTTACGATTTTCCCATAGCCGTGTTCAATCATCGAAGGAAGAACTAATTGCGACACCCTTGCTGCGCCAAACACATTTACTTCCATCTGGTATTTAGCGTCTTTTATTGGCACTTCTTCCAATGCTCCGTAAGAACCAAAGCCGGCATTGTTAACCAGCACATCAATCCTTCCTTCTGCTTTTAGAATACTGTTAACGCCCTCAACCATAGAGCGTTCGTTAGTAACATCCATTGATAAAACCTTGACGCCTAAAGCCTGTATGTCGTCCATTTTATCAACTCTACGGGCTGCACCGTAAACAATATTTCCCGCTTGCAATAACTGCTTTGCTGTCTCTTTACCGATACCAGCAGATGCACCGGTTATTAAAACTACTTTACTCATTTTGTATTGATTTAATAAAGCAAAGATCACCTGTATAAGAACTTGCAGGTTTGTTGCAGGGCTCAATTTTGCTTTGGTGTGGGGCTCAGGAAGTCTAACCAACAAGAAGGCGGTATTCAACTATTTTCAGTATAGCTAATCCTGGCTGAAACTGCAACCAACAATGCATGAGAAAAGCAGGCCAGCTGTTGTTCGCTGCTCCGGCGCAGTTATCGACGGGGCTTTTTCCGTCAGCTTCTGAATTTTTAATGAACAATGTATTTTTAATCAGCATTTGTTTCGCAGATGAAAAACAAATACCCAGCCTCGCCAATGCTTCGACGTTTGCAATAAGGAGAGTTCCGCAGTTTAAATTTATATTCACCTTACAACCATCACCCGCAAAAAGGTAGCCGGGATCGAAGTTGAATTATTGTCACCGCTTTGATTTTGACTGACAAACAAATCTTCTAATTCACGCTGCAGATCCGCAGCCTTTCCATTTTTTTCTGCGGCTTCAAAGGCGTTCATGGTAGGACCGTAATAGTTTTTGAACCGGCTCACCAGTTCTTTCGGTCCAAAAGGAGCAATAAATGTAAATGTGTCCCTGGTAAAAGAGATGTTTTCTTTCGGTACGCCGGCAGCAGTGAAGCGTTCTATTACGTTGCTTTCGACACCCCATAGCATCGGGCTGATAAAACCTTCCGGTGGCGGTGGCGTATAAGCCGAGCTGATCTTTAATATTTGCGCTACGAGAGTGGGGTCTCCCGGTATCCAGTTGCCCATCACTATTCTTCCACCGGGTTTGGTAACCCGTACCATTTCCCGGGCTACATCAAATGGTTTTGGTGCGAACATCGCACCAAAAATGCTAACCACCAGGTCAAAGGACTGATCCTTTAGTTCATGCAAGTTGGTAGCGTCGCCTTCCTGGATAGTACAATTGGTGATGCCTTCCGCTTTTACTCTTTTGTTGCCAGCTTCAACGAGATTAGTGGCAATATCCACACCTAAGACATTCGCTCCCAATTTTGCTTCGGGTATCGCGGTAGTCCCGTCCCCGCAGCCAAGATCAAGAACATTAAGACCTTTGGTAATGCCTAATTTGGCGACCAGCGCTTCACCGCTTTCCCGCATGGTTTCAGCGATTCGGGTGAAATCACCTTTTTCCCATAATGCTTTGTTTGGATTCATGGTGTTTGATTTTAAGATATCCAAATTAGCATTAAAAACTAGTTATTGGTTTACCGGTTTGTGGTAAACCACAACTATTCCCAATTGGGGTTATGACCAGTGGTCATTGCGTAAGTATGGAAAGTTGGGTTAATAATATGGTATTGTTGAATTACTACTGAAAAATGTATTTCCAACTTATTACCTTTAAAGTGACTGAGTTAACGGATGAAAGAAAATTTGCTGCTTTATTTAATCGGAAGCATATGGCGAAAGCAAAATTAAAAACAGTGGAGAACGACGCCAGCGTAACTGAGTTTATAAAAAAGGTAGAAGATCCGCAAAAACAAGAAGATTGTTTTAAACTCGTAAAGATCATGCAGGAATTGGCAGGCTTCGAAGCCAGAATGTGGGGACCCGCCATCATTGGCTTTGGCTCCCAGCATTACCGATATGAAAGCGGCCGGGAAGGTGACATGCCGCTGGTTGCTTTCTCGCCACGCAAAAAACAAATTGTTCTTTATCTAGGTTCAACCTTCGACGACCGGGAAGAGCTGCTAAAGCAATTGGGCAAACATAGCACCGCTAAAGTCTGCATTTATATCAAAAAGCTAAGCAATATTGATGTGGAGGTTTTAAAAAAAATGATCACCAATTCTCTCCAACAAAATGAACCCGGCTGTTAATCAAAAATGTTTATTATGAAAATTTCAGCTATTGTAAAAAGCAGGCGTCGCCGGTGAAACGGGTTTTAATTTTCAGTACAAGGCACGGGTGACGGCGGATGCATCACCACAACAAATCAATGAACTGATCCGGCATACAGATACAGTTGCAGCGTTTCAAAATACGCTACGCAAAGGAGTCAGTATTCAACTGGCCGATGCCGAATAATGACAGGGTCTTTTATGGTCGCCCGGGTATGATGTAAAATTCCTTCCAATACTCCCCTGGCCAGCGGTTCTTTACTAAAATAAATGGACTTATTTTTTCGCAGATCCTCCAGCTCCTTGCTGTAATTGGCCACTACGATAGCTTTTGATTTTCCGGCCAGCATATCACGATCATTGCCACTGTTGCCGGCGGTAATAAAATGTTCCAGCGGTACTTTCCATTTATAACTTAAATAACGTACGGCATGTCCCTTGCTGGCACGGAAAGGAAGCAGGTCGAGATGTTTGTTTTCCGTTAATAGAATTTTTGCCCGCAATTTATGATCATCTAAAAATTTATAGAGGTTGGCCATATCATCTTCATTAAACGTATCGTCCACATAGTAGCTGAGCTTAAAGCGCCATTGTGCTGCCGGCTCCTGCAGGCGGATATTCGGAAACTTTGTCAGCGCCTGCTGCAGTTCATTTCGTTTCCATTGATAATCGATATGACTTTCCCAGCCATTATCGGGAATAAATTTATCGGTATAATAAATTTCCGAACCGGCGGAACAGATAAGAATATCCGGTGCCGGCAGATCATAATTGACAAAGGCCTGAGCAGTTAATTCTTTGTTGCGTCCGCTGGCTACGCCGAATACGATTTCTTCTTTATGCTGATTGACCCATTGCGCAAATTCTTTTAATCCTTCCGTCTCGTTGCCATCTACCAGGGTGCCATCCAGATCGGAGATGAGAAACAGGTTGGCACGGGTAAGTTTTTTTCCGTAAGCTGTCTTGTTGACAAAAGCAGGAGCGTCTTTTCGTTGAAAAAGTTTATCGATAATGTTCATGTATTTGTCGCAATGAGCCGGCCATGAATAGTCGCGGTTGGTAGCGACGATACCATTGGATGAAAAATTTTCCCATAGCGCCTGGTCGGAAATAATTTTTTTCAGCGCATCGGCAATGGCTTCCGGACTTTCCACATCTACCAATAATCCATTTTGACAATGCTCCAGGATTTCTTTGGGGCCACCTGTTGGTGAAGCCACTACCGGCAAGCCGCAAGCGGCCGCTTCCACTATGGTGAGGCCAAAATTTTCACCCGGCGTAGCATTGACAAACACGCCTTTTTTTCGGGCCGCTACCCGGTAAATTTCCGGCACTTCCAATTTGGGATCATTTTTTTTCGGGATGGCCATTTTTCCATACAGGTCATATTTATCCATCACCAGTAAAAGGTTGGTCAAAATATCCTGCTCGTCTGCGGGCATTTGTGTAATATCTCTTCGCACCCCGGCAAAGATGGCGAGGTTGGCCATCGCCTGTAATTCTTTATCCTGGCCATACGACTGAATGATGTTTTCAAAATTTTTTCGTTTATCCGCACGGCCAATAGACAGAATAAGTGGTTTGGCCGGGTTAAACAAAAACCGTTCGATATCGGAGTTAACACGATACAATGCCTGCTCCTGTTCAATCGTCATTTTAAACGACGGCATGTCGAAACGATAGAAGGGGTAAAAGATATCAGTATTGACCCCCGGCGGCAGCACTTCAAAGCGGGCCGCATTTTTATTGGCATACAAACCATATTGTGTGTCTATTTCGTGGCGGGTGCTGACGATGATAACATCCGCTGTTTTGAGTAAACTTTCTTCTTCAGCAATGCGACGATCCATATTGAACTTCTCGTTGATCTTTTCAGCGGATAATCCTTCTTTTAATAAAATGGATTGTTTGTTTCTGCCGAGTGAATGACCCGTAGCAATAAAAGGGATGCCAAACACTTCACTGATCTGTCCGGCTAAATAATTTCCATCGGCATAGTGGCCATGTACGACATCCGGAAAATCATCTTCTTTTTCAATAAAGCGAATGGTTTTGTCAATGAATTCATCGAGGTGATCCCATAATGTTTCTTTGGCACGGTATGCATTGCCGCCACAAACCATACGAACGATCCGGGCTTTATCATTGACCATCTCAATTTCTTTTTCATAGGCGGAGGAAACCCGTTTATCCAAAATTCTGCGGGTGAAGAGATCGACCTTTCTCACCTGGGGGTGTTGAGAAAGATTTTCCAATAGCTCCAGCACATATTTCACCTGTCCGCCGGTGTCCCTGTCCCTGCCAATCTCCGGATCATTAAAACGGATTAATCCATGCGGACTGAATAACTGAATGTAGTATTGCTGCATTGGTACTATTTTTTATTTCTACATTTTTGTTAATGCGTAACGCGAAAACCATTCCGCTCTTTTAAGACAGCCTGAATGGTTGGTGGATTGTATGTGTTAAGTTTAAAGACTGATCTGACAAGCAGACAGATTTTCGGCACACATTTCGTCTAACTATTTTCACCGTGTGAATGAATAGTGAATGGTGGTTGCAGCTCACTTTGTTTTCATCATTCGTATAGCGAAGTGAATGCACAAAATTAGCCAATTAAGCCCAAGTGAGCATTTTGTAATTTTAATCAACTATATAAACAAGTAAGCATGTATTCTGGTTCAGGTTTTAGCGATTGGGAAATAGGCGACATTACCGTCATTATACATAAGGGTGTTTATCATTTGTTTCACCTTATCATTCCTAATCATGATTATATCGCTCATGCTGTGTCGAGAGATGGCATGTCATGGCGACGAGTGAATAATGCATTATTTGTGGGTCATCCCGGAGAATGGGACGATGATATGTTGTGGACGATGCATGTGTGCGAAGTGAATGGCAAGTTTGAAATGTATTATACCGGCCTGCAACGAAAAGACCGTGGTGTTGTATCAAGAATAGGTTTTGCAGAATCGGAAAACCTGCTGGATTGGAAGAAGAACACAAAAAATATTTTTCCCATAGAGCCGAAAGGCATTTATTATGAAACAGCCAGCAGCAATCCCCGAACATGGTTAAGCTTCCGTGATCCTTTCAGGTTTGAACATAAAGGTGAAGTGTACCTGCTGATGGATGCGAGAAATATCCAGGGTCCGGTGTCAAGAAGAGGTTGTGTGGGATTGGTAAAGATCAGTAATGATATTGTGGAATTAATGCCTCCGCTGTTGTCACCATTTGTGTATGATGATATTGAATGTCCCTGTGTGTTTGAGTTGAATGGTAAATTTTATTTATTGGGATCGATCCGGGAAGATATAAAGGTGAGGTATTGGTTTGCACCTGATTTTTTTGGCGAATACCATTCATTTCATGCTGATGTATTGTTGCCTCAGGGAAATTATGCAGCCCGCACCGTGCAGGATGGTGATTTTATACTGGTATTTAATTTTTTCTATGCAGGTAAAATAGATGCGCTGCGGGTGTTGCCGCCGCCCAAGCAATTGGATACCGATGAAAAAGGAAGACTGTTGTTGAAAAGTTATTATCGCTGGGAGCAGATGGTTTTTAAAACCATACAGCAGGATGATTTGGTGAAGCCTGTTCAGTTATTTTCAAATGCTACGGCATTCTCTTATATCGAATCGGGCAAATGGACATGCGGGGCGAAAAGTGGGTATGAAATTTTTTGTGTTGAAAAGCCGTCGGCCAGTTTTATCTGGGAAGGATTACTGGCGGTGGAAGGAATGGGCAAGCTGGGCCTGGTGAGTGATATGGACAAAGACGGTAATGGTTATTTTATTTCTTTTAATGTCTACAATGGACAGGTACAGATAAGGGCCTGGGGTTTTAATCCATTGAACACACGGCAAAATTTTATTTTCAATGATATTCAATCCGGGTTTTTTACGACGAATGAAAAAAATACCATTCGTTTCCGGCTAATCCGGTATGGCAGCTATATCGAACTCTGCATTGATGATATTGTGAAACTGACATTGATGGATTATACCTATTCAGGAAATTACATCGGCCTTTATTCTGCCTCTTCCGTCATCTCCTTACAACAGTCAAAGATTAAACTATTACCCAATCCCGAAGAGGAATATGCGAGCCAGGAAGAAGCGCAAAAAATTGAATAAAAGAGATTACAGTTTTGCCAGCTTTGTTACGGCATTTTCAAGCGTTTCTTCTTTTTTGGCAAAACAAAAGCGGATGACCTTATTATCGGTTGCGGCCCGGTAGAAGGCGGAAACAGGAATGGTTGCCACTCCCAATTCTTTTGTCATACGAATAGCGAAATCGCTGTCTTTTTCATCGCTGATGCGATCATATTTGGCGCAGATAAAATAGCTGCCTTTGCTATCGAGCAATTCAAATTTTGTATCCTGCATCAGCCGGATAAAGTAATCCCGTTTCGATTGCATGAAAGCGGACAAGGACAGATACGATTCTTTGTTTTTTAAATAAGTGGCCAACGCCACTTGTGAAGGTGAGTGGCAGGAAAAACAATTAAACTGGTGCACTTTGCGGAACTCTTTCATCAACTCTGCCGAGGTAACGCAATAACCCAGTTTCCACCCGGTGCAATGATAAACTTTGCCGAATGAAAAGCACACAAAGCTTCTTTCCAAAAGGTCAGGATAGCGAAGAATGCTTTGATGCGGTATATCATCAAATATTAAATGCTCATACACTTCATCACTGAGAATAATGATATCGGTATTTGCAACTACTGATCGTAGCTGCAAAATGTCTTCATAGCTTAACACAGCGCCGGTGGGATTGTGGGGGCTGTTGAGCATGATCATTCTTGTTTTGGGTGAAATTTTTTTTCTTACTTCCTGCCAATCGATCTTGTATTCCGGAAATTTCAGATTGATCAATACCGGCACAGCACCATTAATCTCTACATTCGGAATATAGCTGTCATAGGCCGGTTCGAAAATGATCACTTCATCACCAGGTTGTAACACCGTTGTCAGGGCTGTGTAAATGGCATAGGTGCCACCCGGTGTGATGGTGATCTGTGTTGAAGGGTTGATGTTATTGTGATATAAATGATAAATTTTTTCAGCGATTGTTTCCCGCAGCGGCGTATAGCCCTGCATGGGTACATACTGGTTGAAGCCATTGTACATGGCCTGGTTCACCAGTGACATCAGCTCTTCATTCATCGGGTAGTCTGGAAATCCCTGGCCAAGGTTCACGGCATTATATTCCGACGCAAGCCCACTCATCACGGTGAAGATGGTGGTACCTACTGCGGGCAGTTTGCTTTTAATTTTTACACTCATAATTAAGACAGGAGGTAAAATTAACTGTTTACAAGTTCAATTCTTCCCTTGTCTTTTTTGGCAGACTATTGATGACCAGGTCATAGGAGTGATCGATCCATTCTTTTAATTGTTTTGTTGAAACTGAGCCGTCAACGACGATTGTATTCCAGTGTTTTTTATTCATGTGATAACCCGGCAATACACAAGGAAACTCTTCTCTCAATTCTATTGCCTTATCGGGGTCGCATTTTACATTGAAGCTTAGTTGTTCTGCGTTCAGGCCTGTTAACAGAAAAACTTTGTCCCCTACTTTATACACCAGTGTATCCGGGCCAAAGGGTAAGGTTTCTTCCGCTGCTTTTTTTGAAAGACAATAGTCTCTTAGCTGTTCAATATCCATAACCAGGTATTCTCTTATGAAATAATCGCTGTGGCTTCAATTTCTATCAGATAATCTGGTTCGATGAGTGCACTTACCTCTACCATTGTATTGCATGGTTTGATTTGCTTAAAAAATTCGCTGTGGGCCCTTCCGTATTCCTGCCATTTGGAGATATCGGTTACAAACATTCTCACTCTTACCACATCTTTCATAGATGCCCCGGCTTGCTGTAATACTTTTTCAATTCGCTGGTAGATAAATTTTGTTTGTGTATAGGGATCGTTTTTTCCAACTACGCCTCCATCTTCGCCTGACGCCACTGTTCCTGTGACTTCAACGATATTGCCAACTTTTACTGCCCGGCTGTAGCCAACGATGTCTTCCCATTTGGAACCGGAGGAATAATTTATTCTCATAGAACCATGATTTGAAGGATCAGAAAGAATTTTTAGGAAACATAAAATTGCTTGGTAAAGATTGGTCTGTGACCAATGATGTTTTTCGCATACAGCGTTAATTTTTTATTTCAACATTTTCCTGCTTTATCAATGATTCACCCATCATTCGCAAAAGTATTTGAGCTACGGTGACCACATCTTTCTGACAATAGGTGACAATGCGGGACAGGTTTTTTTCTTTCCAATACACTTCCCAAACCATGCTACCATCGATATCATCTTTTGGGGTGGGAACGTTGAGTGTATGTGCCAGCAAATTCAGCGAGGTGTAGTTTTTAAAATCGCCAAATTTCCAAAGGTCCATGGTATCAAGATGATTGACTTCCCAGGGTTTTTTGCCCGACACATTCAGGATAGGGGGAATCGGAATGTTGTTAATGATCATTCTCCTGCAGAGGTAGGGAAAGTCAAATTCTTTGCTGTTGTGGCCACAGAGATAACGTTGTTCCGTTGCAGACCATTTCTTCAACATCTCTGCAAACTCATGTAGTACGAGTTGCTCATTATCTCCGGAAAATGATTTTAAAACGATTTTTTTCTGCTCACCTGTTCCCTGTATAAAACCGCAGCTGACACAAATGATTTTTCCAAACTCAGCATAGATTCCGGCCCGCGGATATACTGACTCAAACGATTCATCCTCTTTATTGCGGATAAGATAACCTGCTTTTATATCCCAAAGCAATTTCCAACTTTCCGGCAACTCATGATAAGAGGAGAATTGCGGAACCGTTTCAATGTCCAGGAAAAGGATGTTATGAAGGGGATAAGGCTGCATAGAAATGTTTGTACATAAAAATAAAAAACCCCGACGAATCGGGGTGAATAATTAAAGCTTATTTGTATTTAAAGGAATTTCTCTCCCTTGTTCCTTTTGACTTCGGCTACGTATTCCTTGATTTCCTGTTCTTTTTCTTTTTTGCAAATGAGCAGGACATCCTTTGTATCTACCACAATGTAGTTTTCCAAACCCTGGAGTAACACCAGTTTGTTATTGGGTGCATTTACCACGCAATTTTTAGCGTCAATAACCATGACGTTTGAGCCGGTCACTGCATTATTGAAATAATCTTTTTCTGAATTTTCCCAGGCGCTGTTCCAGGTACCCAGGTCACTCCAGGAAAAAGATGCCGGAATTACGAACACGTTGTCCGCTTTTTCCATGATGCCAAAATCAATTGATATATTGGTACACTGCGGATAGATAGCTTCGATAACCTTTGCTTCTTCATCAGTATTCAGCTTGCTTTTTTCGGCAGCAAATACCTCGTACATCTCGGGAAGAAACTTTTCGAATGCTGCAATGATGTTTTTTACTTTCCAGGTAAAAATGCCGGCATTCCACAAAAAGTCTCCGCTGGCGAGAAATGTTTTGGCCAGCTCCAGGTTGGGTTTTTCGGTAAATGTTTTTACCTCGTACACACCGGGCGCTACTTCGGGTATTTCATGTTGAATATAACCGTAACCTGTATTGGGCGAGGAGGGTTTGATACCGATCGTCACCAATGCGTTAATGCTATCAACAAAATTGAAGGCCTTGTTGGCGGTTTCGGCAAAGGCTTCAGTGTCGAGAATAAGATTATCCGCAGGTGCTGCCATCATTAATGCGTCAGGGTCTTTTTCCGATAGTTTGAAAGCAATATAGGCAATGCAGGGAGCTGTATTTTTCCGGGAAGGCTCTGCTAATATATTTTCTACCGGTAAAGTTGGCAACTGTTCCTTCACTGTATCTACATATTCACGGGACGTAACGATGTAGATATTTTCTTCAGGGACAACTTTTTTATAGCGATCAAAGGTTTGTTGGATCAATGTTTTTCCGACACCTAAGATATCGAGGAACTGTTTGGGATGCGAGGTGCGGCTCTTGGGCCAGAAACGACTTCCGATACCACCGGCCATTATGGCAACATAATGATGTTTATTCATTGGTTACGAGGCGGAGTGTTTTAATGGTTTTGATTAAATTATATGAATCCTTCCTTTATTAAATCATGCAAATGTATAACTCCAAGATATAATCCATTGTTGGTAACCACAAGCTGCGTTATTTCATGTTTGCGCAAAATGTTCAGGGCTTCAATCGCCAGTTCATCAGCGCCAATTGTCTTGGGATTTACCGTCATTATATCCGATGCTTTTATCGAATCTATCTGGACATTATTTTTTAGCATTCTTCTGAGATCGCCATCAGTAATAATGCCCAGCAAGTGATTTTGTTCATCCACCACCGCTGTTACCCCTAATCTTTTTTGCGTCATTTCAACAATTACCTCTTTCAGCGACTGTCCGGGATATACTTTTGGTTTTTCATTCGAGGCAGAAAGGTCTGAAACCCGCAGGTACAGTTTTTTACCCAACATACCACCGGGATGAAACTTGGCGAAGTCTTCACTTTTGAAACCCTTCATCTCCATCAGGCAAACGGCCAGCGCATCACCCATGACCAATTGTGCGGTCGTACTGGTGGTCGGTGCCAGGTTATTGGGACAAGCCTCCTGGTCAACAGTGGTATTTAAGATGATGTTGCATTGTTTAGCAAGAAATGAATCCACATTGCCGACCATGCCAATAAGAATATTGTTGAAATTTTTAATCAGGGGCACCAGTACTTTTATTTCGGGGCTTTCGCCGCTTTTGCTGATGATGATCACCACATCGTCCTGTTGCACAATGCCCAGGTCGCCATGGATGGCATCGGCCGCATGCATAAAAATGGCGGGAGTTCCAGTAGAGTTAAGTGTAGCTACTATCTTTTGAGCTATCACAGCACTTTTTCCAATACCACTGATGACAATCCGGCCATTGCACCGGGCAATGGCGTCAATTGCTTTTTCAAAGTCGTTATTAATAAACCGGGCTAACCCTGCAATTGATTTGGCCTCCAAATCAATGGTATTAAGTGCAATCTTTTTTATGGAAACTGGCATAGTTGAAGCGACAAAATTATAGGTTTTAAAAGAACATACGTTTGTGTAAATGCGCCGCATCAACTTTAACGCTTTGCCACGCGGTATCTAGTGTAGATTTAGTAAATTCGCCATCCTTAAAAAGGCTCTTTGGGTATTATTTTTTGTAATGAAGTATTTCTCCCCAGATAGAGTAAACACTTATTGGTTTGGAGACGAAGCTGCCATGTGTATAAAATACCGACTCAGAGTGGGAAGGTGGAACAAAAAGTAAGTATCTTAATAATATCTGCATTTTGAAAAGTGCGATGGAAATATCAGAGTAATGGCAACATCAGCAAAAAAAGCCGCAACCAAAAGAACGGCTAAAACTAAAGTAGAAAATCCTGCGAAAAAACGATTTGACCTTCACAAGGCTTTACAGGAGCATTTCGGGTTTGATAAATTCAAGGGAACCCAGGAAAAAGTAATTGAATCAGTATTGGCCGGGCACGACACATTTGTGATAATGCCCACCGGCGGAGGCAAAAGTCTTTGCTACCAACTGCCGGCAATGGTAAGTGAAGGAGTGGCGATTATTGTTTCCCCGCTGATCGCTTTGATGAAAAACCAGGTAGATCTTGTTCGTGGCTATAGCAGCAATGATGAAGTAGCACACTTTCTTAATTCTACGCTGACAAAGAAAGAAATCAAGGAAGTACATGATGACCTGCTGACTGGAAAAACAAAGATGCTGTACGTGGCTCCCGAGACATTGACCAAGCAGGAAAATCTTGAGTTTTTTTCTGATCTTAAAATATCTTTTTTTGCTGTTGACGAGGCTCACTGTATTTCCGAATGGGGTCATGATTTTCGCCCGGAATACCGCCGGCTGAGGGAAATGATGATACAGATAAACCCCGATATTCCCGTCATTGCATTGACGGCCACGGCCACTCCTAAAGTGCAAAGCGATATCGTTAAAAACCTGGACCTGCATAATCCTAATATTTTTATTTCTTCGTTCAACCGCTCTAATCTTTATTACGAAATTCTTCCCAAGATCAGGAAGAATCAAACGGATGAAAGCATCGTTCGCTTTATCAAGGGAATGAAAACAAAGAGCGGGATTATCTATACACTGAACCGCAAGACCACAGAAGAACTGGCCGACTTGTTGATGGCAAACGGCATCAAGGCCGTTGCTTATCATGCAGGGTTGGACAGTAAATTAAGAGCTGAAAGACAAGATCAATTTTTAAGTGAAGATGTACAGGTGATCTGTGCTACCATCGCCTTTGGCATGGGTATCGACAAGCCAGATATCCGCTTTGTCATACATTACAATATTCCAAAGTCCATCGAAAACTATTACCAGGAAACAGGTAGAGCCGGACGTGATGGACTCGAGGGAAAATGTGTTCTTTACTACTCACATAAAGATGTGAGCAAGCTGGAACATTTGATGCGTGACAAGCCATTGAGTGAACGGGAAGTTGGTGCGCAACTGATCAATGAAACGGTAGCGTATGCAGAAAGTGGTGTTTGTCGTCGCAAAGTGTTGATGAGCTATTTTGGTGAAGTGTATGAGCAGGAGAATTGCGGCCAGTGCGATAACTGCAAGCAGCCAAAAGAAAAAGTTGAAGCAAAAGATGAAGCCGTCATTGCGTTGAAAGCTATCAAAGCGTTGGATGAGAGATTCGCTACAGAATATATCGTGCAGATATTAACGGGTAAGCTCACGCCGCAGATCAAGATGTTCCGGCATGATGGCCTCGACATTTTCGCCAGCGGAAATGAAAAGGATGCCTTATTCTGGAATTCATTGATCCGCCAGTTGATCCTGGAAGGATTGCTGACCAAAGACATTGAAGAGTATGGCGTGTTGAAGTTTACCAGGAAGACAGAAGCATTTCTCAAAAAGCCAAAATCATTCAAGGTAATCCTGAACCATTTGTATGACGATGCGAATGCTGATGACGAGGAAGCAGCAGCTGAAGCATCCACAGGGTCAGCCACTGATGAAAAATTATTTGAAATGCTGAAAGAGCTTCGCCAAAAGGAAGCGAAGAAAAAGAACCTGCCGCCATTTGTTATTTTCCTGGAGACATCACTGCAGGATATGGCAACCATGTATCCTACTTCTATCACCGATTTGGAGAAATGCCAGGGTGTTAGCAAGGGGAAAGCCATTCGTTATGGTAAACCATTTGTGGAACTGATTGCGAAATACGTAGAGGATAATAATATTGAAAAGCCGGATGATTTCGTGATGAAGAGTGTGGTGAATAAGAGCGGTAATAAAGTGTATATCATTCAAAACACCGATAAGAAAGTATCATTAGAAACTATCGCCAAAAACAAAGGATGGCGGATTGATGAAATGCTGGAAGAGATGGAAACCATTGCGGCAAGCGGTACCAAGTTAAACCTGGATTATGCCATTGATGAAATGCTGGATGAAGATGACCAGGATGAAATCATTGAATATTTCAAAGGCTGCGACACTTCTTCTTTACAGGTAGCACAGGAGGAGTTGGCCGAATATAATTTTAACTGGGAGCAATTAAAGATCATGCGCATCAAATTCCTGAGTGAATACGGGATGTAAATTCCGGTAAAAAGTTTAGGGAACTAAAATGGGGATTTTATGTGAATTCCCTCTATATTTGCAACCCCGATAGGGAAAAGGTGCGGTAGCTCAGTCGGTAGAGCAAAGGACTGAAAATCCTTGTGTCGGCGGTTCGATCCCGCCCCACACCACGAAAGGCCTCTGACAAAGTCAGAGGCTTTTTTGTGGATATGTATTATGTGTATATCCTGTATTCTCCTTCTTCTGGTAAAACCTATACTGGATTTAGCAATGATATTCGAAGACGGGTAACTGAACATAATGCAACAGAGGCAAAGGGCTTCACGTTACGATATCGCCCCTGGGAGTTAATTTTTACTGAGTGTTTTGAAACCAAACAGGAGGCAATGAGTCGTGAAAATTTTTTCAAGAGCGGCCAAGGCAGAGAAAAGATAAAGTCAATAATTAAGGACTATTTAAATGAGCGGCAGGTGCGGTATCCGCCGGAGGCGGAAAAGGACTGAAAATCCTTGTGTCGGCGGTTCGATCCCGCCCCACACCACAAAACCCCCAGCAATTATTTGTTGGGGGTTTTGTTTTAGAAATTAGACTTCAAAACCTGATTGTCAATGACTCGGAATAGGAGCATGGATACCTTCGCCAATTTCTTCTATCATTTTCGTATTAAACACCTCAAGGTCTTCCGGACTTCTGCTGGTCACCAATCCGTTGTCAACGATGACTTCCCTGTCGTGCCAGGTGGCGCCGGCATTTTCCAGGTCGGTTTTGATTGAGGCATAGGAAGTCATGTCTCTTCCCTCTAATTGGCCGGTTTCTATCAAGAGTTGAGGGCCATGGCAGATGGCTGCCAAGGGCTTACCGGCTTCTAAAAACTGTTGCGCAAAGGCCACACTTTCCTTTGTTTCGTCTTAGTTTATCAGGATTTATAACCCCTCCCGGTAAAACCAACGCATCATAGTCTGCAAACTTTGCTTTGGAAATGTGAACATCCACCGGCAGTTCAATGCTCCAGTGATCATGATCCCATCCCCTGACCTTATCTTGTTGAGGCGAAACAATATGCACTTTGGCTCCGGCATCTTCCAGTGCTTTTTTGGGACTTGTTAATTCAACTTCTTCAAACCCGTTTTCAGTAAGAATGGCCACCGTTTTTCCACTCAGCTTTCCCATAAAAAATTATTAAGGTGACTAAATTTTGTTGACTCTTTCAAAGTCACAAAAATCAGACCCTGTTAAATGGGGAAAAAGCTTTTACTCTTCTTTTCTTCTTACAATTAAATACCAATCGTTTTCCAGCGGCAGGTAGCCATAATCATAGCAATAGTAATAAGTCTTGCCCGATTTGGTTGTATATAAATGAGTGACGTATTTGAATAAAAACCCTCGTTGCAAAAGTTTTTCCTTGGTGGTTTTGGCCATCTCTTCTCCCGAAGGCAGGAGTTCCTCCATTATGCGGCGGTTTTTACCCAAAGCATTATTAATATTCCGTACCTGGTTATTGGTAATCGATTTTAGCTGGTTATTGTAATTGTTCCGGCAATAGTCATCGCAAAATTTTTTATCCGAACGGCCTTTCAGCGGCTTGTCGCAGGCAAGGCAGGTTTTGGGCTCTACTTTTTCTTGTTGCATCGTGCTGTCATGGGTTTGAGAGTTTAAGGTAAGTAAATATTTTATAAGTACAACCGTTTACAAACGGCTACATCCGCAAGTAAAGGGTTAAAAACCGGCTACCACTTTTTCACGACCCCATCTTTGTTTTGTCAATCCGATGCAGGGTTGATTGAGATAACAAATTTTAACACCGTTCCGGTAGACGGGACACAAAACTTAAAGTTATGTACGCATTAAAAAACAAAGTGCAATTGATCGGAAACCTGGGCAATGCTCCCGAAGTAAAAACAATGGAAAGCGGTAAAAAGCTGGCCACGTTTAATGTGGCAACCAGCGAAAGCTATCGGAATGCAAAAGGAGAGAAAGTAACAGAGACTCAATGGCACCGGGTGGTGGCATGGGGTAAGGTAGCTGAAATAGCGGAAAAATATTTGGACAAAGGGAAGGAAATAGCGCTGGAAGGAAAGCTGGTAAACCGCAGTTATAATGATAAAGACGGCAACAAAAAATATATTACCGAAATACAGGTAAGTGAATTGCTGCTGCTGGGAGCCAGGACTTCAGAGGAATGATTTTGTGGCCACGAATTACACGAATAAGCACGAATAAAGAGGTTATTGAAATTGAATAAACCCTCGTTGCAATCAGTGTAATTCGTGGCTAAATTCGCCAATTTTAAAAAGCTTTTTATGAACAATATGCTTTACAAGAGCGAAGTCTATGAAATTGTCGGAGCCTGTATGGAAGTTCATAGAACACTTGGTTTTGGTTTCCTGGAAGTAGTATATAAAGACGCGATGGAACTTGAATTTGTGGAAAGAGATATTAATTTTTTGAGAGAAGATGAGCACTCTGTTAATTATAAAGGAAAGACTCTGAAACATAAATTCTTTGCCGACTTTACTTTATTTGATAATATTATTGTTGAAGTAAAAGCAAATAAAGATGGGATACCGGTTGATGCGATAGCACAAACATTGAATTATCTGAAAGTCTCCCGCTTTCGGTTAGGCTTACTTATTAACTTTGGAAAAACCAGCCTTGAATATAAGCGGCTGATTTTTTAGCTTTCATTTTTCAATATTTGATTCGTGATAATTCGAGTAATTCGTGGCTAAATAAATAATCTGTGGCAGACATCACGCCCGATACATCAAATACAATGTTTAGCCTTGCGGCTGAGCTCGTGAATAAAAGTTCCCGCAACATTTTTCTGACTGGCAAAGCCGGTACCGGGAAAACTACTTTTTTAAAATATATCCGAAACAAATCGCCCAAGCAAATGGCTATAGTAGCGCCAACCGGCGTGGCAGCGATCAATGCCGGTGGCGTAACCATTCATTCTTTTTTTCAACTACCTATATCTCCTTTTATACCTGCTTCGACGGGGTATGGTCATAATGATGCCATTGCTGACCGGCATAGCTTGCTAAGTCGTCTTCGGCTTAATGCTGAAAAAAGAAAACTGTTGCAGGAATTAGAACTGTTGGTGATTGATGAAATCAGTATGGTTCGTTGCGACACCCTCGATGCCATCGATACGATATTGCGGCATATAAGGCAGCGGAACTTCGAGCGGTTTGGCGGCGTGCAGGTGTTGTTTATTGGTGATATGTACCAGCTGCCGCCGGTCGTGCCTGTCCAGGAGTGGCAAATTCTATCGCAGTATTACAAGAGCCCTTATTTTTTTGACAGTAAAGTAATAGAGGAAGAGCCTCCTGTTTATATAGAATTCAATAAAATTTACAGGCAAAATGATGAACAGTTTATTCAGCTTCTCAACCAAATTCGCAACAATGAAATAGATGGCGAGGGCCTGCAGATTTTGGAGAGCCGGCTGATACCGGACTTTCGCCGTAGTAAAAATGATGGTTATATTATTCTTACCACCCACAATCGAAAAGCGGATCTTATCAATGGGGAGGAGTTGGAAAAGATAACGGAAAAGTCAATGGTTTATCGGGCTGAGATCACCGGAGAGTTTCCGGAAAAAGCTTACCCGGCAGAGGAAGCGCTGGTCCTGAAGCCCGGCGCACAGGTCATGTTTATTAAAAATGACGCTGCTGACAAGGGTAAGCGATACTTTAATGGGAAAATCGGAACGATAAAAAAACTGGAAGGGGACAAAATAACTGTTCAATGCAGGGGCGAGGAGCATGAGATTGAAGTAAGCCGTGAAACCTGGAGCAATATCAGGTACTCTCTCAACAATGTAACGAGAAAGCTGGAAGAAGATGTATTAGGATCCTTTGTGCAATATCCTTTGCGATTGGCCTGGTCGATTACTATCCACAAGAGCCAGGGACTAACATTTGAAAAAGCTATTATAGACGCTGAAGAAGCTTTTGCGGCAGGCCAGGTTTATGTGGCACTGAGCCGTTGTACTAATTTGCCGGGATTGATTTTACAAACAAGGGTTCGGCCATCAAGCCTGCATAGTGATAGCAGGATTGTTGCTTTTTCAGAGAATCAATCTAACTTGAAAGGATTGGAAAGCGAATTAGAGCGGGCCAAGCTAAATTATGAGCTAACTATTTTGTTATCCACTTTTGATTTTGCGGTCGCCCTTGAAAACTGCCGGATATTATTAGATTATATAATAGAGCATAAGACGTCTTTTAGCAATGATTCGATGGGTTGGCTAACGTCGTTGAAAGAGAAAGTAGGTGGTATTAACGAGGTGGCTAAGAAGTTCCAGGCACAGTTAGGAAAC
The DNA here is from genome assembly GCF_042434975.1 of Terrimonas alba. Lineage (NCBI taxonomy): Bacteria > Pseudomonadati > Bacteroidota > Chitinophagia > Chitinophagales > Chitinophagaceae > Terrimonas > Terrimonas alba. Next base: position 24,236 of record NZ_JBHMQM010000011.1, read on the forward strand.
CTGTTTCAACAAGAGGCCGTGGATCATGATAAAATAGATGAAAGGCTGAAAGCTGCTGGAACCTTTTTTAAGGAAAAAGTAAATGAAGCAATTAACTATTTGCAAAGCTCTCCGGTTAGCACGGATAGCCGTCAGCATGCAAGGGAGTATAATGATAGCCTGAAGGAGGTTTTTGCGCTTCTTTCGTTAAAACAGTATTTGATCCGCGGTTTTGAAAATGGATTTTCGATAGACCTTTACCAGCAACTTAAAAAGGCGTTTACTGTTCCTATATTTTCCATCAATGCCTATGCAACGGCGAGCACAGATAGATCCGATCTTCCTCACCCTTCTCTATATATGCAGTTAAAGATCCTTCGGGATTCTATTTGTTCTAAAGCAAACCTTCCTATTTATATTGTTGCCGGTAGCAACACCCTTGCGGAGATGAGCCGGTATTTGCCCCAAACGCTAGCCGAGTTAAGAAAAATCAGCGGTTTTGGAGAGGCGAAGATTGAAAAGTATGGCCAGTCGTTCCTGGATATTATTGTCCGATACAGTAAAACAAAGGGACTGGAATCATTGATTCATGAGAAGACACCGAAACGGGAAAAAAAAGATCCGGGTGCTGTTAAGAAGCCGAAGGTTGATACAAAAGCGGAGTCTTTTAAACTTTTTAAGGAGGGACGGGCTGTTAAAGAGATTGCAGCATTGAGAAATCTTACTGACCAAACAATCGAAGGCCACCTGGCTTATTATGTTCAACAAGGGACTATTCATATTGAAGAGCTGGTAAGCAGGGAAAAGTTGGTGATCATTGAGCCGGCTTTGCAAGCAATGAAGGGTTCTCCTTTAAACATCATCAAAGAAAAGCTTGGTAGTTCCATTGGCTTTGGCGAAATCAAGTTAGCAATTGCATGGAAAGAATTTCAACAGAACCAAGAGAATGGGTCGGGCAACGACGAAAGTCTTTGATCAGTCAGCTTGTTTCTGCTATTGGTATAACAAGTCCTTTCGTATAATAGGGTCATTGAAGTAATCAGTAAACGTGTCAATGTTATTCAACTATTGTTATTAATTATTCACATTTATGAATAGAAGATTTGTTACATAAAAGTTTATCAATATCTTTTCATATCAATTGAAATATGATAACCCATTCAAGTTCCGACTATCGCATTATCAGCGATCATACATTCGCCGTTGTCAGGCAAAATCTCAGTAACAATCAAAAAGGTTTTTTTGCGCAGCGGGCCTATCAGCCGGGCGATGTTGTTATTGAATTTTCTTCGAGGGAAATAGTTGCTGAGCCCAATTACCTCACCGTGCAGGTTGGTATTGATAAACACATTTTATTACACCCGGAGCATCTGCAATACATCAACCATAGTTGCGATCCCAATGTTTTTTTCGACACACATGCTATGCACATTGTGGCCTTGCGACCAATAGCAGAAGGCGATGAGATGACTTTTTTCTATCCCTCTACTGAATGGGATATGGCTCAACCGTTCACTTGTTTTTGTGGAAGCATAAAGTGTCTTGGTGAAATAAAGGGAGCCGCACACATACACCTGGACATACTGAAAAACTATACATTGACCCGATTCATCGAACAACAACTGCATGATCGTTCAAACAGGGAAAAAAGAGCTTAAGCGAAAGGTTTCGAAGCAGAAGCCGGCGGCAATTGATCCGATACAAAGATTAAAGATCTGGATACTTTTTCCTTACCTGGAAACAGACGACCCCAATCTTCAATATTATTACGACTTTTCTCAAAGCCTTGAAGAATACAGGCGGGTTTTTGATGAAATAGGTGCGGACTGGACATGGCAACCGGTCACGATGCAAAACTTCCAGGAAATTATTGCCACGATTAAAAAGAAGTCAGGTAGAAAAATACCGCTGGTCTTAAACCTTTGCGATGGTGATGAGGTAAACGGTACGCCGGGTGTGTCGGTTATTCATGAGTTGGAAAACAATAAATTGATCTTTACCGGCTCTGATGCTCATTTTTACAATATCACTACCTCCAAAATACCCATGAAAAAGGCGTTTGATGACGCCGGTGTTGCTACAGCAAAATGGGAAATTATCGACGGGAGTCAAGAATCGATCAAAGGAATCTGTAAAAGATTAGGAGCACCACTGATTATTAAACCTGCAGTATCCGGTGGAAGCATGGGTGTATCAGTAAAGAATGTGGTTTACACTGACGATGAACTAAGCGATCGCATTAATGAAATAAAAAAGGGTTACCGGGGTTGGAATTTATTGGCCGATGGGTTGTTTGTAGAACAATTTATTACAGGCCCGGAATACACTTCTTTTATAGTGGGATCTTCAACCCGTCCCAAATCTTGTTTTGTTTTTCCACCTGTTGAGCGGGTCTTTCATGAGTCGTTGCCGGATGAAGAAAAGTTTCTTTCATTTGATAGACTTTGGGAAATCTATGAGGATGAAAAGCCCATGCCCGCCGATGAGAATTTTTATGATTATCACCAACCAGATCAATCATTAGTAAAAGCTATCGAACAGTTAAGCCTGGAGGCATACTTGTCCGTGGGAGGGATGGGATATGGACGACTGGATATTCGAATGGATAAGAACACCGGCAAGTTATATATGCTTGAAGTGAATGCTCAGTGCGGATTAAGTGAAGACGAGGACTATACATCTATTGGCGCTATTCTCCGCTATTCTAACAACTCGTTTGCTGACCTTGTAAGGCGGATTATTCACGATGCTTTCGCCAGAAGAAATTTAAAGCTTTAAATAAATACCATGAAGGTTTGTGTGCTACAACCCGATTATTCTACCACAGGGGTGGATTACAAATACTATGATCCGCCGAGGAATTTGTCAGCCTTGTTGCCGAACGATGAAGTGGATCATGTTTTTCTCAATAAGCTGACAACCTATCGCCAGCTGAAGGAGTTGAAGAAGAAGAACTATGATGTGTTTGTAAACCTGTGTGAAGGATACCTGGAATGGGAAGTCCCGTCTATTGACGTGATTCATTCTTTTGAATTGCTCGACCTGCCTCATACAGGTCCTACAGCCAAACTATATGATCCTACCAAGGAGTTAATGAAATATGTTGCGCATTGCGAGGGGGTAAAAACGCCTGGCTATTTTATCATTGAACAACCTGAGGATATCGACAAAGTGGAGAAATATTTGTCTTATCCAATGTTTATTAAGCCGGCAAAGGCCGGGGACAGTTTGGGTATAGATGAAAATTCGGTTTTGTATAATAAGCAGGACTTACTGAAAAAAGTCGTGGAAATATTTAATGAATATGGACCATTGTTGGTGGAGGAATATATTGACGGTAGGGAGTTCACCGTGTTGGTTGCAGCGAATAAGGATGGAAAAAGTTGCCGGGTTTTTAAGCCGGTAGAGTATGTCTTTCCCGAGGGAAAGTATTTTAAAACCTATTCATTAAAAACATCCGAGTTGCACCCGGACTGTAATTTTCCCTGTACCGATCCGGTGCTGGATAAAAAGTTAAGAGCAGCGACAGAAAAAATATTCCAGGGCTTTAATGGCGTGGGATATGCCAGGCTCGACTTTAGGATTGATGACAATAACGAAATTTATTTTCTCGAGATCAACTTTACCTGTTCTGTTTTTTATACAGACGGCTATGAAGGTTCGGCTGATTTCATTTTAAAGTTTGACGAAGCTGGTCAAAAAGGATTTCTTGAGCACATCATCGAAGAGGGAATCGCCAGGCACCGAAGGAAGAAAAAGCCATATGCGATGAAAGGCAACTCCATTGCAGGATTTGGAATTTATGCTACCCGTAATATCCGGAAAGGTGATGTCATATTTACGGGAGAGGAAAAGGCTCAGCGCATCGTGACCCGTAGGTTTGTCGAGAAAAACTGGGATAAGGAGCAGCAACTTCATTTTCGCAGATATGCGTATGCTTTAAGTGAGGAAGTGTTTGTGTTGTGGGATGAAGATCCTTCGGAGTGGGCGCCACAAAATCATAGCTGTGATGCGAACACAAGGCTCGATGGGTTAAATGTGATTGCGCTTAGAAATATTTCGCGAAATGAAGAGCTGACATTGGATTATTCTCAATTTTTGAATGAGACGATGGAACCCTTTGAATGTAGATGTGGATCTGTTAACTGTAGGGGAGAAATTAAAGGGGTAGTAAATAATTCGGTAACAAGCCGGGAGCAACAGACCTTAATTACAAAAGAGAAATAGTTAAGCAAAGAATCTAAAAACAAACAGACCCGCTTTCATGCGGGTCTGTTTTGTTTAAACCTATTCTTCTGATGCCACCTGGAATGTAATCGGTTGTCTACGATACGCCTTTACGCTGTGTCCATTTTGGATAGCGGGGTCCCATCTCTTTGCTTTTTTTAAAACCCTTATAGCTTCCTGTTCCAAGCCGTAGCCGATGTTAGTTAATGGTTTGATATCACTGACTGAACCATCAACATCAACCACAAACTGCATAATAACAGTATATCGACCAGCGGGAGCATTATTATCAACGGCAACCTGGCCATTCAAATTTCGTTCTAAAAATTTTATCCAGTCGCCATCAAACTTTGCCGGTATCTCCACTATTTCAAGGGGGCCTTCCGGTTCCTTTGTTACTTTGTTTTCAATAATTCCCTTTCCGTCATCAAGAATTTGAGGTTCTACTATACCGTTAAAGTCAATTCCATCTTGGGTCTTTACATCAATCTTTGCCATCGATAAATCATCCTGACTTGGTGGTGGTTCTTGCACTTTATCATCAGGTGCTACTACAATGTTTGTTAATTGCTCTGTTCTTATTTGTTGAGGCTCGGCTTGTCGGGGTGGCGGTTCAGGTAATGGATCTGGTTGCTTTAAATCCGGTTCAATCGTTGATATCGTTACTTCCGGTTTGATGATAAATCTTTCTTCTGTTTTTCTTTCTTTGTTTGCCAATACAACCCCGGCGAAGATTAACGAAGTAAAGACACCGGTAAAGATCAGCGACCTTGTAATTCGTGTGTGATAGGTTTTGCGTAGCTCATACGCACCATAGTCTTTGTTTCTGTTATCAAAAACAAGATCGAGTAGATCGGCAGAAAGAATTTTGTTGGTATCCATGGTTTAAGTTTTTTATTAACCATGAGATATTTCAACAACAGCAATTCCACAATATTTGGAAAAAATAAAGTTGTGTGGAATTATCTATGTAGCGCATCACTCTTTAACAAATGAAACTAAAAGAAAAAGATGAAGCAACTGAAATGGTTATCTTCCCATGTATACCATCAATATTTGCACATCACTGGGATTAATACCGGAGATTCGGCTCGCCTGTCCGAGTGTTCTTGGTTGAATGCGGCTTAACTTTTCTCTTGCTTCATTACCAAGTGAAAGAATTTTTTTATAATCAAACATAGATGGTATTTCAAGATCTTCTAATTGACTCATTCTTGTTACCAGTTCTTTTTCTTTCTCTATGTAAACATCATACTTCACTTGTATGGAAGCCTGTTCGATATTCTCTGTGGAGTAAATTGAAAGTTTTGTTTGTAAGGTTGGTAATGCATGCGCCAGTTGAGTTAATTCAATACCGGGCCGTAGCAAAATTTTTTCCGCTTTTTGTTTTTCTGTGATCAATGAAGAATTGATTGACTCAAAGAAAGGATTGACTTCTTCAGCTTCGATGCTTGTTTCTTTTAAAACAGTTTTAATCTCATCAACATCCTTTCGTTTTTTTACCACTTTATCCATTCTTTCTTGCGATGCCAGGCCAAGGCGATAACTTAGTTCTGTAAGTCGTAGGTCGGCATTGTCCTGGCGAAGCAATGTTCTGAATTCAGCCCTCGAAGTAAACATCCTGTAGGGTTCTTCGGTTCCTTTGCTAATCAGGTCGTCAATCAGTACACCGATATAAGCTTCGCTTCTTTTAAGAATAACCGGCTCTAATTCTCTTATAGCCTGGTGTGCATTGATACCAGCCATCAATCCCTGGCAGGCGGCCTCTTCATAGCCCGTTGTTCCATTGATCTGGCCAGCGAAGAAAAGATTTCGTATCTGTTTTGTTTCTAATGTGTGTTTTAGCTGGGTCGGAGGGAAATAATCATATTCAATGGCATAGCCCGGTCGGAAAATCCTGACATTCTCAAAACCAGGAACAGTACGAAGCGCTTCGTACTGAACTTCTTCAGGTAATGATGTTGAAAAGCCATTGACATATATTTCAACGGTGTTCCAACCTTCCGGCTCAATAAAAAGCTGATGCCTTTCTCTTTCCGCGAAGCGGTTAATCTTGTCTTCAATGCTGGGACAGTATCGGGGTCCCACCCCATCTATTCGTCCGGCAAACATTGGGCTGCGGTCGAAACCGGTTTTAAGAATATCGTGTACGGTTTGATTGGTATAGGTTACCCAACAGCTTCGTTGCTGTTTTGGCTTCGGGGTGTCCGTATAAGAAAACCCTGTGATCTCCTCATCGCCGGGTTGTTCCTCCATTTTGGAATAATCAAGGCTTCGGCCATCCACTCTTGGTGGTGTACCTGTTTTCAGCCGGTCACTTTCAAAGCCCAAAGAAACCAACTGCTCAGTGATACCGGTCGCTGCTTTTTCTGCAGCCCTGCCACCGCCAAAGTTTTTCTCACCAATATGAATGATGCCATTTAAGAATGTTCCGTTAGTGAGGACAACGGCCTTTGCTTTTATTTCATGTCCCAGGCCGGTGATTACGCCGCAGGCTTTACCATCTTTTATTACCAAACCTCTGACCATGTCCTGGTAAAAGTCAACATTGGGGGTTTTTTCCAGCATTTCCCGCCAGGTTCCGGCAAAAAGCATGCGGTCGCTCTGTGCCCGGGGACTCCACATCGCAGGTCCTTTGGAGCGGTTTAACATCCGGAATTGTATCATAGAGATATCCGTGACAATACCGGAATAGCCGCCTAAAGCGTCTATTTCCCGCACTATTTGGCCTTTTGCAATACCTCCCATGGCAGGATTACAGCTCATTTGAGCTATTGTCTGCATGTTCATGGTTACCAAAAGAACCTTTGAGCCAAGATTAGCCGCTGAGGCCGCTGCCTCACAGCCTGCGTGGCCCGCACCGACTACTATTACATCATATTCTGGAAACATAGGCTGCAAAGGTACTTTGTTGAAGGCCTTCAGATTTGAATATTTTTTTGAAGGAAGGCAATCTCCTTTTTAACCTCTTCTGGTGATCGTCCATGATTTAGAAGCTCAAACTCAAACATGGAATAGTTTTCAATTTGTGCCAGGTATTCCTTGTGTTCGGCAAGGAATTTTTGTTGTGGCTCTGAACTGGTTAATTCTGATAGTTCGATCCGGGCAATTTTATCTCTTAGCGCCTTTGTAATGGGATAACCTGTTTGTAAGTATAGTTCGTCAAAATATGATTTAGCTCCTAATACGTCTATCCTGTTTCCACGATTTTTATTGAGTTGAAACGGCTCGACCCTGAGATTTGTGAAGTTCCAGCAAAGCCTGAGCTCCTCGTCCACGGAATGATCAAAGTAGGTGACAGGAATAATGTGATCAAATTGCCAGTTTTTGGCAAAACTCTCCCAGCTGAGCTCACTGTTGAATTGATATTCAAACCACTTCCTGATATTTTCGATATCCAAACCAAAGTACGGAGCATAGGCGGGACAGGGGCTTTTTTCTATCACGTAACGGCGCAGAGTGATTTGCCACTTTCTTTTTTCACGAAAATTGAGTAAGGAAGGGGTGATTTCTGTTTTGGCTTGCCATCTCTTTCTCGCCATAGTTGAAGTTTTCCCAAAGATAAGGTTTCACGGGACACTGTTTCACTTTGAAACAGTGTCCCGTGAAACGAATAAATTATGATGAGGCTATTAGATACATTTCCTGACTTGATTTTCAGGCTTTCGAGTATAAGGCAATATAAAAATCCTCCTTCTCTCTCATCTTTCGGATTTGCTCTTTTGTTTTATCCTTGTAACCACATAGATGTAATGCGCCGTGAAAGATGACCCGAAGAAGTTCTCTTTGCAAGGTTTCTCCGATTGTTAAAGCATTGTCTTTTACCCTTTCAATGCTTATATAGATTTCCCCTTCTACAGGAGCACCCTTCGAGGATAATTCAAAGCTGATAATATCGGTATAGAAGTCATGGTTTAGATATTGGCGGTTTATCTCCAAAAGTTGTCTATCGGAACAAAAAATATAGTTGAGGCTCTGCAGACTTTTTTCCTCTCTTTTAAACAAAGATTCCAGGAATTTCTTTAGCCTCGTTCGCTGCTGCAGGTTTACTTGTGTTTGAAAAAAGAAATAAATCTTTGATTCTGTTGAGGATCGCATAATTTCAAAATTCGTAAACAAAGAACAGAATACAATGTTAGTTTTGTCGTAATTGGATTAAACATGAGTAAAAAATTGTCAGAGTTGAAGTTGGGCCAAAAGGCAATCATAAAGAGCTTTGGAAGCCAGGATATTTATTTAAAGCTCATGGAAATGGGTTGCTTGCCTGGTGAAGAGATCTCAGTAGATCAGGTGGCGCCATTGGGCGATCCGGTTTCTGTCTCCATCTCCGGTTACAAACTCAGTCTCAGGCTGGACGAGGCGGAACATATTATTGTTGAATCAATAAGCTGATAATCAATGTTTTAGATGAAAATTGGTCTTTATTTTGGGTCCTTTAATCCTGTACACCAGGGCCATCTTATCATTGCAAATTATATTTTGAACGAAACTCCTTTAAACAAGGTCTGGTTTGTCGTTTCGCCTCAAAATCCATTTAAACCAAGTTCGGCGCTCTTAAATGAATATGACCGGCTTCACCTTTTGCGGCTGGCAACAGAAGATGATCTCCGCATTAAAGTATCCGATATAGAATTTAGTCTTCCAAAACCCTCCTATACCAGCGTCACACTGGCGCACTTAAGTGAGAAACATCCCGATTATCAATTTTCTTTGATCATGGGGGGCGATAGTTTTCAAAATCTTCATAAGTGGAAAAACTATGAATATATTATAAAAAATTATCCTATTTATGTTTATAAAAGAGAAGGCTTCGAAATCCATAATACTATTCATGCTAACCTGACTATCATAGATGCACCACTCCTGCAGATTTCAGCCACACATATTAGGCAATTGGTCAAACAAGGCAAGTCGGTTCGATATATGGTGCCTGAAAAAGTGTACGAAGAAATTTTGAAGAGTAACTATTACAAAACGTAGGAACCTGTTTATATCTGCTAGAAAAAATAGCCCAATAAAAGGCAGGCAGCGACGATAACCGGCGCTGGAATTTTTGTGTAGCACAATAATAAAAATGTACTCAGTATGACGAGTATGTTCAATGCACTTATTGTTTTTACTTCGATCAACGAAATATCTTTCATGATATAAAAGGTGGAACCAATCATGATACCGACAACTGCAGCATTGATTCCTTCTAATGAGCGATAGACAGCTGCATATTTTTTTAAATTATTCCATATCGGGAAAAAAAACAGAACGAGCAATGCACTGGGTAAGAAGATTGCAACGGTCCCGATAAGACAGCCAATAACCTGGGCTTTGGTACCCATGTCTTTTAGGGCCATACCACCTGTGAAAGATGCAATAGAAAAAACAGGGCCCGGCACTGCCCGAACAATTCCCATTCCGGTATACATATCTTCCTTATCAATCCGTACTACGTCAGGATTTTTTTCACGAATCGCATCCGGTCTTACACTAAATTGCTCATACATGATGGGCATTAAAACCTGGCCACCGCCGAATACAAGGCTGCCCATCCGGTAAGTGTTTTCAAAAAGATTTATCGGTTTTCTATTTGGCCAATTATCTTTTCTTGCTGTTTCGCTTATAATACCAGCTGCAATGAATAAAATTCCAAAAAGCCAAAAGTTCCACCATTTTACCTTACTCGGTTTTTGTTCTACCTGTGGAATTCTTTTTTTACTAAGATTGGTTGCTACTCCACCCAATATGATCATCAATGGAAAAATAGCCGGGAGCTTGAACAAAAAATAAGTAGCAATGCTACTGACGATCATGATAAACCACGTAATGGTGTTTCGTATAGCATGCGGGAATGTGCTGACGCAGGCAAACACAAGGAAGCCGGCAGCCATCGGGGCAATGAATTTAAAAATATCTGTATCCAATGCCTTTTTATCAATATAGTGTAATAAAAAAGAAAGACCACCCATGAAAATGCAAGCCGGGAGAATCCAAATGATCAATGTAAGAACCGCAAGACCAACACCACCTCTTTTATAACCAATCAATGTAAGTGTTTGCGTAGAAGAAGCACCGGGTAAAAGCTGGCAAAAGGCATTATATTCCATCAGCTCTTTTTCAGTGAGATAAGGCGTTTGCCTGACGAAAGTTTTTATCATCATGGCAATATGTGCCTGTGGCCCACCAAAAGCAGTAACACTGTGTAATAACACAGCCTTTAAAAATGGTAAATGGCGGAGCGGCGGCATCAGAGCTTTCTCGTAAACATTCTGGAATAAAGTGATTGTTTGTAAGGACTCGTTCCTGGCATTTGAAGGTAGTTGATTAAAAACATTTTATGGTAAATTCATAAAAATTTTTATAATGAAGTTATGTACACCGATCTCTCTTCTTTTCCTATTTTCTGTTTCTTCAGTACAGGCACAACTTAAGCAAAAAATTTCGCAGGCGATTACCAAAATAGAACCACAATGTATCGAATGGCGCAGGCATTTGCATCAATATCCTGAATTAGGAAACAGGGAGTTTAAGACCGCAAAGATGGTGGCTGACCATTTAAAAAAATTGGGTGTTGAAGTAAAAGAGGGTGTTGGCAAAACAGGTGTAGTTGGTTTGCTGCGTGGCGCCAAACCAGGACCGTGTATCGCATTAAGAGCCGATATGGATGCACTTCCCATTGAAGAAAGAGTAAACATCCCCTATGCTTCCAAAGAAAAAACAATTTACAATAACCAGGAAGTAGGAGTAATGCATGCCTGTGGTCATGATGCACACGTTGCCATATTGATGAGCGTAGCCGAAGTGCTTGCAGGAATAAAATCAGAAATAAAAGGCACCGTCAAATTTATTTTTCAACCGGCTGAGGAAGGCGCTCCGGATGGTGAAGAAGGTGGCGCCTCGCTGCTGGTGAAGGAGGGTGTAATGGACAATCCAAGAGTTGACGCAATTTTTGGCCTGCATATCCAATCAAGAATTGAATCAGGCACCATTCAATACAGACCGGGAGCTTTTATGGCCGCTGCGGATTTTTTTAGTATAAGGGTAAAAGGCAAGGCCAGCCACGGATCGCAGCCATGGTTGGGTATAGATCCGATCGCTGCGTCAGCACAAATAATCCAGGGATTACAAAATATTGTAAGTCGTGCATCAGAGTTGACAAAAGCTCCTGTTGTGATAACAGTTGGAAAAATTCAAAGTGGTGTTCGTAACAATATCATACCGGAAGAATGCATTATGCTTGGCACCATCCGCACTCTCGATAGTGCTATGCAAAAAGATGTGCATGCAAAATTTAGAAATACAATCACAAAAATAGCAGAGGCGTCGGGGGCAGAAGCTGAAGTGGTTATTGATACAAAAACACTGGTTACTTATAATGATCCGGCTCTTGTAAAAAAAATGCTTCCCTCCCTCCAAAATGCTATTGGTGCTGGCAATGTATCGGAACGTGAGTGGGTGACAGGCGCAGAAGACTTCTCCTACTATGGAACAAAAGCTCCGGCATTTTTCTTTTATCTCGGTGGAATGCCAAAGGGCATGGATAAAGAAAAAGCAGCACCACATCATACACCGGATTTTTATGTAGAAGATAGTGCTATGAAGACCGGTGTTACGGCTTTTTGCCAATTGGTGACGGATTATTTGGGCATGAAGTAATGGTTGAAGCTGCTCTCACTTTTTGATCATCTTTAAAACCAACAGAACATAATAACGATGATAAAACTGGCCCTGCTACTTTGCTGCAATCTTTTTATGACGATAGTTTTCGCTCAAAAAACAGATAAAAAATTGCAATCACAATTAATTGAAGCAATACAAGGCTTTCGGGGCGATGCAGGCATTTATATCAAAGAATTAAAATCAGGAAAAGTTGTTGCTATCAATGCCGATACCGTTTTTCCAACGGCCAGTATTGTAAAAGTGCCCATATTGGTTGGCGTAATGGATAAAATAGTAAAGGGAGAGTTGCATTATGATTCTGCTCATGTTTATAAAGATTCATTATTGTACGAAGGCGAAGACATTCTTGGCTCATTTAAGGACGGAGAAAAAATTGCATTGAAAAAAGTAATTATGCTGATGCTGACAACCAGCGACAATACCGCGAGCCTTTGGCTGCAAAAATTGGCAGGCATGGGTACAAGGATCAATGCCATTTTAGATAGTATGGGCTTTCAATACACAAGAGTAAACTCCAGAACTCCGGGACGTGAAAATAACAGGAGTCTGTATGGTTGGGGACAAACAACACCCAAAGAAATAGGAACATTATTCGAAATGATTTATCGGAATAAAATCTTTTCACCTGCTGCTTGTGACAGAATGATGCGATGCCTGGGAAGGAATTATTGGGATGAAAATGAAGCCATTTCCCAGATACCTCCTTACATTGAAGTGTTTAGTAAAAATGGTTGTGTGAATGCGGTACGCAGTGAGGTGTTATTGGTTAATGCTCCCAACAATCCTTATATCTTTTGCATTTTTACAAAGAACAACAAGGACACGAGTTGGAAACATGATAATGAAGCCTGGCAGTTGGCACGTAAAACATCAAAACTGGTGTGGGAATATTTTGAGCCGAAGGATAAATGGGAAAGCCCTAATCCCTGATTTGCGGAAACGATTATTTCAACAACTGGTAGGCCATAAAGCTAATGATGTAGGCAAGTCCTGTCATATATAACAGTTGTATGATGGGCCATTTCCAACTGCGGGTTTCTCGTTTTACAATCGCCAGGGTACTCATACATTGCATGGCAAAAACATAAAACAACATCAGGGAGACACCGGTCGCTAATGAATAAACCGGTTTACCATCGGGACGAACGGCTGCTTTCATCTTTTCCTTCAACGGTCCTTCATTATTTTCATTGCCGACACTATAAAGTGTAGCCATTGTTCCAACAAAAACCTCCCTTGCTGCAAAGGATGTAATCAGTGCAATGCCAATCTTCCAGTCATAGCCCAATGGATCAATAACGGGTTCAATAGCCCTGCCCATCAAACCTACATAGGAGTTTTCTAACTTTTTATTGCCATACTCATTTTGAATAGACGTGGTATCGGCATTTGGCTGCGCCAACGCCTGTTGATATTGAACGGTAGCTTCATGCATTTTTTCTTTAGGACCAAATGAACTTAGCGCCCAAAGAATAAGACTGATGACCATAATAATTTTGCCGGCATCAATGACAAATATTTTTGCTTTGCTCCACATGGTGTGCCAGACATTTTTCCATCTTGGCGAACGATATACCGGCAACTCTAAAATGAAAAAACTTCTTTCTTTTATTTTAATAAACCATTTGGCCACATAAGCAACAAGCAGCGCCATTACAAAACCAAGCAGGTAAAGACCAAGCATTACCAATCCCTGCAAACCAATAAAACCAAAAAAATATTTGTTGGGAATAACCAGGCCGATCAAAATGGTATAAACGGGCAATCTTGCCGAACAACTCATGAGCGGAGTGATCAAAATGGTAAGCAGTCTTTCTTTCCTGTTCTCAATATTCCGTGTACTCATGACAGCCGGTATAGCACAGGCAAAACCACTGATCATGGGCATCACACTTTTGCCATTAAGCCCAACTGTCCGCATCATTCGGTCAGTGAGAAAACTGATGCGGGCCATATAACCGGTATCTTCCAAAATGGTGATCAAACCAAAAAGAATAGCTATTTGCGGTACAAACATCACGATGCCGCTAAGTCCGGCTACTATTCCGTTGATGAAAAGATCGGTCACATTATTTTCAGGCAGCACCGACGAAAGCCAGCCACTGAGGGAGCCAAATCCCTGGTCGATCCAATCCATGGGATAGCTGGCAAGAAAAAAAACACTTTGGAATAATAAAAACAAAACTGCCAGTAGTATCAGGTAGCCCCATCGCCGGTGAAGCAAAATGTCATCAAGCCTTTCAGTAAACAACGTTTTTTGCAAAGGATCAGGCTCTGAGACTGTCAGCTGCATGATGTGCTTGATACGACTGTATCTATGCAGAATTTCTTCTGCCTGGGTTTTAGTTGGATTGAACTTGTTTTTCTGTTCGATGGATTCAATCACATCCTGTGTCTTTGCATCCAGCGCAAATGATTCATGATTGATGAGATAATGAATAGCCGTATAGTCGCTTAAATGAGGAATTTGATGGCGGAGCTCATCGATAGCTGTAGCGGCCAGGTCTTTATTATCTATAAAATCGTTAATCGGTGGTTTGTAGAGATTGAGTGCGGTTTGCTCAATTGCTTTTTTTAATTGGGGAACCCCTTTATGTTTTCTCGGATTAACAGCAATCACCGGCACTCCCAATTCCCTTTCCAGTTCAGTAATATCAATTTTTATTCCTTTTTTGTTAGCGATATCCATCATCGTCAATACGATGACCACCGGAATTTTCAGGTCGATCAACTGGGTGCAAAAAAGAAGATTGCGTTTTAGATTGCTGGCGTCGGCTACGGCAACCACCACATCTGCCTTTAATTCGTCCTGGTTCAGTAACACTTTATAGCTCACCCATTCATCAAGTCGCCTGGGGTATAAGCTGTAGGAACCAGGCAAGTCGATGATCTCAGCTTCTCCGATTGACAGCAGTGTTGTCCCTGTTTTTTTATCAACGGTGACCCCCGGGAAATTGCCCACTTTTTGCTTCAACCCTGTGAGACAATTGAATAAAGAACTCTTTCCGCTATTAGGATTTCCGACAAGGGCAATATGTAATTTTCGTTTATCCAATTTAAAAGGGGTGCAAAAATAGAAAGCAACGGGTATAATCTGTTACGAAATCCGATTTTATGACAATCTGGTTCGTTAAAAGGTTTATAATATTAAAATTGAGAATAAACAATGAGGTAATATTAAAAGAAATGCCTCGCCTGTTAACTTTGTGTTTCAATTGTTACCTTATGGTTATCCTACGAATAAAGCTGTTGTTTGCTGTTACCCTGGTTGTAACCAGCTCTTTTGCCCAAAAAATAAAGAAAGAAGACAAGATTACATTAGCCAACCTGAAAACCCATATTTCATTTTTGGCCGATGACAAACTGGAAGGAAGAAGAGCCGGAAGCAACGGTGAAAAATTGGCCATGGAGTATATCAGCGAAAAGTTCAGGGCCAATGGAATCCAGCCCAAAGGAACAGAGGGTTATTTTCAATCCTTTGATATCAACGAAGGAAAGCGTATTGGTGAAAAGACTTCCTTTAGTATTAACGATACATCCTTAAAGGCCGGAGAAGATTTCTTCCCCTTTTTATTCAGTGCCGAAAAATCCCTGGAAGCTTCGCCTGCAATTGCCATACAGGAAGCAGATATGCCCTGGTTTATTGATCTGAAGGAAATAATAGAAGACAATAAACCCAACCCGCATTTTGACCTGGCTGACTATATTAAAACCAATTCAAAAAAAGCGCATAACCGCGGTGCTACAGCTGTCATTATTTATAACACTTCTGCCGACGATGATAAACTTGCTTTCAATCCAAAAGAAAAAACGGACCAGTTGTCAATCCCGGTCATATACGTAAAAAAAGAAGCGGCTAAAAAATATTTCAATGATCCTACTGCCACTTTGAATATAAAGCTTAATGTAGAAATTAGCGAAAAGAAACGTACCGGGCATAATGTAATTGGATATATCGACAATGGTGCAGCTACCACGGTGATACTGGGCGCCCATTTTGATCACCTGGGATACGGAGAAGATGGGAACTCGATGTTACGTACGGGTGAAAAATTGATACACAACGGAGCAGATGATAATGCCAGTGGCACGGCCGCCCTGATTGAACTGGCCAGAATTTTAAAAACAACCAAAGTCAAAAATAATAATTATCTCTTCATAGCTTTTTCTGGAGAAGAACTGGGTTTGTTTGGTTCAAAGTATTTCACGGAAAATCCCACCATTGATTTGAAGACCACCAACTACATGGTCAATATGGATATGGTGGGCAGACTTAATGATAGTACAAAGACATTAGCTGTCGGCGGCTTTGGTACTTCGCCAACCTGGTCTTTGGTTATAAATGCCAATGATAAAAAACTTCCATTTGCAATAAAGATCGACTCCAGTGGTGCCGGTCCCAGCGATCATACTTCCTTTTATAGAAAGGATATTCCTGTTTTATTTTTCTTTACCGGGCAGCATAAGGACTATCACCGCCCCAGTGATGATGCGAACAAGATCAATTATGAAGGAGAATTGGCGGTCATCAATTACATCAATAGTCTTATCACCAATTTGAATAAACAAACACAGCGTTTGGTGTTTACAAAAACAAGAGAACAACAGGTTTCTATGTCATCGTTTAAAGTGACATTGGGTATTATGCCAGATTATACATTTTCGGGAGTTGGTGTGAGAGCCGATGGTGTAACGGATGGCCGGCCGGCTTCTAAGGCCGGACTAAAGGCCGGCGATATAATTATTCAACTGGGAGAAAATGCTATCACCTCCGTTGAAAATTATATGAAGGCATTAAACAAGTTTAATAAAGGAGATAAGACGAAAGTAAAATATAAAAGAGGGAGTGAAACGATAGAATCGGAAGTTCAGTTTTAATGAGTAATTTTAAGAAATGCAAAAAATAATCGTACATATCAAGGATCAGAAAAAACTGGCATTTACTAAAGAATTACTGAAGTCGTTTAGTTTTTTGGAAGTGGAAGAAATAAATGTCAAAGCCGGTAGCAAAAAGAAAGCTCCAAAAACCCGTCAACAGGAATTGG
Organism: Terrimonas alba; assembly: GCF_042434975.1. Taxonomy (NCBI): domain Bacteria; kingdom Pseudomonadati; phylum Bacteroidota; class Chitinophagia; order Chitinophagales; family Chitinophagaceae; genus Terrimonas; species Terrimonas alba. The sequence goes on from NZ_JBHMQM010000011.1 coordinate 41,158, forward strand.
TCAATGCTTTTAAAGAAGTAAAAAGTTCCCTGGAAGGAAAAAGAAAATTGAAGTCTTTTGAAAAATTACTCAAAGAACTTAGCTAATGGCGAAGCTAAAAATTGAGTTAACCCATCTTTTTGAGAAGGAGTTAAAGGCACTATACAAAAAATATCCTTCCATTATAGAAGACCTCCGAATCCTTAATCTTTCCCTATTGGAGAATCTAACGCAGGGGGAACCGTTAGGGAAAGATTGCTATAAGAGATAAGGGTTAAAGTTGCTTCAAAAAATAAAGGCAAAAGCAGCGGCGCCCGGATTATCACCTGTGTAAAACTGGTTAAGGATACAATTTTTCTTATTTCAATTTACGATAAGTCAGAGAGGCAAAATATTACCCGTAATGAGCTGGCCATAATTTTGAAACAAGCCGGTTTATAATTATAAAAAAAGAGTATCGTGTCTGAACGCAGCCTGAAATTATCGATCAATAATCATGACCTGGCCGAAGCTTTTTTTGAAGATACCCGGCTGCTGGGAATCATGGCACCGGTAAAAGACTACCAGTTTTGCTGGCAGCTCAATAGCCTGCTGGGAATGGACTTCCGGATTAATCACGAATTGGAAATTGGTCTTAAGAAAAAAAAACGGGACTATTTTTTTTCAATCTTTGAGTATCATGAACCGACAGGTTCATTGTCACATTACTTATACAACAATCAGTTTGAAGGGGAGTATCTATTGCCCGAGTTTAAACATCTTGATTTTCTGTGGCTGATGAAAGACGACCTCGTCACTGATGAAGACCTTCATAAAATCATCAATCCTGTTCGATCTATAACAGGGGTCCAACTAGTGATCGAATTAACTAATGAAAAAATAAAGAATAAGGAACACCTGGTTTTTTAGTAAAAGGTTTTTTCTAACCCATCTAAATTGAAATTGTATGTGGAAGGAAACTGAAAACAAATTGTACCGGAAATTCCAGTTTAAAAATTTTAGTGAAGCCTTTGCCTTTATGACAAGAGTAGCGTTGGCTGCTGAAAAAATGGATCACCACCCCGAATGGAAAAATGTTTGGAACACGGTGGAGGTTTGGCTTTGCACACATGATGCAGGGGATATTGTGACAGACAGAGACCGGAAACTTGCCGGTAAGATCGACGCCTTGATTAGCGAATAAAATCCGTACAACTATTTTGGTAAAAAAATTAGAAGGGGATAAACCAAAATCTTATCTCCTTGTTTTGTAACTTCTGCTAAAATTTATTCTTATGCCATCCAGGAAAATCATCGCCATCTTTGGCGCTACGGGTGCACAGGGAGGTGGATTGGCCCGTGCTATTCTTCATGACAGTAATAGTGAGTTTGCTGTTCGTGCCATCACAAGAGATCCGGCTTCTGATAAAGCCAAAGAGCTTTCGAAGATGGGAGCCGAAGTCGTTGCTGCTGATGTTGATGATCTTGAAAGTATGACCAAAGCTTTGGAAGGTACATACGGCGCCTACCTCGTCACCTTTTACTGGGCACATTTTTCGCCGGAGAAGGAGATTGCTGAAGCAAAGATGATGGCGGACGCTGCAAAAAAAGCCGGTCTTAAACATGTGATATGGTCCACCCTGGAAGACACCCGAAACTGGATACCGCTTTCCGATGATCGAATGCCAACCCTGATGGGAAAATATAAAGTCCCTCATTTTGATGGAAAGGGAGAATCCGATCATTTCTTTACCGATGCAGGAGTGCCGACCACCTTCTTTTTGCCTTCTTTCTATTGGGAAAACCTGATTTATTTCGGCTCCGGTCCTAAACGTGGTGCCGATGGTAAACTGGCTATTACTTTCCCTATGGGGGATAAAAAGCTTTCCGGTATCGCCTCTGAAGATATAGGTAAATGTGCCTATGGAATCTTCAAAAGGGGTTTATCCATGGTTGGCAAAAGAATTGGTGTTGCCGGCGGAGAACCAACCTGCCGGCAAATGGCTGAATCGTTGACAAAAGCCCTTGGTGAAGAAGTCGTTTATAATGAAGTAACACCGGAAACGTACCGGAGTTTTGGTTTTCCCGGAGCTGATGACCTGGGTAATATGTTCCAGTTTTATCGTGACTTCGAAGAAGTATGCACATCTACAAGGGATGTCAAATTTTCCAAACAACTTAATCCATCCATTCAGTCGTTTGATCAGTGGCTGACGGAAAATGCGGCGAAGATCCCGATTGATTGAATTATTAGCTTGGAATAGGCGAACTCTTCATCCTTGCAACTAAATGGGTAATGCAGGGGATAGTTTACATGCCTTAGCCGAATTCAAGTTATTTGCGGATAAAGGCTACTGTTTAGTTTTTTGCCGCCGTGATTTTTCTAACGCCTGAATATAGGCCTTCATCCACTTTGAAAACGCACCGGTACCATGCTTGGTTTTGTAAACAGTGCCTGTTCGCCGATCTTGTACCTGAAACCTTGCATAGGTATGCAGTCCGTAGTCAACGCTTTGACCGTTGTCCTTAAACTGTCTTCCTCTGTTTGCACTACGCTGTGCGCTGTTTGCAGATATGTATTCTTGATTAAACTCTTCATCAAATACGTATCTGTATACCTCTATACTTTTATACTTGCTGCTTTCTAATTCACTTTTGTCAATAATAATGTACTTGCCAAAATAATTTTTTTCAAAATTCTCCTCCAGATACTTGTCATAACTCCTCTTTCCTTTCCTTATAACCAGTAATGTTTCGTTAGTATTTCCAAAATCTGGCGGTACTTGCTCTCCGTCATCTTTGATGCTGCTTTTCATTGTGCTGACACAGGACGAAAAACTAAGGAAACATGCGACAAGTAGTAGTAGTCTGAATGGAAAAATCATTTTAAAGAAATTGATGGCTTGTAATACTATTTCGGAAAGTAAAACCTTCTTCTTGTATTACCAAACACAATCAAATATTTTTCCACGCTTAATCTGTAACTATAATTACGACAACAAGAGGCTCTATCTATTTCCTCATCCAGGCAATTATTCGCAAGGGTCCACCGCTTCCATTTTTTATTTTCATTGGAAGGGCTACGACATAGGATCCCATTGGGGGTAATTGATCCATGTTAGCTACGTTTTCAAATGCCGGGATGTCGGCGCCCATTAGTACCTGGTGGGTTTTAAAATCTTTTGATTGTCCGTAGTCGATGCTGGGAGTGTCAATACCAACTGCTTTTACTTTGTGCTGTACTAACCATTCCGCCGCTTTCGGATCAATGCCGGGAAAATGTAGTTTGGCTATTCCGGCTTCACCTTTTTCAGCCGTGCCAAAATATTTTTCTGCATCGGGATAAAATTTTCCATAACTAGTCCTGAATAATACGATCGCATTTTCTTTGATTGCACCGTTCGTTTTTTCCCACTGGTTTATATCATCAACAGTAATAAGATAGTCGCGGTTGTTTACTGTTTTGGCAGATACATCAATAACCACGGCATCTCCGGTAAGTTGATCCAATTGTAGTTTATCTGTACTCAATCCCTTTGCTGAAAAATGAACCGGGGCGTCAAGGTGAGTACCTCCATGTTCCGGCGCTGTAAACGCAAAGGAAGAATAATAGAATCCGCTTTCCGTATTTCCTTCTGCAAGGGTATCCAGCCTGAATCCAGAAGGATTATTTGGCCAATACAGCGTCTGATCGGAGAAGTCATAACTCAGATCAATCCATTTACCGCTATTAAGAAGGTCGCCAGCATTAGGTTGAGATTGGGTGCAGGAGAATAGCACCGGAAGAGTGAGTGTAAATACAGCCTTGATCAGTTTCATATAAGTTTAGTTTGACCGGTTAACTAATCAATAATGTCAAACTAAATTTAATTATAAAATCAAGGCCGGATGAAACCTAAAGATCTTATGGATTTACTTTTTTCTCCGGAATACAACGGCAGCATTTTGCCGCAGGTCGGCACTAAAGCGAACCTGGTAAATGTCCTCTCCGTCATATACTACCAATAGTCCGGTGTTTGGCGGATATTTTCCGAGGTTCTCAGCATACAAAACAAGGTTTACTTCGTTGTTGCCCGGTGCAATGTGAATAGTCTTTTTTATTGCAGTAGCTTTTAGTCCTTGTTTGGCGAGAATAATCTCACCATTCAATAAAATGCTAACAGTGTCTCCATCTATTTCGCCGTTATCATAAAGTCTTAACTCAAGACTGTCAGATTTGAATTCAACTACTTGTGGCGCAACCGTCTTTCTTTCTGCTACAAAAGCAGCCGCTGTAGGTATTTTTATTTCGGGCTTTTGAATATCAGTACTAATGATTTTCCTGTCTGATTCAGACCTTGTAATCGCTGTAGCATTTCTTTCTTTTGGTTCTTCAACTGTTGTTTGCGGCAATGCTTTTATTTCTTCCTTTTTGATCGCCAGTTCCCGCTTGCTTACCGAAGGTTGTTGCAGGGTGTTGTCAAAATTCTTTCTTTCTTCGGTTTGTACCTTATTGGCAGGCAAATCGGTTTTTCTCAATTCAGCAGATGCCACTACTTCTTCTTCCTGCTTTGCAGGTTCTTCAATCTTCTTTTCAGGTTTAAGTGTTTCGGCCTTTGCTACAGTTACTTCTTTTTTTACTGGCTGAGAGATAGTTGAAGGTGTTGATGTTGGTTGAGTCGATTTTTTTGAGGACGTGTAAAACGGTACTTCGTCGGCTACCTTTAATTCCTCGAGGTGCGGGAAGATTTTTGATTTTTCATAATTGGGTTCCTCTTTCAGCTCAACCCTGCCGGTGATAGAGTAAAACTTTTTGGTTTGATTTGTTTTCCAGTCGCCCTGCAGGTGCCAGGTGCTATCCTGTTTATTCATTCGGAAAATACTGGTCATTTTTACTCCTTTGTCAAGCTTGCCTCGAAAATTATAGGAAATGATTTCATCGTCTTTTACTTCGCACACATCACCATTGATAGTTCCTTTTACTCTTTTTAAAACATAGTAAAGCGTATCATTTACGATAAAACTACTGCGGGAATATCCGTATACTTTTTGCCTGTACTCGGTGAGTGCGATTTCGAACGATTGATCCTTGCGAACAGTGACACTGTCATTGCTTAATGAACCTACCCATAGGCCCGTCAGGCTTTTTTGTGCATGAAATACCAGCGGTAAAAGCAGGAAGAGCGGCAGCAGTTTTAGTGTTTTCATCAGAATCGGTGTGCCAAACAGGCTTAGTTAAGGGATATTGTTTTTCAGCATAACTATAACGAAAACAAGTTGGTCAGATTGTGTAGCACCGGGCATAAAAAAAGCCTCTCTGGAAGAAGCTTTTTAAGAAAATATGATTATTCATCAATCCTTTTTCACATCCACTTTTACATCTTTGCTCTTTACCGATGTGCCCGAGTCTCCGACTTTGATCTCAGTGCCACTTTTCGTTTTCACTTCGGCGCCACCAGGTCCTATCGATACTTCTGTTTTCTTTGGCTCTTCTTTCTTTACCTCGGTCTTTTCTTCAGTAGTGTTTGTCTTTTCCTTTTTTTCATCATTACAGGAAAACAGGATTAGCAAAGAAGCAGCAATAAAAAAATTTACAAAACTTGTTTTCATATCAAGACGTATTAGATGAAAAATTAGCGATTCATTGATGCAAGGAACTCTTCGTTGTTCTTGGTTCCCTTCATCCTGTTTTGTAACTCACGCATCGCTTCTTCCACGTTCATATCCGCTAAGAAAACACGAAGCAAATTCATACGCTGTAATACATCTCTTTCTAATAACAGATCGTCCCGGCGTGTAGAAGATGCCGTCAGGTCAATAGCAGGATAGATACGTTTGTTGGATAATCGACGCTCCAATTGCAGTTCCATATTGCCGGTACCTTTAAACTCTTCAAAGATCACCTCGTCCATTTTGCTACCAGTATCAACAAGAGCGGTTGCAATGATAGTTAAGGAGCCACCATTCTCTATTTTACGGGCCGCTCCAAAAAATTGTTTTGGTTTTTGCATAGCGTTAGCTTCCACACCACCGGATAATACTTTACCACTTGACGGTGCAACGGTATTGTGTGCACGGGCAAGACGGGTAATAGAATCAAGCAGGATCACTACATCATGGCCGCACTCTACCAGGCGTTTTGCTTTTTGCAAAGCGATGGTTGAAACTTTAACGTGTTTCTCTGCAGGTTCATCAAATGTTGAGGCAATTACTTCTGCCTTTACACTCCGCTCCATATCGGTTACCTCCTCAGGCCGCTCATCTACCAGCACTACCATCAGGTAACATTCCGGATGGTTTTCTGCAATAGCATTCGCAACAGCTTTCAACAGCATTGTTTTACCCGTTTTTGGCTGTGCTACGATCAATCCACGCTGGCCTTTACCAATTGGAGTGAAGAGATCCATGATGCGTGTAGAATAATCGGAAGGAGAAGTAAACAAATTCAATTTCTCAAACGGAAATAGCGGTGTCAGGTAATCGAAGGGTACACGGTCACGAACCTCATCAGGACCCTTGCCATTAATGGTGTCAACTTTTAATAACGCAAAATATTTTTCACCTTCTTTGGGTGGACGAACAGCGCCATGCACGGTATCACCCGTCTTTAATCCAAAAAGTTTTATTTGCGAAGGAGAAACATATACATCATCAGGTGAAGAAAGATAATTGTAGTCTGATGAGCGAAGGAAGCCATAGCCGTCCGGCATCATCTCCAGCACGCCTTCGGAAAGAATAACGCCATCAAATTCGATATTGAAATTTTGTTCTCTTCTATGATGCTGATGGTGTTTGTTAGGGATTGATGGAACTTCAGGTTGAGCGACGGGAGCTGCATTGGCAGCTGCCAGTGCTTCATCTGCCTGTTGAAAAGCGGCTTCTTCAACAGAAGTTTCCCGGACTTCTTCGGGGAACAGTGTTTCCTCCTCTTTTTCTTCTGTTTTCTTACGTCCTTTCTTCGCAACAGCCTTTTCATCTTTACGGGCGGGATGAGAAGACTTTTTTATAATTTTTTTCTCGCTGGTAATAGGAGGTGCTGAGGCGTCTTCTATTACCGCTTCCTCTGTTGTATTTGCTGTCGAAGCCTTTATTATCCGTTTCCTTTTACCTTTTTCTTCTGTTACGCCTCCTGTTTTAGAGCCGGCAATAGCCTGGTTATCGAGGATTTTATAAATGAGTCCTTGTTTATCTAATTTTTTTGCATTGGGGATGTTGAGCTGCTCAGCAATATCCAGCAGTTCAGGAACGAGCATATCGTTCAATTGCAGAATGTCATACATACAAAAATCTTGAAGTTTAATAGAGTGATTAAATCACTAAGTCTGAAAAATTTGAAAAAGTTGAGTTTTACTTGAACGGATAGGTAGGTTTCTGATGAGCCAATAAACAGGAGAACAAATTACTTATCAGCCTCTTTCCACTGCAATAATACAGTTGTTTTTCGTAAAAACAAAAATTTTGGCCTGGCGATTCCAGGGCGTAACTAATTTTTTTACACTTGATTTAGATGAATATTTTGAAGGAATGACCTGCTTTTTAAGTGATTACAGAAAAAGAGGTTGAGTAATGGCTAAACTACAGAACCCGTCTGAATACTGCCTTTCATGTTTTACCTTTGCCAACTCTAAAAAAAGATGCTATGTTCAATCAAAGGGTTAAAATCAAGGAACTGCTGTTGCAGGAGCCAACAGGACAAGAAGTAACGGTAATGGGATGGGTTCGTACGTTTCGTAATAACCAATTCATAGCATTGAATGACGGCTCAACAAATACAAACCTCCAGGTGGTAGTTGAGCTGGGTAAGTTTGATGATGAAACATTGAAGCGAATAACTACATCGGCGGCTATAAAGGTAACCGGAAGTGTTGCACCTTCATTGGGCAAGGGTCAAAAGCTGGAGTTGAAGGCCAGCGCAATGACAATACTTGGCGATAGTGATGCTGAAAAATATCCTTTGCAACCCAAAAAGCATTCATTGGAGTTTTTACGTGAAATAGCCCATCTGCGTTTTCGTACCAATACATTTGGATCTGTATTTCGCGTCCGGCATTCTTTGGCCTTTGCTGTTCATAAGTTTTTTAACGACAAGGGTTTTGTGTATATGCATACGCCTATCATTACCGCCAGTGATGCTGAAGGTGCTGGTGAAATGTTTCGGGTAACGACACTACCTCCCGATAATGCCCCCCGTGATGAAAAAGGAAATATTGATTATAAAGAAGATTTTTTTGGCCGGTCAACTAACCTAACGGTAAGCGGACAGCTGGAAGGTGAATTAGGGGCAACGGCTTTTGGTGATATTTATACATTCGGTCCTACTTTTAGAGCAGAGAATTCAAACACTGCACGTCACCTGGCTGAGTTCTGGATGATAGAGCCTGAAATGGCTTTTTGTGATTTGGAAGATAACGCCAACCTTGCTGAGGAGTTTATCAAATATTTGATTCAGTATGCAATGGACAACAACCGGGAAGACCTCGATTTCCTGGCGCAGCGACTGGCTGATGAAGAAAAGCAATTGCCACAGGATAAGAGAAGTGAAATGGGCCTGATTGAGAAGCTGGAGTTTGTTCTTAAAAATGATTTTGAAAGACTGACATATACTGAAGCGATTGAAATTTTAAGAGAAAGTAATTATAACAAGAAAAAGAAATTTCAATATCCCATTACAGACTGGGGCATGGATCTGCAAAGCGAACATGAAAGATACCTGGTAGAAAAACATTTCAAAAGGCCAGTTATTCTTACCAACTATCCCGCAGCTATCAAATCATTTTACATGCGGCAAAATGATGATGGTAAAACCGTGGCAGCAATGGATATCCTGGCACCAGGCATTGGAGAAATTGTAGGTGGCTCACAAAGAGAAGAGCGACTGGATAAATTGGAGGCGAGAATGAGAGAATTGAATATTCCTATCGACGAATTGTGGTGGTACTTAGATACCCGTCGTTTCGGAACCGTGCCACATGCCGGTTTTGGATTGGGCTTTGAAAGGATGGTGCAGTTTGTCACCGGTATGAGCAATATCCGCGACGTAATTGCATTTCCACGAACACCGAAGAGCGCAGAATTCTAAGTTAAGAGTTCAAAGAGAAAAAGGGAAGTTCTGGACACTGCAGCCAATTAACTTATTTATTTGAAAAGGAGATAAGGTGTGATAATTTCACTCTTTATCTCCTTTTCACTTTTTAATTTCTTACTTACTCATGGATGCACATCACTGGTATATGCGACTGAAACACCAGTTGCCGGGAAGAACTTTTCTTAAATAGCCCCTCCATCAGTTTATGCTTCTTGGGAATGGTAATGACCAGGTCAAGATTATTGGTTTCGGCAAATTCATTGATTCCATCTTCAATGTCTTTATGTTCCAGGTAATGGTATTGAGGTTTTAGATCCTGTAATGCTGTTTTAAGAAGAATCAGTTCGTGAGGCGTATCAGGACCGAAATGGCGGTTTTCGTAATCAACATTGAGTACATGCAGTTCAGCCTTGAATTCGTTTACAAAAGTTTTTATAACAGATGTAGGGGTTGTTTCTTTTACTTCACGAAAATCACAGGCCATACCTATTTTTTTTATACCTGTTCCGTACTCTTTGCCAGTAGGAATACAGATTACCGGCCAGGTAAGATGTTTGATAACTGATAAAGTATTGCTGCCAAATATAACCCGTTCAACAGCTGAATGACCCTGCGTGCCCATGATCACGCAAAAAGGTTGATTCTTATTGCAGCAATCTTCCAGTTCATCGGATAAATTTCCTAGTCTTGATTCTGTATCTATTTGAAGCTTACCCGAAGTAATATGTTCAAAATCCTTTTTTACCTGCGTCAGTTTAGCTTCTGCAGCATCTTTCATTTCATCCACTGACAATAGCATTAACGGAGTTTCACCAATCGCCAGGGGCAACTGGTAAGCATGGAATAAAAGAATATTTGCATCAATCGCCAGCGCCATATCCATCGCATAGTGAGTTGCATTGGTCGCCGTCGGCGAAAAATCCGTTGGAACTATTATTGTTTTCATTTGCCTGGTTTTTATAAACAATTTTAAAGAAAGTCCACAAAATTCATTTTATAAACACTCTTTTATAAAGATAACAATAACAATGCCCCACTAAGTACACAATCCTGTAAGGATATGGGTATGGAATTTTTTTCTATCAGGATCTCAATGAAAACTAACTTATGGCAGAAATAAATAGCACAACAAATGACAGGCGCAGGCCCGGCTTCCGCGCCAGGAAGCACACTCCAAAAACAGATATGACACCCATGGTAGACCTGGGTTTTTTATTGATCAGTTTTTTTGTAATCACTACAGAGTTAAGCAAACCGATGGTAACAAACCTTGCCATGCCGAAAGAAGGACCACCTGTTGATTTGGGAGAATCTGATGCACTGACTGTTTTGGTAAGTAAGAGCAACACTCTCTTCTATTATCACGGTGACTGGAACAAAGCTGCAGAAGCAAAAGCAATTCTGAAGACTGGGTTTTCACCAAATGCGGGAATCGGTGATGTGATTCGGCAAAAACAAAAATGGCTTGATGTGCATAATAAGCGGGATGGAAGAAAAGGCCTGATGCTGTTAATAAAGCCGGGGCCGGACGCCGATTACGGAAATGTTGTAGATATGATAGACCAGGCCCTGATTAATAATGTTGAAAAGTATGCTGTATTAAAATCACAGCCGGAAGAATCCCAATACTTGGCTAAAGAAGAATTTTGATCGGTTTTGGTCCCTCCTCTGATATCATCTTAAATAAGTTTAAGCGGACTTCTGTCCGCTTTTTTTACCGCTTATAAATCTCCCATTTAGTAGCCTTAAGGAAAGAGAAGGAAAATTGTCTTCAAAATCAATAGGTTATCCCGCGATAACGGCTCTGTTTATAAACCATTACCTGAAAATATTTGGTACTTTGTGTTGCATAGTACCAAATATCACCTTATCTTTGGTTTATCAAATTGAAAATTGATTATGAAACCTAAATCATTTACCCTTGTCCTTTTTCTTTTAGCTGCGATGGTGGTGGCTGGTCTTCGGACAAATGCCCAATCAGGCCAGCACACCGCCGGCAACCAGGAGCTCTATGAGGAAATTTCGGAGCAGGATAGCCTGTTGTTTAATGCCTTTAATAAAAGAGATATCGATCTGTTCAAGACAATGTTCACGGAGGATTTGGAATTTTATCATGATAAAGGCGGTCTTACCGGCTATGAACACACCATTAATTTTTTAAAAACAACTGCACAGTGCAATAACCAACTAAAAAGAGAATTGGTAAAAGGAAGTCTGGAGGTTTACCCAATTCCGGGTTATGGAGCAATGGAAATTGGCATGCACAGGTTTTGCCACCTGGAAAATGGAAAGCAGGATTGCGGGACTTTTAAGTTCGTTCATATTTGGCAAAAAAAAGATAACCAATGGAAGATAACCAGGGTTATCAGTTATGATCATTGAGAAAACTGACATTAAGTAAAACCGGAGAAGATCATTCTGAAAAAAGAAAGTTATGAATATCGAAAATACACAGAGCCAGATGCGGAAAGGGATTTTGGAGTTTTGTATTCTTTCCGTTATCCGCCGGGGCGAAGTTTACCCCAGTGATATCGTTGAAGAGATGAGGGGAGCCAATCTGCAAATACTGGAAGGGACCCTGTATCCTTTATTGACGAGATTGAAAAATGCTGAGATGCTTACCTACCGCTGGGTAGAAAGTAACTCCGGCCCTCCCCGCAAATATTTTTCGCTGACAGAAAAAGGAGAATCCTTTTACAAAGAACTGGAGCAAACCTGGATGGAACTATCGAATGGAGTAAATGCTTTGGCAAAAAAATAATACACATAGAAAACCACAACAACTTCAACCATAAATTTTTTGAAAATGAAAAAGATCATCAACATAAACCTGAGTGGCCGGGTGATACCTATTGAGGATTCGGCTTATGAAAAACTGCAGGCTTACATTGAAAGTCTTCGCCGGTATTTTTCTCATGAAGATGGTCGCGATGAGATCATCAATGATATCGAAAGCAGGATTGCTGAACTGATGAATGATAAAGTTCGTAAGGGCGCCGCCTGTGTTACCGATACAGATATCAATGAAATTATTGCTTCCATGGGGAGGCCGGAAGATTTTGATGCTGATACAACCGATACAGGTGAGGCTGCACAACAAGCACAGCAACAACAATACAGTTATTCCGAAACAAGAGCAAAAAAGAGATTGTACCGTGACAGCAGCGACAAATTCATCGGTGGTGTATGTAGTGGCCTGGCTGCCTACCTGAATGTCGATCCGGCTATCGTACGGATTTTGTTTGCCATCATTACCTTCGGTGGTTTTGGCTTAGGGTTTCTTGCCTACATCTTATTATGGATCGTATTGCCGGCAAAGGATATAGAGCATTTTGGTGGTAAAAGATTATACCGCAATCCCGATGATAAAATGATTGGTGGTGTTGCCGGTGGTTTGGCTGCTTACTTCAACATTAAATCATCAACCATACGTCTCATTTTCCTTGCGCCTCTTGCCTTGAGTATTTTCATCAGCATATTGGACGGCCTTTCCTGGCACAATGGATTTGATTTTTTTCCCAATATCATCTTTGGATCATTGAGTAGTACGTTGTTTCTTATTTATATAATACTGTGGATCGTCTTGCCAGAAGCAAACAGCCCATATGAAAAAATGGAAATGCGTGGTGAAAAAGTAGATGTAAATACCATTCGTCAAAATGTAAAAGAAGGAATGGGCAGCATGAAGGATAGAGTGAAAGGTTGGGGCGAAGAGGTAAAGGAATCAGCGCAAAACCTTGGCACAAGAGCAAAAGAGTTTGCTAACACAAGAGGGAGGGCATTTGCAGCTGAAGTAAACGAAACTGCCCGCCGGAGTGGAAGCGGATTGGGACATGCAATAGGTGTGTTGTTTAAGGTATTCTTTTTGTTCATCGCCGGAACCATTGCCTTTGGATTATTTGTTGCTCTAATGGCCTTGCTGTTTGGCGGTATTGCCTGGTGGCCTATCAACAATTTTTTGTGGACCAGTAGTTCGCAGCAATTATATGCCTGGGGCACATTGATTTTCTTCTTAGGTGTTCCGCTCATTGGTTTTATTACCTGGGTTATCCGCAGAATATTGAGAGTTCGTTCACGTAACAGTTATCTTGGCTGGACTTTCGCCGGATTGTGGGTCCTGGGTTGGATCTGTGTGATGTTGCTGGCTTCAAGTCTGACAAAAGATGTACGGGAATATGAACATGTAGATAATGCATTAAGTATTACACAGCCGCCGTCGGGCAGAATGGTTGTAACGGTTTCAGAACCTGAATTAGAGTATACAGGAAATTTTGGCTGGATCAATGACGAGGGTGAAGGTTGGGATCTTTCTTCCGATACGCTGAAATTGTCGTTTGTAAAGTTTGATATCGTCAAAAGTTATGACTCGCTTTACTATGTAACGGTAAAAAAATACAGCTCAGGCAGAACAGAAGGCGAAGCGAGAAACCGTGCCGAAAAAATTCAATACAACATTGTCTATCGTGACAGCGTATTAGATCTTGGTAATGGTTTTGCCATTGATAAAGCCAACAAGTACCGCGGGCAAAATGTAGAGATCGAAATAAAAATACCTGTAGGCAAAAAGATCATCTTTGATGAATCAATCGAACATAAACTAAACGAAGTTTCATTTAAGCGTAACAGGCGCAGGTGGCCACGCAATGGTTGGGATTATGAGTATGACAATATCAGGAGATGGAGAACAGGAGTTGAATTTACCATGGGAGCGGATGGCATTCTTACCAGCGACGCAAGCTCAATTAGATCGGACTCTTCAACACCTCCGGCAAAAGATGAGTATCGATATAAATATGACGATGGAAACAAAACGCAACCCGCCGATGATATCCAAAAGCAAATAGACGAAGAAAAACGTAGACAACAGGAGTCGGAAAAACGTATAAAAGATTTGGAAAAGCAGAAAACCGAAGGGCAAAAATCGAACACCGGTAATCCTGAAAGTATGGATGACCAGGATGCATATACATCTATATCATCCCCTTCACCTGTCTTTTCGCTGGTAAAAAGTTTTTTCTAAACTAGGTTGAAGTTGGCTCCGCGAAAGCGGAGAGACAAAGGGTTCCGGGAACGGGGCCCTTGTTTGTAACCTGAAGAAAGGCATAGCCGTCAAATAAGTTGATGTTGAATTCTGTCTTTACAGAATACACGAAGGACCTGTTCCCAGGTCCCTCTTTTTTTTTAAATATGGCTGATTTATTCGGGAACTTCAGCGACCGTCCAATTTCCCGTTCGCCGGTTCCATAAAATGCTGTAGTCCTTTCCATGCATGAGTTTGAAGGTGCGATAACCGTTGTAATATTTCAGGCGAAGCCAGCCATAATTATGAATTTCAAATTTGAAAACAAAGGCCTGCCCGGCGGGGATCTCTGCCTGTTGAAAATTTTTCCCATCATCGCTCAATAAAACCGTTTCTGCTTTATTGCTTTGAATGGTCAGGCTAATCCAGCTGGGATCATTTTCAGGAGTGGAAGTGCTACCAGGTGTTTCAGATCCGGGATTGGGATAAGTAGGTTGTGTCGGCGTAGGAGGTGCGGGTGTTGGATTTGCCGGAGGGCTAGTTGGCGCGGCGTTTCCTATGCCATTATTCCAACCTTTTGCAATAGCACTTACCCGGTCTTTCTTGGCGGGGTGTGAGACACTGGCCCTGTCTGAAGCTATAGCCTGCATGGCTGCTACGGACTGTTCTAACGTAGCGCCTAATTTTGCCAACACATAACCTGAAAAAGCATCCGCTTCAATCTCCCTGGGTGGCGTGCTGCCCTGGCTACTGACAACGTGATTATAATAATGATGTCCCATCTCGTGCGCCAAAACGCTGATGGAGGCCCACTTGGTAGAAGTGTAAGCATCAAGATCCTCTAAAAAGTCATTATCGTAGATGATCCACCTGGCCTGGTTAATGATCGTCGCGTAAGCATTCCTGATTCCGTTTTGCTCCCTGATGCTGAAGTTTTCCTGCCAGCTGATGGTTTGAAGCATGTTTTTAAGAATATCCCTTGCTTCATACACAGAAGAAAACCGGGAGGTAAGTAAGGATCGGGGAGGCACCTTAAAGCCGCAGCCGGTAACTTTTCGTTGAGCAATGGCAGTAAGCGACCCAACTGCAAGTGACAGGCATAGAAGTAAAAGTTTCACTTTCATAATGACAATGTTGGTTAATGGCAATGTCTTTTGTAGGGCAAACTTCATTCCATTTACCACAATGCCCGGGCAACGCCGGTTTTAATCGTAACACATCACTGCACAACGGAAGCCCAGTTTGATAAGGCCTTCTCTTCAGAATTTAGATAAAGCGTCTGGGTGGGATAGGCGAATTCAATTTTTTCTTGTTCAAAAACTTCAAATATTCTTAAACAGATAGCATGATGTGTGTCCATGTATAACAGGTAGTCCGCTGATTCTACAAAATATACTATTTCAAAATTGAGACTTGAATCGCCAAACGACTTAAAATGTGCCCGGTCGAAACTTGTATGTTCTTGCCCCGAAATTATCTCACGAATTAGTGTTGGAATATTTCTTAGTTGTGTAGCGGGCGTTGAGTAAACGACGCCAACAGAAAACACAACTCTTCTTCGCTGTAATCTTTTGTAATTATGAATTACTGATTTCACCATTTC
This sequence comes from Terrimonas alba, assembly GCF_042434975.1. Classification (NCBI taxonomy): domain Bacteria; kingdom Pseudomonadati; phylum Bacteroidota; class Chitinophagia; order Chitinophagales; family Chitinophagaceae; genus Terrimonas; species Terrimonas alba. The sequence goes on from NZ_JBHMQM010000011.1 coordinate 56,803, forward strand.
AGCATTCGGCATCACCAGCTGCTGCCCATCAGGGCTGCGGACATGCGATGTCTTAATGCCAATTTTTTCCACGGTTCCGCTATTACCATTGGAAGTAATGAAATCCCCTATTTCAAAGGGCTTGTCAAAAAATATTACCAGATAGCTGAAAAGGTCGCCCAATATATTTTGTGCCGCCAGGGCTACTGCAATACCTCCTACCCCAAGTCCGGCTATAATAGTCGTAACATTATAACCCAGGTTGTCGATCAATAGAACGATACCGAAGACCCAGATAAGAGCCTTGACAACTAATAAAATTCCATTTAATTGTTTGGCTCTTTCCGGTGGTTCGTTTTTTTGTTTCATGTAAGCCAAAACAGCACCATGCAACAAAAAATTGATCAGTCGAATAGCAAACCATGTCGAAATAAATAACATGGCCACTGATAATATTTTTGCTACTCTGGTACTAAGGGTGAGCTGACTTATTATACTATAATTAATAGCGAGATATACATAGGGAATAACGAATTTTTCTGCGATTTTGATCAGCACATCATCAAAACTCGTTTCAGTTCTGGCTGTTAATTTTTTAAGCAAACGGATCAGGTATCCCTTTACCAATCGCAAGATCACCCATGTCAATAGGATGCTTCCTGCTGCGATGAGATAAGCTAAAACAGTATTACCCCAGTAAACCTGGTTTAAATAATCATTCATAGTATTTGCATTTATTTTTTTGGAAAGAAGCAGAAAGAAGGTGCCGCAAATTTACCTATTATTTAGTAGCTTATGTTTTAGAAGCAGACAAAAAATGAAAGACAACTTTTCAACACAATCTTCTTTGTATGCAAAGTATCGTCCGGCATATCCCCAGGAATTATATGACTTTATTTTCAGCCGGGTTCCTAACAAACAATCTGCATGGGATTGCGGAACAGGCAACGGACAGGCGGCAAAACAGTTAGCCCTATCATTTGAAATAGTTTTTGCTACTGACACCAGTCACAAGCAAATTGCAAATGCCATTCAGCTACCCAATATTTTTTACTCAGTTCAACCGGCGGAACAAACTAATTTCCCGGATAATTCATTTGACCTTATTACTGTTGCCCAAGCCCTGCACTGGTTTCGTTTTGATGATTTTTATAAAGAAGTGAGACGGGTAGGAAAAATAAATTCCGTCTTTGCTGCCTGGACATATTCGCTACTGAAGGTTACGAAAGAAATTGATGCGTTGATAGAGTATCATCATTATAAAACCCTTAATAGCTTTTGGGATGAAGAAAGGAAATATGTGGATGAAGAATATCGGAGCATTCCCTTTCCGTTTAATAAAATGAAGGCCCCGGATTTTAAAATTGAATATGAATGGACCATTGATGAGTTGGAAGGATATTTTAATACCTGGTCGGCCCTTCAAAAATTTATGGCTGCAAAAAATTATAACCCCGTCAATGAATTGATAGAAAAAATTAAACCACTTTGGAAAACGGAGAAAATGAAGATCGTCTTTCCTATACATTTACTGATTGGGCGGATAGAAAAATAAGTCAAAAGCTTCGCTTACATTTGCGGACCAATTTAACAATCATGAAGAATACTCCTTTTACAGATAAACATATTGCACTTGGCGCAAAGATGGCTGCATTTGCAGGCTATAATATGCCGATAAGTTATAGCGGGATAAATGATGAACATGCCGCTGTCCGGAAAAATGCCGGCGTATTTGACGTAAGTCATATGGGAGAGTTTATTTTAAAAGGAGAAGATGCACTCGACCTGATTCAACGGGTAACAAGTAATGATGCTTCCAAATTGAAAAACGGCCAGGCTCAATACAGTTGTCTTCCCAATGCTGAGGGTGGTATAGTAGATGACTTATTGGTGTATTGTATTGAAGAGAATAAGGTCTATATGCTGGTAGTAAATGCTTCTAATATTGATAAAGACTGGAAGTGGATCAGGCAGCACAATACAAAGAATGTAGAGATGCACAATATCTCTGATAAAACATGTTTACTGGCAATACAGGGTCCGAATGCCACAAAGATTCTTCAGCCGCTGACAGATATGGATATTCTGAATCTTAAATATTACACGTTTGTAAAAGGTGAATTTGCCGGCGTAAAAAATGTATTGATCAGTGCAACAGGTTATACCGGGGCTGGCGGTGTTGAAATATATTTTGAAGACAAAGATGATGATGCTGCAAAAATTTGGGATACCATTTTTAAAGCCGGTGAGGCGCAGGGAATAAAACCAGTTGGCCTGGGCGCCCGGGATACGCTTCGCCTGGAAATGGGTTTTTGTTTATACGGGAATGACATTGATGACAATACATCACCGCTCGAAGCCGGCCTGGGTTGGATTACTAAATTCTCAAAAGATTTTACTTCCAAAGAAATTTTTGAAAAGCAAAAAGCGGCTGGCGTTGAAAAAAAACTGGTAGGTTTTGAAATGATCGACAAAGGAATACCCCGCCAGGGTTATGAGATCAAAGATTATTCCGGTGCCGTCATCGGTGTGGTAACTTCAGGTACTCAATCCCCTTCATTGGGTAAAGCAATAGGAATGGGCTATGTCCGTACAGCTTACTCGCCGATCGATTCGGATATTTTCATTAAAGTAAGAGATAAACTACTACAGGCAAAAGTGGTAAAAATGCCATTTTCATAGCCTGGGTCAATTATGATCCGCCAAAGAAAGGTCGGGGATTGATTTTAAGCTTTCAAAATCAGGACAGGCTTGATTTTTGCAGACTCCGTTCTTCATAGTTAACCTCGTACTTTTAATTATGCCCACCATTCACCTGACAACCTTTATTGCTGCTCCTGTTGAAAGGGTTTTTGACCTTGCCCGGAGCGTTGATCTGCACAAACAAGCCATGAAAAAACATAACGAAGAAGCGGTAGCGGGGACCCGGTTTGGCTTGATCGAAAAGAATGAAACAGTGACCTGGAAGGCAAAACATTTTTTTAAAACAAGATTTTTACGCTCCGAAATAACGAAGATGGTAAAGCCGAAGTTATTTGTTGATGAACAGGTGGAAGGTGATTTTAAAATGTTGAAACATGAACACCATTTCAAACCTTGCGACAATGGCACCATCATGATCGACCTGGTGGAGTTTGAACCACCTTATGGCGGCGTTGGAAATTTGTTTAGTAAATTATACCTGACCCTCTATCTGAAAACCTTATTGGAAGATAAAAACAAAGTGCTGAAAGAGTTTGCCGAAAGTGATAAATGGAAAAGATTGTTGAACAAATAATATAAAAATCCGTCCTTTACTTTTTTAAATTTTGCATGACTACTAAACCATCCCTCTATACTTCTCTTTCTCCTTCTCTCTTAAACTTATATGATGTCAGTAACAGTGTCGTGGTGATCATAGATGTGCTGCGGGCCACTTCCACTATTGCTACTGCATTGTACAACGGCGCCAAATGCGTGATACCTGTTGACAGCGTATCGAGGTGCATTGAAATAGGCAAACAAATTGAAGGCATTACTGCCGGGGAGCGGGATGGACAAATTGCCGAAGGCCTGGAATATGGGAATTCTCCCTTTGAATATCCCCGTGAGTTCGTGGAAGGAAAGACATTGGTGCTCACTACTACCAATGGAACAAGGCTATTGCATATGGCTTTGGAAAAAGGCGCCAAAGAAATTATAACCGGCTCCTTCCCCAATCTTTCAGCCATATGTGATCACTTGCTTGAAAAAAAGCAAAATGTAATTCTTGGTTGTGCTGCCTGGAAAGACCGCGTCAATATTGAAGACATGCTTTTTGCCGGGGCAGTAATTGCCGCTATTGGCAAACATTTTTCAATCAATTGCGATTCATCGCACATCGCTGAAGCGATGTATGAAAAGGCTAAGAAGGATTTGTTTGAGTTTATGAAAAAGAACAACGCTTCGCATTATCATCGTCTCATGAATTTTGGTCTTGAAAAAGATATTCGCTACTGCCTTACTAATGATGGAGCAAATGTGTTGCCCGTATATGAAGAAGGAAAGTTGATCGTTAAACAACAGTCTTAACCGAGGGTCTGTTTACCGGGCCAAAAAACCGATAAAGATAATCCATTTTTGCGGTATAGATGCGGCTTAAAATTTATTTATAATTTCTCCTTTTTTATAAGGAAATCCGCCATCATTTCATTTAGATTTGCCGATTGCCCTTTTTTGTGAACGGGCAATATGCAATTGGCAATACGCAATTTAAAAACTCATGCTTTTGCCAATTGCAAATTGTCAATTGCAAATTGTACTATGGCTTTACCACATCTTCTCAAACATGTATATACTCATGGAACCGATGAAGTGATCCGTCGCGGGAAGAAAATCCATTCTCTCGGCTTTGTTGAGTTGGTTGAGTATGATGATCTTTTTAGCTCTGCTGTGTTCCGTGTAAAAGATGATAGCTACTCCACCTATTATAAAGTGAATGTTCAGCGATTCAAAGATCCAAAAGACCTTTCCCTTCGTTGTAGTTGTCCTTACAATATCGGTGATATCTGCCGGCACGAAACAGCGGCACTCTTCCAATTACAGGAAATGATAGACAGGGGCCAGTTGCAGGCTGATGGTGTAAAGTATGATCAGCGGCACACGGTGGCAAAAATGAAGACGATCGATCTCAAAACTTTACGGCTGCTTTCTTCGCAGGATATTTACCAGGAGGCAGAAACTTATTTGCAGACGCACAAAGCAACGATTGAAAGTGCCGACAATGAAGTAGTGAAAGCGTCTGTCAGGTTATATGGTAATACTTACCCGGTTATCATCCGGAAAAATGAAGAAAGAAATTTTGACACCAGTTGTGATTTTGATGATGAAGAACATTTATTGTGCCTGCCCAAAATAATCGTCTTTCTGCAGTTGTTTAAAAAACACGGGCCTAATTATTTTGACAGCATTCGTAATTGGGATAAGGATAAAAATAAATTGCTGGAGGCCTATGGTTATTCATTGAAAGACGATCTGAAAGGAAAGTTTGAGTTTGCGTATAAAGATGGCAAGCCTTTTTTACGTGTGCTGGACACAAGCATAAAAAGAGTGGCTCCGTTGGCTGCTCCCACAAGGCCGGTGATCATTCCTCAAAGAGAAAAGAAAGAAGTAGAAACTGCCGAAATTATACAGGAAGAAGCAGCTACACCCACACAAAAATTGGGCATTGTTTTCAACTTTAATAAAAAAGCATATCCCTATTTTACGATTGACGCAGTCATAGGCGAGCCCAACGAAACCAACGATGCGTTTGCCGGTCATGTTGAAAAGCCGGATATCACCCGCTACCTGGATACAGATAAAATGTCTGAAGAAGACCGGCAGCTACTGACGCTTGTCAGAAAATTGCAGGATACGGAGATCAATAAATACATCAGCCGCAATTCGCCTTTCTCCGGTATCTGGGAAAATATTATTCACCAGGAATCAGACGATCTGCCTGAAGAAACCAAAGAACTGATGGCGGAATATCTTTTTCCGCGGTTGAAGAAACTATGCGTTGAGCAGGCCGGTAATTCGTTGTTTTTTTTACTGCCAGCCGGCAAGCCTTTTAAAACGGCCAATCTTCAACCCCTGCAGTTGATCCAGGAAGAGGCCAAACCTTATTTCCAGGTTAAGAAAAATTCGCAGTATACCATTTTTTGCCGCATTAAATTAAAAGGCCTTGAACATGATCTCGGCGAAAATGAAAGCAATAGTCCCCTGTTGTTTTTATACAATCACCAGTTAAGCATCTGGAAGAATAACGAGGTTGTTCATTTGATCGATAAATTTTTGCCATCTGGAAAAAAATCGATTTCGCAGGATGAGTGGAGCAAAAGCCTGCAGGAATTTATATTGCCTTTGACAAAAGAATACCGGGTCGACTTTGATAAATCATTGGTACAGGAAGTAAAAGATGGTGAACCGGAAGTAAAACTATTTTTAATTGAGAAAGGGGACTATCTCGTTTTTCAGCCTTCTTTTTCCTATAAAGGCTATGAGACAAAAGCGAGAGACAGGGATGAAATTGTCGTGCCACAAGCCGATAAAGTGACGATCGTTCATCGTGACAGGGAAGCCGAAGCTGCATTTATCGCCAAATTGCAAAACCTGCATTCCAATTTTATTGTAAACGAAGAGAACGGCTCTTTGGCATTGAAAGGAACCGATGTATTAAAAAATAACTGGTTTTTCCTTTTCGTGGATGCGATGAAGGAGATGAAAACGCCGGTATTTGGTTTTGAGGCGTTGAAAAATTTTCGGTTCAATACATCCAAACCGCAAACAAAAATTTTTATCAGCAGCAATACCGATTGGTTTGATGCCAAGGTAGATATCGTGTTTGGTGATCAGCGTGTCACTGTTGCCGAAGTAAAAAGGGCTTTGGCGAATAAGCAGCAATTTGTTCAGCTTAATGATGGCACCCTGGGTATCCTGCCCGACGAATGGCTCAAAAAATATTCACTGCTGTTTCGGGTGGGCGAAGGAAATTCAAATAATCTCAAGCTGTCCCGTTACCACCTGAGTGTGGTGGATGAATTGTATGAAGAAAGGGATGAAGAAGAGTTGATCGTAAAACTGGAGGAGAAATATGAGAATCTAAGACAGTTCAACGCTATCAAAGAGATCGATCCTCCTTCTACGCTAAAAGCTATATTACGGCCTTACCAGGTGGCGGGCTATCAGTGGCTCAACTATCTTACTGAAATAAAATGGGGTGGCATCCTGGCCGATGATATGGGTTTGGGTAAAACCGTTCAGGCTCTGTCGTTCATGGATCATTATCGCAATGAACATGGCAGCCTAAAAGCATTGGTGGTTTGCCCTACTACACTTATTTATAACTGGGAAAACGAGATAAAGAAATTCACCCCGGAACTTACCTATCGGATTCATCATGGTCCGGCAAGAACAAGATCGAAAGAAGAGATTATTGATCATGATGTTACGATCACGACTTACGGCACATTACGCAGCGATATAAAACTATTGTTAAGCGTAAACTTCGACTACGTGGTGCTCGATGAAAGCCAGGCAATTAAAAACCCGGCCAGTAAAGTAACAAAGGCAGCCTGCCTGCTCAATGCGAAACATCGTCTTTGTATGAGTGGTACGCCGCTTCAGAATAATACGTTTGATGTATTTGCACAAATGCATTTTCTAAATCCCGGCATGCTGGGTACCATGGAATTTTTCCGCCAGGAATTTGCTATACCCATTGACAAATTTGGCGAACAGGACAGGAAGGAGCACCTGAAAAAAATATTATATCCCTTTATTCTTCGCAGAACCAAAGAGCAGGTGGCGAAAGATCTACCGGAAAAACAAGAGATGATTCTTTGGTGTGAAATGGAAGATGAGCAACGTAAGATTTATGACGCTTATCGCAATGAGTTTCGTGATAAGATTCTCGGCACCATCCAGGAGCAGGGAATACAACGTTCACAGCTTACCATTTTACAGGGCTTAATGAAACTTCGGCAGATCTGTGATTCACCGGCAATATTAAATGAAGAGGAGAAGTTTGAAAACCATTCCATCAAACTGGATGAGCTGGCAAGAGAGATCACAGAAAATATAAGTAATCACAAGGCCCTGGTATTTTCCCAGTTTCTTGGCATGCTGGCATTGATAAAGGCCAAGCTGGATGAGTTGGGTGTAAAATATGAATATTTTGATGGCAGCACTTCTGCCCAGGACCGGGAGAAGGCTATTCAAAGTTTCCAAAATGATGATTCTGTAAGAGTGTTTCTAATATCGCTGAAAGCCGGCGGTGTCGGTCTTAATTTAACGGCAGCAGACTATGTCTATATCGTTGATCCCTGGTGGAACCCCGCCGTAGAGCAACAGGCGATTGACCGTACACATCGTATTGGACAAACCAAAAATATTTTTGCTTACCGCATGATTTGCCGTGACACCATCGAAGATAAAATACTGCAACTGCAGGACAAGAAAAGAGCATTGGCCAAAGATCTTATTGCTGATGACTCATCATTTGTGAAGAGCTTGTCAAGAGAAGATGTGGAATACCTGTTTAGCTAAATCAAACGTTGATCAACTATCAATAAAAAAATCCCTTCGTTTTTTGACGAGGGGATTTCAGTATAATCATGGGTTAGTAGAGAATTGTTACTTCCTCCTCACGGTGCCGGCAGCCGGTGATGAGCCTGATATAAAAACGGCCAATACAGACTTTACCAGTCGCAATAAATTAAATGAAGGCTTGTAGTAATTGCGATAGATTTTCGCTTCTTCGTGAGAGTGAGCTATGTGTTTATTTTTCATATTGGATTTGTTTAATACCCTTGATAACGAAAAAAGTGATCCTAAAGTATATAATAATTCCTGATTTTAATAATATTTGTACCTCTTATTAACCCATTTAATCCATTACTCGTGAAAAAAACTGTAAAACCACTACTGTTTACACTCATTGCTATTGCTTTTACTTTCCATTCCCACTCCCAGTTACGGCTTCCGCTCAACAATGCATTGGCTTCGGATATCCGGAAAGTGATCCGTGAATACCCGCACCAGTTCACCAGCCTTCAAGGTCCGGTTGTAGAAGAAAATCCGCAGACTACCAGTTATGACTGTACGTTTAAGGTGGCCGGAGCAGAAAGTTCTTCCATCACCAAATATTCATCTAATAACCGCAAGGTTTACAGTTGGCAGGCCCTGATGCTGACAACAGATGATTTTGAGACAGCCAGTAAAAAATTCAAGGCGCTGTACCACCAGTTCAATCAATTGGGGGTAAAAATGGACTATGGCGAAACATTTTACCTCGGCGGAAAATATGAACCGGCGGTAGAAGAAAAAAAGTTTAACAGTGTCATTCTCCGCTTTGAAAATCCTGACCGCAACACCCATAGAATGAAACTCGAAATCTCCATGCAATATGAATTGCTGGAATGGAAAGTGAGGGTTCTTATCTATGAACATGAAAGGGATGACGATGAACAGGGAGATATAGAAGATTAAAGATTAAGGCCCCCTCTAAATCTCTCCGCCGCGGCGGAAGACTTGCAAAGCACAGCCCTGGCTTGCTGTAATGGACAAGGATGCCTTGTTCAAGATTTTCGCAAACCAAGGGCTGTGCATGGATGGCCTCCTCTATGGGAGGAGGTCGGGAGGAGGCTATTAACCTTCTTTAACATTAATCCAAACCAAATTAACCCGCATTCTTTCTTGCCGGGAATATTTTCGTAGCCGTTATTAAATCTTCGGCTAATGAGACAATTTTACTTTCTGCTTCTGTTGGTTTTTATCAACGCTATAATGGCAAATGCACAAAAAAATGGTTCTGTAAAAGGTGTGGCCTACGATACCATCACCGCAAAACCGCTAAGCGATGCAACCATCACGGTGCTGGTAAAAAAAGACTCTTCGCTACTCACTTTTGGTATGACAGACAATGCAGGCCGTTTTTACCTCGACAATATTCCGGCAGGAGAGTATCGTCTGCTGATCACTCATGTGGGCTATCACAATACCAATAAAAATTTTAGTGTTACTGAAGAAAATAAAAATATAGACCTGGGCAACGTGGTGATGAATGATAAAACAAAAGTGCTGGAAGAAGTGGTTGTCACCAATGAAGCTCCACCCGTAACGCTGATAGGCGACACCGTCCAATACAACGCCGGATCTTTTAAAACACAACCCAATGCCAGCGTAGAACAATTGTTAAAAAAATTTCCCGGCGTGCAGGTACAAAAAGATGGAACCGTGAAAGCACAGGGTCAAACGGTGAGTAAAATATTGGTGGATGGGAAAGAATTTTTTGGCAATGATCCCAAGATGGCGACCAAAAATTTACCGGCCGATGCTGTAGATAAGGTACAGGTTTACGATAAGATGAGCGACCAGGCCCAACTTACAGGCTTTGATGATGGCAACAGCGAGAAAACCATCAACCTGAAACTGAAAAAAGATAAAAAGAAAGGGGCTTTTGGAAAGATCATGAGCGGCGGCGGCACCGATGAGCGATTTGAAGGCAGGTTTAATATAAACTCATTCAAAGGAGCCCGTCAAATGTCGGCTATTGGTATGGCCAACAATACCAATACGGAAGGGTTCTCGTTCATGGATATGATGAATTTCACTGGTGAATTGAACCGCATGATGCGGGGTGGTAACGGCAATGTTAACATTAATATCACCGCCGATGATCCAAATGCAGCCCTCCTGGGTGGCAATAATAATGGTATTCGAACTATTTGGGGTGGCGGATTGAACTACAACAATATCATTGGTAATAAGATCGATTTTACCAGCAATTATTTTTACAACCATTACAATCCGAAGAAGGAATCGCAGGTACAACGGCAATATATCCTGCCCGACTCTTCCTATTTCTATAATCAAAATTCCCGTAGTGAAAATATCAACAACAGTCATCGCCTGAACCTGGGCATCGATTATGTGATCGACTCTTTTCATTCACTGAAAATCTCTCCCTCATTGGGTTATCAACAAACAAAAAATAATTCTCTCACTGACTATCGTCAATTAGGAGCAGATGGGAAGCTAAGTAATAATGGCTACAGCCATTCGATAACGAATAGTACGGGTTATAATTTCAGGAACGATCTCCTGTTTCGGAAAAAATTCCGCAAAAGAGGCCGGACATTTTCACTTAGTCTTCAATCAACATTAAATAGCACGGAAGGCGATGGAACCCTGGAAACCGTCAATGAATTTTTCGTCCGGGGTAATGGAGCCAGTCGTATCGATTCTATTGATCAGCTTATAACAAATCAAAGTGATTTAACTGGCTATACCGCAAGAGCAGTATATACCGAGCCCATCTTTAAACGTTCGCTGTTGGAATTCAGTGCCGGTAAAAGCCAGAATAAGAGCACGGCTGAAAAGATCACTTACGACTACAATAGAGGCAATGGAAAATACGACCAGGTAAATGATTCGCTGACGAATGATTTTGAAAACACTTATGGCTTTACCAATGCCGGTCTCCGGCTTCGTACACAAAAAAAGAAATATAATTATGCAATAGGTGTTAGCTGGCAACGTGCCGAATTGCAAGGAAAGATCATCACTGGTATCAAAGACTCGGTCATTTCAAAAAGCTTTATCAACCTGTTGCCAACTGCCAGATTTCAATACAATTTTACCCGCTTTAAAAACCTGGTGGTTAATTATCGCTCCTATACCAATCAACCTACGGTTTCTCAATTACAACCCGTACCTGATATCAGCAATGCATTAAATATCCAGGAAGGCAACCCCGATCTGAAACAGGAATTTATTCATAATGTACAGATCAATTACATGGGTGTGAATCCTTTTAAAAATAAAAACCTCTTTGCCTTTTTCAATCTTAGCCGAACCGACAATAAAATTGTAAACGCGGATACGTTGTACAGTTCAGGCATCAAAAAAACGAGACCGGTAAATGTGGATGGTGTATATAATTTATCCGGTGATATTAACCTGGGCCTGCCTGCCCGTTTTCTAAAAGGCACATTTAGGATCGGCAGTAGTGTGGGTTACAACAGGGGGCGCCAGTTTATCAATAGCATTGGCAATACTATCAATACGTTTAGTGCCGGGCCTCGTTTGGGTCTTGATATGAGCCCGACCGAGAAAGTCGATCTTTCAATTTCAGCCGGGATGACTTACAATAAGACAAACTATTCCCTGCAACCCATTTTCAATACAAGCTATTTCTCACAGGTATATGAAACCGAGTTTAACTGGCAACTGCCGGCTGGGTTCTATTTTAGCACCGATTTCAGCTATACGGTCAATAACCAGCTAAACGATGGCTTCAATGCAAGAGTGCCGCTTTGGAACGTTTCGATCAGCAAACAAATGCTAAAGTTCAACCGCGGTGAGCTAAAGTTGCGGGTCAATGATTTGCTGAACCGGAATGTAGGAGTAAGCAGAACCAGCAACCAGAACTATATTGAGGATTCGAGAGTAAATACTTTGCGTCGCTATGCATTGCTAACATTTACTTATAACCTGACAAAGACAGGGTTGGGTGCTAGCAATGGCCGGGACGTAAGAATCATTGCCCGGTAAAATAATGGTATGCATTTAACAAAAAGAAGCTGTAGTCTATAGGGGTTTTTGAAAACTTTAATTAGTTTAGAACCGTTTTCAACCACCCTGCGTCATGAGAAAAATTTGTCCGGCAATCCCTGCTTTCCTGCTATTTTATTCTACCTGCATTTTTGCTCAAACCGACCCTGTGCAGGCCAAGGCGATTGTGGTGAAACGGATGATTGAATTAAATCATATCTCACCCCGTCCGGTTGATGATAGTTTCTCCGTGGCTTTGTTTCGATCTGTTTTAAAAATGGCCGACAGGCGCAGACTATTATTTACTGAGCCAGAGTACAAAAGCCTGGCAGTATTTACTACCAAACTGGACGAGGAGTTGCAGGGAAACGGCTGGGCGTTCCTGAAACAATTTGAATCAATTTATAAAAGATCCTTAATCAGGGCAGACTCCATTATCAACCAGGTGCTGCAAAAGCCATTTGATTTTTTGGCCAGTGAAACGATCACCAGTTCAAGAGACGAAACTTTCAACTTCGCTACTGATGTCAGGGCGCTTTCTGCCCGGTGGTCAAAATACCTGAAATATAAAGCCCTGAACCAACTATATGAAATGGCGCAAGCGGATAGCACCGGAAATGCAAATTTGAAAAATGCTATTGCCCAATCAGAGAGTAAAATAAGAGAGCGTCTGAAGCTGGCTGAAAGCAAAGTTCTAAAAAAGATATTGGATCATCCTGCCGGTTTTTCGGATTATGTTTCCCAACTCTACCTCAATGCCATTGCCATGGGTTTCGACCCGCATACCAATTATTTTTCAAGGGAAGAGAAGGAGAAGTTTAAAGAAGAGCTCAGTACTGAAGCTCTTTCGTTTGGACTTAGTTTAGATGAAACGGAAAGAGGTGAGATCGTAATCCAAAAACTGGCGCCAGGCGGCCCTGCCTGGAAATCCGGCGATCTGAATGAAGGTGATGAACTGTTGAGTTTGCAATGGGAAGGCAAGCAAGCTACAGCGGTAGCCGGATTAAGCCTGGAAGATGTATATGATATTCTCGACAAATTTGCTGATGGCCGCCTGGTATTTGAATTTAGAAAAAAAGATGGTACCAAACGAATCGTATTGCTGCGCAAAGAAAAAATTGAGAATGAAGAAAACATCGTGAAGGGATTTGTATTAAAAGGGACAAAGAAGATCGGTTATATCTTACTGCCGGCTTTTTATACGCAGTGGGAAAACGAAAGCGGATCGAGTTGCGCCAATGATGTAGCCAAGGAGATTGTGAAATTGAAGAAAGAAAATATTGATGGCCTGATACTGGATGTCCGTTACAATGGAGGCGGATCTCTCGGCGAAGCGCTGCAACTGATCGGCATCTTTGTAGATGAAGGGCCGATAATGGGAGAAAAATCAAGAGAAGACAAAATTGTTTACCTGAAAGATCCAAACCGCGGTACTATCTACAATGGTCCAATGGCCTTAATGGTAAATGGGCAAAGTGCATCTGCATCTGAAATCCTCGCTGCATCGTTGCAGGATTATAACCGGGCACTGATCGTAGGCAGCAGCACCTTTGGTAAAGCCACCATGCAGCAAATGATGGCATTGGATACTATTACCAACAAGCCAGGCCAAATCGGCAATGTAAAAGATATTGTCAAAGTAACTGTGGGAAAGTTGTATCGCCTGTCGGGTGAAACGGCACAATTAAATGGCGTTACTCCGGATGTTATATTGCCTGATGCGTTTGATGGGTTAGACTACAGGGAAAAATTTATGCCCTACGCATTGAATGCTGATAAGGTGACAAAAAATGCTTACTATAAACCATTGACATCTTTGCCTGCCGTTGAAGTAGCCAAAAAAAGCCAGGAAAGGGTGAATGCTTCTCCTGAATTCCAGGATATAAAAAAGATCACCGCGGCGATACGCAGCCGACGTACCAAAACTGAAACTATTCCATTGAAAGCGGACGCTTTTGAGCAATGGGTAAAGCTCCGGGAACAGGAGTTGAACGCCTTCAAAGGTCATACCGCTGCGAAAACTAATTTGTTTACTGTAGATAATCACAGCCTCGATAAGACTTTGCTGTCAACTACCGCCTACGCCACGGAGATAAATAATGGCTGGTTAACATCGATTGCTGATGATATTTATATACAGGAAACATTCGCCGTATTAGCCGACCTCATTCATTTGCAACAAACCAAAAATTAACAAACCTTAACCGTCAAAAACAACGAACATGAAACTGTATGTAAGAACCAGTGCCGCCCTGTTTATTCTTTTATGCATGACCGCCACAAAAACGATGGCGCAAACTTTTGAAACACCGGTTCAATATATGGAGCATATTGGAAAAGCCAGGCAGGCACTGACAGAAAAATATATGCTTTATCTCAGTGGCATGTCGCATGGCAAAAGCGCCAGGAAGGTAGAAAAAAGAAGACAGGAAGTGTTGCAGGCGATCAGTGACACCCGTTTTGCCATCATGGGAATGCCAGCTTATAAGGGTGACAGAAGTTTAAAAGATACAACCGTCGCCTACCTGAAAATGCTAAACAGCGTCTTCAATGAAGATTATGGCAAGATCGTCAACATGGAAGAAATAGCTGAGCAAAGCTACGACCTGATGGAAGCTTATATGCTGGCGCAGGAGAAAGCCAGCGAAAAATTGCAGGAGGCTTCGGGCCGCCAGGCAGAAGTGCAAAAACAATTTGCTGCCAGGCATGATGTTACCCTGGTGGATGGAGAAACAGAACTGGAAGCAAAAATGAAAATTGCCAGCCAGGTGATGAAACATTATAATGAAATTTATTTGATTTTCTTTAAACCCTATAAGCAGGAAGCCTACCTGATGGATGCGATGAACCAGAAAAACATTAATAGCATTGAACAGAATAATAATTCGCTTGAAAGTTTTGCAGAGCAGGGTTTGGAAAAATTAAAAGAATTGAAAGGCTACAATAATGATGGCTCACTCATTGTTGCCTGCAGAAATATGCTCAATTTTTATAAGGATGAAGCAAAGAAAAGCGCTTCGCTCACTGATTTTTATTTGAAGGAAGAAAGTTTTGCAAAGTTGAAAAAGCAGTTTGATTCAAAGCCTGCTTCTAAAAGAACACAGCAGGATATCGACCAGTTTAATAAAGGCGTTAATGATATCAATTCCGCTGTAAACAATTTTAATGCCCTGAACAATCAACTAAATAAAGAAAGAGAAAATTACCTGAATGCCTGGAACAATGCGGTAAAAAAATACCTGGATAATCATGTGCCGATGCAACGGAGATAAGATTAAATGTAGAAGTTAAGATTTGATCTGACAGTCGGGATTAACTTTAGAGTAACTACAATCTATTTGTTAACCCCAAAATGTCAGATCATGAATCAGGAAACTAAGTTAATCAAATCCCGCTTAGGCTTACTCAAACTAGCGGAGCATCTCAACAATGTCACCAAGGCGTGCAAATTAATGGGTACTAGCCGTGACAGTTTTTACCGAATCAAAGAATTGTATGACACTGGCGGCGAGGCGGCCTTAGTAGAGATCAGTCGACGTAAACCCATTCTCAAAAACCGGGTGGCTCCTGAAGTAGAGGAAGCTGTTGTAAAGATGGCT
Source organism: Terrimonas alba (assembly GCF_042434975.1). Classification (NCBI taxonomy): domain Bacteria; kingdom Pseudomonadati; phylum Bacteroidota; class Chitinophagia; order Chitinophagales; family Chitinophagaceae; genus Terrimonas; species Terrimonas alba. The sequence goes on from NZ_JBHMQM010000011.1 coordinate 72,435, forward strand.
TTTGATTATCCGGCCTATGGTCAATCAAGGGCTTGTAATGAATTACGCAAGCAAGGAATTTTTATCTCTGCAGCTGGCGTACGTTGTGTCTGGCAACGGCACGACCTGGAAATCTTTGAAAAGCGTTTAAAGGCATTGGAAGCTCGTATTGCTCAGGACGGATTGATTCTTACTGAAGCTCAAATGATGGCCCTGGAACGCAAAAAAGAAAAAAGAGAAGCATTGGGAGAAATCGAAACCGAACATCCCGGCTATCTTGGTTCACAGGATACCTACTATGTAGGAACGATCAAAGGAGTTGGAAGGATTTATCAGCAAACTTTCATTGATACTTACAGCCGGGTGGCCTTTGCCAAACTGTATGATAGTAAGCATGCTATTACATCGGCTGATCTGCTCAATGATCGGGTAATACCATTCTTTGAAGAACAACAAATCCCGCTACTGCGAGTACTAACAGATCGTGGTACTGAATACAAGGGTAAACCCGAACATCATGAGTATGAACTTTACTTGCAACTGGAAGGCATTGATCACAGCAAGACCCAGGTTCGCCATCCACAAAGCAATGGCATCTGTGAACGACTACACCGGACGATGCAAGATGAGTTCTATGCTGTTACTTTCCGCAAAAAGCTCTATGAAACTTTAGAACAGCTACAACAGAATCTGGATGACTGGATGAATTATTACAACAACGAAAGACCTCATAGCGGCAGGTATTGTTACGGTAAAACTCCGATGCAAACCTTTAATGAATCTATTACCTTAGCAAAACAAAAGCTGCTGAACAACTTAGGTCCAGCAGCCTAAACTTTTATATCCTGACCCTATAAAACTGAAAAGAAAAAATCCTCAACTGTCGGATTAAATACTAACTATTACAGATTAAAAAGGGTGTCAATCAACTGACGCCCTTTTTTAAGACTTGCAATTACATATGATGATAGAATATATCCCGGCTGCAGCAACTACAATCATTCAAATCCCCAGCGTCCTAAAAAATATTATGTAGTACCGTTTATAAACATATTGCCCCTTTAGAAGAAAACTGAAACCTCTCACACCGCTTTACATAGGATACCAATGTTAGCGGCGGTTTTTTTCACGTTGAGATAAAACTTCTAAGTAACTACCTATCCATTCTTTCACTAGGTCTTCCGAAGAATAATTTTTCTTGTTTGAAGTCCAGATGTTGTTTTCATTTAAGTCTCTGTCAAACTTATATTCAACCTGCTTAAATCTTTTTTCTCCTTCGTTGATTCCATAGTGGCCCAATTTCTCATAAATTGTCACAACTAATTTCCTGTCTTTAAGCTCATAAAATCCCCTATGCCAGTTAAAGCACAAATAATGACTATCATGTCCAAATTCGTACATTTCCTCCCTTCTTTCACTGAAATTTAAAGTAAAATATGTTTCAGGGTCTTCAAGTGTAGACTTTGCTTCTTTCATTAGGGCAATAATTTTCTTTACCTCATTATCAGATTCGGCAATCGCATTGCCGTTGTAAAAAAACTTCTCTCTTTCACGAACAGCATTCTTTAGTCTTTTGAAACGATTTGCTTTATCCTCAATAGATTCAGGTCTAACATTACCACCTGTTTCCTTAACTTTTTGTTCAATTACAGGCGCAAGACCTTCGGATTTCCATCGTTCAAAGTCAAACCAAATATATGTTTTGGGTATCCATGCAGGAAGGGTAGATGTTTTGTCTAAATTTACAAGAAGTAAAAAGTCCCAACCAAGTTCAAAAGCTCTGTTTCGAATTGCAGTTTCTTCTATCCGTGTCCAAGGAGTAGCACCCCAACCATTTCGATATAGAAGTACTACGATTCTACATTCCTTGTAAAATACCTCATTAAATTTTTTTTCGCCATCTGTTCCACCTAATTCTTCTTGTTTCTTAGAATAGATGAATGCCTCAATTCTGTCCTGAATTAAGTCGTTAATTTGATACGCTATCTGTTCATCTCTTTGAAGAAATGAAAAAGCAACTTCATATTTATATTTGAGGTCTGTCATAAAATCGCCGCTAACGACCGGGGCTTTCTGCTGTGCTGATATTCTGTGTTACTTCAGCCCGGACTGTTGCTGAGTAAAAATAGAAAGCTGAGGTTATATTCCAAAGCTCGGTTTATGTTCGTTCAGCTGGGACTGCAGCTGATCAGAGATATGACCCGTCCTGAAAAAAGTTTACATGTTGGCGCAGAAAATCCTGCATAAGGTTGACAAATATACTAATCCTGTTTTGGGTTGACACAAACCTGCTTTTATTAGCTTGCCTGTGCGTTGGCAAAAAATATTTTCGTAGCCCTTCACAGCTAAAGAAAATATTTTTTTGCGTGGGGCTTAAGGTGCCGGCATAGTTACCTCCTTTTGCTTTTTTGTTTTATAATAATTCTTCCACTTTTTTATCTGCGGCCCCTTTTGACTATGCACTGCATGTGGTATCTGCCAGTTCAGGCTGCTGTTATTTTCCGTCATACTTAGCAGTCGATTAACATCGCCTATAACGGCCACAGCTTTGCGTTCGGCAGGGCATTTG
>NZ_JBHMQM010000012.1:0-28754 GCF_042434975.1 Terrimonas alba
CGTTCGACCGCAATGCCTCGCACAAGGAAAAATCCCTTCGTCCGCTTTGCGGACTCCCGGTCTTTTTCTCCTAAGCTATTGCGGTCGAACGATCGGGATTTACTTGTAAATTTATCGGGCGGTGAACTTTGTGCAAGTCACCTGCGGCGAACAAAAGGATTTACAAAATGCCCCGATAAATTTACACGTACCCACAGATTCTCGCAGCTGCTTCGCTGAAAGCCTCTGGCTTTCGCTCCCGCATCTGCTCCATCCGTGGGCACTTCGTAAATCCCGATCGTTATGTGGCATTTTAAACAACCATCATTCTAACTATGGGAGCTTGGGGGAAAGGAATACTTCAGAACGACACAACCGCAGACATTTGGGTAGAGTTTAAAGAACTTTATAACAAAGGATTTACTCCAAAAGAGATCAGACTTAAACTTGAAAAAGAATACAAGCCACAAAGTGACACAGAATATTATGGAGAAATATGGACAGGAATTGCTTACGGTCAATGGATGTGTGGCGACGTAGAAGATTATACTTACAAGAAGCTAAATGACGCTACTAAGTTAAAGTGGCTGACACTTTGGGCGGACGACAAAAAGCTTCTTGAAAAAAGGGTTAAAGCAATTTCTGATTTCATACAAAAAATTCAAACACCAAAACCAAATCCATTAAGAAGGAAGAAAATTGTAGAGCGACCGTTAATCTATAAAAAGGGTGACATTATTGCATTAGAAATTGACGACGAAAATTCTCTAACAGGAATTGTCGTTGATACTAATGACCATCCCAACTATTTAGAGAACACCATAGTTCTTACTGACCTTGTATTTACTGACAGACCAACCGAAAAGCAAATCTTGAACACCAACGTACTATACCTTGACATTGGCGGCGAGTATCGTTATCATCGGGGCTTTTTTAGAGCAATGTTTACTACAAAAAACATGGCAAGAAAAGCCAAGCAGACTACAAAAATTGGTGAAATAAAAATAAAAGATTGTCTTTCCGTGGGAAATGGATTGAAAATTGGCGACTGGAGCAAGATAGCAGCTTTATATTTTGAGCAAATCGAGTTTTTAAAAACAAATAAGTCTGATAAGCCATTTAATGTGTCAGTTAAAGAGCTAATAAATCCAAACCAAAAATTGCAAGACAAACTTATCCATTGGGACAAAAAGTTATTCCAAGAAAAATTAGAAAGCAGACGACAAAACGCCACATAACATTGGTATTGCCAATAGCGGGGCTTGACCTTGGAGCAATCAGCAGCGGCAATCCTGCTGTACTGCCGTTCGGGGCTTGACGAATAAAGCCCAGCTTTAGTTCTTAATATTTTAAATTTATCAAAAAGTCAGGCAGCAGTTCCGGCGGACGGAATTCTATTTCCCCACCATCGGCAATACCTGGCCCGTTGTATGCAATTTATGGAAAGAGCTTTCGATTGAATCTTAAAGACACAAGCTAAGTGCTACTCAATGCCCCGACACTTATTCATATTGCTCCTGATACTGGCAACAATTTATTCTTGTAAGACTGGTTCATCAGACAAAACGAATAAATTCAAAAATATTAGTAAGGCCGCATTGATTGACTCTATAATTAAATTCAATGCATATGAGGGACAATACGAAGGCCTGACTGGCGACACAACCGAACAATGGCACTACTTCACCGAATTTTCAAAACGATACTCTGAAAAGGAGTTAACACAACTTTGTAATCATCAGAACCCACTCATTCGTTGCCTTGCATTTCAAGCACTTGCTGACAATTGCAGTTCTAATGTTTATGACATTCTATTAAATCATTTATCTGACACGACTGAATTTGAAAGATTTTACGGCTGCTTAGGCGGCACTGACAGAGTTACAGACAATTTCCTAGATGCTGTCGGCTATGATAAAGAAACTCCAACAAAATTTAATTTAACAGAAGAACAATTCAATTACATTGATTCAGTCTTGCTTTATAGAGATGAAATAAAAATGAGGTCAGGTCTAAGTGACATAGAACTTCGGTCGAGGCGCTATATGTTGGAAAGATTAAAACCAATTCCGCATTTTTATACTCGAATAAGAGAGATTGCTAAAGCCGGAGTATATGAGGCTTTACCAATACTCGCAAAGTATAAGAACCCCGCTGACACTTCAATTTTTATTAGTTTTTTACTTGACGATGAATTTAGCAACCGAGGAAGAACCATGACGATTTATGTGCGCCGAGCAATAAGACATTTTCCTCATCCATCATTTTATTCTATTCTCAAAAAGCAACTAATAAAAGAAGTTGGCACTAACGCCATTTGGGACGGCGTCGAATGTTATCCCTTGTATGTCGCATTAGCACAATATCCAAACAAAGAAACACGAAAGCTATTCGAACAAGTAATAAAAGATTCACCGGAAGGTGAAGTTCAGGAACGTTCAAAATTTATTTACTACGCAGTAAACAAAGACACGACAAAAATTTTCGAGGGAGTAGTAAAGTATAAGCCAAACACTGAAGAATATTAAAATGCATACAACAAACGCATTTGTGCTATTGGGGTGCGACGCAAAGCGTCGTTCAACAACAGTAACGCTATTCAGCTTTTTGTCCCAGCCTGACATTTACTATTGAGCAACAGAATAAATTTTCTACTTTAGTTCTTCGTTCGGCAGCCGTCGCCGGGGGAGACGAATAGATGAAGTCCCCAACAGCACAAATGCCTGAACGTTCGACCGCAATGCCTTGCACAAGGAAAAATCCCTTCGTCCGCTTTGCGGACTCCCGGTCTTTTTCTCCTAAGCTATTGCGGTCGAACGATCGGGATTTACTTGTAAATTTATCGGGTAGTGAACTTTGTGCAAGTCACCTGCGGCGAACAAAAGGATTTACAAAATGCCCCGATAAATTTACACGTACCCACAGATTCTCGCAGCTGCTTCGCTGAAAGCCTCTGGCTTTCGCTCCCGCATCTGCTCCATCCGTGGGCACTTCGTAAATCCCGATCGTTAGGCGCAAACGTTCTGTCAGTCATTATGAGTAAAATTTCCTTTAGCAGTTTTCTAAAGTTATGTGAACTCAACTCTGGCGAAAAGTATGTTGAGGAAGTTCTATATACAATTCGGAACTCTGAGTGCCTTTTTCATCCTGGCATAATAATGCCAAATGAACATATTGCCAGCCTTTATAAGTTTAGACTTGAAAATGCCAAAGAAAGCAATAGGTTGAGCAAAGATGCCCTAAACGATTACGAGAACACTGTTTCCGCCTTACTAAGTACAAAATCCACTGATTTAGCCTTGGCGACACTTTATAGCGATGAATATGGTTTTGTTGTCTTCTATGAACCGTTGTCAAAGAAGATATTAGGGGTGTTGAAATCTAAAAATAATTCAACACTCCATGCGATGGAAGAACACAACACGGACACTATTAATCAAGGATTGTCCTCTGGATTTCAGAAATACTCAAAAGGAGAATTTGTGAAAGATTGGAGATAATATGCGCCTAACAGTTGCTTACCAAAATAGCGGCTGAAATGCAACTATGAAACAGCAGAACAAATTGTTTACTTTGGATTTTAAATCAGCGAAGGAATTGCCAATGCCGCTACTTCGGTAAGCAGTTCTACGTTGTATGATATTTTAAAGCGAGTGTACCAGTTAGTAAAATAAACATGATACAATGAATAAGAAAATAATAATCCAATTACTTTATTGCATAACAATAATACCGTGTTCTGTTATACTATTAATCCTTGTAATGATTGCTGGCTCTTGTAGTACAACCAAGCCAAAACATTTCCTTAAATCAGATATTGGTGGGCTGCAAGACAGCCTGCTGGTGGACAGAGATGGCAACAAATATTACATAAGAAAAATGTTAGATAATAATCACTGGATGACCACCAACTTGAAACTAAATATCCCTGGTTCTTATTGCTACGATAATGCAGATAATAATTGTGAACGCTATGGACGTTTATATACGTGGGAAGCAGCCCAAAATGGATGTGCCCTGTTAGGTGAAGGATGGCGGCTTCCTACTAATGATGAATGGCAGAAATTGGCTGCATTATATGGTGGTTTCACGGCAGATTCGATTGAAAACCGAAAGAAAGCATACAGTACATTGATGATTTCAGGGAATGCCGGATTCAATGCTGTATTAGGTGGAGGTCGAGACACTGACGGCGGATATCGTCGCATAGAGGCTCATGGGTTTTATTGGACGGCAACAGAAAATGATAGCCTTACGGCTTGGTATTCAAACTTTGGAAAGAACTCCCAGTCTCTTTACCACCAATATGGAGGTGAAAAAAAAGACGCATCCGCTGTCCGTTGCATCAAGAGTATTGGTACATTAAAATAAATATCAGCAATGGAAAATCTGGATAGTAAAATGTTAGAAGCGGCTTTAAATGGCAATTTAACCACTGTTGAAGAATTGGTTTTGAAAGGAGCAAATATTAATTACATTGACGCATGGGGCAATTTTGCTGCATTTTCTGCTGCCTGGGATGGTAATACAAAAGCGCTGGATTTATTTTACAATTTAGGAGCAAAAATATCATTTGAAAATGCTAACCTGCTTTGTAATGCAGCCTACAATGGCAAAGTAGATTCAGTTAAATGGTTATTAAATAAAGGTGAGGATGCTAATTTTTCTTTTACAGATACAGGAGAAAATGCCTTGCATTATACAATTAGCAAGACAAGTGAAATGGATGAAAGAACAGAAATCGTAAAGATTTTAATAGCCGCGGGTACAGATGTTACTAAAAAAACTACAGCAGGTAAACCGACCCTTTGCTTTATGCGTGACGCTTACCTTAAAGGAGAATCACCGTTACATAGAGCTGCGGCATTTGGAAATGTACCTATTGTAAAAATGTTGTTGGAGGCTGGTGCTGACCCTTCCATGAAAGACGCAAATGGTGATACACCTATTTCGTGGGGGAGCTGGTATTTGAGAGACGCAGATATATTGCGTTTGTTAGTTTATGAAGGAATATCTGGTATTCATTAATCTGTTACTGCGGACAACTTCATCAATTTACAACCAAATAAGACGTACAAAAAACATCACACAACAAATAAGGCTTCGTCGGGTGCGCAGCACCAACGATGAAGCCTCGGTTGTACGGAACCTTCGGTAGTTTGTTGATCGTATTATGGGGATTGCGATGAAGGGAAAGATCTTTTGCAGAAGCCGGGGGTGTTGGTATTCATCAGTCACCTATAGAATCGGTAGATGTTATGTAACTGGAGTCTCTTGTGGTTTGCCTGATGCCTGTGTATTTCTTCTCTTTGATGTTAATTGATGCTATTTCTTTTATTGATAACATGACATTGCCCCGCCGCATTACGCAACTTCTTTTTTCGCCTGTGTCGGTGTTCCCAGCCTGTAATGCGCCTTTGTTGTGTGTTGCGCCTGGATTTTGTGCGAGGCCAATCACCAACAAAGCTGGTATAGAAACACTAATCTTTACTTGTTATAGCAATCAGTGTAATAAACAGAAAATGGTCTCCTTCATTTCGGTTTGTTGGTGTTTTGCATTCACACTATCTATGCACAACACGCAACAACGGCTGCCTGCTTTCCCGAAAGACTCGCAAAGGGGAAAAAGTATAATACTATTTTGTTAACTATGAGTATTTATTATTTTTATGCATAGCGTATTATACATTAATATACGTGTTGAACATAATTTAATACATGAACAATTATTTGCGAGCTATAATCTTTCCTGGCATCATTATGATAGGCTGTACATCCAAGAAGAAAAACAGTGTTGCAATAGATCAAATTCAGCAATATGCTTTTATTAAAAAGGTCACTAAAGCTGCTGATTCGGTATCTTTAAATGTTGACTACGTACAATACTTCACGGGAGATTCTGCAGCCATCGCGGCTAAAAAAGCAGGAGAGGCGGATAGTTTTAGAACTGCAGATGGGTGTAATTCATTATACTGCTTTAAACGACTACTTTATTGCAAATGAGAACCTCACCATAAGAACATTTCGGGTCGCTGAAAATTGTGAATATGATCTAATTCTCTGGCTTGACAGGGTTCATTCAATTAAAGGAAATTCCCTTACAAGTCTTGAAAAAATATACAAAGACAACTTATTTCGTCTTACAATTTCTAATAATCAGGTAGTTAAGGTTCAGGAAGTGTTTATCCCATAACACTCTGTGCGCACGGGTTGCCGTTGTTCACCGGCCTATACAAATTGGAATAAATCAAAATGAAAAAGATAGCCCTGATCCTTTTTACAATTGTTGCCGGAGTCGTTGTCTATTTCTCCTCAAGTAGTGAGGTCACCAAAAATCTTGACACATATATTTATGATCTTCCTTTTCAGGCAGGTACAAGTCATAAAGTTGTACAGGGATATGGCGGTATGTTTTCACATAAGAATAAAGCCGCTTTAGATTTTTATATGCCGGAAGGAACGCCTATTTGCGCTGCAAGGGAAGGGATCATTTATAGTTTCAAAGATGATAGTAATGAAGGAGGGCTTTTTACAAAATATCGAAAGAGGGCCAACTATATAATTATTAAACATCCTGATGGCAGCTTTGGATGTTACTGGCATTTAAAGAAAAACGGTGTAGTCGTAAAAAAAGGAAAGGTTCATAAGGGCCAACTGATTGGATATAGTGGAAGTACAGGCATCGTATTACAACCTCACTTGCATTTTGCTGTAAAACGTAAACTAAATTACAATAAGGACTCGTTTGTCAGGACAAAGTTCAAAACTACCCAGGGGGTTCAAATTTTGGAAAGCCGCGAAAGATATGAGAAGCCTTTAAAATGAATGCGCACAATCCTTGTTGGTGTGCGCCGGGCTTTTCTCGCCTGTGTTGGCGTTCCCAACCTGTAAACCGACTTTGTTGTGTGTTGCACCAGGCTTTGGTGCGAAGCAATCACCAACAAAGCTGGCATAGGACACATACCCATGCGCAACACGCAACAACGGCCGCCTGCCTTTCCGAAAGACCCGCAAAGGGAATTTTATGAACTAATCTTAAACTGACGAGGGGTATTCTGCTAAATAAAAACGGCAGCCAATCGGGTAGGCCGGGAGAGTTTCATCCAAAGCATTTTTTTCGCCAAAATTTCTCACCCTGATTAAACCCACATTTTTTTTCTTAAGTTTGAATAGCAGCATTTCCTTTAGTGGAAATTTTGTAATCATCTTTCCCCATTCCGCATACCTTCTGATTCTGGTTACCGCAGTATCTCTTGCCAATGATAGGATAGCTTGCCTGGTACATTTTTCATCGTCTAAATATTTTTGGTATGAACCGGATCAAACAACTGGACAGTATCAGGGCTATTGCCATTCTGCTGGTGATGATGCACCACGCACCATTGGGCCTCATTACTAATTTTCTTTCAATTTACCCGTTGGGTGCAAATGTCTTTTTTGTACTGAGCGGATTTTTAATAACCGGCATCCTGCTTCGGGCGCAGAAGACTATAGCTCCCGGCGCCGGTAAGTTTACTGTATTCCGCAATTTTATCCTGAGCAGGGCCCTTCGCATTTTCCCATTGTATTTTCTAACGTTGCTTTTCCTGCTGCTGACCGGCAGCAGCGATAAAAACAGCTTCATCTATTTGTTTACGTTCACATCCAATTTCTATTTTTATTCCATCGGGGAATGGGATCATTCAACGGCACATTTGTGGTCCATATCGGTGCAGGAGCAGTTCTATTTTCTCTGGCCCTGGGTTATATTGCTCTGCAGCCGTCGCTACCTGCCGCAAGTTTTTAGCCTGTTTATTGTTGCCGGCATTGTCAGTCATTTTTTTACAGGCTTCTCTGAGTTTGGCACTATTCTTACCACGGATTGTTTCGATTCGCTTGGCATGGGTGCGCTGCTGGCATGGATAGTTAATGATCGTCCGCTGATGCTGGAAAAGGCCTATCGCTTTATACGAGCTGCCGGTATTGCCAGTATCATTATTTTGCTGCTCTTTATTGTTACGGGCATACCGTTTGTATTGAAGCGTACATTGGTTTCGGTACTGGCAGCCTGGCTGATAGCTGCAGTGATGTACAGGGACCAACTGGGAACAGCGAATCGAATGATCCTGCTAAATAGCAAGGCACTGTCGTTTGTCGGCAAAATAAGTTTCGGACTTTATTTATTTCATCCCCTGGTTCCGGTTTATACAAAAGAGCCGCTCGATTGGTTGATCAACAGCCGGCTGCCGGCTTCGCTGGATTCATATCAAGTTTTTTTCCTGGTAGCAGAAAACCTGGTGATACTTATTTTGCTAGCCTGGCTGCTATGGCGATTTATAGAAAAGCCATTTGTGAGCCTGAAGAGATACCTGCCAGTCAAAAAAGAGGAACTGGCACTGCAGCCGGCCCCCATACAGGCGTCGTAAATTTCTTTTACAGGTCAGCAATACCATTCAACGAGTATCCGGTGTTTCAGCGCAGGCGAAAATGTCGTTATACAAAAATATTTTCTCGCCTGTATGGCTTTCCCAACCTGTAAACCGCTTTTGTTGTGTGTTGCGCCGGCCTTGTGCGGGGCAATCACCAACAAAGCTGGCATACGACACTAATCTTTACTTGTTACTTCAATCGCCGTAATAAACAGAGAATGGCCTCCCCTATTTTGGTTGTTTGTGTCCTGCATTCACACATGCCCCTGCGCAACACGCAACAACGGCCGCCTGCTTTCCTGAAAGATCTGCAAAGGGAAAGATCCGACTTCTCCGAAAATTCTTATTTTTATAGTGTAAGTTTTAAGTATGTCAAAAGAGGAAATTAAACACGAAATAAATAAAGTGCTTGATCATTTATCTGACAAGACTCTCCAGGACATTCTCTCGTTACTAAAAAACATTGAGGGAAAGCAAACTTTTTCGCATGTTGATCGCACAATTTTCGATAAAATCATATCGGAAGACAAAGAGCTCCTGGAGAAACTTGCTAAATGATACCAATTAACGAAGTCGAACATCTACATCGAATTCTTATTGACAAATTTGGTGGCACACATGGCATCAGAGACAAATCAGCGTTAGCGTCTGCCCTCGCCAGAGACCCTTTCAAACTTTCGACGGAAATGAATTATATCCGTCCATTTTAGAAAAGGCCGGCTCTTTGATTGAAAGCATTTTAATCAATCATCCCTTCGTCGACGGCAATAAAAGGACTGGTTATACTCTTTTAAGACTCTTTCTCATCCAAAACGGAAGAGACATAACCGCATCACAGGACGACAAATATGAGTTTGTAATTAACATTGCTTCCGGATCTCTTAAATATGACAGTATCGTTGCCTGGCTGATTTCTAATACAGAAAAGATGAACGGCTAACACCCGGTCTTTTTTGGCAATGCTGGCAGAAGAATATATTCTCACCCTCCTTAATCCTCTTCGAAAACTGATCGATCTTCTTTTCATCATCCCCGTATTATAAACATAGAATGACCTCCCTCATTTCGGTTGTTGGTGTCCTGCATTCACACATACCCATGCGCAACACGACACAACGGCCGCCTGCTTTCCCCAAAGACCCGAAAAAGGGGAATTAAACATAATTCAACTTTAATCTAAATTTAAGCTGACGGGACAAAGGATGTCGCTGCTGCCAGCAAGCTCTATTCCGTTAGTGGTACTCAAAAATCAATCTATGCAAACCAACTTACTTTGGGCCGGCCGGGAATACCATTCCATAGAGAATTGTTTAGTAGACACTACCAATAAAGGCTCAGCAATTACTTCGACCATTATTGGTTATTATGACAATAAGATTTACAAAGTAGAATACCGGATTAAAACAAATCATAATTGGGAAACTGTATTCTTTGAGATCAACAGCCGGCATAGCAACCGAACTCAATTTATCACATTTGAAGGCGACGGGAAAGGTAACTGGACCACTAATAATAAACAAGCCGACTTGTTTAAAGGTTGCATTGACATTGATATCCCATTAACACCTTTTACAAATACCTTACCCATTAACAGGCTTAAATTAATTCAAGACCAGGAACAGGAAATACAGGTGATCTATCTCGACCTGCTAGAAGAGCAAATAAAACCCGTGCGGCAAAAGTATAAACGACTTTCAAATACGGAGTATCACTATGAGAACGTTCCTAATGATTTTGAAGCCAACATCGAGGTTGACGAATCCGGTTTGGTCATTGATTATCCAACGTTGTTCGTAAGAACGGCGGCACTAAAAACAAACTACCACTCATAGAACTATGTTGATTGACAAACAGGTAATCATTGTCTTGTTATTTGCCGCAGCAAATCCATCGGGTAGCATGTTCAGATAGTTCTGGCGAAACCACCTGTCACGTTTTTCATAAAACTATTCTTCCTCCGCTGTATCTTCACTTTAATAAACCTTAATCATTGCTATGCGGATACTATTCCTGATACTCGTTACATGCGTTACCTTATCCTGTCATTCACAACAACACAATTTACAAGACCGCATAAAAGCGGTAGAAAATCACCTGGCTCCGGACCTGGTCTTCGGAGATACCCTGCCAAAGTTGAATCTGCAAAAACAAATGGAAGCTTACGGTATCAATGGCTTGAGCATTGCCGTGATCAAAGATCATAAACTGGATTGGGCCAGGGGTTATGGCTGGGCAGACCTTGAAGAAAAAAGACCCGTAACTATCAATACAAGATTCCAGGCCGCTTCCATCAGCAAAAGCATCAACAGCCTTGCCTTGTTGAAACTGGTAGAACAGGGAAAGATTGATCTGCATACTGATATTAATACATACCTCCAATCCTGGCAGTTTCCCTACGATAGTCTGTCGAAAAACAAAAAGATCACCCTCGCCAACCTGTTAAGCCATACGGCTGGCATTTCAGTACATGGTTTCCGGGGTTATACTGTGACGGAAGAACGTCCTACGGTTGTACAAATCCTTGATGGGGTTAAGCCGGCCAATTCCAAAGCTGTTCGTTCTTTGTTTGAACCGGGGCTGAAATTTCAGTATTCGGGTGGAGGCACGACGATCACACAACTATTACTCACCGGCATTACCGGCAAACGCTACGAAGAATATATGCAACAGGAAATATTAAAACCATTGGGTATGTCGAACAGCTTCTTTACGCAACCTCCCGCTGCCGGCACGCCTGAACTAGCTACTGCTTATACAAACGGTAAGGCTATAAATGGCAAATACCACGTGTATCCCGAACAAGCGGCGGCTGGTCTCTGGACTACGCCTTCGGATTTGGCGAAGTATATTATCGAAACACAATTAGCCTACAAAAACAAATCCGCGAAAATACTTAACGCTGCCTCTACACAAAAAAGATTGACGCCGTATATCGATAGCAATGCGGCTCTTGGTGTATTTATTGTCAAAAAAGGTGATGATCGCTATTTTAATCACAATGGCGGCAATGAAGGTTTCCTGTGTACATCATACGGCAGCCTCGAAGGTGGCAATGGTGTAGTGATCATGATTAATGGCGACAAATATTCGATCATTCCTGAAGTACTGAATAGTGTGGCCCGTGTATATGGCTGGAAAGATTTTTACAAACCTGTTTTTAAATCCGTTTACTACCCTCCTAAGGATACGCTTTCAAAATACACAGGTAATTATCTGCTGTTTAAGGATACGATCTCTATAAACTTCTGCGGAGAAACGCTGTGTGTCCGTCAAAATGGTCAGCCGGCTTCAGGATTTAAACTCATATTTACAAGTTCCACTGAATTCAGTATTCCCGAAATACCTAATGCCAGCATTCGCATGTTATTCAAAGAAGGAAAGGTCAGCTCATTTGAACTAACCCAGGGAGGTACATTTATTGCGGAAAAACTGGATTAGGTTTTCCTGGCAGGTTTCACAGGCCGTTAGCCTATTGCATTAAATTTAGGTTTCGATAACCAAATTCTATTCTGCAGAAATATTCAATCCGCCAGTCATACGATATGAAACACATCTACCTTTTAATCCCATTAGTGACATTAATAATGATCTCATGTAACGGAAAACAAGATCAAAGCAAATCCAGGAGCATAAAGCATTGTGCTGATAGCGAAGAGATTAATAAATCTTTTAAATTCCACAGTCATCTCTTAAATTTTAGAATCAATCCTGTAAACACTATTGGTGATCTGGCCTACCAGAGATAGCATCAAACACAGTGAAATTTCCCCGGCCTTCCAGGGTCTCCTTCTCTTCGGCTAAGTGAGCGGTCCCGCCGGAGTTTGATCAGCCAAGCCAACGAATAAGTATACTTCGTACATTTAATAGTAACATGAACGAAACTAACAAAGAGAACAGTGCCGAACCTGGCAAAAAAAGATTTATTTGAGCTCTTTACCGAAATTGTTGGTTGGCTTCAAATAGTTGCTTCTCCCTTCTTAACAGGACTTGCAATTGGCTTAATTATTTATTTTTCGTCACAGAACAAAGCCGGGTTTATCATAGCAATTCTTGTTGCAACAATCGGTCTTATTACAGGAATTGTATGGGCCAATAGAGTTTGGAAAAAGCAAGGAACTATTCATTTTATGTCAGGGATCAAGGCAACTCCTGAACTTGACAAGATTAAAGATGAAAACGAAAATTAGCTCACGCCATACTTTTAGTGAATAATACAACAATGAAGAAAACACTGATAAAACACTTTTTATACTTTTCCCAAATCAGGCCGGTAGCGGGCCGTTTCTCGCCCGTGTTGGTGTTCCCAACGTGTGCCTTTTTTGCCTGGAACAACTGCCGGATATCTTGGGCTTACACTGCAAGCAGAATAAGTGTAACATTTTTTTACGTATGCTGCATGCATCATCATCCTCATAGTTATCGGCAGTTCTCATGTAACCAATATAAAATGGACAATATGCCTTCTCCATTTTTTTGAAAAAGTTGTAGATTTACTACATGAAAGCAGCAATTCAATACTTAAATGACCAAACAGGGAAAACCAAGGCTGTACAGCTTCCAATAAGTTATTGGACAAGATTAATGAACAAGTTAAATAAATATGAACAAATGCTCAAGGTAAAATCTGACTTGACCCAAGCCTTTGAAGAAGTAAAGAAAATGCGCCAGGGAAAAATCAAAAAGCAATCTTTACAAGATTTCCTGGATGAGTTATAATGTTATCCCTACACCGACCTTCAAATCTCAAGCAAAAAGATTAATTAAAAAAATTCTCCTCTCTTAAAAAGGAGTTGTCAGACTTATCCGACACCTAATCACTGACACCGGACATCGGGACAGCATTAGGCAGTGACACCTACAAAATTCGTTTACCAGTGAAAAGCAAGCGCAAAGGTAAAAGCGGAGGGATGAGAATTATCACATTCAAGATTGACAAAAACAAAGAAGTTTATCTCCTGACCATTTTACGACAAATCAGAAATTGCTTCCATTGATGACAGAGCTATAAAATCCCTTATTAGACAAATAATGGAATAAAAAAGGCTTGCATCAGTGAGAGCAATATGTCATACAAAAGAGATAGCGATTATGTGTGATGTGAAGCCTGATAAATGCCAGGAGCCTTATAAAGCATCTTATTAAAATCAATGCATCATGTGTTGATCATACTCCTCACCCCGCCTTAATCCTCTTTGAAAACTGATCTATCTTCTTTTCATCATCCCCGTATAACAACAACTTTTTATCCGCCGAGTATAAAAACATCCCGGGATATTTCTGTGGCTTGAACTTACTGATAAAATCATAGCGGGTATCCTGCAGCAACACCACATGTTTTTGATTGACCAGGTTTTTTCCATACCTGCTCATAAATTCATTGATCCTTGCCGGGTTGGCCATCGACACCAGGTAAACGGCCGCTTTCTTAAATTCCTGGTGATGCAGGTTGATGTATTGCATGGCATGCTGGCAATGATCGCAATCCGTGTCCACAAAAACAAAGAAAGACATTTTACCAGCCGTCAAATTAGTTGGGTTGAACACCGCACCATCCAGCGTCGCAAACTGGAAGGCCGGAATGCTTTTACTCGGTTCCTGTGTCCAACTTGTAATGGAACAACCGATCACTATTAATAAGCTCAATATATTTTTCATATTATTTCCAGATTGATTTTAACGGCCCGTAGTTCAGTTCTTTTACCACCATGCCATCGCTTTGAATTTGAATTTTTGTATACGGTTCGTTAGGAAAAAATATATCCGTCATCACGGTGAGACCATTATCGGCAAACAATTCGACAGAGGCATTGTCCAGCAACAGTGTGAGATCGGTTTTATCACCGGCCGCCAGTCGTGGCGCCACATGTTTGGCAGCAAATCCCTTTTCAAACGAAACAATACCCGATTGTGTACGATCGATATAATAATTATTGGCCGCCTTGTCATAACCTACTATTAATTTTTCACCGGCTTCATTGGAAAATTGAATGCTGTATGATTTAATAGCGTCCGAGCTTAGCGATAGTTGATAAGGTCCATTCGGCTTACCTGTTTTAGCAACCAGGTCATAATTAGTGGCAGCAATATTCTGCAACATCACAGAGTTGTTTTGTATCGCTTCCAGTTCCTTCACGGGTCGGGAGCTGACAAAATATTTTTCACCGATCTTTTCGAGATGCAGATCGCGGGCAATGGTAGCTGCACCGCGCCATTGTTGGGTGGGCGCAATGTTAGCGTATTGCCAGTTGTTCATCCAGCCGATAAATATTCTTCTATTACCCGTATTCGACCAGGTGATGCCGGCATAATTATCTGTGCCGTAGTCAATCCATCTGGTATCTGTTTGAAAGGGCGTAAACGTGTTGCCATCAAAACGGCCGGTGAAGTATTGTGTAGCCGATCCGCCATTGGGTCCGCCGGGGTTAATGCTCACCAGCAATACCCAAATTTTTTCTCCATTATAATCTAATGCAAACAAATCAGGACATTCCCATACGCCACCATGCGCACCAAACTCTTTTCCGAATTCACTTTCCTTTGTCCAGTTTTTTAAATCCTTCGAGGAATAAAAAGTGATATGATCAAGTGTAGCCAATGTCATGATCCATTTTTTTCCTTCTTCGTACCAGCTCACTTTAGGGTCACGAAAATCACGGATACCTGGATTTTTTACAACAGGGTTACCGTCATACTTGGTCCATGTTTGTCCCTCATCCAAACTATAAGCGATACTTTGATTTTGAAAAACAATGCTGCCATTCTTTTCGCCTTTCGGATCATGATGAGTAAAGATGGCGATCATCGGGGGCTTGCCATCTTCACCAAAACCAGACGTGTTGTTGACATCCATAACGGCACTTCCGGAAAAAATATAACCCAAACTATCAGGATATAAAGCTATTGGCTGATGCTGCCAATGAACCAGGTCCTTGCTGGTTGCATGCGCCCAGTGCATAGGACCCCATATCGTGCTATCAGGATAATGTTGGTAAAACAAATGATACACCCCGTTGTGGTACACCATACCATTGGGATCATTCATCCATTTTGATTTGGGCGAGAAGTGAACCTGCGGACGGTGTTGTTCCTGGTATTCGCTGTCGGGCACATTTTTTACAGCACCGCAGGAGGCAATTAGGAAACTGATCAGCACATAGTACAAAAACGATTTCATCCCGCTTATGCTTATAGTATTAACAGATAAAATTTTCATGATTCTCTTGTTTAACTCAACTACAGTTATATCTATGCATCTAAAGACCAATATCTATGCACCGGATGTTGATTGATTCATATTCTGAAGTGCAGGCTGTCCAGGGCTTATTTTATTTTTTATCTTACTACAGGCAACTGCACCAAACCTTAATAGAAAAATGATTCATAAATCACCAACCTTATTACATTATTTTAATCCGATTTCTCAAAAACTGTGCAGAATTGCTAATCTCTTTCGACCAATAAGGTAATAAGGTTCATTCATTCAAGTAACTTTTTTCCTACTAAGGTTTAGGTGATGCAAATCGATGTTGCTTTGAAAGCCAACTTAATCTAACTACCTAAAGCAAATATTTTTTCCGACGCCTCAAAAGATTACTTAGTTGCTATGTTGGTTGATCCCTTTTTTGAAATGCAGGGCTATCAAAAGCTTATTTTGGTTTTTCCTACTCAACAACACCACCAAACCTTAGTAGAAAAATGATTCATAAACCGCCAACCTTATTACATTATTTTAATCCGATTTCTAAAAGACTGCGCAAAATTGATAGTCTCCTTCGATCAATAAAGTAATAAGGATCATTCATTCAAATAATTTTTTCTACTAAGGTCAGGTGATATAAACCGAATGTTGTTTTAAGAACTTTCCTGGTCAGAATACCCAAAACCATCTTTCCCGCATCTCCAAAATAAGAATTGCCATTATTTTTTCATCACACCTAATAGCCTAGTACCCGGGGTTTTGTTTATACAATCCATTTGTAAACGTAATCTCAGATTGCGGAATCGGCAGGTATTCATCTCTCCCCGCTGTGAAAACAGCTGTTGCCAAAAAGGACCTCCTGTTTTTTTCAACAGCGATATAGGCATTTAAAGTAGGCGCAGCAATGCCCCATCTTACTAGGTCAAAAAAGCGGTGACCTTCTGTTGCAAACTCCAATCTTCTCTCCCATTGCAATGCCTGGCGGGCATAAGCCTGTGTCCAACCAGCAGCGGGATAAGGCTGTACATTATATTTGGAGGCAAATGTGCCATCTAATTTTTTCAGCTTGCTGGTGCTCGCTGCTGCCCTTGCTCTTACCTGGTTGATCAATGGCAATGCTTTATCTTGTTGACCCAACTCGATATAGGCTTCTGCCTGCATCAACAATACTTCGTCGTAACGAATAATATCATAGTTTTTGGCGACGCCCATAAATGGCCCGTTTTTGAAATAGGATGAGCTATTGGCAAGTTGCTGATTACGCATTGTATGAAAATTGCCATACACACCCGGATCACGTACCCAGCTATTGCTGAACAATTTTGTGTTATCATACTTGTACACGTGTCCGTCAATGCCCACAGTATGATCCAGCCTCACATCCACCGTAGCGGTTTTTAAATCAGCAATGCCATTATTGAATGTGGTAAAGTTGGGCAAACCGTTGGCATCTGTGGTGTGTGCATTCACCAGGTTTTGACTACCGGCATGAAAACCACAGCAACCATATTGCGGCGCACCATGTGGGTAGTTCAATCCATCTTCATAATTCAATCGACCGGATGTAGTACCATCGTTAATGGTAAACTGGATGGCAAATATTGATTCAGGACCATTTTCGGTTTCGGGCAAAAAGTTATCAGCGATATCGGCGCTTAATGAATATTTACCGGATGCAATAACTGACTGAGTTAAGTCAACTACTTCCTGCAATCTTGTTTGATTGATACTGACAACCTGGTGTGTTGCATTTTGTTCATAGGCCTGGAACAATCTCAATTTTGCCAGGTAAGCCTGGGCGGCGTATTTATTGGGTCTGCCCAGTTGTGCCTGGGTTTCCGGTAAATTATCAATAGCATATTGAAAATCGGCAGCTATCTTATTCCATGATTCATCATTGGGCAGATCGTTTGATACTTTCAGAATTTCTTCCTCGGTTGCATTCTCATCAAAGATGGGAATGTTCTTGTACAACAATTTCATGGTGAAATAACTGTGTGCCCGGAGAAATTTTAATTCAGCCACCCTTGATTTTTTTTGCGGAAAGTCTGCATCCGCCAATGCATTCACAGCACGCAATGCTACATTGGCCCGTGAAATGGATTTGAACAGATTCTTCCAGGTCCGCGACACAAAAGCGTCCATGGTCGGCTGAACAAGATTGTAATGTTCCATCGCATCAATCTCACCCACATCACCAGTACCGCCACCGCCTTTATAAGCATCGTCTGAACGAACACTTCCATAGGCCCAGTTGCTATAAATAGGACCGATCATATCTCCATTACCGATACCGGAATAGGCAGCAGTCACAAGACCTTCTATCGCAGAGGGAGAAGTGAGGTCTGCGGAGGATAATACACCAGTTGGTATATAGTCCAGTTGTTTTTTACAGGAACTGACCAACAGCATTCCTGAAGCTATGACAGCAATTATATTTTTCTTTTGCATTTTGATTACTTTTTTGATTTACTTAAAATGATGCGTTAATACCAAAAGTGTAAATCTTAGGTACGGGTATCGGCCCCAGGTCTATTCTTTCCGGGTCGGGGCTTAAATGATCTTTACTCTTAAACCAGAATAAATTTTCTGCCATTAAAAAGAAACGCAGTCTTGAGAAAACAGATTTCTTCTCCAGGCTATAGCCCAATTGAATATTTCTCATTTTGAAATACGAAGTGCTTACCATGAAATAGTCGGATGTGCGGCCCTCATTGTTATTATCCTTTAAGGTTAATGCAGGCACTTTAGTATTGGTATGAGTAGGCGTCCATCCATCGAATACACCAGGTCCAACATTCTCTCTACTTTTCATCAGGTTATTGAAAACAGTATACACATCAAATCCTTCCCTGCCTGCCACACCCGAACCGAATATGGACAGGTCAAACTTTTTATAATTAGCATCTATCCTGATACCATATTCCAAAGCCGGAAGTGTGGTACCGATCCAGGTGCGATCGAGGTCATTGATCACTTTGTCGTTATTAATATCAACATAACGGATCCTGCCGGGACCAGCGCCGATCTGTGTAGGAGCGCCATCTACTTCACTTTGTGATTGGAACAATCCAGCAGTCTTGTACCCGAAGATGTCAAATTGTGAATGACCGATAATGGTATTAACCAAATTACCCGGGTATGCAGGACGTACTGCCTCCGGCAACTCTGTGATCTTATCCCTGAAATGAGCAAAGTTTAATTGCACGTTGTAAGCAAAATCGCCAATTCTTTCACCGCGATAGCCCAGCACCAATTCCCAACCCCTGTTGGTTTTGGATGCGCCATTCACTGTCTTCTGTTGTCCTTCACCTAATGCAGATGCGATGGGTGGTGTAATAAGAATGCCTGTTGTCTTTCTTGAAAAATAATCGAATGAGCCGAAAATTTTATTTTTCATTAAAGCGAAATCAACACCTGCATTCACTTCATCAGTGGTTTCCCATTTCAACCTTGAGTTCGCTGCTTGTGTTTGAACAAAACCTGATGGCAGTATACCGGTATTCCCACCAGCCAATGCATAAGCTGTTCCGATATTCATGTATTGCTCCCAGAACCCGCCTACCAAATCGGACAAAGCTGTTCCATATCTTGTGTCAAACAAACCAAAGCGGCTCAGGTCACCAATCTGTTGGTTACCCACACGACCAATACCGGCTCTTAGTTTTAATTCAGTAAACAGTTTACTATCCAACATAAAAGATTCCCGGTCTATTCTCCAACCAACAGAAGCGGCTGGGAAAAAGCCATAACGATTGTCTTCGCCAAAACGGGAAGAACCATCCCGGCGAAGTGTTACTGATGCAAGGTATCTGTCATCGTGGTTATAGTCAATACGACCAAACAAGGAGAACAAACGGTTACCAGTTGAACCACCGACAACTTTGGTATTACCTGTGCCGGCACTTAAGGTAAAATATTCTTCCGTTTGAATAGTAAAGCCCTCTTTCCTGGTGTTTTTATAGTCAAGATCTGTTTTGATATACTCTGTACCGGCAAGGAATTTGAAATTATTGTCGCTGTTCAAATCCCAGTTGTAGCGAACCGTGTTGGAAAAAGTATAACTCAAATATCTGTTTTCATCCAGGGTCAAACTATTGGTTGTCCGGTTAAACGCACCTTCGTTAAATGTTGGCAGAATTGTTTTGTTCAGGTAAGTAGCATAATCAGCACCCAGCGTTGATTTGAAAAACAAATTGCGGATGGGTTGTATTTCTACAAACGCACTACCAAAAGAAGACAAGCGGTTGGCGTTATCCCATCTTGACAAGTATTGCATGTGCAAAGGGTTATTCCTGTCGGAATAACCGGCACCGGAAGCACCTGCAAAGGTCACACCGTCTTTTTGATAAACAGGAATCGTTGGCGCCAATGTAACGGCTAACCCTGTAGTGGATGCACCACCAATATCTCTTGATACCAATGTTTCATTCGAGTTGGCAACACGGATGTTTACACCAAATGTAGCTTTGTTATTAAACCCTCTTGTAATAGCATTGATGCTTCCGCTCATTCTTTCATAACCGGTGTAACGCAACATGCCCGTATTTTTATAATAACCGAGATTTACTTCCAGTGATGAATTCCGGTTACCGGCCGAAGCAGTTAAACTGTTATTGGTTACCAAACCTGTTTTATACATTACATCCTGCCAGTCGGTATTACCTGCGGGGGTATTTTGATCGCCACCAACAAATGGTTTCACCGTTACCGAGTTCAACACAGGATTGTCAAAATCATTGTTCCAGTTGAAATCATAAATTTCACCATAAGCACCTGCAGGGTCCTGCTTGTCATTCACTGAAGCCTGCCACAAAGCTTTACCCCTGTCAACAGAATTCAGCATATCAAAACGGGATGCTTTTTCTGACTGAGCAGAAACACTGGAGTTAAATTGAAAGTTTACTTTTCCATCTGTATTACCGCCATTTTTAGTAGTAACGATAATAACACCATTTGATGCACGGGCGCCATATACAGAAGCCGCAGACGCATCTTTTAACACCTGCACTGATGCAATCACTGCAGGATCTAAGTTTTGAAATACTTCAGGCCTTGTGGTTGGTATTCCATCAATGATATAAAGCGGATCATTTACACCCAATGTATTCGATCCTCTTATCAGTATCCTTGAATTACTACCATTGGGCGAACCACCATTTTTTTCAATGTACAAACCTGCCACTCTTCCTTGCAGGGCCTGCATCGTGTTGCCCGAACTGTTATTCTTAATGGGTGCAAGATCCACAACGGCTACCGCACCGGTCAAATCTTTTTTACGCTGTGCCGTGTAACCGGTAACTACTACAATTTCTTCCTCCTTGACACCTTCTTCCATCTCAACAGCGAAGCTCAGGTTGTCGCCGGTTACTTTGAGTGTAACAGGCTTTCTTCCTACAGATGTCAACGTGAGATCATCACCCGGCGCCGCTTCAATGGAAAATTTTCCCATTACATCTGTCAACACCGTTTTATTTTTTGATTGAACAGAAACACCCGGCAATGGTGTTTTATCTGATTTTGCTGTGACTGTACCGGTAATGGTTTTTTGCTGTGCAAATGAAATGATTGCCAGCAACAGCAACGGAAACAAGAAAAGCAGTCTTCTCATAATGGCAATTTTTAAAAGTTTAAAAAATTAGGAACGTTCATGTTTAGGATAAATAAGAGTGCATCATCATCCCGCCGCGTGACGGCAGATGAAGGCATGAGAGAAGAACCGGGATCAACCGGATCAACCGACAAAAGATCTGCATAGGCAGCATTGTTCTTTTTCATTGACAGCAGTTTTAGTTATTGAATGATTACAGCGCTTCGTGAAGCAGCGAGTTTTTGTATATCAGTTATTTCGTAAGCGGGCCAGCCACCGGTTTTTGATGTGACCAATGCACCCAGGGCACTGGCAAAGGCCAGCGACTCTTTGGGCCCGGAATTATTTAATTGTCTGAAAAGAAAAGCAGCGAGAAATGAATCACCACTTCCGATAGTATCAGCCACATCGACCACATAGCCCGGGTGTCCATAGAGCTCACCTTCTATATTTACCATAGCGCCATCGCCGCCCATCGTAACAATAATTTGGGGCACTTTGAATCTATCCTGTATGATGGCGATGCGGTCAGTCATCGTTTTATACCTGGTAAACCAGCCGGTGATCAGTTCCAGCTCCGCACTATTCATTTTTATGATATCGGCCCTGCTTAACAGATCTTCCACCAGGTGGCGATTAAAATGCGGCGGACGCAGGTTAATGTCAAGCACTTTTTGCTGCGCAGTTTCTAATAATGAAAACAGCGTATTTCGGGAAGTGGTGTTTCGGTTGACAAGACTGCCAAAAACGAAGTGACTGGCGCTTTTTACCAATTTAACGGTATCGTCATCCAGCGCAATAAAATCCCAGGCTGCCGGTGCCACAATATCATATTGCATTTCGCCATGTTCATTAGCGGTAGCGTTGACAATACCTGTTGGAATGTCATAGTCCAGTTGAATATGATCCGTGGCTATACCATTTTCATTCAACAGGTCAATTAGTTTTTTACCCCGCTCATCAATGCCTACACGGGTGACAATGCCCGGATCCAGTCCCAGTTTGCGAAGATGATAGGCCACATTCATTGGAGCACCGCCGGGCACGGCTCCTGCAGGAAGTATGTCCCATAAGATTTCACCAAAACAAACTATTTTTTTTGCATCGGTCATATCAAACGTTTTTGTTTTTAACTAAATCTGTTTAATGCAGCACCAACGTGTGTTCGATCTGCTCCAGCGATTTACCTTTTGTCTCCGGCATTATCTTCCACACAAAAATTAACTGGATGCACATCATGATACAGAAGAAAAGAAAAGTGTGGCCACCGCCGGCTTTTTCGGCGAGCCAGGGAAAGGAAAAAGCAATAGCCGCTGCCATGACCCAATGGGTCGTGCTTCCCAATGTTTGGCCTTTGGCCCTTACCTGGTTGGGAAATATTTCTGAAATGAAAACCCAAATGACGGCGCCTTGCGAGAAAGCAAAAAAGGCGATATAAATAAATAAGAACACCGGGACAACAAAGCCGTTAAAACTTTCGGCATAAAAAGACCAGGAAACCATCGCCAGCGTAAAGATCAATCCCAGCGAACCGATCAGCATCAGTGTTCTTCTGCCGATTCGATCGATAAAATTCATGGCCAGCAACGTGAATGTAAAGTTGATCAATCCCAGCCCGGCCGTTGATAATAAGGATGAACTTTCACCAAGTCCCGTCATTTCAAAAATGCGGGGTGAATAATAAATGATGGCATTGATACCCGATACCTGGTTGAATACTGCAAACAGGATGGCCAGCATCACAGGGGTTTTATATCGTTTAGAAAACAGCGGATCTTTTTGAAGTATTGCTTTTTCTTCTTTGTCTGTAGTTTCTATTTCAGTGATTATTTTATCAGCGGTAGCCGGGTTGATAATCTTAAATATTTCACGGGCCTCTTCCACCTTGCCCTTTTTCATAATGAGCCAGCGGGGACTCTCCGGTACAAATCGCAACAGGAAAAAGAAAACAGCGGCGGGAACAGCTTGTATCCCCAGCATCAACCGCCAGGCGTTTTCCCCTGTTTGCCCGATAAGATAATTGGAAAAATAAGAGACGACGATGCCAAACACCACATTGAACTGGAACAAGCCGACGAGTTTGCCCCGTCTTTCCGCCGGTGAAATTTCTGAAATATAAATAGGTGCGGTAACCGATGAAGCGCCAACTCCCAGGCCACCCAAAAAGCGGAAGGCCAAAAACACATACCAATCGTTGGCCATCGCGGTACCCAATGAGGAGACCAGGTATAAGAAAGCAATAATATAAAGTGTCTTTTTGCGGCCCAGTTTGTCGGAGGGTACTGACCCCAATAAAGCACCGATGATTGTTCCTATTAAAGCGATGGAAACGGTGAAGCCGTGTTCGACGGTTGTAAGGGTCCAGTATTTCTGTATTGATTGTTCGGCACCGGAGATAACAGCTGTATCAAATCCAAAGAGAAAGCCGCCGAGAGCAATGACCAGGGACCAAAGAAATACATTTCTTCTATTCATATGGCAATAATTTCTGCGACAAATATGGTTGCCGACAGGCCCTGATGCCTTTCAGTATCGTATCAAAATGGTTTGAATTTGTATTTTTTGGTAAAAAAAATTAAGTACTTAATTCTCAATCGTTTTATTGTAAAAAAATGAATATGCGCTGAAGCTGTTTTCAAAAATTGTTACAGCTTTTTCTGAAATAATTTCATTTCGTCAGCCCTTAAAACGATGGATTTCTTTGAAATGGTACAGAATTGAAACAGATGATACATTATTATAAATTGAGTTTTAAAAAAATACCTCAACTTGCAGCTATGATTGTAGCGAGGCTTGTTTATTTGAAAACCATTGGACCCCTGAGAAGCGCCTTGTTTTTTCTACCACTGCTTCCTTTATTGCTTGCTTCTTGTACGCCTGACAGCAAAGCAAAAAAATTCCGGATAGGGGTCTCGCAAACTGACAACGATCTGTGGAGACAAACCATGCTGGCTGAAATGAAAAGAGAATTGTCTTTTCATGATGATATTGATTTTTTATACCGTCATGCCGGCGGAAACAGCCAAACACAGGTAAAGCAGATTGAAGAATTGGCAAAAGAAGGCATAGACCTGCTGATCGTATCGCCCAACGAAGCGCAGCCGCTGACACCTGCTGTGGAAAAAGTATATGATGCCGGTATCCCCGTTGTTTTAGTTGATAGAAGGATCAACTCCGAAAAATTCACTGCCTTTATCGGCGCTTCCAATTTTGAAGTGGGACAAAATGCGGCACGTTATGCCGTATCCCTATTAAAAGGAAAAGGCAATATTGTTGAGGTCATGGGACTGCCAGGTGCTTCGCCATTCAGGGACAGGCACCTGGGATTTATGGATATCATTTCCCAAAATAAAGGCATTAATTATCTTAAAGCAATTGACGACCAGTTGCCCGATTATGAAAAAAAACTGGAACAGACACTTTCAGCCAATAATAATATTGATCTGATCTTTGCTCATAGCGATTTCGTAGCTTCTTTTGTTTATAAGGTCTGCAAGCGATTAGGCGTTGAAAAAAATTTCAAGATTATTGGCGTTGATGGATTGCCCGTTGATACGCTGGGAATGGGCATGGTTGCCGATAAAATTCTTGCGGCCACTGTTGTGTATCCTACCGGTGGGCAGGAAGCAATTATAACAGCAGCGAATATCTTAGAAAAAAAACCTTTTACCAGGGAAACCCCGCTGGCCACTACCATCATTGATTCAACCAATGTAAGGATCATGATGCTGCAGCATGAAAAAATGCTGGCACAGGAAAAAGACATAGACAAACGGCAAAAAAGAATTGATGAGCAAATAACCATCACCGAAAATCAATCCAATATTATCATTGCCGTTTCCATATCACTGGCACTGGCATTGATATTCGGGGGCATCTTGTATTTTTATCTAAAAGAAAATAGAAAGATCAATAAAAGGCTGGAATTTCAGAATGAAGAAATTGCCCGGCAGCGAAACCAATTGATCGAACTGATGGGAAAAGTTAAAGAAGCCACCGACGCCAAGTTTAATTTCTTTACCAATATCTCTCATGAATTAAGAACACCTCTTACGCTGATACTTGGCCCGCTTGAAGATGCATTGTCATCGCCCAGGCTGCATTTTACGGTAAAAAATAATCTTGACTTTATTCAGCGAAATACCATCCGCCTTTTGCGCCTCATCAATCAGTTGATGGATTTCAGAAAGATCGAGGAAAGCAAAATGAAGTTGAACGCTTCAGAAAATAATATTACCGCATTTGTAACAGAGATCACTAATGCTTTCCGTGATATTGCAAGAAAGAAATCCATTTCTTTTACTATAACCAGCAAAGCAAAAGACCTGAATCTATGGTTTGATGTGAACATGCTGGACAAAGTATTGTTCAATTTGCTTTCCAATGCTTTTAAGTTTACGGAAGAAAACGGAAGTATCAATGTTACAATTGACAGATCTGCGGATGGCAAGTTTGGGCTTATCAACGTAGAAGATACAGGCGTAGGCATGTCACCTGAAGATGTGGAACATGCTTTTGATGTTTTCTACCAGGGACACAGCAGCACATTTAAAGGCACGGGGCTTGGTCTTGCTTTGTCAAAAGAACTGATACAACTGCATCATGGCACTATTACTATAAAGAGTAAAAAAGGAAAAGGCACTTTGTTTGAGATCAGTTTGCCTATAGGCAAATCACATCTTGAACCGGATGAAATGCTTCCTGAAAAAACCACCCAGGCAACAACCTTGTATGAAGACACTAAAATATATACCACAGATATGGAGCCGGTTTCTCTGCAAGATGAAAGCAGTGAAGTAACGAAGGGAGAATATTCCATACTGCTTATTGAAGACAATGATGACCTGCGAACATTTTTGAAAAGAAGACTGGGCGAGAGCTATGAAATCCATGAAGCAGAGAATAGTGAGAAAGGAATTGCAAAAGCATTCGAGACAGTTCCTGACCTTATTATTTCCGATATTATCTTGCCGGGGCAAAACGGTTTGTTTATTACCGAAACATTAAAACAGGATATAAGAACATCTCACATTCCTGTGATACTGCTGACCGCAAAAAACAGTATGGAAGAACAGATTGAAGGTATAAGATCGCAGGCGGATGCATTTATCACAAAACCTTTCAACCTTGAATACCTGGAAGAAACGATCAAAAATCTTTTAAAGAACCGTGCAGTTTTAAGGGAGCATTATACAAGTGAACTGCCTACCGAAGCAAAAAGCAATTCAGCCAATAAAATTGACAAAAAGTTTATAACTGAATTTACGGCTATTGTTGAAAACAATTTATCCAACGAAGAATTTTCGGTTGATGACATTTGTAAAAAGATAGGCATCTCAAGAGTACAATTGTACAGGAAGGTAAAAGCGCTGATCGGTTATAATGTGAATGATTATATACTGACCGTACGATTGAAAAAAGCTAAGTTTCTTTTGTCATCCGGCGATCTCACTATTTCAGAAGTAGCTTCTAAGGTCGGGTTCTCATCGCAGGGATACTTTTCTACTGTATTCAAATCAAAGTTTGGTGTAACGCCGTCAGAATTTAAAGAGAAGAAAAAGGAGATTTCGTAATGTCTTTTTATTTTGAATGATCAAACCTGGTTTCATTCACAGCAAACACTTCCGGCTTGCGTTACTTCAGCCAGCGAATATGCAAGACCACAACTAAAATGATTGTTTAATTCCAATTAAGAGAGTTGATTTATTAAATGCAGCAAGTCTTCCGTCGTTTTTTTTAAACCAGTTACAAATTTGCAAGAAAATGAAACAGAATTGAAATAGAAGAAAGTTATAGAGCCGTAAATTGTCTTCTTTCAAATTTTTAAAAAACAATTCTTGCTATTATGAAGAAGAACAAGATGCCCCTATTAGTTACAGCGGGCCTGGCACTGGTTTTTGCTGCTTGTAAAGTAAGCACACAGCCCGTACAAAATCAAATTTACCAGGAAGAGCACCGGCCTCAATTTCATTATTCACCGCAAAAGAACTGGATGAATGATCCCAATGGGCTGGTTTATTTGGATGGAGAGTACCATTTATTCTACCAGCACGATCAATATGAAAAAGTTTTTAGCGATATGTCCTGGGGCCATGCTATTTCGACAGACCTGGTTCACTGGAAAGAGTACCCTAAAACAATTGTGCCTGATGGTGACAGCCTGGGTCTTATTTTCTCAGGCAGTGCAGTTGTTGACAAAAACAATTCCGCCGGTTTTGGAACCAATGCATTGATAGCAATATATACCAGCACAAGCCCCAAACAACAACAGAGCCTGGCATACAGCACCGATAAAGGAAGAACATGGACAAAATACAGCGGGAATCCAATCATTAAAAATGAAGAAGGAGATAGTGTTCCCGATGACTTCAGAGACCCTAAAGTAATGTGGCACACGCCAAGCCAAAAATGGATCATGTCATTGGCGGTTCAGGATCATGTAGAATTCTGGTCATCTGCTAACTTAAAAAACTGGACAAAAGAAAGTGAATTTGGAAAAGGAATAGGTGCTCATGGCGGCGTGTGGGAATGTCCCGATCTTTTTGAACTACCGGCTGATGGAAATGTGAACAATAAAAAGTGGGTATTACTGGTCAGTATAAACCCGGGAGGTCCTAATGGAGGTTCGGCTACCCAGTATTTCGTGGGAAACTTTGACGGCAAAAATTTTAGCACCCAGCAAGCGGAAACCCATTGGGTAGATTATGGTACCGATAATTATGCCGGCGTTACCTGGTCCAATGCTGAAAACAGGGTCATTGCCACAGGATGGATGAGCAATTGGCAATATGCAGGCAAAGTGCCTACACAACCATGGCGGGGCGCACATACTTTTCCCCGGGAATTGAAACTAAAAACGATAGCCAATACTTTTTACCTGTCCTCAGAACCGGTAAAAGAATTGAACAACATCGTTAGTAACACTCAATCGTGGCAAGATGTTGCCATCAATGGAATCTTTGATCTATCAGTAAAGGTGAAAAGTTTTAATGGACGGTTTTTGCTTCAATTGAAAAGTGAACAACTGGAAGATTATGCAATTGTGCTATCCAACGATCAGGGTGAGGAGTTGGTGATAGGATATGATAAACAAGCCAATCAGTATTATATTGACAGGAGCAAGACTGGTAAAACGAGTTTTGATAGCGGTTTTGGGAAAAAGCATATAGCGCCGCGGCTGTCAACGAATAAAAATACAGATGTCACTTTATTGATCGATGCGGCTTCATCAGAATTATTTACAGACAATGGTCTTACTGTTATGACTGAGATCTTTTTCTCCAATAAACCGATGAATAAAGTTGCTATTCAATCAACAAGTGAAATCAGGTTCACTGAATTGAGCTATTCAACAATTGAAAGGATATGGGAGTAGAAAACAAGTGATGCCAATATTCAATATTGTAAAACATTAGGTGCATCATTTTTTCCGGTAATTATAAAAAAATAAACAAAATATCATGTCTACACGCAGAGCCTTTCTCAAACAGGCAGGATTAATAACATGTAATAGTTAGTATTTAATCCGACAGTTGAGGATTTTTTCTTTTCAGTTTTATAGGGTCAGGATATAAAAGTT
>NZ_JBHMQM010000013.1:0-12048 GCF_042434975.1 Terrimonas alba
AGATCAGCTGTATAGTCACCTGCAGTTGTGATCGATTGACCGTTCCAGCTATATGGCAATTGTCCTTCACAGATGGTGATGGTCTCTTCACCGGTTACCACAGGATTTACAATTAAATGCAGGGTGGCAGTAGAGTCGCAACCGGCCGTGCTGGTGAGATCAGCTGTATAGTCGCCTGCAGTTGTGATCGATTGACCGTTCCAGCTGTATGGCAATTGTCCTTCACAAATGGTGATGGTCTCTTCACCGGTTACCACAGGGTTTACAATTAAATGCAGGGTAGCAGTAGAGTCGCAACCGGCCGTGCTGGTGAGATCAGCTGTATAGTCACCTGCAGTTGTGATCGATTGACCGTTCCAGCTGTATGGCAATTGTCCTTCACAGATGGTGATGGTCTCTTCACCGGTTACCACAGGGTTTACAATTAAATGCAGGGTGGCAGTAGAGTCGCAACCGGCCGTGCTGGTGAGATCAGCTGTATAGTCACCTGCAGTTGTGATGGATTGACCGTTCCAGCTATAAGGCAATTGTCCTTCACAAATGGTGATGGTCTCTTCACCGGTTACCACAGGGTTGACAATTAAATGCAGGGTGGCAGTAGAATCGCAACCGGCCGTGCTGGTGAGATCAGCTGTATAGTCACCTGCGGTTGTGATCGATTGACCGTTCCAGCTGTATGGCAATTGTCCTTCACAAATGGTGATGGTCTCTTCACCGGTTACCACAGGGTTTACAATTAAATGCAGGGTAGCAGTAGAGTCGCAACCGGCCGTGCTGGTGAGATCAGCTGTATAGTCACCTGCAGTTGTGATCGACTGACCGTTCCAGCTATAAGGCAATTGTCCTTCACAAATGGTGATGGTCTCTTCACCGGTTACCACAGGATTTACAATTAAATGCAGGGTGGCAGTAGAGTCGCAACCGGCCGTGCTGGTGAGATCAGCTGTATAGTCGCCTGCAGTTGTGATCGATTGACCGTTCCAGCTGTATGGCAATTGTCCTTCACAAATGGTGATGGTCTCTTCACCGGTTACCACAGGGTTTACAATTAAATGCAGGGTGGCAGTAGAGTCGCAACCGGCCGTGCTGGTGAGATCAGCTGTATAGTCGCCTGCAGTTGTGATCGATTGACCGTTCCAGCTGTATGGCAATTGTCCTTCACAAATGGTGATGGTCTCTTCACCGGTTACCACAGGGTTTACAATTAAATGCAGGGTGGCAGTAGAGTCGCAACCGGCCGTGCTGGTGAGATCAGCTGTATAGTCACCTGCAGTTGTGATCGATTGACCGTTCCAGCTGTATGGCAATTGTCCTTCACAGATGGTGATGGTCTCTTCACCGGTTACCACAGGGTTTACAGTAATGGTGAGTGTTGCCGTGCCTGCACACTGACCAGGACCCGGCGTAAATGTATAAGTTGTTGTACCCGGGGTAGCCGTGCTTACCGCAGGATTCCATGTACCAATTATACCATTGATAGAAGTTGTTGGTAAATCAGGAGCCTTGCTGTTCTGACAAACATCATCCACCGGCGTAAAGGTTGGTGTTGCCAGCGGATCAACGGTGATGCTTAAAGCAGTGGTTGTTGCACACTGACCTGCATCCGGTGTAAATGTATAAGTTGTTGTTCCCGGAACATCAGTATTTACAGCCGGACTCCATGTACCAGTAATTCCGTTGATAGAAGTTGTTGGTAAAACAGGAGCGGCACTGTTTTGGCAAACATCATCCACCGGCGTAAAGGTTGGTGTTGCCAGCGGATCAACGGTGATGCTTAACGTAGTTGTTGATGCACACTGACCGGCCTCCGGTGTAAAGGTGTAGGTTGTTGTTCCGGCACCTGCTGTGCTCACTGCAGGGCTCCACGTACCGGTGATTCCATTGAGAGAAGTGGTTGGTAAAACAGGAGCAGTACTGTTCTGACAAACATTATCAACCGGCGTAAAGGTTGGTGTTACCAGCGGATCAACGGTGATCGTTAAAGTTGTTGTTGTTGCACACTGACCGGCCTCCGGAGTAAATGTATAAGTTGTTGTACCCGGAGTAGCCGTGCTTACAGCAGGACTCCATGTACCGGTGATTCCGTTAAGAGAAGTTGTTGGTAAAACAGGAGCGGCACTGTTTTGGCAAACATCATCCACCGGCGTAAAGGTTGGTGTTGCCAGCGGATCAACGGTGATGCTTAACGTAGTTGTTGATGCACACTGACCGGCCTCCGGTGTAAAGGTGTAGGTTGTTGTTCCGGCACCTGCTGTGCTCACTGCAGGGCTCCACGTACCGGTGATTCCATTGAGAGAAGTGGTTGGTAAAACAGGAGCAGTACTGTTCTGACAAACATTATCAACCGGCGTAAAGGTTGGTGTTACCAGCGGATCAACGGTGATCGTTAAAGTTGCTGTTGTTGCACACTGACCGGCCTCCGGAGTAAATGTATAGGTTGTTGTTCCGGCACTTGCTGTGCTCACAGCAGGGCTCCATGTACCAGTGATTCCATTGATAGAAGTTGTTGGTAAAACAGGAGCAGTGCTGTTCTCGCAAACATTATCTACCGGTGTAAATGTTGGTATTACCGATGGATCAACAGTGATGCTTAATGTAGTTGTTGATGCGCACTGACCAGGATCCGGTGTAAATGTATAATTGGCACTTGTTGTATTGCTGACTATCGCCGGATTCCACGTACCGGTTATACCATTGTTAGAAACAGTCGGAAGAACAGGCGATTCATCACCGGAACAGATAGGCGCAACGGCATCGAAGTCCGGTGTAATGTTGGGGTTAACAGTGACAGTGATAGTTGTCGCTTCCGCACACTGACCAGCATCCGGTGTAAAGGTATAGGTTGTTGTTCCCGGTGTTGCGGTGCTTACAGCAGGACTCCATGTACCGGTGATTCCATTGATAGAAGTTGTTGGTAAAACAGGAGCGGCACTGTTCTGACAAACCCCATCTACCGGTGTAAACGTTGGAGTAATCAGCGGATCAACAGTGATGCTTAATGTAGTTGTAGTTGCGCACTGACCAGCATCCGGTGTAAATGTATAGGTTGTTGTTCCCGGGATAGCTGTATTTACCGCAGGACTCCATGAGCCGGTAATTCCATTGATAGAAGTAGTTGGTAAAACAGGCGCCGTACTGTTCTGACAAACATCATCTACCGGCATAAACGTTGGAGTTACGAGTGGATCAACGGTGATGTTTAAAGTAGTTGTTGTTGAACATTGACCTGCATCCGGTGTAAAGGTATAAGTTGTTGTTCCCGGCGTACTTGTATTTACCGCAGGGCTCCAAGTACCGGTAATTCCGTTGATAGAAGTGGTTGGTAAAACAGGAGCCGTACTGTTTTGACAAACATCATCTACCGCCGTAAACGTTGGAGTTACCAGCGGATCAACCGTGATATTTAATGTAGTTGTTGTTGCACACTGTCCTGCATCCGGTGTAAATGTATAAGTTGTTGTACCCGGAGTAGCCGTGCTTACAGCAGGACTCCATGTACCGGTGATTCCGTTAAGAGAAGTTGTTGGTAAAACAGGGGCAGCACCATTCTGACAAAGATCATCAACCGGTGTAAAGGTTGGCGTTACCAGCGGATCAACGGTGATGCTTAAAGCAGTGGTTGTTGCGCACTGACCGGCATCCGGTGTAAATGTATAGGTTGTTGTACCCGCAACATCAGTATTTACAGCCGGACTCCATGTGCCGGTAATTCCATTGATAGAAGTAGTTGGTAAAACAGGAGCAGCGCTGTTCTGACAAACATTATCCACCGGTGTAAACGTTGGCGTTACCAGCGGATCAACAGTGATGGTTAAAGTAGTTGTTGTGGCGCACTGACCTGCATCGGGTGTGAAGGTATAAGTTGTTGTGCCCGGTGTTGCAGTGCTCACGGCAGGACTCCATGTACCGGTGATGCCATTATTTGAAGTAGTTGGTAAAACAGGAGCAGCGCTGTTCTGACAAATATCAGCAATAGCATCAAACGTTGGTACATCCAGCGGATCGACTGTGATGCTTAAAGTAGTTGTTGTAGCACACTGACCGTCATCCGGTGTAAAGGTATAAGTTGTTGTGCCCGGAGTAGCCGTGCTCACAGCGGGACTCCATGTACCAGTGATTCCATTAATAGACGTTGTTGGTAAAACAGGAGCAGCACTGTTCTCACAAACATCATCCACCGGAGTAAAGGTTGGTGTTACGATCGGATCAACGGAGATGCTTAAAGTAGTTGTTGATGCACACTGACCGGCATCCGGTGTAAAGGTATAAGTTGTTGTGCCCGGTGTGGCAGTGCTCACAGCAGGACTCCATGTACCAGTGATTCCATTAATAGACGTTGTTGGTAAAACAGGAGCAGTGCTGTTTTGACAAACATCATCTACTGGTGTAAAGGTTGGTGTTACCAATGGATCAACGACGATGCTTAATGTAGTTGTTGATGCACACTGACCTGGATCCGGTGTAAATGTATAAATCGCACTCGTTGTATTGCTGACTGTTGCCGGATTCCATGTACCGGTTACACCATTGTTAGAAACAGTTGGAAGAACAGGCGATTCATCACCGGAACAGATAGGTGCAACGGCATCGAAGGCCGGTGTAATGTTGGGGTTAACTGTTACAGTGATAGTTGTCTCCTCCGCACACTGACCTGCATCCGGTGTAAATGTATAAGTTGTTGTACCCGGAGTAGCCGTGCTTACAGCAGGACTCCATGTACCGGTGATTCCGTTAAGAGAAGTTGTTGGTAAAACAGGAGCGGCACCATTCTGACAAAGATCATCAACCGGTGTAAAGGTTGGCGTTACCAGCGGATCAACGGTGATGCTTAAAGCAGTGGTTGTTGCGCACTGACCGGCATCCGGTGTAAATGTATAGGTTGTTGTACCCGCAACATCAGTATTTACAGCCGGACTCCATGTGCCGGTAATTCCATTGATAGAAGTAGTTGGTAAAACAGGAGCAGCGCTGTTCTGACAAACATTATCCACCGGTGTAAACGTTGGCGTTACCAGCGGATCAACAGTGATGGTTAAAGTAGTTGTTGTCGCACACTGACCGCCATTCGGCGTGAAAGTATAAGTTCTTGTTCCCGGCGTAGCAGTACTTACGGCAGGGTTCCATGTACCAGTGATTCCATTGATAGAAGTAGTTGGTAAAACAGGAGCCGTACTATTCTGACAAACATCAGCAATAGCGTCAAAGGTTGGCTCAGTCAGATCTGTTACAGTAACGGTTAAAGTAGTTGTGGTGGCACACTGATCTCCATCCGGTATGAATGTATATACTCCGCTCGCCGTATTGCTGACAGAAGATGGGCTCCACGTACCTGTGATACCGTTAAGAGAAGTAGTTGGCAAAATTGGAGCGATATCTCCACTGCATATCGCAGGAATGGCATTAAACACAGGTGCGATTTGCGGTTGCACCGTAATGGTCAACGATTGAGTGGTAGCACACTGGTCTGCATCGGGTGTAAATGTATAATTGGCACTTGCTGTGTTGCTGACTGTCGCCGGACTCCACGTACCGGTTATACCATTATTAGAGACGGTGGGAAGTACAGGCGGTTCGTCACCAGAACAGATAGGTGCAATGGCGTCAAAGTCCGGTGTAATGTTCGGGTTAACTGTTATAGTGACAGTTGTCGGCTCAGCACACTGACCTGCATGCGGAGTAAAGGTATAGGTTGCAGTTGTCGTGTTGCTGACTGTTGCCGGGCTCCAGGTACCTGTAATTCCGTTGTCAGAAGTGCCCGGAAGAATAGGTGCTGGTGAATTGGCACAGATGGTAGTAGCCAGGTCAAAAGTTGGTGTAACGCGAGGCTCAATAGTTATACTTAATGTCGTTTCTGATCCGCACTCATCCGCATCTGGTGTAAATGTATACACTGTCGTTCCTGGATCGTCGGTATTGATAACAGCAGGACTCCATGTACCACTTATGTTATTGATCGATGTTGTGGGCAGGGTAGGTGGCGTTGAATTTTGGCAAAGCGGTGCTATCCCATTAAAGGTTGGTGTTACCTGGTCTGCGATAGTAATGCTCATTGTAACTACTGTACCGCATTGACCTTCATCCGGCGTAAAAATATAGTCAGTTGTTCCAGCATCCGCAGTACTGATGCTGGCGGGACTCCATGTACCGCTTATTCCATTGCTGGAAACCGCAGGCAATGCCGGAGCGGAACTATTAAGACAAAACGGTCCTGGATTTTCGAACACGGGAGTGATCTGGTCAGTGACCGTAACGGTGATTGTTGTTGTGGCGGCGCATTGTCCGTCATCAGGGATAAATGTATAGGTGCCGTCGGCATTATTGCTTACGACAGCAGGATTCCATGTACCGGTAATTCCATTGAGTGAAGTTGTCGGCAGTTCCGGTGCTGTTGCATTTTGACAGATAGCAGGTATTGGGTTAAATGTTGGCGTTATCGGATCAGTAACAGCAACGTTCAACGTAACGGATACAGCGCATTGTCCTTCTTCAGGTGTGAATGTATAGGTAGCCGATGTTGTATTGCTGACGGTGGCCGGGCTCCATGTACCATTGATTCCATTGTTGGAAGTTGTTGGTAAAACAGGAGCTGTGTTGCCGGAGCAAATAGCTGCTATCGCATCAAATGTTGGAGTGATGATTGGATTTACACTAATAGTAATAGTGGTGGTCGTAGCGCATTGTCCCGCATTCGGTGTAAATGTATAAGTACCGCTGGCAGTATTGCTCACCGTAGCAGGACTCCATGTACCTGTGATATTATTGGTAGATGTGTTGGGTAAAATCGGGGCAGCCGCATTGGCACAAATAGGAACTATTGCATCAAAGGTCGGTTCGATCAGATCCGTTACGGTGATGTCTAAAGTAGTTGTCGTTGCACATTGACCTTCATCCGGTGTAAATGTATAAGTTGTTGTTCCCGGATTGCCCGTACTTACGGCCGGTGACCAGGTTCCTGTTATTCCATTGACAGAAGTTGTCGGCAATACCGGCGCTGTTGCATTTTGACAAATATTAGGTATCGCATTAAATGTGGGCGTAACCAACGGATCAACTGTAACGCTTACTGTAGTGACCGCCGCACATTGGCCAGCATCTGGTGTAAATGTATAGGTTGTTGTTCCCGGAGTTGCCGTACTTACGGTTGATGACCATGTACCACTTATTCCATTTGTTGAACTAGTTGGCAATACTGGCGCAGTCGCGTTTTGGCAAACATTGTCAATCGCATCAAAGGTTGGCGTGATCAGGTCTGTCACGGTTACGGTCAGAGTCGTAATTGTAGCGCACTGATCCGCAGACGGTGTAAATGTATAAGTAGCCGATGTAGTATTGCTCACCGTAGCAGGACTCCAGGTGCCGGTAATATTATTCGTTGATGTTGTTGGCAAAGTTGGCGCAGACGCTCCTGAGCAGATAGGATCAATCGCATCAAATGTTGGAATAATGCTTGGGTTAACAGTTATGTCTAAAGTAGTCGTTGTCGCACACTGACCTGCATCCGGAGTAAATGTATAAGTGGCCGAAGTTGTATTATCAATAGTTGCAGGGTTCCAGGTACCAGTAATTCCATTGTTAGAAATTGTTGGAAGTGTCGGTGCGGCCGCTCCTGCACAAATAGGCGCTATGGCATTAAATGTCGGAACGATGTTCGGGTTAACAGTAATGTTTAAGGTAGTTGTTGTCGCACACTGACCTGCATCAGGTGTAAATGTATAAGTCGCCGAAGTTGTATTGTCAACAGTTGCAGGGCTCCATGTACCGGTAATATTATTGGTAGATGTGGTTGGTAAAGTTGGTGCGTCCGCTCCCTCACAGATTGGTGCAATAGCACTGAATGTCGGAACAATGGTCGGCGTGACGGTTATGGTTAACGTAGTTGTAGTAGCACACTGACCCGAAGCTGGTGTAAATGTATAAGTGGCCGAAGTTGTATTGCTCACAGTTGCCGGGCTCCATGTACCGGTGATCCCATTGATAGAAGTTGTTGGAAGTATTGGTGCGGTTGTTCCTGAACAAATAGGATCTATCGCATCAAATGTTGGAACAATACTTGGGTTAACGGTTATGTTTAAAGTAGTTGTTGTCGCACACTGACCTGCATCCGGAGTAAATGTATAAGTTGCCGAAGTTGTATTATCAACAGTTGCAGGGCTCCATGTGCCTGTAATATTGTTTGTTGATGTTGTTGGTAAAGTTGGTGCGGCTGCTCCCGAGCAGATCGGTGCGATAGCGTTAAATGTGGGAACGATGTTCGGATTAACTGTCACGTTTAACGTAGCGGTTGTAGCACACTGACCTGCATCGGGTGTAAACGTGTAAGTCGCCGACGTTGTATTGTCGATTGTAGCCGGGTTCCATGTACCTGTAATATTATTGGTAGATGTGGTTGGTAAAGTTGGTGCGTCCACTCCCTCACAGATTGGTGCAATAGCACTGAATGTCGGAACAATGGTCGGCGTGACGGTTATGGTTAACGTAGTTGTAGTAGCACACTGACCCGAAGCTGGTGTAAATGTATAAGTGGCCGAAGTTGTATTGCTCACCGTAGCAGGACTCCATGTACCGGTAATATTATTCGTTGATGTCGTTGGCAAAGTTGGTGCAACTGCTCCCGAACAGATCGGATCAATAGCATCAAATGTTGGAGCAATGCTTGGGCTAACGGTTATGTCTAAAGTAGTCGTTGTCGCACACTGACCTGCATCCGGAGTAAATGTATAAGTTGCCGAAGTTGTATTGTCAACAGTTGCAGGGCTCCATGTACCGGTAATATTATTGGTAGATGTGGTTGGTAAAGTTGGTGCGTCCGCTCCCTCACAGATTGGTGCAATAGCACTGAATGTCGGAACAATGGTCGGCGTGACGGTTATGGTTAACGTAGTTGTAGTAGCACACTGACCCGGATCGGGTGTGAATGTGTACGTTGCCGAAGTTGTATTGTCAACTGCCGCCGGGCTCCATGTACCGGTAATATTATTGGTAGATGTGGTTGGTAAAGTTGGTGCGTCCACTCCCTCACAGATTGGTGCAATAGCATCGAATGCTGGAACGATGTTAGGGCTAACAGTAATGTTTAAGGTAGTTGTTGTAGCGCACTGTCCTGCATTGGGTGTAAATGTATAAGTAGCTGAAGTGGTATTGCTCACCGTAGCCGGACTCCAGGTACCAGTTATTCCGTTATTGGATGTTGTTGGCAAAACAGGAGCTGTGGCGCCGGAACAGATTGGATCTATGGGATCAAATGCCGGAACGACGTTCGGATTAACGGTTATATTCAGCGTAGCCGTCGTGGCGCATTGGCCAGGATCCGGTGTGAATGTGTAGACGCTTGTTCCGTCGGCACTAGTGTTAATAACAGCAGGCGACCATGTACCCGTGATTCCATTCAATGATGTAGTTGGTAAAACAGGTGCTGTTGCATTTATACAAAGATTAGTTACAGTATTGAACTGTGGGGTGACCTGGTCAATCACGATGAGTGTGAGTGTTATTACCGAGTCACAACCATGGACAGTTTGCAATGTAGCTGTTGCGGTTCCCGCTTCTGTTAAGTTTTGACCGTTCCAGATGTAGGGTAATTGTGTTTCACAGATGGTGATCGTTTCGCTGGTCGCTGCAGGCGGATACACGTAAACAGTTCCCGATCGTATATCTCCTTCGCAACCGTCTGCCGAGCGTTCCTGTACCGTGATAAGGAATTCGCCGGGTGTATTCCAGGTAATCGTTATTTCATTCGTTGTAGTAGCTTGTGTTACTCCATCAATTTTCCAGGTGTAAGTAGACGGAACGCTTGGATCGTTTACAGAATATGTTTTAGTGGTTCCCACACATACATGATCCGGCATAGCCATCTGCGCCGATGTCTCTTTAACACCGAACAGCAGCAAAGCCAATACAATGATATGTTGTAACCGTTTAAACATTATGCTCAATCATGTATGCTTGAGAAGCGTCGCACATGTTATATTTCATTTTTTGTTTTCTAAAACAAAGCGCCACATGCACACTACTTCGCGGGGGAAGCAGGTGTGCATGTTTGCAGCTTTGGGTGTTTTAATATGGCTTCATTTCTTTATTGCTTTTTCATTTTTAATTATGGGTGATTGGTGTTGTTACTGGTGTCGGGTTAAGAGTTACTGTTGTTGTGCAGGTGGAAACATTGCCACATGCATCAGTAACGCTCCATGTTATTGTTGAAACGCCAACATTAAAGGCTCCACTTGCATCTGTACCGGTACCACTTCTTGTGGTTGCTCCTGTGACCTCGTAAGCAATAGCTAATTCTCTGCTGCAGTCATGTGTTACAATAAGTGCAGGGATAGTGTAATAGTTGGCAGCTACTACGCAGAAGGTTTGTAAAGGAGGACAAGTTAATTGCACTGGCGGTGCTGGAGTCACCGTATAGATGGCATCCACTGTAGCGGTCTGACATTTATCAATGATCGTCCAGGTGATCGTTACGCTACCGCCAGCACACAGGTTGACTGATTGGTTTGTAAAGTCACTTGTTACTTGTGGTGCACAACCACCCGCTGCTGCAATTGCAGTGGTTTGCTGTGTTACCCATGTAGCGATGGCTGCATTCAGGGCTGCCTGGTCAGTAAACGTACAGGAAGCAACAGTGGCATCGGCCGGTTCATTATAAGTGACCGCCGGTGCCGGTGTTACGGTGAAGGTTGCTGTTGCTGTCGGCGCTTCGCAAAGATCAGTAGCAGTGAAGGTCACTGTTACTGCACCACCGGTACAAAGTGTTCCTGCACCTGTTGCATTATTGGTAAGAACCGGATCACAACCACCCGTTACAGAAGCGGTAGCCAGCCATGCCTGGAAGGCTGCATCAAGCGCTGCCTGGTCTGCATAGTCACATGCATTTACTGTAGTTGCAACCGGAGTGGTTATCACTACAGGTGTTGGCGGTGTTACGGTGAAGGTTGCTGTTGCTGTCGGCGCTTCGCAAAGATCAGTGGCTGTAAAGGTCACTGTTACGGCACCACCGGTACAAAGTGTTCCTGCACCTGTTGCATTATTGGTAAGAACCGGAGCACAACCGCCCGTTACACTGGCTGTTGCCAACCATGCCTGGAAGGCTGCATCCAAAGCTGCCTGGTCTGCATAGTCACATGCATTTACTGTAGTTGCAACCGGGGTTGTTATCACGACAGGTGTTGCCGGTGTTACGGTGAAGGTTGCTGTTGCTGTCGGCGCTTCGCAAAGATCAGTAGCAGTGAAGGTCACTGTTACGGCACCACCGGTACAAAGTGTTCCTGCACCTGTTGCATTATTGGTAAGAACCGGAGCACAACCGCCCGTTACACTGGCTGTTGCCAACCATGCCTGGAAGGCTGCATCAAGCGCTGCCTGGTCTGCATAGTCACATGCATTTACTGTAGTTGCAACCGGAGTGGTTATCACGACAGGTGTTGCCGGTGTTACGGTGAAGGTTGCTGTTGCTGTCGGCGCTTCGCAAAGATCAGTAGCAGTGAAGGTCACTGTTACTGCACCACCGGTACAAAGTGTTCCTGCACCTGTTGCATTATTAGTAAGAACCGGAGCACAACCGCCCGTTACACTGGCTGTTGCCAACCATGCCTGGAAGGCTGCATCAAGCGCTGCCTGGTCTGCATAGTCACATGCATTTACTGTAGTTGCAACCGGAGTGGTTATCACGACAGGTGTTGCCGGTGTTACGGTGAAGGTTGCTGTTGCTGTCGGCGCTTCGCAAAGATCAGTGGCTGTAAAGGTCACTGTTACGGCACCACCGGTACAAAGTGTTCCTGCACCTGTTGCATTATTAGTAAGAACCGGAGCACAACCGCCCGTTACACTGGCTGTTGCCAACCATGCCTGGAAGGCTGCATCCAAAGCTGCCTGGTCTGCATAGTCACATGCATTTACTGTAGTTGCAACCGGAGTGGTTATCACTACAGGTGTTGCCGGTGTTACGGTGAAGGTTGCTGTTGCTGTCGGCGCTTCGCAAAGATCAGTGGCTGTAAAGGTCACTGTTACGGCACCACCGGTACAAAGTGTTCCTGCACCTGTTGCATTATT
>NZ_JBHMQM010000014.1:0-9177 GCF_042434975.1 Terrimonas alba
AGCACTGGCTCTCACCTCTTCAAAAGTGGATGTGCTTTGCTTTGGCAATGC
Organism: Terrimonas alba; assembly: GCF_042434975.1. NCBI lineage: Bacteria > Pseudomonadati > Bacteroidota > Chitinophagia > Chitinophagales > Chitinophagaceae > Terrimonas > Terrimonas alba. Next base: position 52 of record NZ_JBHMQM010000014.1, read on the forward strand.
CACCGGTTCTGTTGACTTAAGTGTTAGTGGTGGTACGACTCCTTACTCTTATGTGTGGAGCAATGGCGCTGCTACCCAGGACATCACCGCTCTTGCTGCAGGAACTTATTCCGTTACCGTTACGGACAACAATAATTGTACAGCTACCGCTTCGGTCACCATTGGGCAGCCTGCTGCGGCCCTGGCTCTCACCTCTTCAAAAGTGGATGTGCTTTGCTTTGGTAACGCCACCGGGTCCATTGACTTAACTGTTAGTGGTGGTACGACTCCTTACACTTATGTGTGGAGCAATGGCGCAACCACGCAGGACATCACCGCTCTTGCTGCAGGAACTTATTCCGTTACCGTTACGGATAACAATAATTGTACAGCTACCGCTTCGGTCACCATTGGGCAGCCTGCTGCAGCCCTGGCTCTCACTTCTTCAAAAGTGGATGTGCTTTGCTTTGGCAATACCACCGGTTCTGTTGATTTAACTGTTAGTGGTGGTACAACTCCTTACACTTATGTGTGGAGCAATGGCGCAACCACGCAGGACATCACCGCTCTTGCTGCAGGAACTTATTCCGTTACCGTTACTGATAACAATAATTGTACAGCTACCGCTTCGGTCACCATTGGGCAGCCTGCTGCAGCCCTGGCTCTCACCTCTTCAAAAGTGGATGTGCTTTGCTTTGGCAATACCACCGGTTCTGTTGATTTAACTGTTAGTGGTGGTACAACTCCTTACACTTATGTGTGGAGCAATGGCGCAACCACGCAGGACATCACCGCTCTTGCTGCAGGAACTTATTCCGTTACCGTTACTGATAACAATAATTGTACAGCTACCGCTTCGGTCACCATTGGGCAGCCTGCTGCAGCCCTGGCTCTCACCTCTTCAAAAGTGGATGTGCTTTGCTTTGGCAATACCACCGGTTCTGTTGATTTAACTGTTAGTGGTGGTACGACTCCTTACACTTATGTGTGGAGCAATGGCGCAACCACGCAGGACATCACCGCTCTTGCTGCAGGAACTTATTCCGTTACCGTTACTGATAACAATAATTGTACAGCTACCGCTTCGGTCACCATTGGGCAGCCTGCTGCAGCCCTGGCTCTCACCTCTTCAAAAGTGGATGTGCTTTGCTTTGGCAATACCACCGGTTCTGTTGATTTAACTGTTAGTGGTGGTACGACTCCTTACACTTATGTGTGGAGCAATGGCGCAACCACGCAGGACATCACCGCTCTTGCTGCAGGAACTTATTCCGTTACCGTTACGGATAACAATAATTGTACAGCTACCGCTTCGGTCACCATTGGGCAGCCTGCTGCGGCCCTGGCTCTCACCTCTTCAAAAGTGGATGTGCTTTGCTTTGGTAACGCCACCGGTTCTGTTGATTTAAGTGTTAGTGGTGGTACAACTCCTTACTCTTATGTGTGGAGCAATGGCGCTGCTACCCAGGACATCACCGCTCTTGCTGCAGGAACTTATACCGTTACCGTTACGGATAACAATAATTGTACAGCTACCGCTTCGGTCACCATTGGGCAGCCTGCTGCGGCCCTGGCTCTCACCTCTTCAAAAGTGGATGTGCTTTGCTTTGGCAATACCACCGGTTCTGTTGACTTAAGTGTTAATGGTGGTACAACTCCTTACACTTATGTGTGGAGCAATGGCGCTGCTACCCAGGACATCACCGCTCTTGCTGCAGGAACTTATACCGTTACCGTTACGGATAACAATAATTGTACAGCTACCGCTTCGGTCACCATTGTGCAGCCTGCTGCAATCACAATAAACAGCATTAGTTCAAATACACCGGTTTGTTCCGGAAGCGATTTAAATCTTTCATCCAACACATCCGGTGGTACGGGCACTTTGAATTATAGTTGGTCTGGTCCAAACGGGTTTACATCGACGCTTCAAAATCCGGTGATAACAAATGTTACAACTGCGGCCAATGGTATGTATACTTTGGTTGTTACAGATCAAAACGGATGTTCAGGTACTGCTACAACCAATGTAACGATCACGCAAAGGCCAACAGCTTCTGTTAGCTATCCTGCATCGGCTTTCTGTATCAATAATAATATTGCCCAACCTGTTACCTTAACAGGTACCGGAGCCTATACCGGCGGCAGCTACACTTCATCGCCCGTAGGTCTATCGATCCATTTCAGTAATGGTTCAATAGTACCGAGTGCCAGCGCACCCGGAACTTATTCCATCACTTACACAATACCTGCCTCCGGAGGATGCCCGGCAATACCAGTTGTCTTTAACAATATCATTACCATTACCCCGGTGCCAACGGCCAATATTATTTATACCGGATCACCTTATTGCAATTCCGTAACAACGGCACAACCTGTTACGCTGACGGGAACAAATGCTTATACAGGAGGTACATTTAGTGCGCTTGCGGGATTAACTATTGATCCGGTTACAGGAGCTATCACACCCTCAACGAGTACACCGGGCACATATACAGTCACCTATACATCCCCGGCAACGGGAGGCTGCGCCGCCGTAACAGCAATCAATTCTGTAACAATTACCGCAGCACCTACCGCTACCATTTCATATTCCGGAACTACGTTTTGCTCAAACGGTGGCGTGATCCAGGTTACACAAACAGGTACAGCCGGTGGCACTTACAGTGGCACGGTGGGATTACAAATCAACAACACTACCGGTGCTATTAATTTAGGCACGAGTGCAACAGGTACCCATACGATTACATATACCATACCGGCAGCAGGTGGTTGTGCCGCTTTCACCACTAACACAACGATCACAATTAATCCGTTACCTGCTGCAACCATCAGTTATACTGGTGGTCCGTTTTGCCCAACTAATACTAACATCCCGGTAACGATCTCCGGCACGAACGGCGGCGTTTTTTCTGCACCTGCTGGCCTAAGCATTAATTCTGCAACGGGTTCTATCAATGCTGCTGCCTCGACGCCGGGAATTTATACCGTCACCTATACTATTGCAGCAGTAAACAGCTGTCCTGCTGTGATTGCGAATACGTCGGTAACAATCGGTGATAATATCGCCCCGGTTCTTACCGTGCCGGCTAATGTAGTTATCCAATGCGGGTCCAGTCAATTGCCTGCAGCAACTGGCCAGGCAACAGCTACTGATAATTGTACAGCAGATGCGAACATTACAATTAATTATACAGATGTAATAACAGCAGGCAACTGTGTCGGCAGATACACTATCACCCGTACATGGACAGCAACTGACGCAAATGGCAATACAGCGACAGGCGTGCAAACCATTAATGTGGATGATACCACAGCACCTGTTATCAGTTGTAATAATTTTAGTGTTGCTAATCCAGATGCTATTCCTGCAGCTAACAGTAATTCAGTTACTGCGACTGACAATTGCGGCGCCGTTACCATAACTCTTATCAATGAGGTGTTCTATGGATTGGAAGGGAAGCCAGGATTTTGCCCGACAAGTGTTGAACGCACCTGGCAAGCTGCGGATGATTGTGGCAATGTATCGACCTGCACCCAAACAATTACTGTGCAGGATGTTTCTAACTGTTCAGTGTGTCAGTCAACTGTACCTTTCTTCCCGGTAATATTAACCGGGAATCCTGACAGTACCTGGATTTCACCCAGCGTGGTAAGAGATGGTTTGTGTTGCGGTGCAACTGGTCCTCCTCCGCCAAGATGTGTGTCGTTTAACCTTTACCTGGATGAAAACTCTATTGGTATTATCTTCAATATCGCATCTGGAGCTATCCCGCCTGGTGCACTGTATTACCATATTGATTGCGGGCCACCCCACCAGGTTGGAGAGTTTGTCTGCTTACAAGGAAATCGTTTCTATACACTTACTTTCTGTAAGCCAGGTAACAACCCTAATACATATTCTATTCAGTCGGTGTCGGGCGTAACTGGTGTATCAAACCTCACTACCCGTGCAGATGCGAATTGTCCGGGACAATTGTCGGTGTCGGGTATTCAGCCGAATACAGTAACATGGTCGGTGGCTAGTCCGAACGATCAAAGCCTGCTCAGGTATTTATCCTGTACCGATTGCTTAAACCCGATATTTACACCGGATGCCAATGCCCCTGCTTCGATTGTTTATCAGGTGTGCGGTACAGTAACTGGCAGTCTTAACTGTAATGGCCAGCCTGTAACAGATTGCAAAGATGTTACAGTCAATGTTATTCCTACAATCCAGGCAAGTGTAAACGTTCCGCCTGTCATTTGCTCCAGCAATATTCCAAATTTGACAGCTTCGATAAGCCCGGCCGGAACTTATGTCTACGAATGGTATAGTCAACCAAATGGTATGGGCACCGTTTTATCTACCAATTCTTCGGGCTTTACACCACCAACAGCCGGTAACTATTCATTGGTAGTTACTGAAACGCAAACAGGATTGTTGTGCAATAAGGATACGACAAACTATACAATTGCTTTTGACTTATCAGGTCCAGTATTGGATGTACCTGCGCCACTTTACATTGAATGTAACAGCAACAATACTGCAGCCACAATCAGTGCATGGCTGGCTTCTGCAACTGCTTACGACAGTACCAACATATCTAACTTGTTGCCTGTTTCAAATAATTATTCTCCATTTACACAAACCTGTGGTGGTGTTCGTATCGTCACATTTACCGCAGTGGATTCATGCGGGAATGTAACAACAGATACTTCATCTATACGAATACTTGATACATCACCACCATCAATTATTTGCCCGCCAACGCTCAATGTTAGTTGCCCTCCTATACCGGCTTTTGATCTGGCCAGCTTTATTGCAGCCGGTGGATCTGCTACAGATATATGCGATGCGAATCCAACGATAAGTTTTGTCAGTGATGTAATCAGCAATCAGACCTGTCCCAATAATTATATCGTAACAAGAACTTACCAGGCTACAGATGATTGCGGTAATTCGAGTACATGTTCACAAACCATTATTGTAAATAATACTACTCCACCGGCAGTTCCTGCCAATGTCACTACGACGGTAGAATGTATATTAGCAGCCGTGCCGCCAACGGTTCCAACGGTTAGAGATGGTTGCGGTGCAATCATTACTCCAACGCTGGTAGTAAGTGGTGACCCGGATTGTGAAGGTGCAAAAACCTATACCTATACTTTTACAGAATGTGCAGGACTATCCAGCACCTGGGTGTTTACTTATTTAATCGACAGAACAACTCCGCCGACTGCAGTGCCGGCCAATGGTGGATCGACAGTTAACTGCCCTGATGCAACTGATGTGGCGCCGGTATTACCAGTGGTTACGGACGTATGCGGAAATATATTGACACCTTCTGCACCAGTTATAAGTCCAAAACCTGCCTGTGAAGGAACCAGGACTTATACTTACACATACACGGATTGCTCAGGATTATCAATCAACTGGGTTTATACATATACGGTAGAATATCTTCCTTTTGCAAATCCTGTTGATGCAGGATCAACGGTATCTTGCCTGGCTGCAGCGAATACTGCCCCAACAACGCTGCCTGTTGTAACAGATAACTGTGGAAACATTTTAACGCCTTCAGCTCCTATAGTTAGTCCGGCATTAACCTGCGAAGGCACCAGGACATATAGATATATCTATACCGATTGTGAAGGAAATACACAAGATTGGGTATATACCTATACAGTGGAAAACGAATCGTTCGCAGATCCTGTTGACGCAGGTTCCACTGTCTCGTGCCCGGCTGCAACAAATACACCTCCTGCCGTGCTGCCTGTTGTGATTGATAATTGCGGAAATGTACTAACACCATCAGCACCGGTTATCAGCACTGCTTTGACATGCGAAGGCACCAGAACCTATACATACACTTATACTGATTGCGAAGGAAATACACAGAACTGGGTATACACCTACACCGTAGAATATGAGCCATTCGCTGATCCTGTTGATGCTGGCTCCACTGTAGCCTGTCCTGCAGCCACCAACAATCCGCCCACATTGCCAGTTGTAACCGACAATTGTGGAAATGTGTTAACGCCATCGGTCCCTGTTGTTAGTCCTGCGCTAACGTGCGAAGGAACCCGAACTTATACTTATACCTACACGGATTGTAAAGGGAATACACAAGATTGGGTGTATACTTATACGGTAGACTATCAACCTATCCCAATGCCGGCTAATGGCGGCTCAACAGTTAGCTGTCCCGCCAATGCAAACGGTTCCGGAATTGCGTTACCGACAGTCAGAGACGCTTGCGGAAATATATTGACTGCGTCGGCGCCAGTAATCACCGATAATCCATCAACATTAAGTTGTTCGGGTACCAGGACATATACTTATACCTATGTAGATTGTAGTGGTGCAACTGCTACCTGGAGCTATACTTATACTATCAGTGCGCCAATTGTAAACATGCCGGCTAATGTGGCTTCGACTGTCGCTTGTTTGGCGGATGCAGTGGCACCAACACCTCCGGCTGTAACTGATAATTGTGGAAGAGCAATTACTCCTTCTGCTGCTGTTGGATCAGCTGATCCTGCTTGTGCCGGTATCAAGACCTATACATTTACTTACACGGATTGTAATGGTGTTGCTTATAACTGGGTGTATACTTATACCATCAGTGTACCGGTTGTTGTAATGCCGGCTAATGGTTCGTCTACTGTCGCCTGTTTGGCGGAGGCTGTTACGCCTGTTCCACCGACTGTAACTGATAACTGTGGAAGAGCTATCACTCCTTCTGCTCCGGTTGCATCAGCTGATCCAGCTTGTGCCGGTATCAAGACCTATACATTTACTTATACTGATTGTAATGGTGTTTCCTATAATTGGGTGTATACTTATACTATCAGTGCACCGGTTCTTGTAATGCCGGCTAATGGCACTTTGACTGTTGCCTGTTTGGCCGATGCTGTTGCACCAACACCACCTGTTGTTACTGATAACTGCGGAAGGACGATCACTCCTTCTGCTCCGGTTGTATCACCTGATCCAGCTTGCGCCGGAACAAAAACTTATACCTATACTTATACTGCCTGCGATAATCAAACCTATCAATGGACTTATACCTATACTATCGCAGCGCCGGTAGTAGATGTATCATTGCCTGCTAACGGTGCTTCCACTGTAGCCTGTCCTGCCCAGGCTGTGGCTCCAACACCACCTACTGTTACCGATAACTGCGGCAGAACTATCAACCCTTCTGCACCGGTGGTAACACCTGACCCTGTTTGCGGTGGTACTAAAACTTATACTTATACTTACTACGATTGTGATGGTACGGCTTACAACTGGTCGTATACTTACACTATCCTGACTCCGACAGTAATACTGCCTGCAAATGGCGCTTCTACGGTTGCTTGTTTAGCTAATGCTATTACACCAACGCCGCCTGCTGTGACCGATAATTGTGGAAGAGTCATTATTCCTTCGGCTCCTGTGGTATCAGCTGATCCTACTTGTGCCGGTATCAAAACTTATATTTACACCTATACCGATTGTAATGGGGCTGCCTATAACTGGATCTATACATATACCATCAGTGCACCTCTTGTAAATATGCCAGCTAATGGTGCTTCTACTGTCGCTTGTTTGGCTGATGCAGTTACACCAACACCGCCGGTTGTTACCGATAATTGTGGAAGAGCCATTACTCCTTCTGCTCCGGTTGTATCGGCTGATCCTGTTTGTGCCGGTATTAAAACTTATACTTACACCTACACAGATTGTAATGGGGGTGCCTATAACTGGATCTATACATATACCATCAGTGCACCTCTTGTAAATATGCCAGCTAATGGTGCTTCTACTGTCGCTTGTTTGGCTGATGCAGTTACACCAACACCGCCGGTTGTTACCGATAATTGTGGAAGAGCCATTACTCCTTCTGCTCCGGTTGTATCTGCTGATCCTGTTTGTGCCGGTATCAAAACTTATACTTACACCTACACAGATTGTATTGGGGTTGCCTATAACTGGATCTATACATATACTATCAGTGCACCTCTTGTAAATATGCCAGCTAATGGTGCTTCTACTGTCGCTTGTTTGGCTGATGCAATTACACCAACACCGCCGGTTGTTACTGATAATTGTGGAAGAGCTATTACTCCTTCTGCTCCGGTTGGATCAGCTGATCCTGCTTGTGCCGGTATCAAGATCTATACATTTACTTACACGGATTGTAATGGCATTGCCTATAACTGGGTGTATACTTATACCATCAGTGCACCGGCTGTTGTAATGCCAGCTAATGGTTCGTCTACTGTCGCCTGTTTGGCTGATGCAGTTACACCAACACCGCCGGTTGTTACCGATAATTGTGGAAGAGCCATAACGCCTTCTGCTCCGGTTGTATCGGCTGATCCTGTTTGTGCCGGTATCAAAACTTATACTTACATCTATACAGATTGTTATGGCACTACTTACAACTGGGTGTATACATATACCATCAGTGCACCTGTTGTAAATATGCCGGCTAATGGCGCTTCTACTGTTGCTTGTCTAGCTGATGCTGTAGTTCCAACACCACCCAGTGTGACAGATAACTGTGGAAGAGTTATCACTCCTTCTGCTCCGGTTGTATCTGCTGATCCTGTTTGTGCCGGTATCAAAACTTATACTTACACCTATACCAATTGTAATGGTGTTTCCCATAACTGGGTATACACTTATACTATAACTCCGACAACGTTGACAGTTGCCTGTCCTCCAACACAAACCTTTTGTGAACTATCGGGTAATAACTATACTATTCCGTTATTAGCTGCCTCAAATAATTGTAACGACACACTAGATATTTCTTTCCAAATTACCGGGGCAACTACAAGAAGTGGCGTAGGAAATGACGCAAGTGGAACATTTAATCCCGGCACTTCAACTATAACATGGAGAGTTGCGGATGCATGTGGCACGTCAACTTGTACAACATCTATCACCATCAACAGTGCTGCTGCATCCGAGTTCACGGCTGCTGCCTGCTTAAGCTATATACTGCCATGGGGTGATGTGGTAAACACCAGTGATGATTATACCCATACTTATACCACGGTCAATGGTTGCGATTCGGTTGTCACGGCGCATATCACTATCAATACCGCTGCTGCATCCGAGTTCACGGCTGCTGCCTGCTTAAGCTATACACTGCCATGGGGTGATGTAGT
>NZ_JBHMQM010000015.1:0-9066 GCF_042434975.1 Terrimonas alba
TAGCGGCGTATAAACTCTGCAGCATCCAGTGTCATTTCTTTTTTTACTGCAGCCTGTTTATAATCTTTGTAACTAAAGCTGATCGTATTCTCATCCATACTTTTTATGCGATGATTGCTGATAGCGATCTTATGGGTGTATCGCCCTAAGTATTCTACTACGCTTTGCGGGCCTGTAAATGGTCGTTTGGCATACACTATCCAATTATGTTTATAGAAAGCAGTTACTAATTGTTGGTCCATCTGTTGTGGTAATAGTTTTTTCAATGCTGCTATAAATTTTCCTCTAAAGGCAATGCTCATGGCTTTTACATTAAACAGATACTTGCCTTTACTCTTCGCCATCTTCCAGCTGCCTGATTTGGTAAGCCCGCCACCCGGCACTATGCAGTGCAGGTGTGGATGCAGGGTAAGTGTTTGCCCCCAGGTATGTAGTATGCTGATCATACCCGCTTGTGCACCCAGCCATTTGGGATCATTACCAAAGCTGTTTATTACACTCCATGCCGTACTAAACAAGGTCTCATACATTTGTTTAGGCTTATACATGCATAGTTTATTCAGTGTATCAGGCAAGGTAAAAACAACATGGAAGTAAGGTACCGGCAACAGTTCTTCTTCTCTTGCCTGTATCCATGCTTCTCGCTGCTTACCCTGGCACTTAGGACAGTGGCGGTTGCGGCAACTATTATAGCTGATGCGCACATGTCCACAGGATGTACAGCCATCTATATGACTGCCCAGTGATGCCGTCCGGCAACGGCGAACTGCATCAAGTGTACGCAGTTGCCAGGTGTTGAAGTTGCTATGCTGCACAGCGGGCCAGTGTGCATTCAGCACATCAGCTACTTCAAAAGCCGGCTGCATTATTTAGGTTGATTATATAAGGTATCCAGTGGACTAAAAGCCATGCTGACCGAAGGACGTGCCAGGTGCAGGTATACCATTGTAGTATCTATGTGTGCATGTCCCAATAGTTCTTTTATGGTAAGAATGCTTACGCCTTGTTCCAGCAGATGGGTCGCATAAGTATGTCTTAACGTATGCAGGGAAACTTCTTTTGCAATACCTGCTTTTTTTACTGCCTGTGTAATGGCCCATTGTGCACCCCGCTGCGAATAAACATTCCCGTCATTGCCCTCAAATAAATATTGGCGTGGCTTTTCAGCTTGTATATACTTACTGATGCCCCGTGCCAGCATACTGCCCATGGGTAACATCCGGTCTTTTTTACCCTTGCCCTGGCGTACATGTATCATGGCTCTTACGGTATCTACATCACCTAATCGTAGTCCTCTTACTTCGGCACATCTAAGCCCGCAACCATAGCAGAGCGATATCAGCAGTTTATGTTTTAACAGATCGCATGCCTTGATGAGCACTCTTACTTCATCGGCATTAAAGTACTACAGGAAGCTTGTTAGGACGCTCAATAGAAGGAAGACTGAACTGCTGGTAGGGCAAGCCACGCAGCTTGCAGGCATAGCGCATCCCATACACGGTAAATTTAAAGAAGGTAGCAGATGGTGAACCATTGGACTTAACAAGATGCAGGTAATCGAGCACCTGTTCGTTATCAAGTTCGGTAGGGAGTTGCTGGTAGTGCAAGGCAAGATGGGCAAGCTGCCGCGAATAATTGGCAAGGGTGCTCCGGCTCTTACCACTTACATTAATAGCCCGTTCAAGATCTTTGTACAGTTGTTCAAAACCACTTACTTTGTTGATGGCTTGTTGTACTAAAGTCTCATAATTAGCGGCCGCAGTACGCAGCCCGGTAGGTCGTTTTGTTGTTTGCATAAAAGTGTTTTTAGTTCATGCAAAACAAAGCCTCTTTATTCTTGAAGAGGCTTACAAACTACCGAAGGTTTAGTACAACATTGGGTTTTATGCAAGTTGGGCTTGACAAACAAACATCAACTAATTGCAAATCCAAGCTGTGGTTCGGGCAGGACAAGCAACTTTCGACTTTAGTTCTTAAATTCAACTTTATATTTTCAAGCAGCAGCGGCGATCGGCAGACGGAATACTATTTCCCAACCTGCATAAAGCCCTGGCCGTTCGACCGCAATGCCTTGCACAAGGAAAAACCCCTTCGTCCGCTTTGCGGACTCCCGGTCTTTTTCTCCTAAGCTATTGCGGTCGAACGATCGGGATTTACTTGTAAATTTATCGGGTAGTGAACTTTGTGCAAGTCACCTGCGGCGAACAAAAGGATTTACAAAATGCCCCGATAAATTTACACGTACCCACAGATTCTCGCAGCTGCTTCGCTGAAAGCCTCTGGCTTTCGCTCCCGCATCTGCTCCATCCGTGGGCACTTCGTAAATCCCGATCGTTGGCTGCAAGCTTAGTTAGACACCTCATGCAAATAATATCAAAGGAAATCATCACAGACGAAGGGGAAGATAAATTTCAAATCCGCCTTATTAAGGACGAAGGAGTTGGTCTGCTAACTACTGCAACTGGCAAAAATTATCTTATACTTGATAGCATTGATTTTTGGTATGACCTTATTCAGCCAAAATATCCGAGCACAACAAAATGCAAATGCAGAAACGAGTGGTTTACTATTCGATTTGATTATATTCCTCGAAAGGGTACGCAGGACATCAAACAGGTAAATATAATTACCAAGTGCTGCTCCTGTCTAATAGAAAAGAAACAGGTTTCTATCGATATTAAATACTCTCCCACAGAACATCTCATTAGCAAGCCCTTGAGCCTTTGTGAGCAACCACTTATTAAATACAACTTCAAGGACATTAATTGTTACTGGACAAATCATGACTTAAAACGATTTCTGTCCTTCATGGCAACAGAACTCCAATTAGACATTTACTGCTGGTTTTGGCAACGTTCAGACAACAAAAGGCATTTAGAAAAAGTCAACTTAGAAAAAGCATTGGAAATAGTCACAGTCAATCATCGGTACTTCAATTTTTATTTCGCTCAAGCGCAACCAACTTTTGAAACAAATATTTATAACAGCGAGCTGTATGTTGAAGATGAGCCGTGGCGTAAACAAGATTTAATTCAACTTAATTCACCTACAGTAATGGCTTTCGGGCAAGGACAAAAAGGTCTATTGTTTTACATCAATTACGGAACTCAATATATTGACAAAGGCGTTGTGCGGGACAAGTCTACCGCATTTAAGGAACTTACCGATAAAATTGAAAAGTGGTTTAAAGAAAACTATGTTGAAGCAAGAGGAAAAGATTGCCTCGACAACTTTGAAGAGCATAAAAGAATATTTGGCGACAAGTACTCGAAGAAGAAAGCCAGCAGCCAACAGCAGCTTTAAAAAATAAGGGCTGACGAATATGTCCCGAACCAATTAACTTTATTGAGCAGCGGGAAGTAATTGAAGCTGAAGTTTTTCAAATTCCCTTACTTCTTAAAGCTGTTAACCGTTCGACCGCAATGCCTCGCACAAGGAAAAATCCCTTCGTCCGCTTTTTCGCCCTTGTCGGTCTTCCTCAAAACAAACGTACCGAACGCACAAGTTGGTTTACTAATCCTTTTGAAGTATCACTAGCAGCACGAAAGAAAACTGACAACTTTTATCACCAGCATCTACAAATCACTTTGTTGAGAAAATTATTTCGGCCTTTGAATGGCAAAAACTTTCATATAGTTTTGAGTTAGTAGAAATTTTAGGTAAAAGCTCGGTCACCATGACAAGCCTTGATATTGATTTATGAATTTATATATTGAAAAGTTAGTTAGAGGAGAGTCTAGTAACATCAGCGCATACACAGCGATTGAAGCTTTCTATAATATGGGTTTTGAAATTATAGAAGTTACAACTATAGAAAATCTCGAAATAGAAGAAGGTCATATTTTTCTTGGTAGCATAAGCTTTATTCACAAAGCACTTGAACTACTTCATATCAAGACACCTGAACCTCTTGACTATCCAGAGAGTTTAAAAGAATTTTTTGGTAGAAAAATTTATGCGTCAACAATTAGCCAAATATCAAACCATCCGGATTCCTGGAATGTATTTATTAAACCAAAAGGTTATTTAAAAAAATTTACTGGACGGCTTGTCAAAAGCACGGCCGATTTAATTGGTACAAGTGATTTCGAAACAGACACTCCAATCTGGGTTTCTGAATCGGTAAATTTCATAGCAGAATGGAGAACGTTTGTTAGATATGGGGAAATACTGGGGGTTCGACAGTACAAAGGAGATTGGCGATGCAGTTACGATTATCGAATAATTGAAAAAGCTGTAGCTTCTTACACAAATTCACCAAAAGCCTATGCATTAGATTTTGGTTTAACAGACCATGGCAAAATGTTAGTTGTAGAAGCTAATGAGGGATATTCAATAGGAAGTTACGGACTGTTTTATGTAGACTACGCAAAGCTAATTTCGACACGCTGGTGTGAATTGACGGGACAAAAGGATTTATGCAACTTCTGATGAAAAACTTCAACCAACATAGGAAGGGCTTTGCGTAAGCGGGGCCGACGAATAAACTTTCACCTATTGTAATTCTAATCGTCTTCAGTTTATGGGAGACAGCAATACTGATCAGCATTTGACTAATCAACAATCTTTGTACTTTTAATCAACTTCAACGCCTAGGGCTGACGGAATCCTAATTCACCACCTGGACGTTGAATGCAATTTTCCGTCCTTGCTGGTCTTCCTCAATAAAACACGCCGAACGCCGAGGTTGGTGTTTCTCACCAACCGAACAGGCTTAGGAAATCTTGTATCGTTATCAATTGCACCATATCTCAATCCCGGTGATGAGAGATATTCAGTGATGAACGCAGCATTAACCATCTGAAAATACTGAATGCCTTATTGACGACAAAATACATCCTGCTAATGCGGTTGGTGATACTTCGACAGGCTCAATACACCAATCCCGGCGTAAACTGCTTTAGCAATCGCCTTGCATCTACTCTCCCCCTTTCACTCGCATTTGCAACGTGTAAACCGATTGGGAGGCTGTGATAAACAATATATTTTTATCACGTCCCCCGAAGCAGGCATTGGCTGTCCATTTTTCGGGAACATCTATTTGTGCAATTTTCCTTCCTTCACTGTTATAAACGGTTACACCCTTTCCCGTAAGATAGATGTTGCCCTGTTCATCAATTGCCAAACCGTCTGATCCCTGCGGTACAAAAAGCTGTCGATTCGAAAGAGTACCGTCCGCGTTTATGCTATACCGGTATGTTTTGTTGTCCCCGATATCTGCCACATACAGGTATTTCCCGTCTTTCGTTCCTATAATTCCATTTGGCTGCTGAAGCATGTCGTCAAGGACGATCGCTTTTTTGATCCCTTCGGCAGGTAATACACTTTCTGTCCCGCTATTTCCGGCGACTTTCTTTTCCAGTACGATCGCTGGTAGTATGGATCTGTAAAGTAGATTTGACCGCCAGGATGAACCCAAAGATCATTTGGCCCGTTAAAGTGCTTTCCCCCGTGATCTTTCAATAAAACCGTTACTTTTTTGTTCGGCTTTATTGACCAGAGTTCATTTTTTTCATCCGCACAAGAAATCAGGTTTCCCTTTTTATCAAAATATAAACCATTCGACCGGCCCGTTTTTTCCATGAATAGAGAAAGATTTCCTTTGGTATCATACTTCCAGATTTTGTCATTCGGCTGGTCAGTGAAATACACGTCTCCGGCTTTGTTCGCAGCGGGGCCTTCGGTGAAACTAAACTGGCTTGAAACCAACTGTAATTTTGCTCCGGCCGCAACCAGATCCGATGTGTCCGAAATGATGCCTGTCCTAAACATTGAATGCTGCGTATTGAATGAGGGCGTCAGGCCATTTATGCATGTCAACACAACCGGGAACCAAAGGAAAAAGAATTTCATTACAACAATTTGGAATCGAAAGTTAGCTCTCCTTTGTCAAATTTGGTTCTTTGACTTTTTAGGGTGGGGCCTTAATAAAAAAGTTTTGCTCTCGCTGGTCTCCATCAAAAGAAGCAAGACGAACGCCGGGGGGCGGTGTACTGAGCTGTCGAAGTAATCAGCAGGAGTAAATTGCAACCCCTTCTCAATATTTCCCAGGCAAATACGTTTTAGTGAAACATTTTGCTTCATTTTAAAATAAATACATGAAACTTGGTCTGAAAGCCTGGCAGAAGGTTCTTGTCGTGTTTGCATGTTTTGCGGCAGCTATCTATGGATTTATGATAAAGCTGCCATCGGGTTTCAGACATATCGACAAGGAACTGCATGCAGTGTTTTACTTCCTGGCAGCTGCTCTTTTAAATGTTTTATTTGCAGGTACAAAAATGGTGAGGCATGTGATCATATTCATTGCGCTTTACTTGTTCGGGATGGCAATAGAGTACGGACAAGAGTATTCCAACAGGTTTTTCCGTACCCGGATACATGGCCGCTTTGACCCCGAGGATATTCAATACAATCGTAATGGCTTAATAGCCTTTTCGCTGCTTTGGCTTTCGTGTACAGTTGTTATATTGGTTTACAAAAAACTTACATTGAAAAACGAAGGATATAATTCAAAAGTGCTACCAAGCGACGATAAGCAATAAAATGTACATATGAATAAATGGAAAACTCTTGCAATATTATTTTCAATATTGACCATTGGTGGCGCTAAAGAAACATTTCGAATATTTACATCCTCTGCTCCAGACATAGCAAATAATAGAACGGAGCTGATGATTATGTCAGTTATTTTAATGAGTCTCTTTATCTTTTTAACAATTCGGTTTTGGCGCAAAGCATCGGAAAATAAGATGTTCTAATGAAGCAGAACACCAGTCTAACATTTCCCGCCCTTATTGGTCTCCCTCAAAAAACACATCCCGAACGCCACGATTGCTGATTCTCCCCCACTCCATTATTCAAAAACATTCTTTAGCATTGCGATTTGAAATCATTGTATGAAAAAGATAAGTTTACAACTGCTGTTGCTGTTGGCAACGGTCTCTCCTGCCGTCTCCCAAACGGTACCCCCTTACAAACAAGCCAGCCTCCCCATAGAAGAACGGATAAAAGACCTGTTGCAACGCATGACACCGGAAGAAAAATTCTGGCAATTGTTTATGATCCCCGGTGATCTCGGCAATGATCCATCCAAATACAAAAACGGCATCTTTGGTTTCCAGGTCAATACCGTACAGCAACAACAGGGAGCTGCTGCGCAGTTGCTCAATTATAAAGCCGGGCAAACGGCCAAACAAACCCTGGCAAAGATCAACGGCATACAAAAATATTTTGTTGAGCAAACCCGGCTCGGCATCCCCATCATTGCTTTTGATGAAGCCCTGCATGGGTTGGTAAGAGATGAAGCCACCACTTTTCCGCAAGCCATCGCACTAGCCGCTACCTGGGATACGTTGCTGATGAGTAAATGTGCGGCTGCTATTGCTAACGAAACCAAGGCAAGAGGTATTCGTCATATTCTATCACCGGTAGTAAACCTGGCGACAGATGTTCGCTGGGGAAGAGTGGAAGAAACCTATGGCGAAGATCCGGTGCTGAGTGCTGCGATGGGCGTAGCCTTTGTAAAAGCATTTGAACAAAGAGGCATTGTTACAAATCCCAAACATTTTGCCGTGAACCATGGCGAAGGCGGAAGAGATAGTTATCCCATCCACTTCAATGAAAGATTGCTGGAAGAAACGTATTTCGTTCCCTTCAAAGCCGTAGTACAGAAAGGCGGCGCCAGGAGTATCATGACGGCGTATAATTCATTGGACGGTTCACCCTGTACGGCCAACGATTGGTTGCTGAATAAAAAACTCCGGCACGATTGGGGATTCAAAGGTTTTGTATTGTCTGATGCTGGAGCCACCGGTGGCGCCAATGTATTACACTTTACGGCCGCTGACTATGCAGAAGCCGGAAAAAAATCCATAGAGAATGGCTTGGATGTAATGTTTCAAACGGCGTATGAACATCACACTTTGTTTGATAAACATTTCCTGGATAAAACCCTGGACCCGGCTGTTATCGATAGTGCGGTAGCAAGAGTGTTGCGGGTAAAATTTGAATTAGGCCTGTTTGAAAAACCATATGCCAATGAAACCGAAGGCGAGCAATGGACAGCCACACAACATCGTGAACTGGCGAAAGAAGCGGCTATCCGTTCCGTGGTGTTATTAAAGAATACCCGCCTGTCGGGGCAGGAAAAGCAGTTATTGCCTTTAAAATCATCGGTAAAAAAAATAGCCGTGATTGGTACCGATGCTGCCGAGGCAAGACTGGGCGGCTATAGCGGACCGGGCAACAATAAAATCTCTATCCTGGCAGGCATCCGGGAAAAAACAAAAGGCAAAGCGCAGGTTGTATATGCAGCAGGACCAGGAAGAGAACACAAGACATGGACCTTCGTTCCCTCCAGCGCTTTATCCACTATCAAAGACGGGAAAAAAGTGCCGGGATTGCAGGGAGAATATTTTAATAATGTAACGCTGGCCGGTGAACCCGTTCTCACAAGAGTGGATGAAGCCATCCGGTTTCAATGGACACTGTTTTCACCTGATCCCGAAAAGATCAACTATGATTTTTTTGCTGCACGATGGACAGGAAAAATTCAATCACCGGTTACCGGCACGTATAAAATAGGTATCGATGGCAATGATGGCTATCGTTTATACATCAATCATAAAATCGTTATTGACAACTGGAAAAAACAATCCTATTCCACCCAACTGGCCAATTATTATTTTGAAAAAGGAAAAGAATATGATATCCGCATTGAATACTACGAACCCGCCGGCAATGCCTGGCTGCGGTTGATCTGGAATGTAGGCGTTAAAGACAGCAGTGAACAAAAAATACAGGCAGCGGTACAATTGGCAAAGAACAGTGATGTGGCCATTGTGGTGGCAGGCATTGACGAAGGTGAATTTAATGACCGGGCCTCGCTGGCCCTGCCCGGTTTACAGGAAGAGCTGATACAACGTGTGGCCGCTACCGGTAAGCCCGTGGTGGTTTTATTAGTGGGTGGCAGCGCTATCACCATGAACAACTGGCTGGATAAAGTAAACAGTGTAGTGGATGTATGGTACCCCGGTGATGCCGGCGGTGCTGCCGTCTCCGATATTT
>NZ_JBHMQM010000016.1:0-8903 GCF_042434975.1 Terrimonas alba
TTACGGCACCACCGGTACAAAGTGTTCCTGCACCTGTTGCATTATTGGTAAGAACCGGATCACAACCACCCGTTACAGAAGCGGTAGCCAGCCATGCCTGGAAGGCTGCATCAAGCGCTGCCTGGTCTGCATAGTCACATGCATTTACTGTAGTTGCAACCGGAGTTGTTATCACTACAGGTGTTGCCGGTGTTACGGTGAAGGTTGCTGTTGCTGTCGGCGCTTCGCAAAGATCAGTGGCTGTAAAGGTCACTGTTACTGCACCACCGGTACAAAGTGTTCCTGCACCTGTTGCATTATTGGTAAGAACCGGATCACAACCACCCGTTACAGAAGCGGTAGCCAGCCATGCCTGGAAGGCTGCATCAAGCGCTGCCTGGTCTGCATAGTCACATGCATTTACTGTAGTTGCAACCGGAGTTGTTATCACTACAGGTGTTGGCGGTGTTACGGTGAAGGTTGCTGTTGCTGTCGGCGCTTCGCAAAGATCAGTAGCAGTGAAGGTCACTGTTACGGCACCACCGGTACAAAGTGTTCCTGCACCTGTTGCATTATTGGTAAGAACCGGATCACAACCACCCGTTACAGAAGCGGTAGCCAGCCATGCCTGGAAGGCTGCATCAAGCGCTGCCTGGTCTGCATAGTCACATGCATTTACTGTAGTTGCAACCGGAGTGGTTATCACTACAGGTGTTGGCGGTGTTACGGTGAAGGTTGCTGTTGCTGTTACATCCGGTTCGCAAGGACTTGTTGCTGTCCATATCACAGTTACTGTTCCGCCACATGCTAACGGAGCACCTGTACTATTATTGGTAACATTTAAAGTACATCCGCCGCTACTTGTTACGCTGGCTAACCAGGTTGCATAGGCTGCATCGATCTCTGCTTGTGTCTGGCAACTAGTTGCTATAAAGTTAGCCGGTGCAGTTAATACCACTGGTGGCTGCGTTATATCAAATGTCTCCTCACATGTACTTGTACATCCATTTTCATCAGTAATAATAAGGGTCAGCGTATAACTTCCACAGGTATTGCCAGCAAGCACTGAAACGGTTTGCTCATTTGCTGGACCGGAAATAGTTCCATTTCCACTAATTGACCAATCATATATAGCCATTCCCGTTGGTGCACTATATTCATTCGTTGAGCCAGGACAAACATTATCAGGACCGGTAATAGAACATATCGGCAGCGGGTTCACGACAACAAGAATTGAAACAGGTTCTCCTACACAACCATCTGCATTGGTTTCAATTACCGTCATGGTATAGGTACCGGGAGTTGTCCAGGTTACCGAAATCAAATTTGGAGTGGCTCCCGGAGTCATGGTATAACCAGTAGCGGGAGTAATGGTCCACTCATAAGTAGAACCCGGATTTAACGGTACACCATATTCCTTCGTTTCATTTACACATACCGTATCATTACCAGTATACTGGTATGGCCCCGTCTGTGCCATTGCATTGGTGGCGCATACTGCAAGCAGCAGCATAAGCCCCCATTTTATAAGCAGTTTAGCTGGTTTCATGTTCGGTAGTTTTTTGTTATCAGTTAGTTTGGGTGGAGTGGTGGTTTCTACATTCATCTTGTTCAAAACAAGATTATCCGGTTTGTGAAAAATTTCCCCGGATAAGAAATCTCTTCTTCGGATAAAGCAGAGTACCAGCAACCGGAGCCATCGCAACAGGCTCAACCAAAAATGCCCGGCTTGTTTACCGGTATTTTTGGTTTTGTATTGGTTGCTGAATTTTTTCATGATCTCTTTTATATAACTAGTTGTGGGTGATGATTGGTGCTGGTTTTGGATTAATAGTAACAGTTGTTTGACAAGTGGAACTGTTGCCACATGCATCCGTGACTGTCCATGTTATTGTTGAGCTTCCAACATTAAATGCTCCACTTGCATCATTTCCTTCTCCTTCCCTGGTAGTTGCTCCTGTGATCTCGTAAGTAATAGTCAATGTACCGGTGCAGTTGTCAGTTGCAGTAAGTGGTGGAATGGTATAAGTGCTGTCGGTAGTTACACAAAAGACTTCTGCGGCAGGACAGTCAACAACCGGAGCTTCCGTATCTCCACCCGTGTACACTACATCTACTGTAATAGGGTTACATCCATCAGTGACGGTATAGGTAAAGGTTCTTGTCCAGTTGCAGGTACCGGTAGTAGTGGTATTTGTCAAAACGGCTGTTACCGTATTACAATTATCAGTGTATAGTGCTGCAATCGTTGCGGGATCGGGGGCCGAGGGCATTTCGGCAGGGTTCGATACGCAGGCATCACCAACAGGGCCACCAGGCAACGTGCCGGTCAATACAGGGGGTGTATTATCAATCACCGTAATAGTTTGGGTAAATACTGTGCTGGTATTACCGCATTCATCCGTTACGATCCAGGTATTAGTTATCGTGCTGGTGCAATTAGCTCCTTGCACCGGGCTGCCTGCAGTTTTAACCGGCACCAGCGTATTATCGCATACATCGGTAGCTATAGGTGCCAACGCCTGCGCTGCATCCAGCGCAGCAGCATCCGAACATTGTACAGTTCTGTCCAGCGAACCGGCTGCGGTAGTCCAGGTTGGCGCCTGCGTATCATCAATGGTAATAGTCTGTATGGCCGTTGCCGTATTTCCACAGCCATCGGTGATGGTATAGGTTCTTTCAATAGTGATAGGACAACTGCCGCTTATTACTTCAGCATGGCTGAGTTGTAAACTGCCATTCGCAGTACAGTTATCAGAAATGGTTAAACCGGCTGCCTGCAGAGCGGCAATCGTAGTATACGGAGGAGGCGCTGCTTCCACATCACATCCTTCTACAGGCAGAGTAGGGAGTGTTCCGCTGATCTGTGGCGCTATATTATCATCAATAGTAAAGGTCTGTGGAATCTGGACACTATTGCCACAAAAATCAGTGATGGTATAAGTGCGCAATACCGTAATAGGGCAGGAGCCGTTGGCCGCTCCGGTAACACTGGTTACAATGAGTTGTGCATCCTGGGAGCAGTTATCTGATATGGGTAGCCCTAATAATTCCAGGGCCGCAACAGTGGTAGCCGCGGCTGGGATGGCACTAATATCACAACCTGCTAAATCTCCGTTGAGTGTGCCCGTAAAAACAGGGGGTGTATCATCAACCACGTTGACTATTATACTGCAGGGGGTACTTGGGCAATTATTTGCGGTGGTTACTAAGGATACAGTATAAGTTCCGCAAGCATTATCTACAATTACATTCACACTTGACCCTGTTGAAGAACCGTTGATGGATGCATTGCCGGTTACTGTCCACTGGTACGAATAACCCGCAATCACAGGGGCTGTATATGTTTGACTGGATCCCGGGCATACAGTCGCCGGACCTTCAATACTACACTCAGGAATTGGATGCACGATCAGTTGGACATCCATTGTTCCGCCAGTGCAGCCAGCATAAGTAGTAGCAACCTGGTAAGTATAAGTGCCCGGTGCCGGTGGACAAGCTGTAACACTGGGTTGATCGGTGACATTCAGGTAATACGGGCTTGGTACACCGGAAGGACTGATCAATGTCCAGTCATATTCCAGCGGCAGCGGCGGCGGGGTGATCCCGGCATTATCTATTGCCCAAATACTGCTATCAGTGCCCGAATAATTCCATCTTATTTTCAGATTATCAAGTCCTAAATAATCACTAAGATCAATTTGCGGATTGTCCCAAACTCCATCCGGATCTCCAAGTGTTGCAGGACCTATATATTCCAGCAATGGAACGGACTGATACGTTGCTCCTCCATCAGTAGAAATTTCAACCCTTATGCTGGCGCCTGCTTTAAGATCAAAAGCCTGTTGAAAACTAAATGTAGCGCTACTCATGCCAATCAGGTTGAAAGTATTTGATGACATGGTGGTATTATTATCTCCCGCGGCGATCGCAAACTTATCGTTATCAGGGTTGTCATACTCAACACCAAAAGGGTCGATTGGATTCGTCAGGTTCCAGGGTGTATTCTGTTCATTATCGGCACTGGCTTCAATATTATGGGGTGCGCCGTTGTGTGTGGCACTCCAATCCTCATTCTGATCCAAATTGGCGCTGTTAAATGCCTGTACGCCCACCCATCCTGATGGAAATCCGTCTGCAGTTGCCGTGAGAGTGGAACAGTCTCCCAGGCAAATCTGCGGCGGAGTAGCAATGGCACTGGTAGGTGGCAATAGGGGAATAACACTCACTACGCCAGTACTGGAATAACTGGTACAAGTACCGTCGCTGAGAACTGCCCGGTAAATCCTGGTTTGCGTTAAGTTTGAATATGTTTCCGAAGTGGAAGTATTTGCAATAGAATTCCACGTGGTTCCACCGTTGGTAGAATATTCCCACCTGATTATATTTCCACTATAACCGCTTAATGTAAGTGTGCCACTATTCGAACCGGTACAGACAGTAGTAACCGCTGGTGAAATGGTGCCTCCCGCCGGAGCCGGAAGAACGGTCACCGTTACAGTTGCGGTATTGTTACAGCCATTGACATCGGTGCCTGTCACTGTATAAATAGTTGTAGTGGCAGGGCTGGCAGTCACTGAGCTACCAGTGCTTGATGAGAGGCCAGTCACCGGACTCCAGGTGTAAGTGGTGCCTCCTGTCGCAGTCAATGTCGTACTGCTGCCAGGACAAATTGTTGATGAGCCAGCGGAAGCAATCAGAGGATTGGGAAATACAGATATTGTGTAAGTAACTGAGCGGGTGCATCCATTGGCATTGGTAACAGTATAAGAAATCGTTGAACTGCCACCTGAAACGCCGGTTACTGTACCATTAGCATCTATTGTAGCTGCTGAAGGATTGCTGCTGGACCATGTTCCGCCTGGTGTGGTGCTGGCCAGGGTGATTGTTGCATCCACGCAAACATTTGTCGGACCTGTTATTGGTGAAACAGTTGGCAGAGGATTGACTGTGATGACAACAGTGGATGTTGCGGCAACACAAGGACCAGTTCCATCAGGATCATTTGTTGTTAATGTCAATGTAACATTCCCGCTGGCAATACCCGGGGTGTATGTTGATGTCAGCGAATTAATATCCGAAAATGTACCACTCCCGGCGCTCCAGGTTGCAGATGTAGCCGCACCACTAATTGTTCCGGCCAAATTTATGCTGCCCCCTGCGCAAACAGGTTGCGCACTACCTGCATTTACAATCGCTCTCGGATTTATCGTGATTTCCCTTGTATCACTGACTGCAGTACAAACACCGGCAGGGTCGTTTGTGGTGAGTGTAAGTATTACTGTTCCGGAAAAGTTTGGCGCAGGCGTATAGCTTACATTTTGGGGATTGTTTGTTAGCCCGGTGTTGCTTAAAGTTCCGCCTCCGCTTGTAATTGACCATGCCCCCTGAGAGGCACTTCCGCCGATAGTAGCTCCTGATAATGAAATTGCAGAAGGAGTAGCAGATTCACATACTGTATTTGGCCCACCGGCCTCAACAGTTGGAGCGGTGTTCACTGTAATGACCACAATTGAAGTTGCGGCGGTACATGGCCCACCTCCATCGGGATCATTGGTTGTTAAAGTGAGATTAACATTGCCACTCGCAATGGTTGGCGTATAGGTTGAGGTAAGTGATGCAGGGTCTGAGAATGTTCCACTAGGAGCACTCCAGGTCGAACTGGTCGCACTACCTCCAATTGTTCCGGTTAATGTGACGGAACCACCAGCACACACACTCTGAGCACTTCCGGCATTAGCGGTAGCGCCAGGATTTACTGTTACTACAACTGTATAAGGAGCACCGGGGCATGATCCTGTAGTTGATGTAGGCGTAACAATATATTCTACCGTTCCTGCAGTTGCATTACTTGGGTTGGTCAGTGTTTGATTGATCGAAGAACCGGACCCGGCACTGGCACCTGTGATGCCTCCTGTAACAGTACCAATGGTCCATGTAAATGAGCTTGCAACACTTGCCGTCAGTGTAATAGCTGTTCCCGCACCGCTGCAAATAGTTTTTGTGGCAGCTGTAGTAACAGTTGGAGCAGGCCGTACGGTTACAGTGATAGTAAAAGCAGCCCCGATACAACCATTAGCTGAAGTTGGGGTAACAATATATTGAACAGTTCCGTTTGTTGTGCTGCTTGGATTGGTGAGTATTTGATTGATAGCAGAACCTGAGCCTGCACTGGCGCCTGTTATACCTCCCGTAATTGTTCCGATTGTCCATGCAAAAGTGCTGGGTACACTTGCAGTCAAAGAGATATTGGGTCCTGCTCCACTACAGATAGTTGCTGTATTAGCATTAGTAACAGCAGGTCTTGGATTAACAGTAACAGTGATCGTATAAGCAGTACCGGCACATCCGCCTGGTGAAGAAGTAGGTGTAACATTATACTGTACTGTTCCTGCAGTTGTATTACTTGGATTAGTGAGTGTTTGATTAATGGTTGCACCGCTGCCTGCACTGGCTCCTGTTATACCTCCTGTAATCGTTCCGATTGTCCATGCAAATGTGCTCGGTGCACTTGCAGTCAAAGCGATATTGGGTCCTGTTCCGCTACAGGTAGTTGCTGTATTAAGTGTAGTGACTACTGGTCTCGGATTTACAGTTACTGTAATCGTATAAGGAGCACCGGGGCATGATCCTGTAGTTGATGTAGGCGTAACAATATATTCTACCGTTCCTGCAGTTGCATTACTTGGGTTGGTCAGTGTTTGATTGATCGAAGAACCGGACCCGGCACTGGCACCTGTGATGCCTCCTGTAACAGTACCAATGGTCCATGTAAATGAGCTTGCAACACTTGCCGTCAGTGTAATAGCTGTTCCCGCACCGCTGCAAATAGTTTTTGTGGCAGCTGTAGTAACAGTTGGAGCAGGCCGTACGGTTACAGTGATAGTAAAAGCAGCCCCGATACAACCATTAGCTGAAGTTGGGGTAACAATATATTGAACAGTTCCGTTTGTTGTGCTGCTTGGATTGGTGAGTATTTGATTGATAGCAGAACCTGAGCCTGCACTGGCGCCTGTTATACCTCCCGTAATTGTTCCGATTGTCCATGCAAAAGTGCTGGGTACACTTGCAGTCAAAGAGATATTGGGTCCTGCTCCACTACAGATAGTTGCTGTATTAGCATTAGTAACAGCAGGTCTTGGATTTACCGTAACGGTGATAGTATAAGGAGAACCGGCACATCCACCTGGTGAAGAAGTAGGTGTAACAATATACTGGACTGTACCTGCAGTTGTATTACTTGGATTGGTTAGTGTTTGGTTGATTGTCGTACCACTGCCCGCACTGGCACCCGTAATAGTTCCTGTAATCGTGCCGATGGTCCATGCAAATGTGCTTGGCACACTTGCAGTCAAAGAGATGTTGGGCCCTGTTCCACTACAGGTAATTGCTGTATTAAGTGTAGTGACTACTGGTCTCGGATTTACAGTTACTGTAATCGTATAAGGAGCGCCGGCGCATGAACCTGTACTTGATGTAGGCGTAACAATATATTCAACAGTTCCTGCAGTTGTATTACTTGGGTTGGTCAGTGTTTGATTAATCGAAGAACCGGAACCGGGACTGGCACCTGTAATGCCTCCTGTAACAGTACCAATGGTCCATGTAAATGTGCTTGCAACACTTGCCGTTAAAGTAATAGCTGTTCCTGCACCACTGCAAATAGTTTTTGTAGAAGCTGTAGTAACAACTGGAGCGGGCCGTACGGTTACAGTGATAGTAAAAGCAGCTCCGATACAGCCGTTAGATGAAGATGGGGTGACAATGTATTGAACAGTTCCGTTTGTTGTGCTGCTTGGATTGGTGAGAACTTGATTGATAGTAGAACCCGATCCGGGACTGGCTCCTGTTACACTTCCTGTAATCGTTCCGATTGTCCATGTAAAAGTGCTGGGTACACTTGCAGTCAAAGAGATGTTGGGTCCTGTTCCACTACAGATGGTTGCTGTATTGGCATTAGTAACAGCAGGTGCTGGATTTACCGTAACAGTAATAGCTGCTCTTGGGCCTTCACAATTAAGAGAAGTAACCTGGCTTACATAATAAGTTGTTGAACCTGCAGCAGCAGTAGAAGGAGTTGGTGCTGTTGCTGAACCTGTGCCACCTGTTGCAACGGTGTACCATAATAAAGTATTACCAGCTGCGGGTGTTGCTGTTAAAGCTGTTGCTGTTGCACCCTGGCAATAAACTACCGGTGATGTAACGGTTGGTGCTGCAGGTGTAGGATTTACTGTTACAGTAATAGAAGCTCTTGGGCCTTCACAATTAAGAGAAGTAACCTGGCTTACATAATAAGTTGTTGAACCTGCAGCAGCAGTAGAAGGAGTTGGTGCTGTTGCTGAACCTGTGCCACCTGTTGCAACGGTGTACCACAATAAAGTATTACCAGCTGCGGGTGTTGCTGTTAAGGCTGTTGCTGTTTCACCCTGGCAATAAACTACCGGTGATGTAACGGTTGGTGCTGCAGGTGTAGGATTTACTGTTACAGTAATAGAAGCTCTTGGGCCTTCACAATTAAGAGAAGTAACCTGGCTTACATAATAAGTTGTTGAACCTGCAGCAGCAGTAGAAGGAGTTGGTGCCGTTGCTGATCCTGTACCACCTGTTGCAACAGTGTACCACAATAACGTATTGCTACCAGATGCTGTTGCTGTTAAAGCTGTTGCTGTTGCACCCTGGCAATACACCACAGGAGTTGTAACGGTTGGTGCTGCAGGTGTAGGATTAACTGTAACAGTAATAGCTGCTCTTGGGCCTTCACAGTTAAGAGAAGTAACCTGGCTTACATAATAAGTTGTTGAACCTGCAGCAGCAGTAGAAGGAGTTGGTGCCGTTGCTGATCCTGTACCACCTGTTGCAACAGTGTACCACAATAACGTATTGCTACCAGATGCTGTTGCTGTTAAAGCTGTTGCTGTTGCACC
>NZ_JBHMQM010000017.1:0-8429 GCF_042434975.1 Terrimonas alba
GAAGCAGCATTACCCTATAGCTGGAATGGTCTGTCGGTAACAACAGCCGGCGATCATATTGCGACATTAACAAGCACGGCCGGTTGTGATTCGGTTGTTACACTGCATTTGATCGTCAATCCTGCGGTAACAGGTGAAGAGACGATCACCATTTGCGAAGCAGCATTGCCATACAGCTGGAATGGTCTTTCTATCACATCAGCCGGTGATCATATTGCAACACTCACCAGTGTTGCCGGTTGTGATTCGGTGGTCACACTGCATTTGATCGTTAATCCTGCTGTAACAGGTGAAGAGACGATCACCATCTGCGAAGCAGCATTACCATACACCTGGAATGGTCAATCCATCACCACTGCCGGTGAGCATACAGCTACACTTACCAGTGTGGCGGATTGTGATTCCATTGCAACACTGCATTTAATTGTTAATCCTGTTGTAACGGGTGAAGAAACGATCACCATCTGCGAAGCAGCATTACCATACACCTGGAATGGTCAGTCCATTACTACTGCCGGTGAGCATACCGCAACGCTTGTTGCCGCATCCAGTTGTGACTCGGTTGTTACACTGCATTTAATTGTTAATCCTGCGGTGACCGGTGAAGAGACTGTCACTATCTGCGAAGCAGCATTGCCATACAGCTGGAATGGTCTGTCGGTAACAACAGCCGGTGATCATATTGCTACACTCACCAGTGTTGCCGGTTGTGATTCGGTGGTCACACTGCATTTGATCGTTAATCCTGCGGTGACAGGTGAAGAAACCATTACCATTTGCGAAGCAGCATTATCATACAGCTGGAATGGTCTGTCGGTAACAACAGCCGGTGATCATATTGCTACACTCACCAGTGTTGCCGGTTGTGATTCGGTTGTTACACTGCATTTGATCGTCAATCCTGCTGTAACAGGTGAAGAGACCATTACCATTTGCGAAGCAGCATTGCCATACAGCTGGAATGGTCTGTCCATCACAACAGCCGGTGAGCATACAGCTACACTTACCAGTGTGGCCGGTTGTGATTCGGTGGTCACGCTGCATTTAATTGTTAATCCTGCTGTAACGGGTGAAGAGACGATTACCATTTGCGAAGCAGCATTGCCCTACAGCTGGAATGGTCAATCCATTACTACTGCCGGTGAGCATACTGCAACATTAACAAGCACTGCCGGTTGTGACTCGGTTGTTACACTGCATTTAATTGTTAATCCTGCTGTAACAGGTGAAGAAACGATTACCATTTGCGAAGCAACATTACCATACAGCTGGAATGGTCTGTCCATCACAACGGCCGGTGATCATATTGCGACATTAACAAGCACGGCCGGTTGTGATTCCGTTGTTACACTGCATTTAATTGTTAACCCTGCTGTAACAGGTGAAGAGACGATCACCATTTGCGAAGCAGCATTGCCTTATACATGGAATGGTCAGTCCATTACTGCTGCCGGTGATTATAACGCAACACTGGTTGCTGCATCCGGTTGTGACTCTGTTGCAACACTGCATTTAATTGTCAACCCTGCTGTAACAGGTGAAGAAACGATTACTATCTGCGAAGCAGCATTACCCTATACCTGGAATGGTCTGTCCATCACCACTGCCGGTAATCATACCGCAACACTCGTTGCAGCCAATGGTTGTGATTCTGTTGCCACATTACATCTGAACGTAACACCTCAACCGCCTGCTCCAACGGTTACAACAACGCCGCCTGTTTGCAACAGCATTAATGGCACAATAACAGTTACCTTGCCTGCACCGGGCAATGGCATTACCTACAGTATTAATGGCGTCGACTTCCAGTCAAGCAATGTATTCACCGCCCTTGCACCCGGAAACTATACAGTAACTGTAAATGTAAACGGATGTATTTCTACTGCGAATGTGACATTAGAGAAAGTGACTAATACATTTACCATCAGCCAGCTTGTTACAAATGCTGTTTGCCTGGCCCATAACGGAACTATCGACATCAATGCAAGTGGCAGCACAGCTCCTTATACCTATAGCTGGATCGGCCCGGGCAATTTTAGTTCTACCAATGAAGATCTTAGCGGACTCGCACCCGGTGATTACACGGTGACGGTAACAGATGCCAATGGCTGTACGCAATCAAGAACAATGACTGTAGGCCAGGTTAGCAGTATCATTACACTCAACCAGCAGGTGACCAATACAACCTGTACAGCAAGCAACGGCGCCATCGACCTGACAGTAAATGGAGGTACGGCTCCGTATAGCTATGCATGGACAGGTCCCAATGGTTTCTCTTCTGCAAAAGAAGATTTGAATGGATTAGCGGCGGGTGACTATACAGTAATTGTGACCGACGCCAACGGTTGTACCGCCACTACGACAGCAACGATAAGCCAGGAAAGCAATATTCTCACAGTAAACAAAACAGTTAATAGCGCCACCTGTACAGCGAAGAATGGTGCTGTCAACCTGCTGGTTAATGGAGGTAATTCGCCCTACACTTACAATTGGAAAGGGCCACAAGGATTTGCAGCTGCAACAAAAGACATTTCAAATCTCGCCAGCGGAACTTACGAGGTAAATGTTACTGACGCAAATGGCTGTACAGCTACAACGACTGCAACTGTTGGCCAGGCTGAGCAGGCGCCAAAAGTTGTTACATCGGATATCACTTTATGTTCTCCTGCTAATCTTACAGATCCATCGGTGACAGCAGGTTCCGATGCGGGACTAACATTTACTTATTGGCTGGATGAAGCGGCCACCAATGCAATACCTGATCCAAAGGCAGTGTATGCGGGCACTTATTACATTAAAAGTGTAAATCAATTTGGCTGTGCGACAATTGAGCCTGTTACCGTGAGCATACAATCATCACCATCATTTGTGGTAACGAATCCTGCCAATGTGTGTGCACCGGCAACGGTTGACATTACTGCTCCTGCCATCACTGCCGGAAGCGATCCAAGGCTGACATTTACTTACTGGATGGATGCAGCATTAACTACACCAATAAGTAACCCGAAAGTAATTGCCAACAGCGGAACGTATTACATTAAAGCTTCTGCATCGGGCGGCTGTACATTTGTTAAAACGGTGCAGGTAACCATAACAGTAAACAAGGGCGGAAAATCAGTACGTTATCCAACAGTAACTACGTCACCCTATGTTTCGACACCGTTGACGGCCAGAACGATTGGCGCTAATGATAAATACACCTGGAATCCGCCAACGGGATTGAGTGCAACAAATATTAAGAATCCAACTTTCCGCCATAGCGCAAACACGGAATATACAATCACAATTGATGATGGAAGTGCCTGCCCGGTAGTGGATACATTAGCTGTAGTGATGCGTCAATTGGATCCCGGGTGTACGTCTGATATTTTTGTTCCAAAAGCCTGGTCACCGAATAATGATCGTCATAACGACCGGTTATTCCCGATACCGGTTTGTATCCGTGAGCTGAAATATTTCCGTGTGTTTAATCGCTGGGGACAGTTAGTATTTGAAACAAATATTTTGAAGGAAGGATGGGATGGAAACTTTAAAGGCGTTCCGCAGGTGATGGATACCTATACCTGGACACTGGAAGCAACTGGTGAAGATGGAAAATATTTTAAACGTGCTGGAAATTCAGTTTTAATAAGATAAATTTCAGATCATGAAAACTTTGAAACGATTGGTGGCAGTTATCTTTTTACTGATGGGAGCAAGATCCGTGTTTGCCCAGGATCCCAGCTTTTCACAATTTTTTTCCTCCCCGCTTAATATAAACCCGGGACTCACCGCCAACATCAATGCAGACTGGCGGGTTATTTCCAATTTCAGAGACCAGTGGATAGGCCCGGCAAGTCCCTATGTAACCGGAACCATTTCGTATGACATGAAGATCATGCAGAATAAAATTCCGAATGTAGAAACTGAAAATAATATTATCGGTATCGGCGCCATGCTGATGTTTGATCATGCCATGAGCGGTGTGGTAAAGAGTACGTATGCTTCATTCAATCTTTCTTACAATATCAAGCTGATGGAAAATGATCAGCGAAAGCAACGACTTGGTTTAGGATTTGGCGCCATTTACGGCAGACGACATGTTGCTTTTGACCGGTTAACTTTTGAAGAACAATTTGCCGGAAACGGGTTCAATACCAATCTGCCAACGGGTGAAGCCGCTTTAGAAAATATGCGGCCCTATTTTTCTGCCAGTGCAGGACTTGTGTATTCGTATACCTCGTTAAAAAGCAATTTTGATCTGGGTGTTGCAGGATTTCATTTAAATAAACCCAAACAAACTTTTTTGAAAGATGAGAACCAGGTACTGGCCATGCGCAAAGTAGCACACACCAATTTTGAAACATTCTTAAATGAAAGAGTGGTGTTAAACACGAATGGTATTTACCAATTCCAGGATAAGGCCAGTTATTTTTCGGTGGGCGGCGGATTAGGTTACTATTTGGGTGATGCGGCAGAATCATTGATTAATGCAGGACTTTGGTATTGGTCAAAAAATGCCATCATCCCTTATGCCGGTTTAGCTTACGGAGACTTTCAATTTGGCTTGAGTTATGATATAACTATTTCAAAACTGAACCAGGCCAGCCGTAAACCTAAGACATGGGAACTTTCATTGATCATCCGCGGCGTGAAAAAACCCAGTGGCGTTATACCTTGTCCCTGGAAATAAATGGATAAATCATCCCGGCTGCACAATTTTCCCGTGATTGATCATTTCAAAAATCAGCAATCATTCTTTATACAATCCTGGTAATACCTTAATTCTTTTGTCCATTTCATGTCGACTTTACAAATGAGCATTCCAGGTCACTATTGACCCCACCGGCGTCAGTCGAATTACCAGCAAATTCTATCGCTCCGGCTGAATATCCCCTTTGATGATAAACCCACCCATACACTATCTATACAGCATCCATACACCATCTATGCTGCATCCATGCATGCTGAACGCTTTTACTACGCCTTTGAATGGGCTTTGAGTGGGAGGAGAATGCAGAGGTTGGCAGTTTAATAAGGATATGACTTTACAGTTGCTATAGCACCGCCCTCCTAAATCCTCCCTCCGCCCTTTCTACGAAAATTAATTTAGTGGTTTGCTAAAACCTACACAACTGGTAATCAATTCTTTACAAACCTCTGCCAGCCCTGTATTATTTTGGGGTTAATTAAGTTGCTGATTAATTATAAAAATTGACAAAGATTGCTATTTTTATACCCACTCCTCAATCCTAGTCAGCCGACCCGAATACCGCAGTACCACCAATACCACTACAGAAACTCCACTTTTTTTTCAACCAAAATTGGCGCAAATGAAAACTCATTTCTACACTTCAGCATTCCCGTTTAAAACAAAAAACTTTTCATCTGCATATAGCTAACAAGGAGTCGTCCTTGTTGGTCACCTGTTTTTTGCTTATCCGCTAAATCAGTGTAAGTGATGGGGCTTTTTTAATTTTTTGTGCCTCCAGACCGTGTTCTAATCTAGTATCGTTGTAAACTCCCTTGAGAATTTTATAAACAAACCAAGGTTTATAATCAGGAATGAACCTCGTCCGCCCAAATACTATCACTGCTTTAAATAAAAGGCTAATCAAAGGGCCATGCTATAACTTTTTTGCACCTGTGTTTTTGGGTTTGTTATTCTTGATTGCTTTTGGATTGAAGGTAGAGGCGCAATGTCCTGATATTACCACGCAACCGGCTTCTCAACTAGTGTGCACAGGTAGCTCTGTGACTTTTAGCGTCGTGGCGGATGACAATCCTACTTCTTATCAATGGTATCATAATGCGACTCCAATAACCGGCGCCAACTCTTCATCTTACACCATAAATGCTGTTACAGTAACTGAGTTAGGAAATTATCATGTTGAGATTTCTAAAAGTGGATGCGTAAATGTCGTGTCAGCTATTGCAACGCTTTCATTTTATAATGCTTTAGAGCCCGGTTCAATTAATACAACAGGTGGTAATTATTGTATTGGCGGCAATGCAAATATTGATGGTACCAACCCGCCTTATGGAGGAGCTTCGGGAGGCAATCCGACGTATACTTATGAATGGGAACAAAGTTATCAGGCGGGTTCTGGTTGTAGCAGCACCTGGGTACCAGCCGATGGCACTAATAACGAATCAAGCTATAATCCGCCAGCATTCACATCATCGGGCACCTATTGTTATCGCAGAAAAGTAACGGATGGATGTGGAACTATTGCATATAGTGCAGTCGCAACATTTAATGTATATCCAGAACTTGTTTCTAATAATGTTATTCCATCCCCGAATTCCGCTGCTGTTTGTGAAGGGGAAAGTGTTTCGGCCACGTTTTCGGGTGGGTCTGGTGGTGCTCCCGGGCTTTATGCCGACAAAGATTCATTTAGCATCAATGGAGGAGTTAGTTGGTCGGTCTACACTGCGGGAACGCCCATTTCTACTACTGGTCTCACAGGAACAAATATTATTCGAATTAAAACACGACGTGAAGCGACAAGTGTAGCGGGTTGTAATTGGGGTGTAACAAATGTTTATAGTTGGACTGTAAATGCTACGCCTGCTGAGCCAACCGTTACATCACCTGTGGTGTATTGCCAGGGTGCAACTGCTACAGCTTTAACAGCAACAGCATCTGGTAGCAATACGTTATTGTGGTACACTGTTGCAACAGGTGGCACAGGTTCAACAACAGCACCAACTCCTTCTACCGCTTTTGCAGGTTCAACAACTTATTATGTAAGCCAGGTTACTTCTCTTAACTGTGAAGGCCCAAGAGCTTCCATCACTGTAACAGTAAATCCTACACCTGCAGCACCAACCGTTACAACTCCTGTGGTGTATTGCCAGGGTGCAACTGCTACAGCTTTAACAGCAACAGCATCTGGTAGCAATACGTTATTGTGGTACACTGTTGCAACAGGTGGCACAGGTTCAGCAACGGCACCAACTCCTTCTACTACCACTGCAGGTTCAACAACTTATTATGTAAGCCAGGTTACTTCTCTTAATTGTGAAGGCCCAAGAGCTTCTATTACTGTTACAGTTAATCCTACACCTGCAGCACCAACCGTTACATCACCGGTAGTTTATTGCCAGGGTGAAACAGCAACAGCTTTAACAGCAACATCCGCAGCTGGCAATACTTTATTGTGGTACACCGTTGCAACAGGTGGTACAGGATCAGCAACGGCACCAACTCCTTCTACTGCTGCTGCAGGTTCAACAACTTATTATGTAAGCCAGGTTACTTCTCTTAACTGTGAAGGCCCAAGAGCTTCTATTACTGTAACAGTAAATCCTACACCTGCAGCACCAACCGTTACATCACCGGTAGTTTATTGCCAGGGTGCAACAGCAACAGCCTTAACAGCAACACCCGCAGCTGGTAATACTTTATTGTGGTACACCGTTGCAACAGGTGGCACAGGTTCAACAACGGCACCAACTCCTTCTACTACCACTGCCGGTTCAACAACTTATTATGTAAGCCAGGTTACTTCTCTTAATTGTGAAGGCCCAAGAGCTTCTATTACTGTTACAGTTAATCCTACACCTGCAGCACCAACCGTTACATCACCGGTAGTTTATTGCCAGGGTGAAACAGCAACAGCTTTAACAGCAACATCCGCAGCTGGCAATACTTTATTGTGGTACACCGTTGCAACAGGTGGTACAGGATCAGCAACGGCACCAACTCCTTCTACTGCTGCTGCAGGTTCAACAACTTATTATGTAAGCCAGGTTACTTCTCTTAACTGTGAAGGCCCAAGAGCTTCTATTACTGTAACAGTAAATCCTACACCTGCAGCACCAACCGTTACATCACCGGTAGTTTATTGCCAGGGTGCAACAGCAACAGCTTTAACAG
Organism: Terrimonas alba; assembly: GCF_042434975.1. Taxonomy (NCBI): domain Bacteria; kingdom Pseudomonadati; phylum Bacteroidota; class Chitinophagia; order Chitinophagales; family Chitinophagaceae; genus Terrimonas; species Terrimonas alba. The sequence goes on from NZ_JBHMQM010000017.1 coordinate 7,862, forward strand.
CAACACCCGCAGCTGGTAATACTTTATTGTGGTACACCGTTGCAACAGGTGGCACAGGTTCAACAACGGCACCAACTCCTTCTACTACCACTGCCGGTTCAACAACTTATTATGTAAGCCAGGTTACTTCTCTTAACTGTGAAGGCCCAAGAGCTTCCATCACTGTAACAGTAAATCCTACACCTGCAGCACCAACCGTTACAACTCCTGTGGTGTATTGCCAGGGTGCAACTGCTACAGCTTTAACAGCAACAGCATCTGGTAGCAATACGTTATTGTGGTACACCGTTGCAACAGGTGGCACAGGTTCAGCAACAGCACCAACTCCTTCTACTGCTGCTGCAGGTTCAACAACTTATTATGTAAGCCAGGTTACTTCTCTTAATTGTGAAGGCCCAAGAGCTTCTATTACTGTAACAGTAAATCCTACACCTGCAGCACCAACCGTTACATCACCGGTAGTTTATTGCCAGGGTGCAACAGCAACAGCTTTAACAGCAACACCCGCAGCTGGTAATACTTTATTGTGGTACACCGTTGCAACAGGTGGCACAGGTTCAACAACGGC
>NZ_JBHMQM010000018.1:0-8018 GCF_042434975.1 Terrimonas alba
TTCGTTTACTTTTTAGTGTAAACCTATTTCAGGACGAGACAAACAGACGATGAGGATATGTTCGTCATCCCTGCTGAATACGCAAAACTGAATGTTAGCGGCTCGTTGTTATTGTCCGTCTACTATGTAATTCAGTTCCGTTACCCCGCAGGTAAATTGTCGAGTAGTAGGCAATAGTTTTAATTTTATTTTGTCTTTGATATCTACAAACAAAGGAATGCCTCTTCCAAGAATAATTGGATTAACAAATAGCCAGTAGCCGTCAATTAGGTTCAGTTGAATAAGTGAATGTGTTGCTGTCGGGCTACCAAAAAGCAAGATGTCTTCACCTGCCTGTTGTTTTAATTCATTTATTCTGTCCGAAAGATTATCGCTAATAATTTTTGTGGCAGTCAAACCTGTATCTTTCATTGTTTTTGATAAAACAACTTTGTGAACCTTGTTATACCACTTTGAATGTTCAATTTCATGCTTTGTTGCTGTCGGCTTGTTTCCTGCAGTAGGCCAGTAATTTTCCATCATTTGATAAGTTACTCGTCCATATAATGCTGTATCGCCTTCGCTTATCCGTTTACCGACATAATCAAAAAGTTCTTCATCAACTTTAGCCCAGTTAAGTTCTCCGTTCGGTCCTGCTACAAAACCGTCAAGCGATATGTGCATAAATGAAACTATTTTTCTCATATAGTTCTATTTTTTTATTGCTGTTTATAGTTTGTTACTGTCTTTTTACAATGACCGCTAACACCACACTTGATTTTAATTTTCACAATCCTATTTTTCTTCTATAATACGCAAAACAATTTTCCTGTTTTTAGTGCCGCTCTTTCGTATTGCGGGAACGAAGTGTGAGAAAGGCAAGGATAATACCTATAAATCCCAATATGAATGCGATAATTGCTCCTGCTTTTCCGCTGCCCGACCCGAATACAGCGCCTGCCGTCATAAAAAAATGAAATGCGCTAAAAACAACTGCACCCAAGCCCAATGCCAATGCGATTTTTGCATTTTTTTTTGTCGAACTTTTTTTAGCCCGCGTTGCAATGATAAGGCTTGACAAGCCCAACGCCAACTCCACCAATCCTATGGCTCGTGCCGGTGTGATGCCTCGCACATAGCCGCCTTCGTTAAAAAGTTTTGAATTATTGCTGCCTGTTTCTGCAACTTGCGAAAACACTTCATTACTTAAGAATGATGTCAATCCTACAATCAGGACAAATGAAATAAATTTCTTCATTTTAATGCAATTTTTGACGGCTAAATTACTGTTTTGCGTATGTCCCGATTTGTAAAAAAACGACATTCTTAATGTGAAAAGCTGATTGTGCCTCTGTCTGTGGCAACAATTGTTTCGGGTTTGAAATATTCCCTGGGGTTGAAGCCTGAGAACTGCTTAAAATCGTGACTAAAATGAGCTTCGTCATAGTAGCCGAAGTCAAAAGCGATTTCGGTAAAGCGCTTGTCGTGAAAAGGTTTGTTGAGAAGCGAATTGAACCTTGCTATCCGCAAAAATTGTTTGGGATTAAATCCTGAAAATTCTTTGAATCTTCTTTCAAATTGTCGGACAGATAAAAAGTTGTTTGAAGCCAACGCATTTACGGAAACAGTTGCGAAGGCATTAGAAATGGCTTTTATGGAAGAACATAAAGTAGAAAATTCCGATTTGATATTTTTCAGCCTTGCCTCTAAAAAATCGGCAACAATTTTTATTCGTTGGTAATTGCCTGAAGCCAGCATTATTTTTTCTTCCAATTCTTTGCCTTGATTACCGCAAAGCGTTTTCATATCAACGGATTGATTGGTAAGTTCATTTGCAGGCAGACCAAACAGTTGTGCAAGTGCATAGGGATACAAATAAAATCCGAAAATCCCGAAGTCAGTATCTGACGTTACCTTACTTATGATTTGTGTTTGTCCGTAAATACCGGGGCATAAATGTTTTTCCTTCTCAAAAGCCGATTGAAATCTGAATTGCCCCTTGTAACAGAAAATAACTTCGCAACAATGATGAGCGAAAGAGTGATGAACAAACGGCTTATCCCTGGTGGCATTAAACTCCAAATACCAAAACAGCCTGATATAGTCAGCAAGCTGTGGTGGGGGTTGTATAATTTTGTAGTCCACTTCTTTGTGCCTTTTTTTTGAGAACTCTGTTTGTACTTTTATATTGATGTTAGTGTGATGTTGTTCGTTGTTTGTTTGCTAAATGAATTTCCGTTTCAGTCCTTCGTATTTTTCCAAACAAATAATAAGAAAGTCCCCACAGAAGAATTGGCACAATCATGAAACTCCATTTGTCAATGGTGCCACCAACTGCAATCATCGCATATGTAGCACCAATAAAGTCAAACATAAGTCCAGCGTAAGCCCATTCTTTAATTTTGGGATAGCCTGGAATTAAGACAGCTACAACTGCTAGAAGTTTTGCAGTACCCAAGAATGTGAGCATATACAAAGGCATATGTAAAATATTCATGATTCCCTCTGAACTCTTTGATGAAATGATTTGCGAAACAGATGTAAGCATTAGGAAGGCAACTAACAGTCCGGTAAAAATCCAGTAAAGTGTTTTTAACTTTTTCATAATTACTTTTGAATTCTAGATATGTATGCTTCTAATTGATTTAATGTTCCTGTAAATCCTTGATACATATTATCAATCATAGAATAGTAAGTCGCCTCTTGTTCAGCAGTTGCATTAATTGGTTTTCCTGAAAGTGTTAAAGTTGTAATTCCGTTGCTTTCTTCAAAAGTTAGTTGATTGAAAATTTCTAATGGGAATTCGATAGGGAATGGGGATTTACAAATACTTCCGTTTTCATCAGAAAAAGAACTAACAAACTCTATTAAGTCGGGTCGTATAATGTTTTTATAATTCAAAACGCCCCACATAATTTGTCCGTTACCTTCCATTTTATAATGAACTTTCCCACCTTGTTTGAAGTCAAAGTGTGCTACAGTTACTGGTGTTCCAGCTGGTCCCCACCATTCAGTAAATGCTTCTGCTGTTGAAAATGCGTCAAATACCAACACTTTTGGTGCACTAAATTCACGAACTATTTTTAGCCCTTCTTTTTTGTTATTTTGAGTTGTCATCTTTTTACTTTTTATTGTTGTTTATGGTTTGTTCTACTAATATTTTAAGATAGTTTTCAAGTCGATTTAAAGTCTGTTTACCACCTTCAATGGCATTTACTTTTCTATTTAATTCTTCAATTATTGCTTTTGACTTAAACACTGATTGCATTGTCAACAATGTTTTTCCGTCAACTTCTTCAAAGGATACTGAAACTGTGAAATTATAATCTTCGTTTTCTGCACCAGAATGTTTATAGGTCAACAGCGAAGGCTTTTTCACCTCTACATACTCAATTTTGTTATCCCAATCACGTCCCATACCGTGCATAATAAAATCCCAGATTTTACCTGTTTCTACAGTCATTGATTTAGTTGTTAGCGAAAAACCATTTGGTCCCCACCATTCTTTTATATGTTCAGGAGTTGTCCACACTTCCCAAACTAAATCTCTTGGAGCATCAAGAATTCTTGTATGTATAAGAATATTGTCTTCTTGTTTGAACGTATTGTAGTCTTCCATCTTTCTATTTCCTCTTTTTTTGAATTTTCGCCAAATAACTTTCCAATGAATCCAATTTACTATCCCAAAATTTTCGATATTGGTCAACCCAATCTGATACTTCTTTCAGTTTTTGAGGATTGAAGTGATAGTATATTTCACGTCCTTTCTGCTCTTGTCTTACAAGTTGGCATTCTGTCAAAATCTGAATATGCTTTGAAATTGTTTGTCTTGAAGAATCAAAGTTTTCAGCAATTGCCCCTGGTGTCATTGCTTGAAATGCCAATAAGTTCAATATTGCTCTACGTGTCGGGTCAGCGATTGCTTGAAATATATCTCTCCGGGCTTCCATTTTTATGCAGTTATTCGACTGCAAATATAATGCAGTTATTTGGCTGCACAAATTTATTTGACATTATCATTAAAATTTATTCCTGAGAAGTCAAAAGTCGAAGGGAATGTCGGTCTGTTTAAGTGTCGCTCTACAATGACCGCTAACGGCAGTTTGTGAAAAAACTATTGTGTACAAACAAATATACACATCCTGTGAATAGGCTAAAACCCGTATGTTTTTTGCTTCCACAGTTGTCATGCAATTCAAACAAGGATCCAATCGCAATCAAACCAGCTTCACTACGCTGGATCAGCAGGTAACAGCTAATAATGCTGTACGCATCATTGATGCCTTTGTTGACAAGCTCGATTTACAAAAACTGGGCTTAAGTAAACTAATCATAAAAGCGAAGGCCGTCCGCCCTTTGCTCCACAAATGTTGCTAAAGCTGTACCTGTATGGCTATCTTAATAAGATACGCAGTAGCCGCAAACTCCAACAGGAGTGTTGTCGCAATATAGAGTTACGCTGGCTGATGCAGGAGCTTACACCTAACTATCATACCAGCGCCGATTTCAGAAAAAATAACAGCCACACATTGAAAAGCCTTTTTAAACTCTATGTACAATTTCTAGATGAGTTGAATCTGCTGGGCAAACAAACCATTGGTATAGATGGCAGTAAGTTCAGAGCGGTAAACAGCAGCAAGAACAATTACAATCAGAGAAAGATAGAAAAGCACCAAGCTATGATAGAAGAGAAAGCCGATAAATATTTAAAAGAGCTTGATGAACTGGACAAAGATGAAACTGATGACAACGGTCCCTCGTATCGCAAAGAAGAAGTAGAAGCAGCTTTGCAAAGACTGACTGAACGAAAAATAAAATATGATGACCTGCAACAACAGTTAGGTAATACAGAGGAAAAACAGATCAGCACCACCGATACCGACAGCCGGGCACTCATTATCAATAAAAACATTGTAGAAGTAAGTTATAACACACAGGCTGCCGTGGATGCAAAGAATAATTTGTTTGTTCATGTCGAAGCTACTAATACCAATGATGGCAAAGCGCTGCACCGTGCCGCTGTGCAAGCCAAAGAAAATATGGGCTTAAAAAAACAAAACAGCATGGATGTATTGTCTGATAAAGGTTATCACACTGGTGCAGAACTTCAGATGTGTCATGATGATAACATTCAGACCTATGTGGCCTTCAAAGAACAACCATCCGTAAAACATTTGCAAAAAGAATTTTTGAGTACACAATTTATTTATAATAAAGAAGATGACAGTTACACTTGCCCGGCCGGTCAAACATTAACTTCATTAGGCACCTGGCATCACAAGAAAGGTGATGCCGGAGAAACAAGTTATCGTTTTAAAACTTACCGCACTGATGGATGCAAAACCTGTTCATTAAAGAAGCATTGTACCAAACTTAATAAACGCATCATTCATCGCAGCGAGTACCAGCATGCAGTTGACAGCAATAATAATAACATACGGGAAAGCCCTTCTTACTATAAACGCAGGCAAAGCATTTGCGAACATCCTTTTGGCACCATCAAACGACAATGGGGATATACTTATACACTGATGAAAGGACTAAATAAAGTAAATGGCGAAATGAACCTGATCAGCCTGGTGTATAACATGAAAAGAACGTTATCCATACTTGGATTTGAAAAATTGATGAAAGCGATAGCAAACTGGAAACCGGACTATAGCCGGATTATTTATACTTTTTTGCGGCATCAAATTAAAATGATTTGGAGCCGGCCAGTGACATCATTTTTTATCAGCAAAAAAATCATCTTACTAATAAGACATGCCTAAAGCCAATGCAATCGATCTGGCAAAAACTCTGCGAAAGTTAAAAACAGGGAATTTTGAGTTTTTTCACATTCTGACGGCCAGGGCTTTCTGCTGTGCTGATATTCCGTGATTCGTCAGCCCGAACTGCTGCTGAGTAAAGTTAATGTAGTTGATGTTATATTATGTTGCCCGGCTTTATTCGTCGAGCCCGAACTACAGATGATAAGCAAAACTGACCCGTCCTGAAAAAAGTTTACATGTTGGTGCAGAAAATCCTGCGATAGGTTGACAAACTGCAGATGAAGTTTATTCCGTCAGCCATGCTATTGCAAATGCACTGTAAGGCGATGTGTTTCCAAAATTGCGTCCTCATAATCCTTCGCCCCTGGCAACGGTAGCTAAGGCACTTTTGGTTGGCCGTGTGGCTGTGGCACGTTCAATAAAGATAATCCCGTCGTACCGGCTTTTTAAATCTACTTTCATGGTGGATTTGTCATCATTAAACCAACCAAAAAAACGCATCTTTTGAGGCTGGCGCAGCCATTGTTTAAACGTTGGATTATCTGCTGAATCTCGTAAGTTCCAAAACAAGTTGCCTTTCTTTGCTTGAGATAAATAATACGCTAAATAACCTTTGGGAGCTGCGGTAACGGTAGCTTCCTTAAGATCACCAAATCTCCCTGGAGAGCGAAGTCTTGATTGATAGGAACCTTGATTAAATTCAAACGCTATTGCATAATACTTGTCTCCAAGCCTTTTCTTCAGCACGTGGCCTAAGTTTGGCTCTGCTGTTTCCATGTGTCCATCTGCTATATGTACGTTATGCTCCCAAACAACAAACTTGGCATTGGGCTTTTCTTTTTCCATCAGGTACAGTAGGTTTTCGCCCATCATTTGCGATCTTTTCATGTTTAAAGTTGATGAAGAATCAGAGGAATCCGGTAGGTGAAGAATAAACATTTGGCTCATCACTTGTACATACTTTACAGTTTGTGCAAATTCTTTACTCGAAGAGGCAGTTGTTAGCTGATCCTTGTGGTCGATCAAGTAGGCAACAAGATCTTGTAATTTAACACGTGCGTTGGCAAGCAAATTTTTGTCCTTCTCCTTGCTCCATTGCTTTTCTTGTTGGGACAACAGGCGAAAAAGGGAATCGGCAGCAGGCGCTATTTGAGCACAGTATTTTTGTAAATAGGCCAAAACTTTTTCCCTGCCAGCCTCATTGTATGTAAAGTCGGTCCCATGAAAGGATACTTTCTTATGATCCGGTACACTTTGGTTGTAGCTGCGCATACATTCGATCATGGCCGCCATTTCTTCCATATCCCAGACCACAAATCCCTGAGCAGTCAGAACAGACATTAGATTGCCCTTACCATAAAGTACATAATTGTTAATGGGTTCACAGGCACCATACCCTGCTTCAAGAGCAAAGCCGGTAAAATTCATCTCCTTGACCAGAAATTCTAAGAAGCGATGCTTAAGTTGAAAAAATTCTCTTGTGCCATGGGTATTTTCTCCTAATCCAACCACCATGACATCTTTTAAAATCTGCTTTAATGGTTGTAAATCTGAAAAGCCATTGCCGACCTCTACATGCTTGATGGGAATAGCTTTTTGTTGAAGCCAAGTAATAATTGCTTGGCTGTCTAACTTGGCGGTGTCTTGCGAAAAAACAAGACTGACGAAGAGCAAAAACAATGATAGAAATGCTATTCGTTTCATGAAGATAGTTTGATTGTATTTGGCATATCGCCTAACGATCGGGATTTACGAAGTGCCCACGGATGGAGCAGATGCGGGAGCGAAAGCCAACGGCTTTCAGCGAAGCAGCTGCGAGAATCTGTGGGTACGTGGAAATTTATCGGGGCATTTTGTAAATCCTCATGTTCACCGCAGGTGACTTGCACAAAGTTCACTACCCGATAAATTTACAAGTAAATCCCGATCGTTCGACCGCAATAGCTTAGGAGAAAAAGACCGGGAGTCCGCAAAGCGGACGAAGGGATTTTTCCTTGTGCAAGGCATTGCGGTCGAACGTCCGGGGCTTGCCGCAGGGCTGGTATTCTGTGATACGTTAGCCGGAACTAAAGTTCGGTTTAGTTCTTTGAAATTGAAGATATGTAATGTCGATGGGATTTATTCAGTCAGCCGGATATGTCGCTGATAGTATTGGGAACGATTAGTTTTTATTCGTCTGCCAGACTTGCGACAAAGCCCTTATGCTATATAGAAAGGCGTTTAGAGCAGGACAGTAGACCAAAATAACTTTGACTACAAAAACAAAAA
>NZ_JBHMQM010000019.1:0-6989 GCF_042434975.1 Terrimonas alba
AGCTGCTTCGCTGAAAGCCTCTGGCTTTCGCTCCCGCATCTGCTCCATCCGTGGGCACTTCGTAAATCCCGATCGTTCGACCGCAATGCCTCGCACAAGGAAAAATCCCTTCGTCCGCTTTGCGGACTCCCGGTCTTTTTCTCCTAAGCTATTGCGGTCGAACGATCGGGATTTACTTGTAAATTTATCGGGCGGTGAACTTTGTGCAAGTCACCTGCGGCGAACAAAAGGATTTACAAAATGCCCCGATAAATTTACACGTACCCACAGATTCTCGCAGCTGCTTCGCTGAAAGCCTCTGGCTTTCGCTCCCGCATCTGCTCCATCCGTGGGCACTTCGTAAATCCCGATCGTTCGACCGCAATGCCTCGCACAAGGAAAAATCCCTTCGTCCGCTTTGCGGACTCCCGGTCTTTTTCTCCTAAGCTATTGCGGTCGAACGATCGGGATTTACTTGTAAATTTATCGGGTAGTGAACTTTGTGCAAGTCACCTGCGGCGAACAAAAGGATTTACAAAATGCCCCGATAAATTTACACGTACCCACAGATTCTCGCAGCTGCTTCGCTGAAAGCCTCTGGCTTTCGCTCCCGCATCTGCTCCATCCGTGGGCACTTCGTAAATCCCGATCGTTGTGCGACATTTTAAAGCGACATCCTACTTCGAAAATATGCAAGACAAAGACATTCTAAATTTTTGGAGTTGGTTTACAAAAAACGCAAGCAGTCTTAAGTCTGACAACTATGATAAAACACTTTTAGACAAATTAGATAAAACTATTTCTAATTGGGGTTTAGTTTGGGAAGTCGGACCCGGTTTATTGAAAGAAAACTCTTTGACCATTTCACCAAACGGCGACAAAGAATTATTGAACAAGGCAAGTGACATTATTGACAAAGCACCACGGTTGGACAATTGGGAATTTTTCAACGCCAAGCAACCGAAGGAAAATTGGTATTTAGCAACATTGGTTGACAAAGGTTTTGAAATTGACGCTTCGAACTGGACTTATGTTTTATTAAAGTACGAAGACGGAAAGATTGAAATTCTATTAAAGGCTGACTCATTAGCAAACCTTGACATAGAAACAAAGGAACTTGCCGCAGACCTCATATTGACAAACTTGTTAGGCGAGAAACTTAAAATTGAAAAAATAGATTTTATAGACATTGTCGACAAGTTTGAAGATGACAAGGGAGTAACTGAATTAAAATATTTACCTGCACATTTAAGTGACAAAAGATATTTTAATTGATAAAACGTTTTTCATCGGGCGACGAAAAACGACCGCACAACATTGGGTTTTATGCAAGTTGGGCTTGATCTTATAACATCAGCTATTTGCAAATCCAAGCATCAGTTCCAGCAGACGAATAACAATCAACTTTTGTACTTAACTTCATCAACATATTTTCAATCAGCAGCGGTTATGGACAGACGGAATACTAATTCCCAACCTGCATAAAGCCCTGCCCGTTATATGCAAGCCTAAATGAAATAAATGAAAATTCCAGACTATTTAGAACAGTCGTTTACCGAAAACTTCTCATACGTTGATAAGACAAAAACCTCCTTTCGATTTTACACTGTTGACATCGGCAGTTTAACTATTGTTGAAGGGAAGATCATTGCATGCGATCCTTTTCTATACAATGGTGAAATTTCATTCACCAATGTATTTCCGCTTGGCAGATTTCCTGTTGAATTGGCAATTGCAAAAATTAACGATGACGAGCGGATAGGATTTTCGAGAATCAATTTCAGTGCAAAATCACCTTCCCGGTGGACGATGGCGGTGACCCCCGATCAAGATATTGCTTCACTTCAGCCTGGTGAAATTTTTGGCTACGGGGTTGACTCAGGGACAGGTTGCTTTATGGACGTATCGGCGGCCACGCGATTTTTGGATTTTTTGAAAGAAGACGAGGAACACAGCATTGATATAACTGATAACATGGAGGCGACATATAAGAATACTCGGTCATGGTTGGTTTGGGAAAAGGATGGTTTTAATGTTGCGATGTTTTCGACCGGGTGGGGTGATGGCTTTTATGCCAGCTACATTGGTTTTGATTCGGATGATAAAATATGTAGACTAGTAAGTGATTTCGGACTTCTTGATTGGGAGGAATAGAAGGCCTGCATATAACACGCGGCTTTGTGCCATGCTGGCGGCAGCACATATTCTCATCGATATATCGCTACTCTGCTTCAGTTCAATCAATAGATTCGCTGTTCAGCTTTGGAATATAATCTCCTATGTAAAGGTTTTCGCTGCATAGGCGGAAAAATTTTACAATGAATGATTACCATTACTATTATTTACTTACAAAATTTTTCAGCTTAATACTTTTATCACAGGTGGTTAATCTCCTATTAGCAGTCGGTATTGCCGCTGCAATTTTTTATCAATCCCTGAAAGTAATAGTATAAGGCTGCAGGCTCAGCTGAGCAGTATGTTGCAACTGCAGAATATATTAAGCAGTCCTTATACCTGTTTATAATTACCTTTCTGTGATAGGAATAATTGAAAGAACATTTAATTTTGGTTACCAGCCTCAAGAGGAAGCAGGCTCTGCTGAAGAGCAACCTGCCAGCAATAAGGCTGATACTTATACGGTAATAATGAGCAGTCAGCAATGACTGCTTTTTTCCTTATTACCGGTAAGTCACATGGCTTAAAAAACTTAATGTCTGTCTGTTTTTCATGCTACTACTCCTTTTTGATATTCTATACCGGTTAATAATACTGCACGCAGCCGGCGCAATAATTTCCGGGCAATTCGAATGATAGCATGCACACCTTTCATTCTTTTAGTGAGCTCCTGATAACTATTCATCAATGCAGGGTCTACTCGTATGGCCTGCCAGGCGGCTTCAATCAAAGCGCTGCGCAATTGTTTATGACGTCTTGTTGTAATGCCCCGGTCTCGATCTGTTTCACCACTGCTATCTGTGTCGGGGCAAAATCCGATAAAGTCATTTAATGCATCAAATCCTTTAAAGCGGTTAAGGTCTCCTGCTTCCAGCAAAAACTGTATAGCTGTAGTAGGTCCAATGCCAGGTACGCTGGTAGCTAATTTTACTTTTGCTGCATATTTGCCATTTCTTAAATCCCGTAATTTTTTTTCTGCTTTTAATAATAGTTGCCGCAGTAATTTCATTTGATCCAGCATCAGCAATAGTGTATCTGCCAATAGTTCATCTTTGGATGCCTGCTGTTCTATCCAGGTCAAAAAATTCCGGCTCCAGTTATTCTTTGCATATTGTACCGGCATCTCTATACCCTGATATTTGAATAAACTCTTTATGCGATTTTTGCTTCTGTTAATGTCTCGCATCAACCGGGCACGGTAGCGGATCAGATTTCTCTCTTTTTGAATGGTTTCGTCAGGTACATGAATCCCCTTCAGTTCACCGGCTGCAAGAGTCCGGGCCAATTTTAAAGCATCTACTTTATCCGTTTTTCTTTTTCTCTCTTTATCACTGGTGGATACATCGGCAGCATGCACTACCATGCACTGCATGCCGGCTGCCGTTAACCTACGCTGCAAATTAAAACCCCACGCACAGCTCTCATATACACATTTAAATTCCGCTCCCGGATAATGACTATGCAAATGTTTAATCAATAAATCACTATTGGCTGCCATGCGATGATTTCCCAAACAAATGCCGTTATGCACTTTTGCTACCTGGTAATCTTTTTGATGAACATCTATCCCTACATAAATGAGTTGACCTGAAAAATCAATTATCATTCTACCTTTGATCCGGGTTTCGGATGTGGCTGAAGTCTGCTGTTTCATAATTTTAAATTTTGAGTTAATAATCAGCAAAACTCTTCCTTGCAGCCGATCTTCGGACTGCTGCCGCTCCGAAACCTTTTACATAAAGACTCAACTTGTGTTCTACTATCAGCGGCATATCCAGCAGACGTAACACAGATGAACTTTTGTAGTAACAATCAACATCAGTAACTTTAATCGGCTTCAGTTGTCGGCTGACAGTATTTCAAATGCCCGCCCGACCGCCAAGCCGAAACCGTTCGACCGCAATGCCTTGCACAAGGAAAAATCCCTTCGTCCGCTTTGCGGACTCCCGGTCTTTTTCTCCTAAGCTATTGCGGTCGAACGATCGGGATTTACTTGTAAATTTATCGGGCGGTGAACTTTGTGCAAGTCACCTGCGGTGAACATGAGGATTTACAAAATGCCCCGATAAATTTCCACGTACCCACAGATTCTCGCAGCTGCTTCGCTGAAAGCCTCTGGCTTTCGCTCCCGCATCTGCTCCATCCGTGGGCACTTCGTAAATCCCGATCGTTACCAGCCATATTAACAGACGACACAAACTATGTTCGGACTATTTAGTAAAAAGACATATCAACCGACCGTAACGCCAGAAGACAAAGACTGGGTTGAGAAAAATATTATTTGGTTTATTGAAGTATTCGGACTTGACAAATTGAAAGAGCGACCTTTTATTGCACCAACAACCGAAAATTTTCCTTACACTAACCTCAAGGACACAGACCAATTTCAAAAACTCTTTGAACAGCTTTGCAAGTATTGGGACTTAAACCCTAATGAAATCATTGTAAAGTTTTTTGACGACATTAAATCAAAACAATGGACGACTTGGATGCCACACGGAAAATTCAACGAGCCAGGCGGACTTTATAACCAAATCCACACGACAGACGAAAAGCGTTACAATATTCAAATAGCAAAATCAAACCTTGACAATCCACAACTTTTAGTAGCTGTAATTGCTCACGAACTTGCACACGTAAAACTTTTAGGCGGAAATTACATTAACAGAAATGACGCTGATATGGAACCGCTGACTGATTTGGCAAGCATCTATTTCGGTTTTGGTGTTTTTGTTGCAAATAGCGTTCAGACAAAAGACATTTATTGGGTTAGCCGTTCAGGTTATCTTCCTAATCAATTAATAAGTTATGCAAATGCCTTAATATGCTACATAACGGCACATAATGCAAACAATTACCACTCTGTATTAAACTCTAATACTAAAGACCTATTCAAGAAGGATTTTGAATTTTTGAGCAATACCAACGAAACAGAGTTAACAAAATCCAAAGTTTCAGAAAGCGAACTGACTTTTAAAATTAGCAAACAAATTACTGACGGTTTTGAAAAAAGAAACTTTGAAGATGTAATTCAAGGCAGCAAAAATCTTCTTGAAACTAATCCTAAAAATATTGCAGCGTTTAATAATATCGGATATGCTTTGCTTCAACAAAAAAAATATCAAGAAGCAATAGACCAGTTTACCAAAGCAATTGACATTGACCCATATTGGGATTATCCCTATAACAATCGCGGTTACTGCAAACTTCAACTCGGTGACATTGACAATGCTTATGCTGACTTATTTCATTCCTTTGAAATGAACCCCGACAATTCCTTTTCGTGGCGGAACATGGGAGTATACTATTTGACAACAAACGAATTTGAAAAGGCATTACAACATTTTGAAGAAGCAGAAAAAATAGACCCGAAAACTGAACTAATAAACTTTTATCTTGGCAAGACACATTTAAAAATTGATAACACCGACAAATCAAAGCAGTATTTAGACAAATCCGCAGAATTAAATGAATATAATGACTCAACGACAGAATAGAAATACGGCTGGTAACACGGGTTTCTGCAAGTGGGGCGCGACGTTGTTACATCAGCTTCTTGCAAATCCCGGCCTCGGTTTCGGCTGTACGAACAACGCCCAGCATCAGAACAAACAATGAACTTTTAATTATAAATTTAGCTTCGGTTACGGTCTGACGATTTACAAATACCGCCACATCGCCAAGCCGTGTCCGTTGGTGGCAAGTTGTCGGATACCTCATTATGCAAAAAGAGATTTTATCGCATCTTTCTTAAAAAAAATTATAAAACATGAAACAACTTTTTATTTTTTTAATTGCTTTTGCTGCGACACAATCATTTGGACAAAGTAAGGGGATTTTGGTATCAAGCGGACAAATATCACCATCTACAACAATCATAATTGACGGATGCAATTTTGACTTAGTAGCAAAAGACAACGATACAATTTATTTGACTACTAACGATAAGAAATTTCAAACACCCGAAGGCTATAAAGTCGGTGTAAAGTTTTCGGAGTTACCTCAAAACATTCAAAGCAAATTGACTAAAGAACCTGGTTGGGGTTATTATTATAAATTGTCGTCCGGCTGGACATTGGGATTTTGTGAAGGCAATTCCTGTACAGACAACTACCCAAAATCTGACTCCAAAGTAAAATGGATATTCAAACGACAAACAGAGATACTTAGATTAAGCAAGGGATGGGAAGGGCCGATAGGTAAGACACAGGGCATTTTGTCGGACACGGTAAAACCGAAAAACAGAGATACAGCATTGCGTGTTATTTATGCAGACAGGAATAAACCTGAACGACAGCCCGCTATTTTTATTAACGGGAAATATGTGATGAACCAAAACATCTTCACCACCTTTAATCCTAACCATATAGAAAATATAGAAGTGATTAAACGGGATACATTGATTGAGAATATTTCTTATGGCGGACAAATTTATATTAAGACAAAAAGCGATTATGCTCCTAAATTCATCTCTTTGACAGATTTGAAAGCCAAATACACAGACTTTAAAGGAAAGCCAGTGGTATTTATGGTTGACGGAAATTTTGTAAATTCCAACTATGACAATTACCTCGTTGACGAAAACAACCTTTTGACAATAATTGTTGACAAACTTGAGACGGATAAAGAAAAAATTGAACTTGGCTTAGTTAAGCTGCTGACAAAATCAGAAGAGAATATAAAAGACAGAAATAAAATAATGATTCGTGGGACAGAAGTAGTGATGAACAAATAACCTGCCACCAACATTCAGTTTTGTCAGCAGGGATGACGAACATATCCTCATCGTCTGTTTGTCTCGTCCTGAAATAGGTTTACACTAAAAAGTAAACGAA
>NZ_JBHMQM010000020.1:0-6195 GCF_042434975.1 Terrimonas alba
AACAAACTACCGAAGGTTCCGTACAACCGAGGCTTCATCGTTGGTGCTGCGCACCCGACGAAGCCTTATTTGTTGTGTGCTGTGTTTTCGGGCAGTATGTAGTGTCGCCTCCATTCTATCTTGTGAGTTGTTTATTCTTAGCCAATTTGGATTTTACCTTATTTCATTAATTTATTTCTTATTACTTTAACGTTGCTACAGAGTTATCTACTTTTTCATTTGCAGTATTTGGTTAAATCGATATATTCGGAATACCTTTTTTCAATGAGTTTTATAATTTAAACAGATAAACTGCAATTTTGTAACCTTTAATTTAGTTATGCGTTTTGGTAATAAAACATTATGAAGATCTACCTCATTATATTGGGACTCGTTTGCAATTTGTCGTGTGGCGATGCCGGGGATGCGGCAGCATCTACGGACCAGGAAAACATACAAGGAGCCTGGCTGGGCCAAACAGAAAGCCTGAACGGCATCCAAAAGGATGTGTCTTTCCTGTATGTCTTCAAAGGTGATACAGTTAGCTTCACAGACGAGACCGGAAAGGAGATGAAGTATTCGTTCAGCTTGGACACTACCGGCAACCCCAGGTTGCTTATTATTCGGTCAGAGGATACGCTTACCAATCCCACGCCTGTGAGTGTTGGTTATGAGCTGAACGGAGAT
The DNA here is from genome assembly GCF_042434975.1 of Terrimonas alba. Taxonomy (NCBI): domain Bacteria; kingdom Pseudomonadati; phylum Bacteroidota; class Chitinophagia; order Chitinophagales; family Chitinophagaceae; genus Terrimonas; species Terrimonas alba. Next base: position 667 of record NZ_JBHMQM010000020.1, read on the forward strand.
TCGCTGAAGATTGTAGTCGCACCTCCTGGTTTGCGCCCAACAGAAATATCAGACAAAAACGATCAGGAGTTGATAATCTGCAAGCGAAAGGGTTCATGAAGAGCCTAACCAAATTGCTTGCGAAAAGGTCATAGCTATTCATATCTTAAATTATTGAACCGGTTTTGTGTCGTTTAACATAGCACACAACGGCCACAGCTTTGCGTTCGGCAGGGCATTTGGAAAACGTCCAGCCCGGAACTGCAGTCGATTAAACAATCATAAAATTAAGATTCTACACAGACACATAAAAATGTCAAGACCGCATAGTTTGTAATTTTCAGAAAAAGCTAAGATTATGAAACAACAAACTTATGTATGCGGCCTTGATGTACATAAAGATAGCATCTACGCCGCCATTTACAACGGGAAAGACCGTAGTGATGTACATGTATTCGGAACTTTTACAGATCAGATAACTCAATTAATACATTGGTTGGAGCAAAACGAGGTAAAGCAGGTAGCCCTTGAGAGCACCGGCATTTATTGGGTACCTATCTGGGATATGCTGGAAGAAAAAGGATTTTGGCTTACACTGGTTAATCCCTGGTTCATTAAACAGATGCCCGGTCGTAAGAGTGATGTAAAAGATGCCCAGTGGATAGCTACGCTATTGTATAAAGACATGCTTCGAAAAAGTTTTGTACCACCCAAACAGATCAGGGTGCTTCGCAACTACAGCCGTCAGTATGTAAAACTTCAGTGGAATGCGAGCCGTGTACTACTGGAACTGGCTAAACAATTAGAGCTGTGCAATATCCGGCTGACAAGTGTATTTACAAAAACAGACAGTTTAAGTATTATCCGGGTGATTCGTTTGTTAATAAACGGGTGTGACGATATCCAGGAACTACTACAATGCATTTCTCCGGTGATAATGAAACGCAAAGGGCATCTGGTAAAAGCAGCTTTGCAGGGACATGTGAGGAGGGACAGCCGTTTTATACTCGGCTTGTTGATGCAGCAATATGATTTATTGAATCTGCAACTAGCCTCGGTAGAGGCACAAATGCTGAAGATATGTGATGAGCATTATCATGAAGAATTGCGCTTACTTCAGACCATTCCAGGTATTAAGGAACAAAGCGCCATGCAAATTATTTCTGAGACGGGCGGGGATATGCAAGCCTTTGAAAGCAGCAGCAAAATGGTAGGTTGGGCAGGGCTTCGTCCAGGCAATGATGAGAGTGCGGGAAAAATAAAAAGTACCAAAATCACCAAAGGGAATCGCTATCTAAAAAGGATTCTCATTCAAACCTCATGGGGAGCCTCCCGTACAAAAGGCAGTGCTTTTAAAATAAAGTTTGAACAGTTGGCTAAACGTATAAGCCGTAAGAAAGCACTCGTAGCTATCAGCAGAAGGCAGTTGGCCGTAATCTGGAATGTACTGAGTAAAAAGGAGCCGTACAAAGTAAACTATGATTTGGTAGCAACGGCACAACAAATAGAAACACAGTTAAAGTATCATCAACGCATGGTCAATCACTTAAAGAATTTGCAATAACAATCAACGCAGAGGCCGGGTATCTTTATGGTGGTTAATAACCCCGATGATTAAACAGGCCGGATTATCAGATACTCACAGTATCGTAAGCACACAGACATAAGCAAGTAAGTTTTTAACTGAAAAGCTTGCAGGGGAAAATCGTAAACAATCGTTTTAAAACGTGTACAATTTCACTGTGTCGGTAATTTATAGGGGAAAGATACTGAAGTTGAAAATATATTCTGTTGTTCATCTGTGTTGGTCAGCCGGATATGTAGCTGATAGTAGCACTAAGATGAGGATTTATTCGTCGCCCCCTGTTGCAAAACTGAATGTTATGCACCGTTGTTTGTCGCAAGTATCCGTCTCAAATCCTTATCTCCGAACCACTCTTCCTCACTCTCGTCATAATGAGACTGCGCTAAGCACCATTGTGCGAATTGTTTTGCTTTCATCAAATCTTTCTTTTCGAGAACCAAAGCAGTTGCCCAGGCAAACCTTTCACTGGTCGTAGCTATAAAAACACCTGTTCTTTTTGTCCAGCTTTCATGGAATTGGCTCATTTCATTCACTTCAAACAATTCAAGGATGCTGGGACTTGCTTTGAACTGCTCAATTACGGGAAAAGCTATGTATTTGATGGTTTCCATAATTTTAGCATGCGTCTCAAGATTAGTTTTCTCATCATCTGAATACTTCCATGATGGGCCATTGGGGTCTTCTGCTAAACTCATTCTAAATTCGTATTGGTAAGTCTTGAGATTCTCAAAATTTATTTTGCCATAATAATCATGATCTACTTGCTTTGGATGAACTGCAAAACCCGCTGAACAACTTCCTCCCCATCTGCTTGGGTCAATATAAACGGCGATAAGGTAATTGTCTGTCTCTTGGCGATATTCAAATCCAGTCCCCTTGTAGCCATGCATTCGCATCTCTTGTCCGAACGGTTTTGCTATTTGTTTCTTGAAGTCAGCAGTAGTTATCATGGTGTGCAGTACAATGGTGCATAACGTTTCAGGTATTTCTGCAGTAGCGGAATTCCGTGATTCGTCAGCTAAAATTTATTAATGATGTTGAATAGAATTACTGTTGTTCAAAACATATTCTTCAACCGCTATAGCTGAAATACCATGTTATGCGCTTTTTTGTTTAGTCTTTGAATATTCTTTCTCCATAATTGTTTGCAAGTCCACTGGATAAATGGAAAGTTCTATGTCCAAACTCAAGTCGCCCGCAAGTTTCAAAAGTTCATTGGGGAATGTGTCAGATTGCGTAAAAATATTTTTTCTGTCAATCCTTAGATCAATGCCAAAGTCTAATACAGCATATTCAATTCCTTGGGTCGAACTTATATGAGAAAGCTTGTCATTGTTGCGTTTTAAAAAACGAATTGTGTCAGCAATTTGTTTCTTTAAATTGTCAAAGTCCGCTTTACTGGTTTCAATTGAAATTGAGGAAGATGTGAATTTCTTTCCGTCTGGTTTGGTTTTAAGCCGTGGTTCTCCCCTGAAGTCTTTTCTATAGGGTCGCAGTTTGCTTTTGTAAACGAAGCCGTCAACGTCAAAATTCTTTCCACCGATAGTTAAAATGCAACTCATTGTCTATGAAGTATCTTGATTGTTGTAAAGATTTTTGTGAGTAAGGTTGTTCTACTAAGATTATCAACAGGCTCGATCAAATTGCGCATAACGATCGGGATTTACGAAGTGCCCACGGATGGAGCAGATGCGGGAGCGAAAGCCAGAGGCTTTCAGCGAAGCAGCTGCGAGAATCTGTGGGTACGTGTAAATTTATCGGGGCATTTTGTAAATCCTCATGTTCACCGCAGGTGGCTTGCACAAAGTTCACCGCCCGATAAATTTACAAGTAAATCCCGATCGTTCGACCGCAATAGCTTAGGAGAAAAAGACCGGGAGTCCGCAAAGCGGACGAAGGGATTTTTCCTTGTGCGAGGCATTGCGGTCGAACGGTTTTCGGCTTGGCGATGTGGCGGATATTTAGCACAAATGTTCAATAAAATTACAACTGTTGAATCTTGTACAAATGTTTCATATAAGCACTTCAGCCACCATATTGCCAAACCGATGTTAGCGGTTCGGTTTTCTTCTGTGTCATATTGTTCTACCAAAATTTCCACCAAGGTTTTGTTTGTTCTGGTTCGTCTGTCTCTGCTGTTAACGTCCAAAATTCTTCTTTAAATGGCAAACTTGTAAATTCCTTTGTCACCATATGTACATAAGGATAAATTGCGTCTTCGCTTCCGTTTTGAAACCTTTTCATTACTTTTTGAATAGGCCAAATTTGTCCGTCATTTGGAAGTTTTAAAAACACATTTAGTTCGGCTTGTGGGTCGTTGTCGTCTGTTACCCAGTCAGCTCCTTTTACATTTTTAATAATTGTCTCACCGACATAAGAACCAATTGAAAAAAGTTTTGGTCCAAATCCCTTTCCGTAAAGTCGTCCACCTTTTTTAGGTTGTCCGTTTTTCATATTTACGGTAAAAAACCTGTCGACTTCAATTATGCTGTCTATTGTGTAATCAAGTTTGAAGCCGTCAGCCTCAAATGCTTTTACTATCCAGTCTGACTGTGATTTAATGTCTTCTTTTAATGTTGCCATATTTTAAGTTTCATTTTTTTGTTTGTTGTTTCGGTGCCGCTCTCTAAACTGACCGCTAACGATCGGGATTTACGAAGTGCCCACGGATGGAGCAGATGCGGGAGCGAAAGCCAGAGGCTTTCAGCGAAGCAGCTGCGAGAATCTGTGGGTACGTGTAAATTTATCGGGGCATTTTGTAAATCCTTTTGTTCGCCGCAGGTGACTTGCACAAAGTTCACCGCCCGATAAATTTACAAGTAAATCCCGATCGTTCGACCGCAATAGCTTAGGAGAAAAAGACCGGGAGTCCGCAAAGCGGACGAAGGGATTTTTCCTTGTGCGAGGCATTGCGGTCGAACGACCACGGCTTGCCGCTGTGCCGGTATTCCGTGTTAATGTCGCTGGGTTTGGCCGTAAATTTAGTTTACTTACGGCCAATATTCTAAATCTGATCTGTGTTAATGTCGATGAGGATATATTCGCGCCGCCCCGGCATAGCGGCAAACCGCTTGTTGCCTGCAGTCCATCGAAAATGAGTTATCTCAGTCTTCGTTTCCTTGCATACAAAAATGCCCGTGAGTCCTTGCTATTTGTGGTGAGATCGTTAAACGTGTAATAGAGTATAATGAATCTGAATTTTTCCTTTCGAAAGCCATATTGACTTTGAACTCGTCTTGTGGAGATAGAGTCACAAACTTTTCAACGTCCAGTAATCTAAACGAATCCGCCATATTATACTTTTCTATACCCGGTATTATGGCGGTGTCATGTAAATACAGAAACAATGTGTCGTTGTAGAATCGATATTTATCCTTAAAAAGGTTAAATACATAAGTGTTTCCTTTCAATTTCGACAATCCTAAAAAATATGGGTTAATAGTTTGCTTTACCGATGAAGTTTGGTTATACAACTGGATACCCACGAAGTTCTTTCCAACTGCGGTTATATGCAGTTGACCCGAGAGCTTATAAGGCAACGTACATATAAGGACAAAACCTATCGACCTGTTAATATATCTAATCATTGATTAGAAAAAGGATTTTATTAGTTGGATTGCAGGTAACGATCGGGATTTACGAAGTGCCCACGGATGGAGCAGATGCGGGAGCGAAAGCCAGAGGCTTTCAGCGAAGCAGCTGCGAGAATCTGTGGGTACGTGGAAATTTATCGGGGCATTTTGTAAATCCTCATGTTCACCGCAGGTGACTTGCACAAAGTTCACCGCCCGATAAATTTACAAGTAAATCCCGATCGTTCGACCGCAATAGCTTAGGAGAAAAAGACCGGGAGTCCGCAAAGCGGACGAAGGGATTTTTCCTTGTGCGAGGCATTGCGGTCGAACGTTCACAGCTTTGCGGTCGGCGGGGCAATTGTTTTACGTCGCCCCTGGCGACGAGTGCTG
>NZ_JBHMQM010000021.1:0-2162 GCF_042434975.1 Terrimonas alba
ACACTCACTGCCGCTAATGGTTGTGACTCGGTTGCGACATTGCATTTAGTAATCAATCCAGCAGTAACCGGTGAAGAAACTGTTACACTTTGTCCTGCTGCATTACCATATAGCTGGAACGGCCAGTCCATTACCGATGCCGGTGATTATACGGCAACGCTTACTGCCGCCAATGGTTGTGATTCCATTGCTACGCTGCATTTAGTAATCAATCCTGCAGTAACCGGTGAAGAGACTGTTACACTCTGTCCTGCTGCATTACCATATAGCTGGAACGGCCAGTCCATTACCGATGCCGGTGATTATACGGCAACGCTTACTGCCGCCAATGGTTGTGATTCGATTGCCACATTACACCTGGTGATCAATCCTGCAGTAACCGGTGAAGAGACTGTTACACTCTGTCCTGCTGCATTACCATATAGCTGGAACGGCCAGTCCATTACCGATGCCGGTGATTATACGGCTACACTCACTGCCGCTAATGGTTGTGACTCGGTTGCGACATTGCATTTAGTAATCAATCCAGCAGTAACCGGTGAAGAAACTGTTACACTTTGTCCTGCTGCATTACCATATAGCTGGAACGGCCAGTCCATTACCGATGCCGGTGATTATACGGCAACGCTTACTGCTGCCAATGGTTGTGATTCCATTGCTACGCTGCATTTAGTAATCAATCCAGCAGTAACCGGTGAAGAAACTGTTACACTCTGTCCTGCTGCATTACCATATAGCTGGAACGGTCAATCCATTACCGATGCCGGTGATTATACGGCTACACTCACTGCCGCTAATGGTTGTGACTCGGTTGCGACATTGCATTTAGTAATCAATCCAGCAGTAACCGGTGAAGAAACTGTTACACTTTGTCCTGCTGCATTACCATATAGCTGGAACGGCCAGTCCATTACCGATGCCGGTGATTATACGGCAACGCTTACTGCCGCCAATGGTTGTGATTCGATTGCCACATTACACCTGGTGATCAATCCTGCAGTAACCGGTGAAGAAACGGTTACACTCTGTCCTGCTGCATTACCATATAGCTGGAACGGTCAATCCATTACCGATGCCGGTGATTATACGGCAACGCTTACTGCTGCCAATGGTTGTGACTCGGTTGCGACATTGCATTTAGTAATCAATCCTGCAGTAACCGGTGAAGAAACGGTTACACTTTGTCCTGCTGCATTACCATATAGCTGGAACGGCCAGTCCATTACCGATGCCGGTGATTATACGGCAACGCTTACTGCCGCCAATGGTTGTGATTCCATTGCTACGCTGCATTTAGTAATCAATCCTGCAGTAACCGGTGAAGAAACGGTTACACTCTGTCCTGCTGCATTACCATATAGCTGGAACGGTCAATCCATTACCGATGCCGGTGATTATACGGCAACGCTTACTGCTGCCAATGGTTGTGACTCGGTTGCGACATTGCATTTAGTAATCAATCCAGCAGTAACCGGTGAAGAAACGGTTACACTTTGTCCTGCTGCATTACCATATAGCTGGAACGGTCAGTCCATTACCGATGCCGGTGATTATACGGCTACACTCACTGCCGCTAATGGTTGTGACTCGGTTGCGACATTGCATTTAGTAATTAACCCAGCAGTGACCGGTGAAGAAACTGTTACACTCTGTCCTGCTGCATTACCATATAGCTGGAACGGCCAGTCCATTACCGATGCCGGTGATTATACGGCAACACTCACTGCAGCTAATGGTTGTGACTCGGTTGCGACATTGCATTTAGTAATCAATCCAGCAGTAACCGGTGAAGAAACTGTTACACTCTGTCCTGCTGCATTACCATATAGCTGGAACGGCCAGTCCATTACCGATGCCGGTGATTATACGGCAACGCTTACTGCCGCCAATGGTTGTGACTCGGTTGCGACATTGCATTTAGTAATCAATCCTGCAGTAACCGGTGAAGAAACTGTTACACTTTGTCCTGCTGCATTACCATATAGCTGGAACGGCCAGTCCATTACCGATGCCGGTGATTATACGGCAACGCTTACTGCCGCCAATGGTTGTGATTCCATTGCTACGCTGCATTTAGTAATCAACCCTGCAGTAACCGGTGAAGAGACTGTTACACTCTGTCCTGCTGCATTACCATATAGCTGGAACGGCCAGTCCATTAC
>NZ_JBHMQM010000022.1:0-2058 GCF_042434975.1 Terrimonas alba
ATAAGTTCCTGCAGCAAGAGCGGTGATGTCCTGCGTGGTTGCGCCATTGCTCCACACATAAGTGTAAGGAGTCGTACCACCACTAACAGTTAAGTCAATGGACCCGGTGGCGTTACCAAAGCAAAGCACATCCACTTTTGAAGAGGTGAGAGCCAGGGCTGCAGCAGGCTGCCCAATGGTGACCGAAGCGGTAGCTGTACAATTATTGTTATCCGTAACGGTAACGGTATAAGTTCCTGCAGCAAGAGCGGTGATGTCCTGTGTAGCAGCGCCATTGCTCCACACATAAGAGTAAGGAGTCGTACCACCACTAACACTTAAGTCAACAGAACCGGTGGTATTGCCAAAGCAAAGCACATCCACTTTTGAAGAGGTGAGAGCCAGGGCTGCAGCAGGCTGCCCAATGGTGACCGAAGCGGTAGCTGTACAATTATTGTTATCAGTAACGGTAACGGAATAAGTTCCTGCAGCAAGAGCGGTGATGTCTTGCGTGCTTGCGCCATTGCTCCAAACATAAGTATAAGGAGTTGTACCACCACTAACACTTAAATCAACAGAACCGGTGGTATTGCCAAAGCAAAGCACATCCACTTTTGAAGAGGTGAGAGCCAGGGCTGCAGCAGGCTGCCCAATGGTGACCGAAGCGGTAGCTGTACAATTATTGTTGTCCGTAACGGTAACGGAATAAGTTCCTGCAGCAAGAGCGGTGATGTCCTGCGTGGTTGCGCCATTGCTCCACACATAAGAGTAAGGAGTCGTACCACCACTAACACTTAAATCAACAGAACCGGTGGCGTTGCCAAAGCAAAGCACATCCACTTTTGAAGAGGTGAGAGCCAGGGCTGCAGCAGGCTGCCCAATGGTGACCGAAGCGGTAGCTGTACAATTATTGTTATCCGTAACGGTAACGGTATAAGTTCCTGCAGCAAGGGCGGTGATGTCCTGTGTAGCAGCGCCATTGCTCCACACATAAGAGTAAGGAGTCGTACCACCACTAACACTTAAGTCAACAGAACCGGTGGTATTGCCAAAGCAAAGCACATCCACTTTTGAAGAAGTGAGAGCCAGGGCTGCGGCAGGTTGGGTAATGGTAACAGAAGTAGTCGCTGTACAATTATTGTTATCAGTAACGGTAACGGTATAGGTTCCTGCAGCAAGAGCGGTGATGTCCTGGGTAGCGGCGCCATTGCTCCAAACATAAGTATAAGGAGTTGTACCACCACTAACACTTAAATCAACAGAACCGGTGGTATTGCCAAAGCAAAGCACATCCACTTTTGAAGAAGTGAGAGCCAGGGCCGCAGCAGGCTGCCCAATGGTAACAGAAGTAGTCGCTGTACAATTATTGTTATCAGTAACGGTAACGGTATAGGTTCCTGCAGCAAGAGCGGTGATGTCCTGCGTGGTTGCGCCATTGCTCCACACATAAGAGTAAGGAGTCGTACCACCACTAACAGTTAAGTCAATGGACCCGGTGGCATTGCCAAAGCAAAGCACATCCACTTTTGAAGAGGTGAGAGCCAGGGCTGCAGCAGGCTGCCCAATGGTGACCGAAGCGGTAGCTGTACAATTATTGTTATCCGTAACGGTAACGGTATAAGTTCCTGCAGCAAGGGCGGTGATGTCCTGTGTAGCAGCGCCATTGCTCCACACATAAGAGTAAGGAGTCGTACCACCACTAACACTTAAATCAACAGAACCGGTGGCGTTGCCAAAGCAAAGCACATCCACTTTTGAAGAAGTGAGAGCCAGCGCTGCAGCAGGCTGCCCAATGGTGACCGAAGCGGTAGCTGTACAATTATTGTTATCCGTAACGGTAACGGAATAAGTTCCTGCAGCAAGAGCGGTGATGTCTTGCGTGGTTGCGCCATTGCTCCACACATAAGTGTAAGGAGTTGTACCACCACTAACACTTAAATCAACAGAACCGGTGGTATTGCCAAAGCAAAGCACATCCACTTTTGAAGAGGTGAGAGCCAGGGCTGCAGCAGGCTGCCCAATGGTGACCGAAGCGGTAGCTGTACAATTATTGTTATCAGTAACGGTAACGGAATAAGT
>NZ_JBHMQM010000023.1:0-1909 GCF_042434975.1 Terrimonas alba
CTTTTTTTGTGCACATCCATGCCAATGAATAATTTTGGTGTGGCGGTAGTTTGAGACAACATCTTATTAAGTTTTGGTAGCCACGTAATAACCGTGGACTACAGTTAAAAAATGGTTGCTTAAATTACCGCTTTTACATAGATGCTTGGCGAAATGGCGGGATAGAATATGGGCTGGGCTTGGAGTTCATTGGTCAACTGTTGAATAACTTACCAGGCGACATTAACACAGACTATCGCCACATCGCAAAGCCTTGGCCGTTCGACCGCAATGCCTCGCACAAGGAAAAATCCCTTCGTCCGCTTTGCGGACTCCCGGTCTTTTTCTCCTAAGCTATTGCGGTCGAACGATCGGGATTTACTTGTAAATTTATCGGGCGGTGAACTTTGTGCAAGTCACCTGCGGCGAACAAAAGGATTTACAAAATGCCCCGATAAATTTCCACGTACCCACAGATTCTCGCAGCTGCTTCGCTGAAAGCCTCTGGCTTTCGCTCCCGCATCTGCTTGGCGAAATGGCGGGATAGAATATGGGCTGGGCTTGGAGTTCATTGGTCAACTGTTGAATAACTTACCAGGCGACATTAACACAGACTATCGCCACATCGCAAAGCCTTGGCCGTTCGACCGCAATGCCTCGCACAAGGAAAAATCCCTTCGTCCGCTTTGCGGACTCCCGGTCTTTTTCTCCTAAGCTATTGCGGTCGAACGATCGGGATTTACTTGTAAATTTATCGGGCGGTGAACTTTGTGCAAGTCACCTGCGGCGAACAAAAGGATTTACAAAATGCCCCGATAAATTTCCACGTACCCACAGATTCTCGCAGCTGCTTCGCTGAAAGCCTCTGGCTTTCGCTCCCGCATCTGCTCCATCCGTGGGCACTTCGTAAATCCCGATCGTTAGCGGTAAGCTTAAAAGACATCCTATAGCATGTGGCCTCTTACTGACATTACCATCTACTATGACGGCTTAAAAATCCCTTCTCTTCCTGAAGACGCTGACTTCAGCAGAAAGAAAAACTATATCTGTGATTTTTACCACAGAATGCTGAATGGCTATAAGCCCCCAAGGACAGGCCGAATTTGTATCCATATCGACAAAGAGTTGAAGTGGGACGAACCAAACTATTTTGGAGCTATTTGCAGTATTGCAAACGTAATAGATGAAGACAGATATTTATCCCTGCAGCGATTGGAGAAGTATCAATACATCCTTGACATTGTTCACAGTTCTTGCCTGAAACTTGCCCGAACTTACCACTGGGACACTTCAATTTTTGAGAATGCATATGAACGTGTCCGGCAGAGCAACTTCAAATTCGTACTCGACTATCCGCAGAAGAAATCCAGAGACAAAAAAACAATAGCATATGTGCAAGTTGAAAAAACAGAAGAAACAACTTCTCTGTATTTAGCTTTTATCTTAGCTGACAAAACAAAGAAGGTAAAGGTTGTTGAGAAGAAAAACTGGTTTTGGTACGACAGTATATATAAGCTGGCGGAACGCTCAAAATGGTTAGATACTTCGACATTTGGCGTTTATCTAAAAGACAATAAAAAATTTGTTTACTATTCACTACAAGACGACGTGACAATTGGAAAAATTGAATATGGTGAAACAGACTTTTGACACAGAAAGCCTACCGCTAACAGCAGTTTTCTGCTATGCCGGCAGACCCAACGCAGCATCAACAGTTGTACATCCTTCAGCTTTTGATCCGGCCCGACGTTCAATTTTCGGCTTCATTATTTATCTTCAACAATAAAACATTTATCAGCTTCAGTTCTGGCAGACGAACAAAAAATACCGGCACAGCAGAAAGCTGATGGACATAAGGTGCAATAAATTGAGAACCCGTGAATTCAAAAATCTTTTTAATTCTGCTTTCCATCTTTCTTGTTCAGGTTTC
>NZ_JBHMQM010000024.1:0-1891 GCF_042434975.1 Terrimonas alba
CTGCTGCATCCGAGTTCACGGCTGCTGCCTGCTTAAGCTATACACTGCCATGGGGTGAGGTGGTCACCACCAGTGATGATTATACCCATACCTATCAAACTATTAATGGTTGCGATTCGGTTGTCACGGCGCATATCACTATCAATACCACTGCTGCATCCGAGTTCACGGCTGCTGCCTGCTTAAGCTATACACTGCCATGGGGTGATGTGGTCACTGCCAGTGATGATTATACCCATACTTATACCACGGTCAATGGTTGCGATTCGGTTGTTACAGCGCATATCACCATCAACAGTGCTGCTGCATCCGAGTTCACGGCTGCTGCCTGCTTAAGCTATACACTGCCATGGGGTGATGTGGTCACCACCAGTGATGATTATACCCATACATATACCACGGTCAATGGTTGCGATTCCGTTGTCACGGCGCATATCACCATCAACAGTGCTGCTGCATCCGAGTTCACGGCTGCTGCCTGTTTAAGCTATACACTGCCATGGGGTGATGTGGTCACTGCCAGTGATGATTATACCCATACTTATACCACGGTCAATGGTTGCGATTCGGTTGTTACAGCGCATATCACCATCAACAGTGCTGCTGCATCCGAGTTCACGGCTGCTGCCTGCTTAAGCTATACACTGCCATGGGGTGATGTGGTCACCACCAGTGATGATTATACCCATTCTTATACCACGGTCAATGGTTGCGATTCCGTTGTCACGGCGCATATCACTATCAATACCGCTGCTGCATCCGAGTTCACGGCTGCTGCCTGCTTAAGCTATACACTGCCATGGGGTGATGTAGTGACGACCAGTGATGATTATACCCATACTTATACCACGGTCAATGGTTGCGATTCCGTTGTCACGGCGCATATCACTATCAATACCGCTGCTGCATCCGAGTTCACGGCTGCTGCCTGCTTAAGCTATACACTGCCATGGGGTGATGTAGTGACGACCAGTGATGATTATACCCATACTTATACCACGGTCAATGGTTGCGATTCCGTTGTCACGGCGCATATCACTATCAATACCGCTGCTGCATCCGAGTTCACGGCTGCTGCCTGCTTAAGCTATACACTGCCATGGGGTGATGTAGTAAACACCAGTGATGATTATACCCATACTTATACCACGGTCAATGGTTGCGATTCCGTTGTCACGGCGCATATCACTATCAATACCGCTGCTGCATCCGAGTTCACGGCTGCTGCCTGCTTAAGCTATACACTGCCATGGGGTGATGTAGTGACGACCAGTGATGATTATACCCATACATATACAACTGTCAATGGTTGCGATTCCGTTGTCACAGCGCATATCACCATCAACAGTGCTGCTGCATCCGAGTTCACGGCTGCTGCCTGCTTAAGCTATACACTGCCATGGGGTGAGGTGGTAAACACCAGTGATGATTATACCCATACTTATACCACGGTCAATGGTTGCGATTCGGTTGTCACGGCGCATATCACTATCAATACCGCTGCTGCATCCGAGTTCACGGCTGCTGCCTGCTTAAGCTATACACTGCCATGGGGTGATGTGGTCACCACCAGTGATGATTATACCCATACCTATCAAACTATTAATGGTTGCGATTCCGTTGTCACGGCGCATATCACTATCAATACCACTGCTGCATCCGAGTTCACGGCTGCTGCCTGCTTAAGCTATACACTGCCATGGGGTGAGGTGGTCACCACCAGTGATGATTATACCCATACATATACAACTGTCAATGGTTGCGATTCCGTTGTCACGGCGCATATCACTATCAATACCGCTGCTGCATCCGAGTTCACGGCTGCTGCCTGCTTAAGCTATACACTGCCATGGGGTGAGGTGGTCACCACCAGTGATGATTATACCCATAC
>NZ_JBHMQM010000025.1:0-1856 GCF_042434975.1 Terrimonas alba
GTGGTCACCACCAGTGATGATTATACCCATTCTTATACCACGGTCAATGGTTGCGATTCCGTTGTCACGGCGCATATCACTATCAATACCGCTGCTGCATCCGAGTTCACGGCTGCTGCCTGCTTAAGCTATACACTGCCATGGGGTGATGTGGTCACTGCCAGTGATGATTATACCCATACTTATACCACGGTCAATGGTTGCGATTCGGTTGTTACAGCGCATATCACCATCAACAGTGCTGCTGCATCCGAGTTCACGGCTGCTGCCTGCTTAAGCTATACACTGCCATGGGGTGATGTGGTCACCACCAGTGATGATTATACCCATTCTTATACCACGGTCAATGGTTGCGATTCCGTTGTCACGGCGCATATTACTATCAATACCGCTGTTGCATCCGAATTTACGGCTGCTGCCTGTTTAAGCTATACACTGCCATGGGGTGATGTGGTCACCACCAGTGATGATTATACCCATACCTATACCACGGTCAATGGTTGCGATTCCGTTGTCACAGCGCATATCACTATCAATACCGCTGCTGCATCCGAGTTCACGGCTGCTGCCTGCTTAAGCTATACACTGCCATGGGGTGATGTAGTGACGACCAGTGATGATTATACCCATACATATACCACGGTCAATGGTTGCGATTCGGTTGTTACAGCGCATATCACCATCAACAGTGCTGCTGCATCCGAGTTCACGGCTGCTGCCTGCTTAAGCTATACACTGCCATGGGGTGATGTGGTCACCACCAGTGATGATTATACCCATACCTATCAAACTATTACTGGTTGCGATTCTATAGTAACAGCGCATATCACTATCAACAGTGCTGCTGCATCCGAGTTCACGGCTGCTGCCTGCTTAAGCTATACACTGCCATGGGGTGATGTGGTGACTACCACCAATGATTATATCCATACTTATCAAACCATCAATGGTTGCGACTCCGTTGTGACAGCGCATATCACCATCAACACGGCTGCGGCTTCCGAGTTCACGGCTGCCGCCTGCTTAAGCTATACACTGCCGTGGGGTGAAGTGGTGACCAGCACCAATGATTATACACATACTTATCAAACCATCAATGGTTGTGACTCGGTGGTTACTGCGCATATCACCATCAACACGGCTGCGGCTTCCGAGTTCACCGATGCCGCCTGCTTAAGCTATACGCTGCCGTGGGGTGAAGTGGTGACTACCACCAATGATTATATCCATACTTATCAAACCATCAATGGTTGTGACTCCGTTGTGACAGCCCATATCACCATCAACAGTGCTGCGACCGGTGAAGAAACAATTACCATCTGCGAAGCAGCATTGCCATACAGCTGGAATGGTCTGTCGGTAACAACAGCCGGTGATCATATTGCAACATTAACAAGCACTGCCGGTTGTGATTCGGTTGTTACACTGCATTTGATCCTCAATCCTGCTGTAACAGGTGAAGAGACCATTACCATTTGCGAAGCCGCATTACCATACAGCTGGAACAATCTTTCTATCACATCAGCCGGTGATCATATTGCAACACTCACCAGTGTTGCCGGTTGTGATTCGGTTGTTACACTGCATTTGATCGTCAATCCTGCGGTAATAGGTGAAGAGACGATCACCATTTGCGAAGCAGCATTGCCATACAGCTGGAATGGTCTGTCGGTAACAACAGCCGGTGATCATATTGCGACATTAACAAGCACGGCCGGTTGTGATTCCGTCGTCACACTGCATTTGATTGTTAACCCTGCTGTAACAGATGAAGAGACGATCACCATCTGCGAAGCAGCATTGCCATACAGCTGGAATGGCCAGTCCATCACTACTGCCGGTGAGCATACTGCTAC
>NZ_JBHMQM010000026.1:0-1809 GCF_042434975.1 Terrimonas alba
GATAACAATAATTGTACAGCTACCGCTTCGGTCACCATTGGGCAGCCTGCTGCAGCGCTGGCTCTCACTTCTTCAAAAGTGGATGTGCTTTGCTTTGGCAACGCCACCGGTTCTGTTGATTTAAGTGTTAGTGGTGGTACGACTCCTTACTCTTATGTGTGGAGCAATGGCGCTGCTACACAGGACATCACCGCCCTTGCTGCAGGAACTTATACCGTTACCGTTACGGATAACAATAATTGTACAGCTACCGCTTCGGTCACCATTGGGCAGCCTGCTGCAGCCCTGGCTCTCACCTCTTCAAAAGTGGATGTGCTTTGCTTTGGCAATGCCACCGGGTCCATTGACTTAACTGTTAGTGGTGGTACGACTCCTTACTCTTATGTGTGGAGCAATGGCGCAACCACGCAGGACATCACCGCTCTTGCTGCAGGAACCTATACCGTTACCGTTACTGATAACAATAATTGTACAGCGACTACTTCTGTTACCATTGGGCAGCCTGCTGCGGCCCTGGCTCTCACTTCTTCAAAAGTGGATGTGCTTTGCTTTGGCAATACCACCGGTTCTGTTGATTTAAGTGTTAGTGGTGGTACAACTCCTTATACTTATGTTTGGAGCAATGGCGCCGCTACCCAGGACATCACCGCTCTTGCTGCAGGAACCTATACCGTTACCGTTACTGATAACAATAATTGTACAGCGACTACTTCTGTTACCATTACCCAACCTGCCGCAGCCCTGGCTCTCACTTCTTCAAAAGTGGATGTGCTTTGCTTTGGCAATACCACCGGTTCTGTTGACTTAAGTGTTAGTGGTGGTACGACTCCTTACTCTTATGTGTGGAGCAATGGCGCTGCTACACAGGACATCACCGCCCTTGCTGCAGGAACTTATACCGTTACCGTTACGGATAACAATAATTGTACAGCTACCGCTTCGGTCACCATTGGGCAGCCTGCTGCAGCCCTGGCTCTCACCTCTTCAAAAGTGGATGTGCTTTGCTTTGGCAACGCCACCGGTTCTGTTGATTTAAGTGTTAGTGGTGGTACGACTCCTTACTCTTATGTGTGGAGCAATGGCGCAACCACGCAGGACATCACCGCTCTTGCTGCAGGAACTTATTCCGTTACCGTTACGGACAACAATAATTGTACAGCTACCGCTTCGGTCACCATTGGGCAGCCTGCTGCAGCCCTGGCTCTCACCTCTTCAAAAGTGGATGTGCTTTGCTTTGGCAATACCACCGGTTCTGTTGATTTAAGTGTTAGTGGTGGTACAACTCCTTATACTTATGTTTGGAGCAATGGCGCAAGCACGCAAGACATCACCGCTCTTGCTGCAGGAACTTATTCCGTTACCGTTACTGATAACAATAATTGTACAGCTACCGCTTCGGTCACCATTGGGCAGCCTGCTGCAGCCCTGGCTCTCACCTCTTCAAAAGTGGATGTGCTTTGCTTTGGCAATACCACCGGTTCTGTTGACTTAAGTGTTAGTGGTGGTACGACTCCTTACTCTTATGTGTGGAGCAATGGCGCTGCTACACAGGACATCACCGCTCTTGCTGCAGGAACTTATACCGTTACCGTTACGGATAACAATAATTGTACAGCTACCGCTTCGGTCACCATTGGGCAGCCTGCTGCAGCCCTGGCTCTCACCTCTTCAAAAGTGGATGTGCTTTGCTTTGGTAACGCCACCGGGTCCATTGACTTAACTGTTAGTGGTGGTACGACTCCTTACACTTATGTGTGGAGCAATGGCGCAACCACGCAGGACATCACCGCTCTTGCTGCAGGAACTTAT
>NZ_JBHMQM010000027.1:0-1682 GCF_042434975.1 Terrimonas alba
CCGGTACAAAGTGTTCCTGCACCTGTTGCATTATTGGTAAGAACCGGATCACAACCACCCGTTACAGAAGCGGTAGCCAGCCATGCCTGGAAGGCTGCATCAAGCGCTGCCTGGTCTGCATAGTCACATGCATTTACTGTAGTTGCAACCGGGGTTGTTATCACGACAGGTGTTGGCGGTGTGACGGTGAAGGTTGCTGTTGCAGTTGGTGCTTCGCAAAGATCAGTAGCAGTGAAGGTCACTGTTACGGCACCACCGGTACAAAGTGTTCCTGCACCTGTTGCATTATTAGTAAGAACCGGATCACAACCACCCGTTACACTGGCTGTTGCCAGCCATGCCTGGAAGGCTGCATCAAGCGCTGCCTGGTCTGCATAGTCACATGCATTTACTGTAGTTGCAACCGGAGTGGTTATCACGACAGGTGTTGCCGGTGTTACGGTGAAGGTTGCCGTTGCAGTTGGTGCTTCGCAAAGATCAGTAGCAGTGAAGGTCACTGTTACGGCACCACCGGTACAAAGTGTTCCTGCACCTGTTGCATTATTGGTAAGAACCGGATCACAACCACCCGTTACACTGGCTGTTGCCAGCCATGCCTGGAAGGCTGCATCCAAAGCTGCCTGGTCTGCATAGTCACATGCATTTACTGTAGTTGCAACCGGAGTTGTTATCACTACAGGTGTTGCCGGTGTTACGGTGAAGGTTGCTGTTGCTGTCGGCGCTTCGCAAAGATCAGTAGCAGTGAAGGTCACTGTTACGGCACCGCCGGTACAAAGTGTTCCTGCACCTGTTGCATTATTGGTAAGAACCGGATCACAACCACCCGTTACAGAAGCGGTTGCCAGCCATGCCTGGAAGGCTGCATCAAGCGCTGCCTGGTCTGCATAGTCACATGCATTTACTGTAGTTGCAACCGGGGTTGTTATCACTACAGGTGTTGCCGGTGTTACGGTGAAGGTTGCTGTTGCAGTTGGTGCTTCGCAAAGATCAGTAGCAGTGAAGGTCACTGTTACGGCACCACCGGTACAAAGTGTTCCTGCACCTGTTGCATTATTGGTAAGAACCGGATCACAACCACCCGTTACAGAAGCGGTAGCCAGCCATGCCTGGAAGGCTGCATCAAGCGCTGCCTGGTCTGCATAGTCACATGCATTTACTGTAGTTGCAACCGGGGTTGTTATCACGACAGGTGTTGCCGGTGTTACGGTGAAGGTTGCCGTTGCAGTCGGTGCTTCGCAAAGATCAGTAGCAGTGAAGGTCACTGTTACGGCACCACCGGTACAAAGTGTTCCTGCACCTGTTGCATTATTGGTAAGAACCGGATCACAACCACCCGTTACAGAAGCGGTAGCCAGCCATGCCTGGAAGGCTGCATCAAGCGCTGCCTGGTCTGCATAGTCACATGCATTTACTGTAGTTGCAACCGGGGTTGTTATCACTACAGGTGTTGCCGGTGTTACGGTGAAGGTTGCTGTTGCAGTTGGTGCTTCGCAAAGATCAGTAGCAGTGAAGGTCACTGTTACGGCACCGCCGGTACAAAGTGTTCCTGCACCTGTTGCATTATTGGTAAGAACCGGATCACAACCACCCGTTACACTGGCTGTTGCCAGCCATGCCTGGAAGGCTGCATCAAGCGCTGCCTGGTCTGCATAGTCACATGCATTTACTGTAGTTGCAACCGG
>NZ_JBHMQM010000028.1:0-1611 GCF_042434975.1 Terrimonas alba
CCAGTGTAACGGGCGGTTGTGATCCGGTATTGACTAATAATGCAACAGGTGCAGGAACACTTTGTACCGGTGGTGCCATAACAGTGACCTTTACAGCCACTGATCTTTGCGAAGCGCCGACAGCAACAGCAACCTTCACCGTAACACCGCCAACACCTGTCGTGATAACCACTCCGGTTGCAACTACAGTAAATGCATGTGACTATGCAGACCAGGCAGCGCTTGATGCAGCCTTCCAGGCATGGCTGGCTACCGCTTCTGTAACGGGTGGTTGTGATCCGGTTCTTACCAATAATGCAACAGGTGCAGGAACACTTTGTACCGGTGGTGCCGTAACAGTGACCTTTACAGCCACTGATCTTTGCGAAGCGCCGACAGCAACAGCAACCTTCACCGTCACTCCGGCAACACCTGTAGTGATAACCACTCCGGTTGCAACTACAGTAAATGCATGTGACTATGCAGACCAGGCAGCTTTGGATGCAGCCTTCCAGGCATGGCTGGCTACCGCTTCTGTAACGGGTGGTTGTGATCCGGTTCTTACCAATAATGCAACAGGTGCAGGAACACTTTGTACCGGTGGTGCCGTAACAGTGACCTTCACTGCTACTGATCTTTGCGAAGCGCCGACAGCAACAGCAACCTTCACCGTAACACCGCCAACACCTGTAGTGATAACAACTCCGGTTGCAACTACAGTAAATGCATGTGACTATGCAGACCAGGCAGCGCTTGATGCAGCCTTCCAGGCATGGTTGGCAACAGCCAGTGTAACGGGCGGTTGTGCTCCGGTTCTTACCAATAATGCAACAGGTGCAGGAACACTTTGTACCGGTGGTGCAGTAACAGTGACCTTTACAGCCACTGATCTTTGCGAAGCGCCGACAGCAACAGCAACCTTCACCGTAACACCGGCAACACCTGTCGTGATAACCACTCCGGTTGCAACTACAGTAAATGCATGTGACTATGCAGACCAGGCAGCGCTTGATGCAGCCTTCCAGGCATGGCTGGCTACCGCTTCTGTAACGGGCGGTTGTGCTCCGGTTCTTACCAATAATGCAACAGGTGCAGGAACACTTTGTACCGGTGGTGCCGTAACAGTGACCTTTACAGCCACTGATCTTTGCGAAGCGCCGACAGCAACAGCAACCTTCACCGTAACACCGCCAACACCTGTAGTGATAACAACCCCGGTTGCAACTACAGTAAATGCATGTGACTATGCAGACCAGGCAGCGCTTGATGCAGCCTTCCAGGCATGGCTGGCTACCGCTTCTGTAACGGGTGGTTGTGATCCGGTTCTTACCAATAATGCAACAGGTGCAGGAACACTTTGTACCGGTGGTGCCGTAACAGTGACCTTTACAGCCACTGATCTTTGCGAAGCGCCGACAGCAACAGCAACCTTCACCGTCACTCCGCCAACACCTGTAGTGATAACCACTCCGGTTGCAACTACAGTAAATGCATGTGACTATGCAGACCAGGCAGCGCTTGATGCAGCCTTCCAGGCATGGCTGGCTACCGCTTCTGTAACGGGTGGTTGTGATCCGGTTCTTACCAATAATGCAACAGGTGCAGGAACACTTTGTACCGGTGGTGCCGTAA
>NZ_JBHMQM010000029.1:0-1583 GCF_042434975.1 Terrimonas alba
GCTGCTTCGCTGAAAGCCTCTGGCTTTCGCTCCCGCATCTGCTCCATCCGTGGGCACTTCGTAAATCCCGATCGTTGGTGGCAAGCGTATCGGACACCCTACAAACTTCAAAGCGACAATTAACAAATGGACATTCGGTTATTAGTCTTACGGACAGGCGACACAAAACGACTTGCAGACTTTTACAGTTTATTCGGATTGACCTTTGACTATCATAAGCATGGAAATTCACCTTTTCATTATTCTGCGATAATTGGACAAACCGTTTTAGAAATTTATCCATTGACAAAGAGCCAAGCCGAACCAGACAAAAATCTACGCTTAGGCTTTGGTATTGACAATTTTGACGACACAGTTCAAAAATTAAAAGAATCAGAAGTACCCTTTTCATTAGAACCTACACAAACGGATTTCGGTTTCATGGCAATCATCTCTGACCCTGACGATAGGAAAATTGAACTTTATAAAAAGTAAATAGTTGAAAGCACTTAAAATATTAATCACCAGTTTTATTGACGACCATCAACCGGGATTTGTTGAATGTAAATTCTTCGACGCTTACGGGAAGGAACACATAGTACAAGACAAAGTCCCTATTGTTACGGAAAAAGATTTAGACGCAAATAGTGAATACCCCCAAGACGGTGTAATTGCTTGCGAAATTCTAAAAGTATGGCATGACTCAAAGGGACAAAAAATATTGACTGTAAATACTTCAAAGCCGTGGGGAGTTGACACAATTCATGGTTTGACTGAATTTGACGTATTTGAAGAACAACTTATAGAATTAGAGCGGTGAATAAACGCCAGCCACCAACATTCAGTTTTGCGTCAGCAGGGGGCGACGAACATATCCTCATCTTAGTGCTACTATCAGCTGCATATTCGGCTGACCGAACACGGATGAGCAATAGAATATCTTTTCAACTTTTGTAACTTCGGCCGGCTGCAGTTCCGGGCTGGACGTTTTCCAAATGCCCTGCCGAACGCAAAGCTGTGGCCGTTGTGCGCAATTTCACATTTCATTGGCAAAAGAGTATATAGTTTAGTGTAAATGAAGTTCCTTAAAGCTCATAGGGTTGTGATATTATCATTATCCTTATTTCATTCAAGTTATATAATTGCGCAAAAGGATTCAATCATCCGTACTACAACTCATTTCGATTCTACTGGTCCAGTAAGCATTGCGGATTCCGTTTTTAATTCTATTCCAAATGTTATATATATTTCGTTTATGGAAGGTTTCAACGACAGTGTTATCCTATTTCAAAACGGAAAAGCCTTCGACTCGTTATTCTTAAAGACAAATCAGTCATTGGGTTTCGCAGGTAGCACCGCAATTCACTTTTATAAGGGGGAAATACGCGAGTTAATGATTAAATTTCGAAGTTCACCCTACGTGATTCGCGAGAAACTGAATTTAAACTATAAACATTTGCAAATAAGAAAACTGGATGGATGGGAACTTTATTACAGTAACCATTTTCCCGTTCTCGAATGACTGCGCACAACAAATAAGGCTTCGTCGGGTGCGCAGCACCAACGATGAAGCCTCGGTTGTACGGAACCTTCGGTAGTTTGTT
>NZ_JBHMQM010000030.1:0-1565 GCF_042434975.1 Terrimonas alba
CCTATGTATAGGCCTTCAGAGAAGGATCATATCGTCAACACTTATTTCTTTTGAAAGCAATCCCGAATGCTTTCGGGACTGCCTTCGCCAGATGTTTTTTTGTCCATATCAAAATTATTTTAGTTTCCGCATTTCTGCAAACTCTTTCATCATCCATTACCAGCGTCCTATGAGTAGACTTTCCGCCAACTGGCGGATGCTACAAGTCCTTGTGTTTAAATTTAATGATGTTTCTCCGTCATTGGCGGAGAAAACAACCGGCTACAGGCTTTGGCAAAGTCAAAGCTTCGCTGTTTGGGTATTTCACGATGACAACCCATGTTTAGTAGTCCGGTCGCTATTGGTTTTATTTGTTTTGTAATGAACAATGATTATCGTTGTTTATTTATTTTTTATTTCACTACGCCTTTTTCATATGGTTTTTCTGTCAGCCATACATAACGGATACGGCTCAGTAGTTTACGGGCTATCTTCACTATGATCAGTTTGGGTTCTTTGCCTCTTTTTAATTGATGACTGTAAAATAAAGACAAAGCAGGATCAGTTCGTTTGGCTGTCCATGCACATTCCACCAGGTCACTTCTTAACTGGCGATGCCTTCTTATCGTCAATCTGCCTTTTAATTCTTTTTCTCCACTGCTGTGTTCTGACGGCAATAGCCCGATAAAACTATTGAGATGATAAAATGACGGGAAGCGTTTCATGTCACCGATCTCTGTTATCAATAAGGCGGCTGTCAGCGGGCCAATGCCGGTTATGGTTCGTAACAAATAGTACAATTTTTTGTATGCTGCACTGCGCATCAGCTTTCGGATATCATTGCTGATGCTTAATAATTCTTTACGCAACAGCTCTGCTTCCCGTATCATATAATCCAATGTAGCCCGGTTGCTGGCATACTCAAATTTGATAGCGTATAACCATTGCAAAAAATTCCTGCTCCAGTTGCTGTTGGAAAATTTATCGGGCAATGCAACACCGGTATAATCCAGGAATCCTTTGATCCTGTTTTTGCAACGGACCAGGTCTCTCCAGATTTTTTTACGATGACGCACCAGCGAACGGTCAGCTTCCTGCTGCAGCGACGGAATATAAATACCCCGCAATTGACCACATTGCAAAGCCATCGCAATACCTCTTGCATCCCTGGGATCGGTTTTGCTTACCTCATCTTTATGAGTAGCCGGTATATCGGCCGGATTAACTACGATACAGCCAACACCTTTGCTGCTCAACTGACGCTGTATCCAATAGCCAAACTTTCCTCCTTCGTAAGCACAGACATAATCAGCTCCCGGATAGTTTGTTTGCAAAAATTTATATAATGCCTGCGGCGATGGCGGCTGATGGATATTGCGCAGGTATTGATCATTTAAAAACAAAGCGGCATTCCAGCTTCGCTTGTGCACATCCAATCCTACATAAATTGTTTGCTCTGCAAAATTTGTTTTTACTTTTGTCATGGCGTTTAGAGTTTGGGATGAACAATTTTTGTTTTTGTAGTCAAAGTTATTTTGGTCTACTGTCCTGCTCTAAACGCCTTTCTATATAGCATAAGGGCTTTG
>NZ_JBHMQM010000031.1:0-1555 GCF_042434975.1 Terrimonas alba
GAGACTTTACAGTCATTCTAAAAATAAGAGCAGCAAACGGTACCGTCTATGACTTCGCCAATTGCCATTACCCGGTAGATGTGATTGACATTCCAACCATTGCGACAGTTTATAATCCTCCGGGCTGTAATGACAAAACCTTTACGGTTGATGTAACTTCTCCAACGCTTGGATATACTTACAGCATCGATCAGCCAGGTAATGATGAAGATTTTTCTTCCCAAGATCAAACACCAACTGCACAAAATCCTGATGTTCATTTTACAGGACTTATCGCTGGTGATGGTTTTATTGTCACTGTAACTACTGACCAGGCAGGTTGCACTGCTACTTCAGAATGCGAAGGCAGCACCAACACCAATAGTTGTACAGCTAATGAAACACTTACCAGAACGCCTACCAATAGTACCAATGTGGCCGGCATTACAGAAAAAACTGTAATCAATCCATCAACGAAAACGCTGAAAACTCATAAGATCGTTCTTGAATCACCAACAAAAGTGAACGCAGTCCCCAATCCTTATACGGATAAGATAAGATTTGATCTTGTATCAGGAGTATCCGGTTATGGTTCGCTTGAATTGTACAATGTATTGGGCCAAAAGATAGGCGTTGTTTACCAGGGCTATATCCAGGCAGGCAGACCACTTTACCGTGAATACTCTGTTTCAAAAGGAAGTAGCAGTACGATGATTTATGTTTTCAAAGTAGGTGATCAAAAAGTGACCGGAAGATTGATCGGAATAAAATAGCGTTGAAAGCATGATCCCTTTTTGAAATGCAGGAGCACTCACATTTCAAAAAAATAAAATGATAATAGGTGCTATCGGTAGTACCTATTATCATTTTTCCACAAGAACCTGTTCTCACCCTTTCGAATTTTTCAACACCCCTTTAGATAGACTAAATATCCTTTGATTCTATTCCAGAATCCAATCGACAGGAACTGTATTAACTACTTGTACTTTTTAAAACAATAAAATATGAGATCTATTTTCACCCACAAGCAACCAGAAAATTGCAGTATCATTCCGGGGAAATCGAAGTCCGGTTTTCCGGGTTTTATTAAACGTGTCTCAGCACTTTTGTTGATACCATTTTTAATTTTTTCCTTACAAACTTTTTCCCAGGGATATACTACAGTTGATTTTCACCAGGCCCAAAATGACAGGGGCGGGGCAGGAAGCTATGTCATTGACTGGGTCAATGGTATTTTGAACGCTACGCATACCGATTATTTCGAAGGCATCGGGGTGCCGCAAAGAATTGTATTTACCGGTATACTGCCTAATAATGCCAACTCTAATGTCAATAAGCACTCTTTAAGATTCCGGGTTTTGGCCGAAAAAGATAAAAAGCATGCTTATGATTTTCCCATCTCCTGGGAACAGGCTTTTAAAACCGCTGAAGATATCGGCAATGGCACTGTCAATGAACTGCAAAACCTGTTTACTCAAAAATGTGATCCTGCATTTAGTGCAGCGGGAGCTGCTGCCTGTGCTGCACTGACCGATGGTGTTAACGATTTTGTTCAGACGGCATCTTTTCCTGATGT
>NZ_JBHMQM010000032.1:0-1537 GCF_042434975.1 Terrimonas alba
GTACGACTCCTTACACTTATGTGTGGAGCAATGGCGCAACCACGCAGGACATCACCGCTCTTGCTGCAGGAACTTATACCGTTACCGTTACTGATAACAATAATTGTACAGCTACCGCTTCGGTCACCATTGGGCAGCCTGCTGCGGCCCTGGCTCTCACTTCTTCAAAAGTGGATGTGCTTTGCTTTGGTAATGCCACCGGGTCCATTGACTTAAGTGTTAGTGGTGGTACGACTCCTTACTCTTATGTGTGGAGCAATGGCGCAACCACGCAGGACATCACCGCCCTTGCTGCAGGAACTTATTCCGTTACCGTTACTGATAACAATAATTGTACAGCTACCGCTTCGGTCACCATTGGGCAGCCTGCTGCAGCCCTGGCTCTCACCTCTTCAAAAGTGGATGTGCTTTGCTTTGGCAATACCACCGGTTCTGTTGATTTAAGTGTTAGTGGTGGTACAACTCCTTACACTTATGTGTGGAGCAATGGCGCAACCACGCAGGACATCACCGCTCTTGCTGCAGGAACCTATACCGTTACCGTTACTGATAACAATAATTGTACAGCGACTACTTCTGTTACCATTGGGCAGCCTGCTGCGGCCCTGGCTCTCACTTCTTCAAAAGTGGATGTGCTTTGCTTTGGCAATACCACCGGTTCTGTTGATTTAAGTGTTAGTGGTGGTACAACTCCTTATACTTATGTTTGGAGCAATGGCGCCGCTACCCAGGACATCACCGCTCTTGCTGCAGGAACCTATACCGTTACCGTTACTGATAACAATAATTGTACAGCGACTACTTCTGTTACCATTACCCAACCTGCCGCAGCCCTGGCTCTCACCTCTTCAAAAGTGGATGTGCTTTGCTTTGGCAATACCACCGGGTCCATTGACTTAACTGTTAGTGGTGGTACAACTCCTTACTCTTATGTGTGGAGCAATGGCGCTGCTACCCAGGACATCACCGCTCTTGCTGCAGGAACTTATACCGTTACCGTTACGGATAACAATAATTGTACAGCTACCGCTTCGGTCACCATTGGGCAGCCTGCTGCAGCCCTGGCTCTCACCTCTTCAAAAGTGGATGTGCTTTGCTTTGGCAACGCCACCGGTTCTGTTGATTTAAGTGTTAGTGGTGGTACGACTCCTTACTCTTATGTGTGGAGCAATGGCGCAACCACGCAGGACATCACCGCTCTTGCTGCAGGAACTTATTCCGTTACCGTTACGGACAACAATAATTGTACAGCTACCGCTTCGGTCACCATTGGGCAGCCTGCTGCAGCCCTGGCTCTCACCTCTTCAAAAGTGGATGTGCTTTGCTTTGGCAACGCCACCGGTTCTGTTGATTTAAGTGTTAGTGGTGGTACGACTCCTTACTCTTATGTGTGGAGCAATGGCGCAACCACGCAAGACATCACCGCTCTTGCTGCAGGAACTTATTCCGTTACCGTTACTGATAACAATAATTGTACAGCTACCGCTTCGGTCACCATTGGGCAGCCTGCTGCAGCGCTGGCTCTCACTTCTTCAAA
>NZ_JBHMQM010000033.1:0-1485 GCF_042434975.1 Terrimonas alba
TACCGGGTAATGGCAATTGGCGAAGTCATAGACGGTACCGTTTGCTGCTCTTATTTTTAGAATGACTGTAAAGTCTCCTGTTCCTGCATCAACAGTGATTGAAGAAACGCCTTCATTGGCTCCGTCAATAGTAGCGCCATTGGCTGGGTCAAGCGACCATACATAGGTTAAGAAATCACCTGGGCTGGCCAGACCTGCAGTATAAGTGAGATCCTGGGAATTAGCGCAAACCGGTGTTGGTCCACTGACACCCGGGCAGCTGGCACCACCTGTCACATCGATATAGACCCTGGCAGTAGCGACACAACTGTTGGCAGTTGAAGTTGCTGTTACTTCAAAAATATAAAGACCGGTTACAAAGCCACCGGCAGCTAAAGCAGTAGGAGTAAAGGTGACACTGGCACCGCTTGTAGAGCTGAGATTTGAATTGGTGGCATTATTTCCGGATACAGCCGCCCATGTGAAGCTGCTGAAAAGCGAATTATCCTGTGTACCATTTAAAGTACCCTCGGCGGTCAAAGCAGCTGAAGGATTTGCCTGGTTTGAATTGAGTGTGGCCGGAGCTTGGGCTGTTGTTACATTGCCATCTACTTTGGCTACTACTGAAGCTTCATCTATAACGGTAGCGGTTGCTTGTTCACAGGTAGTAGTGCCACTGCCCGTTGTTACACAAGCACCAATCTTAAAGCTACCTGCTGTAAAGGCGGTTCCTGAAGGAGTTATTGCGATAGTTGCATTTCCGTCAACATCAGCTACCACAGAATAAAAATTAACCTTGTTAGCACAGTCACCAGTACCAACGGCCGTAACACCATTGGGTAGTTTGGCGCCAGCCGTATTGCTGGTGAAATAGAATTTAACCGTTGCACCCGCTGCATCTGTGCTGGAATAGGTAACATTAAAGCTGGTGGCAGTATTGGTGCAACCTGATGAACCTGGAGTAAGACCACAGGTAGGAGCCGGGATCTGGATGGCATTAGACATGATCTGGTTATCCTGGCTACCCAAAGAAACGCCGGGTTCAGGCGCATTATCATTCGGATCATTCACATCATCCAGTCTTTCCAGTGTAACGTGGTAAGGTCCGCCACTGATGCTTCCTGCTCCCTGGCCGGAGCCATAGCCGCAGGTTCCATTTCCGGCAGCAAGCCGGGTGGCAAAACGGATCATCACTATGTCGGAAGAAGAGGTCCATTCAAGAAGATATTCTGCCAGGTCTTTACCACTACCCTGGTAGGCAATAAAGGATACTGTAACGTTGCTGATGGCTGCATTACCTCTTATTTCAATTGTTCTG
The DNA here is from genome assembly GCF_042434975.1 of Terrimonas alba. Taxonomy (NCBI): domain Bacteria; kingdom Pseudomonadati; phylum Bacteroidota; class Chitinophagia; order Chitinophagales; family Chitinophagaceae; genus Terrimonas; species Terrimonas alba. Next base: position 1,298 of record NZ_JBHMQM010000033.1, read on the forward strand.
TCTCCATACCTGATAACGCCTCCTGTATTAGGTTTGATATAGCTTTCAAAGCAAGCTATATTGGCATCCACGTTTGGAGCGCCAAGAGTTGGTTTCCCGGGATTGCCAATTACATCAGGAAAAGATGCCGTCTGAACAAAATCGTTAACACCATCGGTCAGTGCAGCACAGGCAGCAGCTCCCGCTGC
>NZ_JBHMQM010000034.1:0-1407 GCF_042434975.1 Terrimonas alba
TCTTCACCTGTTACAGCAGGATTGACGATCAAATGCAGTGTAACAACCGAATCACAACCGGCAACACTGGTGAGTGTTGCAATATGATCACCGGCTGATGTGATAGAAAGATTGTTCCAGCTGTATGGTAATGCTGCTTCGCAGATGGTAGTTGTTTCTTCACCCGTTACAGCAGGATTAACAATTAAATGCAGTGTTGCAACAGAGTCACAACCGGATGCGGCAACAAGCGTTGCAGTATGCTCACCGGCCGTTGTGATGGACAGGCCATTCCAGCTGTATGGTAATGCTGCTTCGCAGATGGTGATGGTTTCTTCACCTGTTACAGCAGGATTGACGATCAAATGCAGTGTAACAACCGAATCACAACCGGCAGTGCTTGTTAATGTCGCAATATGATCGCCGGCTGTTATTACCGACAGACCATTCCAGCTATATGGCAATGCTGCTTCGCAAATGGTAATTGTTTCTTCACCTGTTACAGCAGGATTAACAATTAAGTGCAGTGTAACAACAGAATCACAACCCGCCGCACTGGTAAGTGTTGTGTTATGATCACCGGCTGATGTGATAGAAAGATTGTTCCAGCTGTATGGCAATGCTGCTTCGCAGATGGTAGTTGTTTCTTCACCCGTTACAGCAGGGGTAACAATTAAATGCAGTGTAACAACCGAGTCACAACCAGCAGTGCTTGTTAATGTTGCAATATGCTCACCGGCTGTTGTTACCGACAGACCATTCCAGCTGTATGGCAATGCTGCTTCGCAGATAGTGACAGTCTCTTCACCCGTTACAGCAGAATTAACAATTAAATGCAGTGTAACAACCGAGTCACAACCGGTAACACTGGTGAGTGTAGCAGTATGATCACCGGCCGTTGTGATGGACAGACCATTCCAGCTGTATGGCAATGCTGCTTCGCAGATGGTAGTTGTTTCTTCACCCGTTACAGCAGGGGTAACAATTAAATGCAGTGTGACAACCGAATCACAACCGGCAGCGCTTGTTAATGTTACAATATGCTCACCGGCCGTTGTGATGGACTGACCATTCCAGCTGTATGACAATGCTGCTTCACAGATCGTGATCGTTTCTTCACCGTTTACAGCAGGATTAACAATTAAATGCAGTGTAACAACCGAATCACAACCGGATGCGGCAACAAGCGTTGCAGTATGCTCACCGGCTGTAGTGATGGACAGACCATTCCAACTGTATGGCAATGCTGCTTCGCAGATGGTAGTTGTTTCTTCACCCGTTACAGCAGGGGTAACAATTAAATGCAGTGTAACAACCGAGTCACAACCAGCAGTGCTTGTTAATGTTGCAATATGCTCACCGGCTGATGTGATAGAAAGATTGTTCCAGCTATAAGGCAATGCTGCTTCACAGATGGTGATCGTCTCT
>NZ_JBHMQM010000035.1:0-1406 GCF_042434975.1 Terrimonas alba
GGTGCAACAGCAACAGCTTTAACAGCAACAGCATCTGGTAGCAATACGTTATTGTGGTACACTGTTGCAACAGGTGGCACAGGTTCAGCAACAGCACCAACTCCTTCTACTGCTGCTGCAGGTTCAACAACTTATTATGTAAGCCAGGTTACTTCTCTTAATTGTGAAGGCCCAAGAGCTTCTATTACTGTAACAGTAAATCCTACACCTGCAGCACCAACCGTTACATCACCGGTAGTTTATTGCCAGGGTGCAACAGCAACAGCTTTAACAGCAACACCCGCAGCTGGTAATACTTTATTATGGTACACCGTTGCAACAGGTGGCACAGGTTCAGCAACAGCACCAACTCCTTCTACTGCTGCTGCAGGTTCAACAACTTATTATGTAAGCCAGGTTACTTCTCTTAACTGTGAAGGCCCAAGAGCAGCCATTACTGTTACAGTTAATCCTACACCTGCAGCACCAACCGTTACATCACCGGTAGTTTATTGCCAGGGTGAAACAGCAACAGCCTTAACAGCAACACCCGCAGCTGGTAATACTTTATTATGGTACACCGTTGCAACAGGTGGCACAGGTTCAGCAACAGCACCAACTCCTTCTACTGCTGCTGCAGGTTCAACAACTTATTATGTAAGCCAGGTTACTTCTCTTAATTGTGAAGGCCCAAGAGCAGCCATTACTGTTACAGTTAATCCTACACCTGCAGCACCAACCGTTACATCACCGGTAGTTTATTGCCAGGGTGCAACAGCAACAGCCTTAACAGCAACACCCGCAGCTGGTAATACTTTATTGTGGTACACCGTTGCAACAGGTGGTACAGGATCAGCAACGGCACCAACTCCTTCTACTGCTGCTGCAGGTTCAACAACTTATTATGTAAGCCAGGTTACTTCTCTTAACTGTGAAGGCCCAAGAGTAGCCATTACTGTTACAGTTAATCCTACACCTGCAGCACCAACCGTTACATCACCGGTAGTTTATTGCCAGGGTGCAACAGCAACAGCCTTAACAGCAACACCCGCAGCTGGTAATACTTTATTGTGGTACACCGTTGCAACAGGTGGTACAGGATCAGCAACGGCACCAACTCCTTCTACTGCTGCTGCAGGTTCAACAACTTATTATGTAAGCCAGGTTACTTCTCTTAACTGTGAAGGCCCAAGAGCAGCTATTACTGTTACAGTTAATCCTACACCTGCAGCACCAACCGTTACAACTCCTGTGGTGTATTGCCAGGGTGCAACAGCAACAGCTTTAACAGCAACAGCATCTGGTAGCAATACGTTATTGTGGTACACTGTTGCAACAGGTGGCACAGGTTCAGCAACGGCACCAACTCCTTCTACTGCTGCTGCAGGTTCAACAACTTATTATGTAAGCCAGGTTACTTCTCTTAA
>NZ_JBHMQM010000036.1:0-1309 GCF_042434975.1 Terrimonas alba
CCAGTGTAACGGGCGGTTGTGATCCGGTATTGACTAATAATGCAACAGGTGCAGGAACACTTTGTACCGGTGGTGCCGTAACAGTGACCTTTACAGCCACTGATCTTTGCGAAGCGCCGACAGCAACAGCAACCTTTACCGTAACACCGCCAACACCTGTAGTGATAACCACTCCGGTTGCAACTACAGTAAATGCATGTGACTATGCAGACCAGGCAGCGCTTGATGCAGCCTTCCAGGCATGGCTGGCTACCGCTTCTGTAACGGGTGGTTGTGCTCCGGTTCTTACCAATAATGCAACAGGTGCAGGAACACTTTGTACCGGTGGTGCCGTAACAGTGACCTTTACAGCTACTGATCTTTGCGAAGCACCGACTGCAACAGCAACCTTCACCGTAACACCGGCAACACCTGTAGTGATAACCACTCCGGTTGCAACTACAGTAAATGCATGTGACTATGCAGACCAGGCAGCTTTGGATGCAGCCTTCCAGGCATGGCTGGCAACAGCCAGTGTAACGGGTGGTTGTGCTCCGGTTCTTACCAATAATGCAACAGGTGCAGGAACACTTTGTACCGGTGGTGCCGTAACAGTGACCTTCACTGCTACTGATCTTTGCGAAGCGCCGACAGCAACAGCAACCTTCACCGTAACACCGCCAACACCTGTAGTGATAACCACTCCGGTTGCAACTACAGTAAATGCATGTGACTATGCAGACCAGGCAGCGCTTGATGCAGCCTTCCAGGCATGGTTGGCAACAGCCAGTGTAACGGGTGGTTGTGATCCGGTTCTTACTAATAATGCAACAGGTGCAGGAACACTTTGTACCGGTGGTGCCGTAACAGTGACCTTTACAGCCACTGATCTTTGCGAAGCGCCGACAGCAACAGCAACCTTCACCGTCACTCCGCCAACACCTGTAGTGATAACCACTCCGGTTGCAACTACAGTAAATGCATGTGACTATGCAGACCAGGCAGCTTTGGATGCAGCCTTCCAGGCATGGTTGGCAACAGCCAGTGTAACGGGCGGTTGTGCTCCGGTTCTTACTAATAATGCAACAGGTGCAGGAACACTTTGTACCGGTGGTGCCGTAACAGTGACCTTTACAGCCACTGATCTTTGCGAAGCGCCGACAGCAACAGCAACCTTCACCGTAACACCGGCAACACCTGTCGTGATAACCACTCCGGTTGCAACTACAGTAAATGCATGTGACTATGCAGACCAGGCAGCGCTTGATGCAGCCTTCCAGGCATGGTTGGCAACAGCCAGTGTAACGGGCGGTTGTGCTCCGGTTCTTAC
>NZ_JBHMQM010000037.1:0-1286 GCF_042434975.1 Terrimonas alba
TACAGCTGGAATGGTCTGTCGGTAACAACAGCCGGTGATCATATTGCTACACTCACCAGTGTTGCCGGTTGTGATTCCGTTGTTACACTGCATTTAATTGTTAACCCTGCTGTAACAGGTGAAGAGACAATCACCATCTGTGAAGCAGCATTGCCTTATAGCTGGAACAATCTTTCTATCACATCAGCCGGTGAGCATACTGCTACACTTACCAGTATGGCCGGTTGTGACTCGGTTGCTACACTGCATTTAATTGTTAATCCTGCGGTGACCGGTGAAGAAACAATCACCATCTGCGAAGCAGCATTACCATACACCTGGAATGGTCAATCCATCACCACTGCCGGTGAGCATACAGCTACACTTACCAGTGTGGCGGATTGTGATTCCATTGCAACACTGCATTTAATTGTTAATCCTGCTGTAACGGGTGAAGAAACGATCACCATCTGCGAAGCAGCATTACCATACACCTGGAATGGTCTGTCCATCACAACGGCCGGTGAGCATATTGTAACATTAACAAGCGCTGCCGGTTGTGATTCGGTTGTCACACTGCATTTAATTGTTACCCCTGCTGTAACGGGTGAAGAGACGATCACCATTTGCGAAGCAGCATTGCCCTATAGCTGGAACGGTCTGTCGGTAACAACAGCCGGCGATCATACTGCTACATTAACAAGCACTGCCGGTTGTGATTCTGTTATTACACTGCATTTAATTGTTAATCCTGCTGTAACGGGTGAAGAAACGATCACCATCTGCGAAGCAGCATTACCATACAGCTGGAATGGTCAATCCATCACTACTGCCGGTGAGCATACTGCTACACTTACCAGTGTGGCAGGTTGTGATTCGGTTGTCACACTGCATTTAATTGTTAATCCTGCGGTGACCGGTGAAGAGACGATTACCATTTGCGAAGCAGCATTGCCATATAGCTGGAATGGTCAGTCCATCACAACAGCCGGTGAGCATACAGCTACACTTACCAGTGTTGCCGGTTGTGACTCGGTGGTCACACTGCATTTGATTGTTAATCCTGCGGTGACCGGTGAAGAGACGATCACCATCTGTGAAGCAGCATTGCCTTATAGCTGGAACAATCTTTCTATCACATCAGCCGGTGAGCATACTGCTACACTTACCAGTATGGCGGGTTGTGACTCGGTGGTCACACTGCATTTGATCGTCAATCCTGCTGTAACAGGTGAAGAGACGATCACCATCTGTGAAGCAGCATTGCCTTATAGCTGGAACAATCTTTCTATCACATCAGCCGGTGA
>NZ_JBHMQM010000038.1:0-1159 GCF_042434975.1 Terrimonas alba
CCTTTTTGCTACCGCAAGGATGTTGCTAACACTTAAAGTTACACCCTTTAAAGAGTAAAAAATATTGATGTTCCCAACTGGTTTGTTTAAATTGAGTCTGTTTAAGTGAGTGATTGCACCAAAGTGCCTTTCATCTGAAATACAGGATTACAGTCCCTGCACTATGGTTGGCTGTATAAATAGTTGTGGTAATCGTGCCGTATGTTTGCATATATGAAAAAACGAAGTTTCCGTGTGCTGGAAGTTTCCCCTTGTATCTCTGATTACAACGTGTTGAATATTCTCAGTGGCTTTAAATGAAAGCGGTTCATGTTTCTGTTGTTACCCCAACATCATATGTCACAGCGGGTTAATTTTTCATTTATCGTAAAAAAATAGATTTGATTTGATTTTGCAGGTACCCGAACCCAAAGCTGGTTTGAGACGATATAAATAAGTTCTTCATCTCCTGACGACATAAAAATCAGCCTCTTTTTAGTGTTGGGATTGATTACTGCCTCCGGCATTTCCTGAAGTGTTGTTGAAGCATCAATAACTTTTTCCCGTATCGGACACAATATGAATTGAGTAAAATGCCGTTTTGCAGTATTTCAGTTCTCTGCCAAAAATAAAGTTATTTCCAGGAGAAAGTATATGAGCGTTGTCTGGTTGTCTGCCTGCGAAGCCAAAGAGGATTAAATCATTGTCCGCCTGACGGCGCCTTATGTATGTAGCAATAATTTCGCACGGACAGAAATAGTTAAGATCTTCATTTTACTTTCAATATGCTCTATTCTTTTAGAATAAATCCAGATAACCGTTGCTATCAGCAGTACCGCCGCAAGTATAATAATGATAAGGAACCAATTTTTTTTCTTCATAAAATGACACGGAGTGCCTTTTTTTCTAAAAGCTAAATTAGCAGCATACCGGGGGGAGAACCAAATTCTGAGGCTGACAAAAGTCTGACAACGACCGGACAAAAAATGGAAATGTATCCTAAACCCCTTTGGGAGAGGAACTTATTTTGCGTAACTTTTAGTAATTGAAAGACTTTATGGACGAAAGGGGCACGTTGAGAAAAGTATCATTGATAAAAACCGTTTGTTAGCTAAATTTTAGTCAGATACGTTTCGGTGGTTACCTCATCGTCCAGCTGTAACCGTTTACGAAGGCGTTG
>NZ_JBHMQM010000039.1:0-1110 GCF_042434975.1 Terrimonas alba
GTAAGAACCGGAGCACAACCGCCCGTTACACTGGCTGTTGCCAACCATGCCTGGAAGGCTGCATCAAGCGCTGCCTGGTCTGCATAGTCACATGCATTTACTGTAGTTGCAACCGGAGTGGTTATCACGACAGGTGTTGCCGGTGTTACGGTGAAGGTTGCTGTTGCTGTCGGCGCTTCGCAAAGATCAGTGGCTGTAAAGGTCACTGTTACGGCACCACCGGTACAAAGTGTTCCTGCACCTGTTGCATTATTAGTAAGAACCGGAGCACAACCGCCCGTTACACTGGCTGTTGCCAACCATGCCTGGAAGGCTGCATCCAAAGCTGCCTGGTCTGCATAGTCACATGCATTTACTGTAGTTGCAACCGGAGTGGTTATCACTACAGGTGTTGGCGGAGTGACGGTGAAGGTTGCTGTTGCTGTCGGCGCTTCGCAAAGATCAGTGGCTGTAAAGGTCACTGTTACGGCACCACCGGTACAAAGTGTTCCTGCACCTGTTGCATTATTAGTAAGAACCGGATCACAACCACCCGTTACACTGGCTGTTGCCAACCATGCCTGGAAGGCTGCATCAAGCGCTGCCTGGTCTGCATAGTCACATGCATTTACTGTAGTTGCAACCGGAGTGGTTATCACTACAGGTGTTGGCGGTGTTACGGTGAAGGTTGCTGTTGCTGTCGGCGCTTCGCAAAGATCAGTAGCAGTGAAGGTCACTGTTACGGCACCACCGGTACAAAGTGTTCCTGCACCTGTTGCATTATTGGTAAGAACCGGAGCACAACCACCCGTTACACTGGCTGTTGCCAGCCATGCCTGGAAGGCTGCATCCAAAGCTGCCTGGTCTGCATAGTCACATGCATTTACTGTAGTTGCAACCGGAGTGGTTATCACTACAGGTGTTGCCGGTGTTACGGTGAAGGTTGCTGTTGCAGTCGGTGCTTCGCAAAGATCAGTAGCTGTAAAGGTCACTGTTACGGCACCACCGGTACAAAGTGTTCCTGCACCTGTTGCATTATTGGTAAGAACCGGAGCACAACCACCCGTTACAGAAGCGGTAGCCAGCCATGCCTGGAAGGCTGCATCAAGCGCTGCCTGGTCTGCATAGTCA
>NZ_JBHMQM010000040.1:0-1094 GCF_042434975.1 Terrimonas alba
GTAATGGACTGGCCGTTCCAGCTATATGGTAATGCAGCAGGACAGAGTGTAACAGTCTCTTCACCGGTTACTGCAGGATTGATTACTAAATGCAGCGTAGCAATGGAATCACAACCATTGGCGGCAGTAAGCGTTGCCGTATAATCACCGGCATCGGTAATGGACTGGCCGTTCCAGCTATATGGTAATGCAGCAGGACAGAGTGTAACAGTCTCTTCACCGGTCACTGCTGGATTGATTACCAGGTGTAATGTCGCAACCGAGTCACAACCATTGGCAGCAGTAAGTGTTGCCGTATAATCACCGGCATCGGTAATGGATTGACCGTTCCAGCTATATGGTAATGCAGCAGGACAGAGTGTAACCGTTTCTTCACCGGTCACTGCTGGATTGATTACCAGGTGTAATGTAGCAACCGAATCACAACCACTGGCTGCAGTAAGTGTAGCCGTATAATCACCGGCATCGGTAATGGACTGGCCGTTCCAGCTATATGGTAATGCAGCAGGACAGAGTGTAACAGTCTCTTCACCGGTTACTGCAGGATTGATTACTAAATGCAGTGTAGCAACCGAGTCACAACCATTGGCGGCAGTAAGCGTTGCCGTATAATCACCGGCATCGGTAATGGACTGGCCGTTCCAGCTATATGGTAATGCAGCAGGACAGAGTGTAACAGTTTCTTCACCGGTTACTGCAGGATTGATCACCAGGTGTAATGTGGCAATCGAATCACAACCATTGGCGGCAGTAAGCGTTGCCGTATAATCACCGGCATCGGTAATGGACTGGCCGTTCCAGCTATATGGTAATGCAGCAGGACAGAGTGTAACAGTTTCTTCACCGGTTACTGCAGGGTTGATTACTAAATGCAATGTCGCAACCGAGTCACAACCATTAGCTGCAGTGAGTGTTGCCGTATAATCACCGGCATCGGTAATGGACTGGCCGTTCCAGCTATATGGTAATGCAGCAGGACAGAGTGTAACAGTCTCTTCACCGGTCACTGCTGGGTTAATTACTAAATGCAATGTCGCAACCGAGTCACAACCATTAGCGGCAGTGAGTGTAGCCGTATAATCACCGGCATCGGT
>NZ_JBHMQM010000041.1:0-1084 GCF_042434975.1 Terrimonas alba
TGTAGAAGTTAAGATTTGATCTGACAGTTGGGATTAACTTTAGAGTAACTACAACCTAATTGTTAACCCCAAAAAGTCAGATCATGAATCAGGAAACTAAGTTAATCAAATCCCGCTTGGGCTTACTCAAACTAGCCGAGCATCTCAACAATGTCACCAAGGCGTGCAAATTAATGGGCACAAGCCGTGACAGTTTTTACCGGATAAAAGAGTTGTATGACGCTGGCGGTGAGGCTGCCTTAGTAGAGATTAGCCGACGTAAACCCATTCTTAAAAACCGAGTCGCCCCTGAAGTCGAAGAAGCTGTTGTAAAGATGGCTTTTGATTACCCGGCCCATGGTCAATCAAGGGCTTGTAATGAATTACGCAAGCAAGGGATTTTTATCTCTGCAGCTGGTGTTCGTTGTGTCTGGCAGCGACACGACCTGGAAATCTTTGAAAAGCGTTTAAAGGCATTGGAAGCTCGTATTGCTCAGGATGGATTGATCCTTACTGAAGCTCAAATGATGGCTCTGGAGCGGAAGAAAGAAAAAAGAGAAGCATTGGGAGAAATCGAGACCGAACATCCCGGCTATCTCGGTTCACAGGATACCTACTATGTGGGAACGATCAAAGGCGTTGGAAGGATTTATCAGCAAACTTTCATTGATACTTACAGCCGGGTGGCCTTTGCCAAACTCTATGATAGCAAGCATGCTATTACATCGGCTGATCTGCTCAATGATCGGGTAATACCGTTCTTTGAAGAACAACAAATCCCGCTATTACGAGTGCTAACAGATCGTGGTACTGAATACAAGGGCAAACCTGAACATCATGAGTATGAACTTTACTTGCAACTGGAAGGCATTGATCACAGCAAGACCCAGGTTCGTCATCCACAAAGCAATGGCATCTGTGAACGATTGCACCGGACGATGCAAGATGAGTTCTATGCTGTTACATTCCGTAAAAAGCTTTATGGAACTTTAGAGCAGCTTCAACAGGATCTGGATGACTGGATGAACTATTACAACAACGAAAGACCTCATAGCGGCAGGTATTGTTACGGTAAAACTCCGATGCAAACCTTTAATGAATCTAT
>NZ_JBHMQM010000042.1:0-1073 GCF_042434975.1 Terrimonas alba
GTTGCAACAGGTGGCACAGGTTCAGCAACAGCACCAACTCCTTCTACTGCTGCTGCAGGTTCAACAACTTATTATGTAAGCCAGGTTACTTCTCTTAATTGTGAAGGCCCAAGAGCTTCTATTACTGTAACAGTAAATCCTACACCTGCAGCACCAACCGTTACATCACCGGTAGTTTATTGCCAGGGTGCAACAGCAACAGCTTTAACAGCAACACCCGCAGCTGGTAATACTTTATTATGGTACACCGTTGCAACAGGTGGCACAGGTTCAGCAACAGCACCAACTCCTTCTACTGCTGCTGCAGGTTCAACAACTTATTATGTAAGCCAGGTTACTTCTCTTAACTGTGAAGGCCCAAGAGCAGCCATTACTGTTACAGTTAATCCTACACCTGCAGCACCAACCGTTACATCACCGGTAGTTTATTGCCAGGGTGAAACAGCAACAGCCTTAACAGCAACACCCGCAGCTGGTAATACTTTATTATGGTACACCGTTGCAACAGGTGGCACAGGTTCAGCAACAGCACCAACTCCTTCTACTGCTGCTGCAGGTTCAACAACTTATTATGTAAGCCAGGTTACTTCTCTTAATTGTGAAGGCCCAAGAGCAGCCATTACTGTTACAGTTAATCCTACACCTGCAGCACCAACCGTTACATCACCGGTAGTTTATTGCCAGGGTGCAACAGCAACAGCCTTAACAGCAACACCCGCAGCTGGTAATACTTTATTGTGGTACACCGTTGCAACAGGTGGTACAGGATCAGCAACGGCACCAACTCCTTCTACTGCTGCTGCAGGTTCAACAACTTATTATGTAAGCCAGGTTACTTCTCTTAACTGTGAAGGCCCAAGAGTAGCCATTACTGTTACAGTTAATCCTACACCTGCAGCACCAACCGTTACATCACCGGTAGTTTATTGCCAGGGTGCAACAGCAACAGCCTTAACAGCAACACCCGCAGCTGGTAATACTTTATTGTGGTACACCGTTGCAACAGGTGGTACAGGATCAGCAACGGCACCAACTCCTTCTACTGCTGCTGCAGGTTCAACAACTTATTATGT
>NZ_JBHMQM010000043.1:0-1043 GCF_042434975.1 Terrimonas alba
CTAACACTTAAATCAACAGAACCGGTGGTATTGCCAAAGCAAAGCACATCCACTTTTGAAGAGGTGAGAGCCAGGGCTGCAGCAGGCTGCCCAATGGTGACCGAAGCGGTAGCTGTACAATTATTGTTATCCGTAACGGTAACGGTATAAGTTCCTGCAGCAAGGGCGGTGATGTCCTGTGTAGCAGCGCCATTGCTCCACACATAAGTGTAAGGAGTTGTACCACCACTAACAGTTAAGTCAATGGACCCGGTGGTATTGCCAAAGCAAAGCACATCCACTTTTGAAGAGGTGAGAGCCAGGGCTGCGGCAGGTTGGGTAATGGTAACAGAAGTAGTCGCTGTACAATTATTGTTATCAGTAACGGTAACGGTATAGGTTCCTGCAGCAAGAGCGGTGATGTCCTGCGTGGTTGCGCCATTGCTCCACACATAAGTGTAAGGAGTTGTACCACCACTAACAGTTAAATCAACAGAACCGGTGGTATTGCCAAAGCAAAGCACATCCACTTTTGAAGAAGTGAGAGCCAGGGCCGCAGCAGGCTGCCCAATGGTAACAGAAGTAGTCGCTGTACAATTATTGTTATCAGTAACGGTAACGGTATAGGTTCCTGCAGCAAGAGCGGTGATGTCCTGCGTGGTTGCGCCATTGCTCCACACATAAGAGTAAGGAGTCGTACCACCACTAACAGTTAAGTCAATGGACCCGGTGGCATTGCCAAAGCAAAGCACATCCACTTTTGAAGAGGTGAGAGCCAGGGCTGCAGCAGGCTGCCCAATGGTGACCGAAGCGGTAGCTGTACAATTATTGTTATCCGTAACGGTAACGGTATAAGTTCCTGCAGCAAGGGCGGTGATGTCCTGTGTAGCAGCGCCATTGCTCCACACATAAGAGTAAGGAGTCGTACCACCACTAACACTTAAATCAACAGAACCGGTGGCGTTGCCAAAGCAAAGCACATCCACTTTTGAAGAAGTGAGAGCCAGCGCTGCAGCAGGCTGCCCAATGGTGACCGAAGCGGTAGCTGTACAATTATTGTTATC
>NZ_JBHMQM010000044.1:0-1041 GCF_042434975.1 Terrimonas alba
ATATTATGTAGTACCGTTTATAAACATATTGCCCCTTTAGAAGAAAACTGAAACCTCTCACACCGCTTTACATAGGAACCCGTGTTAGCTGCTGGGCTTATAGTCACATCGTCACTTTATTTTTTGTCGGTTTGATTGTTTTTAATCTTTGTTCAACTTCTTTTATTCTGTCCAACCAATATTTTTTTGCGTCCTCATTTGTGATCGCTCCCTTCTTCGGTCGTTGGTCAAAAGGAATTCTGCCAATATTGTCCCAGTGTTTACTATTTTCTCTTTGAACTTCCTTTTCTGTCTTCGGTTCAATTCTATTTCGCCAAAAAACTAATTGTTTGTTGTAGTCATTTATTATTTCTTCAAAATATGCAATTAGTCTGTCTTTGTCTTTAGGAATATAGCCAGGACCGGTGCAACCACAGGAATGAAATGTGATTCCAACAGAATAAAGGTCCTTAATGTGATTCCATTCTTTTATGTTGTCCTTTTTAGGCGATTCAAAGTCAAGTCCCATATTTGCCATTAGCTCCCCACATTGAGGACATTTGGCTTCTGTCACATCCTTGTTGTCTCGCTTTATGTCCCACATTAACCTTCGTTTAAATGTCTTACGACAATTAAAGCAGGCATAGTGTGGCTTGTATGATGTCATTGCATATCTGCACATATTCTTTCTTTATGGTTTGTCTTTGTCAGTCTTGCAGCTAACGATCGGGATTTACGAAGTGCCCACGGATGGAGCAGATGCGGGAGCGAAAGCCAACGGCTTTCAGCGAAGCAGCTGCGAGAATCTGTGGGTACGTGGAAATTTATCGGGGCATTTTGTAAATCCTCATGTTCACCGCAGGTGACTTGCACAAAGTTCACCGCCCGATAAATTTACAAGTAAATCCCGATCGTTCGACCGCAATAGCTTAGGAGAAAAAGACCGGGAGTCCGCAAAGCGGACGAAGGGATTTTTCCTTGTGCAAGGCATTGCGGTCGAACGTGTGTATTTCTGCTAAAATACGCTACTTCTTGTAACAAACAATTTTTTCAACTTGCTCT
>NZ_JBHMQM010000045.1:0-1040 GCF_042434975.1 Terrimonas alba
GGTTGTGCTCCGGTTCTTACCAATAATGCAACAGGTGCAGGAACACTTTGTACCGGTGGTGCCGTAACAGTGACCTTTACAGCCACTGATCTTTGCGAAGCGCCGACAGCAACAGCAACCTTCACCGTAACACCGGCAACACCTGTAGTGATAACCACTCCGGTTGCAACTACAGTAAATGCATGTGACTATGCAGACCAGGCAGCTTTGGATGCAGCCTTCCAGGCATGGTTGGCAACAGCCAGTGTAACGGGCGGTTGTGCTCCGGTTCTTACCAATAATGCAACAGGTGCAGGAACACTTTGTACCGGTGGTGCCGTAACAGTGACCTTTACAGCTACTGATCTTTGCGAAGCGCCGACAGCAACAGCAACCTTCACCGTCACTCCGCCAACACCTGTAGTGATAACCACTCCGGTTGCAACTACAGTAAATGCATGTGACTATGCAGACCAGGCAGCGCTTGATGCAGCCTTCCAGGCATGGCTGGCTACCGCTTCTGTAACGGGTGGTTGTGATCCGGTTCTTACCAATAATGCAACAGGTGCAGGAACACTTTGTACCGGTGGTGCCGTAACAGTGACCTTTACAGCCACTGATCTTTGCGAAGCGCCGACAGCAACAGCAACCTTCACCGTCACTCCGCCAACACCTGTAGTGATAACCACTCCGGTTGCAACTACAGTAAATGCATGTGACTATGCAGACCAGGCAGCTTTGGATGCAGCCTTCCAGGCATGGTTGGCAACAGCCAGTGTAACGGGCGGTTGTGCTCCGGTTCTTACTAATAATGCAACAGGTGCAGGAACACTTTGTACCGGTGGTGCCGTAACAGTGACCTTTACAGCCACTGATCTTTGCGAAGCGCCGACAGCAACAGCAACCTTCACCGTAACACCGGCAACACCTGTCGTGATAACCACTCCGGTTGCAACTACAGTAAATGCATGTGACTATGCAGACCAGGCAGCGCTTGATGCAGCCTTCCAGGCATGGTTGGCAACAGCCAGTGTAACGGGCGGTTGTGCTCCGGTTCTTAC
>NZ_JBHMQM010000046.1:0-1026 GCF_042434975.1 Terrimonas alba
TAAGGTGCAATAAATTGAGAACCCGTGAATTCAAAAATCTTTTTAATTCTGCTTTCCATCTTTCTTGTTCAGGTTTCTTTGGGACAGGAAATTAGCAAGCTCGACATTGTAAAATTCAAAATCAAGTCAATTACAACAATTGACGGCGACGGGAAAATTAAATACACCGAATTTTATGACGATAAAGGAAACTTCATTAAACAAGGTTCACCAAACGACAATAAACAGCTTCAGGTTGACAGAGAACTTTTCTATAACGACACCTCACAACTTATTGAGGAACGGACTTACACAAGTAGTGGCGACATAAATTCAACATCAAAGTATTACTATAACGACAAAAATCAACTTTCAAAAAAGGAATACATTCAGTTTGGTCAGGTTTCAGCTACATGGACTTTTGATTACGACGACAAAGGCAATAAAATATCTGAGACACAGATATCAGGTACTATGGGTAACTCAGTGACAAAGTATAAATATGACGACAAAGGTTTTCTAATTCAAGAAGATAAATCAAATAACACAATTGGTAAGGAAGAACGAGTTAACAATAAATACAACGTCGCCGGAAATATAATAGAAAAAAAGACAAAGGCTTATTACTTTAACACGACAATTACGTTGACATACTTTTATAATGACACAGGTAAGCTCACTAAACTTATTGAAAAATCTTCAAACGGGGTTTCATCAACAACATTATACGAGTACAATGACAAAGGTTTGTTGATAAGTGACACATGGGAAAGTTCATTAAGTAAAACGCCGCAAAAGACGACATATCAAATAAACTATGAGTGACTTTTACTGCACCTTACATGCAGTTTTGCGGCAGCGGGGGCGACGCAAAGCGTCGGTCATCACCTGTAATTCTATTTAGCGTTTGTACCGGCTGACATTTATCTATTAAGCTTTTGAATAAAATTTTATCTTTAGTAACACAGTTCAGCACTCGTCGCCAGGGGCGACGTAAAACAATTGCCCCGCCGACCGCAAAGCTGTGAACGTTCGACCGCAATGCCT
>NZ_JBHMQM010000047.1:0-1022 GCF_042434975.1 Terrimonas alba
ATATGCGCCGTGACAACGGAATCGCAACCATTGACCGTGGTATAAGAATGGGTATAATCATCACTGGTGGTGACCACATCACCCCATGGCAGTGTATAGCTTAAGCAGGCAGCAGCCGTGAACTCGGATGCAGCAGCACTGTTGATGGTGATATGCGCTGTAACAACCGAATCGCAACCATTGACCGTGGTATAAGTATGGGTATAATCATCACTGGCAGTGACCACATCACCCCATGGCAGTGTATAGCTTAAGCAGGCAGCAGCCGTGAACTCGGATGCAGCAGCGGTATTGATAGTGATATGCGCCGTGACAACGGAATCGCAACCATTGACCGTGGTATATGTATGGGTATAATCATCACTGGTGGTGACCACATCACCCCATGGCAGTGTATAGCTTAAGCAGGCAGCAGCCGTGAACTCGGATGCAGCAGCGGTATTGATAGTGATATGCGCCGTGACAACGGAATCGCAACCATTGACCGTGGTATAAGTATGGGTATAATCATCACTGGTGTTTACTACATCACCCCATGGCAGTGTATAGCTTAAGCAGGCAGCAGCCGTGAACTCGGATGCAGCAGCACTGTTGATAGTGATATGCGCTGTTACTATAGAATCGCAACCATTAATAGTTTGATAGGTATGGGTATAATCATCACTGGTGGTTACCACATCACCCCAGGGCAGTGTATAGCTTAAGCAGGCAGCAGCCGTGAACTCGGATGCAGCAGTGGTATTGATAGTGATATGCGCCGTAACAACCGAATCGCAACCATTGACCGTGGTATAAGTATGGGTATAATCATCACTGGTGGTGACCACATCACCCCATGGCAGTGTATAGCTTAAGCAGGCAGCAGCCGTGAACTCGGATGCAGCAGCGGTATTGATAGTGATATGCGCCGTGACAACGGAATCGCAACCATTGACAGTTGTATATGTATGGGTATAATCATCACTGGTGGTGACCACATCACCCCATGGCAGTGTATAGCTTAAGCAGGCAGCAGCCGTGAA
>NZ_JBHMQM010000048.1:0-934 GCF_042434975.1 Terrimonas alba
CAATTGCCGCAATAACTAAGTTGCGTTCCCGTGTTTCGGCGTCTCTTTCTTTTTGAAGTTCACGAAGCTCAGAAACGCTTGACTGATTGTCTAATCTAAGCCGGGAAATTTCCAAACGGCTGTTTGCAATAGCCCGCTCTGTAGAATCGTGTAAGTAACTGTATAATTGGAAATAATGATAAAAACTGTCATTGTTGCCGAATGCACGATATACATCGGCTGTGGCGTAATAGAGCCTTTGAAGGCTACTTGAATATTGTTGCGGTTGTTGTTGAAGCATTCGCATACCTTCCTTCACCTGCAGCAGGGCAATGTCTTTTTTCCCCTGCAATAAATTGATTCTCGCTATCCGTTCCAACGCGTTGATTGCACTCGCTACCTGGCCATGCTTTTTACTCGTGCTATAGTCGAATTCAAGCAATGGTTTAGCGATGTCATATTTTTTTTGTAAAAAATAGACTATTCCTCTGTTTCCCGAAATAATCCCTTTCCAAACTTCCGAATTTAACGCGTTTGCCATTTGCATGGCAATATCAAAATAATGAAATGCAGAATCGTAGTTGCCAATTTTTAGCCAGCAAAGTGCTATAGTATTCCAACGGCTCATCGTATTTACTCTCGCATCATGGGAAGTGTCTTTTTCATTTTCAATAGCTCTCCGGGCATAATACATACTTTTGTCGTAGTCCCGTGTAGTATAAAGAAGCTCTCCGAGAAATTGGTATTTATACGCATCATTCGTTATTCCTCTTTTATCAAAGATTTCTACCGCATTTAAACAATACATTGTTGCGAGTTCAATAGCCTTGCAGTAATACATCGTTTCTCCATACCACCAACTGACAGTTGCAATAAGGTAATCGTCATCTATTGCATACGCTTGCTGCAGGGCAGGCTTCATTAGTTGTATTATGGAATCCTTTGCCGCCATTTT
>NZ_JBHMQM010000049.1:0-934 GCF_042434975.1 Terrimonas alba
CAATTGCCGCAATAACTAAGTTGCGTTCCCGTGTTTCGGCGTCTCTTTCTTTTTGAAGTTCACGAAGCTCAGAAACGTTTGACTGATTGTCTAATCTAAGCCGGGAAATCTCCAAACGGCTGTTTGCAACGGCATGTTCGATGGAGTCGTGGAGGTTACTGTATAATTGTGAATAGTGATAAAAGCTGTCGCTGTTACCCAGTACACGATATATATCGGCTGTGGCGTAATATACGTCTTGAAGGAAATGGGGTAGCGGTTGAGGTTGTTGTTGAAGCATTCGCAGCGCTTCCTTCACCTGCCGCAATGCGCTGTCTTTTTTGCCCTGCAATAAATTGATTCTCGCTATCATTTGCAATGCGTGGGCCGCATTGGCAATTTCGTCATGCTGTTTACTGGTGCGGTAGTCGAATTCAAGCAATGGTTTAGCGATGTCATATTTTTTTTGTAAAAAATAGGCATATCCTTTATTTCCCGAAATAATTCCTTTCCAAACTTCCGAATTTAACGCGTTTGCCATTTGCATGGCAATATCATAATAATGAAATGCAGAATCGTAGTTGCCAATTTTTAGCCAGCAAAGTGCTATAGTATTCCAACGGCTCATCGTATTTACTTTTGCATCACGGGAAGTGTCTTTTTCATTTTTAATAGACTGGCGAATGTAATAGATGCTTTTGTCAAGGTCACGTGTAATATAAAAAAGCTCTCCGAGAAACTGGTATTTATACGCGTCATTCGTTATTCCTCTTCTATCAAAGATTTCTACCGCATTTAAACAATACATTGTCGACAGTTCAATTTGCTTGCAGAAAAACATCGTTTCTCCATACCACCAGCTGACAGTTGCAATAAGATAATCGTCATCTATTGCATACGCTTGCTGCAGGGCAGGCTTCATTAGTTGTATTATGGAATCCTTTGCCGCCATTTT
>NZ_JBHMQM010000050.1:0-917 GCF_042434975.1 Terrimonas alba
ACCATCTGTGAAGGACAATTGCCATATAGCTGGAACGGTCAATCGATCACAACTGCAGGTGACTATACAGCTGATCTCACCAGCACGGCCGGTTGCGATTCTACTGCCACCCTGCATTTAATTGTCAACCCTGTGGTAACCGGTGAAGAGACCATTACCATCTGTGAAGGACAATTGCCATATAGCTGGAACGGTCAATCGATCACAACCGCAGGTGACTATACAGCTGATCTCACCAGCACGGCCGGTTGCGATTCTACTGCCACCCTGCATTTAATTGTAAACCCTGTGGTAACCGGTGAAGAGACCATCACCATCTGTGAAGGACAATTGCCATATAGCTGGAACGGTCAATCGATCACAACTGCAGGTGACTATACAGCTGATCTCACCAGCACGGCCGGTTGCGATTCTACTGCCACCCTGCATTTAATTGTAAACCCTGTGGTAACCGGTGAAGAGACCATCACCATCTGTGAAGGACAATTGCCATACAGCTGGAACGGTCAATCCATCACAACTGCAGGTGACTATACAGCTGATCTCACCAGCACGGCCGGTTGCGACTCTACTGCTACCCTGCATTTAATTGTAAACCCTGTGGTAACCGGTGAAGAGACCATTACCATCTGTGAAGGACAATTGCCATATAGCTGGAACGGCCAGTCCATTACCGATGCCGGTGATTATACGGCAACGCTTACTGCCGCCAATGGTTGTGATTCCATTGCTACGCTGCATTTAGTAATCAATCCTGCAGTAACCGGTGAAGAGACTGTTACACTCTGTCCTGCTGCATTACCATATAGCTGGAACGGCCAGTCCATTACCGATGCCGGTGATTATACGGCTACACTCACTGCCGCTAATGGTTGTGACTCGGTTGCGACATTGCATTTAGTAATCAATCCAGCAGT
>NZ_JBHMQM010000051.1:0-914 GCF_042434975.1 Terrimonas alba
GCCCTGGCTCTCACCTCTTCAAAAGTGGATGTGCTTTGCTTTGGCAATACCACCGGTTCTGTTGATTTAAGTGTTAGTGGTGGTACAACTCCTTATACTTATGTTTGGAGCAATGGCGCCGCTACCCAGGACATCACCGCTCTTGCTGCAGGAACCTATACCGTTACCGTTACTGATAACAATAATTGTACAGCGACTACTTCTGTTACCATTACCCAACCTGCCGCAGCCCTGGCTCTCACCTCTTCAAAAGTGGATGTGCTTTGCTTTGGTAACGCCACCGGGTCCATTGACTTAACTGTTAGTGGTGGTACAACTCCTTACTCTTATGTGTGGAGCAATGGCGCTACTACACAAGACATCACCGCCCTTGCTGCAGGAACTTATTCCGTTACCGTTACGGATAACAATAATTGTACAGCTACCGCTTCGGTCACCATTGGGCAGCCTGCTGCAGCCCTGGCTCTCACCTCTTCAAAAGTGGATGTGCTTTGCTTTGGTAACGCCACCGGGTCCATTGACTTAACTGTTAGTGGTGGTACGACTCCTTACACTTATGTGTGGAGCAATGGCGCAACCACGCAAGACATCACCGCTCTTGCTGCAGGAACTTATTCCGTTACCGTTACTGATAACAATAATTGTACAGCTACCGCTTCGGTCACCATTGGGCAGCCTGCTGCAGCGCTGGCTCTCACCTCTTCAAAAGTGGATGTGCTTTGCTTTGGTAACGCCACCGGGTCCATTGACTTAACTGTTAGTGGTGGTACAACTCCTTACTCTTATGTGTGGAGCAATGGCGCAACCACGCAAGACATCACCGCTCTTGCTGCAGGAACTTATTCCGTTACCGTTACTGATAACAATAATTGTACAGCTACCGCTTCGGTCACCATTGGGCAGCCTGCTGCAGC
>NZ_JBHMQM010000052.1:0-898 GCF_042434975.1 Terrimonas alba
CCGGGAAATGAAGAGCTGGATCGCTGATATAAAATGGAAGTACAGCAGCGCAGCAGAAAGTATGCGTAGCCGCTTAAAGCAGCTGGAGTTTATGTGGTATGAAGAATTACATATCAGCAATGCATTGAGAGCCTATTGTCGAAAACATTACCGCAAGGATTATTATCTATACAAAAGTGTGCCGGGTATTGGTGGTATAACGGCGGCAGCCATCATTGCTGAACTGGGTGATATCCGCAGATTCAGCCGGCTTGATGAACTAGCCGCTATTGTGGGCCTGGTACCAGGTATCTATCAAAGCAGTGAAAACAAAATCAATATGGGTTTAACCAAAAGAAGTAATCATCAACTCAGAAGCTTATTGGTAGAGGCTAGTTGGGTAGCTGTAAGAGAGGATATGGCCCTGCAGCAATATTACCGCAAACATGCTCATAAGGAACCCAATAAAGCCATCATCAAAGTTGCGCATAAACTACTAGGTCGTATAAGGGCTGTCATTCATTCTGGTATACCCTACCAAGCCGGACTGATAAAATAATTTTTAATTAAGCTCATCTGAAAGCATGATCAAAAGCAGACTGCATAACATGAGGAGTGGCACCCATCAATCGCGGGAGGACCACATCGCAAAGCAGGCAGCTGCTTTTATTGAACTAAGACTGATGCAGGTAGCTTTCTGCAAATGGAAGACTACAAATAGGATGCGGAGCTAATTACTAAAAATAAAAATGTTCCGCTGTGTCTTTGAACGATTGTAGGATCGACAGAATATATCCCGGCTGCAGCAACTACAATCATTCAAATCCCCAGCGTCCTAAAAAATATTATGTAGTACCGTTTATAAACATATTGCCCCTTTAGAAGAAAACTGAAACCTCTCACACCGCTTTACATAGGA
>NZ_JBHMQM010000053.1:0-804 GCF_042434975.1 Terrimonas alba
CTGGCTGGATAAAGTAAACAGTGTAGTGGATGTATGGTACCCCGGTGATGCCGGCGGTGCTGCCGTCTCCGATATTTTATTTGGCGACCGTTCTCCTTCCGGTAAACTACCCATCACCTTTCCGGTAGCAGAAGCACAGTTGCCACTGGTGTATAATCATAAGCCTACCGGCCGTGGTGATGATTATACCAACCTCACCGGCCAGCCCTTATTCCCGTTTGGCTTTGGATTGAGCTATACAACTTTTGATTATACTGCTCTGCAATTAGATAAGCCGGTCATCAAAGCCGGAGAAAATCTCGCCCTGCGATTTAAAATAAAAAACACGGGAAACTACAAAGGCGATGAAGTGGTGCAGCTATACCTACGGGATGAGCTGGCTTCTGTAGCAAGACCTGCCAAAGAATTAAAAGCCTTTCAGCGGGTGAGCCTGCAGCCGGGTGAAGAAAAAGAAATACAATTTATTATTACGCCTGAAATGCTGACCATGCTGGATATAAATATGAAAGAAGTGATTGAGCCCGGTAAATTCCGGATCATGATCGGGAGTTCCAGTATGGATATAAGGTTGAGAGAAGTGTTTGAGGTGAAAGAATAAACGGAAAAAACAATTGCCAGTAATAAAGACCTGCTAAAAAAATCTTGTCTACTGAATGAATTAACGTTATCCTGAGTTGTATTTGCGCTACTCAGTCAAGTAGCGTTTTTTTTACTAATCGCTTTAAAAAGAGCAAGTTGAAAAAATTGTTTGTTACAAGAAGTAGCGTATTTTAGCAGAAATACACACGTTCGACCGCAATGCCT
>NZ_JBHMQM010000054.1:0-792 GCF_042434975.1 Terrimonas alba
AGCTGCTTCGCTGAAAGCCTCTGGCTTTCGCTCCCGCATCTGCTCCATCCGTGGGCACTTCGTAAATCCCGATCGTTGCTTGCAATGCGGAGCGACCAACATTCAAGTTCAGCTTCACGACAACTTATAACTTTAGAGACTTTCAATTGACAGGAAAAAGTGATTAAATCGCAGTACATACTTGATATTTTTGACCTTGCATTCGACGACCATCCGGAAAGTGACTTACTTAGAAAACAAATTCAGTTTCTCACCGTAACGGACACTGATCACACGGGAATCGGTGCTTTCATTCATTTTTCAAAAGACCCGGAAATCGAGCAATTCAAGCTTGACACTTCTAATGCAACTAATTTTGACACTGTTGGTAATCCGACTGACTTATTAGACGGCGTTGAAATAAGAAATCCTGAACTTTCAATACTTGCAGATGCAATGGTTTGGTTGAAAAACGGTTTTATTGACCATTTGGAAATTTTTAATAAATGTGGCGAAGATTATATTCAGACAGAACCAGAGCACTATCAGTTAGAACAAATGTGGCTTGATGACAAAAAAAGAAGAACAATCATCAGGTGACAAGGCACTGCAAGCAACATCGGTTTTGCAATATGGTGGCTGACGAATAAGTGCTGAACAAATGAACGCTATTCAACTTATCAATAAATTTAGGCAGACGGAACACGGAATGCCACCACATCGCAAAGCCGTTTTCCGTTCGACCGCAATGCCTCGCACAAGGAAAAATCCCTTCGTCCGCTTTGCGGACTCCCGGTCTTTTTCTCCTAAGCT
>NZ_JBHMQM010000055.1:0-754 GCF_042434975.1 Terrimonas alba
ATATTATGTAGTACCGTTTATAAACATATTGCCCCTTTAGAAGAAAACTGAAACCTCTCACACCGCTTTACATAGGACCCCTTGTTGGCTGTAGTACTTATTTCAGTATTGCGTCAACCTTGTTAGTTAACATTACTCTTGAGTCAGTTTCAGGTGTCTTATGCTTTTCCGTTCTTTGTCGCTCATTATCTCGGACGACAACAATAAAAGACTTTGTTGGAGTGGCCACGGTGATATGATAGAACATATCATGCGACTGTCCATTGCCTGATTTAATACGGATAGATACATCATCAAATTTCGTCTGGTCGATATACCTCCATAACTCAGCCAAGTTGTATTCGAAAGTTGTGTCTTTAGTTATTCTGTCGCAGCCTTGAATAATTCGAACTTTGCCTATTCCTTTATCGCTCCATATCATAGCACGGATCGAACCTGGCAATCGTCCGTTGTCGTAGTCGTATAAGATAGTAATTGTACTGTCAACTTTTTTGCTTTCAAGATTCTTTACGAAGGTCTCAGATATTGAATCGTTGAGGCATAAATATTCAGAATCGTCGCCTTCAAGTCGCACTTTTTGGGCGTTGACTAGAATCGTGAAGAGAAAAAGGTATGATATTGTTATTAGAGTTCTCATAGTATTACAGCCAACGGCAGTTTGTGAAAAAACTATTGTTTACAAACAAATATACACATCCTGTGAATAGGCTAAAACCCGTATGTTTTTTGCTTCCACAGTTGTCATGCAATTCAA
>NZ_JBHMQM010000056.1:0-713 GCF_042434975.1 Terrimonas alba
GCTACCGCTTCTGTAACGGGTGGTTGTGATCCGGTTCTTACCAATAATGCAACAGGTGCAGGAACACTTTGTACCGGCGGTGCCGTAACAGTGACCTTCACTGCTACTGATCTTTGCGAAGCGCCGACAGCAACAGCAACCTTCACCGTAACACCGGCAACACCTGTCGTGATAACCACTCCGGTTGCAACTACAGTAAATGCATGTGACTATGCAGACCAGGCAGCGCTTGATGCAGCCTTCCAGGCATGGCTGGCAACAGCCAGTGTAACGGGTGGTTGTGATCCGGTTCTTACTAATAATGCAACAGGTGCAGGAACACTTTGTACCGGTGGTGCCGTAACAGTGACCTTCACTGCTACTGATCTTTGCGAAGCGCCGACAGCAACAGCAACCTTCACCGTAACACCGCCAACACCTGTCGTGATAACCACTCCGGTTGCAACTACAGTAAATGCATGTGACTATGCAGACCAGGCAGCGCTTGATGCAGCCTTCCAGGCATGGCTGGCAACAGCCAGTGTAACGGGTGGTTGTGATCCGGTTCTTACCAATAATGCAACAGGTGCAGGAACACTTTGTACCGGTGGTGCCGTAACAGTGACCTTCACTGCTACTGATCTTTGCGAAGCACCAACTGCAACGGCAACCTTCACCGTAACACCGGCAACACCTGTAGTGATAACAACCCCGGTTGCAACTACAGTAAATGC
>NZ_JBHMQM010000057.1:0-632 GCF_042434975.1 Terrimonas alba
GACTGCGGCAATCATGCAACAGATGTGGACATCACCTACAATGGTGGAGATACGGAAGCACCAACGCTGAATGGCGTGATACCCAGTGGAGCAACGAACCAGAACTTGTGCTTCAGTGCCATACCGGCAGGACCAACAGCAGCAGCGATAGCCGCATTGTATAGTGATAATTGCAGTGTAGCAGTCACAGTAGATAAGAGCGGCACACCGACAGGAGATAATTGCAGTTGGAGTGTGACCTATCATTATGAGATCTATGATGACTGTGGTAATCATGCAACAGATATAGATATTACCTATAGTGGTGGCGATACAGAAGCACCCACGCTGAATGGCGTGATACCCAGTGGAGCAACGAATCAGAACTTATGCTTCAGTGCCATACCGGCAGGACCAACAGCAGCAACGATAGCCGCACTGTATAGCGATAATTGCAGTGCAGCAGTCACAGTAGATAAGACCGGCACACCAACAGGTACAGATTGCAACTGGACAGTGACCTATCATTATGAGATCTATGATGACTGCGGCAATCATGCAACAGATGTAGATATTACCTATAGCGGTGGCGATACAGAAGCACCACAGTTGACCGGTACATTACCAACAGGTCAAACAGGTCTGAACTTATG
>NZ_JBHMQM010000058.1:0-606 GCF_042434975.1 Terrimonas alba
TTTGTTAGCTAAATTTTAGTCAGATACGTTTCGGTGGTTACCTCATCGTCCAGCTGTAACCGTTTACGAAGGCGTTGCCTGATCTTATAAACGCTATCAGGAGAAATGCCAAGCATCGACGCCATTTGTTTGGTGTTTAGATGCAAACGGGTAAGCGCTGCCATACGCTGTTCGGCTACTGTAATGTCGGGTATCATCTCTTTGAGTTTTAAAAAGAAGCCCGGATATATTTTTTCGAAAAGTGTCTTAAATTTTTCCCAGTCTTCTTCGGTAAGTATGGTTTGACGGCTTAGCTCGTCGGCAAGCTGATGCTGTTCATCAGTGAGTGGTTTGTTTGCTACCTGCTGTTCCAACTGTTCTATAACCTTTGTTTTTTCAATAACGTTTTGGGTAAACATATCTAATTGCTCTTTTGCTGCTGTCAGTTCTTTTTCGGCAGCAACCTTTTGTTGAAAAGCCAATTGCTGCTGATACCTGGATTTTAGCCGCTGGCGATTGAGGATAAGTAAACCAACAATAGCAACTAAAACAATTGCCGCAATAACTAAGTTGCGTTCCCGTGTTTCGGCGTCTCTTTCTTTTTGAAGTTCACGAAGCTCAGAAACG
>NZ_JBHMQM010000059.1:0-502 GCF_042434975.1 Terrimonas alba
TTGGGAACATCAATATTTTTTACTCTTTAAAGGGTGTAACTTTAAGTGTTAGCAACATCCTTGCGGTAGCAAAAAGGAAATCTACCTATTGCTATAGATATGTGGCATAGTCTTAATAACAGTAAATGATGTTCCTGGCCAAAACGCCATACCTGCTATTTATATCATTTGTCTTATTTCAAACAAATCTTCCTGCATTTGCGCAAAACAAATCTTTGCCCCTGGATGAATGGATAAAAAGTTTAGACGCGGATGATGATACACTAAACAAAAACTTTAATGAGATCAGGGATAACTTGAGGAGTAAAGATACCGTCATTATTTTTCGCACTTTAAATGAGCTCGAAAAAAAGGGCGCTGCGGCAGGACCGTATTTCCAGGTGCGCATAAAACACCTTCGGGCGACTATGTTATGGGAAATACGAAAAATGGCGGCAAAGGATTCCATAATACAACTAATGAAGCCTGCCCTGCAGCAAGCGTATGCAATAGATGACGATTA
>NZ_JBHMQM010000060.1:0-500 GCF_042434975.1 Terrimonas alba
ACTACATCACCCCATGGCAGTGTATAGCTTAAGCAGGCAGCAGCCGTGAACTCGGATGCAGCAGCGGTATTGATAGTGATATGCGCCGTGACAACCGAATCGCAACCATTGACCGTGGTATAAGTATGGGTATAATCATCACTGGTGTTTACCACATCACCCCATGGCAGTATATAGCTTAAGCAGGCAGCAGCCGTGAACTCGGATGCAGCAGCACTGTTGATGGTGATATGCGCCGTGACAACGGAATCGCAACCATTAATAGTTTGATAGGTATGGGTATAATCATCACTGGTCGTCACTACATCACCCCATGGCAGTGTATAGCTTAAGCAGGCAGCAGCCGTGAACTCGGATGCAGCAGCGGTATTGATAGTGATATGCGCCGTGACAACGGAATCGCAACCATTGACAGTTGTATATGTATGGGTATAATCATCACTGGTCGTCACTACATCACCCCATGGCAGTGTATAGCTTAAGCAGGCAGCAGCCGTGAA